>JBKBPQ010000003.1:40311-307459 GCA_046293155.1 Allosphingosinicella sp. | reverse complement strand
CCGACAGGCTGAGGGCATTGGCGCTCGAGCGGCCCAATATCGGCCAGGCGCTATGGCGTGACGCGCTGATCGACGCGTCGGTCTTCCGCGAATGGGTCCTCAACGTCGGCCGCCGCGACGCCAAGACGCGGATCGCCCACATGCTGTGCGAATTCGGCGCACGCGCTCTGGCGGCCGGAGTGGCGGCCGGGGACCGGTTCCTGCTACCGCTGACCCAGGAGCAGATTGCGGACGCGACCGGCCTCACCGCTGTGCACGTCAACCGCATGCTTCGCTACCTGCGCGAAGCCGGCGCGCTTTCGGTGGGGCAGAAGGGCGTGTGTATCGAGGATTTCGGCCTCTTGCAGGCGATCAGCAGTTTCGACCCGAGCTACCTTCACGCGGCGGCTTGATGATGCAAATCTCCATTCAACCGGTTCGCCTCGACACCCGAGACGGCGACGGCGACGCGGTTCTCGTCTTCCGTGGCGATCAGCTCGTCGCGGTCGCCTCCCGGCTGTCCAACTTTCACGGCCGCCTCTCCGGCAGCTTCTTCGTGGAGGCGATGTTCGGCCCTCGCGACCACCATGTCGGCGCGACCTTCGCCTGTGAGAACGAGCTCCGGCGCTGGGCCGAAGGCCTAGAGGACGCCCGGCCGCAACCGCTCACCGCCTCAATGGCCCAATCCCGCCGCTCGTAGGACGCGGGTCCGTTCTTAGCGTCGCGATGCCGTTCCCGCGGGGCTCTCTGCGCGCTACACGGGCCCGGTGGCCGCATTCCGCCTTTTTCTGATCAGCATATTCGCCGCGCTGGCCGGCGCCATCGGAGGCACCGTTCTCGCTGGCGGGAGCATTCATCATCTCGGCCCGGTGATGTTCGTGGCCTATTTCACTCTGTTGGGATCGGTCGGATTGCTGGCGCCGGCCTACGCGATCATGAAATTCGCCGAAGTCCCGCGCCTGCGCCGGTACGCCGGCCTCGTATCGTTCGGAGCACTGGCGGGTGCGATGATCCTCTTGCCCCTGGACCTCGTAACGGAACAGTTTGTTTCTGCCCCCTTGGGCGCCTGTTTCGGAGGGCTCACCGGCGCCTTCTGGGTCTTCTTCCACGCCGCCTCGCGAGCCGTTGGCCGCATAAGTCGCGCCCCCTGGCGACAGCCGTAGGCGGTCGGGTCGAAACCTGTCGGGGAACCCACTAACCCAGGTCACCTACTTTGTTCGGAGCGCTGCGGGACCTCTTCCGTTCAGTGACTGACGGCAAAGCTGCGAGGGACCACCGGGATGCGGACGCGTGAGGACAAGGAGCCGCTCGAAGCGCTCCCCGGAGGCAAGGAGCATTTCAAGCCGGGCCTCTCTCCCCGGGTTACTCCGCCCAAGGATACCGAGAGGCGGGGCGCGATCACCCGCAATGTGCTCGTCACCTTGGCGGCTTTGCTCCTGCTGCTCGGACTGATCGGGATCGTGAGCGCTCTGTGACTGCGCCGCTTCGGCTCGTGTCCGAGCGGCAGACATTGTCGTATGTCCGCCGGAAGCCGCTTCCGGAACCGAGTGCCGGCGTTGGCCGGTCCGCGGCCGCCAGCGTCACCCTTTCGGAAGAGCCCCTGTGAGGCCGGTGGGGGGCGAGGGCTGACAATGGTCTCTCGCATCGCCAAGGAGCCAGTCCCGCGCCTCGCCAGCTTCGGTGAAGAAGCGCATGCCGTCGCGGAGCGGCGCGCGCTCGGCCACCCGGCGGAACTGCATTCGCGCCGTGCCCTCGCCGCCGACGATCGCGATCTTGCGCGACTTGTGCTTGGTCGTCGCGACGAAGTTCGTGAAGATCGCGAAGATCTCCTGCGGTTGAAGCCGAAGGTCGCGGATATCGACGACGGTTGAATGGGCGTCATAGGGCGGGCCCAGGCTGTCGACGGCTGCTTCCTTGGCGGCGGCGCAGGCGTGCGCCTCCTCGACCGAAAGCACTCCTTCCATGCGAAGGAAAATCAGCCGCTCCGAGTGGTTCGTCTCAACTTCAAACATGGGATCGCCCGGCCGGTTGCAAAGGCTGCGTACTAGCCGGGGGGCGCTTTAAACTCGGTAAATCGAAGACTTTTCAGACGATCTCGGCGAAAGCGCGTACCGGGAAGGTGCCCATGCCTTGAATCTTCGGCGGGGCGGCGGTGAAGCGAAAACCGCGCTCCGGGAGGGCGTCGAGGTTGGTCATATGCTCGACGATGAGGGTGCGGGCGCCAAGCAGGATGGTGTGCACCGGGCGCATGCGGGTGCGGGTGTCGTCGATATTGTAGCTGTCGATGCCGACCAGCGCGGCGCCGCCATTCGCGAGGAGGCGGGCTGCGGCCTCGGTGAGGAAGGGATGGTCTTCGAAATAGGTCTCGCTACCCCAGTGGCGCGACCAGCCCGTGTGGACCAGCACTGCCTTGCCGCGGACGTCGAGGCTCTCGAACAGGTTCGCGTCCACCGCCATCTCACCGCTGCGTACCAGAATGCCGTTGAGCCCGGCGCAGCGCTCGATTCCGACGCGCCCCAGATCGTCGCCATCGGCATAGCGGTGGAAGGGGGTGTCGAGATAGGTGCCGGTGTTGGCGACCATGTCGATGCGGCCGATCTGGAAGCTCGAGCCGTCGTCATAATGTTCGGCCGAGCCCTCGCGCGTCCAGAAGTCGCAGATCCTGGGCGCGGGCAGGCCCTTGTAGGTGACGGTGCCGTCGCCAACCGAATGGCTAAGATCGACCAGCCGAGTCATTCCGCCTGCCGCCTTCGGATGCGGTAGAGGCGGAACAGGGCGAAGATCGCGATCGCCATCCACACGACATTGAGCGACGCCGACGGGATCGCCCCGTGCCAGGCGCCGTTGATCACGAAGCCGGCCGCGCCCAGCAGGTTCATCCACTGGAAGGCGGGCGATCGGCCCGTCAGCTTGTCGGCGGTGACGAGGACATAGCCGAGCAGGATGAGGCCGGCGCCCATCCACCCGGCGACCTCGACGAGGATCTCGATCGCGCTCAGCTCAGCACCCGGTCAGCGACGACGGCGCGCCGACGCGGCCGTCGCAATACCATACGTCGGTGGCGCCGATGACGTGGTCGACGAGGTTCCAGCGGCCGCCCTGAAACCGCAGGATCGCGGTCACCGTCAGCCCGTCCATATTGTTGATGTCGTCGCCGAAGATGGCGCGGCCGTCGATCGGCGCGCCGCCGCGCCGCTGAGGGTTGGCGAACACCAGGGCCCACCCCGGCGCCACCGAGATCCGGTCGACGACGAACTCGACGTTCGGCCCGAGCCGTGCCTCCACCGCGGGGCGAAGCGCATCGAGGATGGCGCGGCGCTGGGCCGTGCCGGGCGCGGCGGGCGAGCGGGCATCGACCTCACCCTGGACCGTCGGCTCTTCGGTCGGCACGGTCTGAGCGGCGGCCGGTGCTACGGCTTTGGAAGCCGCCGCCTCGTTGCGCCCCGACCGCTCGATCGCGCTCCTGAGGCCGCCTTCGTCCCGCTCGTCCGCCTGGCCGCAGCCGGCCAGCGTCAGCAGCAGGACGGCGATCAGCAGGCGGTCGGGCATGGACTCGCTCCTCAGGTGGCGAGGCTCCTCAGCACATAGTGGAGAATTCCGCCGTGGCGGAAATATTCGAGCTCGTTGGCGGTATCGATGCGGACGCGCGCCGGGAAGCTCGACGCCGAGCCGTCGGCCTTGGTGACCTGCACGGTGATTTCCTGGCGCGGCTGAAGATCGGCGACTCCGGTGACTGTGAAGGTCTCGCTTCCGTCGAACTCCGGCGGCGTGCCGACGAACTGCAGCGGAAGGACGCCCATCCCGACCAGGTTCGAGCGGTGGATCCGCTCGTAGGTCTCCGCGATCACCGCTCGAACGCCGAGCAGGTTCGTCCCCTTCGCCGCCCAATCACGCGACGAGCCGGTGCCATATTCCTTGCCGGCGATGACGACCAGCGGAACGCCCGACGTCTTGTAGCGCATCGCGGCGTCGTAGATCGCCATCTGGTCGCCGCTCGGGATATGGCGGGTGACGCCGCCCTCGACGCCCGGGACCATCTTGTTCTTGATGCGGATGTTCGCGAAGGTGCCGCGCATCATCACTTCATGATTGCCGCGGCGCGCGCCGTAGCTGTTGAAGTCCGAGCGGGTCACTCCGTGCTCGGTCAGGTAGATGCCCGCCGGGCTGTCCGCCTTGATCGAGCCCGCCGGAGAAATGTGGTCAGTGGTGATGCTGTCGCCAAGGATCGCCAGCGGCCGAGCGCCGATGATGTCGGTCGGCGGCGTCGGAGTCATCGTCATCCCATCGAAATAGGGCGGGTTGGCGATATAGGTCGACGAGGCCGGCCAGTCATAGGTCGCTCCGCCGGTCACCGGGATGCCCTGCCAGCGCTCGTCGCCCTTGTAGACGTCGGCATAGCGCGCCTTGAACATGTCCGCGTTGACGAACTGGTCGATGAGCGAGCGGACCTCCTCGTTGCTCGGCCAGATGTCCTTGAGGTACACGTCCTCGCCGTCCTTGCCCTTGCCGATCGGCGTGGCGACCATATCCTCGATCACCGTGCCCTTGAGCGCGTAAGCGACGACGAGCGGCGGCGAAGCGAGATAGTTGGCGCGAACGTCCGGAGACACGCGGCCCTCGAAGTTGCGGTTGCCCGACAGGACGGACGCCGCGACGAGATCGTTCTTGTGGATCGCCTTGCTGACCGGCTCGGGAAGCGGCCCCGAATTGCCGATGCAGGTCGTGCAGCCATAGCCGGTGAGGTTGAAGCCCAATGCGTCGAGATCGGCACTGAGGCCGGCGCGGTCGAGATAGTCGGTGACCACTTGGCTGCCCGGCGCGAGCGACGACTTCACCCAGGGCTTGCGCTCAAGCCCCTTCTCGCGCGCCTTGCGGGCGACGAGGCCGGCGGCGACCAGCACCGACGGGTTGGAGGTGTTGGTGCAGCTCGTGATCGCCGCGATCACCACGTCGCCATGGCCGAGATCGTGGCCGTTTCCCTCGGCCGGGAAGCGCGCCGGAAGCTCCTCGGACGGATGGCCGTACTCGCCTGTGAAGTTGGCTCGGAACTCCTCGTCGACCTGGCTCAGGAGGACCTTGTCCTGCGGCCGCTTCGGCCCGGCGAGGCTCGGCTCGACGCTGCCCATGTCGAGGGTCAGCGTGTCGGTGAACACCGGCTCGATCGACGGATCGAGCCACAGGCCCTGCGCCTTCGAATAGGCCTCGGTGAGCGCGATCTGCTCCTCGGACCGGCCCGTCAGGCGCATGTAGTCGAGAGTCTTCTGGTCGATCGGGAAGAAGCCGCAGGTCGCGCCATATTCCGGCGCCATGTTGGCGATGGTCGCGCGGTCGGCGAGGCTGAGCGCCGACACGCCTGGCCCGTAGAATTCGACGAAGCGCCCCACGACGCCCTTCTTGCGGAGCATCTGCGTCACGGTCAGCACCAGGTCGGTCGCGGTGATGCCCTCGCGCAGCGCCCCCGACAGGTGGAAGCCGACCACCTCGGGGATCAGCATGGAGACCGGCTGGCCGAGCATCGCGGCCTCGGCCTCGATCCCGCCGACGCCCCAGCCGAGCACGCCCAGCCCGTTGACCATCGTCGTGTGGCTGTCGGTGCCGACGCAGGTGTCGGGATAGGCGATCTCCGCCGCCCCGCGGTCGCCGCCGCGGCGGTCCTCGTCGCCCGAGCGGCGGTCGCGGTCGGTGCGCCGGTCGAAGGCGACGAACTCGTCGTCGGAGCGGCGGTCGTCGTCCGAGCGGCGGCCGGCGCCGGCCATCGGGATCTCGTTGGAAGACCATACGCCGCGCGCGATGTTCTCGAGATTCACCTGGTGGCAGATGCCCGTCCCCGGCGGCACCACCTTGAAATTGTCGAACGCGGTTTGGCCCCATTTCAGGAACTCGTAGCGCTCCATGTTGCGCTGATATTCGAGCTCGACATTCTTCTCGAACGCCTTGGGCGTGCCGAACTCGTCGACCATGACCGAGTGATCGATGACGAGATGGACCGGCACCTGCGGATTGATCTTCTTCGCGTCGCCGCCGAGCTTGGTGATCGCGTCGCGCATCGCCGCGAGGTCGACGACGCAGGGAACGCCGGTGAAGTCCTGCATCAGCACGCGCGCCGGCCGGTACTGGATCTCGGCGGTCGAGCTGCGGGTCTTCTGCCAGTCGACCACCGCCTGGATGTCGGCGCGGGTGACGGTGGTGCCGTCCTCGAAGCGCAGAAGGTTCTCGAGCAGCACCTTCATCGAGAAGGGCAGGCGGGACACGTCGCCCAGCTTCTCGGCCGCCTTGGCCAGCGAATAATAAGCATAGGACTTGCCGTTCACGTCGAGCGTGGAGCGGGTGTTCAGGCTGTCCTGGCCGGTGGCGGTCATGGCGGGTGTCCTCGTCGCGAAAGTGGTACTTCACGCCGGGTCGGGTGCGCATCCCCGGCGCTGTCTGCGAGGCGCACTAGCAGGGGGAGGGGCAGGGGGGAAGGGAGGGCGCTCGGCTCTGACCTGCGCGCTTCAGGTTGCGGTGGCCGATTGCGCTACTGCTCGCGTAGCGAGTGGGAGGGTGAGGGAGCCTGCGTGCGCCTCGCCCTCACACTGCTTCGCTTCGCTCGACACCCCTTCCCGGCGGGAAAGGGCTTAGCTCGCCAGGGCCTCGACTTGCTGGGCGAGCTCCAGCCAGCGTTCTTCAGCGGCGTTCCGCTCCGCGCGGGCCTTTTCGATCGCTACCATGAGCTGGTCGAACCGCTTGGGATCTCGCGTGTAAAGGTCGGGGTCGGCGAGAATGTCCTCGGCGCGGGCGATCTCGGCTTCCAGCTCGTCGATTCGCTGCGGCAGCAAGTCGAAGTCACGCTGGTCCTTGTAGGTGAGCTTGGTCTGCTTGCGCTCGGGTTTCTGCTCGCTCTTCGTCGGGGCCGCGACCTTGGGATTGTGGACGTGCGGCCGGCGCTTGCGCTCCCAGTCCTCGTAGCCGCCGGCGACGATGTCGACCTTGCCCGAGCCGTCTAGGCCCAACGTCACCGTCACCGTCTTGTCGAGGAAGTCGCGGTCGTGGCTGACGATGAGGACGGTGCCGTCATAATCGGCGATGACCTCCTGAAGGAGGTCGAGCGTCTCGAGGTCGAGGTCGTTGGTCGGCTCGTCGAGCACCAGCAGGTTGGAGCGCCGCGCGAACTCGCGTGCGAGGAGAAGCCGCGACCGCTCGCCGCCCGACAGGGTTCCGACCTTGGCGTCGATCAGGGTCGGCTCGAACAGGAACTCCTTCAAATACCCCTGAACATGCTTCCGCACGCCGCGAACGTCGATCCAGTCGCCGCCGTCGGCGAGGATGTCGCGAACCCGCTTGTTCGGATCGAGCAGCTTCCTCTGCTGGTCGATCATCACGCCGGTAAGGGTCTTGGCGCGAGTCACTGTCCCCTCGTCCGAACCGATCTCGCCGGTCAGCAGCTTGAGCAGGGTCGTCTTTCCCGCGCCATTGGCTCCGACCAGGCCGATGCGGTCGCCGCGCTGGATGCGCAGGGTGAAGTCCTTGATGATCACCCGCTCACCAAACCGCTTCGTCACGCGGTCGGCGTCGATGACGGTCTTGGTCTTGGACTCGTCGTTCTGGAGGCCGATCTTGGCGACTCCGGCGGGGCCGAGCATCGCCGCCCGCTGGGCGCGCATCTCCATCAGCTTGGCCTTGCGGCCTTCGTTGCGCTTGCGCCGCGCTGTCACCCCGCGAAGCAGCCAATGCTCCTCGATCCGGAGCTTGGCATCGAGCCGCTCGGCGTTGCGCGCCTCCTCGGCATAGACCTGCTCGGTCCAGGCATCGAAGCCGCCGAAGCCGACCTCGTTGCGCCGGATCGACCCGCGGTCGAGCCACAGGGTCGAGCGGGTGAGGCGGGTGAGGAAGGTGCGGTCGTGGCTGATCACGATGAACGCGCCGGTATAGCGGCTGAGCCAGTCCTCCAGCCATTCGATCGCGGCGAGATCGAGATGGTTGGTCGGCTCGTCGAGCAGCAGAACGTCGGGCTCCTGCGCCAACGCGCGAGCGATCGCCGCCCGCCGCCGCTCGCCGCCCGACGCGGTTGCCGCCGGCCGATCTAGGTCGATCCCAATCTGCGACGCGATCGCCTCCACCTCGTGCGCGGGGATGCCGCCGCCAGTCGCGAAATCGTGCAGGGTCTCGAAGCGGGTGACATCCGGGTCCTGCTCGAGAAGCACGACGTTGATGCCCGGCTGGATCGTCCGCCGCCCCTCGTCGGTCTCGATCATGCCGGCGATGCATTTGAGCAGCGTCGTCTTACCGGCGCCATTTCGCCCGATCAGCGCGAGCCGGTCGCGCGCGCCGATGAACAGGTCGAGGCCGCGGAACAGCCAGCCGGCGCCTTGGACGAGGCCGAGATTTTCGTAAGCGAGAACAGGTGCGGACATGGGGCCGCGATGTAGGGGCGCGCCGGCGCCAAGTCATCCCAGTCGCTCGTTGGACACAGGCCGCTCCAAAAACCCGCGCGCATCTGCCGCTTCGTGTCCGCCACTGCCTGGTTCACATGATCGAGCGGAAGGCGGACAAGGCTATGCCGCCGAGGGCGGTTGCCGCAACGGCTCACCAAAGCTCGCATCTGCGTAATACAGATTTTTCCAGACCAACCCGGCGCGCTTCGCGCCGGGTTGGAGGGCCGGAGCTAGTGAGCGACGACCGACTGTGGCTCGTTCGCAGCCATGGCGGCCTTGCGGGCGGCGTCGGCCTCGCGGTGGCGCTCGGAGCGCTCGGCGCGGTCGGCCATCGCGTCCCAGGCGTCGGCAGCGCGAAGGCAGCGCTCGCGCACGTTGGCGAGGGTCGCGGCCGCGGCGTCGCGGCGCGCTTCGGCGGCGCGGGCAATATAGAAATCACGCTGTTGACTCATTCGGTCGTGGCTCCTTGGCGAGCGGGGCGCTGCGGACGCTGGGAACGCCCGGGGCCGGCATGCGCGCGAGGGTGGGGGAGCCGGCGCTTGGCAGGGCCCTTAGCACGCACCCGCCGCCCCGTCGAATCCGCGCCGCGCCCCCACCCTGTCGAGCCTTACATCCGCGCCAGCATCCACACCGCCATCGCGATCATCATCAGATTCTCGGTCAGCGAGACGAAGCCCAGCGGAACGTTGCTATCGCCGCCGACGCAGGCGCATTTGAGCTCGCGCCGGTCGATATACACCGCCTTGAACACGCTGACTGCGCCGATCGTGCCGATGAACAAGGCGATCGGGATCGACAGCCAGTTGAGGACCATCGCGATCATCAGCACGCCCGCCAGCCCCTCCGCGAACGGGTAAATATAGGCGTAGGGGAGCCAGCGCTTGGCGAGCAGGTCGTAGCCGAGGAACATCGTCGCGAAGCCGTCCACGTCGCGAAGCTTCAGAAGCGCGAGAACGGCCATGGAGAACGCAATGAACCATTCCGCGCCGCGGATCGTGAACGGCGTTCCGAACACCGCCTGGCTGGTCGCCGCCGCCATCGCCGCGGTGATTGCGAAGATGGCGACGACGGGCTTGTAGGTCACCGCCTTCGGATCGCGCACTTTCTTGCCGAGGAAGCGGCGTAGGTCGTCATGACCGCCGATGCGCTCGCCACCGATGAAGACCTGCGGCGTGGTCGCGACCTGGTGTTTGGCCCTGAATGCATCGACCTCCTCGCGGGTGGTGAGCCAGCGGTCGTCGACCTCGTAGCCGGCGCTGCGGAGCAGGTGCTTCGCCTTCACGCCCCACGGGCAGACATGTTTGTCCATCACCATCCGGTGGATGACGGCGCGCTTGCGCCCGGCCGCTGGGGCCGCGGTATCGAGCGTGGTGGCCATTGGGATTCTCCTCGTCGTTGGAACGGACGAGGCAGCACTTGGCATCCGTACCATGGTACGGAGTCAAGGGCCGCAGCTCAGAAGTCGCTTGCGAGGGTGAAAGCTGGGCCGGAGCCGGGCGCCGCGTCGCCGGCGAGGCGGAATCGCCATTCGCCCATCAACCTCAAGTTCACTCCGCCGACCCGCAGCGGCGCCGACAAATGCGGGCCGGCGTCGAGGCGGCTGGCGCCAGGCTGTGCGCCGCCCCACAGGCCACCGCCGACATCTACCGGCCCCAACTGGGTGGTCGCGCGAACGAGACCGTCGGCGAACAGGTCAGGATCCTCGGCTCCGACCGCGCCCGCCTGGCCCCCATGCCTCGACCCGCACCGGCCCAAGCCGCCGCTCGCCGCCGGCGCTCGGCAAGGCCTCCGCTCCAGCCGAGCCGATCCCAGCCGCTCAGGCCCACTCGCGACCATGCTTTTCGTGCCTGAACAATTCCATTCGGCCCCGCGTTGGGTTCTCTCAACCAGGAGCGCGAAGATGACGAGCAGTTCCAGCACCAAGACCCTCGCCGATATTGCGGCCAGAATGCGCGATATCGATTTCGCGGTGCTCAGCACCCGCACCGAAGGCGGGGCCATCGCCGGCCGGCCGATGAGCAACAATCGCGACGTCGATTTCGACGGCGACTCCTATTTCTTCACGCTCGAGGACACCCGCACCGTCGGCGACATCGCGCGAGATCCTCATGTCGGCCTCGCCTACCAGGCCAAAGCGGGGATGCTGGGAATGCGGCCGTTCTTTCTGACCGTCGAGGGGCACGCCGAGCTGATCCGCGACACGGCGGAGTTCGCTGCGCACTGGACCAAGGACCTCGACCGCTGGTTCGAAGAGGGCGTCGACACGCGTGGCCTCGTACTGATCAAGGTGACTGCCCATCACCTTCATTATTGGGACGGCTATGAGGAAGGCGAAGTCGCTCTGCGGGCGATGGCCTGAGGAACCCTTTCTCGACTTGTGCGCTTGGCAATCTTGTGCGACTCAGCACGATGAGGGCGTTTCCGGCTGCCCGCCGAGGCGCCCCTTTTCGTGGAAGCTGAAAAAGGGGTTCCAAGCATGAAGATTTTGGTGAAGGCCGCGGCTGCGGCTGGTCTCCTGACGCTGGCGGCGTGCGGCGGCGGCGCCGACGACCGGGCGGCCGAGAATATCGAGGCGAACGCCGAGAACATCGCCGAGAATTTCGAGGCTGCTGCCGAGAACACCAGCAACGACCAGGCCGCCGAAGCGCTCGAGGACAAGGCCGAGGCCGTCCGCGAACAGGGCGACGAGAAGGCCGACGCGGTCGACGCGACCGACAATGCCGCGAGCAACGGCAGCGTTCAGAGCAACGTCAGCGGCATGTAGGCCGCTCACGCTCCAGATTTTCGGGAAGGGCGTCCGGCTTCGGGCGCCCTTTCTTTTTGGTCAGGCTGTTTCGAAGGCGGCGATGATCGGGCAGGGTCCCTTCTTGCCCGCCGCGCAGCTGTCGGCGAGGCGGGTGAGCGCGGCGCGCGCCTGCTGGAGCTCGGCGATCCGCTCGTCCAGGGCCGCAGTTCGGCTGGCGGCAAGTGTTCGGGCGCGGGCGCGGTCATTGGTCGAGTCGAGCGCGAGCAGCTCGGCGATCTCATCCAGGGTGAAGCCGGCGCTCTGGGCGCTGCGGATGAAGCGCAGCCGCCGCACGTCCTCCGCGCCATAGCGGCGGACTCCGCCGCCGAGGCCGCTTCCTCCGCTGCGCGGCGGCTCGGCGATCAGCCCGCGCCGCTGGTAATAGCGAACCGTCTCGACCCCCACGCCGCCCGCCTTGGCGAGGCCCGCGATCGTCATCACATCCATCGCTTGACTCCGTACCACGGTACGGATGCCATATGGGCCGAGCCCAATGAGGGGCCAAGGGAGAAATGACGATGAAGACGACCGAAATTGAAGCCCGGACCGCCTGCGCCTGCCGCGGCGGCTGCCGCTGCAACCCGTGCACCTGCCGCAACTGCAGCTGCTGAAAGTGGGGCGGGGCCGCGCCTGGAGGTGCGGCCCCCTCTCTCCATCAAAGACTGTTCCCTTCCCGGCCCCGCGAAAGCTATCATCCTAACCGCAGAGCCGGATGACGCACGCGCGAATCTCTGCTAAGCGACTGAAAAACCGGAGGGATGTTGTCGTGAGATTCAAGCGTAGCGGTGCCTTGCTGGCCTTTGTCGGTGTCCTGTCAGCGTGCGGTGGCGGCGGTGGCGGTGGCGGCTCCTCGCCCCCGATCGGTTCGACGCCGACCCCGACGCCGCCTCCCACCGGCACGACCTGCTCGCTGGCCGACCGCCAAGCTTGGGTCGCCGGCGAGATTCGGGAATGGTATCTCTTCCCCGAAACCTTGCCCGCCACCAACCCGGTCGGCGCTCCGACGCTCAGCGACTTTGTCGATGCCATGACCGCGACGGCGCGGGCGCAGAGGCGTGACCGTTTCTTCACCTACGTCACCTCCATTGCCGAGGAGAACGCCTTCTTCCAACAGGGCTCCAGTGCGGGCTTCGGAATCCGCCTGTCGATCGACGCGGCTCAGCGCCGCCTGTTCATCGCCGAGGCATTCGAGGGCGCGCCGGCGCTCGCGGCCGGGATCGACCGCGGCACCGAGATCCTCGCGATCGGCACCAGTGCGGCGACTCTCCGAACTGTGGATTCCATCATCGCCACGGAGGGCAGCGCAGGCATCACCAATGCGCTCGGGCCGAACACCGTCGGCACCACGCGCGTGCTTCGCATCTCCGACGCCGCCGGCACCCGCGATGTGACCGTCGCCAAGGCCGACTTCACGCTCACCCCCGTCTCGAGCCGCTACGGCGCGCGGATCATCGACGATGGCGGCCGCCGCGTCGGCTACGTCAACCTGCGCACCTTCATCGACACCGCCGATCCTGCGCTTCGCAATGCCTTCGCGCAGTTCCGCGCGCAGGGCATCACCGAGGTGATCGTCGACCTGCGCTACAATGGCGGCGGACTAGTTTCGATCGGTGAGCTGCTCGGCGATCTGCTCGGCGCGAACCGGGTCGGTCAGGTGTTCAGCCGCACGGTGTTCCGTCCAGAGAAGGCGGTAAACAACTCGACAGACCTGTTCGGTGCCCAGGCGGAAGCGATCGCGTCGACCAGGATCGCGTTCATCGGCACCGGCGGCACCGCCTCGGCGAGCGAGCTCGTGATCAACTCATTCATCCCGTATCTCGGCGCCAACGCGGCGCTGGTCGGCACCAACACCTATGGCAAGCCGGTCGGGCAGATCGCTCGCGACCGGCCGCAGTGCGACGACCGCCTCCGGGTCGTCGCCTTCGCGACCCAGAACTCGGCAGGTCAGGGCGCCTATTTCGACGGTCTGGCGCCTTTCATGCAGGCGACCTGCCGCGCCGGCGATGATCTGACCTTCCAGCTCGGCGACCCGCGCGAGGCGTCGATCCGCGCCTCGCTCGATTTCCTCGCCGGTCGCGCCTGCACGCCGATCGCGTCGGCATCGGCTGCAAGCGCTCAGACGGCCCAGAGCGAGGCCGAGCGCGAGCTGGTCAGCCCGCTGCGGCCAACGCCGGCGCAGCGCGAGGTGCCCGGCTTCTTCTAGGCGACGGCGGCGCGGCAGGTTACGGGAGCGTCATGATCAGACGCTCCCTCGCCCTCGCCGCGCCGCTGCTCGGCCTTGCTGTTGCCGGCTGTGCAACCGTTCCAGCGCCCTCGCCCCAAGACACCTTCTTCACCCGCCTCCAGTCGCTGTGCGGCAAGGCCTACGAAGGGCGGTTGGTGACCAGCGAGTCCGCCGACCGCGACATGGCGGGGCAGCGGCTGGTGATGCACGTCGCCGACTGCTCTCCGAACCGGATTCGAATTCCCTTCCAAGTCGGCGAGGACCGCTCGCGCACCTGGGTGATCACGCGCACGGCCGACGGCCTGCGCCTCAAGCACGACCATCGCCACGAGGACGGCAGCGAGGACGTGCTCACCCAATATGGCGGCGACACGGCGACCGCCGGCAGCGCCTCGCGCCAAGAGTTTCCGGTCGACGCGGAATCGATCGCGCTGTTCCGTCGCGAAGGCCGCGACGTGTCCACGACCAACGTCTGGGCCATCGAGGTCCATGACGGCCTGTTCGCCTACGAGCTGCGCCGTCCGCCGGGACCGACTCAGCGCCACTTCCGGGTCGAGTTCGACCTGACCCGTCCGGCAGCGGCGCCGCCGCTGCCGTGGGGATGGCAGGGCTAGGTTTCCCGCGCGTGAGAACCGCACTAAGACGCGGCCAGACCCAAGGAGAATCCTCGATGCGCTGCGCCTTCGCTTCGTCCCTCTGCCTCGCCCTGCTGCTCGCCGCCTGCGCCCGGTCCGAGGAAGCGAGCATGGTGCCGCCTGAGGGCAATCAGGGCTACAATCGCGTCGGTCAGGTCCGTACGCCCGAGCAGGACGACCGAGAGCCGGCGATCGGCCAGTGGCGCGCGGCGCTCCAGGACGAACGCCAGGCGCTCGAGTTCGGTCCGATGGGGACCGAGCCGTTGTTCAGCCTGCTGTGCGCGCCCCAAGGCGGCGGCGTGCTTCTCCAGCGCCACGGTGCCGCGTCGACTGCCGGGGCGCAGCCGTCGATGGTCGTGACGATCGGCGACGTCAGCGAGCGGCTTCCGGTGTCGTCGGGAATCGGCAGCATTCCGATGCAGCGCGGCGAAGTCGCTCCGACCAGTCGCATCTTCGGCCTGCTCGTCGCCTCGGCCCAGCCGATCGTCGTCCGCGTCGACGACGTCCCGCCGCTGATCCTTCCGCATAATCCGATGGTCGGCGACTATCTGCGTGGCTGCTCGCGTCCGCCGGGCGAGGGACAACCCGGCAACACCGCCATCGGCAACGTGAGCAGCGCGGCCCCTGCGGGCAACACGGCCGCGCCGGCGCAATAGGTCAGATCTGTCCGACGCAGGTCACCGCGGACTGGGTGACGACCTCGACGATCTGAGGATCGTTGAGCGCCTCGGCGCGGTTGACGACGTCGACCAGCGGGGAGCCCTGCTGGCGCGCCTCGGCCATTTCCGCGGCGCTTCGACCGAGCCGAACAAGCTGCTGGGCACTGAGGCGTTCCGTCCACATCTGCGCCATGCATTGCGCCATTCCGGCCGGAACCCCGGCCTGCTCGAGATGGTCCGCGACCCCGGTTTCGACGACCTGGGAGCAGCCCGCCAGTGCCAAAGCGGTCCCAGCCGCCATCGTCATCGCTACGCGCATCATTCCTCCCAGCTTCACCGGCCGTTCGCCGCATCAGGCTTGAACCAACGCGTTTCGCTTGGAAAGGGCTTCAGGGGAAGGGAGACGTCATGACCTTGCTCCGCTTATCGGGCCTGTTGCCCGTCCTCGCCCTCGCCGCCTGCGTGCCGAGCACGCCTCGGCCGCAGCCACAGCCGGTGGCGCCTCCGGTTCAGGTGCTTCCGCCGCGACCGCCGGTCCAGCAGCCACCAGCGCCCACGCCCAACGTCGCGTGGATCGACGCACTGCTCAGCGCCGGCGGCTGGACCTACCGCCAGGGCGGTTCGGCGGCATTCGGCCTGCCGGGTAGCCCCACCTTCGTCATCGCCTGTACCGGCTCGCGCATCCGCCTCGAGCGGCCCGGCGCATCCGGCACCATGCTCACCGTTCGAACCAGCTCGGAAGCGCGCAACTTGCCGGCGACCCTCGCTGGCGGCGGACTGGTCGCCGAACTGCCGGCGTCCGACCCGTTGCTCGACGCGATCGCCTTCAGCCGCGGCCGCTTCGCGGTCGAGGCGGCGGGAACGGCGCGGCTCGTCATTCCCGCCTGGCCCGAGGCCGCGCGGGTGGTCGAGGAGTGCCGCTAGAGTCGGTGAGGAAGCTCGCCCGGAGCCGGCGCGAGTTATCCACTGTTATGCGAAAAAATTTTTCGAACAAGACTTGATCGCCGAATCGGCGCGAATCATACTGATTCCAACATCAACTGGCGAAAGGAGGTGATCCGATGTCTCATGGTTCAGCAGAGAGGTCGGTCAAGTCCGTTCGGGAGACGAAAGCCTAAGCTTTCCAAGCTCTTCCGGGCGATCACTTCCGATCGCTGGCCATGTAAAGGGGCCGCTGGACTATTGTCCGGCGGCACTTGGCTTTTCTGGAACTTGTAATTTTTGTTGTGTGTCGGGTCTCGGCGTTGAATCGTTACTGACTCGCAATTCTGCGTTCCAGCGCCGCGCGATCCGCGCCTGCCAAAGAACCAGTAAGGGCGTCGCGCCAAGCTCCATCGCGAGCGCGAGCCGATGCTCGGCTCCGGGAATGCCGGCTTCTAGCAGCGACACCGCCCGCGCCAGCCCGCCGACGACGACGATCAGGCCGAGCGCGCGGAACAGGGCGCCTCGCGCTTCGATGCGCGGCACGCAGGCGAGGAAGCCGATGCCGATCCCGAGCAGCAGGCCCGACAGGTAGCGCATGTGGCTGTCGAGGTCGGGCGGTGTCGCCGCAACGCCTCGCAACATCGCCGGCCCTTCGATGACCCCGGCGAACCCGGCCGACAGCGGCACCAGGCAGGCGAGCCCGATCGCGCCCTGAAGCAGCCGGCGCTCGGTCGCAAACCGCACGCGCTTCCTCCCCTCTCCCGGAACGGCACCCGCACCCGGCTCGTTCATCCCGCCAAGGAAAGCAAGGAGACATGTCATGGGCGAGAAGCAGGAACGCTTCCCCAGCAAGGCACCGCAGGAAGAGCTCATTCCCGGCAAGACCCAGAACCTTTCGTCGGCGCTTCATCACGCGGATCAGGACAAGGGCCTTACCGACCGGCTCGACAAGGGCGAGACCGAAAACCAGCGCGGCGAACGCGCCGGTTTCGATCCCAAATCGGGCTCGGTGTTCGGCAGCGGCTCCAATGCCGGAGCCGGCGGCACGCCGGGCGAAGATTATGACAGCGACACCGCCGGCGGCGGAACCAAGCCCCCGGTGTCGGCACCCGACCGATGAGTGCCGAAGAGAGCGGCGGGCATCCGGTGCCGGAGAGCGACGAAGCCCGCCACAACGAGATCCCCGAGCATCTCGAAGCCAACAAGGGCGAGGGCGACGACGGCAAGGAGGCCGCCCAGTCGACCCATCTCGTGAACCCCGACGGCGAGCCCTATGAGGCCGGCGACCTCGGCCGCGGTCCGCAGACCAATCAGGAGAAATGACATGAACATCACCGACCGCGAAGTGATCGAGGAATTCCGCGACCAGCAGAAGCTTGCCCAGACCGGCGGCCGGATGATCGGCGGCGGCCCGGGCCAGTCGGATCTGGACTCGGCCGGCGGCAGCAGCGGCACCGGCGGCTACGGCAATGCCCAGAACCAGCAATTCCACCAGGGCCAGAGTGAGGGTCCCGACAGCCAGACCGCGCCCGGCACCAATCCCGACGGCCTGTCGCGGGGCGAGCGTTTCGACGTCGAGCAGGGCGGCGGCCGCGGCCCCGAGGAGCTCGACACCACCAACGAGCTTAAGGAGGACCAGCAGGCCCATCAGGACCGCGGCCAGAGCATCGCGGAGGAGCAGGAGGAAAGCGGCGAGCGCTCTTGATCCAAGTTGGAACTGTTCTTCGTCTAAGTCGCTTGTTACGCTGAGGTTACGAACAGCAGGAGACGGCTGATGGCGAAAGGGCCGAAGGACAAGTCTTCCGGCGGGGCCAAGAAGAGCGGCCTCGACGATGCTCAGGAGGCGGCACGTCGCGCCGCCGACGCAATCCCCGACGCGCTTCGCGAGGCCGGCCGCCGGGCCGCCGACCTCGCCCAGAACCCGGTGGCCCGAAGCCTGCTCGCCGCGGGCCTGGTGACCGCGGCGGCGGCGCTCGCCGCCAACAAGACGGTTCGCGACACCACGCGCAAGAACATCAAGGATGCGAGCGAGGCGGCCGAGGCGGCTGCCGAGGCCGCGGCCGAGAATGCCAGCCGGATCGGTGCCGCGATCATCAACGCCGCCACCGATGCGGTCCAGCGCATGATGACGTTGGGCACCGCCGGCAGCGGCCAGTCCGGCCAACCCTCTGGCACGAGCAAGGGCGCCGGTGCGGCTGCATCTTCAAGCGGCGTGACGCGGAGCGCGACCGCGCGAAAGACCGGCGGCGCGGCGCGCAAGCCGGCCGGCGGCACGAGTCGAAAGTCCACGGCAGGCAAGGCCGCGGCGACGTCGACGAGGACCAAGGCGGGAACCACCGCGGGCAAGCGCACCAGCGGCGGCAAGAAGTCCGCCTCGAGGAGCGGCAGCAGCGCCGGCTCCGGCACCGCCCGCCGCCGCAAGTCGAACGCCGCTCCTACGGGAGGCGGCGAAGGCGGCGGCACCACCACGACCTGATCGTTCGGCCAAGTCGAACCAACCGCGGCGGTTCAGGAAGAAGGGCGCTCGGCAGATCCGGCTGAGCGCCCTTGTCTCATCAGGGTCGCTTCACTTGCGATCGGTGGGCTGCCCGCCGTGGCCGCGCTCGTTCTGGCTGTTCTTGTCGCCCGGACCGCTGTTGCCGGGGCCGCCCCCATAGTTCGGCTTGTTGGCCCCGCCGGTCACGTGCTTCAGCTCATTGGTGCCGAGGATCCGCATGATCATCTCCCGTTCGCGTGATTGCGAGGCGGGAGAGTGACTCTTCCGAACCGGTGATCAACGGCGAAGAATCGACTGTCCCCTGACGGGTCGTCTTCTCTCGCGAGTGCTGCCCGGCTTCACGAGGATCCGACGCAAAGAAAAGCCCCCTCTCCGACTGGGAGAGGGGGCCGTTACTGGCATCCCCTCCCGCCGCAGCGGAAAGGGAGCGAAGGGTTTAGCGGCAGCGGCGGCGGGCCATGCCGCGCTCGACCTCGCGGCCGATCAGAGCGCCGGCTGCGGCGCCGAGGATGGTGCCGACGTCGCGGTCGCCGCGCCCGGCAATCTCGCGGCCGATCAGAGCGCCGGCCGCGCCGCCGACGATGAGGCCGGTGGTGCCGTCCGGACGGCGGCAGCGGTAGCGACCATCCTGGCCGCGCCAGGTCGGGCCGACATAATTGCCGCTACGGTCATAATAGCGTTGCGCCTCGGCGGGGGCTGCGGGCAGCGTCATCGCCGCCGGAACCGTCATCGTCGCTGCTGCGATCGCCAGGGTCATCTTACGCATGTGAAACTCCATGTACTGCTGGCTTCCTGAACGACCCGACTCTAGGCAGGGTTTCATTAACCCTGAACAACGTTCCAGCCATGTTCGGGCAAGGTAAGCTGGACGCTGGGCCGCGCCGGGCTTAGAGGGACGGCCTTTCCGGACATGAGAAGGTTTGGTCTTGGCGAACGTCACCGTCATCGGCGGACAATGGGGCGATGAAGGCAAGGGCAAGATCGTCGACTGGCTCGCGAGCCGCGCCGACGTCGTCGCCCGCTTCCAGGGCGGCCACAATGCCGGCCACACACTGGTGGTTGACGACCGCACCTACAAGCTCTCGTTGCTCCCGTCCGGAATCGTCCGCGGCACCCTTTCCGTCATAGGAAATGGCGTGGTTCTCGACCCTTGGGCGCTGAAGGCCGAGGTCGAGAAGCTGACCGAGCAGGGCGTTGCGGTGACCCCCGAAACCCTCCAGATCGCCGACACCTGTCCGCTGATCCTCCCCTTCCACCGCGACCTTGACGCCCTCCGCGAGGACGCGTCGGGACAGGGCAAGATCGGTACCACCCGCCGCGGAATCGGCCCGGCTTACGAGGACAAGGTCGGCCGCCGCGCCATACGCGTGTGCGACCTCGCCCACCTGGGAGACCTTGGGCCGCAACTCGACAGGCTGTGCGCGCATCACGACGCGTTGAGGGCCGGTTTCGGCGAGCAGCCGATCGACCGCGACCGACTCGAGCGCGAGCTTGGAGAAATCGCCGATTTCGTTTTGCAATTTGCAAAGCCGGTGTGGATGACCCTCAACGAGGCGCGTCTCCGCGGCCGCCGCATCCTGTTCGAGGGCGCTCAGGGCGTTCTCCTCGACGTCGACCACGGCACCTATCCGTTCGTCACCTCGTCCAACACCGTCGCCGGCACCGCTGCGTCGGGCACCGGCCTCGGCCCCTCGGCGGCGGGCTTCGTGCTCGGGATCGTCAAGGCCTACACGACCCGGGTCGGCTCCGGCCCCTTCCCGACCGAGCTCGATGATGCGACCGGCCAGATGCTCGGCGAGCGCGGCCACGAATTCGGCACCGTCACCGGCCGCAAGCGCCGCTGCGGCTGGTTCGACGCGGTTCTGGTGCGGCAGAGCTGCGCGATCGCGGGCGTGACCGGAATCGCGCTCACCAAGCTCGACGTCCTCGACGGCTTCGACGAGATCCGAATCTGCACCGGCTATTGGCTCGGCGAGCAGCGGCTCGATCACTTCCCCGCCCATGCCGCCGACCAGGCGCGCGTCGAGCCGATCTACGAAGTGATGGACGGCTGGCGCGAATCCACCGCCGGAGCGCGCAGTTGGGCGGATCTTCCGGCGCAGGCGATCAAATATATCCGACGCGTGGAGGAGCTGATCCAGTGCCCGGTCACGCTCGTCTCGACCAGCCCCCAGCGCGAGGACACGATCCTCGTCCGCGACCCTTTCGCCGGCTGATAGATGACCAGCCGCGAGAGCACCTCGCTGTTCGGCCGCTCGGATTCGAGCAGCCGTCTCATTCGCCGCACCTGGAAGGACCGCGCCCTGCTCGGCGCCTTCTACGTGCTCAACGGGCCTTTCCTCGCGAAGAGCCTCTACGGCGGCAGCAAGAAGGCCAAGCGCGCCTTGCTCGAGCGCCTCGGCCTGCCCCTCGACGCTCTGCCGCACACCGGCAGCTGGAAGGCGGACGTCGGCCTGCTCACCTTCCTCACCGACCATATCCTGGCGAACAAGCCCAAGGTCGTCGTCGAGTTCAGCGCGGGCGCGTCGAGCCTGATCATCGCCAAGGCGCTCGAGAAGGCCGGGGTCGAGAACCCGGTTTTCATCAGTTTCGAGCAGCATCCGGATTTCGTCCAAAAGACGACCGAGTGGCTCAAGGAATTCGGGCTCAAGTCGGACATCCGTGTCGCGCCGCTGGCGCCGTCGCCGGGCGGCTGGCCGGGCCTGTGGTACAGCCACGGCGAACTCCCCAACAATATCGACCTGATGCTGATCGACGGCCCGCACTGGGCGATCCACCCCTTCACCCGCGGCGCGGCAGCCACCTCGTTCGGCAAGATCGCGCCCGGCGGCACCGTCATGCTCGACGACGCCGCCCGGCCCGGCGAACGAATCGTCGCCCGCCGCTGGCGCCGAGCGTGGCCGGACTTCGACTTCAAGCTCCACCACCCCGGCAGCAAGGGCACGCTGGTGGGAAAGCGGAAAGGCTGAATCATACTTCCCGCTCGTCCCGAGCGTAGAGGTCGGTGGTGTCTTAGACGGTCATCCGTTCCTCGAAGCCGGCCGCGACGTCGCCTTCCGCGGCTTCCACGTCCACTCCATCGACCTTGGCCAGCTCGGGGCCCTTCCAGCACAAGGTCGCCAGCTCGGTGATCGCCTCGGCCGGCCCCTTGACGAGCATCTCGACGCGGCCGTCGAGGCGGTTGCGGACCCAGCCGGAGAGGCCGAGCCGCCGCGCCTGACCGACCGCCCAGGCGCGGAAGCTCACGCCCTGGACGCGCCCGTGAACGAAGATCCGCCGAGTCGGCATGTCACAGCCTCCCGAAGGCCGGTGCATAATCCGCGCGGCCGGTGGCCGGCACGCGCGGGCTCGACAGCCACTGTGCCATGAAATGGGGTCCCGCATAAGGCGAGGCGAAAGGCTTGGCGGTCTCGCAGCGAAAGCCGAACCGGCCATAATAATCGGGATCGCCGAGCACGAAGGCTATGGCGGCTCCGCGCCCATTCGCCGCCGCGAGGCCGCGCTCGATCAGCCGTCCGCCAATGCCCTGCTTTTGGTGCTCGGGCAGCACCGCCACCGGCGCGAGGCCGAGCGCGGGAACGCAATCGCCGTCCGCGACCACCGTCATCCGGCTGAAGGCGACATGCCCGACGACCGTGCCGTCCACCGTCGCGACAAAGCTCAGCGCCAGGTCGCCGTCCGCCACGAGCTGCTCGACCAGGTCCGCCTCGGCCGGCGTTGGAAAGGCCGCGAGCAGGACCCCGCGGATCGCGCCCGCATCCTCGTCCGCGGCAGGGCGGACGACCAAGGTCACGCCAGCGCGATGTCCGGCGCGTCCTCGGCCTTCATGCCGATCGCGTTGTAGCCGCAGTCGACATGGTGGATCTCGCCGGTGACGCCCGACGCGAGGTCCGACAGCAGGTAGAGGGCGCCGCCACCGACATCCTCGATGGTGACGTTGCGCTTCAGCGGGCTGTTCAGCTCGTTCCACTTCAGAATGTAGCGGAAGTCGCCGATTCCGCTCGCCGCCAGAGTCTTGATCGGGCCCGCCGAGATGGCGTTCACCCGGATATTTTCCGGGCCGAGATCGACCGCGAGATACTTCACGCTGGTCTCGAGCGCCGCCTTCGCGACGCCCATCACGTTGTAGTGCGGGATCACCTTCTCGGCGCCGTAATAGGAAAGCGTCAGGATCGAGCCGCCGTTCGGCATCATCGCCCGCGCCCGCGTGGTCACCGCGACGAAGCTGTAGGCCGAGATGTTCATGGTCAGCAGGAAGTTGTCGAGGCTGGTGTCGACATATTTCCCGCGAAGCTCGTTCTTGTCGGAGAAGCCGATGGCGTGGACGAGGAAGTCGATGGTCGGCCAGCGCTCCCCTAGCTTGGCGAAGGCCGAGTCCAGCTCGGCCATGTCCGACACGTCGCAATTGATCAGCAGGTCCGAGCCGAGCTGCTCGGCGAGCGGGCGCACCCGCTTCTCCATCGCCTCGCCTTGGTAAGAGAAGGCCAACTCGGCACCCTGTTCGGCAAGCGCCTTGGCGATCCCCCACGCCAGCGAACGGTCGTTGGCGAGGCCCATGATCAGCCCGCGCTTGCCCTTCATCAAACCCGTCATGTCGTCTCCCGCTCCACCCTTTCGCGGCCGTCTTCCGTTACGGCTTCCTCGGTTTCAGCCTCTTCCTCGGCCAAATGGCAAGCCACTTCGTCCGCCACCTCCTTGGCCTCCTCGGCCTTCTCTTCCTGGACGGCGGCGACGACGTCCTCATGCGTGGGCACCGGCGTCTCCGCAAGGGCGGCGTTCAATTCGGCGCCGATCACCACGCCGAAGCCGATCAGGAAGAAGAACAGGAGGGCGATCGCCACGCCCGCGAGGCTGCCATAGGTGAGGTCATAGCCGCCGAGCGCGCCCAGCGCTTCGGGGAGGAGCGCGGTGCTCAGCACCCACCAGCCGGCGACGAACGCCGCGCCCGGCCATTTCGGGCAGCCCTTGGCTCGATAGCGGCCCGGCGTCAGCGCCCAGAACAGCAGGTACAGGGCGCCGAACAGCACCAGCGCCGGGACGACCCGGAACAGGGTGACGAGGCCGACGAAGTCCTGCGCCCAGCTGATCTCGGCGAGGACCAGCCGCTGAACGCTCGACAGCGCCACCGACACGCTCAGCGACAGCATGATTGCGACGACCGCGGCGACGATCATTCCCGTCGAGGCGAGCCGATATTCCCAGAAGGGCGCGCAGAACTTCACGCCATAGGCGCGGCGGATAATGTCGCGGATCGTCTCGATGAAGCTTCCCGCGGTCCACAGGCCGATGAGGGCGCCGAGCCACAGCAGTGTGCCGGAGCGCGCCGCGAGAACGTCGGCGATCGGCTGACGAAGCACGTCGGCAACGTTGGGCGGCATCGTCTCCAGCACCGCCTGAAGGGTCTGCATGCCGCCTTCGCTCTCGCCGAGCAGGCGGGTCACCGCCGCGGCGACGATGATGAACGGGAAGATCGACAGGATCGACAGATAGGCGAGATTGCCGGCGTGGATGAAGCCGTCATTGTAGACGCCGACCGCGACCCGCTTGGTGATGATCCAGGCGCGGGCGCGACGGTCGCCGCGCACGCGGGAGCGGCGTCCCTTATGGGCCTGTTCGAGCGCCGCGGCCTTGAGCCGTGCCTCGGGACTTTCGGGCGAAAGCGTCGGGTCCACGCCTGCTAGACGCCCAAGCCGGACCTCGGGTTGCTCCGGCCCTTGCCGTCCCAGCTCTCGACGAAGTCTTTCAGAGCCGCGTCGTCCTTGGGAATGTCGACCATCAGGGTAACGAGCTGGTCGCCGCGCTGGCCGCTCTTGCCGGTGAAGCCCTTGCCCTTGAGCCGAAGCGTTCGGCCCGATGTTGAGCCGGGAGCGATGCTCATCATCACCGCGCCGTCGACCGTCGGCACCTTCACCTTGGCGCCGAGCACCGCCTCGTCGAGGCTGATCGGCAGGTCGAGGCGGATATTGTCGCCGTCGCGCCTGAAGAAGCGGTGCGGCTGCACCTGGATGGTGACGATCGCATCGCCATTGCCGCCGGGCCCCGGCTCGCCCTGGCCGGCGAGGCGGATCTTGGTGCCGTCCTCGACCCCCTTGGGAAGCTTGATGTCGAGCGTCTTGCCGCCCTTGAGGATGACCCGTTGCTGCTTGAGCTGGGCTGCATCGGTGAACGGCACTTCGAGACGATATGCGACGTCGCCGCCCTTCGGTGCGGAGCGACGCCCTCCGAAGCCGCCGAACCCGCCGGAGCGGCCGCGTGCCCCGGTGAACAGACCCTCGAACAGGTCCGACAAATCCGGCGCCTCGGCGCCGCCGGCCTGGCCGAAATCAAAGTCGGGACCGTTGGGGCCGCGCCGGAACCCGCCCGCGCCAGGCCCGGCTCCACCGCCGAAGCCGAACGGCATGCGCGGATTGCCGTCCTCGTCGATCTCGCCGCGGTCGTAGCGCGCCCGCTTATCCTTGTCGGTGAGGATGTCGTAGGCCCGCGCCACGCTGGAGAAGCGTTCCGCCGCCTTGGGATTGTCCTTGTTGCGGTCCGGGTGAAGCTCCTTGGCGAGCTTGCGATAGGCCTTCTTGATCTCGGCCTCGTCCGCGCCGCGCGCCACGCCCAGTGTCGAATAAAGGTCCGCCATCGCCGGTGTCGTTCTCTACTCCGTGCCGATTGTCCACTGTTGCCCATCGGCAACAGTGGCGGAGGTGGGCTCGGCGCTGGTGACCTTCAAGCGGAGGAGGCTATTCCGCCGCCTGGGCCAAATGCCATTCCGGCGGTTCTTCGAGGGAGCGAAGGCGCTTCTCCTCCTCGAACAGATAGTCACGGACCATCGGCACGGCGTCGCGGCGCTTCACGTACTGGAGCTGCCAGTTGACTAGGCTGCCGTGGATGAAGCTCGATTCCGCGCCCGCCAGGTAGAATTGCCACATGCGGTAGAAGCGCTCGTCGTAGAGCTCGATGATCTCCTCTCGCGCGGCGACCGTGCGCTTGTACCATTCCTCCAGCGTCAGCGCGTAGTGATAGCGCACCGCCTCGACGTCGCTGACGATGAGCCGGTTCTTCTCCGCCTCCGTGACCAGCTCCGACAGCGCTGGGATGTAGCCGCCCGGGAAGATGTATTTGCGGGTGAACTTGTCGGTCGTCCCAGGCTCGCCCATCCGGCCGCAGCAATGCGACACCATCACGCCATCCTCGGCGAGAAGCTCGCGCGTCTTCTGGAAGAAGCCGGGATAATGCGGTTGCCCCAGATGTTCGATCAGTCCGACGCTGATGATCCGGTCAAACGGGCCCTCGACATCGCGATAGTCCATCAGCTCGAACTTCACGCGGTCCGCGACTCCCGCCGCTTCCACACGCTCCTTGCAGAAGGCGATCTGGTCGGGCGCCAGAGCGATTCCGAGCACGTCGACGTCGTAATGGCGGTGGAGGTAGAGGGCGAGGCCGCCCCAGCCGCAGCCGATGTCGAGCACGCGCATGCCCGGCTTCACGTGAAGCTTGGCGGCGAGATGCGCTTTCTTGTCGAGCTGAGCCTTCTCGAGGCTGTCCTTGGGGTCGAGATAATAGGCGCAGGTGTACTGTCGGTCCTCGTCGAGGAAGAGCTCATAGAGCCGCCGGGTCATGTTGTAGGTATGCTCGGCGTTGCGGCGCGACTTCGACTTCCAGTTGACGCTGTCGAGCTTGGCCGCGCTCGTCTCGACCACCTTGCGAAGCAGGCCCTTGGGCTTCAGCGCTTCCTCGCCGCTGCCCGCCGGCGCGTTGGAATGGACGAGGAGGATGAGGTCGCGGATGTCGCCCTCGATCACGTCCATGCGCCCGTCCATATAGACTTCGGCGGCGCCGACCTGCGGGTAGCGGACAATATGGGCTACCGCGCTCTTGTCGTTGATGCGGATCTTGACCGGGCCCTTGCCGGCGATCGGCGTGCCGTAGCGATATTCCTTGCCGTCATGGTCGACGACGATCAGCTCGCCCTGCTTCACCACGCGCGTCAACAGCTTGTCGAGCAACCACATACCCGCCTTAGCTCCTCTCAAAGCGCGGCCGTTCCTCACGGTCCGCAGGCCGGAGCAGGATAGGGCATCGTCGCGCAAGTGCAACAAGCCCGGCTCGACCCACCGCGGCGCGCGCGCTAGAGCGCGGCCATGACCGATCCTTTCGCCCTTTTCGACGAATGGCTCGCCGAGGCGCGGCTCTCAGAGCCGAACGATCCCGAGGCGATGGCGGTTGCGACAGTCGATTCCGATGGCCGCCCGTCGTCGCGGATGGTGCTCCTGAAGGGGCAAGGGCCGGACGGCTTCGTCTTCTACACCAACCAGCAGAGCCGCAAGGGCGAGGAACTCGCCGGCAATCCCAACGCCGCCTTGCTGTTCCACTGGAAGTCGCTTCGCCGTCAGATCCGCATCGAGGGCAAAGTGGCTCCCGTCGAGGCCGCCGAGGCCGACGCCTATTTCGCGACACGCAGCCGCGACAGCCAATTGGGCGCCTGGGCGTCCGACCAGTCCCGTCCCCTTGCCAGCCGCGCCGAGTTCGAGGCGCGCTACGAGAAGATGCGCGTCCGCTTCGAGGGCGGCGACGTGCCGCGCCCGCCGCATTGGTCGGGCTATCGCGTCACGCCCGATCGCATCGAATTCTGGAACGACCGCGCCCACCGCCTCCACGAGCGGCGCCTGTTCATGCGCGACGGCTTCAGCTGGCGTGAGGGCCTGCTCTACCCATGACCCACGACCGGGCGCGAGCGAGCGCCACCCGCAACGCGGCGATAGCGAGCGTCGCCACCGCGCTTTTCCTCCTCACCCTTAAGGCCTGGGCGACGGCTGCGACCGGCTCGGTGGCGATGCTCGGCTCGCTGATCGACAGCGGCCTCGATCTCATCGCCTCCTTGGTCACGCTCTGGGCCGTGCGCATCGCCGCCGAGCCCGCCGACCACGACCACCGCTTCGGCCACGGCAAGGCCGAGGCGCTTGCCGCCCTGTTCCAGGTCGGCCTGATCACAGTGTCGGCGATCGGCATCTTCTGGCGAGCGGTCGAGCGGCTGCTCGCCGGCTCGGCCCCGGCGGATGTCGAGTACGGCATCGGAGTCAGCATCGCCGCGATCCTCGCAACGCTCGCGCTCACCGCCTACCAGCGATCGGTCATCCGCCGCACCGGCTCGGTGGCGATCAGCGCCGACAATGTCCATTATCAGTCCGACCTGCTGCTCAACGCCGCGGTGATCGCGGCCTTGGTTCTGGAGCGCTATCTCGGCCTCACCGGCGCCGACCCGGTCTTCGGGATCCTCATCGCCGCCTGGCTCGCCTTCGGTGGCTACCGCGCCTCGCGAGATGCGATCAACCAGCTGATGGACCGCGAATGGCCCGAGGACCGTCGCCGCGCCTTCGCCGCGGCGACCGAGCACCCCGCCAATCGCGGCACCCACGACTTGCGCACCCGCTCCAGCGGCGCTCACGAATTCGCCCAGTTCCACATTCGTGTCCGTCCGGACATGACGGTGGTCGAGGCGCATCATGTGATGGACGAGATCGAGGCGAAGCTCGCGAAGGAATTCCCCGGCGTCGAGGTGCTCATCCACGTCGACCCCGAGCACCAGATCGACGAGCCCGACAATCCGCTCGTCGAGCGCAACGAGACCCACGCCAGGGAAAGCGGAGAGTGAAGAATATGGAACTGCGCCTCGTCCAGGTCGACGCCTTCGCCGACCGCCCGTTCACCGGCAATCCCGCCGCGGTCATGCCCCTCGACGAATGGCTTCCCGACGAGACGCTCCAGGCGATCGCCCTCGAGAACAACCTCAGCGAAACCGCCTTCACCATCCCCGATCCGTCGGGCGAGGCGGACTACGAGCTGCGCTGGTTCACCCCCGCGACCGAGGTCGTGCTGTGCGGCCACGCCACTCTGGCCAGCGGCCACGTCCTCATCGACACCGCGCGCGAGACCGGCCGGATCCGGTTCCGCACCCGCAAGGCAGGAATGCTGGAGGTCGCCCGCGACGGCGAGCGCTACGCCATGTCGCTGCCCAACTGGAAGCCGGAGCCCAAGCCGCTCCCGTGCATCCTCGAAGCGCTCGGCATCGACTCGGTCGACACGCTCTGGCACCCGCAGCGCTACGGCCTGGTTGTGGTCGACAATGAGGATATCGTCCGCGCCGTCGATCCCGACATCGCCGCGCTCGCCGCCGAAGGCGATGTCCTCACCATCGTCACCGCGCGCGGGCGGGAGGCGGATTTCGTAAGCCGGGTCTTCGCCGCCGGCGCCGGAATCCCCGAGGACCCGGTCACCGGCTCCGCCCACGCCGTCGCCGCGCCTTATTGGGCCGAGAAGCTCGGCCGCGACGACCTCACCGCCTACCAGGCGAGCAAGCGCGGCGGCCACCTCACCTGCCGGATCGAAGGCGACCGGGTTATCGTCGGCGGCAAGTGCGTCACCGTCATCGAAGGCGTCATGCAGATCTAGGGCTTGCCCGAGCCCCGGATCGACGCGACGTAGATATCGATGCTCCGCCCGACATGGGAGCGATCGGTGCCATGTTCGGTTACGCGCGCCTGGAACCGGCGGTTCCTGACCACGATCTGCTCGTGGAAATCCCCTCGCTCGCTGGTGATCTGCGAACCCGGCAGGCAGGCCTGGATGCGCCGGGCGATGCTCTCCTTCGTGTCCTCGGGCGGCGACAGGTTCTGGCCGCAGGTATAGCCGTCGGACGAGCTATAGAAACAACCGCTCAGCAACTGTGGCCTGAAATCGCGGTCGCGCAATGAACGGAACGGGTCGGCCTCCTCCGCCCCGGCGGCGAGCTGGCGAACGTCCGCGCAGAAACGGTCTTCCGGAGCGTTCTGCCCGATCAGCGCCACTCCGAGCAGCAACATCTTCATCGCGACTCTCCCCGCGAACCGGCCCGACCGGGACCTTCGGGCCGCTCGGATTGCCGCAGCGTGAACATTCGGCCGGGCCGGGCGAGGTCGCTAACGAACCAGGATCGACCCGCGCATTCCGAGCGCGGTGTGGAAGGTGTGCGTGCACCTCAGACGATAGCGGCCGGCGGCGGGCACGAGGCCGACCTCGACGGTCGCGCCGCTGCGCACCTCGACCGCGCCGTTGACCACCTTGGCCCGATCCGCGGGCCTCATCTCCGCGGCGCGGAAGAAGTCGCGCGCGGCGAAATTGTGGCCGCCGCTGCTGTCATTGTAGAGCCGAAGCACCACCGGCCGTCCCGCCGGCAGGGCGATCTCCTCGGGCGTGAAATCGAAGCTGGTCAGCCGCACGGACACGACCGTTGCGTCCGCCCAGCGGTCCTGCGCCTGGGCCGGTCCGGCCAGCGCCGCGAGCGCGATCAGCAACGCGAATCTGCGCATCCGACCCTCCATCACGAAGGGCCGTTATCATAGCAAAAACAGAGGCTTTCAGCCAGCCGAAGGCGCCGCCGGACCGCTTGCCGTCGCGATCCAGCGGTCGATCTCCGACTCGAGGACGTCGAGCGGTACCGATCCGTTGCGAAGCACCGCGTCGTGGAACTGGCGGATGTCGAACTGGTCGCCAAGCGCCCGCTCGGCGCGCTGCCTCAGTTCGAGGATCTTCAAGCGCCCGATCGTGTAGCCCAAGGCTTGGCCCGGCCAGCTGATGTAGCGGTTCACCTCGGCGTCGATATTGGCCGCGGACAGCGCCGTATTCTCGGTCATGAACGCGACAGCCCGCGCCTTGTCCCAGCCCATCGCATGGATCCCGGTGTCGACCACCAGCCGCGACGCCCGCCACATCTGGTAGCTGAGCTCGCCCATGCGCTTCTCCGGCGTGTCGTAAATGCCCATCTCGCGGCCAAGGCTCTCGGCATAGAGGCCCCAGCCCTCGGTGAAGGCGGTGTAGCTGGTGAAGTTGCGGCGGAACGGCGCCAGCTCCAACTCCTGCTGGAGCGCGATCTGAAGGTGATGGCCAGGCGCCGCCTCATGAGCGCTCAGCGCCGGGATCTCCCACAAGGGCCGCTGATCGAGCTTCGAGGTGTTGACGTAATAAGTGCCGGCGATTCCGCTCTCAGGCGATCCCGGCCCATAATAGGCCGTCGTCGTTCCCGGAGCGATCTCCGCGGGGATCGGCCTCACCGTGTAAGGCAGGCGCGGCAGCCGCCCGAACAGCCGCGGCAGATGACCGTCGATGACGCGAGTCACATAGGCGCTCTCGCGCATCAGCTGCTCGGGCGTGGTCGCGTAGTAGCGCGGGTCGGTGCGAAGCGCCTGGATGAAGGCCTGGCGGGACGGGTGCCCGGCCTCACGCGCGACCGCGTCCATCTCGCCGCGGATCCGCTCGACCTCGCGCATCCCGATCGCGTGGATCTGCTGCGGAGTCATGTCGGTGGTCGTGAAGCTGCGCGCGAGGAAGCGGTAATAATCCGCGCCACCGCGCTGTGCCGAGACGCTATCGGTGCGGGCGCAGCGCGGCAGATATTGGGTCCGGAAGAACTCGGCGTGGCGGCGATATTCCGGGTTCACCACGGTGGTGATCAGGGTGCGCGCGCGCTCCTGCATCGCGGTCCATTCGGCGGCGGGAATGGTCGACGGCCGCTCGCGTGTGAACGGCGCGTAGAGGCGCGACTGGGTCACGTCCTCGGTGACGACGCCGGAGATCGTGCCCTCGTAATTGGTCAGCACCGAGCAGGGCAGGACATAGCCGCCGCGCACCGCATTGGCGGTGATGTCGAGCGCCGCTCGGTTGAGCTGCGGATAGGCGGCGAGCCGCGCGAGATAGGATTCGAAGTCGGCGCGGTTGCGCAGCGGCACGTCGTCAGCGAGGCCGGCGAAATCCTGGTGCCAGCCATAATAGGTGGTGAACAGCATGTCGCGCTGAGGGAAGCGGTTGCCCTCGACCTGCTCGGCGAGGTCGCGGATCAGGATGGCGCGGTTGACCCGGTCCTCGTCGGTCAGGGCGCCTTCCGGAATGCGCCGAAGCCGGTCGAGAAACCCTTGGGCCTCGCGGGCGCGGCGGTCGCGCGCGGCCGGGCTGATGTCGCGCAGCCGGTTGTCATAGTCGCGCACGCCCAGCCGCGTCGCCGCGACCGGATTCTCGCGCAGCAGCCACTGATAATGTTCCTCCATCAGCGCATGGAGGTCGTCGGCGGGAGCGGCCGCGGCGGGCGTAGCGATGAGCAGCGAGGCGGCGATCAGGAAAGCGCGCAAGGCAGGGTCTCCGGTAATGGGTCGCCGGACCCTAGCGCCGCCTCCTGCCGCCGCAAAGCCGTGGCTTTGGGCGGCGCGGCCGGCCATGCTATGCCGCGCCCGAAAGGAGCCCGCGCATGGCCGACAAGAAGAAAAAGAAGAAGGCCGCCAAGGCCCCCAAGGAGATCGCCGGAATCAAGCTGCCCAAGCCACTTCGCGAGCCCGCAGCGCAACTGCTGAAGGCCGTCCAGAGCCCGGTCTTCGCCGACGTCGCAGCCGCCGCCCTGCTCAGCGCCGCCGCAGCGCTCCAGGAGAGCAAGAAGGGCGCCACTCCATCGGACGATCCCGCCAAGCCGCGACCCGGCAGGAGCAAGGCCGTCGCTGCCACGACTGCTGGCGCGCTCGGAGCGATGCTTGCAACCAAGGCGATAGAGGGCGTCACCAGGCTCGCCGCGGACAAGGCCCAAGGCGGCAACGGATCAGCGCCGGCTGGCGGCAAAACTCGAAAGAAAAGCTAGTGGATCAGGCGGACCGGCTGTGCGCCGCGGGCGGAGTGAAGCTGCGCGGGACCACCACCGGCCGATATTCGCTGAAATGGCCGGAGCGATATTCCTCAATCTGCTGGCGGTAGAGCTCGGCAAGCTCGCGATGCGCCTCGCGCGCGGACCGCGAGTCGGCATTCTCCGCGCGAATGCGTTCGATCTGCTCGCGATGAAGATAGTAATTCAGGTCCATGCCGAGCTTCCCCAACGAACGAGCGTGAGTGCGCTTCCTTGAGCCCTGTTGAACGCCGCGAGTCGGACTCCGCGCGGCGAGACTCGGCTTACCACAATCCCGCCATAATCGCCATTGCGGCGATCCGCAGGTCCGGGGTCAGCCGCTCCTTTGCTGCGGCGGGACGATCGCCTCTGCGGCGCACTGCTGGGCGGCCGCGCTGTCTTCCGGAGTGGGCCGGTAGGAGCGAAGCTCCGCCGCGCTCTTGCCCTCCATCAGACGGTCGATCGAGCAATTGCACAGCCGGCCCGGGTCGACTCCTTGCGGCAGTCCCGCCGTTTGCGCCTGCTGGACGCAGGCCCCGACCGCCGTCTCCCGCCAGCGCTGCCGGAACTGGTCTTCCGACTGGCAGCCGGGAAGCATCGCCGCGAGCAGGACCAGGCTGAGCATCGAACGCATCCACAACTCCTTTCAGGCGAAAGGGAACGGCATGGCGGGCGGGCGGTTCCGGTCGAAGGAGACTGATTGGCCGAGCAGCATCCCCGTCATCGCGCGCCGCATCGCGACGATTTCCCCGGTGAGGGTGCCGCGCGCGGCACCGCACGGCTGGAAGCGTTCGCTGACGCCGTCTTCGCGATCGCCTTCACCCTTCCCATCGTCGAGATCAAGGTTCCGCACGGCGACGAGCCGCTGACCGCCCAGCTCGCCGAGCTGTGGCCCTCCTATCTCGCCTACGCCATCTCAAGCCTGGTGATCGGCATTTACTGGATTCAACACCATTTCTCGGGCGCGATCTACCGGACCAGCGGCCACTGGTTCAACGTCGCCACCGTGCTGTTCCTCACGGCGATCGGCTTCATCGACTTCCCGGCCCGTGCCTTCGCCGAGCACCTCCCTGATCCGGACGGCCGCGGACCAGCCGCGATCTTCTTCGTCGCCGGCCTCGCCCTCACCGGCGTTACCTGGTGGATCAAATGGAAGGTCGGTCGATCGCGGGGCCATGTCGATGCCCGGCTCGAGCCGCATTATGTCGACTGCCTCAACCGCCGCTACAATGTCTCGACGGTCCTGCTCATCGTCGCCGCGGCACTGGCGCTCATCCGATGGGAGGTCGGCCTCGCGCTCGCTTCGGCGGTGACCCTGTTCTACCTGCTCGCCCCGCCGACACCGGTCTACACCGAGGAAGCGCCGATCGTGGAAGGCGAGGAGAGCGCCTAGGTCGTCGGCTGCATTCCGGGCTCGCAGGTATAGACGATTCCGCGGGCCTCGCCGTCGGTGCACTGGCTCGCCGGAGTGGTCTTATAGCTGCACCACGCCGCCGCGCCGTTGCGATGGGTCTCGCCGTCCCAGCACACCGCCGTCGCCCAGGCGCGGTTGCACATCGCCGCGACCGGCTCGGCGCCGTCGCTCCGCCCGGTGTCGTTGCCGTCGCAGCCGCCGACGCCGACCCGGACCCAGCGGTTCTGCGCGGGTATCGCCGGCGCGGCCGCGGCCTGGTTGTTGGCCGCGCCTTCCTCGCCGCCGCCGGAGCAGGCGGACGCCCCCGTGACGAAGCACGCGATCAGCACCGATGTCGTGATGGAAATTCGAACAGGCATGGCCGCTCTCCTTCCGCGGCACAGATTACGCCTGCACGAGAGTCGTGACAATGGCGCGGGAGGGGCCGTGACTTGACTTTGTGCGTCGCAACATCCACTTGGCCCCCAGGCGAGGCGTCATGCAGCGTGAACAGGACCCCATCTGAAAAGGGCGTCCGGGCTCCGCTTCGTCACTTTTGAAGGCTTTCCCTTTTCACGCGGGTTGGCAGAACCCGCCGCGTTTCGCGCGCCGTTCCGGCTGCGCGCACGCCGCACATCATGTGAGTTTTCATGACCGTTACTTTCCAGACGCTCGGGCTTTCGCAGCCCGTTCTCCAGGCGCTCGCGCTGAAGGATTACACCCAGCCGTCGCCGATCCAGGCGCAGGCGATACCGTCCCTGCTCCAGGGCCGCGACCTGCTCGGAATCGCGCAGACCGGCACCGGCAAGACCGCCGCCTTCATGCTCCCGTCGATCGACCGCCTCAGCGGCGCCCGGCGGCCGCAGTCGCGCACCTGCCGGATGCTCGTCCTCGCGCCGACACGCGAGCTCGCCAGCCAGATCGCGCAGAGCGCCCGCGACTACGCCAAGTTCACCCCGCTCAACGTCGCGACGGTGTTCGGCGGAACCTCGCTCCACAAGAACCGCCAGGACCTCGCCCGTGGAGTGGACGTTCTCGTCGCCACGCCCGGTCGCCTGCTGGACCTGATCGACCAGGGCGCGCTCACCCTTTCCAAGCTCGAGATCCTCGTCCTCGACGAGGCCGACCAGATGATGGACCTCGGCTTCATCCACGCGCTCCGCCGCATCGTCGCGATGCTTCCGCGCGAGCGCCAGACCCTTTTCTTCTCCGCGACCATGCCCAAGGCGATCCGCGAGCTCGCCGGCAAGTACCTCACCGACCCGATCGAGGTGAAGGTCGCGCCCGAGGCGACCACCGCCGAGCGCGTCACCCAGTTCGTCACCTTCTGCAACCAGGGCGAGAAGCAGGCGCTTCTCACCCTGACGCTCAAGGCGACGACGATCGACCGCGCGTTGGTCTTCACCCGCACCAAGCATGGCGCCGACCGCGTCGTCCGCCAGCTCGCGGCAAGCGGCATCGCCGCCAACGCGATCCACGGCAACAAGAGCCAGCCGCAGCGCGAGCGCGCGTTGGGCGAGTTCCGCGCCGGCAAGGTGCCGATCCTGGTGGCGACCGACATCGCCGCGCGCGGGATCGACGTCAGCGGCGTCAGCCACGTGTTCAACTTCGAGCTGCCCAACGTTCCGGACCAGTATGTCCACCGCATCGGCCGCACGGCGCGCGCCGGCAATGATGGCGTCGCCATCGCCTTCTGCTCCGACGAGGAGCGCGGCGACCTGCGCGGGATCGAGAAGCTGATCCGCCAGCGCATCGAGGTCATGCCGCCGCCCGCCGGCCTCGCCGCCGAAGCGGCGCGCATCAAGGCGCTCCGACCGGCTCCCGCCCCCGCGGGCGAGCGCCAGGAACGCCACGAGCGCCCGCGCCACGAGCAGCGCCGCCCCGGCGGCCCCTCGCGCCGCAAGCCGGGCGGAAGCGGTCCCAACCACCGCACCTCCAACGGCGGCGTCCGCAAGGGCGAAGTCGGCCGCCACAGCGGCCGGGTCCGCCGCTCGAGCGACGCACGCATCTAAAGCGGCTTCGAGGCGCGGGGGAGCTCAGCGGCGCGCTGCGGCGCTGCTCTCCCGCACCTGCCTGAACTCCGACCCCGAGCGCCACGCCGGCCACTCGCGGCTGTTGGCGAGCCTCCGCCCGATCTCATAGACCAGGGCCGCGTCCTGGGCCGCTCCGCGCAGGTCCCAGTCGGCGCTCCACGCGTCGCAGGGCTGGTGGTAGCAACGGCCGGTATAGTCGGCCACCCACCGCTCGCCCGCCTCGCGCCCACCAGTCACCAGGTCGTTCCCGCCGGCGAGCGCCATGATCAGCAGCACCGGAACGCCGCGCTTGGCCAAAGCGAAATGGTCGGCCCGGTAGAACAGCCCGCGTTCGGGATGAGGTTCGACGGACACCGTCCGCCCCTGCGCCCGGGCGGCGTCGGCTAGGAGATCCTCCATCTCGCTCTGCCCCTGGCCGATCAGTACCACGTCGCGGGCTGGCCCGGCGGTCTGGAGCACGTCCATGGTGAGGTTCGCCACCATCGTCTCATGCGGATAGATCGGGTTGGCGCTGTAATATTCGGCGCCGAGAAGCCCGCGTTCCTCCGCTGTCCATGCCGCGAACACCAAGCTGCGCTGCGGCCGCGGCCCGCGCGCGAAAGCGCGGGCGACTTCGATCACCCCGGCGAGACCGAGAGCGTCATCGACCGCACCCGGCCGGATCCGCCGCCCCTCGGCATCCGGCGGCCCGATGCCGAAACTGTCCCAGTGGCCGGCGGAGGAGATTGTCTCGTTCGGGTAGCGCGAGCCGGTGAGCCGCCCGATGACGTTGCGGCTCTGGATCCGCCTCAACTCGACGCTCGTGTCGGCGGAGAGGGTCGCGCCGAGATCGATCGGCCGGAAGCCGGGCCTGCGCGCCTCGCGGCGCACCTGCTCGAAGTCGCCATATTGGACGGGCTGCGAGGGCTCGCTTGTCTCACGCGTCATGCATCCCCATCTCCGCGTCTCGCGTTGACCGCCGGCGCGTCCCCCTTTAGACAAGAACATAGCTGGAACAGGTCGACTCATGTCGCTTACGCATATTTCCGTCCGCGGCGCCCGCGAGCACAATCTGCAGGGCGTCGACGTCGACATCCCGCGCGACACGCTGACGGTGATCACCGGCCTTTCCGGCTCGGGCAAATCCAGCCTCGCGTTCGACACCATCTATGCCGAGGGGCAGCGCCGCTACGTCGAGTCCCTGAGCGCCTATGCGCGCCAGTTCCTCGAGATGATGCAGAAGCCCGACGTCGACCATATCGAGGGCCTGTCGCCGGCGATCTCGATCGAGCAGAAGACGACGAGCCGCAACCCGCGCTCCACCGTCGCGACGGTCACCGAAATCTACGATTACATGCGCCTTTTGTGGGCGCGCGTCGGCATCCCCTATTCGCCCGCCACCGGCGAGCCGATCAGCGCCCAGACGGTCAGCCAGATGGTCGACCGAGTCATGCAGCTCCCCGAGGGCACCCGCCTCTACCTGCTCGCGCCCGTCGTCCGCGGCCGCAAGGGCGAGTATCGCAAGGAGCTCGCCCAGTGGCAGAAGGACGGCTTCACGCGCGTCCGCGTCGACGGCGCCTTCTACGACATCGAGGAGGCCCCGGCCCTCGACAAGAAGTACAAGCATGACATCGAGGTCGTCGTCGACCGGATCGTCGTCCGCGAAGGCATCGAGACCCGCCTCGCCGACTCCCTCGAAACCGCGCTGAAGCTCGCCGAAGGCCTCGTCTATCTCGACCCCGCCGACCCGCCCAAGGGCGGCACGCCCGCGGTTCCCGAGGAGACCGGCGACGAGGACGAGACCGGCCGCACCGGGGTCGCCAAAGCGCTGAAGGACGCGTCGGAGCGCAACGTGCTCGCCACCAACGCCCCTCCCGGCCGAATCACCTTCAGCGAAAAATTCGCCTGCCCGGTGTCCGGCTTCACCATCGCCGAGATCGAGCCGCGGCTGTTCTCGTTCAACGCGCCGCAGGGCGCCTGCCCGGCCTGCGACGGCCTCGGCGAGAAGCTCCTGTTCGACCCCGAGCTGGTCGTCCCCAACGAGCATCTGACGCTCAAGAAGGGCGCCATCGTCCCCTGGGCGAAGTCCAACCCGCCCAGCCCCTATTACATGCAGGTGCTGGCGAGCCTCGCCCGCGCCTATGATTTCACCCTCGACACCGCCTGGTCCGACCTCAGCGACGAGCAGCAGCGCGTCATCCTCTACGGCACCGACGGCAAGCCGGTCACCCTGACCTTCATCGACGGCCGCAAATCCTATGACGTCAAGAAGCCGTTCGAAGGCGTCATCGGCAACCTCAACCGCCGAATGCTCCAGACCGAGAGCGCCTGGATGCGCGAGGAGCTGTCCAAGTACCAGTCCGCGGCCCCCTGCGAGACCTGCGGCGGCGCCCGCCTCCGCCCCGAGCCGCTCGCGGTCAAGATCGCCGGCGAGGACATCTCCATGTCGACCCGCCGAAGCGTGCGCCACGCGCTCGACTGGTTCTCGACTCTCGAGGACAAGCTGAACCCGCAGCAGAAGGAGATCGCCCGAGCGATCCTCAAGGAGATCAACGAGCGGCTCGGCTTCCTCAACAATGTCGGCCTCGACTATCTCAACCTCGACCGCACCTCCGGAACCCTGTCCGGCGGCGAGAGCCAGCGCATCCGCCTCGCCAGCCAGATCGGCTCCGGCCTCTCCGGAGTCCTCTACGTCCTCGACGAGCCGTCGATCGGCCTCCACCAGAAGGACAATGACCGCCTCCTCGTCACGCTGAAGCGCCTCCGCGACCTCGGCAACACCGTGCTGGTCGTCGAGCATGACGAGGACGCGATCAAATCCGCGGACTACGTCATCGACATGGGCCCCGGCGCCGGCGTCCATGGCGGCGAGGTCGTCGCCCACGGCCCGCTCGCAACCGTGCTGGCCAGCGAGAACAGCCTCACCGCGGATTACCTGACCGGCCGCCGCGCCGTCCCGCTTCCCGACAAGCGCCGCAAGGGCAACGGCCGCAAGCTCACCGTCAAGGGCGCCCGCGCCAACAACCTCAAGAACGTGTCCGCGAGCATCCCGCTCGGCACCTTCACCTGCATCACCGGCGTGTCGGGCTCCGGCAAGTCGAGCTTCACCATCGACACCCTCTACGCCGGCGCCGCCCGCGCGCTGAACGGCGCCCGGGTCGTGTGCGGCCCGTGCGAGGGCATCGACGGCCTCTCCAATCTCGACAAGGTCATCGACATCGACCAGTCGCCGATCGGCCGCACCCCGCGCTCCAACCCCGCCACTTACACCGGCGCCTTCACCCAGATCCGCGACTGGTTCGCCGGCCTGCCCGAGGCGCAGGCGCGCGGCTACAAGCCCGGCCGCTTCTCGTTCAACGTCAAGGGCGGCCGCTGCGAGGCGTGCACCGGCGACGGCCTCATCAAGATCGAGATGCACTTCCTCCCCGACGTCTACGTCACCTGCGACGTCTGCCACGGCGCCCGCTACAACCGCGAGACGCTGGAGGTGAAGTTCAAGGGCAAGAGCATTGCCGACGTTCTCGACATGACGGTCGAGGACGCCGTCGAGTTCTTCAAGGCCGTCCCGCCAATCCGCGACAAGATGCGCATGCTGGAGGAGGTCGGCCTCGGCTACATCAAGGTCGGCCAGCAGGCGACGACCCTGAGCGGCGGCGAGGCCCAGCGGGTCAAGCTCGCCAAGGAGCTGTCGCGCCGCGCCACCGGCCAGACCCTCTATATCCTCGACGAGCCCACCACGGGCCTCCATTTCGAGGACGTCCGCAAGCTCCTCGAGGTCCTCCACGCGCTGGTCGAGCAGGGCAACACCGTCGTGGTGATCGAGCATAACCTGGAGGTCATCAAGACCGCCGACTGGATCATCGACCTCGGCCCCGAAGGCGGCGACAAGGGCGGCGAGATCGTCGCGGAGGGCACGCCGGAGCAGGTCGCGAAGGAGCCGCGCAGCTATACGGGCCACTATCTGGCGCCGCTGCTCACCAAGGGAGAGAGGGTCGAGGCCCCGTCCCCGGTCAAGCCGCGCAGGAAGCGCCCGGCCGCGGCGCTACGCGAGCAGGAAGCGGCGGAGTAGCGCTCAACCGTGCCCCAGCGGGGCAGGGGCGGACGCGACGCGCCGCCGCGCGGGAAGGAGTAGCCGCTGAGTGGCTCGCTCTCACCTACGGTCGTTGCGGTCCAGATAGGCTACCAAACTCCCCGGAGCGACGGCTAGGTACGAAATATTCCAGAAGAATTTAGCCATCTCTCCCACCCAAACGCCTTCCTCCCAGTTCTCTGGGGTTCCGGCGCACACCAAGCTTAGTGGTCTAAGAACCTGAGCTTCTTCGCTAATGGCGATCTTTCTCAGGGCGCGCCGATCCTTGGGGCTAAGGTACGGGCGAAGACTGTTTGGGTGAGAGTGCCAGTCGCCCAAGTAGGTCACTGGTCTAAATTTCCGAAAATGCTCACTAACCCCTCGCTTCTCTTACCATCCGCTTCCGCTCCCGCTCGTCCGCATAGGCCCAGCGCACCGCGTCCACGCCCTTCGGCCAGGGAGGGACTCCGCCCGGGCCTTCGGGCGGGGGCTCGTGGTCGCTGGCCTGCGTCATGGCCCGCTCGCGCCTCGCCGACGAGGCCTTCTCGCGCTCGATGAACGGCATCGTCGACCGCATCTACCGCGACGGCGTCATCGTCGCCGAGCGCCACCGCTACGACAACCGCCTGACCATGGCAGTGCTCGCCCGCCTCGACGCCCGGGTCGACCGCGCCGAGGACCGCGGCTAGCCCCATCTCGCCCTCGTCGCCCGCTGGGACGATTATCTCGACGCCGTTGGAGAGGACCGCCGGGACGACGGCCTCGCCTTGCTCGCGCCGGAGCCCGAGCCGCACCTCGAAACCGAAGTTCACGATTCCGCGGGAGACCGTGAACTTCATGAACTTCACCATAGCGAGGAGGCCGAAATGGACTCGGACACGCGCGACGTCTGGCAGGAGGATGGCGAGTGGTGGACCAACTATCCGCCGCCCGCCGGCTTCGACGGCGCGGAGGAGGGCGAATATGAGGACGGCGAGGAGTACCGCCGAAGCCTCAGCGCCGAGGAGCAGGCGGTCGTCGACTCGCTGCTCGCCGAAGAACGGGCTGCCGGCCGCGCGTTCGGCGAGGCCCAGCGCCTCGCCCACTTCTTCGGCATCGCCGCCGACGGCGCCGAACCCGCGCTCGCGCCGCCATCCGAGCCCCCTTCGCGCCCGGCCGATTAGGCGATCCCGCCGAATCGTGCTAAAGCCCCCCTCATCGCCGGCCAACACATCGTGTGAGCATGCCGGCGGCTGAGAGACTCCCCGTTCAGTCGGTCCCGCTCCCGCTTGCCAGTCCGGGAGTATCGACATGGACATCAACTACCTTCTCACCCGGGAACAGATAGAGCGCGCCCACGCGCGCTCCGCCGGCGATCCCTTCGCCCGCGCCGCCCATGAGGGCCTTGCCGATCTCTACCGCCGCAAGGTCGACTCCTACCGCGAGGGCAACGGCGCCGTCGGCCCGCTCACCGGTTCCGCGCCGCAGCAGGCCGCCTGACTCCCTCATGAGCACGCGTCACATGATCGCCTACGGCCTCATCGCGGCGATCGTGCTGGGGGCCTTCATCGCTCTCTGGTTGTCGGTGCTTCGCCACCGTTTTGCCTTCCAGCAGCGCCGCCGCCGTTTTTATCGCGACCGCCGCCGCGCGGCCGCCAACTCTTCCGACCGCGCCAGCCCGGCCATCGAGGCCGACTGACGCTCCTCTTCAACTCCAGACCCCGGCGCAATTCCGCGCCACCAAGCAAGAAAGTAGATCCCATGCCGATTGGCACCGTTAAATTCTTCAACGCCGACAAAGGCTATGGCTTCATCGCTCCGGAAGACGGCGGCACCGACGCCTTCGTCCACATCACCGCGGTCGAGCGCGCCGGAATGGCCACCCTCGATAAGGAGCAGCGAGTCTCCTACGAGCTCGAGCAGGACCGGCGCGGCAAGATGAGCGCCGTGAACCTGCAAAGCGCCTGATGGCCAATAGCGTCGTGACCACCCAGCCGGAATTTTTCCGCGCCCAGGCGGCGACGATGCGCGAGCAGGCGGAGGCGGCGGTTCTCGGCAATGTCCGGGACCGCTGCCTCCGTTCCGCTCACGCCTGGACCGAGATGGCCGAGCGCGCCGAGCGCCATCGCCATTCGGTGGCCCGAACCGCCGCAGCCAAGGCCGAAGCCGCGGGCGACGCGTCCGCCCAACCGGGGCTCGTGCTTTAACCCTCTTCCCGCGCAACATCGCGCGCCGCCGTCCGTTCTGCTCCCGGACCAACCCGATGCGGAGGCAGCCATGTCCACCAACACCGACATTTCGAAGCTCGACGACCTCATTCATACCGTCATCGACAGCATCAAGGGCTTCGAGAATTCCGCCGAGGACGTGCCCGACGGCCGCTTCGCTTCCTTCTTCCGCGACATGGCGCGCGAGCGCCGCGAGGTTGTCCAGACGCTCCAGGCGCAGAGCCGCGCGCTTGGCGGCACACCAACTGATCAGGGCTCGGTCGCCGGCACTCTGCACCGCCGCTGGGAGGATCTTCGCTCCGCGCTCGGCGGCGGCAGCGACAAGGCGGTGATCGAGGAGGTCGAGCGCGGCGAGGACTATCTCAAGGAAGAGTTCGAGCGCGCGATGAACGACACCAACATCTCGGAAGAGACCCGCGCCGTCATCCGCAGCTGCTACGACTCGGTGCGCCGCGGCCACGACACTGCCCGCGATCTGAAGCGCCAGTTCGAAGGCGCGATGTGATCTGGATCGGGGCGCGGCTCGCTTCCGCGTCCCGATCGCCCGCCTGCGCGGGCTTCCGCTCGCCCCGCGGCCTTGATCGAGGTCAAGCCGGACGTGCGGTACATCTGCTATAACCGTCCCATCGCCGGCCACCGTCCAACGAGCATGCCGGCGCCTGAGAGACAGGGCGGAAGCTTGTTCCCGCCATCGTTCGCGCTCCCGCTTGAACCGACGGAGCCGAACCTATGGAGCTCACCTATTACCGGGAGCGTGAGAAGCAGGAGCGCGCCTTCGCCGCCCAGGCGTTGAGCGAAGCCGCCCGCACCGCCCATCTCGATCTCGCCAAGCGCTACCGCGCCGTCATCGAGGCGCACGAACGGCTCGACCAGGTCACCGCCGAGAGCCGCCCGAGCACTGCCGCCTAGCCGCCCGTGCCGACTGCAAAAGGCCGCCCGGTCGCCCGGACGGCCTCCTGGTGCAGCTTCGGCGCGGTCTAGCGCTGCGAGTCCCGGCTCTGGCCGCCCATCTGGCCGCCGCTGATGTCGTCGCTGTCCTGCCGGCCCATATTGTCGCCCTGTTGACGATTGCGGTCCTGGTCGTCCTGCTGCTCGTGCTGGCGGTTCTGATCCATTCCGCCGCCCTGCTGACCGTCACCCTGCTGCCGGCCCATGTCCTGGTCCTGGTTCTGGTCCTGCTGCTGTTGCTGCTGGCGATGCTGGTTCATGCCGCCCTGCTGGTTGCGGCGATCATTGTCCTGGTTGTTCATTTCAGGCTCCCATTTGTCGAAGCCCCCCGCATGCCCGCCTGCGCGGGTCTACCGGATCAACACCCCCGGATGCTCGCCGTTCCAGCTTCCGGCGCGCGCGCTCGTCCGTCCGCCGCATGCAACCGATGCCCCGCGCGGTCGGTTCGACCCGCATCCCCATTTCACTGCAGGAGGGCATCATGATCACCCGCACCGCAACCGCGCGCTACGAAGGGCTCGGCAAGGCCGGCAAGGGCCGGGTCTCGACCGGCTCCGGAGTGCTTTCCGACCAGGGCTACAGCTTCGGCACCCGCTTTGAGGGCGAGCCCGGCACCAACCCGGAGGAGCTGATCGCCGCCGCCCACGCCGCCTGCTTCACCATGGCTTTGTCCTTCGCGCTGGCCAAGGAAGGCTTCACCGAAGGCACCCTCGACACCAGCGCCAAGGTGCGGCTCGAGCCGGAAGGCGAGGGGTTCAAGGTGAGCCGCTCGGACCTCACCCTTCGCGCCGACGTCCCGGGCATCGACGAGGATCGCTTCCGCGCCGTCGCCGAGGGCGCCAAGGCCAATTGCCCGATCTCGAAGCTGCTCAACGCCGAGATCGATCTCGACTACAGCCTCACCAGCTAGTCAGCGTCGGCTGTCGCCGCCGGGGCTGGCGGTTCCTTTCGGACCCGTGCCGCCATGCTGGCCTGAAGGCCCGCCGCCGCCGGTCTCGCCGCGATCGCCGGGCGTGCCGGAGCCGGCGGTGGCACGTCCAGCGCCCTCGCCCAGGGTCTCGCCCATCGTCGGCGTGGAGGCGCCGCCTTCGGAATCGCTGAGGCTGCCGTCGGCGGGGCCGAGCGCCGCCGCCTCGGATGCGATCAACTCGTCGGTGAGGCCGGCGGTGGTTGCGCCGGAACCCGACAGGAGGCCGCCCGAAGGCTCGCCGCCGGTCAGGTCTCCCGTTCCGCCCGGATCCGGATCGTCGCGGCTTTGCGCGAGCACCGCTTCGTTGAGGCCGCTCGGCGGGTCGCCTTGCGTCTTGTCATCGTTGGTGTTGGTGTCGGCCATGCGGATCTCCGTCCTTGGGACGGCATCAACGCGGCTGGGCCGTTCTCGTTCAGGCCGCCGCCCGCTCGGCTCGAGCGGGCGGCGGGTTGAAGGTCAGGCGTCGACGACTGCGCGCTCGCGGTGCACGAAGCCGAAATAGGCGGCGACGATCGCGAGAAGCGCATGCAGCCACACGTCGTTGCCATGCAGCGGGACGAGACCGAACAGCGTGTTGGTCTGGGGCAGCAGGCCAAGGATGGTGAGCAGCGCGTAGATCACCGCGACCGCGCGGAAATAGCCGATCGAACCACCGACCGAGCGATAGGCGGCGAGGCCCCACAGGCCGAACAGGATGTGAACCACATTGTGCAGCAGGTTTACCGGGAACAGCCCCAGCAATAGGGCTGAGTTCTGGGTCATGGTGAGACCCTCGTGCGTCGCGGGCTCGGCCGCGCCCGGCACGAAGCCGAGAATGCCGACAGCGAGAAACACGATTCCGAACAGAAGTGCGACAGTACGAACCATGGTAAAACCTCCCCTAACAGGCTTCCAGAGTACGCCAGCCCGCGTGCACTTCTGCGGGCGATGGGCGGAGCCTAGTCGTTGTCTCCGCGCAATGGAAGCGCCGTGGAAAGCCGGACGGTACGGCTCCGGAACATCTTCACCCAACGACGGTTGTTCGTTCAGCCCGGCGCCACGTCGCGGGCGCCGGCGGGCATCGAAACAGGGAGCTTCGCCATGACTGTTTCCAGAATCGGAGTGACATCACTCGTCCTTGCCGTGGGGGCCGCGCTCGCAGGCTGCGAGACCGTTGGCGACGCCGTCGGGGAAGGGCTGCAAGCTGAAATGACCGGCGTTCAGGAAGTGCCGGGCCCGGGCGATCCCGACGGCACGGGCCGAGCCGAGGTGACCATCGTCGATCGCACCGACAACCTCTGCTACGTCGTCACCGTCGCCAATATCGAGCCGGCCACCGCCGCCCACATCCATCGCGGAGCCCGGGGAGTCGCCGGTCCGCCGGTGGTGACTCTGGACGCGCCGGCCGACGGGGAGTCGCGGGGCTGCCTCAGCGTGCCGTCGGCACTCGCCGACGAGATCGAGCGCTCGCCGGCCAGCTTCTACGTCAACGTCCACAACGCCCGCTATCCCAACGGCGCGGTGCGCGGGCAGCTTCGGCGCTGAGCCTCAGTCCATGAACGGCGGGTTGGGGATCTCCCGGGTGGCCGCGTGGAGCAGGTCGGACCAGCGTTTCGACACCTCGTCGAAATAGGAATCGTCCCGCTCGATCCGGCGGGTGAGGATCGGCCGCCTGCGGTCGGTGGGCATCACCATCAGGTCGATCGGCCGGGCGACTCCGAGGTTCGAGGCCATCGCCGCGTCGAACGACAGGAAGCCGCATTTGACCGCGTCGGCGAGGGGCGTGGCGCTGCGCACCTCGCGGTCGAGGATCGGGCGGCCGTATTTGGTCTCGCCGATCTGGAAGAAAGGCACTTCCCGCTTGCACTGGATGAAGTTGCCGGCGTCGTACATCAGGAACAGGGAGGGGGGCTGGTTGCCGATGCGGCCGCCGAGGAGGATGGCGGAGCCCGCCGAGATGTTGAGGCTCTCCAGCGCCTTGCCGACGGTGCGGCCGGCGATCTGGATCGCCTCGCCGACTAGTTGCGCGGCCCGGAACATGGTGCCGGCATCGTGAAGGCTGCGCCTCAGGTCGCTTTCCGGGCTCTCCGCAGCAAGGCCCTCTCGGATCAGGGTCATCACCGTCTGGGTGACCGACAGATTGCCCGCGGTGCAGGCGTAGATGGTGCGGTCCGGGCCGTCCGCGAGCAGGTGGAGTTTCCGGTACATGGAGAAATTATCGACGCCCGCATTGGTTCGGGTGTCGGCCATCATGATCAGGCCCTCGTCGAGCAGCATCCCCAGGCAATAGGTCATCCCGAGTCCCCCTTGGTCCGTCCTGGCGTCGTTGCTCCGCTTCTCGCAACCACTGCCGCGAAAGTCACGACTGGCTCTGCCGCTGCTGCTGCCGGCGTCGGCCGACCTCCTTCACCTCCACGTCGACCTCGAGCCTTTGGTCGCCGCCGCCCGCGACCCGCCCCGAAAAGGGCGCGGCGTCGCGATAGTCGAGGCCGCAGGCGACCCGCACATAGGCGTCGTCGGTCGAGATTCCGTGGGTCGGATCGAAGCCGATCCAGCCGAGATCGCGGTCCCAGGCCTCCGCCCAGGCGTGGGTCGCCGGCTGGCGGTGCTCGCCGTCGCGGCGGTAGAGGTGGCCCGAGACGTAGCGGGCGGGGATTCCGAGCGCTCGGGAGACGGCGATGAAGATGTGCGCGAAATCCTGGCACACGCCGTGGCCCGCTTCGAACGCCTCGTCGGCGCTGGTGTCGAGCCCGGTCGCCTCAGCGTCGAACCGCATGCGCAGGAACAGCCGCTCGTTGAGATGGTGGAGGATCTCGCGGTCGTCGGAATCGTGCTTGCGAAGCGCGTGGACGAGCGGCTCGAGCGGTCCGCCGACCCCGGTGAGCTCCGTCGGCCGAAGAAAAACCTCACGCGGCAGGTCGAACGGGACCTCGCCGATGACTCCGGCGCGGTCCTCCGTCAGCACGCGCCCCGTCACTCGGACTTCGAGACCGCCCGGCGGCCGGTCCATGTAGAGCATGTGGACGATGTTGCCGTAGCCGTCGCGATGCTCGCGAAGCCGCGCGTCGCTGTCCACGTCGATGCGCCAGTCGAGCACCGTCTGCCCGGCGAAGCTGTGCGGGGTCACGCGCAGCAGCTGGACCAGCCGCGCCGCCGGCTCGGGATAATGATAGGTCGTTGTGTAGCGGATCGAGAGCTGCATCAGGCGAACCGGAACTGGTGGGCGATGGCGGCCCCGAGCGCATTGTTGTCGCGAACGAAATCCTGCAGCCATTCGTGAAGGCCGCGCTGGAACAGGGCGTCGATATCGTCGGCCTCGATCGCGGTGAGCCGCTGGCGCGCGAGCCGGTCGGCCTCACCCTGGCGGCCGGTTCGGGCACCGAACTCGGCGAGCAACTCGACCGTCTCCGCCGCGCAGAAATGGAGCGAGCGCGGCAGCTCGCGGCGAAGCACGAGCAGGTCGGCGACCCACCAGGGCTGCAGCCCCTGCGGATAGAGCAGGCGATAGGCGCGGCGTGCGGACACGATGTGGAGGATCGTGTCCCACTGGTCGCGGTCGAGCAGGCCTCCCACCGGCTCGCCTTCGGGCAAAAGCAGGTAATATTTGACGTCGAGCAGGCGCGCCGTGTTGTCGGCGCGCTCGATCAGGGTGCCGAGGCGGATGAACCAATAGGCCTCGGCGCGAAGCATCCGGGTGAGCGCGCCTTCGAAGCCGCGCGCTTCCGCCTTCAGCGTGTCGACGAGCGACAATGTCGACTGGGTGCCGCCCGGGCTGGCGCGGCCGCGGATGAGCAGCCAGGCGCGGTTGATCGCGCCCCAGGTCTCGCTCGACAGGGCGTTGCGCGCCGCCCGGGCGTTGTCGCGCGCTCGGGCGAGGCAGGAGCGCACCGAACCCGGATTGTCGTCGCTGAGCATCAGGTAGCGCCGCGCCGCGAACGCTCCGAAATTCTCCTGGGTCGCCTCGAAGCCGGGCATCGCACCGACCACGGCGAGCGCGCTTCGCCAGGTCTGGTCGCTCTCAGCGCGGGTGCCGAGCGAATCGAGGCGGATCGTCGCCTCAACCAGGCTGGCGGTGAACTCGGCGCGCTCCATGTAGCGGCCCATCCAGAACAGATTGGCGGCGGTTCGCGACAGCATCAGGCGCTCGCTCCGCCGGGCTGCGCCTCGGCGAGTATGAAGCTGTCCTTGGTGCCGCCGCCCTGGCTCGAATTGACGACGAGCGACCCTTCGCGAAGCGCCACCCGGGTGAGCCCGCCGGGCACGGTCACCACGCGATCGGGGCGGCTCAGAACGAACGGCCGGAAGTCGACATGACGCGGGACGATGCCCTTGGCCGTGATGGTCGGCACCGTCGACAGCGCCAGAGTCGGCTGGGCGATGTAGCGGTGCGGCTCGGCCTTCAGCACGGCGCGGAACGCCTCGATTTCCTTCTGCGTCGAGGTCGGTCCGACCAGCATTCCGTAGCCGCCCGAGCCGTCGACCAGCTTCACGACCAGCTCGGGCAAATGGTCGAGGACATATTTGAGCGATGACGGGTCGCGGCAGCACCAGGTCTGCACGTTGGGGAGCTTCGCCTCCTCGCCCAAATAATAACGGACGATCTCCGGCACGTAGGAGTAGATCGCTTTGTCGTCGGCGATGCCCGTGCCCGGTGCATTGGCAATAGTCACGTTGCCGGCGAGATAAGCGGCGAGCAGCCCCGGAACGCCGAGCATCGAATCGGGCCGAAACACGAGCGGATCGAGGAAGGCGTCATCGATCCGCCGGTAGATGACGTCGACCCGAACGCGCCCTTCGGTGGTGCGCATCCACACGACGTCGTCATCGACTTCGAGATCGCGGCCCTCGACCAGCTCGATTCCCATCGTGTCGGCGAGGAAGCTGTGCTCGTAAAAAGCCGAATTGTGATGGCCCGGGGTCAGCAGCACGCAGACTGGATCGCGCTCGCCGTGCGGCGCCGTTGCGGCGAGCGTGTCGCGCAACAGCTCGGGGTAGGAATCGACCGGCTCCACCGCGAAAATATCGAACAGCTCGGGGCACAGCCGGAGCATCGCCTCGCGATTTTCGAGCATGTAGGACACGCCCGAGGGCGTGCGGGCATTGTCCTCCAGGACGAAGAACTCGTCCGGCCCTGTTCGAACGATGTCGATCCCGCAGATATGGGCGTAGATCCCGTGCGGCGGCCGCGTCCCGGCAACCCCGACGCAATATTGTGGATTGGCGAGCACGACGTCGGCCGGGATGACCCCGTCGGCGATGATCCGGCGGGCCCCATAGACGTCCTCGACGAAGGCATTGATCGCCCGCACCCTCTGCTCGAGGCCGTCCGACAGGCGCTTCCATTCGTCGGCGGCGAAGATTCGCGGGATGATGTCGAACGGGATGATTCGTTCCGCCGCCTCGTCGTCGCCATAGACGTTGAAGGTGATGCCCATCTGGCGGAACGCCGCCTCGGCGGTCTGCTGGCGCCGGTCGAGCTCGGCGGGCGGGGTCGTCTCGAGCCAGCCGGCGAGCGCTTCGAAGCCGTTGCGCGCCGCGGCGTCGCGGCGGCCGCTGCCCCAAAGCTCGTCGAACGCCGCGCCTGCCATCGCCCCTCGCTCGGCGGTCCAGGACGGACCGCACCCGTTACAATGCCTGAAGGCGCAAAAAGGCTCAAATGGCGGTTCGGTTGCACGCCGCGTCATTCACCCGCCGTTCACGGGCCGCGCCGCTTCAATCATGCCCCTTTGCCTCCCCCCAAGCACCCGCTAAGAAGCCCGCCATGCTGAAGAACAATCGTCCGCTGCTTGCCCTCGCGCTCGGCGCCGCAATCATCCCGCTCGCCGGCTGCGCCAGCGGATTCGAGAGTTCGCGCGCCGACACCCGCTATGTCGCGCGCGACGTCAACACGCTGTACAACGCGGCGTACGATCGGTTGCAGCGGGGCGATTACCAGGCCGCTGCGGCAATCTTCGACGAGGTGGAGCGCCAGCATCCCTATTCGATCTGGGCGCGCCGGGCGCAGCTGATGAGCGCCTTCTCTTATTACGCGATGCGCGATTATCAGAAGTCGATCGACGCCTCGCGCCGCTTCCTCGCCATCCACCCCGGCAACCGCTCGGCGCCTTATGCCCTCTACCTGATCGCGCTCAGCCAATATGAGCAGATCAGCGACGTCACCCGGGACCAGGGCATCACCCAGCAGGCACTGGCCTCGTTCGGCGAGCTCATCCGCCGCTATCCGAACACGCCTTATGCCGACGACGCCCGGCTGAAGGTCGACCTCGTCCGCGATCACCTCGCCGGCAAGGAAATGGAAGTCGGCCGCTTCTATCAGCGCCGCCGCCAGTGGCTCGCCTCGGTCCACCGTTTCCGCAACGTCATCGACAATTACCAGACGACGACCCACGTCCCGGAAGCGCTGATGCGCCTCACCGAATCCTATGTGGCGCTCGGTATCCCGGTCGAGGCCCAGCGCTCGGCCGCGGTGCTCGGCGCCAACTATCCGTCCTCGGTTTGGTACCGCCGCGCGTACAATCTGATGCAGGCCTATCCCAACATGCGGCCGCTGCGCGCAGAGCCGGTGCCGGCTCCGACCGCCGCGACCAGCAACGAGCTGCCGCAGCAGCCGGTGAGCCCGCCGCCGACGCCGGAGGTCGGCAGCCAGTCTGAACCGGCGCCCACTCCCACTCCGGGCAACTGAACCGGTTCCCCGCGAGCGCGATGTTGAACTAAGAGGGCGGTGAATGCTGACCGCCCTTTCCATTCGCGACGTGGTTCTGATCGAGACGCTGGACCTGGAGTTCGGCGACGGTCTCGGTGTGCTCACCGGCGAGACCGGCGCGGGCAAGTCAATCCTTCTCGATGCTCTGGGCCTTGCGCTCGGCGCGCGCGCCGACAGCGGTCTGGTGCGCAGCGGCCAGTCGCAGGCGGCCGTCACCGTCACCTTCGACGTCGCGCCGGACCATCAGGTCCACGCCCTGCTCGAGGAGAATGGCCTCGCCGGCGAGCCCGGCGAGCCGCTCGTCGTTCGTCGCCTCGTCAAGGCCGACGGCGGCAGCCGCGCCTTCGTCAACGACCAGCCGGTCTCGGCCGGCCTGCTTCGCGAGCTCGGTCCCACCCTGGTCGAGATCCACGGCCAGCATGACGACCGCGGCCTCCTCAATCCGCGCGGTCACCGCGCCCTGCTCGATACGTTCGGCGGAATCGACACGGCAGCGGCGGCGACTGCCTGGGCCCGGCTGCGCTCGGCGGAGACTGCGCTTGAGGAAGCGCGCGCTGCGGTCGAGGCGGCCGAGCGCGACCGCGAGTGGCTCGAACATGCCGTCGCCGAGCTCCGCCAGCTTTCTCCCGAGGAGGGCGAGGATGCGCGGCTGGCCGAACTTCGCGCCTCGATGCAAACCGGGGCCCGTATCGGCGAGGAGCTCGCGGCGGTGGAGGCCCTGCTCGGCGGCTCCGACGGCGGCCTCGCCCAGCTTCGCCAAGCATCGCGCCGGCTCGACCGGATGGCGCCCGAACATGAGCAGCTCGCCAACGCGCTCGCCGCATTGGACCGCGCGGTCATCGAGGCGAGCGAGGCGGAGGACGCGCTGGAGCGAGCGCGCGAGGCGCTCGCCTTCGATCCGGCGCGGCTCGAGGAGGCCGAGGCGCGGCTGTTCGACATCCGCGCCGCCGCCCGCAAGCACCGGGTCGAGCCCGACGCTCTCCCCGCTTTGCTCGCCGAGCTGAGCGGCCGCCTCGACGCGGTCGAGGCCGGCGGCGAACGCCTTCACGAGCTGGAGCGCGCGGTCGAGGCCCAGCGCAAGATCTACGACGAAGCCGCCGACGCTCTGAGCGCCGCCCGCCGGTCCGCCGCCGAGCGTCTCGACGCCGCCGTCGCGGGCGAGCTGAAGCCACTGAAGCTCGACTCCGCCCGCTTCCGCACCGTGCTTGCCCCCGCCGAGCCGGGCGCCGCGGGCCGCGACCGGGTCGAGTTCGAGATATCGACCAATCCCGGTGCTCCGTTCGGCGGCCTGTCCAAGATCGCCAGCGGCGGCGAGCTGTCGCGCTTCATCCTCGCGCTGAAAGTCGCACTCGCGGAATCGGGCGGCGCGACGACGATGATCTTCGACGAGATCGACCGCGGAGTTGGCGGCGCCGTCGCAAGCGCGATCGGCGAGCGCCTCCACCGCCTCGCTGAGAAGAGTCAGGTGCTCGTGGTTACCCACTCGCCGCAGGTCGCCGCCCGCGGCCGTGCCCATCTCCTGATCGAGAAAAGCCACGACGGCACCGTCACCCGAACCAGCGTCCACCAACTCGACGCCGCGCGCCGCCGCGAGGAAATCGCCCGAATGCTGTCCGGCGCCGAGATCACCGACGAAGCCCGCGCCCAGGCGGGAAGGCTGCTGGAGGCAGCGTGAGCACGACTGAAGAGCAAGCCGCCGCCGAGCTTGAGTTCCTCGCCAAGGAGATCGCCCGCCACAACCGGCTCTATCATAGCGAGGATGCGCCGGAGATTTCCGATGCGGACTATGACGCGCTGGTTCGCCGCAACAACGAGCTGGAGCGCCAATTCCCGCATCTGGTGCGCGAGGATTCGCCCTCTCGCCAGGTGGGGGCGGCGCCGGCGGCGCATCTGTCCAAGGTCCGCCACGCGCTGCCGATGCTCAGCCTCGACAACGCGTTCGCCGACGAGGACGTGGCTGACTTCGTCGATCGCGTGCGGCGCTACCTGAACCTGCCGGCCGGCGCCGAGGTAGTGCTCACCGCCGAGCCCAAGATCGACGGCCTTTCCTGCTCGCTTCGCTATGAGAGAGGCGTGCTCGTCCTCGCCGCCACCCGCGGCGACGGCACCACCGGCGAAGTCGTCACGGACAATGTCCGAACCATCGCCGACATCCCTGAACGCCTGGCCGGCGACTCTCCCGACGTCTTCGAGGTGCGCGGCGAGGTCTATATGTCGAAGGCGGATTTCGCGGCCTTGAACGCGCGACTGCTGGCCGAAGCGGACGACCCCGAAAAAGCGCGCCAGTTCGCCAACCCGCGCAACGCCGCCGCAGGCTCGCTCCGGCAGAAGGATGCGGCCGTGACCGCGTCCCGGCCGCTGCGTTTCTACGCCCATGGTTGGGGCGAGGTGTCGGCTCTTCCGGCGGACACCCAGCTCGGTGTCATGCAGGCGATCGCCGCCTGGGGCCTTCCGATCGCTCAGGATATCGGCCGCTTCGACGACCTCGACGGCTTGCTCGGCCACTATCGCGCGATCGAAGCAAAGCGAGCGGACCTCCCCTTCGACATCGACGGAGTCGTCTACAAGGTCGACCGGCTCGACTGGCAGCAGCGCCTCGGCTTCGTCGCCCGCGCGCCGCGCTGGGCGATCGCCCACAAATTCCCCGCCGAGAAAGCCGAGACCGAGCTCGTCGCGATCGATATCCAGGTCGGCCGCACCGGTAAGCTCACCCCCGTCGCCCGGTTGAAGCCGGTCAGCGTCGGCGGGGTCACGGTCACCAACGCCACCCTCCACAACAAGGACGAGATCGAGCGGCTCGGAGTCCGCCCCGGCGACCGGGTCCTCATCCAGCGGGCGGGCGACGTCATCCCGCAGGTGCTGGAGAACCGCACGCCCGAAGCCGACCGTCCGGCCTACATCTTCCCGACCGAGTGCCCCGAATGCGGCTCCGAAGCCGTGCGCGAAGAAGGCGAGGTGGACGTGCGCTGCACCGGCGGCCTGATCTGCCCGGCCCAGCGCGTCGAGCGGCTTCGCCATTTCGTCAGCCGCCACGCGCTCGACATCGAAGGACTCGGAATCACCCATATCGAGAGCTTCTTCCGCGACGGCCTACTCCAGTCGCCCGCGGACATTTTCAAGCTCACCCGGGAAAAGCTGCTCAGCCGCGAACGCTGGGCGGAGATCTCGGCCCAAAATCTCATCGCCGCCATCGACTCCAAGCGAAACCCGCCGCTCGACCGCTTCCTCTACGCGCTCGGCATCCGCCATGTCGGCGAGGTCACGGCCCGCGATTTGGCGCGTCGCTACCGCAGATGGGACGCGTTCATTGCGATGATCGAAGCGGCGCTCGCAATCCGAAGCGGCATGCAGCCGGTGATCGGCGAGGAGGAGCGCAAGTTCCGGCAGCGCCGCGACAAGGCTGTGGTCGAGGCGGTCGCGACCCCGAATATCGGCCCGGAGGTCGCCAACGCGATCCTCGATTTCTTCGAGGAGCCGCACAATCGCGAGGTCGTCGCCGACATCCTCGCCGCCGGAGTCGAGATCGAGGACGTCGTCCACGAGGTCCGGGAATCGCCGGTCACCGGCAAGACAATCGTGTTCACCGGAAGCCTCGAAGAGCTGTCGCGCGACGAGGCCAAGGCCCAGGCCGAATCCTTGGGCGCCAAGGTCGCGGGCTCGGTCTCCGCCAAGACCGACCTCGTTGTCGCCGGGCCCGGAGCGGGCTCGAAGCTCAAGAAGGCGAGCGAACTCGGCATCGAGGTGATCGACGAGGCCGCCTGGCTGGAGATCGTGCGCGCGGCCCGTTCCTGATCGTGCCGCTTCCTGCTATCCTGACGGGCAACGAAGGAGGCACCCGATGAAGATCGTCCTCTTGGCGGCCGTTGCGCTTCCGCTCGCCGGCGCCGCCCAAACTCCGGATTCGCAGCCGCAGGCGGAAGCGCCGCGCGCATTTCCGGAGCCGCAGCGCACCGCTCGCAACATGCTTCAGGAACCCCGCCCCGGCTGCACGCCCATCGTCGTTCAGGTGGCGGGCGAAGACCGGGAATATCGCGGCACCCGCCTCGACCAGCAGCCGCCGGCGCAACTTCTCTATGCCGTCGACCGCGAGATCGACGGCTGCCGCGAGGTGACCTTCGTCCATGACGAGGATCGCCAACGCGTCCAGCAGGGCCGATGATCTTGGCCGCGGTCTCGATGCTCTTCCAGGCCGCGCCGGCCGCGCCGCCGCAAGAGTCTGCGCCGCCTGAAGCTGCGCCACGGTGGGCCGCCTGCGTCGAGGAAGCCTCCTGGCGGCGCGACGATTGGTCCGAGGAGCGGCCCGGCGCTCAGCGCCTCGGCGACCTGCCTCCCGCCGAGTTGTTTCAGGCGATGCGGCGCGAGATCGACCGGTGCGAGACTCCGGCCCCGGAGCCGCGCGCGCCGCCCGCTTCCGACAAGCCTGCCGGCTAGCTCAGCGCGGCCGGCGAAGCACCAGGGTCGGCCAATCCCCGCGCGTAATCGTGAACCGTGAGCGCAGCCCTTCGCGGCGATAGGCCGCTTCAACCCGCGCCGCCTGGCTGGTGAGCAGTCCGGCGAGGATGATGCGCCCGCCCGGCGCCAGCGCCTTCGCCAGCGAGGGGGCGAGCCCGACCAGCGGCCCTGCCAGGATGTTGGCGATGATGAGGTCGTAGGGCGCCCGCGCCTTGAGCCGCGGATGGTTCAGGCCCGGCGCGGTCACAGTGTCGAGCGCTCCCGGCACCCGGCCGAGCCGCACTGCGTTGATCGCCGCATTCTCGCGGGTGACTTCCACCGCCACCGGATCGATGTCGGAAGCGGTCGCCCGAGCGCCCGGCCACAGCCTCAACCCGGCGAAGGCGAGCAGGCCGGTACCGGTGCCGACGTCGACGAGATTGCGCGCGATGAAGCCCTCGCGCTTCAACCGGTCGAGCGCGATGAGGCAGCCGGTCGTGGTCTCGTGCTGGCCGGTCCCGAACGCTCGGCCGGCGTCGATCTCGAGCGCCACCGCCCCCTCCGGCGCCGAGCCGCGATGCGCCGGCGTGTGGACGAAGAAGCGCCCCGCATGGATCGGCTCGAGGCCCTGCTGGCTCAGCGTCACCCAGTCCTCTTCCGGCAATTGCTCGATGACCGGCTTCGCGCCCGCTGCGCTCGGCACCAGCGCCTGAAGCGCCGCGACCTCGCCCTTGCCCGGCTTTGCTTCGAAATAGGCGTCGAGCCGCCAGCTCTCCTCCGTCTCCTCGCTCGTCATCAGGGTCGGCGGTTCGTCCATCAGCGCGAGTGGGCTGATGTCGCTTCCGAGCTGCTCGGCCTCGGCCTTGGTGCAGGGCAAAGTGAGCTTCCAGGTCATCAGCGAACGAAGCTCGCGCCGTTGACGTCGATCACGGTGCCTGTGGCGGAGGGCGGTGCGTCGACCGCGAGCCAGCGCACCGTCTCGGCGACTTCCTCCGGCATGGCGACGCGGCCGAGCGGAATGTCGGCGAGCAGCTTGGCCCCGCCTCGGCTCTCGACATAGTCCTCGGCCATCCCGGTCATGGTGAAGCCCGGGCAGACCGCGAAGGCGAGAATGTTCTCGGCCGCGTAGCCGCGCGCGATCGTCTTGGTCATGCCGATCATTCCGGCCTTCGACGCTGCATAATGCCAATGCTGCGGGGAATCGCCGCGATAGGCGGCGCGGCTTGCCATGTTGACGATCCGTCCGCCGCCCTTCTCGCGGAAATGGAGCACCGCGAGCCGGCACAGCGCCGCGGAAGCGGTGAGGTTGACCTGCATGGTCCGTTCCCAGCCGCCGAGCCAGACCTCGTCGCCCTGCTCGATCGGCACCGCCTCGAACATGCCGGCATTGTTGACGACCACGTCGATGCGCCCGCCGAGGCGCCCCATCGCCTCCCACCACAGGGCGGTGACCTGATCGGTGTCGCCGAAGTCGGCGGCGATCTCGCCGTCGCTTCCGCGGGTCGAGTGCCCGACGAGGTTGTGCCCGGTGAGCGCAGTACGGATGGCCGCGCCGATGCCCCGGCTGGTGCCGGTAACGAGGATGTTGAGAGGCTTGGTCATGCGCGGCGGATAGCCGCGCTGCGGATGCGAGTCATCCCGGCCTTTCGACCGGGACGACTGCTTATGGTGTGCGGGGCCTAGGCGGCGAAATTTTGGACGAAGCGGCCGGCGGTATTCTTGAACTTGGCCATCTGCTCGTCGACTTCGCTGAAATTCTTCTCGACGTCGTCGATCTCGCTGGCGACGCTCTCCGTGTCGGCGCGGATCGCGGCGATCGTGCTCGACATCGAGTCGGCGGCGAGCGCGGTTTCGTCGACAGCGGCGGTGATCATCGTCACCGTCTGGGCCTGCATCTCCATCGCCTTGCGGATGCGGTCGGCGCTGGTCTGCACTTCCTCGACCGTGTGGCGGATCGAGTCGTTGGCCTCGACGGTCTGGCGCGTCGCCGACTGGATCGCGCTGATCTTGGTGGCGATGTCGTCGGTGGCTCGGGCGGTCTGCGACGCGAGGCTCTTCACCTCCTGGGCGACGACCGCGAAGCCGCGGCCAGCATCCCCCGCGCGCGCCGCCTCGATGGTGGCGTTGAGGGCGAGGAGGTTGGTCTGGCCGGCGATGTCGCGGATCAGGCCGAGGATCGATTCGATCGCCTCGACGTGGGAGGACAGGGCCTGGCTCACCTTCACCGCGGTCTCCGCCTGGCCGCCGGCGCGGGTGGCGACACCCGCCGCGACCTCGACCTCGCTTCGCGCTTCCTCGATCGCCATGATGAGGCCGGCGGCTGTCTGCGCCGCCTCGCGCATCGCCACGGCCGACTGCTCCGCCGCCGCAGCGACCTCGCTGGTCTTGCCGAGCATTCCGCGCGCCGCGGTCGACGCCTCGGAGGCGCGGCCGCGAAGCCGGCGGCTGCCGGTCGCGGTCTGGTCGATGACCGACAGGATCTCCTGGTTGAACTCGGAGCTCTGGGCGGCGCGCCGGTTGCGCTCCGCCTTGACGCGCATGGCGTCGTTATGGGCGGCGAAGACGTCGAGCTCGAGGATCGTCGTCGCGTGCTGCGCGGCCTGGAGCTTGTGAAGCGTCTCGGGGTTGCCGGCGAGCGCCTTGATCAGCGCCTTCTGAGTGTAGTCGGATGCCGCGGAAATGCCGGAGAAGAGCGTGGTCAGCGAAACGCCGGCCTTGCTAGCGGCCTCGACATAGGAGCCGGCAAGCTCAACCCAGCGGCGGTCGCCGAGGGTCGTGTACCGCGCGGTGAGATAGGGAATGAGCCGCTGGACGAGCTCATCCATCTTCTTCGCGCCGATCGGCTGCTTGACCTCGGGCGAGCGGGCATATTGGGTCCAGTAGGCGCGGGCGATCGCTTCCGCCTCGCCCGACACGTAGCGCCAGATCTCGGCGCACCGCTCGGCAAGCTCGCCCGACGGGTCGAACATCTCGATGCGGCCCTCGAGCCGGACTTCTTCCTCGTTCACCACTCCAGCAGGCATGCTCGTCGTCGTCCCTTCGGTCTACGCTTCGGCGACGAGCCTTAAGGGGTCACTGGTTAAGATGATCTTAGCCACGCGAACGGCGCGAAATGGGCGGCCGCGCGCCCTTGCAACATGGCCCGAGCGGCCTAAAAGCGGGCGGGCAACACAGGGGAGGCCCGGACAACATGCTCGCACCTTCGTCGCGGCCGCTTTCGCCGCATCTGACGATCTGGCGGTGGGGCCCGCACATGCTGGTGTCGATCCTTCACCGGATCACCGGCGCGGGGCTCGCGATCGTCGGCGGCCTCGCCTTGCTGTGGTGGCTGTGGGCCGCCGCGGACGGGCGCGATTCCTATGACTATTTCGTCAGCTGGGCCACCCACTGGACCGGCATCGTCGTCGGCATCGGCCTGACCTGGGCGTTCCTTCAGCACACGGCGTCCGGGATCCGCCACCTCGTCATGGACGTCGGAGCCGGCTTCGAGCTCACCACCAACAAGCGCTGGTCGACCATCGTCGCGATCGTGCCGCTGGTGCTGGCCGCGCTGTTCTGGGCCTACATCATCTTTGGAGACCAGCTGTGAAATTGGAGACGCCCCTGAGCCGCGTGCGCGGCCTCGGCCCGGCCGGCCATGGCGGCGGCGACTGGTGGGCGGTTCGCCTCAACAGCGTCGCGCTTCTGCTGCTGTCGGTGTGGCTGGTCGTCTCGCTCCTCCGCCTTCCGGCGGTCGATTATGCGACTCTCACCGAATGGCTCCGCGACCCGCTCGCCGCGGTGCCGATGCTTCTGCTGATCGCGACGACCTTCTGGCACATCCAGCACGGCCTTCGCGAAGTGATCGACGACTATGCTCATGAGGAGAGCCAGCGGGTGCTGTGGATCACCCTGCTCGCCTTCTTCGTCTATGGCGGCGGCGCGCTCGCCGCCTTCTGCGTGCTCAAGGTGGCCCTCGCGGGGAGCGCGGTCTGATGGCGACCAACATCAACAAGTCGGGCGAGGCCTATCGGCGGATCGACCACAGCTATGACGTCGTCGTCGTCGGCGCCGGCGGCTCCGGCCTTCGCGCCACCATGGGCGCGGCCGAGAAGGGGCTGAAGACCGCCTGCATCACCAAGGTGTTCCCGACCCGCTCGCACACCGTCGCCGCGCAGGGCGGAATCGCCGCGTCGCTCGGCAATATGGGGCCGGATCACTGGACCTGGCACATGTACGACACCGTCAAGGGTTCCGACTGGCTCGGCGACCAGGACGCGATCGAATATATGGTCCGCGAGGCCCCGGCCGCGGTCTACGAGCTCGAACATGCGGGCGTGCCGTTCAGCCGCACGGCCGAGGGCAAGATCTACCAGCGCCCGTTCGGCGGCCACATGCAGAATATGGGTGCCGGCCCGCCCGTGCAGCGCACCTGCGCAGCGGCGGACCGAACCGGCCACGCCATGCTGCACGCGCTCTACCAGCAGAGCCTGCGCTACGACGCCGACTTCTTCATCGAATATTTCGCGCTCGACCTCATCATGGACAACGGCCGCTGCGTCGGCGTCGTTGCCCTATGCATGGAGGACGGCACCGTCCACCGCTTCCGCAGCCACGCGGTGGTGCTCGCGACCGGCGGCTATGGCCGCGCCTATTTCTCCGCGACTTCGGCGCACACCTGCACCGGCGACGGCAACGCGATGGTGCTCCGCGCCGGCCTTCCGCTCCAGGACCTCGAGTTCGTCCAGTTCCACCCGACCGGAATCTACGGCGCCGGCGTGCTGATCACCGAAGGCGCGCGCGGCGAGGGCGGCTACCTCACCAACTCCGAAGGCGAGCGATTCATGGAGCGCTACGCCCCCTCGGCGAAGGACCTCGCCTCGCGCGACGTCGTGTCGCGCTCGATGGCGATGGAGATCCGTGAGGGTCGCGGGGTCGGCCCCAACAAGGACCACATCTTCCTCCACCTCGACCACATTCCCGAGAACATCCTGGCGGAGCGCCTTCCCGGCATCACCGAGACGGGCAAGGTGTTCGCGGGCGTCGACCTCACCCGCCAGCCGCTGCCGGTGGTTCCGACCGTCCACTACAATATGGGCGGCATCCCGACGAATTATCATGGCGAGGTCGTCACCCTGAAGGACGGCAATCCGGACTCCGTCGTCCCGGGCCTGTTCGCGGTCGGCGAAGCGGCATGCGTGTCTGTGCACGGCGCCAATCGCCTGGGCTCCAACAGCCTCATCGACCTGGTCGTGTTCGGCCGCGCCGCCGGCCACCGCCTCGGCGAGATCCTGAAGCCCGGTACGCCCGCGCCGCCGCTTCCGAAGGATTCGGACGAGCTCGCGCTCACCCGCCTCGACCATTTCCGCTTCGCCAAGGGCGGCAGCCCGACCGCTCAGGTCCGCGACCAGATGCAGCGCACCATGCAGGCCGACTGCGCGGTCTTCCGCACCGAGCAGACGCTTGAGGAGGGCAAGACCAAGATCGACGCGGTCTACAAGCGGATGGAGGACATCAGTGTCACCGACCGCTCGCTGATCTGGAACACCGACCTCGTCGAAACCCTCGAGCTCGACAACCTGATCAGCCAGGCCGTCACCACCATGTACAGCGCCGCCAACCGAAAGGAGAGCCGCGGCGCGCACATGCACGAGGATTATCCGCAGCGCGACGACGCCGAGTGGATGAAGCACTCGATCGTGTGGTTCGACGGCTGGGGCGGCAAGGGCGGCGGCGTCAAGATCGACTACCGCCCGGTCCACGACTACACGCTCAGCGACGAAGTCGAGTACATCAAGCCCAAGGCGCGCGTTTATTGATCGGCCGGTGACGCGCCCCATGCGCACTCTCCTGGCCCTCGCCCTCGGGCTCGCCGTCGCTTCGGCGGCGCAGGCCCAGCCTCCCGTTCCGTCCGGTCCACGGTCGCTCCAGGCCTCCGACCTCAGGGCCGAGATCGAGCGCAACGGCCGAGTCGAGCTCCCGACCATGGGGCTCGTCGCCGAGCGCTTCGACTTCGACCATGATGGGGCCCGGGTCGAGGCGGTGATCGTGAGGCCGGCCGACGCGGCGCCGCATCCCGGCCTGGTGCTGGTTCCCGGCCACTCGCGCACCGCCTACGACATGCTGCCCCAGGCGATCCGCTTCGCCCGCGCGGGCTTCGCCACCGTCGCGGTGTCGCAGCCCGGCTATGGCGGCTCCGCCGGCGCCGCGGATTTCGCCGGCCCGAGGACCGTCGCGGCTCTCCAGGCCGCGGCGGAGCGCTTCGCGAGCCAGCCCTTCGTCGACCGCACCCGGCTCGGAATCTACGGCTACTCGCGCGGCGCTCTCGCTGCGGCCTCGCTCGCCGCCCGCACCGACCTGTTCAAGGCGAGTGTGCTCGGCGGCGGCATCTACGATTTCCGGGCGGCCTACGACCAGGTCGGTCTGGCCGGGATCCGCGCCAACATGGAGGCCGAGGCCGGCCTCTCCGACGAGGCGATCCGCGCCCGTTCGCCGATCAACGACATGGCCGGCCTCGACGGCCCGGTGCTGATCATCCACGGCGACCAGGACGCCAACGCTCCGCCCGCCCAGGCCCGCGCCCTTGCCGACCGCCTGACCGCCCTCGGCCGCGAGCATCGCCTGGTCTTGGTCCCCGGCGGCGGCCACGCTCTGTCGATGAACGACGTGGTCGTCCCCGCGATCGAGTTTTTCACGCGCGCGCTTCAGCCGCCGCCGCTCGGAGGCGAGCGCGGCTAGAGCGCGCGTTCAGGGCCAACGGCTGAGCGCCAGCTTCAGTCCGAAGGTCACGAAGATCGCCCCTGGTCAGCCGGTCCGCCCTACGCGCGACGGGGCAGCCCAGGACGCGGCCCACGGGTATGGTTCGCGGCAACCAGCAGGCCGAGCCAGACGAGGCCGAGCAGCACGTGGATCGATGCGAGCAGGAAGGAGAAGCTCGCGATGTCGGCGCCGTTGCGCACGAATTGCGGCAGGAAGGTCAAGTAGAACAGCCCGACCGGGGGATTGAGCATGTTCGTCAGCAGTCCGCGGCCGAGCGCACCCCCTCTCCAACGCGGGCCGGAGCCGCCGCTCCGTCCGCCGCGAAGCTGGCCCGCGGCTTCACCAGCAGATGGATGCCGAGCCACAGCAGATAGGCCGCGCCCAAATATTTGACGATCGTATAGGCCAGCTCTGATGCCGCGAGGAGAGCGCCGAGGCCAACCGCGACGATGGCCCCCCACACCAGGCAGCCGAGCGCGATCCCGACCACCGCGAACGCGGCCGCGCGCGGCCCGCTTGCCGCAGCGGTGCGCAGCACCAGGGCGGTGTCGAGTCCGGGGGTGACGGTCAGCACCGTCGCCGCGAGCGTGAAGGCGAGGATGGCTTCGATCATCGCACCGCTATCGACCCATCGAATTGCCGGGGCAAGCGCGCCGCCGCGCCCGGAACAAAAGCCGGGAGGGCCTGTTGGGCGAAGGTCAGGCAGGCGCGGTCCGCCGCTCGATTGGTTCCTCCAGCGACAGGAGGTTCACGTGCCCGATCCCGCCGAACGGCGTCCCCGCAACCGCTCAATTGCTCTCATCCTGCTCGGCGGGCTGTTCGCACTGATCGGGATCGTGCTCGCCATCGGCGGCGCCTGGCTCGCGGTCCTCGGCGGTTCGATCTACTACCTGCTTGTCGGCTTAGGGCTGGTGGCCTCGGGCGTGCTTCTGATCCGACGGCGTACGCTCGGCGCGTGGCTCTATCTCGGCATCTTCGCGCTCACCATCCTGTGGGCGTTCTGGGAGGTCGGCCTGCAGGGCTGGGCGCTCGTCCCGCGCATCATCGGTCCCGCCGTCCTTGCCATACTCGTCGTCCTCGCGCTGCCGCTGCTCGCTCTGGAACGGTGGCGGTGGGGGCGTGCGATCGGCGGCGCGGCCGCCATCCTCGTTGCGCTGATCGCCGGCGCGATCCTCATCTCGATCGCCAACCGCCCGTCGGTCGGGCCGCTGCCGGGCCCGATTGCCGCCGCGGCGAGCGACACCGCCCGGATGCAGGCCGGCGCCGACTGGCCGGCTTATGGCGGTACCGAGAGCGCGCGGCGCTATTCCCCGCTCGCCCAGATCACCCCCGCCAATGTTGCGCGGCTCGAGCGCGCCTGGGTGTTCAACACCGGCGAGCTTCCAGAAGAGCGCTATGGCGCGGAGACCACGCCGCTCAAGGTCGGCGACTCGCTCTATCTGTGCACCGGCATGAACGTCATGATCGCGCTCGATCCGGTCACCGGCCGCCAGCGCTGGCGCTACGATCCGCAGGTTCCGGAGGAGTGGATTCCCTACACCGCCGCCTGCCGCGGCGTCTCCTATTACGCCATCCCCGGCGCCGATCCGAACAGCCTGTGCGCGGCGCGCATCATCGAGGGCACTCTGGACGGCCGCCTGATCGCGGTCGACGCCCGCACCGGCCGGCCCTGCCCCGATTTCGGCGCCAACGGCCAGGTCGATATCAAGGCGGGCATGGGCCCCATCTTCCCTGCGATGGTGTCGATCACATCGCCGCCGACCATCGTGCGCGGAGTGGTCGTCACCGGCCACCAGGTGCTCGACGGCCAGCGCCGCGACGCGCCCTCCGGAGTCATCCAGGGCTTCGACGCGGTCACCGGCGCCAAGCGCTGGGCGTGGGACATGGTCCATCCCGACTGGACCGGCGACCCGCCGGCCGGCCAGATGTACGCCCGCGGCACGCCCAACATGTGGACCATCGCCAGCGGCGACGAGCAGCTCGGCCTCGTCTACCTGCCGATGGGCAATTCCGCGGTCGATTACTGGAGCTCGAGCCGCCGCCCCGAGGAAAATCGCTACGCCACCTCGCTGGTCGCGCTCGACGTGACCACGGGCCGGCCCAGCTGGCATTTCCAGGCGGTCCATAACGACGTGTGGGACTATGATTTCGGCGGCCAGGCGACGCTCGTCGACTTCCCGGTCGGGCAGGGCCGCGTGCCCGCGCTCGTCCTTCCGAGCAAGCAGGGCGACATCTACATCCTCGACCGCCGCACCGGCCGTCCGCTCTTCCCGGTCCAGGAGCGTCCGGTGCCGCAGGGCGGGGTCGAGCCGGACCAGCGCTCGCCGACCCAGCCATTCTCCGCCTATCACACGCTCGCTTTCCCCAACCTCACCGAGCGCGACATGTGGGGGATGTCGCCGATCGACCAGATGGTCTGCCGGATCCAATTCCGCCGCGCCGCTTACGAGGGGCCGTACACGCCGCCCGTCTCCGACCGTCGATCGGTTCAATATCCCGGCTACAATGGCGGCACCGACTGGGGCGGGGTCGCCGTCGATCCGGTCCTCGGCGTGATCGTCGCCAATTACAACGACATGCCCAATTACGTCCGGCTCGTGCCGCGCGCTGAGGCCGACCGCATGGGCTGGGCGCCGCGCAGCGAGGCGCGCGGAGGCGACATGGGCGGCGGCGCGGAGGGCGCGGGCGATCCGCAATGGGGCTCGCCTTACGCAGTCGACGTCAATGCCGGCTGGCGGCTGCCCTTCACCGGGCTCCTGTGCAAGGAGCCGCCCTACGGGGGCATTCGAGCAATCGAGCTATCGACCGGCCGGACGCTCTGGGACCGCCCGCTCGGCACCGCGCGGCGCAACGGCCCATGGGGAATCCCGTCGATGCTGCCCTTCAACATCGGCACGCCGAACAATGGCGGCGCCGTGGTGACCGCCGGCGGGGTCGTGTTCGTCGCAGCCGCGACTGACGACCTCATCCGCGCCATCGACATCCGCACCGGCGAGACGCTGTGGCAGGACGCGCTTCCGGCCGGCGGCCAGGCCGGGGCGATGACCTATGAAGCCAATGGCCGGCAATATGTGGTGATCATGGCAGGCGGCCATCACTTCATGGAGACGCCCGGCGGCGACGCCCTCATCGCCTACGCGCTTCCGCAATGAGCTGCGGGGCGGCCGCGGTCAGTCGAGCCCGAACCGGCGCCGCCAGCTGTCGTCGAGCAAGTCCTGAACCTCTTCGTGCTTCTTCATATAGGCCGCGAAGAAGGGGCAGATCGGGATGACCTTGAGCCCGCGCTCCCGAGCCGCGGCGAGCCCCGCGCGGATCAATGCCGAGCCGATGCCCTTGCCCTCATGCTCGGGCGGCACCTCGGTATGGGTGAACATGATCATGCCGTTGGGCAGATTATATTCGGCGATGGCGACGCTGTCGCCGAGGTCGATCTCGAAGCGGCGACGCTCTTCATTGTCGCGCACCACCCACTGCGTCCTGCCGCTCTCGTCCCGTTCCATGACGGGCGATGTAGGCGTCGCGCCTGCCGGAGGGAACCGGCCACAACCGTTATCGTTGCGGGAGCAACATGATTGCCCCAAGGCGATGCAATCGAGGAGGTTCGAATGATAGACGAAGTCGGGATCACGCGCCGGGCGCCCTACGCCCTCGCTCTGCTGCGCATCGTCACCGGACTGATCTTCCTGGAGCACGGCACGCAGAAGTTCCTCGGCTTCCCGGCCGGCGACATGGCGGGGATCGGCTGGGCCTTCGCCGACCTCGGCGCGTTCGCAGGGATAGTCGAGCTGGTGACCGGCTTTCTCATCACGATCGGCCTGTTCACCCGTCCCGCCGCCTTCATCGCCTCGGGCACGATGGCGGTCGCTTATTGGTATGCCCACGCGCCGATGGGGCCGTTCCCCGTCAACAATATGGGCGACGCCGCGATCCTCTACTGCTTCGTCTTCCTTTATCTGGTGTTCGCCGGCCCCGGCGCCTGGAGCGTCGACGGCATGAGGAGGTCGCGCACCGACGTCGACGCGGCGGCGCGGCCCTAGCTTGCGAAGGATAAGGCGGGCCTTCACCGATACTGGCGATGCAGCGGCCGGGCGGACGACATACCCGGCTGCCGCCACGCCTCCCGACCCGTCCGGCGTGCATCTCCTCCCCGGGGCGCACGAGGCCTTCGCCGCGCGCGCCGCGCTCGCGCGGGCGGCCAAGCGCAGCATCGATGCCCAATATTATATCTGGCATGCCGACCTCACCGGCAGCCTGCTGTTCGGCGAGCTTTTCGCCGCCGCCGAGCGCGGGGTGCGGGTTCGCCTGCTTCTCGACGATCACAACACGCCGGGGCTCGACCCGATCGTCGCCGCGCTCGATGCGCATCCGAACATCGAGGTGCGGCTGTTCAACCCGTTCCGGATCCGCAAGCCGCGCCTGCTCGGCTTCCTGACCGACTTCCGCCGCCTCAACCGGCGCATGCACAACAAGTCGTTCACCGTCGACGGCGAGGCGACGATCGTCGGCGGCCGCAATGTCGGCGACGAATATTTCGGCGCCGGCGAAGGCGCCCTGTTCGTCGACCTCGACGTGCTCGCCGTCGGGCCGGTGGTGGAGGAGGTTTCGAACGACTTCGAGCGCTACTGGACCAGCGCACCGGCCCATCCCACGAGCAAGGTCGTGGCGCCGCTTCGCGCCGGGCAGCCGGACGAGGTTCGATCGCGCCTTGCCGCGAAAGCGAATGACCCGAAGGCCCTCGCCTACATGGCCGCCGTGGGTGACCTGCCGCAGTCCGGACAATTGCCGTTCGAATGGGCGCCGGTGCGGATGGTCAGCGACAATCCCGTCAAGGTCCTCGGCCGGGCGCGCCGCCGCGAGCTCATCCTGCGCAAGATGGTCGCGACGATGGGCGAGCCGCGGCGGCGCATCGACCTCGTATCCGGCTATTTCGTGCCGACCCGGTCGGGAACGCGCTCGCTCACTGCGCTCGCCAGACGCGGAATCGAGGTCAACATCCTCACCAACGCGCTCGAGGCGACCGACGTCCCCATTGTCCATGCGGGCTATGCCAAGTGGCGGAGGAAGCTGCTTAGGGCGGGGGTGCGCATCTTCGAGCTTCGCCGTCCCGACGCGGCGGCGCGGCCGCCTCGGCCGGCCCGGTCCAGGCCGGGTTCGGGCAGCGCCGCCTCGCGGCTGGGCGGCGCCGGCTCGGCCCTTCACGCCAAGACTTTCCTCGTCGATGGCGAGCGGCTGTTCGTCGGCTCGTTCAACTTCGATCCGCGTTCGGCGAACCTCAACACCGAGCTCGGCTTCGTCATCGCCAGCCCGGCCCTGGCCGAAGGCATCCAGTCGGACCTCCAGCGGCTCGCCCCGGCCCGCGCCTACGAGGTCCGGCTGTCGCCCGAGGATCGCCTCTATTGGGTAGAGCGACGGGACGGAGGCAATGTGCGCCACGACATCGAGCCGGGCGCCAGCCGCTGGCGCCGCCTCGCTGTCAGGTTCCTGTCGCGGCTGCCGATTGAATGGCTTCTCTAGCGACGGCCTTGTCTCGGATCGTCGGCGCAACGATTCGACCGAAGGCTCGTTAGGAAATCGAGGCAGTGCATCCGATCGCCGGCAACAGGGAGAGGGCCAGATATGCCAGCCGACCATGATCGAGCCTATCCAAGGCCGATTCACCCGCTCCACGCGGTGCTTCTGGCAGGGACTGTCCCACTCTTCCTCGGCGCGCTGCTCAGCGACTGGGCCTATTCCTCGAGCTATGAGATTCAGTGGAAGAATTTCGCGTCCTGGCTGATCGTCGGCGGGCTCGTCCTTGCAGGCTTCGCGCTTCTGGCGGCTTTGATCGGGCTCGTTCGCGGCCGGAGCGGGCGGCGGCGAATCATCTACGTCCTTCTCCTGCTCGCGGCGTTCTTGCTCGGCTTCGTCAATGCGCTCGTCCACGGCAAGGACGCCTGGGCGAGCATGCCCGAGGCGCTCATCCTGTCGGCGATCGTCACCGCGCTCGTCCTCGCCGCGACCTGGCTCGGCTTCTCCACCCTTCGCGCGGGAGTGACGCCATGACCCGCCGGATCCTCCTCGCTCTGTCCGCCGCCGCTCTCGCAACCGCCTGCGGGAGCGAGACCGAGGCGCCGACCTACGGTCCCAACCCGCCGCTTCCCGAGCCTCAGCGCGGCCTGTTGCCGTCGATGGTCATCTCCGAGCCGACCGGCTGGGACGGCCAGCGCCCGACCGTTCCCGAAGGCTTCACGATCACTCCGATTGCCACCGATCTCGCCATCCCGCGCCAGACCATCGTCCTTCCCAACGGCGACATTCTCGTCGCCGAGGGAAGAGGCGGCGGCGCTCCGCGGCTAACCCCCAAGGACGTCATCGCCAGCGTCATCAAGGCGCAGGGCACCAGCTCGGTTCGCGGCGGCAACCGCCTCACCATCCTTCGCGACGCCAATGGCGACGGCACCTATGAGGGCCGCGCGGTGTTCGCCGAGAATCTCAATGCGCCCTACGGACTCGCTCTGGTGGGCTCCAACCTCTACGTCGCCAACCAGGACGCGCTGGTGCGCTTCGACTATCAGCCCGGCCAGACCCGCGCGAGCGGCCCGCCGGTCAAGGTCACCGACCTGCCCTCGGCGCTCAACCACCACTGGACCAAGGCGCTCGCCGCCAGCCCCGATGGCCGCTTCCTCTATGTCGGCATCGGCTCCAACAGCAACATCACCGAGCGCGGGATGACCGCCGAGGTCGACCGGGCGATGGTGTGGCAGATCGACGCCCAGACCGGCGCCCACCGTCCCTACGCCACCGGCCTTCGCAATCCGACCGCGCTGACCTTCCAGCCCGGCACCAGCCAGCTCTGGGCCGCAGTCAACGAGCGCGACGAGATCGGCCCCAACCTCGTCCCCGATTACGTGACCTCGGTGCGCGAAGGCGCCTTCTATGGCTGGCCCTATGCCTATTGGGGTCCCAACGCCGACACGCGCGTCCGCCCCGCCAATGAGCAGCTCGTCGCCGCGACGATCCGCCCCGATTATGCGCTCGGCTCGCACGTCGCGACGCTCGGCCTCGCTTTCTCGAATCCTGTGATGGGCGCGCGCTTCGCCGAGGGCCTGTTCGTCGGCGAGCATGGCAGCTGGAACCGAAGCCCGCCGGTCGGCTACCGCGTCATCTTCATCCCGTTCCGCGGCGGCCGCCCGGCCGGCCCGCCGGTCGACTTCGTCACCGGCTTCCTCGGACAAGACGGCAAGGCCCGCGGCCGCCCGGTCGGAGTCACGCTCGACCCGCGCGGAGCCCTCATCGTCGCCGACGACCTCTCCAACACGATCTGGCGGGTGGTACCGGCACGCCCGCCGGCGCCCCAGCAGTGAACGAGGCGGCGGCTCTAGAGCGGCTTAGAAGATATTGGTCGGGGAGAGAGGATTCGAACCTCCGGCCCCTGCCTCCCGAAGACAGTGCTCTACCAGGCTGAGCTACTCCCCGACCGATCATCCGAGCCCGGACGAGACCGGGCCGGCGGAGGCAGAGGCGGGTCTATAGGGGCCGCTTTTCACAAGTTCAAGCGCTCCGAAGGCCCGCCGCACATGCTTTTCGGCCTTATCTCGCCGATGCTCCGTCGTCGGTGACGATCCACTCCGAAACCTGGCAGATATTGACGTCGCGCTGCTCGCGGGTGCTGCCGTCCTGGAACGTCGCCTGGAGGTCGTAGCGGCACTCGCCATTATTGTCGTTGAAGTCGACGATGGTCGCCTGGCCGGCCGACAGGGTCATCGTCGGGATTCGATCCTGACCCCAGTCGTTGTCGCTCGTCGGAGAGCCCTTGAGCAGGCTGATCGTCTGGCCGCTATTGTTGACGATGCGCACCCGGCGGTCGAAATTGTCGGCGCCGGCGCGCTCGCTGCCCGGCCCCATCCGGACGGTCTCGCCGCCCGCTTCGCCGCCGCTGCGCTCGCCATTGCCACGCTCGCCGCCGTTGCGCTCACCGTTGCGGCGCTCGTCCCCGCCGCGGTCGCTGCTCCGGTTGTCCTCGCCGCCGCCCAGCATCGACTTCATCTTGCCGTCGCCGCGCTCGGCGCTTTCGGAGCCGCCGCCGCAGGCTGCAGCCCCGGCGATCAGCAGGATTGCTGCGGTGCCGGCGCCGAAGCGGCGCAGCCGGTTCGTCAACCCGTGTGACATGATCCTCTCCCCTCGATCTATGTGGTGCGGCTTAACCCAAGCGCCTGCAACATCTCTTCGACATGAGTGAACTTCTCGCGCGGCGAGCCGTCGCGGGCGCGCTCGGCCTCCGCCGCCTCAATCTTCTGCCAGTCGCGGAAGGTGACCACGTCCACCCCGCGCTCGTCGAGCAGCCGGTCCAGCCCCGGCCGCCCGGCATTGCGGCTGACCGCGGTCCCGAAATCGGCATGGATGAGGTCGGCGATGGCGGCGCCGTCGGGCCGGTTGGTGCCGATCGTGCCGGTCGGCCCGCGCCGCGCCCAGCCGACGCAATAGAGCCCGTCGCCGATCCGCCCCTCGTCATTGGCGAAGCGGCCATGGTCGAAATCGTAGGGCACGCCGTCGATCGGCGGAGTCCGGTAGCCGATGCAGCTCACCACCAGCCCGCATTCGATCGCATAGGTCTCCCCGGTCCCGGTCGCGCGTCCGTCAGCGTCGAGCTTCGTCCGCTCGACGATCACCCGCTCGACCTTGCCGTCGCCCTCGATCCGCACCGGCTTGGCGAAGAAGTCGAAGTCGATCGTCTTGGGCTTGTCGCCCGCCGGCGGGTTCGCGGCGAACTCCCGAAGGATGGTGACCGATTTGCGCAGGCCGGGGTCGAGCGCCGAATCCTCCTCGACCGGCGGAAAATCGGCGGGATCGACCCGCGGCGCCGCCCGCTCGAGGTGGCCGAGCTCACCCAGCTCCTTGGGCGTCATCGCGATCTGGTGCGGCCCGCGCCGCCCGAGCACATGGATGTCGCGGATCGCCGAGGCCTGGAGCGCCTCGAGCGCCCCGAACACGATGTCGGACCCTTCGAACTCATGAGCCGTCTTCGACAGGATCCGCGCCACGTCCAGGGCGACGTTGCCATTGCCGATCACCACCGCGCTCGTCGTGTCGAGCCTCGGCGCAAGGTCGGCGAAATCGGGATGGCCGTTATACCAGCCGACGAACGCGGCCGATCCGACCACGCCGGCAAGCTCCTCGCCGGGAATGCCGATCGGCCGGTCGAGCGGCGCCCCGGTCGCGAGAATCACCGCGTCGTACAGCTGCTGGAGCTCGTCGATCGCCACGTCCTTGCCGACGGTCACGTTGCCGACGAAGCGGACATTGTCGCTCAGCGCGACCTTCTCGTAGCGCTTGTACACCGCCTTGATCGACTGGTGGTCGGGCGCGACCCCGAAGCGGATCAGGCCGTAGGGGACCGGCATCCGGTCAATCACGTCGACATGGACGTCAGCGCCGTAGATCTTCTGGAGCGCCTCGGCGCTGTAATAGCCGGCAGGGCCCGAACCGATCACCGCGACATGACGCATTGAGGACTCCCGCCGCTCCACTCGTTCGTGATGCTTAGCGGGCGCGGCGCGGGCCGCAAGGGCGCTCGATCAGCGCGTCTTCGACTTGTCCTCGAGCATCTGCTCCCCGCCCTTGCGGACTCCGGCCTCGATCAGCGGGCGGAAGAAGCCGAGCGCCGGCGGAAGCACGATCTCGACCCGGACGACCGTCTCCTGGACGTCGACCGCGGCGCGCACGTCCTGGCCCATCAGCGCGACGCTGAGATCGAGCCTGTCGCCGCTCCACGCGCTCTGCACGGTCGCGCCGGCGGGGAGGTGTCGGCCGAGGCTGCCGGTGCCGTTCTCGATCCGGCGCCGCGCTTCGGCGCGGCCGAGATTGTGGGGAAGGTCGACGGAAAGTGGGGTCATGGCCCGGCTCTAGCGGCGCTCGGGGGCGATGGCGAGGCCGTCGCCCTGGCGGCCGGCGTCGAGGCGGCGGAGCACCGCGCCAGTGCCCATGTCGATCTCGGCGACCTGGTTGCGCCCGGTCTCCGCCGCGTACAGCCGGCGCCCGTCGGCGGAGAACAGGATGGTGACCTGTCCCGCCTGCTGCTCGTCGCTGACCGGCACCGTCCGCACCGCGGCGCGGGTCGCCGCGTCGATGACCGTCAGGCAGCCGCAGCCGAGATTGGAGGTTACGATCCAGCGGCCGTCCGGGCTCGCCAGCACTCGGATCGGCACCGGTCCGGTTGCGATCTCCGCGATCCGCTCGAAGCTCTCCGTGTCGAACGCCTGCACCCGCGCGCCCTGAAGGTCGCCCACCCACAAGGTCCGCCCGTCCGGAGTCAGCGCGATCCCCTCCGGATTGCCGCCCACCTGGATGTCGCGGACCTTGGTGCCACTTGCGAGGTCGATCACGCTCACCGTCCCATCGGGAATGTTGGCGGTGAAGGCGCGGCGGAAGTCGGGCGTCACCGCGACCATGTGCGTGCCGCGCTGCGCCGTCGGGATCGAAGTCACAGCATCGTTACGTCGGGTATCGACGATGGTCAGCGACTGGCTCCGCTCCGTCGTCGCCAGGATCCGGCCGTCCGGCAACCAGGCGATCCCGTGCGGCCCCTCGTTCGGCGACAGGTCGATCGAGCGCAGCCGCTCGCGCGTCGCGACGTCGAACATGTCGATCGTTCGGCCGCCATAGGCGACCACCGCCGCCTGCCGCCCGTCCGGCGAGATCGCGATCTCGTGCGGCATCCGCCCGGTCGCCGAGCGGCCGAGCTCGCGCCCGGTCGCGAGGTCGATGAAGCTGACTGTGTCCTCCCCCTTGTTGCCGACCAGCAGGGTTCCCGTCGCTCCGCTTGGCGCGGTCGTCGGGGCGGGGGCATCGCCCTGGATGAGAAGAGCGGCGGCGGCGAGGATCAGCAGCTTCATGCGCGGGCTCCGGCTGGTGTGTCACGACCTTAACACAGCCGCTCCCCGCCGCAACCACCCCATTGGCAATCGCCGAGGCTCGGCTATGCCAAGGCCGATGTTCCGCCCGCGGCTAATCCTCGCGACGATCCTGTTCGCCGCCTTCGCCGCGCCCGCGGCCGCTCAGGAGCTGCCCAACGAAGGGCAGAGCGAGGTCGCCTATCACGCCTTCCTCGCCGGCAAGCCCCATGTCGCCGCCGAGGTCCGCGCCTTCGACAACTGGCTCCGCCGCAAGCATGTCCACGGCGTGCTTCCGACCTGGCAGATCCTGCGCACCGCGACGATGTGGAGCGAGTGCAACGGCCCGCCCTTCCAGGTTCCCCCGCGCAAATATTGGGACAATGTCGCCGCGACCCTGCGCTTCGTTCGCCGTCACGTCGTCCCCGCGGTCGGGCCGGTCCAGGCGGTGTCAGGCTATCGCAATCCCGGCCTCAACTTGTGCGCGCGCGGCTCGGCCAACAGCGCTCACCGCGACTATAGCGCGCTGGATCTCGTGCCCATGAAGCCGCTCGACCGCCGCCAGATCTTCATGGCGATGTGCCGGGTCCACCGGCGCAAGGGGCCGGCGAACGGCGTCGGGCTCGGCTTCTACGCCTTCACCCGTTTCCACGTCGACACGCGCAGCTTTCGGCGCTGGGGCTCCGCTGGTCCGATGGGCAATGAATCCCCCTGCGCGGTGATCGAGCGCGGCGGCGACCCGCTTGCGCCGCCGCTTCCGCTGCCGGTGACTCCGCCCCCGATTTCGGTGCCACCGCCGGCCGTTCCGCCCCGCGTCCTGCCAACCCGCAAGAAGTTCCATCGAATCCGGCCCCGTCACGAGATTCTGCGGTGAATCGATAGTCTGCTGGGATCAATTGCGGCGGCCGGGGTCGCGCACCGAAAAACCTCAACTATATCAAACCCATGCAAAAACTCATCGCTGGGGCCGCGCTAGCGGCGACGTTTTCGCTCACTCTGGCTCCGGCCACGGCCAATGCGCCGGTCGCGCCTGCGCTGCCCGCTGCTCAGGCTCAGCTGACGAGCACCACCGCCGCAGCGGCCGCCGCCGTCCCGGTCCGCATCGACAGCTTCGCTCAGGACAATGGGCCTGAAATCACGCCGGGCCAGAGCCGCGCCGACTTCGCCGCCTGGCTCGCCCGCTCGCCCGCCAATCGCGACGCCCTGGCCGAGTTCCAGAACCATCTCAACGCCAATGGCGTCGGCGACGTCGTCCCGGTGTGGCAGCTGGTGCGCACCTCCTCGTCGTTCGCCGAATGCGGCGCCGCCGGCTTCGAAGTCGCTCCGCGCGACAAGTGGGACAACATCGTCAAGACGCTCCAGTTCGTGAAGCGCGACGTCATCCCGGCGGTCGGGCCGGTGCAGCCGGTCTCCGGCTACCGCAATCCCGAGCTCAACCGCTGCTCGAACGGCGCCCCGGCTTCGGCCCACCGTCACTTCTTCGCGCTCGATCTCGTGCCGGTTTCGGCCGAAGTCAGCCGCGGCGAGCTCATCCGCGGCGTGTGCGCCGCCCATGCCCGCGAAGGCCGCACCTACGAGACCGGCCTCGGCTTCTATTCGGGCGTCCGCTTTCACGTCGACTCGAGCGGCTTCCGCCGCTGGGGTCCGAACGGCCGCGGCGCGACCAGCCCCTGCGTGACCGGCGCGTAACCCACGTCTGAAGCCCGCTCCCGGCAACGAACCGGCCGCGTAACCATCCCCTTTCAAGGCCGCTTTCCGCGAGGAGGGCGGCCTTGTTCGTCGATGCCGGTTTCGCTTTCGTCGCAATGGGTTCACCTTGGTGCGATGAAGGTCTAAGAAGGCAGGCACGGGCAAGAGGGGAGAGGTGCTCATGTCGCGTATCGTGCTGATTTCGGTGCTGGTTTCGGCCAGCCTTGCGACTCCGCTGCCGGCCGCTGCTTCCGTTGCGGCGGCTCAGGCCAACGCACAGACCTGCCAGCAATCGCCGGCGCGCCAGACCCGGCGCAGCATTCTCGGCGGGATCGGCGGCGCGGTCGCCGGCGGTCTTCTGGGATCCAATCGGGTAACGAGCACGATCAGCTCGGTGCTTCCGGTCCAGAGCCTGCTCACCGACGCTCTGATGAACCTCCTCGACACCTGCGAGCAGCAGAAGGCGGCGCAAGCGACCGACGAGGTCACGGCCCGCGCTGAGCGCGGCGGGGTTGGGACCACGGCGGAATGGACCAGCGACACCCGCCCCGGCGTTCGCGGCCGTTCAACCGTCACCGCGGTCGACAATCCCGGCCAGGGCGGCCAGCGCTGCATGACCGTCACCGACATCGTCATCATCGACGGCGAGGAGACCTCGGTGCCGAAGCGCATGTGCCGGACTCCGCCGTCGACCCGCTATGCGCGCGCCTAACCGCCTCGTCGCGGGCCTGATCGCAGCCGCACTGACCTGCGGCCAGGCGGCCGCGCAAGCCCGCGACCCGGTCAACACGACCTGCCCGGCCAATCCCAATTGGTCCAACATCCCGTCGATGACCTTCACCCGAGAGGTGATCGACGGCGTCCCCGTCCTCAAGGCGGAAGGCCGCATCGACCAGCAGACCCCGTCCCGGCTCGAGGCGGCGCTCGCCGAATATGAGGACCAGATCGAGGAGATCTGGCTCCGCTCGCCGGGAGGCGACGCCCGCGCCGGCACCCAGGCCGGCTTCATCATCCGCCAGTCCGGTTACCCGACCCGCATTCCCGCCGGCTGGGCCTGCTTTTCGGCGTGCAACTTCATGTTCATGGGCGGCGCTGCCCGGATGATCGATCCAGGTGGCCTGTTCATCGTTCACATGTTTACCCACCTGTCCAACGGCAGCGCGGTCCGGCAGGAAATCGCGCGTGGCGGCGAGCAGTCGGTCGGCGTGGTCGGCGAGATCGAGCAGGCCTCGGCCCTGCTCGCGACCGAGGACAACGATTTCCTCATCCGCATGGGCATTTCGCGCAACCTGCTGACCGACGTAATGTATCAGGTCCGCGCGGTGCCCACCGGCGGCAATACCCAAACCCGGCGCTGCCTCACGCAGCAGGAAGTCGCCCAATACAACGTCGTCAACGCGGGCTAGCGAAGCAAGAGGGGAGGGGGCTCGATGCGAAAGCTGGCCTTGCTGATCGCCCTCACCGCACTCCCCGCCGCAGCTTCCGCGGAGCCGGGCGATTGCCTTCCCGGAACCGTGCCGGTCGCCGCCGACGCCAGCCGCCAGCCGATGCGCTTCTTCGTCGAGGATCGCGGCGCCACCAGGATCCTTCACGCCGAGGGCACGATCGAGGTCGGCGACGCCGCCCGGCTCGCCCCGCTGCTCGCCGCCGATCCCGACGAAATCTGGTTCGATTCCCCCGGCGGCGACATGCGCGAGGCCCTGCTCATCGGTCGCACCCTTCGCGCCCGCCGCGCCTTCACCCGAATCCCGGCCGGCGCCCGCTGCGTCGGCGCCTGCGCGGAAGCCTTCCTTGGCGGAGTTGCCCGCGAGGTCGACGAGGGCGGCCGCCTCGGCTTCACCGCCGTGCCCCTGTCCGATCCGTCGTCCGCCCAAACCCAGGCCGAGCGCGAGAATGCCGCCGCCCGCTGGGCCGAGGAGCGCGCCGATTATTATATCCGCGCCGGAATCAGCCGCGGCCTCCTCCGCCTGCAGCTCGACACCCCCGCGCCTGGCATCTGCTGGCTGAGCGAGGCGGGCCTGCGGCGCTACAACGTGACCAACCTGCCCTCCGCCGAGCCGGCCGCCGGCGACTAGTCCGCCGCCCGCCATTCCCCCGGCGCCAGCCCGTCCAGGGTCCACTCGCCGACGCTCCACCGCACGAGCCGAAGCGTCGGAAACCCCATCGCCGCGGTCATCCGCCGCACCTGCCGATTGCGCCCCTCGCGGATCGTCAGCGTCAGCCAGCAATCCGGCACGCTCTTTCGGAACCGCACCGGCGGGTCGCGCGGCCACAGGTCCGGCGGATCGATCCGCTCCACCTCCGCCGGCCGGGTCATCCCGTCCTTGAGCCGAACGCCGCGACGGAGCGCCTCGAGCGCCGCCGCGTCCGGCTCACCCTCCACCTGAACCAGATAGGTCTTCGCCATCTTGAACCTGGGGTCGGCGATCCGCGCCTGCAGCCGCCCGTCGCCGGTCAGCAGAAGCAGCCCCTCGCTGTCGCGGTCCAGCCGTCCCGCCGCATAGACTCCCGGCAGGTCGATATAGTCGGCAAGCGTCGGCCGAGCCGGCCCTTCACCCTCATCGGTGAACTGCGGAAGCACCCCGTAAGGCTTGTTGAACAGGATCAGCCGCGGCGCCGCTGGAGCCGGCGTCCGCTCCTCCCGCCGTAAATTCCCTCCCTTCGCGCGCACCACTGTCCCCGTCGTCGCCAGTCCCGACGATCCGTGCCACCAATGCACCCGCCGCGTCCACAGCGGGCCGCCGCCGCCGCTTCCTCGCGCTCCGTGAAAGGCTTGATCCATAGGGATTTATCGGGAAAGGCGGGCGACCGCGACAGCCGCTCCCGCTGGCGCGCGCCTGGGAAAGTGAGCGTTGTGACCGAGACTCGTTCTGCCGCCGCGCTCAGCTTCCTTGCCGACGGCGGCGAATTGGGCGCTCTGATCCGAGCCCATGATTGGCAGGCCACTTCGCTCGGCCCCCCGGACGCCTGGCCCCAGTCGCTGCGCTCGGCGCTCAGCATCTGCCTCAATTCCAGCTTCCCGACGGCGATCTATTGGGGGCCCGAGCTTCGCCTCCTCTACAACCAGGCCTGGGCGCCGATCCCGGCGGAGCGCCATCCCTGGGCGCTCGGCCGGCCGGCGCGCGAGGTGTGGGCCGACATCTGGGACGTGGTCGGGCCCCAGTTCGAGCAGGTCCTCGCGACAGGAAGCGGCTTCTCGACTTACGACCAGATGCTCCCGATGATTCGCGGCGGCCGAGTCCATGAGACCTGGTGGAATTACAGCTTCACACCGATCCGCGGCGAGGAAGGCCAGGTCGTCGGCATCTTCAATCAGGGCAACGAGACCACCGAGAGCGTCCTCAGCCGCCGCCGCGACCGCTTCTTGCTCGAGCTGAGCGACCGCCTTCGCGACCTGTCGAGCCCCCGGGACATCATCGGTCACGCCCAGTCCGAGCTCGGCGCCTTTCTGGGCGCAAACCGGGTCGGCTATGGCGAGGTCGACGACGAGGCGCGTTTCTTCACCACCGAACGCAACTGGACCGACGGCACCGTGCCGTCGCGCGAAGGCACCCACGACCTCGCCGCCTTCGGCCCCGACATCCACCGCGCGCTCCGCGAAGGCGAGCCGCTTCTGATCGCCAACGTCCGCGAGGATCCGCGCACCAACGCGCCCGACTTCATCGCCGCCTTCGAGGCGATCGACACCTGCGCCGCGATCACCAGCTCGCTGGTCAAGCAGGGCCGGATGCGCGCCGCGCTCTACGTCCACGCCAGCACGCCCCGCGACTGGAGCGAGGCCGACGCCCGCCTCGTCACCGACGTCGCCGAGCGGACCTGGGCGACGGTCGAGCGCGCCCGCGCCGAAGCGTCGCTTCGCGAGAGCGAGGCGCAGCTCCGCGCGATCGGCGACAACCTGCCCGGCGGGATGGTCTACCGGATCGTCATGAGCGGCGATGGCAGCGACCGCCGCTTCTCCTACGTCTCGCGCAATTGCGAGCAGCTGACGGGAGTGCCGGCCGACGAGGTGCTCCGCGACCCGATGCTTCTCTACGCGGTGATCGCCCCCGAGCATCGCGAGGCGCTCGCCGAGGCGGAGGCTGCGGCGATCGCTGCAATGACGCCGTTCAACCACGAATGCGCCTTCACCCGATTGGGCGAGCAGCGCTGGTGCAGGATCATCTCGGCGCCACGCCGCGCCTCGGACGGCACGGTCGCCTGGGACGGCCTGTTCATCGACATCACCGAGGCCAAGGCGGTCGAGGTCCAGCTTCGCGAGAGCGAGGGGAAATATCACGCCATCGCCAATTCGGTCGACCAGCTCATCTGGTCAACCCGGTCCGACGGCTATCACGATTATTACAACCACCGCTGGTACCAATATACGGGCATGCCGGAGGGCTCGACCGACGGCGAGGAGTGGAACGGCATGTTCCACCCCGACGACCAGGAGCGCGCCTGGGCGGTGTGGCGGCACAGCCTCGCGACCGGCGAGCCCTATGAGATCGAGTATCGCCTGCGCCACCGGAGCGGCCAGTATCGCTGGGTGATCGGGCGCGCCCAGTGCGTCCGCGACGAGGACGGGCGGATCTCGCGCTGGTTCGGCACCTGCACCGACATCCACGACCTCAAGACCGCCCAGCAGGAGCTCCGCCAGCTCAACGACACTCTGGAGGAGCGGGTCGCCGCCGCGGTCGAGGAGCGCGCCCGGGTCGAGGAGGCGCTCCGCCAGAGCCAGAAGCTCGAGAGCATGGGCCAGCTCACCGGCGGCGTCGCCCACGACTTCAACAACCTTTTGACCCCGATCATCGGCAGCCTCGACATGCTCCAGCGCCGGCGCGTCGGCGACGCCCGCGCCCAGCGCCTGATCGACGGCGCGCTGCAGTCGGCCGAGCGCGCCAAGACCCTCGTCCAGCGCCTCCTCGCTTTCGCCCGCCGCCAGCCGCTCCAGCCGAGCGCGGTCGCCCTCGCGCCTCTGGTCGAGGGCATGGCCGAGCTGATCGGAAGCACCTCGGGCCCCCGGATCCGCCTCGCCGTCGACGTTCCCGACACCCTGCCCTCGGTCCTCGCCGATCCCAACCAGCTCGAAATGGCGATCCTTAACCTCGCCGTGAACGCCCGCGACGCCATGCCCGATGGCGGCCGCCTCACCATCGCCGCCGCGGCGGCCGAGCCGGGGCAGGGCGAGGTCCCCGGAGTCGATCCCGGCGCCTACGTCCTCCTCACCGTCTCCGACACCGGCACCGGCATGGACGAGGCGACCGCCGCCCGCGCCATCGAGCCCTTCTTCTCGACCAAGGGCATCGGCCGCGGCACCGGCCTCGGCCTGTCGATGGTCCACGGCCTCGTCGCCCAGCTCGGCGGCGCGCTGACCATCAAGAGCAAGCCCGGCCTCGGCACCAGCGTCCAGCTGTGGCTCCCCGTCGCCCGCGAGGACGTCAAGGTCGCCGCCAGGCCCGAGACCCGGCCCGCGACCGCCGCGGCCGGCCGGGTCCTTCTCGTCGACGACGAGGCGCTGGTCCGCGAAAGCACCGCGAGCATGCTCGAGGATTTGGGCTTCGAGGTCCACTCGACCGGCTCGGCCGAGGAGGCGCTTGCCGCGCTTCGCTCCGGCTTCGACGCCGACCTCCTCATCACCGACCATCTCATGCCCGGCATGAGCGGCACCGACCTCGTCCGGATCGTCCGCGCCGAGCGGCCGGGCACCGCGGCCCTGGTCATTTCCGGTTATGCCGAGGATGACGGCCTCGCCCCCGAATTCCCCCGCCTCACCAAGCCGTTCCGCGAAGCCGACCTCGCAGCAAGCCTCGCCGACCTCCGCACCGCGACGCCCTGAGCGGGATCCGGGCCGCGCGCGGGGGCGGCGGCTCGGTCGGCCGCACCTATGCCGGCGCCTGGAAGGTTCGCAGCGCCGGCGGCGCGGGGGAATTCGCCGACGCCTGGGACAAGGCGATCGACCTCTGGCTCGAGCCCAACCCCGACCGGCCGCGCATTGGCCGCACCCGCCCGACCGCGCCGCCGCCCCCGCCGCCGCCCGAGTCCGACGAGGAGGAGCAGTGGAACGGCTTCCTCGCCTTCATGGAGAAGATCCTCGACAAATATCTGACCAAGCTCGAGCAGGAGCGCACCGCCCGCCTCGCCGGCCGGATCGTCGAGGCGGACTTCTAGGTCCGCCAGCTGACCTGGCTGGAGGTGGTGCTCGACCTAGGCGGCGAGTCCCAGAAGCTGCTCGACAGCCTCCGCCGCCGCGACCACCGCGCCCGCGCCATCGTCGCCACGCCGATGAGTGTCATCCTCGACGACGCCCGCCGCCTGATCTGGAAGGAGGGTGGCGAGCCCGAGCGCCCGCCGATGCCGGAGCTCGGCCATGTCGAGGGCGACATCGCCGTCGGCCCGCCGCTCGAATGCCAATATGATCCCCGCAAGGACGGCCCCTACGAAGGCTTCGAGGCCCGCCGAGCCGCCCGCCTCGCCCTCGCCGCCGAGGCTCAGGCCGCGTGGGAGGAGAAAGCGCGGGCGGAGGCGGCGGAGTGGCGGGAGAGGGTGGAGCGAGGTGGCGCCGAAGGGGGAGATGCCTAAGCGTCCGCTATGCGCCGATTGTGTTGAAAAACTCCCCGGCCCACCCGACCCGCAGGACAGCCTGTGAAATTGGAGACAATCCTTCTCCGTTCCCGGCAAAATCGCCATCGTGCGGCGCCTATTTGTCCATTTGTGAGTCAATTCTTGCTCGGACACAGCCGCGCAATCCGCGCGCCGCCTCCAGCGCGACTTTTTCAACACAATCCGCCCAAGGCGGACACACCTCGGCCTGGGACGCGCGTAGCCAGGCCTAGACGTGGCAGCAGGCCAGCCCGTGCCCCAGGTCGGCGATGAGGTCGGCTGGGTCCTCAAGACCCACGGACAGACGAACGAGGTCCGGCGTTATGCCCGCCTCCCGCTGAACCTCGGGCAACATGCCGCGATGAGTCATCGTAGCGGGCGTGCAGATCAGAGTGGCGAAGCCGCCGAGCGAGGAGGCGAGCGTGATTAGGCCAAGTCCGGCAAGGAACCGCCGGGTCGTCTCGCCACCGCCGCGCAGCCTAAAGGATAGAATGAAGCCCGGACCGTCCTGCTGGCGTTTGGCGAGCGTGTGGCCGGGATGCGCGGCGAGGCCTGGATAGTTCACTTGTATGACCTCGCCTCGGCCCTCGAGCCATTCGGCGACGGCCCGCGCGGAGACCTCCTGACGCTCCACCCGAAGCGGCAGAGTACGCAGCCCGCGTAGGACCTGCGAAGAATCCTGAGCCGATCCGGCGAGGCCGCCGGCATTGGCCCACCATTGGATGGTCTCGGCTAGCGCCGGGTCGCGGGTGAGCAGGGCGCCGCCGAACAGGTCGCCATGGCCGTTGAGCGCCTTGGTCGTCGAATGCAGGACGAGGTCGCAGCCGAGCGTTAGCGGCCGCTGTCGGCACGGCGTCGCGAGTGTGTTGTCGGCGAGGACCAGCGCCCCGGCCTGCTTCGCCTTGGCGGCGACGGTGGCAATGTCGGTGATGCGCAGGAGCGGGTTGCTCGGGGTCTCGATCCACAGCAGCGCCGGCCGCTCGGCGAGCGCGAGGTCGAGCGCGGCCGGGTCGGCGAGATCGATGAAGCGGGCGGTGAGGCGGCCCTTGTCCTCGAAGCCTTTGATCAGCCGATAGGTGCCGCCGTAGCAATCGTGCGGCGCCACCACCGTCGCCCCCGCCGGTAGCAGGAGCAGGGAGAGCAGAGCCGCGGACTGGCCGGATCCGGTGATAGCCCCGCCCGCCGCGCCTTCCAGCTCGGCGAGGACCGAAACGAGCAGGTCGCGGTTGGGGTTGACCGTGCGGCTATAGTCATAGGCGGGCTTGGTGTCGGGATCGGCCCATTCGAACGTGTCGGACACGACGATCGGCGGGACGATCGAGCGATGGCCTGGGTCGGCGTCGGGCCGGGCGGCGGCGACGATGGTGGCAGGGCTGCGGTTCATAGATCCTCCGCGAAAGCGGCGACAAGCGGGGCGATCCGCGCGGTCTCCTTGAGGAACAGGTCGTGGCCGTAGCGGCTGTCGATCAGGTGGAGTCTCGAATTGGGAAGGGCGGCGGCGAGCGCCTCGACTTGCTCGGGTGGCACCAGCCGGTCGCTGGTCGCTCCGATCACCAGCGTGGGCTGGTCGATCCGCTCCGGATCGACGCGGTGGCGGTCGATCGACGCCGACAGGCTGAGGAATCGCTTCGGCGACATCACCACCTGGTAGGCGTCGCCGCGGGCGCGCAGATAGGCACCGGGCGCGGAAGGCGCGAGCGGGTCGTCCCCGCCGAGGCCGCCGGCGAAGCGCGCGCCGAACTCCTCCGGAGTGCGATAGGTAAGCATCGCGAGCCCTCGCGCGATCGACAGGCCCATCGCGCCGTCGCCATGAGCGAGCCCGAGCGCCACCGCGCGGCGCTGGAGCTCGCGCATCGCGGTCGCCATCGGGTGAGGCTCGGCCGGGGCGGAGATGATCGCCAGCCGCCGAACGCGCTCAGGCCGGTGTTGGGCGAGGGCGAGCGCGACCATGCCACCATAGGAGGCGCCGACGATCAGCTCCGCCGCCGCCGCGCCCGTCGAATCGAGCGCCGCGCACAGGACCTCGGCCTGATCGGCGGTGGTCGGCGCGGACCGGCCCTCAGCATCGGCGGCGAAGTCGAGGCCGATGATGCGATGGCGCCGCGGGTCGATCGCGCAGCCCGCGCCGACCAGGCCCGGCCACCATCCGCCGGTGCCGTCGGCGCGCGTGCAGGCGAAGCGGTCGGCGGAGATGCCGCCGAGCACCACGATTGGCGGCGCCCCCTCGGCGCCGCTCACCCGGCATGTCGTGCGCGCGCCGAAGCGCGTGAGCGCCGGCGGCAGCGCGACCTCGACGTCGCGGCAGCTTGTGTCGGGCCGCATCAGCATGCGAGCACCAGCGGCTGCTCGGCGCGGCCGGTCTCGGCGGCGATCCGGCGCAGGTCGCCGAGGATCGAGTCCGCCGTCGCGAATCCGCCCGCGCCTGGCCCGCTGCACCGCGCCGTCTCGCCGCTGGCGAGCTCGACCAGAACGCAATTCCATTCCTCGTCAACCGGCGGAAGCGCCGGGACCGCGCTTCGCCGGCACAGCCGGACGCTGGCGCTCAGGAAGTCGCCGACCCGCTCGACCCTGGCCAGCTGAATCCAGCGCTCGCCGCTGGTGCGGATCCGCTCGGCCGCCGCCCGATCGAGAGGCTCGACGGCGACGCTCAGCAAGGCCGGGTCGAGCCCGAACGCAAGGGCCGCGATCAGCTTCACCTTGGCTGCGGCGTCGGCGCCGCTCAGGTCCTCGCTCGGGTCTTCCTCTGCGAAGCCGGCGCCGCGAGCCTCGGCCAGCGCGTCGTCGAAGTCGCGTCCCTCAGCGAGCCGGGTGAGGATGAAGTTGACCGTGCCGTTGAGGATCCCCGACACCCGCGCGATCGCCCCGCGCGCCGCCGCCTCGGCGACTGTCTCGAGCACCGGCGCGCCGCCGCCCACTGACGCGGCGTGGAGCAGCCGGGCCCCGCCGCGCCGGGCCGCCGCGTGCAGCAGGGCATGGCGGCTGCTCACCACCCGTTTGCTCGCGCTCGCGACATGGATCCCGCGCGGCAGCAACTCACCGCACAGCCGCGCACCGGTCTCGGCGCAGGATAGGACATCGACCAGGATGTCGACAGGCGCGGCGAGGAACGCGTCGAGGTCGCCGGTCGCCGGAACCGGCGGCGCCACGCCGCGGCTGAGCTCAGGCCGGCGGACGAGGATGGCGGAAATCTCGAACCCGGGCTCAGCGCGCAGCCGCTCGGCGAGCGCCTGACCGACCACGCCATAGCCGGCGAGAGCGATGCGCAGCGGCCCGCGCGCGCCGCTACAGGCGCCGGGCGCCGCGTCATGACAGGCGCCGCCGCCGAGGGAGTTGAATGATTGTTTCACGGTCGAATCCTTCGTTCTCGAAGGACGACGCTGCTGGAGACCCCGTTTGGTTGCCGTCCGGCCGCATCGTCCCGGTTGGGACCGCCACCTTGCCCGGGAGGGCAGGTTGGCGTGGGCCGCGAGGACCCACTCTTGATGCACGAGGCATTCGCCTCGACGGCCCGGTGCTAGCGCGGAAGCCATTGGCCGGTCAACCCGGCCCGGCCCGGCCCGGCGCGATGCGGACCGCGGGGCCTGGCCGAAGTGCGGCGAATGGTCGCTTGAGGCCTTCAACGCCCGTATCTCGACGGTCCGTTTTCGGCCAATAGCTGACGCTGGCGGCTCCGATCTGTGAGGAGCAGGCGGCGAGGAGAGGGAGTGCGGCGGTGCCTGCGAAAGTGGAGTTCGGCCAAACCGCCAGCCTTGCCCTGGATCAACCAACCCTTCCTTGTGCTTCCCTTCCCGCGCGTGCAGGCTCAGCGCCGGCGGGAGGGGCGTGATGAAGCATTATCGGGTGAACAAGCTGGCCAAGCCGGACGGGGCCGTGGTCAAGAAGAAGGACATCATCGCGGCCGACGACAAGGCAGCGATGGCGCGGGCCGAGGCGGACCCGGACTGCCCGATCTGCGACGTGCTCCAGGCCGGAAAGAAGGTCGGGTCGATCACCTGAGCCTGCGGGCGGCGCGACTTATCTCCTCGAGCCCGGCTCGAATGCGCGCGGCGCGCGTTGGGGCCGCGAAAGGAATTGCCCCATCTCCGACAAACAAGCGCGCATCGCCCGGCGGGACCGCCAGGCGAAGGAGGCCGAGGAGAACCAAAGGCAGCTCCGGGTCAGCATCGCCAACAGCCAGCGCCTGGTCGGCGAGGCCGACGCGATGATCAGGCGCCACCGCAACGAATGCGACGCCGCCGAGGCGGAGGGGGAGGCCGAAACCGCCCGGCGCGAGGCCGGCGCGGGCTAGACCCGCGCCGCCGCCAAGGCGAGACGAGCCGCGTGGCTGTCGTCCAGCCGCTGGAGCATGTCGGCGCGCGCCGTCCACGTCGCCGCGCTCTGCACATATTTGGCCCGAACATTCGGGTTTGCGCTCGCTTCGGCGAGGGCGGCGGACCCGCGCGCCTGGTCGCGGCATCCGGTCGGGGTGTCGTGCGGCTGGCGCTCGCCCTTGCGGGTGTAGGACTTGTCGCGCGGCTGCGGCTGCGGCGCCGGCGACGGAGAGGCGTCGGGCACGAAGGTGGCCGGGCGGCCTTCCCCTGGGGACGGAACGAATTTCATGGCGGATCACCTCTCCTCGCGAGCGAGAGCGCTTCGTCTCCCAATCACTAGATGCTCGCGGAGCCGGTTCCGGTGATGCTCCTATGTGGGGAGCCGGCAGGTGCAGCACAACCGGACCCGGCCGGACCCGCATTGGAGCCCCTCCCCGCTTTGCCTCCCCCGCGCCTGCCTGCTAGGGGCGCGCGAACCTCTCAGAAAATCGTGAAATGACCGACCTTTCCAAGATCCGTAACTTCTCCATCATCGCGCATATCGACCATGGCAAGTCGACGCTGGCCGACCGCCTCATCCAGGTCACCGGCGGCCTCACCGCGCGCGAGATGACCCACGGCCAGGTGCTCGACAATATGGAGATCGAGCAGGAGCGCGGGATCACCATCAAGGCGCAGACCGTGCGCCTCGACTGGAAGGGTCACGTCCTCAATCTGATGGACACGCCCGGCCACGTCGACTTCGCCTATGAGGTGTCACGCTCGCTCGCCGCCTGCGAGGGCGCGCTGCTCGTCGTCGACGCGGCGCAGGGCGTCGAGGCGCAGACCCTCGCCAACGTCTACCAGTCGATCGAGCACGACCATGAGATCGTGCCGGTGATCAACAAGATCGACCTGCCATCGGCCGAGCCCGACAAGGTCCGCGCCGAGATCGAGGAGATCATCGGCCTCGACGCGTCCAACGCGGTGCTCGCCTCGGCAAAGAGCGGCATCGGCATCGAGGAAGTGCTGGACGCGGTCGTCGAGCGCATCCCGCCGCCCAAGGGCGACCCGAACGCGCCGCTGAAGGCGATGCTCGTCGACAGCTGGTACGACCCTTATCTCGGCGTCGTCATCCTCGTCCGGGTGATGGACGGCACCTTGCGCAAGGGCCAGCAGGTCAAGTTCATGGCCGCCGGCACCACCCACCTGGTCGACCGCGTCGGCTGCTTCCGCCCCAAGATCGAGCAGCTCAGCGAGCTCGGCCCCGGCGAGATCGGCTTCATCACCGCCCAGATCAAGGAAGTGGCGCAAGCCCGCGTCGGCGACACCCTCACCGACGCCAAGCGCCCCGCGGCCGAGCCTCTGCCCGGCTTCAAGGAAGTCCAGCCGGTCGTCTTCTGCGGCCTCTTCCCGGTCGACGCCGCCGATTTCGAGAAGCTCCGCGAAAGCATCTCCCGCCTCCGCCTCAACGACGCCAGCTTCTCGTTCGAGATGGAGACCTCCGCCGCCCTCGGCTTCGGCTTTCGCTGCGGCTTCCTCGGCCTCCTCCACCTCGAGATCATCCAGGAGCGGCTGACCCGCGAATATGATCTCGATCTCATCACCACCGCGCCCAGCGTGGTCTACAAGATCCACCTCACCAAGGCCGCCGGCGAGGCCGAGGGCCGGGTGATCGAGCTCCACAACCCGGCCGACATGCCCGATCCCAACCGCATCGCGATGATCGAGGAGCCGTGGATCGAGGCCACCATCTACGTCCCCGACGAATATCTCGGGCCGATCCTCAAGCTGTGCCAGGACCGCCGCGGCATCCAGAAGAACCTCACTTATGTCGGCGGCCGCGCCCAGGTCACCTACGAGCTTCCGCTCAACGAGGTGGTGTTCGACTTCTACGACCGCCTCAAGTCGATCAGCCGCGGCTATGCCAGCTTCGACTATCACCAGATCGGCCACCGCGAGGGCGACCTCGTCAAGATGAGCATCCTGGTCAACGAGGAGCTGGTCGACGCGCTCTCGATGATCGTCCACCGCGGCACCGCCGAGACCCGCGGCCGCGGCATGTGCGAGCGCCTCAAGGAGCTCATCCCGCGCCACATGTTCAAGATCCCGATCCAGGCGGCGATCGGCGGCAAGGTCATCGCCCGCGAGACCATCTCGGCGCTGCGCAAGGACGTGACTGCGAAATGCTACGGCGGCGACGCCACCCGCAAGCGCAAGCTCCTCGAGAAGCAGAAGAAGGGCAAGGCGCGCATGCGGGAATACGGCAACGTGAGCATCCCGCAGGAGGCGTTTATCGCGGCCCTAAGGATGGGCGAGGAATGACCGAGGTTCCGACGATGCTTCAGCATCGTTGGAAGTCATTCCGAGGGGAGGAGTGAGGCTGAGCGCCCAAGGCTAAGGAGGGGATTGCGCCAGCAATCGCCGAGTTAGACGAGGATCAGCGCCAGCCCGGCCGACGGCCGGCCGAGCTCGCACTCGGCCGTGTCGATCGACGGCGCGGCTTTGCCGCGACGCTCTTCCCTTTCGTCATCCCGGCCTTGAGCCGGGATCCGCCTGCCTTTCGAGGTCGGTGCCGGTAGAAGGCAGATCCCGCGTCAAGCCCGGGATGACGAACAGCGCGAACTGCGCCAAACCTCCCGCATGCTCGCCCTCCTCGCCCTCCTCCAAACCACGCAGCCCGCCCCGGACCTCCCCGGAGTCGCCCTCCACCCGCTCTACCGCGCCCCCTTCGCCTGCATCGAGCATCCCGCCGGCCAGGCGACCTTCCTCGGCGACGCGCTCGGCACCGACTGCATGGTGACGGGCGGCGGCGAGCCCGGCGGCCCGGGCTTCACCAGCTTCTACCGCACCGACGGGCGCGCCAACGCGGACTGGTACGGCTGGGGCGCCGAAGTGCTCGCGCCGTTCGACGGCGTGGTCGAGCGGGTCGTCGCCAACGGGCAAGTCAACACCCCCGGCACGGTCGGCCGCCCGCCGGCCGCGATGATCCTGTTCCGCCGCGCCGACGGCACCAACGTCCTCTACGCCCACGTCGCCGACGTCACCGTCGCCGCCGGAGACAGCGTCCGCGCCGGCCAGCCCGTCGCCAGGGTCGGCAACAACGGCATCTCGAGGCTCCCCCACATCCACGTCGGCGCCTACCGCGGAGCGGCGGCGCTGCAGGTGCGGTGGGATTTGAGGGCGATGGGGAGGGGGTATGTCCATTTTTGACCCCCGAAGTTCGGCGTACTCCGGAAAGTAGGTCTTGCATCGGCGAGGGAAGAATTCCACCCTTTATGCGAGGGCCCGACCCGGACCTCCTCGCACCCCGCCTCACAGGTCGCAATCACCGTCAGCCGGCCGCGGTTATCGTGAGTCGCCACATAGGCCGCCATGAAGCCGCCCATCGAATGGCCCACGACTACGATCCGCGCCGAATCCACCCCATAGTCCTGCGCTGCCTCCTCCGATCGAAGCCAGCGGAGCGCCGCCTCCGTGTCCGCCACCGCATGCTGGAACGAGAAAGTCCCCTCGCTGCCCCAGGCGCCGCGATAGGTGAAGGTCAGCACGTTCCACCCCGCCCGCCGAGCCGCCTGGGCGAGGTCGAGGTTGCGCTCGTTGCCGGGCAGGCCGTGGAGGAGGAGCAAGGTCGGGTGCGGCCCCGGCCCCGCCGCCTGGAACATCAGCGCGTTCATCTCCGCCGGCCGCCCGAGCTCCGGCCGAACCGGCCCCGACGGGATGACGAGCTGCCGGTTGCGCGCCGGGTGGGTCGGGTGGCGCGGGGGATCGGCGGCGACCGCGATCTCGCCGGCGCTGAGCGGCGGCCGGTTCAGGACGCAGCCGCACAGGAGAAGGCCGAGCGCGGCCGTAAGCAGGTGCTTCATGAAAAACCCCCTTATCGCCCCATCGTCACCCCGGACTTGATCCGGGGTCCACCTTTCTTCGGTCGGGCGGTAGCCGTCACGAAGTGAATTCGTGACGTCGATCCTGTCCGCTCCGCGGCAGGTCGGCCGGCCGTGCCCGGCTCTCCGCCGATGTGCCTGCGGCGCTGCGCGCCTCGGCCGATCGGCTCGGCGGGCTGCGGCTTGCAAAATAGGATTTCGGCTGATCTAACCGGCGGAACATGAGGAGAACGAGTCGCTCATGCGCTCGCCCGGACCGGAGCGGCGCCATCCGCCGCCGCGTCCCCGTGTCCCGCGTCCGGGACGGCCGCTCGCAACCGTCCATGCCCAGTGCGAACATCGGTGACCATTGGCCGCGCCACGGTTGCGGCGCCTCCGGCACCGGACCGGCTCCTCATGCGCTTTGGCGTGACCTTTGTGTGACCTTTCGCCTGGCTCGGGGTTCTGCGCGGCCGGCGTCGCGGAAGTTCACGAAAATGCGTGGAGACCGTGAACTTCATGAACTTCACCTCCGTGCGCGCGGCGGCGGGATAGGGTTCGGCGCCGCTCTGTATCGCCGCGGGACGGGTGCGACGGGGCGCTTGCCCGAAGGCGGCGACGAGCGTTTGGAAGGAAGAGAAGGAGGCTCCCGATGATCCAGTTCGCGCTCAAGTCGCTGATGAGCCTGGCCGCGGTCGCGATCCTCGCCGCGCCGGTCACCCTCCCGGCCGAGGGGACCGGCCAGCCACCGCGCCTCGCTTATGCCGACGTCTCCGGGGTCGAGGCGGTTCCGCCCGGCCACGTCGCCCGAGCCCCGGCCCGCGACACCCGCCCGATCGACGTGCGCGACCTTCGAATCGTCCGCGAGCTGCCGATCCAGAACTGGCTGCGCCCCGGCGAATATGCCTGGGACGACGAGGCGGCGCGGACCGCGACCGGCGAGGCGATCGTCGTCGTGAACCTGCGCGCCCGGGTCCTCTCGGTCTACAAGAACGGCGTGGAGATCGGCCGCTCGTCGATCCTCTACGGCGCGCCCGACAAGCCGACCCCGACCGGCACCTTCCCGATCCTCGAGAAGCGCCGCGACCACACCTCCAACATCTACAACGCGCCGATGCCGCACATGCAGCGGCTGACCTGGGACGGGGTCGCGCTCCACGGCAGCCCGCATCTCGCCGACGACTTCGCGACCAACGGCTGCATCGGCCTCCCCCGCGAATTCGCCGCGCTTCTGTTCGAGGTCACCCGCGTCGGCGACCGCGTCGTCGTGTGGAGCGGCCGCGCGGAAAGCTGATTCGTCTAGCCGCGCGCAGGGTTCGTCGACGCGGGCGTGAATGAGGGAGCGGATTGCGGCTTTGCTGGCCGCATGAGCTTCAAGGCGATCTACACCCTGGCCGGCGCGGCGATCCTCGCGCTTGGCCTCGCCACCGGCGGGCCGCCCAGCCCGGCCGCGGGCGCAGGGGCGGTCGCCCAGTCCTCGGCGGTCGCCCGCGGCTAGAAGCCCTTTTCTCCCGCGCCCTCTTGCGCAACAAAGGGCCAAGAGGGGGACAAGGCACATGCGATACGAAGCGGGCGGAGCGTTCGTCGTCGGACTGATGGTGAGCGCCTGCGCCGTCGTCGGCCCGCTCGCCAACCCGCGAATGACCGACGCCCCGCACGCCGCCTGCGTCGCCATGCCCCAGCCCACGCCCACCACCGGCCAATGCTTCACCCTCGCCGAGCAGCTCCCCGACGGCACCCGCCGCGCCTGGACCGGCGGCGCCCTCGGCCCCGGCCAGGTCCTGCTCGCGGTCCATGGCGGCGGCCAGGCCTGTGCCGGCACCTTCACCCACCTCACCGTCACCGGCGACTCGCCCGGTGCCGGCCGCGCCGAGCTCGCCACCTGGGACCTCCACGCCCGCCCCGGCCACGCCCGCGAGATCCGCTGGGACCGCCCGTTCGCCGGCCGCACCTTCGCCCTCGCCGACATCGGCTCCACGCTGATGAACCCCGCCGGCGCCCGCATCACCGTCCGCGAAGGCAGCTTCGAGCCGGAGCAGATCTGCTTCAAGAGCTACTGACCGTTTTTGCAGGTTCATCTCGGCTGGGCTAGGGACGCGCCAGGTCCGTTTCCTGGAGGCTTGATTTGCGCCTGTTCCTCGCCGCGTTCGCCCTCGTCGCCACCGCCTGCACCACCGCCGGCGACGCTCCCCGAGAGACCCGAATGGTCGCCCCGATCCTGACCACGCCCGACGCCCGCGACACGCACAGCTACGCCCGTCCCGAGGTGGCGCGAGTCACCCATGTCGACCTCGACCTCGCGCTCGACTTCGAGGCGAAGCGGGTCGAGGGCACCGCCGCGCTCGACATCCTCGCTGCGCCCGGCGCCCAGGAGATTATCCTCGACAGCAAGGGCCTGGAGATCGCCGGAGTCACCGACGCCAACGGCCGCGCGCTGCCGCTCGTCGTCGGCGCGGAGGACGGCGCCAAGGGCGCCCCCGTCACCATCCGCATGGGCGACGCCCGCCGAGTCATCGTCCGCTACCGCAGCGGCCCCGACGCGGCCGCTCTGCAGTGGCTGACCCCGCAGCAGACCGCCGGCGGCCAGCATCCCTACCTCCTCAGCCAGGGCCAGCCGACGCTCAACCGCACCTGGATCCCGACCCAGGACAGCCCCGGAATCCGCCAGACCTGGACCGCGCGCATCACCGCTCCCGAGCCGCTCAAGGTCGTCATGTCCGGCGACCGCCTCACGCCCGAGGGCGAGCCCGTCGGCCCCGGCCGCCGCGCCTATCGCTTTGCCATGAACCAGCCGGTCGCGCCCTATCTCATCGCCATCGCCGCCGGCGACATCGCCTTCCGCCCGCTCGGCCCACGCACCGGCGTGTGGACCGAGCCCGCGATGATGGACCGCGCCGCCGCCGAACTCGCCGACACCGAGCGCATGGTCGAGGCCGCCGAGGCGCTCTACGGCCCCTATCGCTGGGGCCGCTATGACTCGATCGTTCTCCCGCCCAGCTTCCCCTACGGCGGCATGGAGAACCCAACGCTCACCTTCCTCACGCCGACCTTCATCGCCGGCGACAAGAGCCTCGTCGGCCTCGTCGCCCACGAGCTCGCGCACAGCTGGTCCGGAAACCTCGTCACCAACGCGACCTGGGCCGATTCCTGGCTCAACGAGGGCTTCACCTCCTATTTCGAGAACCGGATCATGGAGGCGATCTACGGCCCGCGCCGTGCGCGGCAGGAAGCTGCGCTGAGCTTCGACGACATGATGTCGGCGCTCAACGAGGAGGGGATGACCGACTCCACCACCCGCCTCAACCTGACCGCCGCTGACGGCAAGCCCGAGGGCGGAGTCAGCGGCATCGTCTACGACAAGGGCGCGGTGTTCCTCCGCACCATCGAGCGGATCGTCGGCCGCGAACGCTGGGACGCCTACCTGCGCTCCTATTTCGACCGCCACGCCTTCCAGCCGATGACCTCCGCGCGCTTCCTCGCCGACCTTCGCGCCAACCTCGTCCAGGGCGATGCCGCGCTGGAGCAGCGGCTGATGCTCGACCAATGGGTGTACCAGCCTGGCCTGCCGTCCAATGTCGCCCGGCCGGACCCGGCCGCCTTCGCGGAGGTCGATCAGGCGGTCGCCGCCTTCTCTGCCGGCGGCCCGCCGCCCGCTTCCTTCCAGGGCTGGACGACGGCCGAGCGGCTGCGCTTCCTCAACCGCCTGCCGCGCGAGCTGGCGCAGCCGCGCCTCGCCGAGCTCGACCGCGCCCTGTCGCTGAGCACGGCCGGCAACAACGAGGTGCTGTTCGCCTGGCTCAACCTCGCGCTCGCCAACCGCTACGAGCCCGCGGTCGCTCCGGCCGAGCGTTTCCTCGCGAGCATGGGCCGGCGCAAGTTCGTCCTTCCGCTGTTCCAGACCCTATGGGGCGAGGGCGAGTGGGGCCGGGCGATCGCCCGCCGCGTCTATGCACAGACCCGGCCGACCTATCACGCGGTGACCACCGGCAGCGTCGATCGCGTCCTTGGGGTACGGTGATGGCAGTTTCGTCAAAGTGGATGCGCCGCGGTGCGGCAGCCTTGGTGCTGATGGCCCTACCCGCCTGCGGTGCGCCGCCGCCCGCCGACAACGCTGCGTCGGACAACGTGGCCCTCGCGCCTCAGGACGTGCTCGCGGAATCGAATGCGTCGATCGTCGACGACCGCGATCAGACGCTTGAGAACGTGACGAACGAGGTTGCCCCGCCGACCCGCGACGAGGCGGCAGCAACGACCATCCCCGCGCGCTTCCACGGCCGGTGGGATTCGAGCCGCGAAACCTGCGCCCGCACAACGAGTGAAATGCGCCTTGTCGTCGCGCCCACCAACATGCGCTTCTACGAAAGCGTCGGGCAGGTCGTAGCCGTTCGGTCCGCCGGTGACACCGTCACCGTTGACCTTCGCACAACAGGCGAAGGCGAAATCCGCACCGAAACCCGCGCTCTGCGACTCGATGGTGACGAGCGGCTGGTGGTGGAAAGCGGCGGAACGTCGGCGACTCGGGTGCGCTGCCCGGCCTGATCGGCCGGCGCTAACGCACGCGCTTTACGAACATCCTCCCGTCAGCCCGCTTCTCGGTCACGAAGTTGGGAAGCGCCGAGAGCAGTTCCGAGAGCCGGCTGTAGCCATAGCTGCGGGCGTCGAACGAGGACCGGGCGCTCGCCCTCTGGCCGACTTCGGAGATGCTGGCGAAGCCGCGCTCGTCGCGTTTGGAAGCCCGGATGGCGTCGCCGAGCAGCTCGACCAGCGCGGCGTCCACGGCAGGCAGCTCCTCGATCGGCTCGTCCTCCTTGCGATCGACCAGCGCGCTGACGTCGATGAACCGGCTGCACGCCTGTTTGAACGAGTCCGGCGTCTTCGCGGTGCCGAAGCCGTAGACCGGCAAACCATCCTGTCGGATCCGCATCGCCAGCGGCATGAAGTCGCTGTCGCTCGACATGATCCCGAACCCGTCGACCTGGCCGCGCGCGAGCAAGTCCATCGCGTCGATCGTCATCTTCATGTCGGTCGCGCTCTTGCCCTTGGTCACGTCGAACTGCTGCTGCGGCTCCAGCGCATGGCGGTGGGTCATCTCCGCCCAGCCCTTGAGGGCGGGCTTGTTCCAGTTGCCGTAGACCCGCCGGATGTTGACCGTGCCAAGCTCGGCGAGGACGGTGAGCACCTGCTCCAGCGTCTGCGGCGAGGCATTGTCCGCGTCGATGAGCAGGGCGATGTTGGGAGAGCGGCTTTGGTCGACCATGGCGTTCCTTGGAGATGCTGCCCCACGATGGAGCGGCGTCGGCAGTGGACAATCGTTCGAACTTGAGGCGTTGCCATCGCTCTGTATCGTGAGACGATGAGAGAGCCAAAGGAAGAGCGCCGCAGCGCTGGGGGCAAAGGTTGCGGATGCCAGGCGGCGCTCGCCTTCATGATCTTGGTCGGACTGCCTGTCCTGTTCATTGCCAGCCTCGGCATGGCGCCGTGCCAGGGTGGCCCCTGCAACCCCGACGGCGCGCGCGACTTCCGCATGGTCGCGATGGTGTTGCTCGCGCTTGCCGCGCTGCTCGGGCTCGGCGTGTGGCAGATGGTCGAATGGGGGGCGCGGCGTCAGCCTGACGGCGGCAACAGGGTCCGGCGGTTGCTCGAGATTGCCGGTGCTGCGCTTCTGCTCCTTGCAGGAGCGCTCCTTCTGAGCGTGATCATGCTGTGACTCGCGCCATCCCTGCGGAGGCGAATGAACGTGAGCCCCCGAGCGAATCCGGGACGAAGGGCAGCCAGATCGTGGCGCGGTAGCCGTCTTCGACCGGTCCGGTCTCAAGCCGCGCATTCTTGCCGTAGCGCTGGACGAGGCGCTGGCGGCTGTTGGCGAGGCCGATTCCGGTGCTGGTGCGCGGCCGCGAGATCTCCTCGCCGTCGGGCGAGGTGTTGAACACGCTGAGAACCACCTGGCCGTCCTCGCGGATCGCCTCGACCGACAGGTCTGCCGGCCCTTTGAGCGCGGAGACGCCGTGCTTGATCGCGTTCTCGACCAGCGGCTGCAGGATGAAATTGGGCACCTGCGCCGCCTCCGCGTCGGGGGCGATCTCGATGCTGATGCTGAGCCGCTCGCCGAAGCGCGCCGCCTCGAGGTCGAGATAGGCTTCGATCGTCTCGATCTCGTGGGACAGCGGCACGTCCTCCATCGGGTCCGAATTGAGGGAGGCGCGGAGGAAGTCGGCGAGGCGCTGGATCATCTCCTCGGCCTCCTCGCGGCGCCCGAGCGTGACCAGGCTGGAGATCGAGTTCAGCGTGTTGAACAGGAAGTGGGGGTTCAATTGGAGGCGCAATGCCGCCGCGACCGCCTTGGCGGCGGCGGCCTCGGCGCTGGCGGCGCGCGCGCTGCTCGCCTCGGCCAGGCCGCTCGCCCGCATCGCCCAGAGAAGCGTCAGGGCGAGACAGAAGGTCCACAGATAGAGGAAAGCGACCCCGAGCAGACGCTGCAGCGAAAGGTCCAGCGCCCATTCCTGCCATGCCGGCTGCACGTGAAGAGCCAGCCAGCGGAGCCAGTAGACGTCGAACAGGGTCTGCAATGCAGTGGCCGCGGCGATGGCAACGAGGAGCAGCGGCCAGCGCAAAAGCAGGCCAGAAGGCCGCTCGTTGGTGCGCAGCCAGTTGAGCGTCAGCGTCTGGGCCACGCCGAGCGCGAACATCAGCACCGAGGCGGCGAGCATCAGTCCGGGCGGCGTTCGGCCGATCAGGAAGGCGATGAAGTCGACGAGGATATAGCCGAACGTCCAGATCACGACCGTCGGGCCGAGCGCAGTGCCGCGGAACTTGGTGCGGAGCCGATCGATCATCGGATCGGGAATCACCGCCGAGCGGGCACGCACGGGATGAGGCGACCGTCGGGATCATATTGCGGCCAGCGCATGGCCGCGCCGCTGCGCAGCATCTCGCAGCTGATGTCCTGGCCCGACGCATTGCGGCAGCTCGCGTCGACATTGTTGTAGGACGGGCCGAACGAGGTGCAGTCGAGCCGTCCGACCGCGAGCCGTGTCAACTGCGCCTTGGCCTCGGCGCCCGACGCTTCCGGACAGAGATTCTCGTAGCGGCAGCTATTATCGGCCTCGCGCGCCTCGATGCCGCGCAGGCGGACGCGGACCTGCTTGCCGGTCGTGTCAGCCTCGGCGCAGTTGATCGGTCCGTCGCCGTCATAGACGCTCTGCACGGTGCAGGGGAAATGATTGCCGGCCGCGGTGTCGACCGCCGCCGAAGAAGCCTGGCCAAGGGCGCTGAACAGGATGAAGGCGATGGCGGCGAGGATGATCAGGGCGATGGCGATCGCCCCGCCCGATACTCTGCGCAATCCTTCGGCCGAACTGTCCGCCACCTTCGCTCCCCCAAGCTTCTGGCGAAGGGAGAATGGCGCAGAGCCGCCGCTAACACAATGTTCCTGTCGACCGACCCGCCGTCAGCGGGCGGCGACGGCTTCCTCGGCCTCCGGCTCGCGCGACCATTGGTTGATCCGCTCGCTGACGGTGAGATCCCTCAGCAAGGCGTCGACGCTGTTCTGGAGCTCGGGCAGGCGGACGATCTCGTGGCGGGCGCCGCGATAGGCTTCGACGAGCATCACCGCGTCGACGAGGACGTTGAGCAGCATCTCCTCCGGATCGGGGACGTCCTCGATGTTCGCGAGCAGGGCGAGGACCTTGCGGCGCGCGGCCTCGGGTTCCGAAGTGACTTCCTGGCGACTGACCAGCCAACCCATGGCGATACTCCTACTGGGGCCGCCACAGATTACGCGATCAGGGCTCCGCGGTAAGCGCCGCCCGGCGCAGCAGCGAGTCGCTCTGCCGCAATTCGCGCCCGTAACGGTCCGCTAGGGCCGCAAGCGCCCCCGCGTGCGCCGCCGCGCCAGGAGCATCGCTGCAACGACGCAGGTGCTGAAAAGCGCGCCTTCGAGGCCGGCAGTTACGATCTGGCTTACGGGGCCGAACCCGTTCTCGCCGAACATCGCGCCCACTTCGTCGAGGCCGAGGCGCGAGGCGGGAACGTTGCGGGCAAGGAGATCGAGGCTGCCGCCGAGCAGCCGGCCGCCGGCGAGGGGAATGAGGATGCCGCCGATGCCGCCGGCCACGGCCGCGGCCGCTACGCTTCGCCGAAGCGACGGCAGGTCGGCATGTCGGCCAGCGAGCCACGCTCCAAGCCCGACGGCGCCGCCGAGCATCGCGCCTTCCGGAGCGCCGGTGATGTCGCCCGGCGACTGGCCGAGCAGCAGGTTGAACGCGTCGAGCGCGATCAGCTTGACGACGGCGCCGACGATCATTCCGCCGAGGCCGCCGCCGACGATGGTCCACGGTCCCGGCCGGTCGGAGACGAAGCCCGACGCGGCGATCCCGAAGGCGACTCCCGCGGCGCCGATCAGAGCCACCGCCATGGTCACGCACAACATGACCATCAGGACCGATGCGGCGCCCATGCCCGGCGCGTGCGGCTGCGAGGAACCCGCAAAGCCGTAGAACAGGCCGCCGAAGAAGCCCGCGGCCACCCCGCCGACCGTGCCCGCCGCGCCGAGGAGCAGGAGTTGCTGCCAGGAATAAGCCGGCGGCTCCGGCCGCTCGCCCGGCTCAGGCGCCTCGATCTCGCCATTCACCTTTTCGACCGGAGCGATGAAGCGATAGCCGTGCTTGGGGACCGTCTCGATGAAGCGTGGACTCGCCGCATCGTCGCCGAGCTGGCGGCGGAGCGTACGGACGCACTGGGTGAGCGCCTCGTCCGTCACCGGAACGCCGCGCCAAACCTCGTCCATGAAGCGGTCCTTGGAGACCAGCCGTCCCGCCTCGCCCACCAGAAGAGCGAGCGCATCGAGATAGCGGGCGTTCAATTCCACCGGAGTGCCGTCGCGCCGAAGCTGGCGATTGGCCGGGTCGAGCAGGAAATCGTCGAAGCGGAAGGAGCCGGATGCCATATTTCAGCAGAACCTCAGGACTTGCTCGTGCCGCTTGCGCCCGCGCCGGACGGCTTTGCGTCACTTATCCTTGGCGGCGGGGCAATGGCAAACGACCTGCGCAGTTCGGCAAGCTTAGTCGCTTAGCTCTACCCAGACCGGCGCGTGGTCGCTGGTCTTCTCCCAGCTGCGCACGTGGCGGTCGACCTGAGCGTCGATCAGCCGCGGCGCCAAAGGGGGGCTGAGCAGCAGATGATCGATGCGCAGTCCGGCATCGCGGGCGAAGGCGTTCCGGAAATAATCCCAGAAGGTGTAGATCTTCTCGCCCGGATGGAGCGTGCGCAGGGCATCGGTCCATCCCTGGGCGAGCAGCCGCGCATAAGCGTCGCGCGCTTCCGGCGCGAACAGCGCGTCGTCCAGCCAGCGCTCCGGCTTGTAGACGTCGAGCTCGGCGGGCATCACGTTGAAGTCGCCGATGAGCATCACCGGCAGTCCGGTGGCGAGAAGCTCGGCGGCATGATCGATCAGCCGGTCGAACCAGGCGAGCTTGTAGTCGAACTTGGGGCCGGGCCGCGGATTGCCGTTGGGAAGGTAGAGGCCGCCGATCAGAATTCCGGCGACCGCGGCTTCGATGTACCGGCTCTGCGAGTCGTCCGCGCCGCCGGGGAGGCCGCGCCTCGTCTCGTGGATGTCGCCGACGCGGCTCAGGATCGCCACTCCATTCCAGCTTTTCTGACCGTGCCAAACCGCGCAATAGCCGAGGTCGGCGATCGCCTTTTCCGGAAATTTCTCGTCCGGCGCTTTCAGTTCCTGGAGGCAGACGATGTCGGGCCGGGTCTCCTCGAGCCAGCGCAGCAGCACCGGCAGGCGCCCGTTGACACCGTTCACATTGTAGGTCGCGATCCTCACCTACGCCGGCGGGCCTCAGCGGCCTGCGAGGCGACGCTCCAGATCGTCGCTTCCGCCTACTCGCTCATCGCCGATGAAAATGAGCGGCGTGGTCCTGAGGCCGTGTTCTTCCTTGAAGGCGTCCACCTCGGCGCGGCTGGTGAGGTGGCGGTCGTCGACCGCGAAGCCGTGCTCCTCGAGCATCTGCTTGGCGCGAAGACCGTATGGACAGACATGGTCCGGAAGGACCATCCGGTAGAGTGTCGCCTGCTCGCCTTCCGCCATGATCCCTGCTCCTTGTCGAGGCCAGACCTGCACAGCGTCCGGAGCGGCCAGGCGTTCCACGGCGAGGGTGCCGGCAGGCCCTCGTCGCGCCTGATGGCTAGGAGGCGTCCGCCGGCACGTTCGACAATGCGTCGGCCATCAGCGCCGCGGCGCCTTCCGGATCGTGGGTCGGTGCAAGCGTTCGCCAGGTGGCGAACTGGAGCGCGACGAGGAGCAGCGGCCGCGCCCGTTCGCTGACCCCCTCGCCCAGCACGATGGCGGCCTGCTCGAAAGTCGGCTCCATGCGCAACGCGACGATCTCGCGGGTGAGGGAATGATGCTCAGCGTCGCGAAGCACGCAGGCGGCCTGGCCCTCATTGCGGCTGTACCAGGCGTAGAGCTGCGCGAGGCCCTCGCGGAGTCGCTCGCGGCCCGGGGTGAGCGCGCGCCATTCCTCCACGGCCGGCAGCGGATCGCGCTCGAGCGCAAGCCCCGAGCAGGCGAGGAACAGGTCCCGCTCCTCCGGGAAATGGGCGTAGTAAGTGTGGCGCTGGACGCCAGCGCGCTCGGCAATCTGGGCGACCGTCGTCCGCGCTGGTCCAACCGAACAATGAAGATCTACCGCCGCCTCGACGATGCGCCGCCGGGTCTCCTCCTGCTTCACGGCGCGCGCCCCCAGCCGGTAGTCCCGCTTATTCGCTACACGTGTTTGTGCAGTGGAAGTTGACATGACCGTAATTTAGATGCACACATATGTGCAGTCAATATGACTCGGTGGCAGGGGCGAGGGAAGGGAGAGAGAAATGACCACCCGAGTGGACGAGATCGCCGACGGCATCTTCCGCATTTCGACCTATGTCGCCGAAGTCGCGCCGCCCGCCGGCTTCGTGTTCAACCAATATCTGATCGTCGCCGACGAGCCGCTGCTGTTCCATACCGGCCACCGCCGGCTGTTCCCGGCGGTGCGCGAGGCGGTCGCGCGGGTGATGCCGCCCGAGCGGCTGCGCTGGATCAGCTTCGGCCATGTCGAGGCTGACGAATGCGGCGCGATGAACCTGTGGCTCGAGGCCGCGCCAAATGCCGAGGTCGCGCATGGCGCGACCGCCTGCGACGTGAGCCTCAGCGATCTTGCCGATCGGCCGCCGCGGCTGCTTGCCGACGGAGAGGTGATCGACCTCGGCGGCAAGCGCGTCCGCTACATCGACACGCCCCACACGCCGCATGGCTGGGAGGCCGGACTGCTCATGGAGGAGACGACCTCCACCCTGCTGTGCGGCGACCTGTTCACCCAGACCGGCGCCGCCGAGGCGCTGACCGAGGGCGACATCGTCGGGCCCGCGGCCGCGGCCGAGGACCTGTTCCATTTCTCCAGCCTGCATCCCGAAATGGCCGCGACGATTCGCCGGCTGGCGCCGCTTGCGCCGACGACTCTGGCGCTGATGCATGGTCCCGCCTTCGCCGGCGACGGCTCGGCGGCCCTCGCGGCGCTCGCCGACGATTACGACCGGCGCACCGCCGAGTGGCGCGATCAGCAGGCCCTGGCTGCCTAGCAGAGAGCATGGCCAAGCCGCGTCCGAAGCTGCCGCCGCGCGAGGCGATCCTGGCGCTTGCCGACGACCAGGGCCGCCTCGCCGTGCGGGCGGCGCCCAACGCGTCGGCCGACGCCATCCTGCTTCCCGAGGACGGCGAGGCGTTGCGCGTCCGGGTCACCGCGCCGCCGGAGGATGGCCGCGCCAACGAGGCGATCCTGGCTCTTCTGGCAAAGGCGCTCGGCCAGCCGCGCTCGTCGCTCGAACTGCTCCGCGGCGCCACCGCTCGCGACAAGCTGATCTCGATCGGGCGCGGCTGAGCTTCCAAGCTGGGCGCAGGGCCGCTAGCTCCGGGCCATGAACCGTTATCAGAAGCGCGCGCGTCTGTTCGCGGCGACGCTGTCGGGGCTCGCGGGCTTTGTCGATGCGATCGGCTTCGTCGAATCAGGCGGCTTCTTCGTGTCGTTCATGAGCGGAAACTCGACCCGGTTCGGGGTGGGGCTCGCTGCGTCGCTCTCGCATGCGGCGCTTGCCGGCGGGCTCATCCTTGCCTTCGTCGCCGGCGTGGCCGGCGGTTCGCTGGTCGGCCACGCCGCAGGGGAGCGGCGGCCGGGCGCGGTGCTGCTTGCCATCGCCATCGTCCTTTTCGGCGCGGCGGCTGTGGGCCTTGGGGGCTGGCACTTCACGGCTTTGGGCCTGACCGCGGTCGCGATGGGCGCCGAGAACGCCATCTTCGAGCGCGAGGGCGAGGTGCGGATCGGCCTCACCTACATGACCGGAAGCCTGGTCCGGGCCGGGCAGGGCCTGGCGGGCATGGTTCTCGGCCGTCCCGCGGGGGACTGGCCGTGGTACATGGTACTATGGGGCGGCTTCGTGGCAGGGGCGGCCGCGGGCGCCGCGGCCCATCCGGAGGTCGGGCTTTCCGCCCTGTTCGCGGCCGGCGGCATCGCGCTGGCACTCGCCCTCGTCGCGAACCGGCTGGTGCGCGCCGCCGCTTAATCTCGAGCCGGCGCTCCGCCCGGGATGCGCGGTTGCTCGCTTCCATCCGGCAGCCGCTGCCACTGGACTTGGCTGACATAGAGACAGCGTTTGTGGAGTCCGGGCTGCTCGCGGCCGTCCGGGTCGGCGTTCCAGCCGTGGAAGAAGAGATAGGTTCGGCCGCCCTCGTCGAGCAGCGACTGGTGGCCTGGGCCGATCAACGGCGATCCGTCGTGCGAGCGCAGGACGGGATTGTCGGCATTGTCGCGGCAAGGCCCGCGCGGCGAGGCGCAGCTGAGATAGGCGACGGCATAATTGGCATTGCCGTAGAAGTTGCCCGAATAGAACAGGACGTAGCCGTTGCCGCGGCGGACCATGGTCGGCGCCTCCACCACGCGCCATTCCCAGTCGTCATGCTCTTCCGGGCTGTCGTTGTTGGCAATCAGGCGGTGGCGAGGGCCGAGCGCCACGAGGCCGTCTAAGCTCAGGCCCTGGCTGTAGATGGCGGTGCCTCGGCCGCAGCAATTCCCGTCATCCTTGTAGAGGAGGTAGAGGCTGTCGCCGTCGCGGAAGATTCCGGCGTCGATGACCCCGTCGGGAAAATCGGCGCAGACGAGCGGCTCGTCGATGCCGGTGAACGGGCCTTCCGGCCTCGCAGCGACGGCCGCGCCGATGCAGTGGCGCTGGCGGACGACCGGCGCCTCGGCCGGCCCCTCGGTGCGGGTCAGGGTGGCGTGGCGGGCGTTGAAATAGAGGATGTAGCGGCCGTTATGTGCCAGCACTTCCGGCGCCCACACCTGCGGGTGCCCGCGGTCGACCCAGGCGGGGAAGTGGCTTGCCGGAAAGGCCTCGGCCGCCGCGCTCCATCGCGACAGGTCCCCGGACCGGGCGACCTGCACGTTCATTTGCCCGCCGCCGGTCTGGTTGCCCGTCGCATAAGCGAAGAAGCCGTCGCCGAAGCGGGCGACGAACGGGTCCGGAAAATTGGCGTCGATCAGCCGTTGCGGCCGACGCGCGCCGAGATCCCGCATGGGAACGCCGCCGCCGGACGCGCCTGGACAGGAGGGGCCGGTCGCCTGCGACACCGCGCCGGCGGCCGACAGAGGCAGGGTCAGAAGCAGCGCCAGCGCGGTCTTGCGCATGGCGGATCAGAGCCGGGTCACCTGGACCCGGTTGCCGCGCGTGCTGGTGATGGTCTGGGTGCGGCCGCGTACGAACGGTCCCTGCAGCGGCCAGCATTCACGCGGCGCGTTGCCCCAGTTGAAGCACAGGTCCTCGCCGCTCATTTCCCAGCGCCCGGTGATCGAGCGGCTGCCGAAGCTGGCGGTGACGACCCCGTCCTGCCGGAAGCTCATTCGGCTGCTGGCGCCGTTGGCGGCGACAACCTGGAGCGTCTGACCGACCGGGCTGAACGCGGTGCGGTCCCCCGGGACGAGGGTGGCGCAGCCGGCGAGCAGCATGGCGGCCGCTGCGGCGGGAACGAGACGTGAGGCGCGGGGCATGAGCGGGCTTCCTTTCTGAGCGTCAAATCGCCCCAGAAGCCGCCTTGTTCCGGCAGTGCAACGGGATTCATCGCAAATCAGTTGTCGAGGGCATTGCCGCAGCTTCGGCAAGCGGGCGGCGCATGGGCGGCCGCCGCGCGCTGCGCCTCGCGGTCGAGCGAGCGCGAGCAACTGTAGCGTCCGGCGATCGCCGACTGCGGACAGCTGTAGCCGCGCATGGACCTCGTCTCGGTGCGCTGCTCGGGCTGGGGATTCGAGGCTGCCTCGCCCGATGCGCAGGCGGGCAAGAGGAGCAGGCCCGCAATGGCCGCGGCAAGCGTGAGTCGCATCGGACCCTCTCCCTTCGTTACCGGACGAGCCCTGCGGCGCCCGACCAGGAACGCAAAGCCCTCCGCGCCCAAAATGACGGCGTTGTCGACCAATGTTCAAAAGGACTTAGATCGTGCCAGCCTGCGACACGGCCTTAACGCATCATCAAATCCTTTAGGCCTAGACCGGCGCGAACCACGCCTCAGGCTAGGATGTCCATGTACCACGCGCCCGTTGCCCCGGAATCAGACGCGCCGGAGACCCTCTCTGCCGAGGCGGGCGAGCCGGGCTTCACCGACACCGGCAGCGAGCGGCTGCGCGACGCGCACCTCCACAACGGCCAGATTGAGGCGCGGGCGCTCTTCGCGCCCTATTTCGCCGTCTCGGCGGTCGGCACCGCCGGCATGTGCGGCTGGGCGATGCTGGACGAGATCCCGGTCCACTTCATCATCGGTTGGCTCGCCGTCGTTCTATTCGTCAACTGGGTCGCGTGCCGCCACGTGATGAGCGCCGCCGCGATCGGCAGCAGCCGAACCGCGCGGCCCCGCCACGCTCTGTTTCCCATCGGCGAGGCGATGGTGCTGGCCCTCGTCTGGGCATCCCTTCCGACCTACGGCTTCGCCACCTTGCCGCCCGACGCCCAGTTCGTGATCGGCGGGGCGATGGCGGGAATGATCGTCGCGTCGCTGTCACTCGCCTCAGTGCCCGCGGCCGCGATCGCCTGGATCGCGACCCTGACCGCAGCCTTCTGCGTCGCCTATTTTCACGGCAGCGAACGGCTCGACCTGCGCCTCGGCCTCACCTTCGTGATGCTCGCCGCAATCGGCATCTTCGGAGTCACCCGGCTCACCCAATGGATCTTCGCCCAGCTCAAGGTGATCGCCAAGACCCGCGCGGCGGCCGAGTCGATCCGCCTGTTGCTCAAGGAATATGAGCATCGCGGGGTCGGCTGGCTGTGGCAGGTCGATAGCGAGAACCGGGTGATCTACATCTCGTCCCGCATGACCGGCCTGATCGGCCGCTCGTCGGCGCAGGTGGTCGGCCATTCGCTGCCCGCAACTCTTGGCGGCAACAGCGTGCTCGGCCAGGCGCTGCTCTCCAGGCAGCCTTTCACCAATCTCGAGATGGAGATGCGCACCCGCCGCGGCACGCGCTGGATCAGCCTGTCGGGCGACCCGGTGATCGACGTCACCGGCCAGTTCCAGGGGTTCCGCGGAGTCGGCTCGGACGTCACCGAGGTGCGCAAGACCCAGGAGCGCCTGACCAACCTCGCCAACATGGACGTGCTGTCGGGCCTGCCCAATCGCGGCCGCGTTCGCGAGCTGCTGGGCCAGGCTCTGGACGGCGCCGAGGCGACCAATGTGCCCTGCGCGATCATGTTCCTCGACCTCGACGGCTTCAAGCCGGTCAACGACACGTTCGGCCACCCCAAGGGCGACGCGGTCCTAAAAAGCGTGTCGCAGCGCCTGGTGCGCGAGGTCGGCACGATCGGCGAAGTGGGCAGAATGGGTGGCGACGAGTTCGCCGTGGTCATCCGTGACGCCCAGAGCCGCAAGCGGGTCGAGGAGCTCGCCCGCAACATCATCCAGGCGATCGCCGAGCCCTATTTCATCGACAAGGCGGAGATCCGCATCGGCGTGTCGATCGGCTGCGCGTTCGGCCCGATCGACGGCAAGAGCGTCGACGACCTCATCCAGAAGGCCGACCTCGCGCTCTACCAGGCCAAGGACCAGGGCCGCGGGATCTGCTGCTTCTTCAACGCCGAGATGGCGAACGAGCAGGAGGACCGCCTGCGCGTCGAGCAGGACATGCGGGTGGCGCTCGCCACCGGTCAGTTCCGACTGCTGTTCCAGCCGTTGATCAGCGCCGTGGACCAGAGCCTGATGGGCTTCGAGGCGCTCATCCGCTGGCAGCACCCGACCCGCGGGATCGTCTCGCCGATGGAGTTCATCCCGCTCGCCGAGGAAACCGGGCTGATCATGGAGCTCGGCGACTGGGTGATCGACGAGGCGTGTCGCGCCGCCGCGGTGTGGCCGGCGGGGATCACCGTCGCGGTGAACGTGTCGGCCAAGCAGCTCGTCTTCCCGGCGCTTCCCAATACGGTGAGCGAGGCGCTCGCCCGTCACCGGCTGCAGGCCAACCGGCTGGAGCTCGAGGTGACCGAGTCGATCTTCCTGGGCGAGAACGCCCACACGCTCGACGTCCTTCAGCGCTTGCGCGCGCTCGGCGTCGGGATCGCGCTCGACGACTTCGGAACCGGCTATTCATCGCTCGGCTATCTGAACAAGGCGGTCTTCCATAAGCTGAAGATCGACGGCTCGTTCGTTCGCGAGGCGGCCGACAACAAGGAAGCGGTCGCCATCATCCAGTCGATCGTCCAGCTCGCCAAGAGCTTCCGGATGACGGTGACGGCGGAGGGCGTGGAGACGGCTGACGACTTCACCCGGATGCGCGATCTCGGAGTCAACCAGATCCAGGGCTATCTGTTCGGCCGGCCGATGACCTTCGACCGCGCCACCGAGCTGGTCCACGGAGTCCAGCAGCGGATGAGCGCCTGAGGCGCCTGCGATCACAGAGCCTTTCCACGGACATAGAAAAAGCCCCCGGCGCGGCTGCCACGCACCGGGGGCTGGACGGGCAGGCGGCGCTTATTCGTCGGGGAGCCCGCCCATCCGATCCCATTCGGCCTGCGTCCGGCACACTTCGCGGCTAATGCGCGTCCCGCTCATCTCCATGCGCACGCAGATGCGACGCGGATTTGCCCGCCGGGCCTGAGTGGAGGCAGTGGCCGCGTTCGGCGCCTTGGCCACGGCGGTCTGGCCCGTGTGGGCAAGGCGCTCCGACTGGCCCGCATAGACTGGCGCCATCGCGCCGGCGAGAAGCAGGACGGCTGCGGTATAGCGGATCGTTCGGTTGCGAATGATCGTCATGTAACTCTCCCTGTCACCTGATCGAAGTTGAACAGGCAGCGAGTGAGAGGGGCGCCCCCGGCGCGGCTGCCACGCACCGGGGACGCGGGGAGCTGCTAGTAATTTTCGGGCAAGAGACCGCCCTGCCGCTCCCAATCCGCTGTCGTGTGACAGAAGTCCTGAGTGATGCGCGACGCGATGCGCTGGGCGCGGACGCAGACGACTTGCTGCGAAGCTGCACCGCCGGCACGCTGAGCGGTCTTCACCGTCCGGCTGCTGCCGCCGCTGCTGTTCGAGGCCGCGACGTTGGTGCTGGTAAGCGCTTCGGCCGGCTGAGCCGAAGCCGAAGTGGCGAGGCCGGCGCCGACGAGCGCGGCGACTGCGACGGTGGTCCTGATGGCCCGGTTGCGTACGATAAACATGGTGGATTCTCCCTTCACCTGATTGATCATCTCAAGCAGGCGCCCCCACCTGCACCCGTCTTACTGCATTAGGCATGCCAAACAGCGAGAGTGGCAGAAAACTGCCATTCTTTCGCAAGGGCCTGTGTATTGCAGTGGTAATACACACCGATTTGCGGGCGATTTTCCCACAAATGCGGGAGCCTGGCCCGGCGGCCAGTGTCCGCAAGCGGACGGCTTCTGTTCGGAAGCGGCCATTTTGTGCTACGCTTGTAGCATCAGCCGGTCAGCGGCGGGCGGCGGTCGCTTTCTTGGTGCGCAACGTGGGGTCCGCGGCGGCGGGGTCGTCGGGCCACGGGTGCTTTGGATAGCGGCCGCGCATCTCCTTGGCGACGGCAGCCCAGCTGCCGCGCCAGAAGCCGGTAAGGTCGCTGGTCGTCTGGATCGGCCGTCCCGCGGGAGAGGTGAGGGCGAGGATCAGCGGCCGTCCGGCTACGGTCGGATGCTCCGCAAGCCCAAAGAATGCCTGGACTCGGGCGGTGACGGTCGGGCCGGCCTCCGCTTCATAGTCGATGGCGTGGCGGCTTCCGGCCGGAGTGACGAACTCCGCGGGGACAAGCCGGTCGAGCCGCTGGCGCGAATCCCAGCCGAGCAGCTGTTCCAGGGCAGAGCGCAACTCGCTCCCGGAAACGTCACCGAGCCGGCGCTTTCCCGACAGGAGCGCGGGCAGCCACTCGTCGAAACGTTCGAGGAGGGCTTCGTCGGACAAATCGGGCAGGGTCTTATCCTGCGCCCGGGCGAAGGCGAGGCGGCGGCGCAGGGATTCGGCGCCTTCGCTCCACGGCAGGAGAGAAAGGCCGTGGCGGCGCACGCCTTCCAGCAGCGCTGCTTCGATCTCGGTGGGGGCGGCGCGGCTGTCCTGGCCGCCGGACAGGAGAATGGCGCCGAGGCGGCGTCCGTGACTGGCGCGAACGCTGCCGGTGGCGGGGTCGAAGCTGACATGGGCGCCGCTGGAGATGCGTTCGGCGAACAGGCTTTCGATCGTCCCCTGGTCGATCGGCGCGGCGGAGAGGATGCGCGCCCCGCCTGCCGCGCCGCCCACTTCGGCGACGGCGAGCCATTGCTCGCGCGCGAGCGGCGAGGCCGGATCGAGACGGAAGCCGCGCCCGCCGACGCTCAACCACTGTTCGACGGATGGGTCGCGCCGGCGCGAGAGGCGGTCGGGGAAAGCGAGCGCTACGCAGGCGCCGACGTCTCCGCTTCCAGATCTCTCGCCCGCAGGGCGGGGGAGGAGCGATCGCCACCGTTTAGCCACACCGCGCGCTGCTTCGGCGCGCTTGCCGCGCTCGGTGCGCCAGCGGCGGAGTCGGAGCTCAAGATCGGTATCGTTGCCGCCGAGACCGCGCTCGGAGAGGAGGACGGCGACGTCGGCGGCGGTGGCTGCCCAGCCATGGGCCGCGGCCTCGATCAGCATATGAGCGAGGCGCGGCGGCAGCGGCAGGTCGGCGACGGCGCGGCCGTGCGCGGTGGGTCGGCCGGCCTCGTCGATCGCGCCGAGGTTGGCGAGGCGCATACGGGCCTCGTCGACCGCCGCGGCTGAGGGCGGGTCGAGCCAGTTCAGGTCGCGCGGGTCGGCGACTCCCCAGATCAGGCAATCCAGGAGCAGGGCGGACAGGTCCGCCTCGAGAATCTCGGGCGGGTCGAAGCGCGGCAGGCTCGCCGTCGCCGCTTCTTCCCACAGGCGGTAGACTCGGCCCGGCGCCTGGCGGCCGGCGCGGCCGGCGCGCTGGGTGACGGAGGCCTGGCTGGCGCGCTCTGTAACCAGGCGGGTGAGTCCGGCGGCGCGGTCGTAGCGGGGACGTCGCGCGAGGCCGGAATCGACGACGATTCGAACTCCGTCGAGGGTGAGGCTGGTTTCGGCGATCGAGGTCGCGAGCACGACCTTCCGGCGTCCGGCGGGCGCGGCCTTGATCGCGGCGCGCTGCTCGGCCGGGTCGAGGCTTCCGTGGAGGCGATGGAGGTCGGCGTCGGCGGGGAGGGCGCCGGCGAGCCGCTCCGCGGTGCGCTCGATCTCGGCGACTCCGGGGAGGAAGGCGAGCAGGCTGCCCTTGGTTTCAGCGAGCGCCCGGCGGACGGCGGCGGCCATCTCGTCCTCGATCCGCCGCTCCGAAGCGCGGCCGAGATGGACGAGTTCGACCGGATGGCTTCGGCCCTCGCTGGCGACGACCGGGGCGTTTCCCATCAGTGACGAGAAGCGGGCCCCGTCGAGCGTCGCCGACATGGCGAGGAGGCGCAGGTCCGGACGGAGCGAGGCCTGGGCATCGAGCGCCAAGGCAAGACCGAAGTCGCTGTCGAGGCTGCGCTCGTGGACCTCGTCGAACAGGACAGCCCCCACTCCGGCGAGCTCGGGGTCCGACTGGATGCGCTTCAGGAAGATGCCTTCGGTGAGGACGGTGATCCGGGTGGCGGCCGAGCGCTTGCTGTCCAGGCGGGTGGCATAGCCGATGGTTCGGCCGACCGGCTCACCAGCAAGCTCCGCAATGCGCTCGGCCGCGGCCCGCGCCGCGAGCCGCCGCGGCGACAGCAGCAGGATCTCGCCGGTGCCGAGCCACGGCTCGCCGAGCAGGGCCGGCGCCACCGCGGTGGTCTTTCCGGCGCCCGGCGGCGCGACCAGCACGGTGTTGCTGCCCGCGCGGAGGGCGGCGAGCAACTCGGGCAGGACGGCATGGATTGGCAGTGCTGCGGTCACGGCCTGCCGCATGGCACAGCGAAGCGGAGTCGAACAGCCGCACCCAAACGCCTCGCGGGGCGTTGGCGCCACAAGCTCATCGAGGAGATTGCACCATGGCCAAGACCCTGTCCGAATTCACCATCAACCGCGAAGGCGAGGATTACGTCCTGCGCCTCGCAACCGACGACGGCGAGACGGTGGAGGTCGCGGCGACCTTCGACCAGCTCGACATCATCGCCGAGGCGATCGACGATCTGCTCATGGCCGACGAGGAGGAAGCCCTCGAGGTCGCGACCGAGGAGTAAACCCCCTTCCACAGGCTCTCCCCTCCCGCTCGCGGGAGGGGACTTCAATAAGCCCGCGCCACCGCGAATTCGACGGCTTCGACCATTGCCGCCTTGGCGCGGCTGGCCGGGAATGGGCCGAGCGCGTCGATCGCCTTCTGGCCGTAGTGGCGCGCGCGTTCGATCGTGTCGTGAAGCGCCTCGGTGGAGGTGAGCAGCCGGCGGGCGTGGGCGAGGTCTTCGTCCGACTGGCGCTCGCCCGACATGGCCGCGCGCCAGAAGGCGCGGTCGGCCTCGGAGCCCCGGGCATAGGCGAGGATGACCGGAAGCGTGACCTTACCGTCGCGGAAGTCGTCGCCCTGGTCCTTGCCCATCGTCTCGCTGGTCTCAGCATAGTCGATCGCGTCGTCGACCAGCTGGAAGGCGACTCCGAGGTTGCGGCCGTAGCTTTCGAGCGCCCACTCGGTCTCCTCATCACGCTCGGCGACGACAGCCGAGACCTTGCAGGCGGCTGCGAACAAAGCGGCGGTCTTGGCGCTGATGATGTCGAGATAACGGTCCTCGCCGGTTTCGACCTGGCGCTGGGCGGAGAGCTGGTTGACCTCGCCTTCGGCGATGATGTTCGAGGCGTGGGAGAGGATCTTCAGCACCTTGAGGCTGCCGTCCTCGACCATCAGCTCGAAGCTGCGCGAGAACAGGAAGTCGCCGACGAGGACGCTCGCCGGATTGCCCCAGATGATGTTGGCGGTGCGCTTGCCGCGGCGAAGGCCGGAGCCGTCCACGACGTCGTCGTGGAGCAGCGTCGCGGTGTGGATGAACTCGACCGCGGCGGCGAGCTTGAACTGGCGCGTGCCCTGATAGTCGAGCAGCCGCGACGAGGCCAAGGTCAGCATCGGCCGCATACGCTTGCCGCCGCCGGCGATGAGATGGCCGGCCAGTTCCGGGATCAGCGCGACCTCGCTCTGCATGCGTTCGAGGATGACCGCGTTGACCTGGTTGAGGTCGGCCGCCACCAGCCGGATCATCGGGTCGAGCGATGGCTCGGGGCGAGCGCCTAGCTGGTGGATGGTGGCAGTCATATTGGTCCTCAGGCGATCACTTGTTGCAGCCCGTAAGCGGCCGATTGCGGGCTGCTGGCATCGATCGTGACACGGCGCCAGCTTTCGTCGGTGCCGGTCATCTCCATGAGCAGCCCGCCGAGGCCGCGGGCGGCGCGGTCGAGCTGAACCATCAGCTCGACCTGGCTGCCGTGCTGGTTCTCGAACACGACCTCGACCTCGTCGTAGCGGGCGCGGCCATAGCCGGCGGGCCGGAACTCGAACTCCTGCACCCATTTGCGGCCGAACCATGAGGAGCGGGCGTCGATGTCGACCTTATAAAGACGGAAGCCGAGCTGCTCCATCGCCTGAAGGACGTTCGACTGGGCGGCTGTGGGATGGACCTCCAGCGCGTCGCGATCGGTCGGATCGACCGCCCACGGCACGTCGAGTCCGGAGCGAAGCCACACGAAATTGCGACCGCCAAGGCTGGTCACCGGGGTGTGCGGCGGAAGCGCGAGCTGGAAGGGAAGGGACTGGTCGCGGCCGAGCTGGATCGGACCGGGGAGGGAGGCGCCCGCAATCACCTCGTCGGCGCTATATTCGTCGTCGCCCATCTTCTTGACGACCCGCGCGACCAGCTCGATCACCGCCTTGCTTGCGGTCTGGCCGGAATCGCCGCCGCGGATATGGAGCGTTCCGCTGAGCATGCCGCCGGCCTGGACGCGGTCGGTATCGAGCACCGCGTCGATGGTGGGACCGCCGACCCCGAGTGCGCGAAGGAACGACTTGAGCGCCATGTATATCTCCCTTCCGTTTACGCGGCGGGCGTTACGCGCTCCGGCGCCGTCCGGCAATTGGGCAGCCGAAGGCGCGCGAGCAAGCCGCCGAGGTCCTCGCTCTCCTCGAGATGGATCGAGCCGCCGTAGATTTCGGCGACGTCGCGGACTATGGCGAGGCCGAGGCCGGTTCCCGGCTTGTCGGTGTCGAGGCGGGCGCCGCGGCTGAAAAGCTGGTGACGCTGGGTCTCGGGGATTCCGGGCCCGTCATCCTCGACCTCGATCGCGACGCATTCCTCGTCGCCGCCGACGGTAACAAAGACCCGGCCGTTGCCGTATTTCGCGGCATTCTCGATGAGGTTGCCGAGCATCTCGTCGAGGTCCTGGCGCTCGATGCGGACGACAGCCTCCTTGTCGCCGGCGAGGTCGATCGTGACCTCGTCGTAGAGTCGCTCCACCGCCCGCTCGACGGCCTTCAGCGCCGGCCACACCTCGGTTCGCGCCTGGGTCGAGGAGCGGCGGCCAACGGCGCGGGCGCGGGCGAGATGGTGGTCGACTTGGCGGCGCATCGTGCGTGCCTCGCGGATGACGGTCGACGGCAGGTCCGCGCTCTTCGCCGAGGCGGCATTGGTAATGACGGTGAGCGGAGTCTTGAGCGCGTGAGCGAGGTTGCCCGCGTGGCGGCGCGCCTCCTCGGCCTGGACCTCGTTGTGGGCGAGCAGCGCGTTCACCTCCTCGGTGAGCGGCGCGATCTCGCGCGGGAGCCGCTCCTCGATGCGAGCCTTCTCCCCGGAGCGGATCTGGGCGAGCGCTCGGCGGACCCGGCGAAGCGGCCACAGGCCATAGATCGCCTGGAGTGCGGCGAGCACGATGAGGCCGAGGCCGAGAATTCCGAACGAGCGCACGAGCGTCCGGCGCAGGACCAAGATCTGCTCGTCGAGCTGCTCGCGATTCTGGGCGACCTGGAAGCGCCACATTGTGGTGGCGCCGGGCAGTCGGATGTCGCGCTCCGCGACCCGCAAGATTTCGGGATCGAACTCGCGACTGTCGTGGAAAGAGGTCTCCGAATGGACGACCGTGCGGTCGACCTTCAGTTGACGATCCCACAGGGAACGCGACGGAAGCGGGTCCTGACCCGGCGCCGAGACCTGGAAATAGACACCGGAATAGGGTTCGAGAAAGGCCTGGTCGGCCGGGGCCCGGCTGAGCAGGATCTCGCCGTCCGGACCGATTTCGGAGGACGCGATGAGCGCGGTCAGCACATATTCCAGGCTGGCGTCGAAATTGCGGGTGATCGCGGAGGTCAGGACTCGGTCCAGCGTGAAGCCGCCGACGCCGAGCAGCACGACGATCCACAGAGCGGCGACGCCGATCATGCGCCGGGTCAGCGAGCCGCCGACCGGAGCCGAGTGCTTGTTCTGGTTCCGCCCGCCCAGACGCGGCAGCCGGATCATCTTCATGGGATAAGGCCGCCGGTCATGGCGCAATCGTGGAAGAGGTCACGTGACCCTGCGATGAAGGCGACGCCGCGCTCAGGCGCGCGGCTCCTCCAATGAATAGCCGAGGCCGCGGATGGTGGTGATGACGTCCGGGCCCAGCTTCTTGCGGATTCGCGTGACGAACACCTCGATCGTGTTGGAGTCGCGGTCGAAATCCTGGTCGTAGATATGCTCGATGAGCTCGGTGCGGCTGACCACCTTGCCCTTGTGGTGCATCAAATAGGAGAGGAGCTTGTACTCTTGCGCGGTGAGCTTGACTGGCTCCCCGTTCAAGGTGACCCGGCCCGAGCGGGTGTCGAGGCGGACGTCGCCAGCGGTGAGCTCCGAGGAGGCATTGCCCGAAGCGCGGCGGATGAGCGCGCGAAGTCGGGCGATCAATTCCTCGGTCTGAAACGGCTTGGCCAGATAGTCGTCGGCGCCGGCGTCGAGGCCGGCGACCTTGTCCGACCAGCTGTCGCGCGCGGTCAACACCAGGACGGGGACCTTGATCCCCTCCTTGCGCCAGCGGTCGAGGACGGTCAGCCCGTCGACCTCGGGAAGGCCGAGATCGAGGATGATCGCGTCATAGGTTTCAGTCGAGCCGAGATAATGGCCGTCCTCGCCGTCGGTGGCGAGATCGACGGCATAGCCGGCGCCCTCGAGAGTCGCCCTCAGCTGACGCCCGAGATTGGGTTCGTCCTCGACGATCAGGACCCGCATGCTTCCATCCCTTCGCAAATCGCTTTGCCGGTCATTACGCACCAGCCACGACTTCGTTCATGTTCAGGAATATGGCGAGAGCAGGGCCGCCGTCAAAGCATGTGCGGCGGTTAGTTGCCGGCGTAGCCCAGGATTCGGCCGGTTCGCGCGTCGACGTCGACCCAGATCACGTTCACGCCGCGCATGAAGCGCAGGCGGTAGCGGGTGCCCTCGGCAATGAGATCGGCGCCAATGAACTGTGCGCCAGGGATCCGGATACGGTCGCGAATGACGTGGAGCGGCAGGATGTCGCCCTCGCGCACGCCGCGCTGCGCCTGCTGCTGCGACTCGCGGAAGCGCGGCCAGTCCTGGGCCGCGGCCGCGGTGGGCGTAGCGAGGCCGGCCACGAGGGCGATGATGGGCAGAAGGAAACGCATGATACTCACGCCTGCGGGTAATACGGGGGTTCAGGCGCGGTTCTAGGCTCAAGGCATTGAATATGCCCTGAATGTCACCATTCGCTCCCGTTCATGTTGCCGGGGTGCCACAGTGAAGACTGCGGCGGCACCAAATGCGCCGCCACGATTTGTGCCGGTCATGACGAACAAGAACATGAAGGGGATCTCGCGCCGGCTGCTGGCGCTCGATCAGAAAATTCACGACATCGCACGGCCTTACGCCGATCTTCCGCCGATGCGGTTGCTCGAGCGGATCGGCAAGGCAGGGGATCAGCCGCCGATGCTGAGCCTGTCGGCGGCGGTGCTTGCGACGGGTCTGCTGTCCGAACGCCCGCGGATGATGTTCGCCGGGACCCGGATGATCGCAGCGCACCTGATAGCGACCGCGGCCAAAAACGTGGTGAAGCGCCAGATCGACCGAGAACGCCCGGCGCCGCGGCTCGACGGGAAGGCACCGCACCCGAGGCCGGGTAAGCGGAGCTCGAAGCGAATGACGGGCTTCCCCTCCGGCCATACCGCCGGCTCCATCGCTGTCGCCCGCGCCTTCGGCCGCGCCTATCCGGAGCACGCCGCCAAGGCAGCCGGGGTGGCGGGGCTGGTTGCGGTGGCGCAGGTCGCGCGGCGCAAGCATTATCTCACCGACGTGCTTGCCGGCCTCGCGATCGGGCTTGCCTCAGAGGCGGCGCTGACCCGACTCGTCCCGGTGCGACGCTAGGGCTGCCGGTCCCACTCCCACAATTCAATCGGATTGCCTTCGGGATCGTGGATCCGGGCAAAGCGGCCGACTCCTTCCATCGTCTCCTCGCGGCTGATCTCGATATCGGCGGAGCGCAGGCCCGCGAGCATTCCATCGAGGTCGCGCACGCGCAGGTTCACCATCGAGGTGCGGTCCGCTGGGAAATAGTCGCTGTCCTGCTTGAACGGCTCGAACACCATCGGGCCGCCCTGGTGGAACCATACCCATTCGTTGGATTCGCCATTCTCGTCGGCGCCGCAGCCGCCGCCGACGCCGAGATGCTCCTTGTACCAGGCCTTCAGAGTCGCCGGATCTTTCGCCCGGAAGAAATAGCCGCCCATTCCAATAACCGGCATGTCCACCCCCTCTCAACTTGCGCGTCCGTCATAGCGCGATCGGCCGTCGCGGACTATCGCCGGGAAGGGGTGATCCTGGGGAATCCGCATTTTCCGGGCCGGGAATGAAGGCGAGCAGCCGCGCCGTAGCCTGCGCGGGAAGGGGGCGACTTCGGGGGGGCCGGGCTCGGCGGTCAGCATCGTAGGCCTGTCGACCTCCGCGTTGCTCCGCCACGGGCCAGCGATGCACAACCAGGGCTCGTCCGTCGCTTGGACTTGGGGTCGCTGTGCGGGTGAACTCGTAGAAGCCGGCGGTGACGATCAGCCTGCGGCACCGGTTGCGGGAGAGGGGTTAGCGGCCTGCTACCTGTGTGGGCCTAAGCAGCACCGTTTCCGGATGTCCGCGCCGTGCTGCACTGAGCAAGGCAAGGGCCTCGGCAACCTGGCCACGGCGAAACAGCGTCCAGCCCAGAGTCTCCGCCGTGGCTGGGTTGGCCGGGGCCAGCGTCCAGGCGCGGCGGGCGTAGAGATAGGCGAGGTCATCGTCGCCCGCGCCGCCATAAGCCCAGGCGAGATTGTTGAGCAGGGCGGCGTCGTTGTTGCCGATCCGCTCGCGCAGCCGCTCGTAGCGCGCGCTCGCTTCCTCCCACTGGCCGCCCAGCAAGGCGCGACGGGCAAGCATCGTCTGCGCAGTGAGGTTGCGCGGGTTCTGCGAGGCGAACAGGCGGAGCACGGCGTCCGCCGCCTGTCCCTGCCCGGAGCGTTCCAGCGCACGGATCAGCCTGACCGCAGTGGGCTCGGTGAAGGCGATATTGGCGGCGCGGCGATAGGCCTCGGCCGCGGCCCCATGGTCGCTGCGCGCCGTCATGACGTCGCCGACGAGAAGGTGCGCGTCGGCTGCCCCGGGCATTGAGGCCTGGAGCGCACGTGCGCGCTGCAGCGCCGCGTCGAGATTGCCGGCGACGAGCAGCTGGCCAACCGCCCGCACTTCGGGGTGGGAATTGTCCGACCAGAGCCAGGCGGGGCCTGAGGCTTGCTGCGGCCTTTGCGCACGGTCGCGATATTGGGCGGCGAGCGCGCCATTGCCTTGCTGGTCGAGCGCCGCGGCGACGAGGCTCAGCGTATAGCTGTCGGCGTCGGGACGGTCGGCGATGATCCGCGCCGCCTCGATCGCTCCGGCCGGGTCGCCCATCTTGAGCCGGGCGGCGGCGAGCAGTCGGCGGGCTTTGAGGTTGCCGGGCTGCAGCTCCGTGAGGCGGGCGAGGCGCTGCGCGGCGCCTTCATAGTCCTCGGCCTGGTAGGCGAGAATGCCGGATAGCATCATGCCCGCCGGCATGCGGTCGTATGCGCCACGGGTGCGCGCGTAGAGGGTGCGCGCGAGCGGGTACATGCGCGCCCGGGCGGCGAGCGTCGCCTGGAGGAAATAGGGGAGGGGATGGTCGGGCGCCAGCGCGAGTGCGGCGCGGCTGTCCTCGACCATGGCGGTCGTCCGCCCGAGATCGCCGTTGGTGCTTGCACGTTCGAGAAGGGCGGCGAGGTTGCCGGGATCGACCTCAAGCGCGCGGTCGAACCAGGGGATTGCGGCGGCGAGGCCATATTGGGTGCGGGTCAGCTCGCCGCGCATCAGAAGCGCGTTGGAATCGCGCGGATTGGCGGCGACGGCGCGGTCGGTAGCCACGAGCGCTGGCCCTAGGTCGCCGATGGAGCGGCGGAACCGGGCGATGTCGAGCCAAACGGCGCTGTCGTTGGGGTTCGCCGCAATGGCGCGGTCGAACGCCTGCATCGCCGCGAGCTGGTCGCCGGAAGCGAGCAAAGCGAGGCCGGTCACCCGGGCGGCGTACGCGCGATGATCGGGCGCGGCCTGCGCGGCGAATTCGAGCGCGCCGCGTGGGTCGCCCTGGAGGAGCCGGGCGTGCGCCATGAGGTGACGGATGTCTGCCGGCTGCGCCCCGTTCTGGCGAGCGCGGGTCAGTTCGGCCTCGGCCGCGACCCCGTCGCCGCGATCGAGGAACAGCCGCGCCTGCATCAGCCGAGCGGGAACGTGGTCGGGCTCGGCCTGGAGCACGTTCATGAACGCGATCCGCGCCTCGCGCAGCCGCCCGTCGCGATAGGCGGTGACGCCGGTCTCGTAGGACTGCTCCGGCGTGGGCGCTGAGCAGGCGGCGAGTGCGAGAGTGAGGGTGAGGGTGACGAGCCACTTTTTGTCATTCCCGCGAAAGCGGGAATCCAGCTGCATTCCTTCTCCGCGGCGGAAAAGGGAGAAGCTGGATCCTCGCTTTCGCGGGGATGACAGAGTGGGCCTCAGGCTCACGGCTGCAGCTGGTACTGCTTCATCAGGTCGTAGAGGGTCGGGCGGCTGATCCCGAGCAGCTTGGCGGCTCCCGAGATGTTGTTCTCGGTCTCGGCCAGAGCGCGCCGGATGGCGCGGCGGTCGGCGGCCTCACGAGCGCTCTTCAAATTGACCGGCAAGGAATCCCCGCCGCGGTCGGGGAGATCGAGATCCTCGGTGGTGACGAGCTTGCCCTCGGCCATGATCACCGCGCGCTTGATTCGATTCTCAAGCTCGCGGACGTTGCCTGGCCACACCCAGCTGTTGATCGCGGCGAGCGCGCCGGGCGAGAAGCCCTTGACGCCCGGGTTCATCTCCCGGGCGAAACGGGCGAGGAAATGCTTGGCGAGCAGGGTGGCGTCGCCGTGGCGCTCGGCCAGGGCGGGGATTTTTACCACCACTTCGGCGAGCCGGTAGAACAGGTCCTCGCGGAACGTGCCCGCCTGGATCATCTCCTCCAGATTCTGGTGGGTCGCGCAGACGATCCGCGTGTCGACGGGGATCGGCTTGCGGCCGCCGATCCGCTCGATCACCCGTTCCTGGATGAAGCGCAGAAGCTTGACCTGGAGCGGCAGCGGGACGTCGCCGATCTCGTCGAGGAACAGCGTGCCGCCCGCGGCGAGCTCGATCTTGCCTTCGGTCGTCTTAATCGCGCCGGTGAAGGCTCCCTTCTCGTAGCCGAACAGCTCGGCCTCGAGCAGGTTCTCGGGGATCGCCGCGCAGTTGATCGCGACGAAGGCGCCGGAGCGGCGGTTGCTCGCCTGGTGGAGGCCGCGCGCGATCAACTCCTTGCCGGTGCCGGACGCGCCGAGGAGCATCACCGACACGTCGGTGTTGGCGACCCGCTCGATGGTTCGGGCGACCTTCATCATCTCGGGCGCGGCGGTGACCATGGTGCCCAGGATGGTCCGGCCGTCGCCGATCTTCTCCTCGAGCCTGCGATTCTCCAGTTCGAGCTCGTGGAGCTGGAAGGCGCGGCGGACGATGAGGCCGAGTTGATCGATGTCGACTGGCTTGCGGTAATAATCATAGGCGCCCGAGGCGACGGCGCGCAGCGCGCTTTCGTGGGCGCCGTGGCCGGTCGCGACGATCACCTTAGTCTGCGGCTTTAGCGACAGGATGGTGTCGAGCGTCGCGAAGCCCTCGGTCACGCCGTCGGGATCGGGCGGGAGGCCGAGGTCGAGAGTCACCACCGCCGGCTCGGCGGAGCGCATCAGGTCGATCGCGGCGTTGCGGTCTGACGCGATCAGAACCTCGTAATCGTCATAGGCCCAGCGCAACTGCGCCTGCAGGCCCTCGTCGTCCTCGACGATCAGGAGTTTGGGTTTGAAGGGAGCATTCATGCGCTGATCCGTTGGGTGTTGGTCGCCGCGTCGGCGAGGCGGAGGCGGATTGTGAAGCGGGTGCCGGCGCCCGGCCGGCTGTCGACCTCGACCCGGCCGCCCATCTGCTCGACGAGGGCGCGCGCCTCGTGGGCGCCGATCCCGAAGCCGCCCTCCTTGGTGGAGACGAAGGGTTGGAACAGGCGGGCGCGGACGAACTCGGCGCTCATCCCGCAGCCCTGGTCGCGGACCTCGATCATGGCCTGGCCGTCGCGGCAGGCGAAGTCGATATGGACCGGCGCTTCGCGCGGGCTGGCGTCGATGGCGTTCTGGACGAGATGAGTGACAGCCTGGTCGAGCGCCACCGGATCGGCGAGCGCGACGATCCGCGCGTCGCCGGAGAGCGCGACCGGATGGAGGCGCTTCTTGGCCTCGGCGACCGGCGCCAGCACCTGTTGAAGATTGACGGGGCGCGGCGACAAGGCGCCGCGGTCGCTCTTGGCGCCGGGGGCGATGCGGGCGAGCATGTCGTTCATCTTCTTGACCGAGCTTTGCAGGGTCAGCGCCATGTCGGCGCGGAAGGCGGGGTTGTCGGCATGGCGCTCGGCATTGCGGGCGACCAGGCTGAGCTGACTCACCAGGTTCTTGATGTCGTGCATGATGAAGGCGAAGCGGCGGTTGAACTCGTCGAACCTTTGCGCCTGGGCGAGGGCGTCCATCGTCTGCGCTTCGGCGATATAGCTCGCTGCCTGGCGTCCGGCGGCCCGGAACAGGTCGAAATCCTCCCAGTCGAGTGCGCGCCGCGCCGGCGGGTGGCCAATGACCACGAGGCCGACGAGACGACCGTTGTGGATGAGCGGGATGCCCGCCCAGGCTTCGGGCATGTAGTCGAACAGATCCGGCATCCGGGCGCGGTCGCCGCGTGCCTGGAGCTCGCCTCCGCTGATCCCGGTGAACTCGATGATGTGGGCGGTGCGCTCGAGCAGGCTGATGAGGCCGCTCCAGCCTTCCTCGGGCGCGTCCGCAGGCGGAGTCCAGTTCCAGAAGCCGACGGGGCTGAGGTGGTCGTCCGTCTCGCGCAGCAGAAGCATTCCGGCCGGAGCGCCGCCGATATCGGCCATCGCCTTGATCACTCGCTGCTCGAGCGGCGCCTCTCCGCCGCTCACCGTCGCTGTGAAGCGCAGCCACTCCTCGCGGTAGTCGTAGCGGTGCTGGAAGAGGTGCTTCTGCACCATCACGTTGAGCCAGCCGCGCGCGCGGGCGGACGGGAGCAGGACGAGGGCCGCGAGGCTCATCACGGCGAGCAGACTGAGCTCGGCGAACTCCAGCCAGCCCCCGCCGGCGAACTCGACCGCGCGGCTCACCGACATCATCAGGATGAGGTAGCCGACCAGCACCACGAGCGAGAGCGACTGGAAGGTCGCGGCGCGCGACAGCTGCACCTTGAGGCGGGTCGTGCGCTTGAGCCCCATCGCGAAGATTGGGACGAGCAGCGCAACGACGACGCCGCGGACCGCCAGCAGGGACTCGGCGGAGTCGCGGGTGAGGTAGGACACCGTGTAGAGATGAAGGTCGTAGACCCACATCAGAGCGAGCGCGATCATCGGAGGGCGGATCACGCCGCGCGATTCCGCCGTGGCCTGGCCATAGACGTTGTGGACGAGCACCAGCGCGCCGGCGGCGATGGTGAGGCCGATCATGTCGCGGGTCGAGACGAGCGCCTTCACCAGCGCCGGCACGTCCTCGAACCGCGGCAATAGCCCAGCGAGCACGATCTGAAGCGCGATCACCGCGGCGACCGTGCCATAGACGATCTTGACGGGACCCTGGCGGTAGCCGTCCTCCTCCCCGTTCATCAGGCCGTACATGAAGGCGAGGAAAGCGAGGTCGCGGGCGCTGTCCGCCATCAGCGACAGGAAGTGATAGGGCCCGAGCAAGGCCATGAAGATCGACCACACGGCCATCACCGCGAAGGCGGTGATCAGCGGCCGGGTCTGCTCGTCGCCGCGCCACTGGCGCAGCTGCCACAGCACCAGCCCCGCGAACAGGCAGGCGGCGAGCAAATGGCTCCACAAGGCGATGAGGCCGATCATCACCGCGCTCCCGACGTCTCGGGCCAGAGGATGACCCGAAGCGTCTGCATGAGGATGAGGATGTCGAGGAAGGGCGTGTAGTTCTTGGCGTAATAGAGGTCGTATTCGAGCTTCTCGCGCGCGTCCTCGACGCTGGCGCCATAGGGATAGTTGATCTGCGCCCAGCCGGTGATGCCCGGCTTCACGACGTGGCGCTCGCCATAATAAGGCAGCCGCGCCTCGAGGTCGGCGACGAATTGGGGCCGCTCGGGCCGCGGGCCGACGAAGCTCATCTCGCCCTTGAGCACGCTCCATGCCTGGGGGAGCTCGTCGATCCGGACCTTGCGGATGAAATGGCCGACGCGGGTGACCCGGGGGTCGTCCTTCACCGCCCACACCGCCTTCCCGCCGACCTCGGCATCGATCCGCATCGAGCGGATCTTGATGAGCTCGAACGGCTGGCCGTAGAGGCCGACTCGGCGCTGGCGGAAGAAGGCCGGGCCCTTCGTCTCGAGCTTCACCGCGAGCGCTGCGAGCGCCACCACCGGCGCAGTGAGGATCAGCAAGGCGAGGCTGACGAGGATGTCGAACAGCCGCTTGGCGACGCTGGACACACGCCGCCCTGAGGAGAAGCCGTCGGAGAAGATCAGCCAGGAGGGATTGAGGCTGCGCAGGTCGACTCGACCGCTCTGGCGCTCGATGAAGCTGGAGAATTCGTGGATCAGCACCCCGGTCGTCTTGGCTCGGAGCAGGTCTTCCAACGGCAAAGCGTTGCGGCGCTCCTCCAGCGCCAGCACGATCTCGCCGGCACCGAGCCGCACGATGTGTCGTGCGAGGCTCGGAATGTCCGCGCGGTTGACGGCGCCCGCGACTTCCTCGGGGCCGTCGTTCATGCCGACGAAGCCGACCGTGCGGAACGTCGAGCCCTCGCGCTGGGACAGGCGCTGGAGGCGTGCGGCGCGCGGGCCGGCGCCGAGCACGAGAACACGGCGCTTCAGCCCCTCGCCGCTCAGCGTGCTCCTCAGCAGAGTGCGCGCTGCGATCAGGGCGAACATCGAAGCGAAGGTCGCGTAGAGCAGGCTCGACCGCCAGAACATGATCCCGGGGAACAGGAAGATCAGCGTCGATACCACGAGCACGCCGATGCTCAGCGCGACCACCAGCCGTGCAGAGGCGAAGCGTACCGAGAGCAGCGCCTCGTGCCCGTAGACGCCGACCGACACCATCACGAGCTGCATGCTGACCGCGAAGACGATCATGGTCGGGATGCGCTCGCCGGCGATCTCGACCTGGTCGCCGATCTGCCACAGCCGCAATGCCCAGCCCGCTTCGGCGCCCAGCAGGAGCAGCAGGAAGTCGACCGCGCCGAGCAGAAGCACGGCATGCGGGACATAATGTTTGAACAGGCGGATCATGCCGCCGCGCTCCCTTCGTCCACGCCTCGCCCTGTCAATCGTGCCGACACACCCGGGACTGTCGCTGAAATTGACAAAGATTTCCTGAAAGCGCCGCTTTGGCACGGTCCCCTTTCGCCGCCCGCCGCCTGGGGCTAGGCGGGACTGGATGGACGCGAGCGACGACAGCCGGATCATCCCGGTCATCCTGTGCGGCGGCGCCGGCACCCGGCTGTGGCCGCTGTCGCGCCTCGCCCGCCCCAAGCAGCTGCTGGCGCTGACCGGCGAGGCGACCTTGCTCCAGCTTGCCGCCGAGCGGGTGCGTGAGCCGGGCCAGTTCGCAGCGCCTTGGCTCGTGGCGAGCGCCGTCCAGGCATCGGCGATCGACGCCCAGCTCGGGGCCGCGACTCTGGGCCTGCTGATCCTTGAGCCGGTCGCGCGCAACACCGCGCCGGCGATCGCGCTGGCGGCGCTTCACGCAGCGCCCGACAACCTGTTGCTGGTGTTGCCGAGCGACCACCTGATTCGCGATGTCGCTGCGTTTCGAGCCGCGGTGGCACGTGGCACGGCGGCGGCGCGAGACGGCTGGATCGTCACGTTCGGGATGAGGCCCGATCGGCCCGAGACCGGGTTCGGCTATATCGAACGCGGCAGAGCGCTGGCCGAGGGGGTGTTCGAGGCAGCGCGCTTCGTGGAGAAGCCCGACCTCGAGACGGCGCGAGCCTATGTCGCCAGCGGTGCCTTCGACTGGAACGGCGGTATCTTCCTGTTCCGTGCGAGCGCGATGATCGACGCTTTCCGTGCCTACGCACCGGACGTCCTCGCCGCCGCCGAGGCCGCGCTCGCCGAGGCCGCAGAGGGAGAAGGAACGCTGCGCCCAGACGGCACGGCCTTCGCGGCGGCGCCTTCGCTCTCGATCGATTACGCGGTCATGGAAAAGGCCGAGCGCGTGGCAGTGGTGCCGATGGACGCCAGTTGGTCCGACATCGGCAGCTGGGACGCCCTCCATCAGGTTTCGGCGACCGACGATGCGGGTAATGCGCTGCAGGGCGAGGCACTCGCGGTCGACAGCAACAACTGCCTCATCCGCTCCGACGGGCCGGCAGTCACGGCGGTGGGTGTAGACGACCTCATCATCGTCGCCACCCGTGACTCCGTCCTGGTCATGCGCCGCGGCGAGAGTCAGCGAGTCAAGGAAGCCGTGGAAGCCCTGAAGGCCCAGGGCCGGGACGAATTGCTGTAAGTTCCTCCCTGTCCGCGAAGCGGATGGGAGGGGGACTATGGGCAGCATGATGGAGGGGTAATCCCTCTCATCTCCCACCAGGCTCAACAGGCTACCTTCCACCATCCGCTATCGCGGATGGTCCCCCTCCCCGAGCAAGCCTGGGGAGGAACTTCGGGTCAGGGCCGCCCCAACACCTGGAGACCGGCCACCGTCAGCGCCTCGGTCGCGGTGGAAATGACCGCGTCCGCCTCTGGCGCCCAGAACGGGCTGTGGAGGGAGGGAAGGCGGCTCAGGTCGTTGGCGGCGACGGCAGCGTCGTACTGTGCCTGCGGAACGCCGCCGACCCAGAAGATCATGCTCTGCAAATTCGGCTCGGCAAGGCGGAACCGGCCGAAGTCCTCGCCGGCCATCACCGGGCGGATCTGCTGGACGCGCTCCTCGCCGAACCATTGCCGGAAAGTCCCCGCCATCTGCTGCGTGAACGGATCGGTGTTCACCGTCGCCGGCGTCGCCTCCGCCTCGCGCACCGTCACCACCGGCATCCGGTCTTCGGGCACGCCGGCGGCGATCGCCTCGCCGCGGGCGATCCGGGCGATTCCGTCGAGCAGCTGGCGCCGAACCTCCGGCGTGTAGCTGCGCACTGTCAGCAGCAGCCGCGCCTCGTCGGAGATGATGTTGTGCTTGGAGCCGGCCTGGAACGAGCCGACCGTGACCACCGCGCTGTCGAGGGGATCGAGCTCTCGGCTCACCAGGGTCTGGAGCGAGGTGACGATTCGGCTGGCGAGCACGATCGGGTCGCGTGTCGTGTGTGGCGCAGCGCCATGGCCGCCAACCCCGCGCACGACCATGTCGACGCTGTCGACATTGGCCAGGGTCGGCCCGGGCGTGTAGCCGATCGTCCCCGCCGGCAGCGTGGCGCTGTCATGAAAGGCGAGGGCGAAATCGGGACGCGGAAAACGGGTGAACAGGCCATCCTCGATCATCGCCTTCGCACCCTGGCTGGTCTCCTCCCCGGGCTGGGCGACCATCACGAGGGTACCGCGCCAACGGTCGCGCAGTGCGACGAGCCGCCTCGCAGTCCCGACCCAGGCGGTCATATGGGTGTCGTGGCCGCAGCTGTGCGCGATGAACGTGTCCTGCCCCTCCCGGGTTTGGCCGCGCGCCCGGCTGGCGAAGGGAAGGCCGGTCCGCTCCTCCATCGGCAGGCCGTCCATGTCGGCGCGAAGCAGCAATGTCGGCCCCTCGCCGTTCCTCAGCACCGCGACCACTCCGGTCCCGCCGACGCCGGTCGTCACCTCAAAGCCGAGCCGCCGCGCCTCCTCGGCCATCCGGGCGGCGCTTCGGGTCTCCTGCATGCTGAGCTCGGGATTGGCGTGGAGCTCGCGGTAGAGCGCCATCAGCTCGCCCATGTCGGCGCGCACGCCGCTCTGGATCTCCGCGCGGGGCGGCATGGCCGGCGACGCGGCGGTCTGGGCGCCAAATGCGTGGGGTACGCTGCTCATCGCGGCGCAGCATAACAAAAGCGCACAGAAAGTCTTCTTCACCGGCAGCCCCTCCTCGACTGAAGCGGTCAGCCTAGCGAACATCGGCCCTGAAACAAGGCGACCGGATCAGCGGACCGGGACCAGCTCCAGCACGTCGACGATCGATTCGAAGGTCGGGCGCGGAAAGACGACGCGCCAGCGGCGGTCACCGATCCGTTCGACGATTCCCGCCATGTCGCGCTCCGTGTCTGTGCCGTAGAGGAGCGAGCGGCGCTCGTCGCCCAGCTGGAGGGTGCCGAGGAAAATCATCCGCCGCGTGCCGTCGGGGTAGATGAAGCCGATCGGCCGCTGCGAGCCGGTCAGCTTGACGAAGCTGAGGCGCCCGTCGCGCTCCGGCCGGATGCGGCAGCGGAACGCCGGGTAGGCGATATAATCGAGCAAATCGTCCTGGCCGCCGACCTTGATCACTCGGCAGTGGTAGTCGCCGACCGGCGGCGCCGGGCGGAGCAGGGCCGCATCGGGGTGGAGAAGCACGCCCTCGCGCGCAATCTCCGCGGTGTGGCCGGCGGCGCGCGCCTCGCGCAGCGCCTCGATCCAGGCGCTCCGCCACTCCCTGATCCGGACCCGGTCGCGTTCCGTCGCTACGTCGCGCCAGCCGGCATCCTCGTCGCCGCGCTGCGCAACGGCGGGCGCGGACGGGATAGAGGCACAGGCGAGGCCCACGGCGGCCAGCAAGGCAAGGAGGCGATTAGTCATGGCTTCTCAGTTACCTATAAAGGCGGCACATTTGCGGCGCGGCTCGCCCGTCGGCTTGCGCTTGACCGCTGCTCCGCTCCGCCGCAACCTCGTTTCACCGACAAAACGATAATATCGATCATCAGGAGGAGTGTAACAATGAACGGACGCAAGATCGCGTTGGCCGCTGCCCTGGCCTGCGTCGCCGCCCTGCCGGCCGCGGCCCAGGATTACAACGCCCGCACCAATTATGGCGAGCTGACCCTGAACGCCGGCTTCACTCCCGACCCGCAGGTCGTCGACTTGCGCGCCGGCGGCGACCGTAACGCGCAGAATCTGAGCTCCTCCTGCCGCGGCTTCATCACCAACCAGCCGGACGTGCGGCTCCATTATTCGAGCGGCGATTACCCGCTGATCATCTCGGTCGCGTCGGGCGCGGACACCACGCTTATCGTCAACGCGCCGGACGGCAGCTATTATTGCGACGATGACGGCGGCGTGAACGGCCTCAACCCGGCGGTGCGCTTCAACCGCCCGATGTCCGGCCGCTATGAGATCTGGGTCGGCACCTACAGCTCCGGCACCACCCAGCCGGCCGAGCTCCACATCTCGGAAGTCGAGAGCCAGTAAGCTTCCACGAGCGGGGAACGGAAAGGGCTCCTCCGCAGAGGAGCCCTTTTCTCATGCGCTATTGCGCGGTCCAGCCGCCGTCCATGCTGAGGTTGGCGCCGGTGATGCTTGCCGCCTCGTCGCGGCACAGGAAGAGGGCGAGCGCGGCGACCTCGTCGACCTGGACGAAGCGCTTGGTCGGCTGGGCGGCGAGAAGAACATCATTGATAACCTGGTCGCGGGTGAGACCGCGGGTGCGCATCGTGTCGGGGATCTGGTTCTCGACCAGCGGCGTCCAGACATAGCCCGGGCTGATGCAATTCACCGTAACCCCGGACTGCGCGGTTTCCAGCGCCACCGTCTTGGTGAAGCCGGCGACGCCGTGCTTGGCGGCGACATAGGCCGACTTGTTGGGGCTCGCGACGAGGCTATGCGCTGAGGCGGTGTTGATGATCCGGCCCCAGCCGCGCTCCTTCATGCCCGGCAGCGCGAGCCGGGTGGTGTGGAACACCGCCGACAGGTTCAGCGCCATGATCAGGTCCCATTTCTCGACCGGGAACTGGTCGACCGGCGACACGAACTGGGTTCCGGCATTGTTGACCAGGATGTCGACCGGGCCCGCCTCGCCGAACATCGCCTCGATCGCCGCGGGCGAGGTGAGATCGGCGTCACTATAGCTCGCGTCCAGCTCCTCCTGCAGCTTCTCGATCTCGCCGCGGTCGCCGAAGCCGTTGAGAGTCACCCTGGCGCCCTCGGCCGCAAGTGCCCTGGCGATGGCGAGGCCGATTCCGGACGTGGAGCCGGTGACGAGCGCAGTCTTGCCTTGAAGGAACATGGGGACTCCTGATCGTGGACTGGCGCCGCATCGCGCCGGCCGGGCCAATATGCAAGCCGGCCGATGCAACCGCGACGGGTGCGGAACATTGTTGCGCCGGGGCCAGGGAGTGCGCGGCATGCGGTTCGACGAAGATCGGTTCAGCGGCAACATCGAAAGCCAGCGCGGCATGGGCGGGGGCGGTGGCGGCCTGGGCGGCGCCGGCGGCCTGCTGCTCGGCCTCGTCGCGAGCCGCTTCGGGATCGGCGGCATCGTCGTGGTTCTGCTCGTGATGTTCCTGTTCGGCGGGCTCGGCAGCGTGTTCCAGGGCGGCGGCGGCCAGCAGGCGGTCGGGCCCAATACCGGGCAGGCCTCGGCCGACATTTGCCGTTCCGATCCGACCACGCGCTTCGCCTGCAACGTCTACACCCGCACGGAGGAAGTGTGGGCGCAGCTCTACCAGGCGCAGGGCGAGCGCTTCGATCCGCCCAAGCTCGTCTTCTATAGCCAGGCCGGACGCTCCGGCTGCGGCGCGGCCCAGTCGGCGATGGGTCCATTCTACTGCCCGCTCGACCAGGGCATCTATATCGACACCGATTTCTTCACCGAGCTCTCCCAGCGCTTCGGAGCGCCCGGCGACTTCGCCGGCGCTTATGTGATCGCGCATGAGATGGGCCATCACATCCAGACCATCTCCGGCATCAACGACCAGATTCGAAGCGCCCAGCGCGGCGTCGGCGAGGCGCAGCAGAATGCGCTTCAGGTGCGCATGGAGCTTCAGGCCGACTGCCTCGCCGGGGTTTGGGCTGCCCAGGCTAACCGCGCTGGCGCGACTCTGGAGGCGGGCGACCTTGAGGAGGGCCTGCGCGCCGCGGCGGCGATCGGCGACGACACGCTTCAGCGCTCCGCGGGCCGCCGCCCGGTGCCGGAGAGTTTCACCCACGGCACCTCGGCACAGCGCCAGGAGGCGCTTCGCCGCGGCTTCCAGGGCGGCACCCCGGACTCCTGCGCCGGCTACATGCAGGGCGTGTGAGCCCTGCCGCGGCCCGTCAGTAGCGGAAGCGCAGGGTGAAGCGCGCGTTCAGCGGCGCGCCGGTGGTGATGTTGTTGTCGCTGTGCGCCGTCGGGAAATAGTCCTCGTCGAAGAGGTTCTCGACGTTGACTTGGGCCTCAACCTGATCGGTGAGCTTGACGAACAGGCCGGCGTCGACGCGGGTGAAGCTCGGCAGTTCGACGGCGTTGCTGATCGTCGTGAAGCTCTCCGACTGATGGACCACTCCGATCCCCGCGCCGATGCGGTCGGAGAAATCGTAACGGGTCCAGGCGGCCACCTGGTGGCGCGGCACCAGCGGCACCTCGCGCCCGGCCGGCGCCGCGGTCGTCGTCGAGGTGATCTCTGCCTCCTGAAGAGTGTAGGCGAGCGTCACGTTCCAGTTCGGCAGGATCTCACCGACGGCCTCGAGCTCGATACCGCGGCTGCGCTGCGATCCGGTCTGGACCGGTGCGCCGGTGATCGGGTCGTTGGCCCGGGTGTTGGTCCGGTCGAGCTGGTAGACGGCGGCGGAGAGGAGAAGCCCGGGAGTCGCCTGCCACTTCACTCCCGCTTCGTAATTGTCGAACCGCTCAGGCTCGAGCGCGGCGGTGGTGAGGTCCAGCGAGTTGAACTGGTCGCCCGACTGCGGGAGGTAGGAGCGGCTGTAGCTCGCATAGATCGACACCGGCTCGACCGGTTGGAACACCACGCCCACCCGCGGCGACCACAATTCGTCGGTGCGGGTGAAGGACTGGCCGTTGACCAGGTTGGTCGCGTCGATGCTGAACCGGTCGTAGCGGAGCCCGGCGATCAGCTCGAATGGGCCGACCTCGATCTGATCCTGCACGTAGAGCGCGAAGATGTCGGCGTCGCTCGCCGTCGAGCGCTCGCCGGTGCCGGGGCCGCCGCGGAACGTGATGGTCGGAATGACGAAAGGATCGGCGAGGGGCACCGTCGCGGTCTGGCTCGCGCCGAAAAACCCGTTGAGCCGCTGGTTGGCGGTCTGCTGGTTGCCGATCTCGACGCCGGCCAGGATGGTGTGGCTCAGCGGGCCGGTGTCGACGTTCCACACCAGGTCGGTCTGGCTGAACAGATTCTCGCGCTGGAACGCGTCGAAATAGGCCTGGACCGCGACGGTGTTGGCGGCGCTCACCGGGCCTGAGGGGAAGGCGTTGCGGTAGAATTTGTCATAGTCGGCATAATGGAGCCGGCTGACGAGGCTCAAATCGTCGTTGAAGCGGTGCTCGAAGGTGCCGCGCAGGATATGGCCTTCGAAGCCGAGCTGGTTGGTGCCGGGCTGGCCGAAGAAGGTGTCGCGGAAGCCGGCGAGCGGCGACGCCGGGTCCTGGATCGTGCCCGGCCGGGCCGCGGGCACGCCGCGGTCGACGACTCGGCTGTCGTCGACATATTCGTAAGAGAAGACGAAGCCGGTGTCCGGCCCGACCAGCACCCGCGCGGTCGGGTTGAAGGCGGTGATCTCGCCTTCGAAGACGTCGCGATGGTTGGCGAACTCCTCGTGGACGCCGTTGAGCCGGACCGCGATGCCTTCACTGAGCGGCAGGTTGACGTCCGCGTCGATCGCCCACGCCCCGAACGTGTTGACCGAGCCGCTGCCGGCGACGAGCAGCTCGCCAAACGGCCGCTTGGTCACCCGGTTGACGACACCGCCGCCGCCGCCGCGGCCGAAGATCATCGCATTGGGGCCGCGCAGCACCTCGACGCGTTCGAGATTGTAGAGCGGCCGGTAATATTGGACGTCGTCGCGCATGCCATCGACGAAGAAGTCGGCGGTCGAGTTGTTGCCGCGAAGGACGATCTGGTCGCGATGGCCCTCGCCCTGGGCGGCGGTGGCGCCGGGGACGTAACGCAGGACGTCGGCGACCGAGCGCAGGTTGAGGTCCTCAATCTGCTCCTCGCTGACGACGCTCACCGATTGCGGCACGTCCTGAAGCGGCGTGTCGGTCCGGGTCGCGCTGCTGATGCGGTCGGCGCCATAACCCTCGCGCGTGCCGGTGACGACAATGACTCCGCCGGGCTGCTCGTCGCTGGCGCCGGCGGTTTCGGCGAACGCAGGCGTGGCGAGCGCCCAGGCAAGGGCCAGGGCGGAGGTGGAGCGGACGAACATAAGAACCCCTTTTTGCGATGCGCTGTTGCGCTTGAGCTGCTGTCTGGCTACGACTCTTGCGAACGTTTCGCAATAGCAAATCTGTTGCGAATGATGATCAAGAGCGGGAGGGCGTGGATGGCCAGTGCGACGGTGTTGAAGCTTCGGCGGCTGTGGCTTCAGGTGCACAAGTGGATCGGGCTGCTGCTCGCAGTGCTGATCATCCCGATCTCGGTAACCGGCTCCGCCCTCGTCTGGCATGACGGGCTCGACCTGATGCTGAATCCGGAGCGCAACGTCAGCGCCGCGCCCGCGCTGGCGCCGTCGGCTTATGCGGAGAAGGCGCGCTCGGCGATGCAGCCCGGCGAGCGGGTCCATTCGATCCGGATGCCGGAGGGCGGCGAAGGCGCCGTCCTGGTCGCTGCGGCACGGCCTCCGGTCGAGGGCGAGCGGCGGCCGGTGCGGACCAACATCTGGCTCCACCCCACGACCGGAGAGGTGCTTGACGTCGCCGGAAGCAACGAAGGCGCGGTCCGCGTCCTCCACGTCCTCCACGGCAGCCTGATGATCCCCGGCACCGGCCGCCAGATCGTCGGCTGGGTCGGCGTGTTCATGCTGATCTCCTGCCTCACCGGCATCTGGCTGTGGTGGCCGGTGACGGGCAGCGTCAAGCGCGGCTTGCGCTGGAAGCGCCAGCCCAGTTTCAACGCCAATCTCCACCACCAGATGGGCTTCTGGGTCCTCATCCCGCTCGCAATGCTGTCCTCCACCGGCGTGTGGATCTCCTTCCCGCAGGCCTTCGGCCGCTTCGAGGCGAGCGCTCCGAAGGCGCCGTCCGCGCCGCAGCGCCCCGCCCAGCCGCTCGTCGAAACCTGGCTGACGCCCGACCGGGCGCTGGCCGCGGCTCAGCCCGGAGCGACCGGCCCGCTCGTCAGCATCACCTGGCCGACCGAGCGCAGCAGCGACTGGGCCGTCGCCTTCGAGCGCGACGGCGGCACCGCCGAGGTGAAGGTCGACGACACCAACGGCGAGGTCACGCCCGCCCGTCCTCCGCAGCCCGAAACCACCGCGCGGACGATGCGCCGCTGGCACGACGGCACCGGCATGGGCTTCGTGTGGCAGCTCATCATCTTCATCGGCGGGATCATCCCCGCGGTCCTGTCGGTCACCGGTATCCTGATGTGGTGGCGCGCCCGCCAATGGCGGAGGCGCACGAAGCGCCGCCCCGCGTTGGCCGCGGCCGAATAACTGGCTTTCCTCCCCGGCATTTGCCGGGGAGGGGGACCATGCGCAGCATGGTGGAGGGGGTTCTTCAGCGCCGGGCCCAAGAACCCCTCCACCGCCTTCGTCGGTCCCCCTCCTTGGAAATCGGGGGGACGATATTCAGCGCCGCTCCACCCGCAGCTTCAGCCCGCCCTCGGGCTTGAGCGTCACATACCCCACCGGCCGAACCTCGCGCCCGCTCACCGGCGTCAACCGCCACGCCGCGAGCCAGTGCGCCAGCACCGTCAGCCCCTCGGCATAAGCGAAGCGCATTCCGACGCAGACGCGGGGGCCGCCGCCGAACGGGAAATATTGGAAGCGGTGCTGGGCCGCCCGCCGCTCGGGCAGAAAGCGGTCCGGATCGAACGCGTCGGGATCGTCCCACAAAGCCTGGTGGCGGTGGAGCAGCCACGGCCAGATCGAGACGATGTCGCCCGTCGCCACGTCCCAGCCGCCGAGCCGGTCCTGCGCCACCGCCTGCCGGTCGAAGCGCGGTACCGGCGGGTAGAGCCGCATCGCTTCCTTGAAGACGCGCCGAAGCGTCGGCACCCGCTCGGGCAGACCGGCATCGCCCGCGCCCTCGGCCAGCGCCGCCTGCGCCTCGGCCCCGACCCGCTCCTGCCACTCCGGCTGCTCCGACAGCAGATAGAGCGTCCAACTGATTGCATTGGCGGTGGTCTCGTGGCCGGCGAGGTAGAAGGTCGCGGCATTGTCGACCGTGAGCGCCAGCGCCTCGGCCGGCTCGAACTGCGTGCGAAGCGCGCGGATCAGCTTGCCGAGGAAATCGTCTGCGCCGCCGTCCGGAAGCCGGTCGCGCACCACGTCGGCGAGGGTTCGGCGGAGGAACTCGCGGCCGCGCTGCCCCTTCCACATCACACGGTTGTAGGGCAGCGGCGGGATCCCGAGGATCGCCGGCAGCCGACTTTCGCCGCCGGCCCTCAGAGCAGCGGCGATATGGTCCATCGCCGTCCGAGTTTTGAGGCGCGTGTCGCCCCCGAACAGGGTGTCGGCGATGACCCGCATCGTCGTGTCGGTCGCCGCTTCGGCGAGATCGGGGGTGTCGCTGCCCTGCCACGCCGCCGCCGTCGCCTCAGCCGCAGCAGCGAAGTGGGGAATCAGCGCGTCGACCGCGGCGGGCGCGAAATTGGCGGCGACGATCCGCCTTTGCTCGCGCCACAGCGCCCCGTCGGAGGTGAGCAGGCCGCGGCCGATCAGCGATGCGCCGAGCCGCTTGACCACGTCCGGCTTCACATAATTGGCGGCATTGGCCTGGAGCACATGCTGAACCGACTCCGGGTCGAGCACGAAATGGACGGTGTAGCCGAGGATGTGGCGCTTGATGTGGGTCTCGCTGAACGCCCGCTGCGACCAGCCATAGACGGAGTTGCGCGCCCGCTCGCCGAAGAAGCCGCGCCACATCGGCCCCGGCGCGATCTCGCGCGGCGGATGCGGCGGCACGAAGCGGGCGCTGGCCATGACCCATTGTCATTCCCGCGAAAGCGGGAATCCAGCTTCTTCTATCCGGACGCAACAAAAAGGCAGCTGGATCCCCGCTTTCGCGGGGATGACAGTGCTGGTTTAGGCCTCGTCCATCACCTCCACCGTGAGGCTGTCGTTGGTGTAGACGCAGATGTCGGCCGCGATCTTCATCGCCTTGCGGGCGACCGTCTCCGCATCCTCTTCATAGTCGAATAGGGCCGTCGCCGCCGACAGGGCGAAATTCCCGCCCGATCCGATCGCCGCCACCCCCGCTGCGGGCTCCAGAACGTCGCCATTGCCGGTGAGGATGAGGGTCACACTCGGGTCGGCGACGATCATCATCGCCTCGAGGTTGCGGAGATATTTGTCGGTCCGCCAGTCCTTTGCGAGCTCGACCGCGGCGCGAAGCAGCTGCCCGCGATGCTGTTCCAGCTTGCGCTCGAGCCGCTCGAACAAAGTGAAGGCGTCGGCGGTCGCTCCGGCGAAGCCGCCGATGACCTTGCCGTCGCCAAGGCGGCGGACCTTCTTCGCATTCGGCTTGATGATCGTCGACTGCAGCGACACCTGGCCGTCGCCGGCGATCACCACCTTGCCATTCTTGCGGACGGCGAGAATCGTCGTCCCGTGCCAGCTTTCCATCCAGATATACTCCTCGCTCTTCCTCTACGTAGGTGAGCCGGCGCCCGCTTTCCAATGACAGGATGAGAAGCCGCCGCTAAGCAGCGCTCGTGATTGAGCTTCTCGTCGGCCTTTTCCTGATCGGCCTGGTCGCGCTCTTCGTCTCCAACCGCGCCCTCGCCGCGCGGATAGAGGAGCTGGAGCGGAAGATCGGCTCCGGCGCGTTTGCGCGGACGCCGACACAGCAACATGTCCATGTGGAGCCAGCCGAAAGCAGCGACGCTCCGCGCGATCCGCCCCCGTCGACGCCGCTGCCGGTCTCCTTCGCCAACCTGTTCGAGAGCCTGATCGGTGGGCGCCTGCTGATCTGGGTGGGCGCCATCGCTCTGGTCGCCGCGGCAATCTTCCTCATCCGCTTCGCGATCGAGGTCGGCGTGATCACGCCGGAGCTGCGCATGATCGCCGCGGCGGCGTTCGGCTTTGCCTTGCTCGCGCTGGGCGAGGGCGCTCGCCTGACCAACCGCTGGATCGACGACCCGCGAATCTCGCAGGCCTTGGTCGGCGCCGGCCTCGCGGTCCTTTATGCGACGGTCTACGGAAGCTACATCCTCTACGGCTTCATCGGCCTGAAGACCGCGTCGATGCTGATGCTGGCGATCACCGTCGCGGCGCTCGGCCTGTCGCTTCGCCACGGAGTCGGAACGGCGGCCTTGGGCCTGATCGGCGGCTTCCTCACGCCCTGGCTGGTCGGCGATCCCGACACGGAGAGGCTGCTCCTTCTCGCCTACCTCGCCTTGCTCGACGCTGCCGTTTTCGCAATCGCATGGCGCCGCGGCTGGGGCTGGCTGGCCGGGGTCGCGGTGCTTGCCAGCTATGGCTGGGCCGCCTGGGTGCTGTTCGGCGAGGCCGGGGACGCAATTGCCGCAGGCTGGTTCATCCTGGTGCTTGCGCTGATCGCCGGCTGGGTCCGCGCCGCGGGAGCGTCGCTGCCGTGGCTGCAGCCGATTGCGATCGGCGCGATGCTGCTCGCGATCCTGACCGCACGCGACGATGTTGGCGCCCTGGGGTGGCTATTGTTCCTGGCTATCGCAGCGGCGTCCGTCGCCTTCGCGCGGCTTCGCGATCATCCGCCGGTCCTGCCATTCATCGTCCTCGCGCTCGGCCTGCTGCTCATCCCGGTCAAATCTCTGATGGACGACGATTCCTGGCTGGCAGCGGCGGCGACCGCTTTGACCTTGCTGTTCGGCGGCGGGGGCCTCGCGCTGGCGATCGAGCGCAACAGCCGCTTCTGGGCCGCGCTCGCCTGCGCCGGCTTCGCGGGGCCGGTGACGATGATGCGCACCATGGAGCCCGAGCGGCTCACCGTCGGAGGCTGGGGGTTGCTGCTCGTCCTGCTCGCTCTCGGCCCGGCCGTCCTGATCTGGGCGCGTAGCCGTGACGGCCGCCCGCATCACGAAGTCGACCTGCCGTCGCTGATTCCGGCCACCACCGCGGCCGCTCTGCTCGCCTTCGCAGCGGCCGACCTGGTCGCCTGGGAAGCGCTGTCGATTGCCTGGCTCGTCCTCTCGATCGCCTTCATCACCGCCGGAATGGCGCTCAAGGAGCGAACGACGCGGGTCGCCGGCCTCGTCCTGCTCACCCTGACCGTGCTCAAGCTGTTCCTGCTCGACGCGGCGGCGCTCGAAGGCGTCCTGCGCATCCTGTCCTTCTTCGGCCTCGGCGCCTCCCTGATCGTCCTCGGCCGCTTCTACGGCACTTTGCTGAGGGCCGAGCGGGGGAGTTAAGAAGCGCACGGGCGGGCATTGCCTTCGCGCCCGCCCTTGCCTAAATGCGCCGCTTCGGTCGGAGCGTAGCGCAGCCTGGTAGCGCATCACACTGGGGGTGTGGGGGTCGCTGGTTCGAATCCAGTCGCTCCGACCATTCTTCTCCCCGCATTGACTCGGCAAATTGGCTCGGCTTAGTTGCAAACAGCAACTGAAGCGGGAGGTTCAGCCATGGCCGGTGTCGAGCGCAGCTACGGCCTCGCCTCGCGCGAGCAGTTCGAGGGGCTGAGCGGCATCGAGCTGCTCCAGGCGATGATCCGCGGAGAGCTTCCGGCGCCGCCGATCAGCAAGGCGCTCGGCATGCTTCTGGTCGAGGCCGAGCCGGGGAGGGCGGTGTTCGAAGGACGGCCGGGGCCGCATCTCTTCAATCCGCTCGGCAGCGTCCATGGCGGCTTCGCGCTGACCCTGATCGACAGTGCCGCCGGCTGCGCCGTCCATACCGAGCTTGACGCCGGAATCGGCTACACAACGGTCGAAACCAAGGCGAACATGGTTCGGCCGGTGCCGAGCGAGGGGATCGTCCGCTGCGAAGGACGGGTGCTCAGCCGCGGTCGCCAGATCGCCACCGCCGAGGCCTATTTGCGTTCCGCGGACGGCAAGCTCCTTGCCCACGGCACCTCGACCCTGATCATTCTCGGCAAGCGGTAAGGCGTTACTCGCCCATCAATGTCCGCTTATACTCCGCCTCATAGGCCTTGACGCTGAGGGTCTCGATCCTGGCGCCGCCGAGCGCATCCATCAGGTCGCCGATGTCGGTCATGTGGGCGTCGATCGCGGCGTCGTCGCGCCATTGCTCGACGACGTGTATGATGTCCGGGTCGTTGAGGTCGCGGGCATAGCTGTATGAAATGCAGCCGTCGCGCCGCCGGACTTTGTCGACAAACGCCGCAAGCTGGCCTTGCAGCCGGTCGATCTCTCCCGCGGCGAACCGCGCAGCCCCCATCACGATGATCATCGCACGCCCCTGATTGCCCTGTGCCCGCCTTGCCTTGGCAAGTCGCCAACCCCATGATAACCGCCTCGGCCTTCGGGAGCGAGCGCGCCTTGCGCTAGTCCGCTTCTATTCCAGGTTAGGACCAGATGTTCGAATCTCCAGCTTTCGCGCAGGCAGGCAGCGCCGCACCCGACGGTGGCGCGGGTTTCTTCCTCAACATTTTCCCGCTGCTGCTGATCTTCGTGATCTTCTACTTCCTGCTGATCCGGCCGCAGCAGCGGCGGATGAAGCAGCACCAGGCGATGATCGGCGCGGTCAAGGTGCGCGACACCGTGGTCACCAGCGGCGGACTGATCGGCAAGGTCACCAAGGTCGACGAGGCCGAGGTCGAGGTCGAGCTTGCCCCCAATGTTCGCGTACGTGTGGTCAAGGGCATGCTGAGCGAAGTGCGCCCGCACGGCGCCAAGCCGGCGAACGACTGATCCGATGCTGAACTTCGCGCGCTGGCAAATCTGGGGCATCACGCTGATCTGTCTGTTCGGCGTTCTGCTGGCGGTCCCGAGCCTCCTGCCGTCGAACCTCGCCAGCCAGGTCCCATGGGCGCCGAAGGTCAATCTCGGCCTCGATCTCGCCGGCGGAAGCCACCTGCTGCTCGAGGCGGATACCTCCTCGCTCGGCCAGCAGAGGCTGGAGGCATTGGAGGACACGGTCCGGCGCGAGCTGCGCAGCAACAACATCGACTTCGCCGAACTGTCCACCGCCAACAACCAGCTCACCTTCCTCGTCCGCAACCCGGCGCAGACCGGCCAGGCCGCGGACCTCATCCGCCGGCAAACCCAACCGACGGTTATGGGAGGGGCGTCCGACTGGACCATCTCCACCGAAGGCAACCGCGTCGTCATCCGGCCGACCGAAGCCGGACAGGCGGCTGCGGTCGACAGCGCTATGGAAGTCGCTCGCGAGGTCATCGACCGGCGGATCAACGCGCTCGGCACGCTCGAGCCGACGATCATCCGCCAGGGCCGCACCCGTATCGTCGTCCAGGTTCCGGGTCTCCAGGATCCCGAGCAGCTCAAGAACCTGATCGGCCGCACCGCGCGGCTCGAATTCAAGATGGTGAGCCAGGGCGTCACTCAGGAGCAGCTCCAGCAAGGCCGTGCTCCGGTCGGAAGCCAGATCCTGCCGATGGCCGACGGTGGCCGGATCGCGGTTGAGCGCCGCGCGATCGTCACCGGCGACCAGGTCGCCGACGCCCAGCAGGCGTTCGACCAGCAATCGGGCGAGCCGGTCGTCACCATCCGGTTCGACGGCGCCGGCGGCCAGCGCTTCGCGCGCGCCACCCAGCAGAATGTCGGCCGCCCGTTCGCGATCATCCTCGACAACATCGCCCTGTCGGCGCCGGTCATCCAGGAGCCGATCCTCGGTGGCACCGCCCAGATCGCCGGCAGCTTCACCGTCGAGAGTGCCAATCAGCTCGCGATCTCGCTTCGCTCAGGTCGGCTTCCGGTCGAGCTGCGCGTGGTCGAGGAGCGCACCGTCGGTCCCGATCTCGGCGCGGATTCGATCCGCCAGGGCATGATCGCGACCGCGATCGGCGCCGCGCTCGTCATGCTGTTCATGCTGGCGACCTACGGCAAGTTCGGGCTGTTCGCCAACGCGGCGCTGGCCCTCAACGTGCTTCTGATCCTCGGCTGGATGGCCTTGTTCAACGCCACCCTGACCCTGCCCGGAATCGCCGGCTTCGTGCTGACCATCGGCGCTGCGGTCGACGCCAACATCATCATCAACGAACGCATCCGCGAGGAATTGCGACGAGGGAGAACCGTGCTCGACGCGATCGACACGGGCTGGAAGGAAGCCTCGACCGCGATTCTCGACGCCAACATCACCAATGCCATCGCCGGTGCCCTGATGTTCTACTTCGGCTCCGGCCCGATCCGCGGCTTCGCGGTCGTTCTGGTGATCGGCATCGTCACCTCGGCCTTCACCGCGATCACGGTGGCCCGGATGATGGTGGCTCTGTGGGTGCGCCGCGCCCGGCCGAAGCAGCTGGTGCTCTAAGGAACTCCCCATGCCTCTGCTGAAGCTCGTCCCCGACAACACCAACATCGACTTCCTGCGCTGGCGTAACTTCGCCATCCTGGTTTCGCTGGTCCTGATCGCCACGTCGATCTTCTTCCTGGCGACGCGCGGCCTCAATCTGGGAGTCGACTTCGTCGGCGGCCAGGAGATCCGCACCACCTTCCAGCAGCCACCGGAACTGGACGAGCTGCGCGAACGCGTCGGCGCCCTGAACCTCGGCGAGCCCGCGATCCAGGAGTTCGGTTCTCCGCGCGAGATCACCATCCGCATGCCCCTGGACGAGAACGCGACCGAGGAGCAGGCCAACGCGGCCGCGACCCAAGTCCGCAATGCTCTGACGTCGGCCTATCCCGGCGTTCGAATCGACGCGGTTGAAACCGTGTCGGGCAAGGTGTCAGAGGAGCTGTTTACCGCCGGCGGCCTGGCCCTTCTGATCGCGATGCTCGGAATCGCCGCCTACATCTGGATCCGCTTCGAATGGCAGTTCGGCGTCGGCGCTCTGGTCAGCCTCACGCATGACCTTATCATTGTGTCAGGGTTCTACGCGGCCACTCAAATCGAGTTCAGCCTCAACGCGGTCGCGGCCTTGCTAACCCTGATCGGCTTCTCGCTCAATGATACCGTCGTCGTATACGACCGGATCCGAGAGAACCTGCGCAAGTACCGCAAGATGGAGATCGAGCCTCTGCTCAACCTCTCGGTCAACGAGACCCTGTCGCGCACGATCGGCACCAACACCGCAGTGATGCTCGCGATCCTGTCGCTGCTGCTCTTCGGTCCCGACGTGATCTACGATCTCACCATCGGCATCTTCGTGGGCGTGATCATCGGCACCTATTCGTCGATCTACGTCGCGCGCTTCCTGCTGGTGCCGCTCGGCGTGTCCGGCGACAGCTTCGTTCCGAAGACCGGGCCGTCCGGCGCCGAGCGCGTCGGACCTCGCGTCGGCAAGGACGGAGACGGTGCCCAGGTTTGAGCCGTCCGAGGCGCGCGGCGGACCCCTGGTCCGCGGCTTCGCCGACGGGCAGTTCGTGGTGGACGGCACCCGCTACAGAAGCGTGGTGCTGACTCCGGAGCAGGCCACCCAATGGGATGCGCCGCCAACCGGGGACCTCGCTATCGAGCATCTTGAGGCGGCGCTCGCGCTCCAGCCGCCGCCGGAATTCATCCTGCTCGGCACCGGCCCGACGTTGACCCATCCGCCGCGCGCGCTTGCTCGGGCTCTGCAGGAGCGCGGCGTCGGCATCGAGGCGATGGACAGCCGCGCCGCCGCCCGCACCTGGGCCGTCCTCCGCGCCGAAGAACGCTGGATCGCCGCCGCCCTCATGCCGCTCTGATCGTTCCCCTCCCGCTTGCGGGAGGGGAACGATCAGAGGGGCTGTTTTGGGGTTTTCGACATTCCCTCCCCCGACCCCTCCCGCAAGCTGGAGGGGAGAAGCGAGCGCAGGTGCGCTTCCAATTCCTCGGCATTCCGCTCCCAGCTGAACCGCTCGGCGGAGCGCCGAACGACTTCCGGCTCGGGTGCGTGGGTGAGCACCTGCCGGACCCCTTCCGCCAGCGCTTCGGCGTCACGCACCACCACCCGCCCCGCGGCGGGCGTGTCGATCACTTCGCGTGCACCCCCCGCGTCGCACGTCACCACGGGGGTGCCGCAGGCGAGCGCCTCGACCCACACATTGGCGATCCCTTCCGCCCGCGTCGGCAGAAGCATCACGTCGGCCGCGGCCACCAGCTGCGCCACCTCCTCGGGCGGTCGGGCGCCTAGAAAGCGGACCCGCCCGGAAATTCCCAACCGCTCCGCTCGCCGCTCGAGCGCCGCCCGATCGGGCCCGTCTCCGATCACCAACAGGGTCGATCCGGGAAGCCGCGCCAGCGCGTCGAGCGCGAAGCTCTGGCCCTTGCGCTCGATCAGCGCCCCGACCGTCGCGAGCAGCGGCCCGCCCACGCCGAGGGCCGTCTTAGCGTGGGTGCGATCGACCGGCCGATAAAGGTCGAGATCGACGCCGGTATGGTGAACCTTGATCTTGTCCGCCGGCATGCCCCGGGCGACCATCTCTGCCTTCAGCGAGTCGCTCACCGCCAGCAGGCCGTGCGCCGCGTGCGCAGCTTCCAAAATCTGCTCGCGAATGCCCGGGCGGTCGCCCCAATAATAGATGTCGCTGCCGCGCGCCTTGATCGACAAGGGCACGCCGAGCGCCTTCGCGAGGTGCATCGCCGCGACCCCGTCCGGCCAGAAAAACTCGGCGTCGATCACATCGAACTTCGGCAGGGGTTCGCCGAGCCACAAGTCCCAGTTGAAAACGGACCAGACCGCCTGGCAAACCGACTTGGCTGCGATCCTCCTCGCGAATGGCACCGATGTGAAGCGCGGCCGGTGGGTCACGACATTCCGCCAGTCCTCCTCCTCGGGGAGAGCGTGGAGCGCGCGATAATGCCGGCCGAAAAGAGGCCATGCTGGCGGCAGGGCGAGGGGAGCGAACACCTCCACCTCCACGTTCTCCCGCGCGGCGAGCCCGCGCGTCTGGTGCTCAACGAACAGCCCCAGCGTCGGCTGGTGCGCGTTCGGATAGAGGGTCGAGAGGGTCAGCACCCGAAGCATGGCTCGGGCCTTAGCAGAGGCTGGTTAAAATGAAGCCGGCGCCCGCTCGTGAAAGCGGACGCCGGCTGCCCCGTTTGAAAACTGGTGAGATCAGGCGACCTGGGTAGCCTGGACTTCCTCGGGATCGCGAAGCACGTAGCCGCGGCCCCACACGGTCTCGATATAATTCTCGCCGCCGCACGCGAGGCTCAGCTTCTTGCGCAGCTTGCAGATGAACACGTCGATGATCTTCAGCTCCGGCTCGTCCATGCCGCCATAGAGATGGTTGAGGAACATCTCCTTGGTCAGCGTGGTGCCCTTGCGGAGCGACAGCAGCTCCAGCATCGCATATTCCTTGCCGGTGAGGTGCACCCGGGCGCCATCGACCTCGACCGTCTTGGCGTCGAGGTTCACCGAAAGCTTGCCGGTCTTGATGACCGACTGGCTGTGGCCCTTCGAGCGGCGGACGATGGCGTGGATGCGGGCCACGAGCTCGTCGCGGTGGAACGGCTTGGTGACGTAATCGTCGGCGCCGAAGCCCAATGCGCGGACCTTCGAATCCAGCTCGCTGTTGCCCGACAGGATCAGCACCGGGGTCGCGACCTTGGCGGTGCGAAGCTTCTTCAGCACGTCATAGCCGTGCATGTCCGGCAGGTTGAGGTCGAGGCAGATGATGTCGTAATCATAGAGCTTGCCGAGGTCCAAACCCTCCTCGCCAAGGTCGGTCGTATAGACGTTGAAGCCTTCCGTGGTGAGCATCAGCTCGATGGCTTTCGCCGTGGTCGGCTCGTCTTCGATCAGCAGAACCCGCATCTCTCGCCCCTCCGTTGCGCAGCCCGGCCCTTCAAAGCCGGTGCCGCGGCGAGGAAAATTAACTATCCGACAAGTGAAGGCAAAAGGTTAATTTCGAGTTAAGTGGCCGAAAATACGGATATTCTACGAGGTCGGCACGAATAGTTACCGGCTGTTGCACGAAAGACTCAGCGGTGGCACGGCCTTGGCCATGTTCGAGGACCGCATCCTTTTCATCGACGGCGAGGCGATCGTCCTCGACAAGCCCGCCGGCCTCGCCGTCCACCCGGGTCCCGCGACGCCGCGAAGCCTCGAGGACCATCTGCAGCAGCTCCGTTTCGGCTTCCATCGCCCGCCGACGCCGGTCCATCGTCTCGACCGCGATACGTCGGGCTGCCTGCTCCTCGCCCGCAACCCCAAGGCGCACAAGCGCTTCGCCGCCGCCTTCGAGGCCGGGCAGGTTGCGAAGGCCTACCTAGCCGTCCTCGACGGCATCCCAACCGAGCGCGAGGGTCGTATCGAACTGCCGCTCAAGAAAGTGAGCAGTCGCGAAGCCGGCTGGCGGATGGTGCCTGATTCGCAAGGCCAGAGAGCGGTCACCAACTGGTCGGTCGTCGCGGAAGCGCGGGGGAGGGCGCTGGTCCGCTTCGAGCCGGAGACCGGGCGCACCCACCAGCTGCGCGTCCATGCCGCCTCGGCCCTCGGCGTCCCGATCCTCGGAGACCCGGTCTACGGCGAGAGCGCCGGCTTCACGATGCTTCTCCACGCCGTGTCGCTGCGGCTCGAACGCGGCGCCAAGCCGCCGGTCGACGCGACCGCGCCGCTGCCGCAGAGCTTCGCCAACGCGGGCTTCGCCGATGCCTTATGAGTTGCCCGAAGAGGCGCTGTCCGAGACCTTCCTCGCCGCCAGCGGCCCCGGCGGGCAGAACGTCAACAAGGTGGCGACGGCATGCCAGCTGCGCTGCGACGTCTTCGCGCTCGGCCTGCCGGTCGACGTCTACCAGCGGCTGAAGACGCTCGCCGGATCGAAGCTCACCAACGAGGGCGAGATCGTCATCACCGCCCGAAGCCACCGCACCCAGGAGGCGAACCGGATCGAAGCCCGCCAGCGTCTCACCGAGCTGATCGAGCGCGCCTTCGTCCGCCAGCCCAAGCGCAAGCCGACCAAGCCGAGCCGAGCCGCCAAGGCCAGGCGCGTCGATGCCAAGAAGAGCCGAAGCGCCGTCAAGCAGGGCCGCGGCAAGGTGCGGCTTGATTAGTCGGGGCACGGCTTCCCGCACCCCCACTCCCTATCGAGCAGCCTCTTAGGCCATTTCGCGAAGCGATTCTTCGTGTAATCCTCTGCACATAGAGGGGATTCGCGACTGTGACTGGCAAGCACAGGAAATTCTCAGCATCGGTGGCGCTCTTTGCCTTGTTGTCCGCCTGCGGAGGCGGCGGCGGCGGTCCCCCAGGCGACGGCACGGGCGTCGTTCCTACACCGACTCCCCCTCCTCCGCCCCCGTCTGCGGCTTGCTCGTTGAGCGATCGGCAGGCTTGGGCGTTCGCCCAGCTGCAGGAATGGTATCTCTTCCCGGACCTGCAGGCGGCGAACGTCAATCCCGCCAGCTACTCCACCGTTCAGGATTATATCGACGCGCTGGTGGCTCCGGCACGGGCGCAAAACAAGGACCGCTTCTTCACCTACATTACCCCCCTCGCGGAGCATGTTGCCTACTACAATTCGGGCGCAAGCGGGGGCTTCGGCTTCCGTCTGTCGACCGACACGGCAGCGGGACGGGTGTTCGTATCCGAGGCATATGAAGGCGCGCCGGCGCTCAACGCCAACATCGATCGCGGCACGGAAATTCTGGCCATCGGCACCGACTCGTCCAACCTGGCCGCGGTCAGCTCGATCATTGCAGCCGGAGGCTCCGAGGGTGTGATCAACGCGCTCGGCGCCGCCACCATCGGACTGAGCCGAATGCTGCGCGTGCTGGACCCGAACGGGACCGTTCGCGACGTCGCCCTCACCAAGGCGGCTTACAATGTCGACCCCGTGTCGAACCGTTACGGCGCCTTGATCATCAACGATAACGGCAAGAATGTAGGCTATATCAACCTGCGGACCTTCCTCGGCGCTCCGGCTGAAGCCGACCTGCGCGCGGCTTTCGCCCAGTTCAGGGCGCAGGCGATCACGGAGGTGATCGTCGACCTGCGATACAATGGCGGCGGCGTCGTCGCGACCGCGGTGCTGTTCAACAATTTGCTCATGGGCAACCGCTCGCCGTCCGATGTGAATACATCCGTCACCTTTCGGGCCAGCAAGTCCGGCAACAGCGTCACCCATTTCTTCACCCCACAGCCGGAATCCATCTCTTCGACCAGGATCGCCTTCATCGGCACCGGCAGCTCGGCCTCATCCAGTGAGATCGTGATGAATGCGGCGCTGCCTTATCTCGGCGCGAATGCGGCGCTGATCGGCAGCAACACCTTCGGCAAGCCGGTCGGGCAGGCGTGGATCAGTCGTCCTGCCTGCGACGACCGTCTGATCACGCTCGCATTCGCCTTCAAGAATGCGAACCAGCAGGGAGACTATTTCAACGGCCTTGCATCGAACTTCCAATCGACCTGCAGTGCGACCGACGACGTGACGCGTCCGCTCGGCGACCCGCAGGAGCCCATGATCCGGACGGCCCTGGACTTCCTGGCCGGACGGCCGTGCACGCCGATCGCCAGCAGCGCCAAAATTCAGAGCGTCAGCGGGGCTCCGAGTGGATGGGAGTTGCTGACCCCCGCGCGGCCGACAGCCATCCAGAGCGACCTGCCCGGCTCCTTCTAGGCTGCGCTAGGGCAGGACCATTGCGGACAGGACGGGGCATATTAAATGCCCAACACCGCGCTCATCCTGTCACCCTTGGAGAATCGCTTGTTCAGTTTCCAGAATGATGCGGCTTCCAAGCCCGATCTCTACGCGCAGATCATCGAAGCCGCCGACGCGATCACCGCGGACGAGCCGGATGCGATTGCGAACATGGCCAATCTCTCCGCTCTGATCTTCGCGGCGCTGCCCGACCTCAACTGGGCCGGCTTCTACCGCAATGTCGGCGGCGAGCTCGTGCTCGGGCCGTTCCAGGGCAAGGCGGCCTGCATCCGGATTCCATTCGGCAAGGGCGTGTGCGGCGCCGCCGCGGCGAGCCGCGAGATCCAGCTGGTCGAGGACGTCAACGCCTTCCCGGGCCACATCGCCTGTGACTCTGCCAGCCGCTCCGAGCTCGTCGTGCCGATCGTCCATGACGGCGAATTGTTGGGCGTTCTCGACCTCGACAGCCCGCTTCCCGCCCGCTTCGACCGCGAGGACGCCGAGGGCTGTGCCTTATTGATACAGAAAGTAACCGACCGCCTCGCCTCACGGTAGAAACCGCAGGTTTCCAGCGTTAACCATGATCATTCGACGGGACGCGCGCCTCGCGCCGCCCCGCCATGCCGGATGGGAGTGGTTCGATGAAGAAGCTCGTCCTCGCCGCATTGGCCGCTGGCGCCGCCATGATCCCCGCCGCCGCCTCCGCCCAGGTCGTCGTCTCGCCGAGCGGAGCCCATGTCCGCGACGGCTCACACGATGGCCGGTTCCGCCATGGCGGCTTCCGCCACCGCGACCGCGACCGCTTCCATGTCGGGGCCTTCATCGGCGCGTCCTTCTTCGCCCCGCAATTCCATGTCCGGAACTGGCGGCTTTATGGCTTCGCGCCGCCGCCGCCGCGCCACCGCTGGGTTCGCTATCATGACGACGCCTATCTGATCGACGGCCGCGGCGAGATCTACGACACCCGCTACGACGTCGACTGGGACCGCTATGGCGAGCGCTGGGACCACGACCGCGACGGCATTCCTTACTATGTCGGCGATGGCGACTATTATCCCGACGACTACGATCACGCCTACGTCGAGCGCGAGCGCTACGGTTACGACCGTTACGATCGTTATGACGAGCGCTACGCCGAGCGCGATCGCTACGAGCGGCACGATCGCTATGACGATCGCTACGACGAACACTATGACGAGCGTTATGAGCGGCGCGACCACCACGGCAGCGGCTGGGATTACAGCGCCTACGGCCATGGCCGTGCACCTAGTCCCTGCGCCGCGCCGTGCGCCGCCTATCCATCTTCTTACGGGCATGGCTACGGCTATGGCGGCTACGGATATATGTGGATCCCGGGCACCACCATCATCACCGAGACAACGGTCACGCCGGTGGTCAGCACCGTCGTCACCGAGGAGGTGATCGAGGAAGTGGTCGAGACCCGCACCCACCGCGCCCGCCCGCGCCGAGCCGCCCGCCCGTGCAATTGCGCGCCCGCGCCGCGCCGGCCGGCGCCGGCGCCGCGTCACCCGCCGGGCGAACGGGGCTAGGGGCCAATCTCCTCCCGCTCATGCTGAGGAGGGACTGAGCCAAGTCGAAGGCCCGTCTCGAAGCACGGCCGATCCTTCGAGACGCGTCTTCGACAGGCTCAGCCGCTCCTCAGGATGAGCGGTTTTGTTGGGCGTCAGCTCAGCTTCGCGAGCACCTCGTCGGGCAGGTGGCCCGGAACGATGATGAGGGGGCAGGGCAGGCTCGCCAGCGCCGCGCCGCTGAAGTGGACCACCAGGGGGCCCGGCCCGCCGTCCGGCGCTGCTGCGAGCACGAGCGCTGAGATGCCGTCCCGCTCCTTGAGATAGTCGGCGACGGCGCGCACCGGCGGTCCCTGCCGGACGGTGATCGACGGCACGAGCCCCGCTTCCTCCATGATCGCTCCGGACGCGGCGAGGACGCGCGCCTCGGTGCGCAGCCGCGCTTCCTCCTCCATCGCCGCCTGGACGCCGCCCCACTGGACGAACTCCTGGCGCTCGACCACCGCGAGGATCTCGACTGTGCCGCCGGTCCGGGCGGCGCGCTGCGCGGCGTAGCGGAGCGCCTTGGCGGACTCCTCCGTCTCGTCCATCACCACCAGATATGTGCGCATGCTCGCCCTGCCTGTTGCGGGCGCGAAGGTGCGCCAGAAGCGTAAGCGCCGCAACCCTCCAAGCCGACCCGCCCCCTTGACCCTAGGGAGCGGCTGCTGTTTGGACCTGTCCGACTTCACATCATGAATTACCCGAGGAAAGGCGCGCCCCCTCATGCCCATCGAACTCAAGATGCCCGCTCTGTCGCCGACCATGGAGGAAGGGACGCTGGCCAAGTGGCTGGTCAAGGAGGGCGACACGGTCTCCTCGGGCGACGTCATCGCCGAGATCGAGACCGACAAGGCGACGATGGAGTTCGAAGCGGTCGACGAGGGCGTCGTCGCCAAGATCCTGGTCCCGGAAGGCACCGATGAGGTGAAGGTCGGCACGGTGATTGCGCTCATCGCCGAGGAAGGCGAGGACGCGTCCAAGGCGGCCGCTCCAGCCCCGGCTCCTGCGCCCGCTCCGTCCGCCAAGGACGGCGGCGAGACCGGCGCCGGCCAGCCCGCCACGCCGTCGCCCGCTCCTGAGGTGAAGGGCTATGGCGCGAGCCCGGCCGAGGACAATCAGGTCGCCGCGGCTCAGCCGGCCGCCGGCTCCGCCGGCGGTGATCGCGTCAAGGCGTCGCCCCTGGCGCGCCGCCTCGCCGAGCAGCAGGGCATCGACCTTTCTACGCTGACCGGCTCCGGCCCGAGCGGCCGCATCGTCAAGGCCGACATCGACGCCGCCGCCGGCAGGCCGAAGGCCGCCGCGCCCGCTGCTGCCGCCGCACCGGCTCCGGCCGCCGCGCCTGCGCCCGCAGCGGCTCCGCACGCGCCACTCGAGACCGACATCCCGCACGAGGCGGTCAAGCTCTCCAACATGCGCAAGACGATCGCCCGCCGCCTCACCGAGGCGAAGCAGACGATCCCGCACATCTACCTCACCGTCGACATCCGCCTCGACGCGCTGCTCAAGCTGCGCGGCGAGCTCAACGCCGGCCTGTCGAGCCGCGGCGTCAAACTCAGCGTCAACGACATGCTGATCAAGGCGCTCGCCGTCTCGCTGCTCGAGGTTCCGGAGTGCAACGTCAGCTTCACCCCGGACCAGCTGATCCAGTACAGCCGCGCCGACATCTCCGTCGCCGTGTCGATCCCGGGCGGCCTGATCACGCCGATCATCGTCGACGCCGGCAACAAGAGCCTCAGCGCGATCAGCAAGGAAATGACCGAGCTCGCCGGCCGAGCCAAGGAAGGCAAGCTCCAGCCGCACGAATATCAGGGCGGCACTGCGTCGATTTCGAACATGGGGATGTTCGGGATCAAGGCGTTCGACGCGGTGATCAACCCGCCGCAGGCGATGATCATGGCGATCGGTGCGGGCGAGAAGCGGCCCTACGTGATCGACGACAGCCTTCAGATCGCGACGGTGATGAGCGCCACCGGCAGCTTCGATCACCGCGCGATCGACGGGGCCGACGGCGCCCGCCTGATGAAGGTGTTCAAGGAACTCGTCGAAAGCCCGCTGGGGATGATCGCGTGATGGCTGACCAATATGACCTCATCGTCCTCGGCTCGGGGCCTGGCGGCTATGTCGCGGCGATCCGGGCGAGCCAGCTCGGCCTCAAGACCGCGATCGTCGAGCGCGAGAATCTGGGCGGTATCTGCCTCAACTGGGGCTGCATCCCGACCAAGGCGCTGCTCCGCACCTCCGAAATCTACCATTATATGACCCACGCCAAGGCGTACGGCCTCAGCGCCGGCCAACCGGGCTTCGATCTCCCCGCCATCGTCGACCGCAGCCGCAAGGTCGCGGGGCAGCTGTCGGGCGGCGTCAAAGGCCTGATGAAGAAGCACAAGATCACCGTTTACGACGGCGACGGCGTGCTGACGGCCGCGACCAAGCTCAAGGTGACGGGCAAGGACGGCAAGACCACCGAGCTCAACGCCAAGAACATCATCGTCGCGACCGGCGCCCGCGCCCGCGACCTGCCCTTCGCCAAGGCCGACGGCAACCGCATCTGGACCTATCGCCACGCGATGACTCCGAAGGAGATGCCGACGGAGCTTCTCGTCATCGGCTCGGGCGCGATCGGCGTCGAGTTCGCCAGCTTCTATTCCGACATGGGCGCCAAGGTGACCATCGTCGAGATGCTCGACCGCATCTTGCCCGTCGAGGACGAGGAGGTCTCCGCCTTCGCCCACAAGGCGTTCACCAAGCAGGGCATGACCATCCATGTCGGCGCGGGCGTCGAGAAGCTGGAAGCCGGCGGCAAGGGCGTCCGCGCGACGATCAAGACTAAGGACGGCAAGAGCGAGACGCAGGAGTTCAGCCACGCCATCGTCGCCATCGGGATCGTGCCCAACAGCGAGAATATCGGCCTCGAGGCGCTGGGCGTGAAGCAGACCCGCGGCCATATCGACACCGATCCGGTCGGCCGCACCAACGTCGCCGGCCTGTGGGCGATCGGCGACGTCACCGGCCCGCCCTGGCTCGCCCACAAGGCGATGCACGAGGCGGTGATCACCGCCGAGGCGATCGCCGGCCAGAATCCGCACCCGCTCGACAAGAACAACATCCCGGGCTGCACCTATTCGCGCCCGCAGATCGCGTCGGTCGGCTATACCGAGGCCAAGGCCAAGGAGGCCGGCTACAAGGTCAAGGTCGGCAAGTTCCCCTTCGTCGGCAACGGCAAGGCGATCGCGCTCGGCGAGGCGGAAGGCTTCATCAAGACGATCTTCGACGAGGCGACCGGCGAGCTATTGGGCGCCCACATGATCGGCGCCGAAGTCACCGAGCTGATCCAGGGCTACGCCATCGGCCGGACGCTCGAGACGACCGAGGCGGAGCTGATGGAGACCACCTTCCCGCACCCGACGCTGAGCGAAATGCTGCACGAGAGCGTGCTCACGGCCTACGGGCGGCCGCTACATATCTGACGCCTCAACTGGCTGGTGACTGACTCAGCCTGCCCCCTGGGCGGGCGGAGGCGCCATGAACGCTTGCTGGCATCACGCTGCTATGGCACCCCCCAGCCGGGGGTGGAGAATGGCCGAGACAAGCTGCGACGTCTTTCTCAGCCACTCCTCCAGCGATGCGGACGCCGCCGCCTGGCTCACCGACTATCTCGAAGAATGCGGCATCAAGGTCTGGATCGCGCCTAGGGACGTCCGTCCCGGGCGCGACTATGCGGAACAGATCCAGGCCGCGATCGAGGCCTCGTCCGCCATCATCGTCCTGGTTTCCGCAGACGCCAACAAGTCGTCCTTCGTCCGCGCGGAAACGGAGATGGGGTTCAGCCAGGATAAGCGGATCTTCCCTGTGCGCACCGCACCCGTGGAGCCGGGACCCGGCCTGGCGTTGTTCCTCCAGATCAAGCATTGGACCAACGCCTACGGCCTTCAGCGCGAGCGGGCGCTGAGCCAGCTCGTCGCCGAGATTAAAGGCGATGGGGAGGAGCCTGCCGGCCAAAGGTTCGCAGCCGCCGCCGGGCACGGAGCGGCTGATCCCGAGAAGTTGAAGCGCTTCATCGGCCCGGCTGCAGCTTATTATCTCAATGCCTGGGCGGCGATGCAGCGGCGTCGAACGCTTCTGAGCTGGAACTGGGCGGCGTTCTTCGCGGGCCTCGCGGCGCCCGGCGCGTGGCCGGCCTATCGCAGGATGTGGGCCTTGGCGTGGTTCCTCGTCCCGCTAGACCTGCTGCTCACCCACTCCCTCCACCAGCTCGGCGGCAGCAGGCTGCCGCTTGTCGTTCTCTTTCTTCCGTCGGCGATCGCCGGATTGCTGCTGGGGCTGTTCGCGAATGCCATCTATCGGGCGAACGTGCTCGCATCTGTCGCGGTCAACTCGGAGGACCCTGGCGACGCTGGAGCCATCCGGCAGCGGCAGGTTTCACGGACCGGGCTGATCTTGCTGTTGATCGTCCACGGGGCGATTGCCGCTCTCTATCTCGTGCCGCTTCGGGCGCCCTGGTCTTAGGGCAGCGCGAATCCGATCGCCAATCACGCCGATTCAAAAACCGCGCTCGCTCGCTGACGGATTGCTCAGTGCGAGCCGGCTGTCGGTCGCGACGAGGCCGCCGAGGAGGACCAACTCGCCGAGATTACCGGCGAGGGTGCGCCCGGCTGGGTGCGGACGGACGAGCGCCGGCAGCACTAAAAAAAGGGAGCGGCATTGCGACCGCTCCCCGCTTGCCGACCGAAGGCTCGCGCCGATCAGGCGTACATGTAAGGCTCTGCGAGGCTCGCGTAGTTCGGGTTGATGACATAGCCGAGGTCGGCGAACGACGCCGCGCTCATCGCGCTGAACGGATTCGAGCCGTCGTTGATGTAGCCGGTCATCAACTCGTTGTTGAACGTCTCCTCGTCCCAATGGGAGCCCGCGGTGCCGGAGCCGCCGTCCTGCTCGACCGGGATGCCGTTGCCGGTGCCGCCCATGGCGAGGAACTCGCGAAGCGCGTTCTGGCCGGTGTAGAGGCCATTGGTGACGAGGCCGAGCCGGTCCCAGATTGAGCCGAAGCCGAGGCTGTGCGCCATTTCGTGGAGCACGACGTCGGCGAAGGCCTCGAGGCCCATCGCGTCGACGTCCGCGATGTCGAACTTCATCGTCGCGGTGGCGGGCAGCGAGTTGGAGGTGCGGACCGCGGTCGGACCGGCCTGGCCGAGGATCCCGTAGAGGCCGTCGATCGCGCCCAATTCGGCGGTGATTAGGATGTCGTCGACCGTCTTCGGTCCCCCCTTGCCGCCATATACGGTGACGTCCTGGAGCTCGCCGATGATCAGCGACGTGAGATAATCGGCCGATTTCACGAAGATGTCGTAATAAGCCTGAGTCCAGCTGCCCTTGAACTCGATGGTGATGTTGTAGCCGGCCGAGGCCGTGGCCGGGCCGCTGGTATAGGGCGCGAAGCTGACGGTGCCGCCACCGCCGCCGCCGCTGCCGCCACCGCTACCGCTACCGCCCCCCTTGGCGTAGGCAACTTCGTCGGCATAGCGGGTGTGGGTGAGGTCGACTCCGACCACGTCGCGAGTCGTCAGCGGAATCTCGGGCCGCAAGTCGAGGCCGCGCGGATGGTCGAGCCCGAAGCCCGAATTGCCATTGTCGCTATGTAATCGAGTAACTCGAACCGCTTTTTCGGCATTTACTACTCTCCCTGATCACAACCGGTACACGGGCCGATTGCCGTTATTTGGGACGAGCAGCTTATTGGACTTGAAGTATCTGACAAGCCCTTGATTTTGTTAATGTTTCTGAGGCGATACGACCCGCGGTCTAGCGTGTCGCGGGCTGGTCCGGACTATAGTGGCGGAAGGCGAGGGCGCGCAGGAACAGGGTCTCGCCGGTGATCCAGTCCTGGCGGAGCAGATTCTCGTCGCCGAGGTCGACGTCGAGCCAGGCGCGGATGACCGGGCGTAGCTTCGCGCGCTCGGACGCCGTCGCGCGGGGGTAAGCGAGCACCGATGCGGCGCCGATCCAGGGCGACACCGGGTGGCGGTAATTGTCGATGTAGCGCTCGCCATTTTCGAGCTCGACGTAGGCGCCCGACGGGAAATGCTCGATCGCCGGCGGGAGCGTGTCGACCGAGCGAAGGAAGGCGCGGGCGGCCTGGTCGCTTTGGGTGCCGCCGGCGATTTCGGTCGCCACCGTCGCCATCGCCGCGAAGACGAGATTCTCCGAGCGGCGCTCGTCATTGGGATAGTCGGCCCAGTTGGCGCCCGCCTCGGGGCCGCGGTTGAGCCAGTTGGTGGCGCGGCGGATGGCGGCGTCGACCCGCGGCCGGGCGGCCGGCGGGACGATGCCGGCGCGGCGCGCCTCGGCCAGGGCGATGGTAAGCATCGCGGTGGCGTGGACTGCGGCATTGGCCTGCTGGCGGACGCCGTTGAGGCTGATCGTCCACCAGCCCTCGGCATGCTGGGCGGCGAGAATGGTCTCGAGCAGGCGCGGCGGCGCCGGCCGGCGATATTGGGCGGCGGTGGTGATGACCCAGCCGTTGCCGATGCTGTTGGGAATGCCCTCCATGACGAAGCAGCCGCAATCGGGCTGTTCGACGGTGGCGAGATAGCGGAAATAGCCGTCGGCGAAGCTCCGGCTCTCCTCGGGCGCGGCGCTGATCAGCTGGCCCGCGAACCATGCCCAGCTGGTGCCGATCGCCTCGCGGTCGCCGCTCAGCGCCGTCTCGGCGCTTCGAGCGACTCGCTCGCGCGCCAGGCCTTCGCGCTCCACCGACTCGCGCAACGCCTCGGCGGCGACCGGCGGTGCGTCGGGATCAATGACGTAGCGAAGCGTCGGCCAGAAGACGACGAGCAGCACCGCGATCAGCACTGCCGCGACGCCGGCTCCGATCGCGATCCGCCTGGTGCGTCTTGAGCGGCGCTTGGGCGCGGGCGCCGCGGCTCCTCCCGGCGCGCCGATCCTGGTGGTTACCTCCTCGAGAAGCTTCGGCTTCGCCCAGTTGAACTCGCGCTGGGTTCGGCCGACCTTCAGCGCCTGGACGAGGAACAGGCCCATCGGGAAATCGGTCGGCGCGAGGTCGTCGACCATCAGCGGCAGGAGGCCGCCGGCGTCGCGGGCGATGATCGCCTCGTGGCGGACGTTGGGCGAGGCGATGCTCGCCTTGCTCCACAGAACGATGGCGAGCCGGGAGCCGGTCAGCCGGTCGCGGATCCAGGTGTCCCAGTCGGTCCCGGCCGGGATCTCCTGGTCCCAGAACACGTCGTAGCCCGCTTCCGCGAGAGCATCGCGCACTCGCTCGGCGACGGCCCTATCCTTGCTCGAATAGGAGATGAAGACGTCCGGCAAAGCCCCCTCCCGATCGTTGCGCGCAGGCTAACCGACGCCCCGGTCGATTGCCAGCGGCCGCTCGGCTGGTGCATCATCCACGCTCCGGCCGAGTCCGGGCCGGCAAGCGACGGAGGGGATCGCATGACGGAGACGTATCGGGGCCACTGCTTCTGCGGCGGGGTCGAGATCGAGGCGCGCGGGGCGCCGCAGGCCATGGGTTATTGCCATTGCGGGTCGTGCCGCGCGCATTCCGGCGGGCCAGTCAACGCCTTCACATTGTGGAAGGCCGACGACGTCAAGGTGACGCGCGGCGAGGACCGGCTCGCCAACTACAACAAGACCGACTTCAGCGGTCGGCGCTACTGCGCGGATTGCGGCGGCCATGTCATGGTCGACCATCCCAGCCTCGGCATGATCGACGTCCACGCGGCGATCATCCCCGACCTCCACTTCCAGCCGGCGGTGCATCTCCACTACCAGGAGACGGTCCTGCCGATGAAGGACGGCCTTCCCAAGTATCGCGACTTCCCGGTCGACGTCGGCGGCTCGGGCGAGATGATGGCGGAATAGAGCTTCGGTTCAGCCGGACAGTTCGGCGATCGTCACCATCCGCACCAGCTCGGACAGGCTGCCGGCGCCCATCTTGGTCATCACGTTGGCTCGGTAGACCTCGACGGTGCGGGGTGAGATGTCGAGCTCGTAGGCGATGACCTTATTGGCCTGACCCTCGACGAGGCCGTGAAGGACCTCGCGCTCGCGCTGGGACAAAGTCGCCATCTTCGTCGCGACTTCGGCCTTCTCGGCGTCGAGCTGGCTTCGCCCCTCGGCGCGGGCGAGCGCGGAGCGGATCGCGCCGAGGATGGCGTCGTCGCTGAACGGCTTCTCGATGAAGTCGGCGACGCCCTGCTTCATCGCCTCGATCGCCATCGGCACGTCGGCATGGCCGGTGATGACGATGAGGGGATGGGCGACGCCCTGCGCCTTCAGCCGCTCGACCAGCTGGAGCCCGCTCATCTCGGGCATTCGAACGTCGGTGACGATGCAGCCCGGCTCGATGCCTGGAACGGCCTTCAGGAACTCGGTCGCCGCGGCATAGGTACGCACCTTCATGCCGGCGCAATCGATCAGGAATTCGAGCGAGTGCCGCGCCGAATCGTCATCGTCGATCACGTGGATCACCGGCTCACTCATCGAACAATTCCTCCTTGCCGACCTTTTGCAGCGTGAAGTTGAAGACCGCGCCGCCACCCGGATTGGGCTCGGCCCAGATGCGCCCGCCATGCGCCTCGACGATGGTCCGCGAGATGGACAGTCCGACGCCCATCCCGGTGCGCTTGGTGGTGATGAACGGCTGGAACAGCTGGTCGGCGACCTCGGGATCGATTCCGGGCCCGGTGTCGGCGACGCTGACCCGCACCATGCCGTCCTCGGCCGGGGCGACGGTGACATTGAGGTCGCGGCGGGCCGGATCGCCCTCGGCCATCGAATCGACGGCGTTGCGGATGAGGTTCAATGCCACCTGCTGGACCTGGACCTTGTCGGCGAGGACGAGGTCGATCTCCGGGCTGAAGTCGAAGCGGACCCGGATGCCATGCTCCTTGGCGCCGACGAGGGCGAGGGCACTCGCTTCCTCGATCAGCTTGGGAAGGCTTTCGATGCTCCGCTCGGTCTCGCCGCGCGCGACGAAATCGCGCAGGCGCCTGATGATCTGGCCGGCGCGAAGCGCCTCGTTGGCGGCGCGGTCGACAGCGTCGCCGACCTTCTCGGCCGGCACCGCGTCGCGGGCGAGAAGCATCTTGCTGCCCTTGAGGTAGTTGGCGATCGCCGACAGCGGCTGGTTGAGCTCGTGGGCGAGGGCCGACGCCATCTCGCCGAGCGCGGTCAGGCGCGACACCCGGACCAGCTCGGTCTGGAGCTCCTGGAGGCGAGTCTCGGTCTGCTGGCGCTCGGTGAGGTCGCGGATGAAGCCGGTGAAGAAGCGGCCCTCGGCGAGCCCCATCTCGCCGACCGCGAGCTCCATCGGGAAGGTCGATCCGTCCTTGCGCTCGCCGACCACGACCCGGCCGATGCCGATGATCCGCCGCTCGCCGGTGCGATAGTAGCGTTCCAAATAGCCGTCATGCGCCTCGCGATAGGGCGAGGGCATGAGCATGCTGACGTTGCGGCCCTGGACCTCATCGGCTGTCCAGCCGAACAGGCGCTCGGCAGCGTGGCTGAAGTTGCGGATGAGGCCGGCCTCGTCGATCACCACCATCGCGTCGGGCACAGTCTCGAGGATCGAGCGGAGATGATCCTCGCGAGCGAGCAGGTCGCGGTTGATCTCCTCCGCCCGCCGCCGCGCGCGCTGGAACCATTCGCCGCCCGTGGTGACGGCGAGTCCGACCAGCACGAACACGCCCGCGCCGACGAGGTTGCCGACGCCGATCGGTCCGGCCAGCGCATCGGCGGCAAGCCCGGCCGCGGCACCGACCAGGGTTGCGAACACGCCCGGCCACAGCCCGGCGAGGGCGGCGGCGAGCACCACCGCGGGCACGAAGAACATGAAGGTGGCGCGCTGGCCGAGGATCGGGTCGAGCCCCCAGCGCGCGGCGAACCCGGCGGCCACGGCGAGCACCGCCAGAGCGCAGGCGGCCACCGGGCCGACATGCCCGTTGGCAATTCGCGGGAGCATGCGCTGATCCTGGCTGCGATCCATCACGACCCTCTAGGCGACGGCCGCATCCCGGCGCGCCTCCGCGATTCTACTTAGGGACAAGACCCGAATTTCGGCCTTTCGATCCCGCCAATAGAAGGAGCCGCACAACGACAGACCGACCAAGATTTTGTTTCGAAAGGAAACGCCAGTGACCGCTCCGTTCATCGACCTCTCCGTCCATCACCAACCCAAGGGCGCTTCCGATCGCATCGCCTACGGCTTCACCAAGCTCCTGCGCTGGACCGCCGACACCTTCTTCGCCGAACGCTACGGCCATCGCGCCGTCGTGCTCGAGACCGTCGCCGCGGTTCCCGGAATGGTCGGCGCGACCATCAACCACCTCAAGTGCCTCCGCCGCATGTGCCACGACCAGGGCTGGATCAAGACGCTCATGGACGAGGCCGAAAATGAACGCATGCACCTGATGACCTTCATCGAAATCTCCAAGCCGACCCTGTTCGAGCGCGCGGTGATCATCGGCGTGCAGTGGGTGTTCTACTGCTTCTTCTTCCTCCTCTACCTCGTCAGCTCGAAGACCGCCCACCGGGTCGTCGGCTATTTCGAGGAGGAGGCGGTGATCAGCTACACCCACTATCTCGCCGAGATCGACGAGGGCCGCTCCGAGAACGTGCCCGCGCCGCAAATCGCCAAGGATTATTGGGGTCTGGCCGACGACGCGACCCTTCGCGACGTGGTGCTGGTGGTGCGGGCCGACGAAGCCCATCACCGCGACGTCAACCACAGCTTCGCCAACGAGATCGCCGGGCTGCCGCAGGGCAATATCGCTCCCTGCCCGCCGCACGCCGAGCTCCAGCCCAACTGGAAGCAGGCCGCCTGAGCGGGACCATCGAGGCGGCGGGGAAACCTGCCGCCTCACCTTTTCATAGAGATCGAAGTGACCCACCAGCCCCGAATCCTCCTCGTCGAAAGCGACCCGGCTCTCCGCGCCGCTCTCAAATTCTCGCTCGAACTCGAAGGGTTCGCGGTCGAGGATCATGGGAGCGGCGCCGGCATCGTCGCGCCGGCCGCCGACTGCGTGGTGCTCGACAACCGCATGGAGGAGGGCAACGGCCTCGATTTGCTGGGGGCGCTCAAGGAAAAGGGGCTGTCGTCTCCCGCGATCATCTTGGCGAGCAATCCCACACGCGCCATGTCGAGGGCGATAACCGCGGCCGGGGCGCGGCTGGTCGAGAAGCCCTTGCTGTGCGACGGCCTCGTCGCCGCGATCCGGTCGATGATCGCGCCCAATCGCGCCGCAATCTGACGTTACGAGACCAAGCCATGTCCTTGCCGATCACGGAAGAGTCCCTGAAGCTGCTCGTCGACACCTTTTATGCGCGGGTTCGGCAGGACGATCTCATCGGTCCGGTGTTCAACGGCGCGATCGACGACTGGCCCGAGCATCTCGACCGGCTCCAGGCCTTCTGGTCGTCGGTGATGCTGACCAGCGGCCGCTACAAGGGCCGGCCGCTTCCGGCGCACATCAAGCATGGCGACGCGATCAATCCGGCAAGCTTCGAGCGCTGGCTCGGCCTGTGGCGCGAGACGACGAACGAGCTGCTCGACGCGGAGAGCGCCGCGGCGATGCAGGAGAAAGCCGAGCGGATCGCCGAGAGCCTGATGCTCGGAATCCAGTTCCACCGCGGCGAGGGCCGCGCGTTCCTCGGCGGCGCCCGAAGCGCGCTCTGATCGGTCCAAGGGCCGCCGACGCCATTCGGCGGGCGAACGGTCGCCGCATTTGCGCCGCAACCTCCGCCTAACTGCTTGTTGTCCCTGATAGTCTACAGCTGTTGATATCGGACGGCCGGGTTCCTAGCTCTGCCGCGGGGCGTTGATCGAGAGCGGGTTGGGAGTTCGTAATGCGTAAGTTCGTCGCGACCGCAGTTGCAGCGGTTGCTCTGCTTGGCCTGACGGGCGCGGAAGCCTCGGCGCAGACCAGCGACACGCGGCAACTGACCGGCGTTTGGCGCAATCCCAAGAACACCGTTCATGTCCGGATCCAGCCGTGCGGCAGCAACGTCTGCGGCACCGTCGCCTGGGCGAGCCCGCAGGCGATCAGCGCAGCGCGCGAGGCCGGCACTCCGAACCTTCTCGGCACCCAGCTGTTCCGAGAGTTCCGCCGCGAGAGCGAGGGCTATTGGGGCGGGCGCGTGTTCGTGCCCGACATGGGACGGACCTTCTCCGGAACCCTGCGCCTGTCCGGGCCCAACGCCGTAGTGGCCCGCGGTTGCCTGATCGGCCGCTTCCTGTGCAAGTCGCAGACCTGGATGCGGGTCTCCTAAGCGAGACTATTCCCCGTTCGTCCTGAGCTTGTCGAAGGACGGTACTTCCCTCTACCACGTCGCGAGAAAGGGCAGGGCTTCGACAGGCTCAGCCCGAACGGCGAGGGGAAGCACCGTGGCGATCTTCAGACTCATCGCAGCAATGCTGCTCCTGTTCCTTCCGCTGAACGCCCGAGCCGAAACCGTGGTCGTCACCGCGGACCGGATGCTCGACGTGCTAAGCGGGCGCTATGTGCAGGAGCCGGTGATCGTCGTCACCGACGGCCGCATCGTCAGCGTCGTCGGCCGCGACGGCGGGCGCCCCGATATCCCCGCGGGCGCCCGGCGGATCGACCTGCCGGGCATGACACTGCTTCCCGGCCTCATCGACATGCACGTCCATCTCGATTCCAGCCCCTTCTATGGGCCTTACGAGGCGCTGGAATTCACCGACCTGTTCCAGACCGTGCAGGGGCCGCGTCACGCCCAGGACATGCTCGAGGCGGGGTTCACCACCGTCCGCAACGTCGGCTCCGACAATTACAGCGACGTCGCCTATATGCAGGCGATCGACGAGGGCCGAATCCCGGGGCCGCGCATCGTCCCCGCCGCTTATTCGCTCGGCGCGACCGGCGGCCATTGCGACGAAACCTATCTGCCGCCGCGCTTCAACGCGACCAATCCGGGCATCGGCAACGGGCCGCAGGAGCTCCGCAACCGCGTCCGCGAGCAGCGCCGCAACGGCGCCCAGGTGATCAAGGTATGCGCGACGGGCGGAGTCTTCTCGCGTAACACGGAGCCGGGCCAGCAGCAGCTGTCCGAGGACGAGCTCCGGGCGATCGCCGAGGAAGCCCATCAATGGGGCCTTCGGGTCGCCGCCCACGCCCATGGCGCGGCCGGGATCAAGGCCGCGATCCGCGCCGGCATCGACACGATCGAACATGCCAGCCTGGTCGACGCCGAGGGCATCCGCCTCGCCCGCGAGCGCGGCACCTGGTTCGTCATGGACATCTTCAACACCGACTTCACCCAGGAGTTCGGCGCTCAATATGGCGTCGGCGAGGACAATCTCCGCAAGGATCGCGAGATCGCGCAGATTCAGCGCGACAATTTTCGCGCCGCGCACCGCGCAGGCGTGCGCATGGCGTTCGGCTCGGATGCCGGCGTGATGCCGCACGGCACCGCCGCGGGTCAGTTCCGCTACATGGTCGAATATGGCATGACCCCGCTCGAGGCGATCCAGGCGGCGACCCGCAACGCCGCTGAGGCTCTTGGGCGCACGAACGATGTCGGCGCGATCGCGGTCGGCCGCTATGGCGACATAATCGCGGTCGCGGGCGACCCGCTCGCAAACGTGCGGCTGCTCGAATCCGTCCCGATCGTGATCAAGGGCGGCGCGGTCGTCAGCGACCGGCGTGACGCGGCGGCTGCGGCGCGGTAAAGGCCGCCTATGAAAAACCGCATCCTGTTCGCCGCGCTCGGCGCCATCGCTCTGGTCGCCTGCGGCGATGCGCAGACCAACATCAGCAATGCCGCCGCGATCAATGTAGAGGAAACCGGCGACCTCAACAGCGCGATCAGCGGCGACGAATTGTCGCCGATCCCCGAAGCCGAGGACGATGCCGCGGCCAATTTGAGCGACGCCAACCTCGCCGCCCCGCCGCCGCCCGCGCCCGGAGCGCAGAACAGCAACTAGGCCCGGAACCCTTCTCCACGGCGCGGCATTGATCGGCCAAAGACGAAGGAGAGCGGACAGATGAAGGGCTATGTCGACGACATCCAGGCGCGCACGCTGGAGAATGAGGATTTCCGGCGGGTCCTCTACACCGGCAAGAACCTGCAGCTGGTGCTGATGACGCTGCCGCCGGGATGCGACATCGGCGAGGAAGTGCACGACGACCGCGACCAGTTTTTCCGGATCGAGGAAGGCTCAGGCACGATCATGATCGACGGGAAGGCCAACAAGGTCGAGGACGACTTCGCGGTGATCGTCCCCGCCGGCGCTCGCCACAACGTCATCAACGACGGCGACGCGCCGCTGAAGCTCTACACCATCTACGGCCCGCCCGAGCACCGCGACGGCGTCGTCCACAAGGACAAGGAACAGGCCGAGCGCGATCACGACAACGACGAGTGGAACGGCGAGACCACGGAATAACCCTCTCCCCTCGGGGAGAGGGAGGGACCCGCCGCGAAGCGGTGGGAGGGTGAGGGCACGTGCCCTCACCAACTCCGACTAAGCCGCAACGCGGCTAAGTCTCCGTATCCTCTCCCCTGCAGGGAGAGGAGCTCTCAAGCGAGCGGCGTGCTGTCCAGCGACCGGCCCAGCTTCACTGCGAGAACGATCAGCGGCGGCACGGCGACCGCCGACAGCACCACCTTGGCGAGCATCTGGCCGACGAGCAGGTCGCCGATCGGGAACACGCCGTAGAAGGCGATGGTGATGAAGATCAGAGTGTCGACGATCTGGCTGAGCACGCCGGCGATTCCCGCCCGCAGCCACAGCAATTTGCCGCCCTCGCGCTTCAGCTTGCTGAAGATGGTGACATTGAGAAGGGTCGACACGCCATAAGCGATGATCCCGCCGACCCAGATCCGCGGCGTCCCGGTCATGATCGTCTCGAACGCGCCGAGATATTGCGGGTCCATCTTCTCGGCGGCGGGAATCGCGAGCACCATCAGCGTCAGCGCGAGTGAGGCGAGCAAGGGAATGAAGCCGAGGATGACGAGCCGGTTGGCGGTCGCGCGGCCGTGAAGCTCGGCGACCGTGCTCGAAACCACGACCAGCAGAAGGAAAGCGAAGATCCCCGCCTCGACCGCGAGCGGCCCAAGCGCGACCTGCTTGTTGCCGAGAACGCCGGCGATGCACACCATCCCGCCGTAGAAGACGGAGAAGGCGAACAGGGAGCGGGAGATGCCCGGCGCGGCGCCGGCGGTGGTCTCGGTGGTCATCGACCCTGACTAGGGGCAGAATGGCGCGCTCGGCAAGGGCTTGCGCAGTTTCGAAGCCCGCGCCAATCTCCGCGCCGTTCCCGCGCACCAGCGCTTGTTCCAGCCAGGAAGGCTCCCACCCTGAGCACGCATCCGTTGATCGGCATTGCCGGCATCCTCGCCATTCTCGCCATCGCCTTCCTGCTCTCAAGCAACCGCCGAGCCATCCGGCCGCGGGTGGTGGCGGCCGCCTTCGCGCTTCAGGCCGGAATCGCCGTTCTGGTCCTCTATACGAGCTGGGGCCGGGCCGCGATCGAGGGCATGGCGCGCGGAGTCTCCAACCTTCTCGGTTATGCGGGCAAGGGCACCGAGTTCCTGTTCGGCGACCTCGCACGCAACGGCTGCCTGGTCGGAGTGCCCGACCGCGGAGTCCGGCCCATCCCGGCGAGCGACCTCGCGACCGCCACCGACTTCGCCTGCACCAACCCGGCGCACGCCTTCGCGATCGCGGCTCTGCCCGTCATCATCTTCTTCGCCTCGCTCGTGGCGATTCTCTATTATCTCGGGATCATGCAGCGGATCGTGCGCTGGATCGGCGGAGCGATCGGCTGGGTGACCGGCATCGGCCGGGTCGAGGCGCTCGGCTCGGCCGCCAACATCTTCGTCGGCCAGAGCGAATCGCCGCTGGTCGTCCGCCCCTATCTGTCGGCGCTGACGCCGCCGCAATTGTTCACCCTGATGACCGTCGGAATGGCCGGCGTCGCCGGCACCATCCTCGCCGCCTATGCCAGCCTGCTCGGCCCCGCGGCTCTGCCCTATCTGCTCGCCGCCGCCTTCATGTCGGCGCCGGGCGGAATCCTCATGGCCAAGATCATGATGCCCGACGTCCCGCCCAAGCAGGAGGAGCTTCCGCTCGCCGGCGGAAGCGCGGACGGCGCCAATGTTGAGGGGGGAGTGGCCGAGGAGAAGGTCGAGCTCGCCGAAACCTTCGAGGAGGGCGAGCGGCCCGCCAACGTGATCATGGCCGCGGCCCAGGGGGCCCAGGTCGGTGTCCGCCTCGCGGTGATGGTCGGAGCGATGGTGCTCGCCTTCGTCGCCCTGGTCGCCCTCGCCAACGGCCTGCTCGGCGGAATCGGCGGCTGGTTCGGCTATCCCGAACTGAGCTTCCAGCAGATCGTCGGCGCGATCTTCCAGCCGATCATGTTCCTGGTCGGGATCCCTTGGAACGAGGCGGGCGCCGCCGGCGGCCTGTTCGGCACCAAGGTCGTGCTCAACGAGTTCGTCGCCTTCATCGACCTCGGCTCTCTGGAGCCCGGCCAGATCAGCGAGCGCAGCCGCGCCATCGTCACCTTCGCCTTGTGCGGCTTCGCCAATTTCAGCTCGATCGCGATCCAGCTCGCGGTGACCGGAAGCCTCGCCCCCAACCAGCGCCCGGTGATCGCCAGGCTCGGAATCAAGGCGTTGATCGCGGGCAGCCTCGCCAATTTGATGAGCGCCGCGCTCGCCGGCCTGCTTCTGCCGGCCTAGCGATTACCACTAGAGGCAGTCGCCCCATTCCGGCGGGCCGGGCCGGGCGAGAAGAGCGTCCGTTTCCGATCGCAGTCTAGCGGCCCCGAGGTTCGCCATGTCCCGGTACATCCCGATCACTTCGGGCTGACACACGGCAGCCTGGGGCTCGCCGATATTGGCCTGTTCGCGCTTGAACCGCTCCAGATCGGCTGGTGTCGCAGGGGAGTTACGAAGAACATATTGATCGATTTGGTCCACCGTCCGGCGGAGTTCGGCCTGGAATTCCCGATCCTGCCCCGAGAAGCATTGCCTGCCGACTTCCGCGACCGCATTGAAGATCGCCATCATGCAGATGACGCCCGTGCTGGCCGGGATCGTCGCTGGCGGCGGTTCGGTCGGTTGATGGATGCCGTAGGCCAGCGCTGCTCCACTTGTGGTCGACATTGCCAGGGAGGCCGCCAGCATGAATCCGGATCGTTTCGTCATAGAGCCAGTTAGTCCGGCAGGCGTGGCAGGAGAACTAGGCACGCCAAGGCCGCCAACTCCAGCACGAAGGCCGCCGCCGCCAGAGGAGCGAGGCCCTGCTCGATGAATGGCGCCGCTGCGGCGGTGCCGAGGGCGGTGGCGGCCATGATGAACAGGATGACGAGAGCGCTTCCGCGGGCGTCGTCGCCGTGGCTCGCCACCACGGCGCGGTAGAAGCCGGGCGGGCCGCGCAGGCCGAGGCCGCTGTTGATCGGCACGAACAGGGCGGTGATGGCGATCGTGCTCGTGCCGCCGGCGAGGCCGTAGAGAAGCATGCCCGTCGCGCCCGCCGCCGCCATCGCAGTGCCGATGCCGATCATCCGCTCGGCGCCGAACCGAGCGGCGAGGCTCCCCGCGAAATTCGCGCACAGGATGAAGGTGACGATCCCGCTCACCTGCATGACGATGAAGTCGGCGATGGTGCCGCCGAAGCTCCGCACCATCACCGCCGCCGCTCCGAACACGAAGACGAGCAGCCCGCCGAGCACGAAGGCCTGGCTGAGCGCGTAGCGAAGGAACACCTTGTCCCTGAGCAGCAGAGCGTAGCGGCCCGCCATGCGCCGGCTGGTCTGCGGGATGAGCGGAAGCGCGAGGTTGATCGCCGCCAGCGCGAGGGCGATCGCTCCGATCAGCTCGAACGACAGCTGCCAGCCGCCCAGCGCAAGCAGCCAGACGCCGAGGATCGGGGCGAGGGCAGGGGCGAGCGACTCGATGCTCCCCAAAGCACCGATCGCCCGAACCGCGCGCGCCTCGTCGAACATCGCCCGGGCGATGGCTGGCGCGAACACGGCCGGACCGGAGGCCACGGCGCCCTGCAGTGCGCGCAAGACGATCAGCCAGCCGATGCTCGGCGCCCACGCGCAGGCGAAGGAGACGATGCCGGTCAGCGCGAGCGATCCGACGAAGAGGCTGCGCGACGCGAAGCGGTCGCCGAGCGCCCCGAAGGCGAGCAGGCCGATGCTGGTCCCGCCGACATAGGCGGCGAGCACGAGCTGAGCCGCCGCCGCGTCGCCGCCCAGGGTCTCGGGCAGCGACGGCACCGCCGGAAGCACCAGGTCGGTGCCCATCAGGCCGAGCAGGGTCGCCGTCACGACCAGGGCCAGCGTCAGATAGGGGCGGGGATGCACGGTCATGCCGCGCCTTTGCGGGGAGCGGTGCGTCGGCGCAATCCATGAGGCGAAAAGCGACTCCTCCGGGTTCCACCGGAGTCGCATTGGCGCACGCTCTACGCTACGAACGCGTCATGGCTACCACGCTCGATTCAATCGCTTCCGTCTCCCTCACCGAGTCCGATCGGGACCCCGAGGGCTTCGCCGCCGCGATCGGCGGCTCGTTCGAACGCTACGGCTTCGCGGTCGTCGCGGACCACGGCATCCCGGCCGATCTCATCGCCCGTGCCGAGGAGAAGGCGAAGGCCTTCTTCGCGCTGCCCGAGGAGGTGAAGCGGGGCTATCACATCCCGGGGGGCGGCGGAGCGCGCGGCTACACGCCGTTCGGGATCGAGACCGCCAAGGGCGCGACCGCCTACGACCTCAAGGAATTCTGGCATGTCGGCCGGGAGCTTCCGGAGGGCCATCCCTACGAGCCGATGATGCCGCGCAACGTCTGGCCGGACGAAGTCGAGAGCTTCCGCTCGACCTTTCTCGAGCTGTTCGCCGCCTTCGATCGCACCGGCGCGCGGATTCTCGAGGCGATCGCCCGTCACCTCGGGCTCAAGCCCGATTTCTTCGTGGATACGGTGCGCGACGGCAATTCGGTGCTTCGCCTGCTCCATTATCCGCCGGTCCCCGGCGACGGCCCCAATGTCCGGGCCGGCGCGCATGAGGACATCAACACCATCACTCTGCTGCTCGGCGCCGAGGAAGCGGGCCTCCAGCTCCTCGACCGCGACGGCCAGTGGCTTCCAGTCACTCCGCGGGAGGGCGAGCTCGTCGTCAATGTCGGCGACATGCTCCAGCGCCTCACCAACCATGTGCTGAAGTCGACCTCGCACCGGGTGGTCAACCCGGCCCCCGAGCGGCGCGGCGTGTCGCGCTACTCGATGCCCTTCTTCCTCCACTTCCGGCCGGACTATTTGATCGACCCACTGCCCGGCTGCAACGAGGACCGGACGCCCGAGCCGCCGATCACCGCCCACGACTTCCTCCAGCAGCGCCTGCGCGAGATCAAGCTGACGTAGTTCGAACCTTTCCCCATCGGGAGAGGGAGGGGCCCGTCTGCTGTTGCGGAGCGAAGGGGGATGGGAGGGTGAGAGCACGCATGCCTTGCCCTCGTCCGGCTTCCAATATGGCTATGAAGCGGCGACGGCCGGCTTCCCGCCGATGGCGGGGACGATCGTCGTCGTGGGCGTGCTTCTCGTCCTCTTCGCCAACCATGCGCGCCGGCGCGGCTAACTGAGCTTAACCCGTCGGCGGCAAGCTTTGACTCGGATGGGGCGGGTGCTAGACGCCCGTTCCATAACAATCAGCCGAGAGAGAGCTTGCCGATGCGCCGTGTCCTGTTGTGCCTGACCGCTTTGTCCGTTGCCGTTTCGCCGTTCGCGGTCGCCGCCCAGCAGAGCTCGAGCGCCAGCGCGGCGCGGATCACCTATCCGCCGACGGCCCGCGAGAATGTCGTCGAGACCCAGTTCGGGGTGGCGGTCGCCGATCCTTATCGCTGGCTCGAGAATGACGTCCGCCAGGACCCGCGGGTGCGCGACTGGGTCACCGCGCAGAACGCGGTCACCAACCGCTTCCTCGCGCAGCTGCCGCACCGCGACGCTTTCCGCGCGCGGATGCGCGAGCTCTACGACTATGAGCGGTTCAGCGTGCCCCAGAAGGCGGGAAGCCGCTACTTCTACACGCGCAACGACGGCCTTCAGAACCAGTCGGTGCTGTACGTTCGCGACGGGCTCAACGGCCAGCAGCGCCTGCTGATCGACCCGAACACGTGGAGCCAAGACGGCGCCACCGCGCTCGCCGAATGGGAGCCGTCGAAGGACGGACACTACGTCGCCTACGGAGTCCAGGAAGGCGGCACCGACTGGCGCGTCATCCGGGTGCTCGACGCCGCGACAGGCCGGGTGCTCGACGACGAGGTGCGCTGGGCCAAGTTCACCGGGATCGAATGGGCGAAGGACAATAGCGGCTTCTTCTACTCGCGCTTCCCGGAGCCGACGGCGGCGCAGCAGTTCCAGTCGACCAACGAGAACCACGCCATCTACTTCCACCGCATCGGGACGCCGCAGGCGGAGGACCGGCTGGTCTTCGCCCAGCCCGACCGGCCGCGGCTCAGCAACAATGGGGAGGTGACCGACGACGGCCGCTGGCTGATCGTTTATTCGAACGAGGGCACCGACGCGCGCTACGAGATCACCCTCATCGACCTCACCCAGCCGAACGCGCAGCTGCGGCGGATCGTCGCCGCGGCGGAGAATGACTGGACCTATCTCGGCAACCAGGGGACCCGCTTCTACTGGCAGACCAACAAGGACGCCCCGCGCCAGCGGATCGTCGCCATGGACGTCGCCAATCTGGGAGCGCTGACCGAGATCGTCGCGGAGGACGCCGCCACCCTTCAGGGCGCGTCGATCGTCGGCGACCGGCTGATCCTCCGCTACCTCGCCGACGCCAAGAGCGAGGTCCGCACCTTCGACCTCACCGGCCGCCGGCTCGGCACCATCGCCCTGCCCGGAATCGGCCAGGTGTCCGGCTTCTCCGGCGACATGAGCGACAGCGAGACCTTCTACTCCTTCGCCAGCTTCAACTCGCCGGGCGCGATCTACCGCTACGACAGCCGCACCGGCCAGAGCAGTGTCTTCGCCCAGCCCGAGATCGCCTTCGATCCGGCGCGCTACGAAGTGCGGCAGGTGTTCTTCAATTCGAAGGACGGCACCCGGGTTCCGATGTTCCTGGTCCACCGCCGCGACCTCGACACCAGCCGGCCGCAGCCGACCCTGCTCTACGGCTATGGCGGCTTCAACGCGCCGGAGCTACCGCGCTACCAGCCCAAGTGGATGACCTGGGTCGACATGGGCGGAGTGCTCGCGGTCGCCAACATCCGCGGCGGCGGCGAGTACGGCCAGGCGTGGCACGATGCCGGCCGCCTCGCCAACAAGCAGAATGTGTTCGACGACTTCATCTCGGCCGGCGAGCATCTGATCCGCGAGGGCGTCACCACCAACCGCCAGCTCGCGGTCGAGGGCCGGTCGAACGGCGGGCTTTTGGTGGGCGCGGTCGTCAACCAGCGACCCGACCTGTTCGCTGCGGCGCTTCCGACGGTGGGCGTTATGGACATGCTCCGCTTCGACCGCTTCACCGCGGGCCGCTACTGGGTCGACGATTACGGCTATCCGAACCGCGAGGCGGACTTCCGCACGCTCTACGCTTACTCGCCCTACCACAATATCCGGCCGAACGTGTCCTACCCGCCGATCCTGGTGACCACGGCGGACACCGACGACCGGGTCGTTCCGGGCCACAGCTTCAAATATGTCGCGGCGCTCCAGCACGCGAACCCGAACGGCAACCCGCACCTCATCCGCATCGAGACTCGCGCCGGCCACGGCTCGGGCAAGCCGACCGACAAGCAGATCGAGGAATATTCGGACATGTACGCGTTCATCGCCCACTTCACCGGAATGGCGGTGCCGGCGGCGACGACCCGCCGCGCGGGCGAGCGGGGCTAAGGAAGGGGCGCGCCGGCGACCTCGCTGGCGCGCCTGCCCTCCACAGCTGAGTTGCGGGGGGAGATGGCTCTCAGCCACCGCTTTTCCCCGACACACCGACTGAGTTAGCCGGCCTCGTACCAGGGCCGAGTGCGCTTCACGATGGCGACGACCGAGAGCATCACCGGGACCTCCACCAGCACTCCGACGACGATCGCCAGGGCTGCTCCAGAACCGATTCCGAACAGGCTGATCGCGGCGGCGACTGCGAGCTCGAAGAAGTTGGACGCCCCGATCAAGGCAGCCGGCGCGGCGACGCACCAGGCGACCCCGAGCTTCTTGCTCAGCCAGTAAGCTAGGCCGGCATTGAGATAGACCTGAATCAGGATCGGCACGGCCAGCAGCGCGATCACGAAGGGCTGGCCGAGGATCGCCTCGCCCTGAAATCCGAACAGCAGGACGAGCGTGGCAAGCAGCGCGGTCAGGGAGAGCGGGGCCAGCCGCTTGAGCAGCCGATCGAGCGCAGCCTGCCCGCCCGAGCGGAGCATCGCCCGCCGGACGGCCTGCGCGACGATCACCGGCACGACGATGTAGAGCAGCACCGACAGCAGCAAGGTGCTCCACGGCACCGCTATCGAGGCCACGCCGAGGAGCAGCCCGACCAGCGGAGCGAAGGCGAAGACCATGATAAGATCGTTCAGGGCGACCTGGCTCAACGTATAATGCGGCTCGCCCTCGCACAGGTTCGACCACACGAACACCATCGCCGTGCACGGCGCCGCGGCGAGCAGGATGAGGCCGGCGATGTAGCTCTCGACCTGGTCGGCGGGCAGTAGCGGCCGGAACAATATGCCGATGAACAAGGTGCCGAGCAGCGCCATCGAGAAGGGCTTCACCGCCCAATTGATGAACAGGGTCACGCCGACGCCGCGCAGATGCTGGCGGACCTGCCCGAGCGCGGCGAAGTCGATCTTGAGGAGCATCGGGACGATCATCAGCCAGACGAGCAGCGCCACGGGCAGGTTCACCCGCGCGACCTCGGCCGAGGCGATGGTGGCGAACAGCCCGGGCGCGGCGGCGCCCAGCGCGATGCCAGCGCCGATGCACAGCGCGACCCATAGCGAGAGGTAACGCTCGAAGGTGGTCATCCTCGGCCGCGCCGGGGATGTCTCCATCACAGTGGACACTTCAGATCTTCCCCGGCTTGGGCCGACTTACGCGGTCGCCGGTGCGCAGCATTTGGTTGCCGCCGCGTCAGGCGAGCGTGCGGTTTCCAGCGCCTCGAACGAGGGGCTGTCGCCGTAGACGGTCGCCTCGCCGCTGGTGTGGAATGCTTCCCAGATCACGCCGTCGGGATCGCTGACCCAGCTCTTCTCCGACTTGGCGTAGCAGCAGGTGGTCTTGCCTTCCTCAAGCACCGGCCGGCCGGCGCTGGCGAGGCGGCCATAGACCTCCGCGAGCTCGCCGCTCTCCTCGACCTGGATTCCGAGATGCTCGATGCCCTTGCGGGCATGCATGCCGGACGAGATCGCGAAGTTCACTCGGGGATCCTCCAGCATCCACTTGGCATAATCCGGCTTCACCACGGTCGGCTCGGCGCCGAACAGGCGGGCGTAGAAGGCGATCGACTGGTCAAGATCATTGACCCCGACATGGACGTGCAGGCGCTTCATATTGTCTCCCTTTCCCGGTTCGATTTCTGGGGTTCGCCGGCCGCGTCGGGGCCGCAGCCACCAGCGCCCGCGCAGCAATTCTCCATGAGGTAGCCGACCAGAGCGTTCATCGCGGCATAGTCGGCCGAGTAGATGAGCGAGCGGCCATGCCGCTCCTGCCGGACCAGGCCCGCCTGGTTCAGATGGGCGAGGTGAAACGACAAAGAGGAATTCGGAATGCCGAGCTCGGTGGCGATGGCCCCGGCCGAGAGCCCCTCCCCGCCGGCGCGGACGAGCAGCCGGAACAGGGCCAGTCGGTGCGGATTGGCGAGAGCGCCTAGGGCAGCGATTGCGTCGTCAGCTTGCACGTTCGTCCTCATTTCGAGTTGATTCGAAATATACCTATGACGGTGGGGCGTCAACAGATATTTCGATATTACTGGAAATAACAAGCTGAACGCCAGCAATACGGGGGGTTCAGTCGGGGATCAGGCGGGCGCTGGCATATTCCGCGCAGCTTTGCCCGGGTGCGCCCGGGCGGGGGCGTATAGGAGGCCAGTCATGAAGCGTATCACTGCACTCTTCGGCGGCATCGGGGCCGCTGCTTTGCTTGCGACCGCCACCCCGGCGGGCGCGCAGCCTTATCCCTATCCCTACCCTTATGACGACCGCGACGACGGCATCAGCGCGCGCGACATCGCCGGCGCGGTGGCGGCGGTCGGCGCCATCGCCGGAGCGGTCAATGCGGTGACCGGCCGCGGCTATGCGCCTTACGGCTACGGTGCCCCGCAGAGCTACGGCTATCCGGCGCCGGGTTATGGCTACGGCTATCCGAACGCCGGTTATGGCTATCCGAGCACCGGCTACGGCTACAATTACGGCTATGCCGGCGGCGGCTATGGCTACGGCGCGGCGGCGAACAGCTGCGGTGCGGAGGCCCAGCGCCATGCGCGCGGCGGCCAGGTCCGGGTCAGCGACGTCGACGCCGTATCGGGCGGCCGCTTCCGGGTCCGCGGCACGTTCGACGAGCTTCGCCACGACCGCTACGGCCGGGTGCGGGTCGACCGCGAGGGCTTCAGCTGCCTCGCCTTCGGCGACGGCCGGATCCTCGATTTCGACCGGTAAGGCATGATCAGCCCCTCCCCGGAAGGGGAGGGGCCTTCTTTTCTTAGTTCCCCCCGCTTCTCAGCGCCGCTCGGCCGAAGTCGAACTGGTCGAGCGGGATCACCTCGACATTGGGATATTGAGCGCGCAGCTGGTCGATGAACTGGCTTGCCCGGCCGGCGATGACGATGCTCGCCTGGCTCGGGTCGAGCTCGGCGGCGACCGAGCGGGCGATCTGCTCCGGAGTCACCGCAGCGAGGCTCGACAAATAGCGGCCATATTCGCTCATCGGCAGTCCCTGGACCGCGAGGTTGGTGAGGAAGCCGCCGAGGCCGAAGGTGGTCTCGACCTGCCGCCCGAACGATCCGGTCAGCAAGGTCCGCCGCCGCTCGAGCTGCTCGGGGGCGATCGGCTCCGCCGCCAGCTTCCTGATCTCCCCCAGCATCACCTGCGCCACTTCCGGGACCGCGTCGTTGCGGGTCTGCGCCTGGGCGACGAGGAGGCCCTCGTCGCGCATCGTCTCGAGGCTCGAATAGGCGCCGTAGCTCAGCGCTCGGTTGACGCGCACTTCCTGGAACAGTCGCGCGGTCGACGAGCCGCCGAGCGCCGAGTTGGCGAGCAGCAGCGGATAATAATCCTCGTCGGCGCGGGTGACTCCGCGAAGCGCGACCGACACCGCCGCCTGATCCGCAGCCGGCATGTCGATCACTACGACGCGCGGCGCGGACGGCGTTCCGGCGCGGTTGGCGGGAAGCTGCGGCAAGGGCTGGGCCGGCGCGGCCCAGTCGCCGAACAGCCGCTCGGCCAGTGCGAAACCCTCCTCGGCGTCAAGCGAGCCGATCACCACCATCGTCGCATTGTCCGGCCGCCACCAATTGGCGTGGTAGCGGACGAGATCGTCGCGAGTGAGCGATTCGAGCGACGCCGGGGTCGGCGACAGCGCGCCATAAGGCGCATCGCCGAACAGGACCCGGCCCAACGCGAAGGCATTCACCGTGCCGGGCTGGCGAAGCGCGACGCGCAGGCGGTCGAGCGAGCGGCGGCGCTCACGGTCGAGCTCTTCCTGGGCGAAGGTGGGGCTGCGCACCACGTCGCTGAGCAGGCGTCCGGCCGCCTCGATATTGGCCGCGGGCGCGGCGACGAAAGCGCTGGTGTTGTCGGCCCCCGCGCTCGTGCCGATCTGGGCGCCGAGCCGCTCGATCTCCGCGGCGAGCTGGGTGGCATTGAGCCGGCTGGTGCCGCTGTCGGCAAGGCTGGCCATCATCGTCGCCACGCCGGCGCGGTCGGCCGAATCGGCGGACGAGCCGCCCCCGAACACGACATAGGCGCCGGCGAGCGGAAGCTCGGTCGACTTCGCGACGACAACGCGCATGCCATTGGCAAGACGGCGTTCGGCAAAGGCCGGCGCAGCGAGCGCGCGCTGCGGACCCGGCGCCGGCGGCGCGACCCGCTCGCCTTCGGGAGCGAGTTGGTTCGGGGTGCCGACTGCGGGCGGGAGGGTGATTCCGAGCGCGGCATTGGTGCGCTGCTGCGAGGGATCCGGCTGAGCTTCACCCTGGCGCTGGCCTTCGTCGAGATAGCGAATCGCGACTCGGCGGTCATCGCGCAGATATTGCCGCGCGACCCGCTGCACGTCGGCGGCGGTGACCCGCTGGACGGCGGCGAGCATCTCGTCGCTCCAGCGCGGATCGTCGGCGACGATCACCCCCTGCGCCAGGGCCTCGGCGCGGCCGGTCGGGGTCTCGCGCTCGAACAGCTCGTCGGAGACATATTCGGTGATCGCCTCGCGAAGCTCGGCGTCCGAGACGCGCTCGTCGCGGACCCGGGCGACTTCGGCGGCGAGGGCGGCCTCAACCTCCGCGGGGTCCTTGCCGCTGGCGACGATCGCGTTGATCGCGAATAGGCCGGCATCCTCGAGCCCGTAATTGAACGCCCCGGCCGACTGGGCGAGCTGCCGGTCATAGACGATCGTTCGGTAAAGCCGGGACGACTGGCCGGCCGACAGGATTCGCGCCAGCACCTCGAGAGCGGCGGTGTCGGGATGGTCGGCCTTGGGCCGCTGCCAGGCGTGCACCACTGCCGGGAGTGGGACATTGGGACCATAGGCGGTGATGGTGCGCGCGGCACTCTGCGGCCGGCCCGTCAGCTGGTGGCGCAGGATCGGCCGGCTCGGCCGCGGGATTGGGGCGAGATGCTCGTCGATCCAGCGGTCGAGCTGGGCAGGATCGAAATTGCCCGAGACGACGAGGGTCGCATTGTCGGGCCGGTAGTAATTCTCATGGAAGGCGCGCGCGTCCTCCAGGTTTGCGGCGTCGAGGTCGCCGACGGTGCCGATCCCCGAGCGCTGGTAGGGATGATCGACGAAGATGTTCTGGAAGAGGTGGTAGCGCTGGAGCCGGCCATAGGGCTCCGCGAGGACCCGCTGGCGCATCTCCTCCTTCACGATGCTGCGCTCGGCGTCGAAGACCGATTGGTCGAGCACCGATCGGCCCATCCGCTCGGCATGCGCCCACAGCATCGCCTCGAGCTGGTTGGCCGGCACCGTCTCGTAATAGCGCGTGGTGTCTGGCGAGGTGGAGGCGTTGCGGGTGCCGCCGGCTTCCTCCTCGACGATCCGGCTCAATTGGCCCGGAGCGATGTTGCGGGTGACGCGGCTCAGGATGTGCTCGAACAGGTGGGCGAAGCCGGAGCGGCCGGCGGGATCGTCCTGCGAGCCGACATCGTAGAACATCTGCACGTGGACGTTGGCGGTGCCGGTGTCGCGGATCGCATAGACCTTGAGCCCGTTGGGCAGGGTCCTGGTCGTGTAGGCGACCGGCGGAACCGCGATTCGGGCCTGCGGCTGCTGCGCCTGCGCCGCGCCCGGCGCCGAAGCGGCCATCGCCGCGGCGAGAACGAGGAAGGATCCACCGCGGGAGAACGCGCGCCTCGAAGCCATTGCCACACCCCTGTCGCTGATTGTCTGTATTAGGGTGGTAAATCAGTACTGGGCGCCGTGGCAAGCGCGCAAGCCGCTAGGCGTGCAGGAAAATTCCATGGCATTGCCGTGACCCTCCCGGGGATTGCCGGACACGCCACAGAATGAGGCATGACCCCTGAAGCGCTCGGGGATCGTCGCGCACCAATCAGGCATTGTGACAAAAGTGTCACAAGCAGCGGGCAAGTTGAGGCGCCGACGCAACATTCGTTTCCGACCCGCACTGTTCCGGCTTAGCTTCAGAGTGACATAAGGGAGGGAATGATGATGAGTTTCCGCCGTCTCAGCCGAACTGAGATTCTTGCCGCGACCGGTCTCGTTTGGACGCTCGCCGCAACCCCTGCACTGGCGCAAGACCAGGTTCAGCCCGACCAGCAACCGCAGCAGCAAGCCGAAGACGTCGTCGTCGTCACCGCGACTTTGCGCGAGACGTCGCTTCTCGAGGTTCCATTTTCGATTAACGCCCAGACTGAGGCCGACATCCAACGTTCGGGCGCGACGACCATCGAGGATCTGTCGCGCAACGTCGCCGGCCTCACCATCCAGAATCTCGGTCCGGGTCAGAGCCAGGTCTCGGTGCGCGGCGTGTCCGCCGGCCAGATTGTCCGCGACCAGCCCGGCGTGAAGGAACAGGTCGGCGTCTATCTCGACGAGAGCGTCATCTCACTCTCGCTGTTCACGCCCGACATCGACCTGTTCGACCTCAACCGCGTCGAGACGCTGCGCGGACCGCAGGGCACATTGTTCGGCTCGGGCTCGGTCGGCGGCACGATCCGCTACATCACCAACCAGCCGCGCCTCGGCCGGGTCGAAGGCCTCGTCGAGGGCAATCTCAACGTCGTAGAGGAGGACGATCTCGGCGGCCACCTCAAGGGCGCGATCAACCTTCCCGTTGGCGACACGGTGGCGATCCGGGCAGTCGGCTATTTCACCCAATATGCCGGCTTCGTCGACGCTCTTCGTGAAGGCGGTGGGCGCGACGAGAACATCAATGACGGCCAGCGCTACGGCGGCCGGATTTCGCTCCTGTGGGAGCCGGCGCCGGGCATCCAGATCACGCCGCGCCTGCTCTATCAGGAAATCCAGACCGACGGCTTCAACCGCCAGGAAGTCTACAACTTGTTCGCCAACCCGTTCACGACGACCCGGCCGGCCGTCACGTTCCGCGAGCGCGAGCAGTTCCTGCTGCTGGACGAGGCGTTCGAGGACCAGACCCTGATCGCCGACCTCACCGCGCGCATCGACGCGGGACCTGTCACGATCACATCGGTCACCTCCTTCATCCAGCGCGAGATCCTGGTGAGCCGCGACGCGAGCGCGCTGACCGGCAGCGTATCGGTCGATCTCGGCTTCCCGGCAGCGGGCGTGCTCTTGCCGTCGAACCTTCTCGACACCACCGATCTCGACTCGTTCGTCCAGGAGGTGCGGCTGGCGTCGGACTATGAAAGTCCCTTCCAGTGGTTGATCGGCGCCTTCTATTCGAAGACCGACCGCATCTATGCGCAGCGGCTTCCGACGCCCGGCTATGACGCCTTCACGGATGCGCGGTTCGGGTCCGGGACGTCGGCGGCGGTGGCGAACGGCTTCGGCCCGAATTCGCCCTACAATGCCGACCTGCCCTACGACATCCGCCAGACCGCGGTGTTCGGCGAGGCGAGCCTCGACATCACCGAGCGGCTGACGGTCACCGCGGGCGCGCGCTACTACGATTTCGAGGAGGAGCGGCGCTTCACCTCGGGCGGCCTGTTCTCCAACGGCGACGACCGCACCGACCGCACCGCGTCGGACGGCGTCAGCCCGCGCCTCATCGTCACCTATGAGGCGGCGGACGACGTGCGCGTGAACGCGCAGATCGCGAAGGGCTTCCGCCTCGGCGGCGTCAACGATCCCTTGAACCTGCCGCTGTGCACGCCGCAGGACGAGGCGATCTTCGGCGGGTTTCAGGACTATGACGACGAGACCCTGTGGAATTACGAGCTCGGGCTCCGCGGCGAGAGCGGCGGGATAAGCTTCGCCGCCGCGGGCTTCTACACCGACATCGAGAATCTCCAGGTGACCCTCGATGCGGGCTCCTGCTCGTCGCGCATCGTGTTCAACGTGCCCAAGGCGCACACGCTCGGCGCGGAGTTCGAGATGTCGGCGTCGCCGGCGGAGGGCCTCGTCTTCTCGCTGGCCGGAAGCGTCATCCAGGCCGAGTTCGACTCGACCGTGGTCGACGGCACCGGCGCGGTGATCGGCGGGATCCGCGAGGGCAACCGACTGCCGAGCGTTCCTGAGATGCAGCTCTCGGCCAGCGCCAGCTACACCTGGCAGGCTGGGCCGGGGGCCGAGGCCTATGTCGGCGCGTCGTTCCAGCATATCGGCAGCCGCTTCACCCAGCCGAGCGACCAGGAGAACAATCCGCGCGCCTTCGTCCACGGCCTGCCGTTCGGCGGCGCGCCGGCCAATGCCGCGACGATCGTCGACCTCGAGCTGCCGGACTATAATCTGGTCAACCTCAGCGCCGGCATCGACTGGGACAACGGCCTGGGCGTGCAGGTCTACGCCAACAATCTGTTCGACGAGAATGCCCTGCTGTCGTTCGACCGCGAGCGCGGCGGGCGAGCGCGGCTCGGCTTCAACATCGGCAATCCACGCCAGATCGGCGTGACGGTGCGCAAGCGCTTCTAGGCGGAGCGTCATGAGGCCGACGCGGCGCGAGCTGCTCGCCGGCGCCGCGGCGGCCTCACTATCCGCGCCCGCTGCGGCGCAGATCATCACCCGTCCTGCCGACGTGGCGGTGGTCGGCGCCGGCGTGTTCGGCGCGTGGACCGCGAAGAAGCTTCAGGATGCGGGGCGGCGGGTGCTGCTGGTCGACCCGTGGGGGCCCGCCCATGCCCGCGCCTCGTCCGGCGGGGAGTCGCGCATGACCCGCGGCGCCTATGGGGCGGACGAGATCTACACGCGCATGGCGCTGTCCTCGCTGGACGACTGGCGGGCGCTGTCGCGGACCGCGGGGCTGCCGCTGTTCGCCGAGACCGGCGTGCTGTTCTTCTTCCCCGACCGCGATCCCTATGCGCTGGCGACGATCGAGGTGCACCGCCGGCTCGGCCTGCCGACCCAGGTCCTCGAACGGGCGGAGATGACACGGCGCTTCCCGGCGATCGATTCCGACGGCGTCGCGCTCGGCCTCTACGAGCCGCAGTTCGGCGTGCTGATGGCGCGGCGGGCGGTGCAGACCCTGGTGGCGCGGTTTGTCGAGGCCGGCGGCTCCTATCTCGCCGCTCAGGTGCTGCCGCCCGAAGCGGGTCAAGGGCGGCTCAACCGGCTGCGCACCGCCGACGGTCAGACGATCAACGCCGATCGCTTCGTCTTCGCGGCCGGGCCGTGGCTGCCGCGCCTGTTTCCCGACCTGCTTGCGCGGCGGATCCGGCCCACCCGGCAGGAGGTGTTCTTCTTCCGCCCGCCGGCCGGCGATCCGCGCTTCGGCCCGGGCCAATTGCCTGGCTGGGCCGATTTCAACGGCGGCGACCTGTTCTACGGCATGCCGGACCTGGAGGCGCGCGGCTTCAAGATCGCGCGCGACACCCATGGGCCGGTCATGGACCCGGACGAGGGCGACCGCGGCCATTCGGCCGAGGCGCTGGCGCGGGTGCGAGCATTCATCGCGCGGCGCTTCCCCGCGCTACGCGACGCGCCGCTCAACGAGAGCCGGGTTTGCCAATATGAGAACAGCGCCAACGGCGACTTCCTGATCGACCGCCACCCGCGCTGGCACAATACCGTGCTGGTCGGGGCCGGATCAGGGCACGGCTTCAAGATGGGGCCGGCGGTCGGCGCCTATGCCGCGGCCCTGGTCACCGGCGCGCCGCTATCGATCGAGCCGCGCTTCTCCCTCTCCAGCAAGGCCGAGAGCGGCGAGCGCCTGGTCCACTAGGCCGTCGCGCCAAGCTCCCTGGCGACCTCGCCGAGCTGATCGGCGCAGGTGCCCCAGCCGTCGTGGAAGCCCATCTTGGCGTGGGTGTCGGCGTCCGCCGCGTTGCGGTGCAGGGCGACTGCGCGGTAGCGGGTCTTGCCGTTGCCGGCGTCCTCGAAGGCGACGATCGCGGTGAACGGGAAGCCGCCGCAATCCTCGACCTGGTCGACCGGCCGGTAACCGCCGCTGAGCGCCGAGGTCCAAACCACCTTCTCGCCCTCTACCACCTCCAGGAAGCAGCCCTCGCCCGCATTGTCGAAGCCGTCGGGGCCGGTCATGCGCGTGTAGAAGCGGCCGCCCGGGCGCAGGTCCATGTCGACCTCGGGAGTCTGGTAGGGTCGCGGCGCCCACCATTTCTTCACCTGCTCGGGATCGGTCCAGGCGCGCCAGACGAGATCGCGCGGCGCATCGAGCAGGCGTTCGAGGACAAGGTCATGGTCGGACATGGTCATTCTCCGTTGCGTTTCATTTCTTCGACGTGCGCCTCGAACCGGTCGAGGCGGCTCTCCCATTCGTGGCGAAGCTCGGCGAGCCAGCTCTCGGTGGCGGCAAGCGCTTCACCTTCGATCCGGACGGTTCGCACCCGCCCCTGCTTCTCGGAGCGCACCAGCCCGCTCTCCTCGAGCAGCTTCAGGTGCTGGAGCACCGCGGGAAGGCTCATTTGCAGCGGCCGGGCGATCTCGCTGACCGATGCCGGGCCACGGCTCAGCCTGGCGACGATGCCGCGCCGCGTGGGGTCGGCAAGCGCCTGGAATGATCGGTCGAGCCTTGGCGATTCGTTAAGCACACGGTTAAGTATCGCGCCGCGACGGTCGGCGCAAGACAGTTTAGCGATCGCCTAACTATTCCCCGGAGCCAGGCCCACGGCTTTACAGCCCGCGGCGTGGTTCCTATCGCCCGGCCATGACGGTCCAGCCTTCCGAATCCATTCTCATCGTCGACTTTGGCAGCCAGGTGACTCAGCTGATCGCGCGCCGCGTGCGCGAGGCCGGAGTCTATAGCGAGATCGCCCCGTTCACGACGGCCGAGGAGGCCTACAAGCGGATGAAGCCCAAAGGGATCATCCTTTCGGGCTCGCCCGCCGGAGTGCCGGAGGAAGGCAGCCCGCGGGCGCCGCAGATCCTGTTCGACAGCGGCCTTCCGATCCTCGGCATCTGTTACGGCCAGCAGGTCATGACCCATCAGCTCGGCGGCGAGGTCCGGCCGGGGCACGAGACCGGCGAGGGCGGCGAGTTCGGCCGCGCCTTCCTGACCGTGACCGAGGAGTGCAAGCTGTTCGACGGCCTATGGCAGGTCGGCGAGCGCCACCAGGTGTGGATGAGCCACGGCGACAAGGTCACCCGCTTCGCCGACGGCTTCCGGATCGTCGCCACCAGCGACGGCGCGCCCTTCGCGGTGATCGCCGACGAGTCGCGGCACTATTACGGCACCCAGTTCCACCCCGAGGTGGTGCACACCCCCGACGGCGGCAAGCTGATCGCCAATTTCGTCCGCCACGTCTGCGGCTGCGCCGGCGACTGGACGATGGCCGAGTTCCGCAAGACCAAGATCGAGGAGATCCGCGCCCAGGTCGGCAACGGGCGGGTGATCTGCGGCCTATCGGGCGGGGTCGACAGCGCGGTCGCTGCGGTGCTGATCCACGAGGCGATCGGCGAGCAGCTCACCTGCGTGTTCGTCGACCACGGGTTGATGCGCGCCGGCGAGGCCGAGCAGGTCGTCAGCCTGTTCCGCAATTCCTACAACATCCCGCTCGTCCATGTGGACGCGGAGGACATGTTCCTCGGCGGCCTGGCCGGGCTCACCGACCCCGAGGCCAAGCGCAAGTTCATCGGCGGCGCCTTCATCGACCTGTTCGAGGAGGAAGCGCGCAAGATCGGCGGCGCCGACTTCCTCGCGCAGGGCACGCTTTATCCCGACGTGATCGAGAGCGTCAGCTTCACCGGCGGCCCGTCGGTGACGATCAAGAGCCACCACAATGTCGGCGGCCTCCCCGAGCGGATGAACATGAAGCTGGTCGAGCCGCTTCGCGAATTGTTCAAGGACGAGGTGCGCGCATTGGGCCGCGAGCTCGGTCTTCCGCAGGCGTTCGTCGGCCGCCACCCCTTCCCCGGCCCCGGCCTCGCCATCCGGATTCCCGGCGAGGTCACCAAGGAACGCTGCGACATCCTCCGCAAGGCCGACGCCATCTACCTCGAGGAGATCCGGAACGCCGGCCTCTACGACGCGATCTGGCAGGCTTTCGCGGTCCTCCTTCCGGTCAAGACCGTCGGCGTGATGGGCGATTACCGCACCTATGACAGCGTCTGCGCGCTTCGCGCGGTGACCAGCACCGACGGAATGACCGCCGACGTCTATCCGTTCGACGCCGGCTTCCTCAGCCGCGTCGCCACCCGAATCGTCAACGAGGTCAAGGGCATCAACCGGGTCGTCTACGACTATACGTCGAAACCGCCCGGAACGATCGAGTGGGAGTGATCGCGGTGACGACGCTCTACGGGATCCCGAACTGCGACACGGTGAAGAAGGCGCGGGTGTGGCTCGACGGCCGCGGAATCGCCTATGATTTTCACGACTATAAGAAAGCCGGGATCGACGAGGCGCGGCTTCGGGGCTGGGTGGACGAGCTCGGCTGGGAGACTGTGCTCAACCGCGCCGGCACGACCTTCCGCAAGCTTCCCGAAGCCGACAAGCACGGGCTCGACGCCGACAAGGCAGTGGCGCTGATGCTTGCGCAGCCGTCGATGATCAAGCGGCCGATCCTCGATCTCGGCGACCGGCGGATCGCCGGGTTCAAGCCGGAGACCTACCAGGCCGCGCTTGATTTTGGCGGGGCGAACGTGGACTAGCTTCAGCACCGCACCACTTGGCGTGCGGCAGCAGGAGCCTCGGGCAAAGTGGAGTCGCAGGAGGCCTCGGGCGATGCGGCGCTGAAGGCCCGGATCGCCGAGTTGGAGGCGGAAAATGCCCGGCTGCGCTCGGCGCGCAGCGAAGGCCCCGATATCCGCGGCGTCGCCGACGCGCTGCCGGTGCTCCTCGCCTATATCGACCGCAATCACCGCTACCGCTTCAACAACCGCGCCTATGAGGAGTGGTTCGGCCACCGCCGCGAGGACTTGGCCGGCAAGCATATGCGCGAGGTGCTGGGCGAGGCGGCCTATGAGGGGCTTCGGCCCATGGTCGAACGGGTCCTTCAAGGCGAAAAGCACAGCTTCGAGCAGTTCGTCCCCTACAAGGACGGCGGGCCGCGCCATGTCGCGATCGATTACGTTCCGGACCGCCGCGGCGCCACGATCCCGGGCTTTTTCGCGCTGGTCCGCGACATCAGCGAGCGCAAGCGCGCCGAACAGGCGCTTCGCGAGAGCGAGGCGCGGTTCCGGGCGATGGCGGACACCGCGCCGGTGCCGGCGTGGGTCACCGGCCCCGACGGGATTGAGTTCGCCAACCAAGCTTTCGCCGAATATGCCGGCCGCCCTTCAGAGCAGCTGACCGGCCACGTCTGGACCGAGATCATCCACCCGGACGACCTCGCCGCCGTGGCGGCCCGCCGCGCCGCCGCCTGGGAGAAGGGCGAGCCCTACGGTTTCGAGGCGCGGTTCCGGCGCGGCGACGGCGAATGGCGCTGGCTCATGGTCAGCTCGCGGCCCCGGCGCGACCCTGACGGAACCCTGCTCGGCTATGTCGGAATGGCCGTCGACCTCACGGACATCCATGCCGCCACCGAGGCCCTGCGCGAGAGCGAGGAGCGTTACCGATCTTTGTTCAGCGCGATCGACGCCGGCTTCTGCATCATCGAAGTCGAGTTCGCGCCATCGGGAGAGGCGGTCGACTACCGCTTCATCGAGGTGAATCCCGCCTTCGAGCAGCAGACCGGCCTCTACGCCGCCGCCGGTAAGCGGATGCGCGAGCTTGCGCCCGACCACGAGCAGCATTGGTTCGACCTTTACGGCGAGGTCGCAAGGACTGGCCGGCCCAGGCGTTTCGAACATGAGGCGGCCGCGCTCGGCGGCCGCTCCTTCGACGTCTATGCCTACCGCACCGGACCGGCCTCGGCCCACCGGGTCGCGATCCTGTTCAACGACGTCACCGCCCGCCGCCGGGCCGAGAAGGCGCTGACCGAGCTCAACCAGTCGCTCGAGCAACGCATCGCCGCGGGAATCGCCGAGCGCGAGCGAATGGAGGAGGCGCTTCGGCAGTCGCAGAAGATGGAGGCGGTCGGCCAGCTCACCGGCGGGATCGCCCACGACTTCAACAATCTTCTGACCGTCATCACCGGCAACCTGGAGCTCGCCCAGCGCTAGATCGCCGGCAGCGGCAACGCGCGGCTGGAACGCAACATCGCCGGCGCGCTAACCGGTGCCGAGCGCGCCGCCTTGCTGACCCAGCGGCTGCTCGCTTTCTCGCGGCGCCAGCCGCTCGCGCCCAAGCCGATCGACGCCAACAAGCTGGTGTCGGGCATGTCGGAACTGCTCCATCGCTCGCTTGGCGAGACGGTCGCCGTCGAGACTGTGCTCGGCGAGGACCTGTGGCAGATCGAGATCGATCCGAACCAGCTGGAAAGCGCGATCCTCAACCTCGCGCTCAATGCCCGCGATGCGATGGAGCAGGGCGGCAAGCTCACCATCGAGACGATGAACACCCGTCTCGAGAAGAGCCATGACCGCGAGGCCGGCGAAGTCGTGCCGGGCGACTATGTCGCGATCTGCATGACCGACACCGGGACCGGCATGGACGCCGAAACCTTGGCACGGGCTTACGAGCCGTTCTTCACCACCAAGGAGGTCGGCAAGGGGACCGGGCTTGGGCTGTCGATGGTCTACGGCTTCGTCCGGCAGTCGGGCGGCCACGTGGAGATCCATTCCGAGGCCGGCGAAGGCACCACGGTGAAGCTCTACCTCCCGCGGCTGACCGGCGACGGGCACGAGGGCGAGCCCGACGCCGGCACCCTCGTGCCCGCGGGCGGCGGCCACGAGACGGTCCTGGTGTGCGAGGACGACGACGGTGTGCGCGCCTACACGGTCGAGGTGCTGCGTGAGCTCGGCTACCGGGTCATCGAGGCGGCCGACGGGTCCGCCGCGCTTCAGCAGCTCGAAGCCGCCAACGGGACGATCGACCTGCTGTTCACCGATGTCGTTCTGCCGGGCGGGATGAACGGCGAGGAGCTGGCGCAGCGGGCGCGGACGACGCGGCCCGACCTCAAGGTGCTGTTCACTACCGGCTACGCGCGCAATGCGGTCGTCCACGAAGGCCGGCTCGACCCCGGCGTCGAGCTCATCACCAAGCCCTTTGCCTACGCCGAGCTTGCCGCCCGGGTGCGCGATATGCTTGACGCGGACGAATGACCGAAACGCCAGACCTCATTGCCCGAGCGCGCGAAGCGGCGCTTAAGGCCTACGCCCCCTATTCCGGCTTCAGCGTCGGCTGCGCGGTCGAGTCGGTCGACGGCGAAATCGCGGTCGGCGCGAACATGGAGAATGCCTGCTACCGGCTCGGCGTGTGCGCCGAGGTCTCCGCGCTCACCGCGGCCTGCCAGACGTTCGGGCTGGACCGGGTGAAGCGGATCGCCGTCGCCGGCGGCCGGGTCGAGAATGGCGCCCTTGCCGGCGGGCAGGTGGTGACCTCCTGCGGCGGCTGCCGCCAGTCGATCCTGGAGGCGGCGCAGCTCAGTGGCAACGACGTCGAGATGATCTCGTCGAGCGGCGACGGCGCGCAGGTCGACGTGCGTCGCATCTCCGATCTGCTGCCGCTCGGGTTCGGGCCCGATAATTTGAAGGACGCCGCGAGCTAACATTTCCTCTCCGCTCGGGGAGCGGGTTAGCAGGTCAGCTCAACCAGCCTCGCTTCCGGGCTGAGCCTGCGAACCACACCAACGCAATGCCGATGACGATGATCGCGACGGGGAGCCCGAGCGCTTCGCCGGCCGGCATCCTCTCGAGGATCGGAGTCGCGGCGAAGACGTAGCCATATTGGATCACAGCCGCGATCAGCGACCCCAGCAGCAGCCAATAGGCCCACACCCTCCGCAGCAGCAGCCCGATCGCTCCGAGCAACCCGGACCACACTGCGATTGCGAACACCGCCCACTGCCATTCGGTCATCGCGCCAAACGCCTCGGCCTGCGCCGGCGGCAGCGACGCGAGGTCGGCGGCGTCCATGCTCACCTGGACAATGTAGAAATAGCAACCGACCGCCTCCCACAGCACCGCCAGCACGGCCACCGCCCAATACCAGCCGGGCACCGGTCGCGTCGTCATGTCGTCCATCAGAGCCCTCCCTTCTCTTGATCGATCACTCAACTCTGCCCGTGATCGGAAAGGATGGCAAGCGGGGAGGGGACAAAGAAAAAGGGGCCGCCGAAGCAGCCCCTTCCCATTCTTCAGATCGAAGCGGCGCTTACGCGGCCTCGTCGAAATCCTCTTCGCCGCCCTGGACCGGACCCGAGTCCTGGCCCTTGGCGGACATGTCGCGGTCGACCAGCTCGATGATCGCGATCGGGGCGGCGTCCGAGGCGCGGATGCCGGCCTTGATGATGCGGGTGTAGCCGCCGTTGCGCTCGGCGTAGCGCGGCGCAAGCGTGTCGAACAGCTTCACCAGCTGCGCGTCGTCGAGCAGGCGCGCATGGGCGAGGCGGCGGTTGGAAAGGCCGCCCTTCTTGGCGAGCGTGATCAGCTTCTCGACATAGGGCCGAAGCTCCTTCGCCTTGGCGACCGTCGTAGTGATCTGCTCGTGCTTGATGAGGGCCGCGGCCATGTTGCGGAACAGGGCCGCGCGATGGCTGGAAGTACGCTGCAGCTTGCGGCCGCCGACGCGATGACGCATGTCTCTTCTCCGTTCGTACGGGCTCCGTGTCAGGTAAGCCCGGCCAGGCCGTCTGAGGGGACGGCCCATACCCATATATGAAAACAGCGGACGCCTGAGGCCCCGCCGGACGCGCGCTCCTAGAGCGAATGCGGCCGGAAAGTCAAGGCTGGGGCGGCGTCACGCAGCGATCGCCTCCAGCGCCTCGCTCGCTTCGATCCAGCTGCGCTCGGCCGCCTCGATCATCCGCTCGACGTCCGCGCGGCGCTTCATCAGGTCGGTCATGGTCAGCCCGGCGAGCGACGGGTCGGCGCTCGCAGGATCGAACATCGCCCGCTCGATGGCGGCGCGCAGGTCGGTCAGCCGGGCGACCTCCGCCTCGGAGCTCCTGGCCTGCTTGCGCAGGGTCGCGCCTTTCTCGCGGGCCTCGGCGGCGAGGCGGCGCGCCTCCTTCTTGTTGACCTTCTCGCTCTTCGCGGGCGCCTTGGCGTCGCCGGTGAGAACGAAGCGGATATAGTCGTCGATGCTCCCGTCATATTCCTGGGCAGTGCCGTCATGGACCAGCACGAGCCGGTCGGCGGTCATCTCCAGCATGTGGCGGTCGTGGCTGACGATCACCACCGCGCCGGTATAGGCGTTCAGGGCCTGGATCAGCGCCTCGCGCGCGTCGACGTCCAGGTGGTTGGTCGGCTCGTCGAGGATCAGCATGTGCGGCGCGTCGCGGGTGATCAGCGCAAGCGCCAGCCGCGCCCGCTCGCCGCCCGACAGCTTGCCGACCTTGGTCGTCGCCTTCTCGCCGGAGAAGCCGAACCGGCCGAGCTGGCCGCGCACCGCTGACGGTTTCTCGCCCGTCATCAGCCGGGTCATATGGTCGAGCGGCGTGTCATCGCTGCGCAGCTCCTCGACCTGATATTGGGTGAAATAGCCGACCCGCATCTTCGACGTCGCCGCCATGTCGCCGTCCATCGGCTTCAGCTGCGCCGCGAGCAGTCGGGCCAGGGTCGTCTTGCCGTTGCCGTTGCGGCCGAGAAGCGCGATCCGGTCGTCGGGGTCGAGCCTCAGGTTGAGCCGCTGGAGCACCGGCGTGTCGCCATAGCCGACGCTCGCCATGTCCAGGGTGATCAGCGGCGGCCGAAGCTCGTCGGGCTTGGGGAAATCGAACGACAAGGTCGGATCGTCGAGCACCGCTGCGATCGGCTGCATCTTCGCCAGCGCCTTGGCGCGCGACTGCGCCTGCTTGGCGGTCGAGGCGCGGGCGCTGTTGCGGGCGACATAATCCTGCAGCTTGGCGCGCTCGGCGAGCTGCTTCTCGCGCGCCGCCGCCTGCTGCGCCTGGCGCTCGGCGCGCTGGCGCTCGAACGCGTCATAGCCGCCCGGATAGAGAGTCAGCTTGCCGCGCTCGAGGTGGAGGATGTGGTCGACGACATTGTTGAGGAAGTCGCGCTCGTGGCTGACGATGACGATCGTCGCCGGATAGGAGCGAAGGAAATCCTCGAGCCACAGCACCGCCTCGAGATCGAGGTGGTTCGAGGGCTCGTCGAGCAGGAGCAGGTCCGGCTCGGAGAAGAGTAGGGAGGCCAGCGCCACGCGCATCCGCCAGCCGCCCGAGAAGCTTTCGAGCGGGCGATGCTGCATGTCCTCGTCGAAACCGAGTCCGACCAGGATCCGAGCCGCCCGCGCCGGCGCCGAATGGGCGTCGATCGCGTTGAGCCGCTCGTGGATCTCGCCGAGCCGGTCGGGATCGTGGCTGTGCTCGGCCTCGTCGAGCAGGGCGGCGCGCTCGGTGTCGGCGGCGAGCACGGTCTCGAACGGGGTCGCGCTCCCGCCCGGCGCTTCCTGCGCGATATAGCCGAGGCGCGCGGCGCGCGGCATCTCGGCCGTGCCGGTGTCGGGGTCGAGCAGGCCGGCGATCACCCGCACCAGCGTCGACTTGCCGGCGCCGTTGCGGCCGATCAGGCCGATTCGCCCGCGCGGCGGCAATGCGGCGGTTGCACCGTCAAGGATGGTGCGCCCGCCAAGGCGGACTGTGATGTCCTTCAAATTCAGCATGGGCGGCCCCCTAACACTCCGGGCGCTCCAGCCCAAGCGCGGACCCAGGCCTATGCGGACGCGAACCAGATGGTGTGGATCGGGCCCTTGCCGTTCTCCCGAGCCCGCACCCGCACCTCGTCGACCGCCAAGCCGGCCTGCTTCAGCCGCCTGGTGAACGCCGCGTCGGCCCCCGCCGACCAGATGGCGAGGACTCCCCCGGGCCTCAAAGCCGCCCGAGCGCTCGCCAGCCCGCGCGCGGAGTAGAGCCCGTCATTGCCCGGCCGGGTGAGCCCGTCGGGCCCGTTGTCGACGTCGAGCAGGATCGCGTCATAGCTTGCCTTGCCCGCCTCGATCGCCCGGCCGACATCCTCGATCCTCACCTCGACCCGCGGATCGTCGAGGCAGTCAGCGGTCATATGCGCCATTGGCCCGCGCGCCCATTCGAGGATCCCGGGCACCAGCTCCGCGACGACGATCCGCGCCCCGGCCCCGAGCGTCCCGAGGACCGCGCGCAACGTGAAGCCCATGCCATAGCCGCCGATCAGCAGCCGAGCGTTCCCGGGGTTGCGAAGCCGCTCGCAGGTCATCGTCCCGAGCGCCTTCTCCGACCCGCTCATCCGGCTGCTCATCAGCTCGTTGCGGTCGAGCATGATGATGAAGTCGCCGCCGTGGCGGACCAGCCGAAGCGGCGGCCCGCCGGGCACCTCCGCGGTACCGACGAGCTCGCGCGGGATCACTTCTTGCGGGCTTTGCGGGCGGCGTAGCGCGCATCGCGCGCCGCCTTAAGCTCCGCCTCGGTCGGCAGCGCCGGGGCCGGCGACCGCTCTCCGCCACCCTTCGCTTCGGGCTTCGGCGACTTGGCCGCCGCTTTGGTCTTCTTGGCCTCCTCCGCCGCGCGCTGCCGCTCGGCGCGCCGTTCGGCCGCCGCGGCGTCGCGCGCCGCCCGTGCCGCCTGCCGCTCGGCGATCACGCCCGGCTCCGGCGCGGGCTTGTTGCGCAGCTTGTCGAGCGCCCGTTCCTTTGCAGCGCGGGCCGCGGCCATGCGCTCGTTGAAATCGGGACTTTTGTAACCGGCCATTTCCACTCCAATGATCATCGCCAAAGACGGCGTCGGCGGCCCCCTAGCGCCAACCCGGTCCGAAGGTCCAACGATCTAGCCCAGCTTCTCCCTTTGCTTGCCGACCCAGACCTTGCCCTCGTCGCCGCCCCACAGCAGCCATGCGATGAAGCCGGCCGACGGATCCTCGGTCGATCCCCACACATAGCGGGTTGTGTTCTTGTCCACCGCGTGGCGCGCGAAATAGCTGTACATCGATTTGATGTCGGCCGCCGCGAGGTCCTCACGTGCCGCCAGCTGCCGAGCCCGGCGAACTCCCACCTCGGTGCCGCCGCGCCCGAACCGCTTGCGAAGCTCCAGGCCGAGCGTCGCGTTTGCCGCCATCTTCGCGGTCGGCTTGAAGCTCCCGTTCGCCATCACCGCTCGCGGCTGAGCGCGTCCGGTTTGTGCGCCGCGCGCCTGCCCTGGTCGGTCTCGACGATGAATTGAGGAGCGTCCTTGATCGCCGCCACCTTGTTGCCCTTTCTGCTTCCTTACCACCTCGCCGTGCGCCTCGCCGCCATGACTGGTCCATTTCACCCGGTCGCCTTTCGCGAATGTCTCTGCCGTGTCCGTCTCCTCACGGCGTACAAGTGCGCAGCGATGCGATCGGTTGCGCCGCGCCTCGACTATTCGCGGCTGCCGTCGCCGTCGCCCGCCGCGTCCTCCTTGGTGACCCGCCCCCCGAACGCGGTCAGGCCCTTTCGGGCGTGACAGCGGCTACCCGCCATGCCACTCGCCGGTGGAGTGATTCCGGGGCGAGGGCATACGATGCGGATCAAGGTCGCGGCGATCGGGCTGGTTGCGGCGCTGGCAGGGTGCGCGACGGTGCCAGCCGAGAGGGCCGCGGTCGGGCCGGCGGTGGGGCCGGTGCGGATCGACCTCATCGCCTTCAACGATTTCCACGGCAACCTGCAGCCGCCGCGCCAGGCGATTGCGGCCCGAGGCGCGGCCGGCGACGTGCAGGTCCCGGCCGGCGGCGCCGCCTATCTCGCCACCGCGATCCGCACCCTTCGCGAGGCCAACCCGAACAGCCTCGTCGTCTCGGCCGGCGACCTGATCAGCGCCTCGCCGCTCGTCTCCGCCCTCTTCCTCGACGAGCCGACCATCTACGCGATGAACATGATCGGCCTCGACTATAATGCGGTCGGCAACCACGAATTCGACCGAGGCCGCGCCGAGCTGCTGCGCATCGCCAACGGCGGCTGCGAGCGCAACACCCACCGCGAGCCGTGCGCGCTCGACCCCGATTTCCCCGGCGCCCGCTTCGGCTATCTCGCCGCCAACGTCATCACCGAGACCGGCCGGCCGCTCCTCCCCGCCTACGCGATCCGAAGCTTCGGCAGCGGCGCGAGCGAAGTGAAGGTCGCGCTCATTGGAATGACCCTGGAGGGCACCCCCGCGGTGGTCACGCCCACCGGTATCGCCGGGCTCAGCTTCCGCGACGAGGCCGACACGGTGAACGCCCTCGTCCCGCAGCTCGAGGCCGAGGGCGCCGACGTCATCGTCGTCCTGGTCCACGAAGGCGCCACCACCGACGCCTCGTACAACGCCAAGACTTGCGAGGGCCTTCGCGGCGACCTCCTGCCGATCCTCTCGCGACTGTCGCCCAAGGTCGACGTCGTCGTCTCCGGCCACACCCACGCCGCCTATATCTGCGACCACGCCGAGATCGACCCGCAGCGCCCGTTCCTCCTGACCAGCGCCGGCCAGTACGGCACCCTCCTCACCCACATCCGCCTCGACATCGATCCCGCGACCGGCACCGTCGTCTCCCGCCAGGCCGATAACCTCATCGTCCAGGGCGAGGGCTTCACCAGCTCGCGCGGCAGCGTCGCCACGACCGATCTCTACCCCCGCTACGCCGCCGACCCTGAGGTCGCCGCCCTCGTCGCCCGCTACGCCGCCGCCGCCGAGCCGCGCGCCGCGCGAGTCGTCGGCCAATTGAGCGGCCCCGCCACCCACAACCGCTCCGGAGTCGGCGAGACCGTCCTCGGCAACCTCATCGCCGACGCCCAGCTCGCCGCCACCCGCTCGCCGGAGACCGGCGGCGCCCAGATCGCCTTCATGAACCCGGGCGGAGTGCGCGCGGAGATCGTCCCCGCCGCCAACGGCGACGTCACCTTCGGCCAGCTCTTCGCCGCCCAGCCGTTCGGCAACACCCTCGTCGTCAAGAGTTTCACCGGCGCCCAGATCAAGGCGCTTCTCGAGCAGCAATGGGCGAGCGGCCCCAACAGCCCGACCCAGCCGATGGTGCTGATGCCGTCCGCCGGCTTCACCTATGCTTTCGACCTCAGCCGCCCCGCCGGCCAGCGCGTCCTCGACGCGCGCTTGAACGGCCAGCCGCTCCGCGACGATCAGGTCTACCGGGTGACCATGAACGGCTTCCTCGCCAGCGGCGGCGACAGCTTCACCGTCTTCCGCGACGGCACCGACCAGGTCGGCGGCCCCCAGGACATCGACGCTCTGGAAGCCTATTTCGCCGCCAACCGCCCCCTCGCTCTCCCCGCCACCAACCGAATCCGCAACCTCACGCCGGGGCGCTAGGAGCGAGGTTCACCGGGCTGCCGCGTCGTCGCGCCGGCTTGTCCTGTGTCGGGCGACCGCTTATTCCTTGCCTGGCCTCGGGCACCTGGCTCGCGGATATCCCGACGAAGACCCGTTGCTTCAACCCAGCCCCAATATAGCTGCACCCATCGCCGAGCGGTTTCCCGCTGGGACTGGGCGCCGCGCGCTCGCCATCGGCCTGGCCCTCTTGATTGAGGGGCTTCTCCTGCTCTTGCTGCTCACATTCAGCGCCGGGGAGCGCCCGATCCCGGAGGAAGAGATCACCGTGGCGAACCTCGAGGCAGGCGAGGTTTCTAAGGAGTCGCCAGAGCCGATCGGCCTGGAGCCCGCGCAGCGGGCGGAAAATCCATCTAAGCCGCGGCCGCCGGCGGAAGAATTGCCATCGGCCCGACCTCCCGAACCACTTGCCCAGCAGGCCCCCCAGGCGGCACCGGAAGTGACGGCACCTGCCCCTCTTCAATCGCCCAACGCCCTGCCGCCATCCTCGGCCGCTCCTCAAGGCGCGCGACCGGCTCCGTCGGCCGGGCAGATCTATGGTCCTCCGGATACCGGCGGCTCCTCCTCTTCCTCCTTCCGCGATACGGAGCGGGTGGGAACGGCTCCCAATGGCGAGCCTCTTTACGCCGCCGCGTGGCACCGTGAGCCACGACCTGACGCTCTGCGTGCGTATCTGTCCACCGCCCGTGGCCCCGGCTGGGGACTGATCGCCTGCCGAACGGCTCCCAATTATCGCGTGGAGGATTGCGTCGCGCTCGACGAATATCCGGAAGGATCGCAGATCAGTCGCGCGATTCTCGCCGCCGCGTGGGAGTTTCAGGTACGGCCTCCCCGCCGCGGCGGACAATTGCTGGTCGGCAGCTGGGTCCGGATCAGGATCGACTACCGCAGCGAGCGACGTTAGACCGACCGGCCAGCGCCAAGGCCGCAATAGGCGAAAGCCTCCGGCCCACCCCCGTTGACCCTCTCGGGACTCGCCGCTATATGCGCGCCTCGCTTGAGGGCAGGTGGTGGCTATCGGCCAGTCGCACCCTCGGCGAATTTAGCGCTGAACACTGTTGCGCATGGAAACAAGGCCTGGGGGGCCGTGCGGCCACCGGGTCCTTTGTGCTTTCCGCACGAGGGTATCGGGCGCAACAGAGTAACTTATAAGGAAGTGAAGGCTTCATGCCCACGATTAACCAGCTGATCCGCAAGGGTCGCGAACCGCAGAAGGCCAAGTCGAAGGTCCCTGCGATGGACCAGAACCCGCAGAAGCGCGGGGTCTGCACCCGAGTCTACACCACGACCCCGAAGAAGCCGAACTCGGCTCTGCGCAAGGTGGCCAAGGTCCGCCTGACCAACCAGCGCGAAGTGATCAGCTACATTCCGGGCGAGGGCCACAACCTCCAGGAGCACAGCGTCGTGCTGATCCGCGGCGGCCGTGTGCGCGACCTTCCGGGCGTTCGCTACCACGTGCTTCGCGGCGTTCTCGACACCCAGGGTGTCAAGGACCGCCGCCAGTCCCGCTCCAAGTACGGCGCCAAGCGCCCGAAATAACTCTCCAGTAAGCCCCGGACGGGTTCCGGAACCGGCTGAAGCATAAAGGAAGAGACCTATGTCCCGTCGTCGTCGCCCAGAGAAGCGCGAGATCCTCCCCGATCCCAAGTTCGGGGATATCGTCCTCTCCAAGTTCATGAACAGCGTCATGCTGGACGGCAAGAAGTCCGTCGCCGAAGGTATCGTCTACACGGCGCTCGACACCGTCGAGACGCGCGCCAAGAAGGACCCGATCGGCGTCTTCCACGAAGCGCTGAACAACATCAAGCCGGGCATCGAGGTCCGCAGCCGCCGAGTCGGCGGCGCGACCTACCAGGTCCCGGTCGAGGTGCGCCCCGAGCGCGCCCAGGCGCTCGCCATCCGCTGGCTGATCAGCGCGTCGCGCGCCCGCAGCGAGAAGACCATGGCCGGCCGCCTGTCGGGCGAGCTTCTCGACGCCTCGAACAACCGCGGCAACGCGGTGAAGAAGCGCGAGGACACGCACCGCATGGCCGAGGCGAACCGCGCCTTCAGCCACTACCGCTGGTAAGAAGCATACCTATATCGTGGGGAGCCGGACCGTCCGGCTCCCCACATCGCTAAGGAACCTGACAAATGGCCCGCAGCCATCCGCTCGAGCGCTATCGCAATTTCGGCATTATGGCGCACATTGACGCCGGCAAGACCACGACGACCGAGCGCATCCTCTATTACACCGGCAAGTCCTACAAGATCGGCGAGGTCCACGAGGGCACCGCGACCATGGACTGGATGGAGCAGGAGCAGGAGCGCGGGATCACTATCACCTCGGCCGCGACCACCTGTCTGTGGAAGGCTGACGAGGGCAAGGGCCCCGAGCATCGCCTGAACATCATCGACACCCCGGGCCACGTCGACTTCACCATCGAGGTCGAGCGTTCGCTGCGCGTGCTGGACGGCGCCGTCGCCGCGTTCGACGGCGTTGCGGGCGTCGAGCCGCAGTCGGAGACCGTGTGGCGCCAGGCCGAGAAGTACGGCGTGCCGCGCATGTGCTACATCAACAAGCTCGATCGCACCGGCGCCAATTTCTATTATTGCGTGCAGACGATCATCGATCGGCTGGGCGCGACCCCGGCGGTCCTCTATCTGCCGATCGGCGCGGAGAGCGACTTCGTCGGCCTCGTCGACCTGATCAACGAGCGCGGCATCATCTGGAAGTCCGAGAATCTCGGGGCTGAGTTCGAATATGTCGAGATCCCCGAGGATCTGAAGGACAAGGCCGCGGAATATCGCGAGAAACTGGTCGAGCTCGCCGTCGAGCAGGACGACGCGGCGATGGAAGCCTATCTCGAGGGCACTCCCCCGACCGTGGCGGAGCTGAAGGCGCTGATCCGCAAGGGCACGCTCAACCAGTCGTTCGTTCCGGTGCTGTGCGGCTCGTCGTTCAAGAACAAGGGCGTCCAGGCGCTGCTCGACGCGGTGGTCGACTTCCTGCCGTCGCCGCTCGACATTCCCGACGTCCAGGGCATCAACCCCGCGACTGACGAGCCGGACACGCGTCCGACCTCGGACGATGCGCCGCTGTCGATGCTCGCGTTCAAGATCATGAACGACCCGTTCGTCGGCTCGCTCACCTTCGCCCGTATCTATTCGGGCACCCTCACCAAGGGCAGCTATCTGAACTCGGTGAAGGACAAGAAGGAGAAGATCGGCCGCATGCTGCTGATGCATGCGAACAGCCGCGAGGACATCGATGAGGCGTTCGCCGGCGACATCGTCGCGCTTGCGGGCCTCAAGGAGACCACCACCGGCGACACTCTGTGCGCCGAGCGGGCTCCGATCATCCTCGAGCGGATGGAGTTCCCCGAGCCGGTGATCGAGCTGTCGGTGGAGCCCAAGACCAAGGCCGACCAGGAGAAGATGGGCATCGCGCTCAACCGCCTGGCCGCCGAGGATCCGTCGTTCCGCGTGTCGACCGACCACGAATCGGGCCAGACGATCATCAAGGGCATGGGCGAGCTCCACCTCGACATCCTCGTCGATCGCATGAAGCGCGAGTTCAAGGTCGAGGCGAATGTCGGCGCTCCGCAGGTCGCCTATCGCGAATATCTCGCGAAGCCGGTCGAGCTCACCTACACCCACAAGAAGCAGTCGGGCGGCTCCGGCCAGTTCGGCGAGGTCAAGGTGCAGGTGAAGCCGGGCGAGCGCGGCTCGGGCTTCGTCTTCGTCGACGAGATCAAGGGCGGCAACATCCCGCGCGAGTATATCCCGTCGGTCGAGAAGGGCTTCCGCGAGACCGCCGAGACCGGCAGCCTCATCGGCTTCCCGATCATCGACTTCGAGGTGCACCTCGTCGACGGCAAGTATCACGACGTCGACTCGTCGGCGCTGGCGTTCGAGATCTGCGCCCGCGGCGCGATGCGCGAGGTCGCCCAGAAGGCCGGCATCAAGCTGCTCGAGCCGATCATGAAGGTTGAGGTCGTGACCCCCGAGGAGTATCTCGGCGACGTCATCGGCGACATCAACAGCCGGCGTGGCCAGATCCAGGGCACCGACAGCCGGGGCAATGCCCAGTCTGTCGAGGCGCTGGTGCCGCTTGCGAATATGTTCGGCTACGTTAATGAGCTTCGGTCCTTCACCCAGGGCCGCGCTCAGTACACCATGCAGTTCTCGCACTACGACGAGGTCCCTGCAAACGTCGCTGAAGAGGTCAAGGCGAAGCTGGCGTAACGCCGTCCGAGCTGGTCGGATTGATTTTGAGTAAGAAAACGAAGGGTTTGGCAAAATGGCGAAAGCTAAGTTTGAGCGGACGAAGCCGCACTGCAATATCGGCACCATCGGTCACGTCGACCATGGCAAGACCTCGCTGACCGCGGCGATCACCAAGGTTCTGGCGGAAAACGTCGCGGGCAACGCGGCCGTCGACTTCGCCAACATCGACAAGGCTCCGGAAGAGCGCGAGCGCGGCATCACCATCTCGACCGCTCACGTCGAGTATGAGACCGAGACGCGTCACTATGCGCACGTCGATTGCCCGGGCCACGCCGACTATGTGAAGAACATGATCACCGGCGCCGCTCAGATGGACGGCGCGATCCTGGTCGTGTCCGCCACCGACGGTCCGATGCCGCAGACCAAGGAGCACATCCTGCTCGCCAAGCAGGTCGGCGTTCCGACGATGGTCGTCTTCATGAACAAGGTCGACCAGGTCGACGATCCCGAGATTCTGGAGCTGGTCGAGCTCGAGATCCGCGAGGAGCTTTCCAAGCGCGACTTCGACGGCGACAACATTCCGATCATCAAGGGTTCGGCTCTGGCCGCCCTTGAGGGCACCAATGACGAGATCGGCAAGAATGCGATCCTCGAGCTGATGAAGGCCGTCGACGACTGGATCCCGCAGCCGGAGCGTCCGCTCGACAAGCCGTTTCTGATGCCGATCGAGGACGTGTTCTCGATCTCGGGCCGCGGCACCGTCGTGACCGGCCGCGTCGAGACCGGCATCGTCAAGGTTGGCGAGGAAGTCGAGATCATCGGCATCAAGGACACCCGCAAGACCGTCGTCACCGGCGTCGAGATGTTCCGCAAGCTGCTCGACCAGGGCCAGGCCGGCGACAACATCGGCGCTCTGATCCGCGGCGTCGGCCGTGAGGAAGTCGAGCGTGGCCAGGTTCTGGCCAAGCCGGGCTCGATCACCCCGCACACCGACTTCTCGGCCGAGGTCTATGTCCTGTCGAAGGACGAGGGCGGCCGTCACACGCCGTTCTTCGCCAACTACCGTCCGCAGTTCTACTTCCGCACGACCGACGTGACGGGCATGGTCGAGCTGCCGGAAGGCACCGAGATGGTCATGCCGGGCGACAACGTCACCCTCGGCGTGAAGCTGATCGCTCCGATCGCCATGGACCAGGGCCTGCGCTTCGCCATCCGCGAGGGCGGCCGCACGGTCGGCGCCGGCGTCGTCGGCAACATCACGAAGTAAGCTTCCAGCTTCTTCGTAAGGCTAAAGAAGGCCCGGTTCCCGCGAGGGAGCCGGGCCTTCCCTTTTTATGAAGGCACCCCAGATTGGGCGCGGCCCGAAATTGACCGCGAGCCGGGCCGCTTCGGCTCGAAAGGGGTTGATTTCGAGGCACGCCTCTGGCAGGGGCGCGCTTCCTCTGGAATTTGAACAGCAAGAGGCCCGGTCACGGGCCCAGGCTCTTTCGCATCGGTAAAGTGGAAATGGATACCAACAACATCCGCATTCGCCTGAAGGCGTTCGACCATCGCGTCCTCGATCAGGCGACCGGCGACATCGCCGACACTGCCCGCCGCACCGGCGCGCTCATCCGCGGACCCATTCCACTGCCGACGCAGATCGAGAAGTTCACGGTCAACCGCTCGCCGCACGTCGACAAGAAGTCGCGCGAGCAGTTCGAGGTCCGGACCTACAAGCGGCTGCTCGACATCGTGCAGCCCACGCCGCAGACGGTGGACGCGCTCATGAAGCTCGACCTCGCCGCCGGCGTCGACGTCGAGATCAAGCTGGCCTAAGGGCCGGCAGCGCTCCTCACGGGAGCGCGCGACTAGGGTGATACCGCACGGGCGTGCCCGTGGCCTGCGTCCCCGCCGTCTCGCGAATGCGAGGCACAAGCCCAGGCGGGGCACGCATCATTTTTCGGGCTTGCACGCCCCCGGCATGTCGTCGGGGGCCTATGCATAGGAGTGAGTAGATCATGCGCACTGGCGTGATCGCGAAGAAAATGGGGATGACCCGTCTGTTCCAGGACGACGGCCGGCACGTGCCGGTGACCGTTCTGGCTCTGGACAATGTCCAGGTCGTCGCCCGCCGCGAAACCGATCGTGACGGCTATGTCGCCGTCCAGCTTGGCGCCGGCAGCGCCAAGGCGAAGAACCTGACCAAGCCCGAGCGCGGTCACTTCGGCAAGGCCGAGGTGGAGCCGAAGGCGCGTCTGGCCGAATTCCGCGTCGCCGAGGATGCTCTCCTCGACGTCGGCGCGACGATCTCGGCCGACCATTTCGTCGCCGGCCAGATGGTCGACGTCCAGGGCGTCACCCAGGGTAAGGGTTTCGCCGGCGCGATGAAGCGCTGGGGCTTCGGCGGTCTTCGTGCCACTCACGGCGTCTCGGTCTCGCACCGTTCGCACGGTTCGACCGGTCAGCGCCAGGATCCGGGCAAGGTCTTCAAGAACAAGAAGATGGCGGGCCACATGGGCGCCCGCACCCGCACCCAGCAGAATCTCGAGATCGTCCGCACCGACGTCGAGCGCGGCCTCCTCTTCGTGAAGGGCTCCGTGCCCGGTCACAAGGGCAGCTGGCTGCTCGTTCGCGACGCCGTGAAGGTCTCGCGTCCGGACAATGTCCCTTACCCCGCCGGCATTCGCCAGGCCGCCAATGCGGCGCCCGCCGCTGAGGCTCCGGCCGAAGCTCCGGTCGAAACCGCGGGCCAGGAAGGTTAAGCCATGAAGGTCACCACCAAAACCCTCGACGGCGGCAAGGGCTCGGAGATCGAGCTCAGCGACGACGTGTTCGGCGTCGAGCCGCGCGCCGACATCCTCCACCGGGTCGTCACCTGGCAGCTCGAGAAGCGCCGCGGCACCGCCCGCGCCGCCCGCGAGCGCTCCGACGTCGCCCGCACCGGCAAGAAGTTCGGTCGCCAGAAAGGCGGCGGCACCGCCCGTCACGGCGATCGCAAGGCGCCGATCTTCATCGGCGGCGGCAAGGCGCACGGCCCGCGGGTCCGCGACTTCAATCCGTCGCTGAACAAGAAGGTTCGCGCGCTCGGCCTGAAGATGGCGCTCTCGGCCAAGGCCCGCGACGGCCAGCTGGTCGTGCTCGACAATCTCGACATGACCGACGCCAAGACCAAGGTGCTCAAGGGCAACCTCGCCGGCCTCGGCTTCGGCCGCAAGGCGCTGGTGATCGACGGCGACGCGGTCAGCGTCGGCTTCGCCCGCGCCTCGTCGAACCTGGCGGAGATCAACCTCCTGCCGGCGATCGGCGCCAACGTTTACGACATCCTCAACCACGAGACGCTGGTCCTGACCCGCGCCGCGGTCGAGAAGCTGGAGGCCCGCTTCAATGGCTAAGAAGCCGACCAAGCCCGCGGCGGTCGACATCAACCACTATGATGTCGTTCTCGCGCCGCACATCACCGAGAAGGCGACCCTGCTCTCCGAGCAGAACGCGGTCGTGTTCAAGGTCGCCGGAGGCGCCTCCAAGCCGCAGATCAAGGCTGCGGTCGAGGCTCTGTTCAACGTGAACGTCACCGGCGTGAACACCATCACCCAGAAGGGCAAGACCAAGCGCTGGAAGGGCACGCCCTACCGCCGGTCTGACTTCAAGAAGGCTGTCGTGACCCTGGCCGAAGGCCAGTCGATCGACATCACCACCGGGATCTGAGGCGGACAATGGCACTCAAGACCTACAATCCGACCACCTCGTCGCAGCGCGGCCTGATCCTGGTCGACAAGTCGTCCCTGTGGAAGGGCAAGCCGGTCAAGGCTCTCACCGAGGGCAAGAAGAAGACCGGCGGGCGCAACAACAAGGGCCACGTCACGTCGCGCGGAATCGCCGGCGGCCACAAGCAGCGTTATCGCTACGTCGATTTCAAGCGCCGCAAGTGGGACATGGTCGCCACCGTCGAGCGTCTGGAATATGACCCGAACCGCACCGCGTTCATCGCCCTCATCAAGTATGAGGACGGCGAGCTCGCCTACATCCTCGCGCCGCAGCGGCTGAGCCCGGGCGACCAGGTGATCGCCGGCCGCAAGGTCGACGTGAAGCCGGGTAATGCGATGGAGCTGGGCCAGATGCCGGTCGGCACCATCGTCCACAACGTCGAGATGAAGCCCGGCAAGGGCGGTCAGATCGCGCGCTCGGCCGGCACCTATGTGCAGGTCGTCGGTCGCGACCGCGGCATGGTGATGGTCCGCCTGAACTCGGGCGAGCAGCGCTACATCCGCGCTGATTGCATGGGAACGGTTGGCGCGGTGTCGAACCCCGACAACCAGAACCAGAATTTCGGCAAGGCCGGCCGCACCCGCTGGCAGGGCCGTCGTCCGCTCACCCGCGGCGTCGCCAAGAACCCGGTCGACCACCCGCACGGCGGCGGTGAAGGCCGCACCTCGGGCGGCCGTCACCCGGTCACCCCGTGGGGCAAGCCGACCAAGGGTGCCCGCACCCGCCACAACAAGGCGACGGACAAGATGATCATCCGTTCGCGCCACGCGAAGAAGAAGAGGTAACCCATGGCCCGCTCCGTCTGGAAAGGTCCGTTTGTCGAGCTTAGCCTGCTCAAGAAGGCACAGGCTGCTCAGGAGGCTGGTGCCCGTGCGCCGATCAAGACCTGGTCGCGCCGCTCCACCATCCTGCCCGACTTCGTGGGCCTCACGTTCAACGTCTATAACGGCCGCAAGTTCGTGCCCGTGTCCGTCAACGAGGACATGGTCGGCATGAAGCTCGGCGAGTTCGCGCCGACCCGCTACTTCCCGGGTCACGCTGCCGACAAGAAGGGCAAGCGCTAATGGGACAGGCCAAGAATCCCCGCCGCGTCGGCGAGAATGAGGCGTTGGCCGTGGGCACGATGATCCGTGGCTCGGCCCAGAAGCTGAACCTCGTGGCTCAGATGATCCGCGGCAAGAAGGCCGAAGAGGCTCTCAACATCCTCTCCTTCTCTCCGAAGGCGATGGCCGTGGACGCGCGCAAGGTGCTCGCTTCCGCGATCGCCAATGCCGAGAACAACCACAATCTCGACGTCGACAGCCTGGTGGTTGCCGAGGCGAGCGTTGGCAAGTCGATCACCATGAAGCGGTTCGCCGCCCGCGCCCGCGGCCGCGGCACCCGCATCGAGAAGCCGTTCAGCCGGCTGCGCATCGTCGTGCGCGAGCAGCAGGAAGCATAAGCATATGGGTCAGAAAACTTCCCCCATCGGTCTGCGCCTGCAGATCAACCGGACCTGGGACAGCCGCTGGTTCGCCCGTGGCGACGATTATGGCCGGTTGCTGCTCGAAGATCTCAAGATGCGGCAGTACATCATGAAGACGCTGCCCCAGGCGGCGATCTCCAAGGTGGTGATCGAGCGTCCGGCCAAGCTGTGCCGGGTCTCCATCTATGCCGCGCGCCCCGGCGTGATCATCGGCAAGAAGGGCGCCGACATTGAGAAGCTGCGCAGCAAGCTGCGCGAGTTCACCTCGTCGGACGTGAGCCTCAACATCGTCGAGATCCGCAAGCCGGAGATCGACTCCAAGCTCGTCGCCCAGGGCGTCGCCGACCAGCTCGAGCGCCGCATCGCCTTCCGCCGCGCGATGAAGCGCGCGGTGCAGTCGGCCCTTCGTCTTGGCGCCGAGGGAATCCGCATTACATGTAGCGGCCGGCTCGGCGGCGCGGAGATCGCGCGCACCGAATGGTACCGTGAGGGCCGGGTGCCGCTCCACACGCTGCGCGCCAACGTCGATTATGCGGAGGCCACGGCCCACACCGCTTACGGCGTGTGCGGCGTGAAGGTTTGGATCTTCAAGGGCGAGATCCTCGGTCACGACCCGCTCGCGCAGGACCGGCTGATGATGGAGGCTCAGACCTCCGGCGTCCGCCCGGCCCGCGACGACCGCCGCTAAGGAATAAGAGAAATGCTGCAACCAAAGCGCACCAAATTCCGCAAGGCGTTCAAGGGCCGCATCCACGGCGACGCCAAGGGCGGCACCGCGCTCAACTTCGGCGCCTTCGGCCTCAAGGCCATGGAGCCGGAGCGGATCACCGCCCGCCAGATCGAGGCGGCGCGCCGCGCCATCACCCGCCACATCCGCCGTCAGGGCCGGTTGTGGATCCGAGTGTTCCCGGACGTGCCGGTTTCGTCGAAGCCGACCGAGGTCCGCATGGGTAAGGGTAAGGGCTCGCCCGAATATTGGGTCGCCCGAGTGAAGCCGGGCCGGATCCTGTTCGAGCTCGACGGCGTCCCCGGCGAGCTCGCCAAGGTGGCCTTCGAGCGTGCGGCCGAGAAGCTGCCGATCAAGGTCAAGTTCGTTGCTCGCCTCGGCGAGCAGATTGAGGGTTAAGCACGATGTCCGACATCAAAGACCTTCGCACCCGCACCGACGACGAGCTCGCCCAGCGTCTCGCCGACCTGAAGCGCGAGCAGTTCAACCTGCGCTTCCAGGCCGCGACCAACCAGCTGGAGAAGCCGAGCCGGGTTCGGGAGGTGCGTCGCTCCATCGCCCAGATCAAGACGCTGCAGACGCAGCGCGCCAGCGCCGCTCAGGCGCAGGCTTAAGGAGAACGCCAGATGCCCAAGCGCGTCATGACCGGGACCGTGGTGTCCGACAAGACCGACAAGACCGTGGTGGTCCTGGTCGAGCGGCGGGTGAAGCACCCGCTGTACGGCAAGATCATCAAGCGCTCGAAGAAGTATCATGCCCATGACGAGACCAACGAGGTCCGCGCGGGCGAGACGGTTCGGATCGAAGAGACCAAGCCGATCTCCAAGCTGAAGACGTGGAAGGTCGTCGAGCGGGTCGGATCCCGCGTCCTCGGCTCGGTCACGGACGACGCCAACGTTTGAGTTCCGCTTTCAGCGGGTGATTTGAAGCTGATCGCCGGGCCTGTCCCGGTTGAAGTGAAAGGAATGGATCGATGATCCAGATGCAGTCGAACCTGGACGTCGCCGACAACAGCGGCGCCAAGCGCGTCCAGTGCATCAAGGTGCTGGGCGGCTCCAAGCGTCGCTTTGCCGGCGTTGGCGACATCATCGTCGTCTCCGTCAAGGAAGCCGCGCCGCGCGGTCGCGTGAAGAAGGGTGACGTCCACAAGGCGGTCATCGTTCGCACCGCCAAGGACATTCACCGTGCCGACGGGTCGACCATCCGGTTCGACTCCAACGCCGCGGTGCTCGTGAACAACAACCAGGAGCCGATCGGCACCCGTATCTTCGGGCCGGTCGTCCGCGAACTGCGCGCGAAGAAGCACATGAAGATCATTTCGCTCGCGCCCGAGGTGCTGTGATGGCTGGTGCCAAGATCAAGAAGGGCGACAAGGTCGTGGTCCTGTCCGGCAAGGACAAGGGCAAGCACGGCGAGGTCGTGAAGTCGATGCCGAAGGAAGGCAAGGTGATCGTCAGCGGCGTCAACATCGCCGTTCGCCACCGCAAGCCGTCCCAGGCCAACCCGCAGGGCGGCCTCGAGCGCTCGGAAGCGCCGCTGCACGTGTCCAAGGTCGCTCTCGAGGACCCCAAGACCGGCAAGCCGACCCGAGTCCGCTTCGAGGAGCGCGACGGCAAGAAGGTCCGCGTGGCCGCGAAGTCCGGAGAGCTGATCAATGGCTGACAAGTACACCCCGCGCCTGCGCAAGGATTATGACGAGCGCGTCGCCCCCGCGATGATGGAGAAGTTCGGTTACAAGAACCGGATGGAGATCCCGCGGATCGAGAAGATCGTCCTCAACATGGGCGTCGGCGAGGCGACCCAGGACAAGAAGAAGGTCGAGACCGCGGCTTCCGAGATGGAGCTGATCGCCGGTCAGAAGCCGGTGGTCACCAAGGCCAAGAAGTCGATCGCGCAGTTCAAGCTGCGCGAGGGCATGCCGATCGGCGTCAAGGTCACCCTTCGCCGCGAGCGCATGTACGAGTTCCTGGACCGCCTGGTCACGATCGCGCTTCCGCGCGTCCGCGACTTCCGCGGCCTCAACCCGAAGTCGTTCGACGGCCGTGGCAATTACGCCATGGGCCTCAAGGAGCAGCTGGTCTTCCCGGAGATCAGCTACGACAAGGTCGACAAGGTCCGGGGCATGGACATCATCGTCACCACCACCGCGAAGACGGACGAGGAAGCGCGCGAGCTGCTGCGCCTCTTCAACTTCCCGTTCCCGCAGGACCAGGATCAGAAGCAGGCCGCGTAAGCGGACCTGCTCTTCGAGAAGGAAGAGAACTTAAGTCATGGCGAAACTGAGTTCGATCAACAAGAACGAGCGGCGCAAGAAGCTGGCGAAGAAATATGCCGGCCGCTACTCGAAGCTCAAGGCGATCGCGAACGACGAGAGCGTCGACGAGACGGAGCGCCTGATGGCGCGGCTGAAGCTCGCCGAGATCCCGCGCAACGGCAACCCGACCCGCATCCGCAACCGGTGCGAGCTGACCGGGCGTCCGCGCGCTTATTATCGCAAGTTCCGGCTGTCGCGCGTCATGCTTCGTGAACTGGGCAACAAGGGCCTGATCCCGGGCCTCACCAAGTCGAGCTGGTAAGGTAGACCTATGCCATTGACCGATCCCCTGGGTGATATGCTCACCCGCATCCGCAACGGCCAGCAGGCGCGCAAGGACTCCGTCGTGAGCCCGGCGTCCAAGCTGCGCGCCCGCGTGCTCGACGTGCTCCAGCGCGAGGGCTATATCCGCGGCTATCAGGAAGACGCGCAGGGCGTTCACAAGAGCCTGCGCATCGAGCTGAAATATTTCGAGGGCCAGCCCGCGATCCAGCACGTCTCCCGAGTCTCGAAGCCCGGCCGCCGGGTCTATTCGGGCGCTCAGGAGCTGCCGCGGATCCGCAACGGCCTTGGCATCACCATCGTGTCGACGCCGAAGGGCGTTCTGAGCGACGCCGAGGCGCGCGCCCAGAATGTCGGCGGCGAAGTGCTCGCGGAGGTCTTCTAATGTCCCGCATCGGCAAGCGGCCGGTCCCCGTGCCGGCCGGCGTCACCGCCACGATCGAGGGCGGCCAGCTCAACGTGAAGGGTCCCAAGGGCACCCTGTCGCTGCAGCTGCGCGACGAGATCAGCTATGAGGTGGAAAGCGACGGCATCGTCGTGAAACCCGCTAACGACACCAAGCAGGCGCGTGCCTTCTGGGGCATGCAGCGTACCCTGGTGCAGAACCTGGTCACCGGAGTCACCGAGGGCTTCACCAAGACCCTCGAGATCACCGGCGTCGGCTATCGCGCCGCGGCCCAGGGCAAGAACCTGAAGCTGCAGCTCGGCTTCAGCCACGACGTGAACATCCCGGTGCCAGAGGGGATCGACATCAAGACCCCCGATCCGACCACCGTCGAGATCAGCGGCATCGACCGGCAGAAGGTCGGCCAGATCGCCGCCGAGATCCGCCGCTGGCGCAAGCCGGAGCCCTATAAGGGCAAGGGCATCAAGTATCGCGGCGAGTTTATTTTCCGCAAGGAAGGCAAGAAGAAGTAAGATGGCCAAGCTCTCCCTCTTCGACCGCCGCCGCCAGCGGGTCCGCACGTCGCTTCGCAAGCGCGCCGGCGACCGTCTGCGCCTGTCGGTTCACCGTTCGGGCCGCCACATCTATGCGCAGGTCATCGACGACCGCGCCGGCAAGACCGTCGCCGCCGCCTCCACCCTGGAGAAGGACGCGAAGGGCCCGGGCGCGACCGTCGCCTCCGCGCAGGAAGTCGGCAAGCGCATCGCCGAGCGTGCCAAGGCCGCCGGCGTCAGCCGCGTGATCTTCGATCGCGGCGGCTTCCTGTTCCACGGGCGCGTCAAGGCGCTCGCCGATGCCGCCCGCGAAGGCGGCTTGGAGTTCTAAGTGATGGCTGACGAAAACACTGAAGTGCAGGGCACCGAGGTCCAAGCCGGCGCTCCCGCTGCCGTCGAGGGCGGTGCCCCCGAGGGCCAGCAGCGCCGTGGCCGTGGCGGCCGTGGCGGTGGCGACCGCGGGCGCGGTGGCCGTGACGGCGGCCGTGGCCGCCGCGACGATCGTCGCGGTCGTGGCGGCGACGAGGAAGGTGGCGAGGAGCTGATCGAGAAGCTCGTCCACATCAACCGCGTCTCCAAGACCGTGAAGGGCGGTAAGCGCTTCGGCTTCGCCGCGCTCGTCGTCGTCGGCGACGGCAAGGGCCGTGTCGGCTTCGGCCACGGCAAGGCCCGTGAGGTTCCCGAGGCGATCTCCAAGGCGACCGCCGCCGCCAAGAAGGCGATGGTCCGCGTCCCGCTGCGCGAGGGCCGCACCCTCCACCATGACGGCAACGGCCATTTCGGCGCCGGCCGCGTTCACGTCCGCACCGCTCCGGCGGGTACCGGCATCATCGCCGGCGGTCCGATGCGCGCCGTGTTCGAGAGCCTTGGAGTCGCCGACGTGGTGACCAAGTCGATCGGCACGTCCAATCCCTACAACATGATCCGCGCGACCTTCGAGGCGCTGAAGGATCAGTCGAGCCCGAAGGCCGTCGCCCAGCGCCGCGGCAAGAAGGTCGCTGACCTGATCAGCCGCGGCGGCGCTTCGGCCGAGACGGCCGAGGCGGAAGCCCTCGCGGTTTCGGAGTAAGCGTCATGGCCAAACTGAAGATCACCCAGACCGGATCGCCGATCCGCCGCGACCCGAGCCAGCGCAAGACGCTGGTCGGCCTCGGCCTCAACAAGCGCCACAAGACCGTGGAGCTCGAGGACACCCCCGAGGTCCGCGGCATGATCCGCAAGGTCCAGCACATGGTGCAGGTCGAGGGCTAAAGTTCCTCTCCCGCTTGCGGGAGAAGGACAGGCTCGCCTAGCGAGCCAGGTGAGGGTGAAGTGCGGGGACCCGCACGACTACCCTCACCTCGCCGCCTTCGGCGGCTGCCTCTCCCGCAAGCGGGAGAGGGACTGAAACAACAGCGCGACAAAAGCGAAAGCGAGTGCAGAATATGAAGCTCAACGATCTCCGCGACAATCCTGGTGCCCGCAAGTCCCGCGTCCGTGTCGGCCGCGGCATCGGCTCCGGCCTCGGCAAGACCGCCGGCCGCGGCCAGAAGGGCCAAACCAGCCGCTCGGGCGTCTCGATCAACGGCTTCGAGGGCGGCCAGATGCCGCTCCACATGCGCCTGCCGAAGCGCGGCTTCAACAATCCCTTCGCCAAGGACTATGCCGAACTCAACATCGGCATGATCCAGAAGGCGATCGACGCCGGCAAGCTCGACTCCAAGGGCACGCTCGACCAGGACGCGCTGCGTCAGGCGGGCCTGATCCGCGGCGGCAAGGACGGCGTGCGCATTCTCGGCAAGGGCGACTTGAAGGCGAAGCTCGCCTTCCGCGTCGCCGGAGTCAGCGCCGGCGCCCGCGAGGCGATCGAAAAGGCTGGCGGTTCGGTCGAGGTGATCGAGGTCGTCCCGGCCTCCGAGAAGCATAAGGCGAAGCACCGCAAGGGCGCCCGCTCGCAGGCGAAGGCCGAGGCCTGAGCCTCGACGAATCTCTCATTGCCAAACACACGAAGCAATCCATCCTCGAACGGGGTTGGGTTGCTTCGTTGCAATAGGGATCGGCCATTCCGCTCTCGGCTCTTCGCAGCGCCGACAAAAGCACTATATCGGGGCGTCGGCCGACCGGCCCCGGTGAATCAGCAGTAGGACGAACATGGCATCCGCAGCCGAACAGATGGCCGCCAACATCAGCCTGGCGAACTTCGCCAAGGCGACCGACCTCAAGAAGAGGCTGTGGTTCACCCTCGGCGCGCTGATCGTCTTCCGCCTGCTCAGCTACGTCCCACTGCCCGGTCTCGACCCGCGCGCGCTGACGACCCTGTTCAACACCACGCGCGGCGGCGTTCTCGACTTCTTCAACATGTTCTCGGGCGGCAGCCTCGAGCGCATGTCGATCATCGCGCTGGGCGTCATGCCCTACATCACCGCGTCGATCGTCATCCAGCTCGCCTCGAGCATGTCCCCCACCCTCGCCGCCCTCAAGAAAGAGGGTGAGAGCGGGCGCAAGAAGCTCAACCAGTACACCCGCTACGGCACCGTGTTCCTCTGCGCCGTGCAGGGCTATTTCATGGCCGTCGGCCTCGAAAGCTGGGGCGCCAGCGCCGGTCAGTCGGCAGTGGTCGACCCGGGCATGATGTTCCGCATCAGCGCGGTCGTCAGCCTCGTCGGCGGCACCATGTTCCTGATGTGGCTCGGCGAGCAGATCACCAGCCGCGGCATCGGCAACGGCATCTCGCTGATCATCATGGCCGGCATCGTCGCAAGCTTCCCGACGAGCCTCGCTCAGCTGTTCGAGGGTGGCCGCACCGGCAGCCTTCAGCCGATCACCATCATCCTGCTGATCGCCCTCGCCACCGCCCTTGTGCTCGGCATCTGCTTCATGGAGCGCGCCCAGCGCCGAATCCTCATCCAATATCCCAAGCGCCAGACCGCGCGTGGCCAGATTCAGCAGGAGCGCTCGCACCTCCCGCTGAAGGTCAACACCGCCAACGTCATCCCGCCGATTTTCGCGTCGTCGCTGCTTCTGATGCCGCTGACGATCGCTCAGTTCGCCGGCACGCAGCAGAGCGGCGAGAGCGCCTGGGGCGACTTCATCATCCAGCTGACCCAGTGGCTTCAGCACGGCGCGCCGCTGTACATGCTGCTCTACGGAGCCGGCATCGTCTTCTTCACCTTCTTCTACGTCTCAGTCGTGTTCAATCCCGAGGAGACGGCGGAGAATCTCAAGAAGCATGGCGGCTTCATCCCGGGCATCCGTCCCGGCAAGCGCACCGAAGAATATCTCGCTTACGTGCTGACCCGGATCACCGTGCTCGGCGCCGCCTATCTCACGATTATCTGCCTCGTTCCCGAGTGGCTGATCGCCCGCGCCGGCATTCCCTTCTACCTCGGCGGCACCAGCCTTCTGATCGTCGTCAACGTGACGATGGACACTGTGACCCAGATCCAGAGCCACCTTCTCGCCCATCAATATGGCGACCTCATCAAGAAGGCGAAGTTGAAGGGCGGGCGCCTGCAGCGCTAAGGCCGCGTCTGCAACAGGGGAGTGGCGTGAACATCATCCTTCTGGGCCCGCCGGGTGCGGGCAAGGGCACCCAGGCGAGCCGTCTCGTCAAGGATCATGACATGGTCCAGCTTTCGACCGGCGACATGCTTCGCGCGGCGGTCAAGGCGGCGACTCCGGTCGGCCTCGAGGCCAAGGCGGTGATGGAGGCGGGCGAGCTGGTCTCGGACGACATCGTCAACCGCCTGATCGACGACGAGCTGGCTCAGCTCGGCCCGGTCCGCGGCGTCATCTTCGACGGCTATCCGCGAACCGCCGCCCAGGCGGAATCGCTCGAGGGGCTGCTGGCCAAGCACGGCCGCAAGCTCGACCACGTCATCGAGCTGGAGGTCGACGAGGACGCTTTGGTCGACCGCATCACTGGCCGTTTCACCTGCGCCAAGTGCGGCGAGGGCTATCACGACCGCTACAAGCTGCCGAAGATCCCGACGCTGTGCGACGTGTGCGGCTCGGACCAGTTCAAGCGCCGCGCCGACGACAATGAGGCGACGGTTCGCCAGCGAATGGCCGAATATCGCGCCAAGACCGCGCCGATCCTTCCCTTCTACGAGGGTCGCGGCCTGGTGAAGCGGGTCGACGGCATGGCCCCGATCGCAGAGGTCAGCGCCGGCATCGAGAAGATCCTGGCAAGCTAGTTCCTCTCCGAGCTTGCTCGGGAGGCAGCTTCATCGACCAACCTGCGTCCTGGGACGACGGCCATGCCGTCAGGGCGCTGGGATTCCGTCAAAAGATGTTATGCAGGACGCCGAGCGCGACTCCGCGTCCGCGGCGCCGCGCCCATCCGCAACACGCTCTGTGGGGGAGCAGCGTCATGCAAATGCACAGGACCAGCGTATCCGATCACGTCGACCTTGAAGGCTTCATGGAGGGCGTCGCCCGCCGCAATCCGGGCCAGACCGAGTTCATCCAGGCGGTTCACGAAGTCGCCGAGGACATTTTCGACTTCATCCAGGACAAGGTCGAATATCACGAGGCGCAGATCCTGCGCCGCATCGCCGAGCCCGACCGTGTCGTCTCCTTCCGGGTCTGCTGGGAGGACGACAATGGCCAGATCCGCGTCAATCGCGGCTACCGCGTCCAGAACAACAACGCGATCGGCCCCTACAAGGGCGGCATCCGCTTCCACCCGAGCGTCAACGAGTCGATCCTGAAGTTCCTCGCCTTCGAGCAGACCTTCAAGAACGCGCTCACAGGCCTGCCCATGGGCGGCGGCAAGGGGGGCGCCAACTTCAATCCCAAGGGCAAGAGCGTGAACGAGATCATGCGCTTCTGCCAGAGCTTCATGACCGAGCTCTACCGCCATATCGGCGCGAACATCGACGTGCCCGCCGGCGACATCGGCGTCGGCGCGCGCGAGATCGGCTTCATGTTCGGCCAGTACAAGCGCATCACCAATTGCTGGGAAGGCGTCCTGACCGGCAAGGGCCTTGAGTATGGCGGCTCGCTGATCCGGCCCGAGGCGACCGGCTACGGCGCCGTCTATTTCCTCGAGAACATGCTGAAGACGAAGGGCCGCGACCTGACCGGAGTCACCGCGGTCATCTCCGGCTCCGGCAACGTCGCTACGCACGCGGCCGAGAAGGTCACCCAGCTTGGCGGCAAGGTCGTCACCCTGTCCGACTCCGAAGGCTTCATCCACGATCCCGACGGTCTGACCCTCGAGAAGATCCAGTGGGTGAAGGAGCACAAGACCCACCGGCGCGGCCGCATCAGCCAATATGCCGACGAGTTCAAGGGCGCGACCTTCCACGGCGACGGCGCTCGCCCGTGGGGTGTGACATGCGACGTCGCACTGCCCTGCGCGACCCAGAACGAGCTCGACGCCGACGACGCCAGGGCGCTGGTCAGCAACGGCTGCATCGCGGTCTCGGAAGGCGCGAACATGCCGACCACTCTGGAAGGCGCTCACATCTTCCGCGACGCGCAGATCCTGTTCGCTCCCGGCAAGGCCGCCAATGCCGGCGGAGTCGCCGTTTCCGGCCTCGAAATGTCGCAGAATTCGGAGCGGCGCTCGTGGAAGGAGTCCGAGCTCCAGCAGATGCTTCGCGACATCATGGACGGGATTCACGACCGCTGCCTCGAATATGGCCGCAAGTCGGACGACTATGTGGATTACGTGAAGGGCGCCAATATCGCCGGCTTCAAGAAGGTCGCCGACGCCATGCTGGCCTTCGGCGTGGTCTGAAGCTCAAGGGAGGGGCGGAGGATCGCGCAAGCGGTCTTCCCCCACTCGCTTAGTCATCCAGCGCCAGCCTTCGGACCACGCGCCGCGCCGGGCGCTGGCCTTCGTCCTGGCCGACGTAGAACCAGCGGAACCGGCCGCGGCTTTCGCTGCACGGATTCTGCTCGCTGCAATTGGCGCGCACTTCTTGGCGCCGATTGTCCTGAGCCGCTGCAGGACCCGCGGCCATGATTGACATAGCAGCCAGGCTGATAATCGACAGCTTCCTCACGCACGTCCTCCCTCGGCGGTCGCCCTCGTGCTTGATAACCCGATAAGATGCCTCTGCAGGTGAACGCCGGATGAACCCCGAGCCCACGCCGCTACTTTTGTAGCACCTTGCGCAAGATTATGAAAAATTGGACCCTTTTCTCTGGGTCGAGTACGATCGATCGCGTCGGCGACCGCGATCAACGGGCAGACTCTTCTCGCGGAAACCAGGAACGGAGCGCTGGAGGAGCAGTTGACACCGCCCGTCCTCGCTCCTATCTGCGCCCTATCCCGCTAACCGGTGCCCCGGCAGCGCATTCGTGCGCGCGCCGGCTTTGCCTGTTTCGGGCCAACGCGACGAGATAGGGGAGCGAGCCAGTCTCCCCTGTGGAGCTAGGAGAAAAAATCACATGGCACGTATTGCGGGTGTGAACATCCCGACCAACAAGCGCGTGGTGATCGCGCTTCAGTATATCCACGGCATTGGCGCGGCCAAGGCCAAGGAGATCACCGCCAAGCTCAACATTCCTGCCGAGCGCCGGGTCCAGGACCTGACCGACCAGGAAGTGCTTCAGATCCGCGAGACGATCGACGCCGACTATCAGGTCGAGGGCGACCTCCGCCGCGAAGTCGCGATGAACATCAAGCGCCTGATGGACCTCGCCTGCTACCGCGGCCTTCGCCACCGTCGCGGCCTCCCGGTCCGCGGCCAGCGCACGCACACCAACGCGCGCACCCGCAAGGGCAAGGCCAAGCCGATCGCCGGCAAGAAGAAGTAAGCAGGCCCGGTTCGAGCCGCGCCCGCTCATGGGCAAAAGCGCGGCTCCCGGTCTTCCTAAGCTAAGGATCAGGATCTCCAATGGCACAAGCACCCCAGCGCCTTCGCCGCCGCGAGCGCAAGAACATCACCGCCGGCGTGGCGCACGTGAACGCCAGCTTCAACAACACCATGATCACCATCACCGACGCCCAGGGCAACGCCATCGCGTGGAGCTCGGCCGGGATGATGGGCTTCAAGGGCTCGCGCAAGTCGACCCCGTACGCGGCCCAGGTCGCCGCCGAGGATGCCGGCCGCAAGGCCGCCGAGCACGGCGTTCGCACCCTCGAGGTCGAAGTGAAGGGCCCGGGCTCGGGCCGCGAGAGCGCGCTTCGCGCCCTCCAGGCGGTCGGCTTCACCATCACCTCCATCCGCGACGTGACTCCGATCCCGCACAACGGCGTGCGCCCGTCGAAGCGCCGCCGCGTCTAACCGGAAGGCGCACCTCACGCGGACGCGCGGTGGTGTGACTTTCGTGTGAACTTTCAAAATTCGGGCGCCGGGATCCGCCGCCGCCCATGAGCCCAAGGGAACACCATGGCCGTCAACGCAAAGAACTGGCAGGAAATGAAGAAGCCCAACGCGCTCGAGAAGAAGACGGCCGGCGACAGCCGCCGCAAGGCGACCTTCGTCGCCGAGCCGCTCGAGCGCGGCTTCGGCCTGACCCTCGGCAACTCGCTGCGCCGGGTCCTCCTCTCCTCGCTCCAGGGCGCGGCCGTCACCTCGATCAAGATCGAGGGCGTGCTGCATGAATTCTCGTCGCTCGTCGGCGTCCGCGAGGACGTCACCGACATCGTCCTCAACGTCAAGCAGATCGCGCTTCGCATGGAAGGCGAAGGCCCCAAGCGGCTCCAGCTCAGCGCAACCGGCCCGGGCGAAGTCACCGCCGGCCAGATCGCCACCACCGGCGACATCGAGGTGATGAACCCGAACCTGGTCATCTGCCACCTCGACGAGGGCGCGACCCTCAACATGGAGCTGACCGCCGAGACTGGTAAGGGCTATGTCCCGGCCGCCTCGAATCGTCCGGTCGACGCGCCGATCGGCCTGATCCCGGTCGACGCTTTGTACAGCCCGGTCCGCCAGGTCAGCTACAAGGTCGAGAACACCCGCGTCGGCCAGGAGCTCGATTACGACAAGCTCACCCTGACCATCGAGACCGACGGCACCGTCAGCCCCGAGGATGCGGTCGCCTATGCGGCTCGGATCCTCCAGGACCAGCTCCAGCTGTTCGTCCACTTCGACGACGGCATGGCCGTCTCGATGCCGAGCAGCGGCATGGTCGGCGGCGGCATGGGCGCGATGGAGACTGAGGCCGACGCCAACCAGCTCAACCGCTACCTTCTCAAGAAGGTCGACGAGCTGGAGCTGTCGGTGCGCAGCGCCAACTGCCTCAAGAACGACAACATCATCTACATCGGCGACCTCGTCCAGAAGACCGAGGCCGAGATGCTCCGCACGCCGAACTTCGGCCGCAAGAGCCTCAACGAGATCAAGGAAGTCCTTGCCTCGATGGGCCTTCGCCTCGGCATGGACATCCCCGGCTGGCCGCCCGAGAATATCGAGGAAATGGCCAAGAAGCTCGAACAGGAGCTGATGGGCTAACGAATCAATCAAAACTTGATTGTGAACCGAAAGGGCCGTCCCGCGAGGGGCGGCCCTTTCCTTTTGCTGCCTGACCGCGCTGACCCGAGACGATGGCAGAGCAACTTCGCATTAATCGTGGATGGCCCGGGGAAATGCTCTTTGAGCACACGCCATGCCGGCCGGGACCCGGCATCTAGCCGTCCTGTTCCACTGCTTGAAGAAGGTGGGGCCCGGATCAGGTCCGGGATGACGATACCCTCGCGATCACACCTTCGAGATTTTCTCGCTGGCTTCGGCTTTGCTGACGAGGAGCTGCGACAGCCTGAAGTCCGGCCCTAGCCGGTCCAGCTGGCGCTTGAGGCCTTCGACGATCTTGGGGAGGCCTTCGGTGTCGGCCCAGAACATCGGGCCGCCGCGATAGACCGGCCAGCCGTAGCCGTAGACCCAGACGACATCGATGTCGGACGCGCGCTGGGCGAAGCCGCCTTCGAGGATCAGGGCGCCTTCGTTGACCATCGTGTAAAGCGTGCGCTCGATGATCTCCTGGTCGGTGATCTCGCGAGGGGTGACGCCGGCCTTGGCGCGGAAGTCCTCGATGATCTCCTGGACCTTGGGGCTCGGGGAGGGGCGGCGCTTCTCGTCATAATCGTAGAAGCCGGCGCCCTTCTTCTGACCCCAGCGGTCGACGGCGCAGAGCGCGTCGCGGATATTCTCGATCCGGGTCGGGTCGCGGTGCCAGCCGATGTCGACGCCGGCGAGGTCGGCCATCTGGAACGGTCCCATCGGCATTCCGAAATCGACATGGACCTTGTCGATCTGCTGCGGGGTGGCGCCCTCGAGGAGGAGCTGCATCGCCTGCGTCTGGCGCGGGATCAGCATCCGGTTGCCGATGAAGCCGTAGGTGACTCCCGCGACGACGGCGACCTTGCGGATCTTCTTGGCGAGCTGCATCGCGGTGACCAGCACGTCCGGCGCAGTCTTGGCACCCCGCACCACCTCCAGCAGCTTCATGATGTTCGCGGGCGAGAAGAAGTGGAGGCCGAGCACGTCCTGCGGCCGCGAGGTCGTCGCGGCGATCTCGTCGATGTTGAGGTACGACGTGTTGGAGGCGAGGATCGCGCCCGGCTTGGCGATCTGGTCGAGCTTGCCGAAAATGTCCTTCTTCACGTCCATATTCTCGAACACGGCCTCGATGATGAGGTCGCAGTCGGCGAGGTCTTCGAGGTTGAGACTGGGGGTGAGCAGGCCCATGGCGTGGCCGACCTGCTCCTGGGTCATCTTCCCCTTGGACGCGGTGGCCTGGTAGTTCTTGAGCATCACGCCGGTGCCGCGGTCGAGCGCTTCCTGCTGCATCTCGACGATGGTGACGGGAATACCGGCACTCAGAAAGTTCATCGAGATTCCGCCGCCCATCGTGCCGGCGCCGATGACTCCGACCTTCCTGATGTCGCGCGGCCGGGTGCCGTCGGGGACTCCGTCGATCTTCGACGCCTTGCGCTCGGCGAAGAAGAAATATTGCTGGGCGCGCGCCTGGGTGCCGCTCATTAGCTCGAGGAATAGCTTGCGCTCCTCGAGCACGCCCTCGGCATAGGGCTTCTCCACCGCAGTCTGGATCGCGCGGATGTTGTATTCGGGGGCGTCGAAGCCGCGGAACTTGCGGGCGTTGGCTTGCCGGAACTCGTCGAACAGGCCGGGATCGTCGCGCGCTTCCTGAAGCTTGTCGTCGCGCTCGCTCGACTTGGGCAGGGGCCGCGTGTCCTTCACCTCCTCGGCGAAGGCTACCGCGTGCTGGAGGAGGTCGCCCTCGATGAGGCGGTCGACGAGGCCGGCCTCATAGGCTTCGGTCGCCGAGACCGGGTTGCCGGTGGCGGCCATCTCAAGCGCCTTGCGGACGCCGGCGACGCGCGGAAGCCGCTGGGTTCCGCCGGCGCCGGGGAGGAGGCCGAGCTTCACCTCGGGGACGCCGAGCTTGGCGCTTGGAACCGCGACCCTATAGTGGCTCGCGAGGGCGACCTCGAGGCCGCCGCCGAACGCGGTGCCGTGGATCGCCGCGACCACCGGCTTGGTGCAGTTCTCGATGATGTCGACGACCTGCGGAAGCGCGGGATATTCGAACGACTTGGGAGTCCCGAACTCGCTGATGTCGGCGCCGGCGAAGAAGGTCTGGCCTTCCGCGATGATGACCACCGCCTTCACCTCCGCGTCGCGGTTCGCTTCCTCGATGCCGTTCACGATCCCCTCGCGCACCGAATGGCCGAGCGCGTTCACGGGCGGGTTGTTCGAGGTGATGATCAGGACGTCGCCGTGGCGGGTGGTGGTGATGGGGGTAGTCATCGAGGTCTCCGTCTAAATTCCTCCCCGGAACGGGGAGGTGGCAGCCCGAAGGGCTGACGGAGGGGCTGGCACGATCTCGCAGATCGTCACAGCCCCTCCACCACTCGCTTCGCGAGCGGTCCCCCTCCCCGTTCCGGGGAGGATCAAGTGGTTAGAATGCCGTCGCGCCATAAGCGAGGCGGCGGAAGGGGTGGGAGGCGGAGAGGCCGCCGTCGACGACCATGGCGTGGCCGTTGACGTAGCTCGATTCCTCCGAAGCGAGGAATAGGGCGGCGCGGGCGATTTCGTCGGGCTCGCCGCCGCGCTGGAGCGGGTTCAACTGGCCGATCGCCTTCTCGGAGCCGCGGTCGCGGGCCATCTGGTAGATGGGCGCGGTCATTCCGGTCTCGATCAGGCCTGGGCAGATGGCGTTGACGCGCACGTTCGAGCCGACGAGCTGGACGGCGGCGGTCTCGACGAGGCTGATCACGCCCGCCTTGGAGGCTGAGTAGGCGGGCCCGCCGGCGCCGGCGCGGAGACCCGCGACCGAGGCGGTGCAGATGATCGAGCCGCCGCCGCGCTCCTTCATCACCGGCGCGGCGTGCTTCACCGCGAGCCACGGGCCGATGAGGTTGACCCGGAGGATCTCCTGCCAGTCCTCGGGTGTCTGGTCGAAGATGCCCTTGAGGCCGCCGGAGATGCCGGCATTGGCGAAGAAGATGTCGAGCCCGCCATAATGCTCTTCGGCCTGGCGGACGAGGCGGCGGACGCTGTCTTCCTCGGCGGCATCGACCGTGTAGCCGCGAGCGGCGGCGCCGACCTCGGCCGCGGTCTCGTCGGCATTGTCGAGGTCGGCGAGGATGAGGCGGGCGCCTTCGGCTGCGAACAGCCTGGCCGCGGCTCGACCGATGCCGGAGCCGGCGCCGGTGACGATGGCGACCTTGCCGTCGAGGCGGCCGGTCACAGCCCGGCTCCGGTGGTGCTGCCGCCGTCGACGATGATGGTCTGGCCGGTCATGAAGGTCGAGGCGGGCGAGGCGAGGAACACCGCGGCGCCGGCGATCTCGTGCGGCTCGCCGATTCGGCGGAGCGGGGTATGGCGGGTGACGGCCTTGAGCGTGTCCGGGTTCTCCCACAGGGCGCGGGCGAAATCGGTTCGGACGAGGCCGGGCGCGATGCAGTTCACCCGGACGGCCGACGGGCCGAACTCGGCGGCGAGGTTGCGGGCGAGCTGGAAGTCGGCGGCCTTCGAGATGTTGTAGGCGCCGATCACGGTCGAGCTGGTGAGCCCGCCGATTGAGCTAACGATAATGATCGAGCCTCCCTTGCGCTCGACCATCTCGGGCGCGACCATCGAGATCAGCCAGTGATTGGCGATGACGTTGTTTTCCAGGATCTTTCGGAACTGGTCGTCCGTGATGCCGGCCATCGGGCCGTAATAGGGGTTGGAGGCGGCGTTGCAGACGAGGATATCGATCTTGCCGAGCTGACGGCGGGTCTCGTCGACGAGGTTCTGAAGATCGTCCTTGGACGAGATGTTGGCGGGAACGACGATCGCGGCGCCGGGATGCTTTGCGTTGATCGCGTCGGCGGCCTCGGCGCAGGCCTCGGCCTTGCGGCTGGAGATTACGACGCGCGCGCCCTGATCCGCCATCGCCTCGGCGATCGCCCGGCCGATTCCGCGCGACGAGCCGGTGATGATCGCGACTTTGCCGGTGAGGTCGAACAGGCTCATCAGGCGTCTCCCTGTTCAAACAGCATGGCGGGCGTACTCCATCTTGGCGATTGCCCTCGCGTGGACTTCGTCGGGGCCGTCGGCGAGGCGGAGGGTGCGGATTCCGGCCCAGCTCGAGGCGAGGTCGAAGTCCTGGCTGACCCCAGCGCCGCCATGGGCCTGGATCGCGTCGTCGATGATGCGCAGCGCCATGTTGGGCGCATGCACCTTGATCATCGCGATCTCGAGCTGGGCTGCCTTGTTGCCGGCCTTGTCCATCATGTCGGCGGCCTTGAGGCACAGCAGACGCGACGCCTCGATGTCGATGCGTGCGGCGGCGAGGCGCTGCTCCCACACGCTGTGCGAGGAGAGCGGCTTGCCGAAGGCGACCCGGCTCTGCAGCCGGCGCGCCATAGCGGCAATGGCTTCCTCCGCGGCGCCGACGGTGCGCATGCAATGGTGGATTCGGCCCGGGCCGAGGCGGCCCTGCGCGATCTCGAAGCCGCGGCCTTCGCCGAGGAGCAGGTTCGACGCAGGAACGCGGACGTCCTTCAGCTCGATCTCCATGTGACCGTGGGGCGCGTCGTCATAGCCGAACACGGTGAGCGCGCGCTCGACGGTGATCCCGGGCGTATCCATCGGCACGAGGATCATCGACTGCTGCTGGTGGCGCGGCCCGTCGGGGTCGGTCTTGCCCATCAGGATCGCGACCTTGCAGCGCGGGTCTCCGGCGCCCGACGACCACCATTTGCGGCCGTTGACGACATAGTCGTCGCCATCGCGGCGGATCTCGCACTGGATGTTGGTCGCGTCGGACGAGGCGACGGCCGGCTCGGTCATCAGGAAGGCCGACCGGATCTCGCCGTTCATCAGCGGCTTCAGCCACTGCTCCTTCTGCTCAGCCGTGCCGTAGCGGTGGAGCACTTCCATGTTGCCGGTGTCGGGCGCTGAGCAGTTGAACACTTCCGACGCCCAGGCGATGCGGCCCATCTCCTCGGCGCAGAGCGCATATTCGAGGTTGGTGAGCTGCGTGCCTTCGAACCGGAAGGTCTCGTCGACGTGACGGAGCGCCTGGCCGGGGGGCATGAACAGGTTCCACAGGCCGGCCTCCTTGGCGAGCGGCTTCAGCTCCTCGATCACCTCGATCGGCTGCCAGCGGTCGCCATGCCCAAGCTGCTTCTTATAGTCGGCCTTGCGCGGGCGAATCCGAGTCTCGACGAAGTCTCGGACCCTGTCGCGATAGTGCGCCTCGCGTTCCGTAAGGGAAAAGTCCACCGCTCCGCTCCCGCTGCTTTACGTTCACGTAAACTTGCCCCTGCGGCTATCTCGCCGGAGCGGTGGACGCAAGGGGCGGGGTGGCAATCGCGCGGACCTGTTGATAACCAGCGGCGCGGGAGGACCTCTCTTGTCCAGACGTGTAACCCTGCTCGCATCGATGGCCGCGCTCAGCCTCGCCGGCTGCCGAACCGGCTATCTCGCCGACCGCTTCATCGACGAGGAGCAGATCATCGCGCCTCAGCTCGTGCGCTACGGCTTCACCGCCGAGCAGGCGACCTGCCTCGGCACCCAGCTCGCGCAGCGGCTCGGCCATGCCGACATGCGCGCGCTCGAGCTTCGCGCACGGGCGTTCCGGCGCGGCGAGACGAGCGGACTCGCCCCGCGCGACCTGATGATCGTCGCGGACGGCGCTCGCGAGCAGCCGATTCCCGGCGAGCTTCGCAATGCGCTCGCCGGCTGCTCGATAGACTTCAACCCCGTCGCGGTGGCGGCGGCGCAGCCGGGCGGCCCGGCGGCGACGGCTACGGTGGCCGTACCCACGACACCGGCAGGCTCGGCCGAGATGACTCCGACCTGGCTCAACCTGGGCGCGGCGCCGTCCGGCCAGTCGATCGCGATCGACGCGACTTCCGTGCAGCGCGAGCGCAATGCCCGCATCGCCTGGTTCCGGATGACCGATCCGGAGACCGGGCAGCAGACGCTCAATTCCTACCGGCTGCGCTTCGACTGCTCGAGCCGCATGTATTCCCCGCTCGCCTGGCGCCGCTATGACGAGGCCGGGGCGATTGTCGATTCGCGCGACTATACGGCCGAGGTCGCTCCGCCGACCGAGGTCGAGGGCGGCACCGTCACTGAGATCGCATTCCTGTCGCTCTGCACCTGATCGCCCGTTCGCACGCGTCGGCCAATCCTTCCCCGTCATGCCAGTGCAGGCTGGCATCTACCGTGTGTCGTCGACCAACCCGGGTAGGCCCCAGCCTGCGCTGGGGCGGCACAATCGGCGGGAGGACGGCCCGTTGACTCCGTCTGGCACGCACGGCAGTTGACGTTTACGTAAAGGAGAAGCGGGATGGCGGAGCTGGAGGCGTTCCGGAGCGAGGTGCGTGCGTGGCTGGAGGCGAACTGCCCGGCCGAGATGCGCGAGCCGATGCGCGACGAGAGCGATTATTGCTGGGGCGGCCGAAATCCCACGTTCAAGAACGACGCGCAGAAGCGCTGGATGGAGGTGATGGCCGAGCGCGGCTGGACCGTGCCCGACTGGCCGAAGGAATATGGCGGCGGGGGACTTTCTCCGGCCGAGACCAAGATATTGAAGCAGGAGATGGCACGGATCGGCGCGCGCAATCCGCTGATGAGCTTCGGCATCTCGATGCTCGGGCCGGCGTTGCTGAAATATGGCAATGAGGAGCAGAAGAAGCGCTTCCTCACCGAGATCGCCCGCGGAGAGGTCCGCTGGTGCCAGGGCTATTCGGAGCCGGGCGCGGGCTCCGACCTCGCCTCGCTGCAGACATCGGCCGAGGACAAGGGCGATCATTTCCTGGTCAACGGCCAGAAGGTGTGGACCTCCTACGCCGATAAGGCCGACTGGATATTCTGCCTCGTCCGCACGTCGAAGGAGTCGAAGCATGGCGGGATAAGCTTCCTGCTGTTCGACATGGCGAGCCCCGGCGTGTCGACCAAGCCGATCCTGCTCATCTCCGGCTACTCGCCCTTCTGCGAGACCTTCTTCGACGACGTGAAGGTGCCCAAGGACCAGCTCGTCGGCGAGCTCAACAAGGGTTGGGACGTCGCCAAATATCTGCTCGGCCACGAGCGCGAGATGATCAGCGGCATGGGGCTGTCGGGCGGCTCGACCGATGCGTTGGGGACGGCGCTCGGCGACCTCCTCGCCGATGAGCCGATGCTTCGCACCGACGTCGCTCGCTTCGACGTCGACGCCATCGCCTTCCGGGCGATGAGCGAGCGCTTTATCGACGAATTGAAGGCGGGGCGTGCGCATCCGGCCCAGCCGTCGATGATGAAATATGCCGGCACCGAGCTGAACAAGCGCCGCCACGAGCTGGTCATGGCTGCGGGCGGCGCAAGTGCGCTGGAGTGGGAGAGCGAGCGTTCGAAGGGCGGCAAGGCCGCGCGCGAGTGGCTGCGTACCAAGGCCAATTCAATCGAGGGCGGTACCAGCGAGATCCAGCTCGGAATCGTCGCCAAGCGCATCCTCAACCTGCCGGGGGCCTGACCGAATGCCGCTCTATCTCACCGACGATCAGGCGATGCTGCGCGACACGGCGCGCGAGTTCATGGCCGAGCAGGGCAGCATCAAGCAGCAGCTCAGGCACTGGCGCGACCGCGGCTGCAAGGACGGCTTCGGCCACGGCTTGTGGAAGCAGTTCGCCGAGATGGGCTTTACCGGAATCCTCGTGCCCGAGGCGGACGGAGGCCTTGGGCTCGGCCATGTCGAGGCGGGCATCGTGCTCGAGGAGATTGGCCGCAACCTCACGCCGTCGCCCTTCCTCGTCAGCGCGGTCGCGTTCGTTGAGGGCGTGAAGGACAGCGCCGCGCGCGAGCGCTGGCTGCCCGGCATCCTCAGCGGCGACATCGTCGCCGCGGTGGCCATCGACGAGGGCCGCAAGCATCGGCCGGAGGCGGTCGCGATGCGGGCCGAGCGGTCGGGTAACGGCTTCCGCCTCAACGGCGCCAAGAGCTTCGTCGTCCAGGGCGGGTCGGCCGACGTGATCCTGGTCGCCGCTCGGACCGGCGGATCGGCCGGGGAAACGGACGGCATCACCCTGTTCGCGGTCGACAAGGAGGCGAACGGCCTCTCGGCGACGTCCGAGCGGCTTGTCGACAGCTCGATGGCGGCGCGGCTGACGTTCGACAATGTCGAGGTCGATGCCGACGCGGTGGTCGGCGAGATGGACCAGGGCTGGAAGGTGCTCAGCCGCCTGCTCGATGCCGGGCGCACAGGCATTGCTGCAGAGATGGTCGGTGTCGCGTCGGGCGCGATGGACATGACCGTCAATTATCTGAAGCAACGCACCCAGTTCGGCCGTTTGATCGGCGAGTTCCAGGCGCTGCAGCACCGCGCCGCTCATCTCTATTCGGAGCTGGAGATCGCCCGTTCCGCGACCCTCAAGGCGCAGCAGCTGCTCGACGAGCGCGATGATCATGCCGAGCTCATGGTGTCAGTCGCCAAGGCCAAGGCCGGGCGAACGGCGACGCTGTCGGTGCAGGAAGGGGTGCAGATGCATGGTGGCATCGGCATGACCGACGAGCACGATATCGGCCTCTACATGAAGCGCGACCGCGCCCTCAACGAGCTGTGGGGCGACGCCAATTATCACGCGGAGCGTGTGGCGCGGCTTTCCGGATACTGATAGCCTCGGGGCTTCAGCATTGGGGGGGTGCGCATGAGGAAGTTGCTCTTCGCCGCGGCGAGCCTGATCGCCTTAGCGGCGCCGGTCCATGCCCAGCCGAACGATCTGCGTGCCGCGGTGGCCGAGGATTATCGCCAGAATCTCGCCGAGCTGTTCGACCATTTCCACCGCAATCCCGAGCTGTCCGGCCGCGAGACCCGCACCGCCGCTCGGATGGCTCAGGAGCTTCGCCTGCTCGGCTATGACGTGACCACCGGGGTCGGCGGCACCGGAGTCGTCGCGGTGATGCGCAACGGGACGGGTCCGACGGTGCTGATGCGTGCGGACATGGACGGGCTGCCGCTTCAGGAGCGCTCGGGCCTGGCCAATGCATCGACGGTGCGCCAGGTCGACTCGGCCGGAGTCGAGCAGCCGGTCATGCATGCCTGCGGCCACGACGTGCACATCACGGCGCTGGTCGGAGCGGCTCGGCAGATGCGCGCGCGGCGGGCGAACTGGTCGGGCACGCTCGTGCTCATCGCCCAGCCCGCCGAGGAGACCATCTCCGGCGCGCGGGCGATGATGCAGGACGGGCTCTACACGCGCTTTCCTAAGCCCGATTACGCGCTCGCTTTCCATGTCGCCGCTGACGGGCCGGCCGGCCTCATCGAGGTGCCGGAGACGATCGTCGCGTCGAGTTCCGATAGAGTGACGATTCGCGTCAACGGCGTCGGGACTCACGGCGCCTATCCGCACCTGGGAGTGGATCCGGTGCTGGTCGCGTCGCAGATCGTCGTGTCGCTGCAGTCGATCGTCAGCCGGAGCATCAACCCGCTCGAAGGCGCGGTCGTCACCGTCGGCTCGATCCATGGCGGGGTGAAGGCCAACATCATCCCCGAACATGTCGACCTCGACCTCACCGTGCGCTCCGACAACCAGGCGGTTCGCGACGAGCTTCTTGCGGACATTGCCCGGGTCGCGCGCGGGACGGCGCTGGCGCATGGCGTGCCGGAGGATCGGCTGCCGGTGGTGACGCCCTCGGCGACCGAGACGACCCCGCCGACGATCAACGATCCGGCCACGGCGCGGCGGGTGCGCGAGGCGATCGCGGCTCGGATGGGCGCGGACCGGCTGTTCGAGATGCCGCGCACCGGCATGGGTGCGGAGGATTTCGCCTATTTCGTCACGCCGGACACCGGCGTGCGCGGAGTCTATATGGGCGTCGGCGGCACTCCGCCGGCCGAGCTCGCGACCGCGCCGGGACACCATTCGCCGCTGTTCCGAATCCAGCCGGAGCCGTCAGTGACCGCCGGAGTGGAGGCGATGGTCGTCGCGGCCGAGGCGCTGATGCCGCGGGGGTAACCTTGTCCTCCCCTGCATTTGCAGGGGAGGGGGACCAACCGAAGGGTGGTAGAGGGGGCGAGCGAAGCGAGCCTCTTCGACCCACAAGTGGGCGGCTCCGCCGCCGCCCCTCCACCGCCTTCGGCGGTCCCCCTCCCCGCGAAATCGCGGCGAGGAAATTCAGCTCCGCCGCACCAGCAAATTGACCTGAGCCGAGGCGATCGGGCGGTCGCGGTCGTCCTGCCAGGCGTGCGCCTCGACATTGATGACGCGGTTGCCGAGCCGGGTGATGGTGGCGCTCGCGAACGTGTCCTGATCGGTGCCGCCGCGCATGAAGCTCACCGTCATGTTGATCGGCTTCACGACGGCCCCGTCATCATCGATCGCTCGGAGCGCCGTGCCGATGGCGGCGAGTTCGAGCAGGCCCGAGATGGCGCCGCCATGCAGGAAGCCGGGGCGGCCGAGGACGGTGTCGCCGAACGGCATCCGGTAGAGCGGAGCGCCTTCGGCGCCCTCCTCGAGGCTGATCGACAGGGTGTGAGCGTAGGGCGGCAGAGTCATGGCAACGGCCCTATGCCCGCTCCAGCGGCTCGGCAATCGCGCGCTGGCCGCCGAGGCGCTTCGACAGCCAGCGGCCCGCGACGGGCATCACGCTCAAGAGGATGAGCGACAGGATCAGCCGCGTCGAAAGGATGTCGGAGGGTTGCTCGATCCGCGCGAGCTCGGTGCCGGCATTGGCATAGACGAAGCTGGCCGGAAGCAGGCCGAACAGGCTGACCACGGTGAAGGTCGTCGCGCGCATCCGGGTCAGGCCCAGCGCGAAGTTGATCAGGAAGAAGGGGATGAGCGGGTTGAAGCGAAGCGCGAGCAGGTAGACGATCCCGTCGCGCTCCAGCCCGCGATTGATGACCGCGGCCTGGCGCGCGAAGCGCTGCTCGACCCAGTGCCGCATCAGGTAGCGCGAGCCGAGGAAGCCGATCACCGCGCCGAGCAAGGTTCCGCCGAGCGCCACGGCCATTCCGCCCCACAGGCCGAACAGGGCGCCGGCCGCGACCTTGAGGATTGCGGCGCCGGGCATCACCGCGGCAACGATCCCGAACATGAGAAGGAAGGCGGCGGTGAATGCGACCGGCTTGGCGCGGATCAGGGCCTGAAGCTCGAGCTGACGCCGCTTCAGCTCGCCGAGCGTGAGCAGGTCGCCCGCCAGCCAGACGAGCAGGATCGCGGCGAAGACCAGGACAGGGAGGGCGAACAGCGCCAGTTTCCGGCCGCGCGGGGACATTGCGGCGACCCATAAGCAGTTTCGGCGACTTGTCGAAGACACTTCGCCTCGCCCAGGGAGGAGCAGCTGGATTCCCGCTTTCGTGCGAATGACATAAGAGGGGCGGGTGACGAGCTCGGAAGCACTCCGCCTGACCGCGCGTGTCCTGCGCCGCACCTTGCTGGTGCTGGTCGCGATCCCCTTGCTCTACTTCGCCGCGCTGGTGGTGCTCGGGCTGATCCCGGCCAATTGGGCGTGGCGGGAGGCGGACCGGGGGGTGACGATCTTCGTCAACACCAATGGCGTGCACACAGGCATCGGCATGCCGCTGGTCAACGAGATCATGGACTGGCGTCCGTACGTGCCGGCGGAGCATCTGCGCGTGCCTGCGCGGGGCAATTACATCATCGTCGGCTACGGCCACCGCGACTTCTATCTGAACACGCCGAGCTGGGCCGATCTGTCGCTCGCAACCGCGTTCAATGCCGCGACCGGGCTCGGCCGCACACTGGTCCATGTCGACCACCTCCAGGACCCGCGCGAAAGCACGGAGCAGAAAGCGATCACCTTGACCCCCGACGAATATCGCCGGCTGGTCGATTATGTCCGGCCGCGCTTCCAGCTCGACGCGCAGGGGCGGACCATCCCGGTGCCGGGCCGCGGCTATTATACCAACGACGCCTTCTACGAGGCCAATGGCGGCTACAGCGCGATCATGACGTGCAACGAATGGACCGGCCGTGCGCTTCGGGCGGCGGGTGTGCGCATGGGCCTGTGGACCCCGATCGAGCAAAGCGTGATGTGGCGCCTGCCTTGAGCGGGTTGCGACCAATTCGCATCTGGCGGGGACACTTTTGGGACAAAGCCTCGTTAGGCCGGCGCCAAGATGAAGTGCCGGCCGCAGGGAGCCGGAGAGTATAAAAAGGGTTCCTCGTGTCTGTTTCCCGCCCGCTGATCGCCGCTTTGCTTTGCTCCGTTCCGACTGCCGCCTTCGCCCAGGAGGCCGAAACTCCGGCGCCTGCCCCGGAGGAGATTCCGGTCGAGGCCGCGGCTGACGTTCAGCCGGACGCGCAGGAAGAGGACCTCGTCTTCGAGGAGGAGAGCGAGAATGAGATCGTCGTCACCGGCCAGCGCCCGCGCGGCTCGGTGCTTGGCGACATCCCGGCCGAAGTCACCCTCAATCCCGCCGAGATCCGCTCCTATGGCGCGAGCAACGTCAACGAGCTGCTCGAGGCGCTCGCGCCGCAGACCGGCAGCGGCCGTGGCCGCGGCGGCGGGCGCCCGGTCGTGCTGGTCAACGGCCGGCGCATCTCCAGCTTCTCCGAGGTTCGCGACATTCCGCCCGAGGCGATCTCCCGGGTCGAGATCTTTCCCGAGGAGGTGGCGCTTCGCTACGGCTATCGCGCCGACCAGCGCGTCGTGAACCTGGTGCTTCGCCGCCGCTTCGACGCGACCACGGTCGAGCTCGAGGGCGGCGTGGCGACCGCCGGCGGCCGCGGAGTGGCGGAAGTCGACGTCGACTATCTCCAGATCGCCGGTCCGACCCGGACCCAGTTCGGCATCGAATATCAGAACCAGGCGGCCTTGCTCGAAAGCGAGCGTGACATCATCCAGGCGATCGAGCTCAGCGACGTCGACATCGGCGACTTTCGCTCGCTGCTCGGCGAGAATGAGAGCATCCAGGTCAACGGAACTCACAGCCGCAACGTCTTCGGCAACGTCGCCGCGACGTTCGACGCGCGCTTCACCCACTCGCGCAGCGACAGCCTGCTCGGCCTTCCCTCCAACGATCCCGGCAGCCGGACGCCGCTGACCCGCCAAGGCGAGACCTGGAACAACCATGTCGGCCTCGGCCTCAACGGCGACATCGCGCCGTGGCGCTGGAACTTCACCGCCAATTACGACCGGGTCGAAAATGACAGCGAGACCGAGCGGCTCGCGGGCGTGGCGCCGGACGTCGCCGAGTCGGTGAACCAGTCGGCGGATGCGCAGCTGGTGCTGAACGGGCCGGTGGTCAGCCTGCCCGCCGGCCGCGTGAACGCGAGCGTTAGGCTCGGCGGGGAACTGCGCAGCTTCGACAGCCAGTCCACCCGCGCCGGCATCTTCCAGGAAACCTCGCTATCGCGCGAGCGGCTCGACGGACAGGCGAGCTTCGACATCCCCATCACCAGCCGCCGCAACGCCTTCCTCGACGCGATCGGCGACCTGTCGGTCAACGTTAATGTCGGAGCCGAGGAGCTGTCGGACTTCGGCACCCTCACCACGCTCGGTTACGGCTTCAACTGGCGCCCGACCGGCACCTTGAGCTTCATCGGCTCGGTCACCCACGAGGAGGGCGCGCCGAGCATCACCCAGCTCGGCAATCCAGTGATTGCCACGCCCAATGTGCGCGTGTTCGACTTTGTTCGCGGCGAGAGCGTGGACATTACCCGGATCGACGGCGGCAACCCGAACCTCAACGCCGACAGCCGCAGGGTCATCAACCTCGGTGTCAACTGGCGGCCGCTCCAGGGCAACCCGGACCTGTCGTTCCGCGCCAATTATGTCGACAGCGTCATCGACAACCCGATCAGCGAATTCCCGGCCGCGACTGCGGAGGTCGAAGCGGTCTTTCCCGAGCGTTTCGTGCGCGACGCCGACGGCCGGCTGATCAGCCTCGACACCCGCCCGATCAACTTCGCCCGAGCGGAGCGGCGCGAGATCCGCTGGGGAGTCGACTTCTCGACCCCCTGGGGTCCGCAGCCGCAGCGGGGACAGGGGCCGTTCGGTGGCGCTCGCGGCGAAGGCCGGCAGGGCGGCGGCGAAGGCGGGCAACAGGCGGGTCAGGGTCCCCGCGGGCCCGGCGGCGGGCGCGGCGGCTTCGGCGGCGGCGGCGGCTTCGGCCGTGGCGGCGGGCAGGGCCGAATCCAGCTCGGCCTGTTCCACACGTGGCGGCTCGAGGACCGGGTGTTCGTCAACGACAACGGGCCGGTTTTCGACTATCTCGGCGGCTCGGCGGCCGGCAGCGGCGGCGGCACGCCGGAGCATCAGGTGCAGGCGCGCGCCAGTCTGTTCCGAAACGGCTTCGGCGGCTTCGTCAGCGCCGATTGGCAGAGCGGAACCACGGTGCGCGGCGGGCGCGACGGCGACCTCGAATTCTCGCCGCGCACGACCGTGAACCTGCGCCTGTTCGCGAATCTCGGCCAGATGCGCGGCCTCGTCCGCGACGTCCCGTTCATTCGCGGAACCCGGGTGACGCTGTCGATCGACAATCTGTTCGACGCCCATCCGGAGGTGAGGGACGCGTTTGGCGACGTGCCGATCTCCTACCAGCCGGACCTGCTCGACCCGGTCGGCCGTTCGGTCCGGATCAGCCTACGCAAGCAGTTCTTCTGACGCGGAAAAAATTTACCTGTGGATAACACCGGTAAATGCTTTCGGACGCGACTCGCCTGATCCTGCCCGTGTGGGAAGTGACGGGGCGAATCGTGAAATCGGACGACATTCAGTATCACCAGGCACGGGCCGCGCGGGAGCTTGACGCCGGCCAGTCGGCGAGCTGCGCGAATGCGGCGCGGGCGCACCTGACGCTCAGCGCGCTTCACACCGAGCGGGCGCGGGTGCTCGGCGCGATCGAGGCTAGGCCGACTCAGGACAAGTAAGCGGGCGCGACATTCCGCGCGCGCCTCATTATCCCTCCTGGCAGATCAGTTCCGGGGGAATGACCATGATGCTCGACACGTCCTGTCGCACCGCTTTCGGCGAGGAGCATGAGCTGTTCCGCGAGGCGGTGCGCCGCTTCTTCGCCGCCGAGGCGGTGCCGCATCTCGAGCGATGGGAAGAGGAGGGGATCGTCGACCGCGACTTCTGGACCAAGTGCGGGGCGCAGGGCCTGCTGTGCCCGACGGTGCCGGAGGAATATGGCGGGCTCGGCCTCGACTTCGGCTACAACGCGGTGATCGACGAGGAGCTCGGCTATATTGGCTCGTCGGCCGGCATCACGCTCCATTCCGACATCGTCGCCGACTACATCGTCGCCTACGGAAGCGAGGAGCAGAAAAGCCGCTGGCTTCCGCGCATGGTCTCCGGCGAAACGCCGACCGCGATCGCGATGACGGAGCCCGGCGCGGGGTCCGACCTCCAGGGCGTGAAGACGACAGCGGTCAAGGACGGCGACGATTATGTCATCAACGGCTCCAAGACCTACATCACCAACGGCCAACATGCCGAGCTGGTCATCGTCGTGGCCAAGACAGATCCGAGCCTCGGCGCCCGCGGCACCTCGCTGATCCTCGTCGAGAGCGATCGTCCCGGCTTTGCCCGCGGTCGTAACCTCGACAAGGTGGGCCTCCATGCCCAGGACACGTCAGAGCTGTTCTTCTCCGACCTGCGCGTGCCGCAGTCGAACCTGCTGGGCGCCGAGGGGATGGGCTTCGCTTACCTGATGAACCAGCTTCCCCAGGAGCGGCTGTCGATCGCCTGCTCGGCCCAGGCCTCGGCTCAGCGCGCCTATGACGAGGCGGTCAGCTTCACCAAGGAGCGCAAGGCGTTCGGCCGGACCGTGTTCGAGTTCCAGAACACGCGGTTCACCCTCGCCGATCTTGCCACCAAGCTTCAGGTCGGCTGGGCCCATCTCGACTGGGCGATCAGGCGCCACATCGCCGGCGAGCTCACCGCCGCCGAGGCGTCGGCGGCCAAGCTGTGGCACACCGAGCTCCAGTTCGAGGTGTGCGACGTGTCGATGCAGCTCCACGGCGGCGCCGGCTACATGAACGAATATCTGATCGCCCGGCTGTGGCGTGACGCCCGGGTGACGCGCATCTTCGGCGGCACCAACGAGATTATGAAGGAAGTCGTCAGCCGCTCGATCTGAGGCGCGCCCGTCTCGTCACGGAAGCGGAGAAAGAGTAGGATCGCTCCCAGCGAGGAGGCGGTCTGATGAAGATCACCGGGATCGTAATGGCGTCCGCGGCGCTCGCGCTGGCTGCTCCGTTCGCGGACGCCCAGCCGCGACGGAGCAGCGTGCAGGACGTGGCTATCGGCAGCCAGGTCGGCTGGAGCGCCGAGGCCAATCCGCAGCCTGTCCGCTACCGGTTCGGAGACATCGACGTCGGCGTTCGGCCGCGGGTCGATCCGGAATTCGAAGACCTCATCGCGCCGGTCGTGACCCTGGAGGTGCCGGGTCGGCCACCGCTGGTCTTGGAGGGCGCGGATACTCGGCCGAGCTACGAGCACAAAATCGGCGTCGGCCGGTTCGACCGCACCGGCACGCGCTTCCTCTATCTCCAGTCGTTCACCGGCGGTGCGCATTGCTGCAATGCCATTCAGGTGGCGCTGATCCCGGCGCAGGGACCGGTGTCGCTGGTCGACCTCGGCGCCTGGGATGGCGGCCCCGAGGAGGAGATGCCGGAGGACGAGGATGGCGACGGGATCGTCGACTTCGTCCAGCGCGACAACCGCTTCCTCTATGCCTTCAGCAGCTATGCCGGCAGCTTCGCGCCGCCGCAGATCCTCAACATCGTCGACGGCGAGGTGGTGGACGTGTCCGACCGACCCCCATTCCGGCGCTTCTTCCTCGAGGCGATGGCCGACGGGCGCGAGGGATGCCGCGACGGCTTCGAGCGCAACGGCGCCTGCGCCGGCTATGTCGCCGCCGCAGCCCGGGCGGGCCGGTTCGACGAAGCATGGCGCTTCATGCTGAGCCACTATGAGCGGTCGTCGACCTGGGGAACCGAAGACGCCTGCCGGGTCGGCGTCGACAATCCCGACGCCTGCCCGGCCGACCAGCGGGTGAGCTTCAGCGGCTATCCTGATGCGCTTCGCTACTATCTCACCGAGTGGGGCTATCTTCCCGCTTCCTAGAACCGCCCGCGGATCTGGAACGAGAAGATCGGGCCGATCAGCCGGTCGCGGCGCTCGATGAAATCGAGCGGGCCGTCGCGCCGATCGACGTAGACGAACCGGTCCCAGGTGCTGCGTGCGTCGAGGATGTTGCCGGCCGTCGCTCGGACGGTGAGCCCCATCACGTCCTTGTGCTCGACATAGACGCTGGCGAAGACCGGGCCCTCGGTCTGGTAGCCGACCTCGCTGAGGCGGTAGTTCCAGGCGACCTCCTGGAACGACGCCGCTCCGCCGACTGCCCAATCGCTCTCCGGGATATCGTAGCGGAAAATGCCTTCGAAGAATTTCTGGGTGGTGTTGCTGATCGGGCGAATGACGTGAAGGAGCGGGTCTTCGACCTCGGTGTGCTGGACGAGGAAGCGCAGGTCGAGGCGGGCGCCGCGCCAGCCGACGGGATCGAAGTTGAAGGTGGTGCGCCAGTCGGCGCCGAAGCGGCGGGCGCTGTCGATATTGCCGACGCCCTCGCCGCCCGCTCCGATGGGGATGATGTCGACGATGTCCTCGACGAGATGGGCGTAGGTCCGAAGCGTCGTCTGGCCCCACGCGCCCATGCGAAGCACCGTCTCGACCTCGGCCTCCCAGCTTTGCGGCGGGACCAGGTTGGGATTCGCCTCGTTCTCGCGGTCGACCTCCAGGTTCACGCTGGCAATGAAGTCGAAGAAGTTGAGCTGGCCGACACGGCGCTGGAGTCGGAAATTGATCGTCGTGTTGGGGTCCGGGGTCCAGGCGGCGGTGAGCTGCCCCTTGGGTCGGAAGAAGGTGCGGGTGATGCCGCCGGCGCCGGCCTGGCTGATTTGGGAATATTCGCCGCCGGCGGAGAGCTGGAAAGTGAGGTCGGACGACAGGCGGCGCGAATAGCTGGCGATGCCCTCGTAGCGCGCTTCCTCGACCCGTGCGGTGCCGCTGGGGAAATCGAGCTCTCGGAACGAGCCGTCGGGGTCGAGGACGAACAGGTCCGAGACGATGTCGAGGCTGTTGAACGCGGCCTCGCCTGAGATCTGGAAGTCGGCGCCGCCCGCGTTCCAGCGATATTCGGCGCGGGCGATTCGCTCAAGTTCGTCGCTGTCGCGGAGGAACAGGTCGCCCTGGTCGGGACGGCCGTCGGCGAACATGGTGCGTACGCCGGACGACAGCACGGTATGGGCATAGCGCTGGAGGCCGATCAGCTTGAGGCGGCCACCTCCCAGGGCGAACTCGAAATCGCCGCCGATCTCATAATTGTGGCCGTCTTCTTGGGTAAGCACATCGCGTTCGCGCGGAAGCTCGCCGGGGCGGACGCGGATTCCGTCTTCGACATAATCGTACCAGAATTCGCGGTAGTTCATGTTGAGGTTGCCGACCGAGCTTCCGGGGCCGTCGATGACGAAGCGGGCGCTGGCGCGGGGCTGGTCGAAACTTCCGGTCCAAACGTCCTCGCGGGTTTCGCGCAGGCTGCCGTTGGGGTTGAAGATCAAGGTTGGGCCGCCGGCGCCGCTTCGCGACGCCTGGTTCTCGAGACCCAGCGTATATTCGACCGGGCCTTCGGTGCCGCTGACCGAGACTTCGAACCGGCTGAGCAGCGGATCGGTGAAATTGGTGCGGAATTCAGGGCGCCAGGAGAATTGGCCGCTGAGGCCGCCGGCGCGGACGATGACGTTGGCGACCTGGCCGGAGAGGCCGGGGATGTCGAGGGTCGCGCCGTCGACGATCTCGATCTGGACGACGTTGCCGGCGGGGATGCGGCCGAGCTGGACGGTGACATCTTCCGAGCGGCCGGACAGGCGCTGGCCATTCAGGAGGACGTTGCCGGTCGCCTGGCCGAGACCGCGCTCGACGACCTGCTCGCGGATCACGAAGCCGGGCACCTGGCGAAGCATGTCGAGCGCGGTGCGCGGGGCGAAACGCGCAAAATCCTGCGGCGTGTAGGTGCGGCTGGCGATCGGCGCCTGGGCGTCGGGATTGGTGCCCGTTTCGGCGGGGGGAGGGGCGGGGATCGGGCTCGGCGTCGGAATCGCGGTCGGCGGCGGGGTCTGCGCCCGCGCCATCTGCGGCGCCGCGATCAGAAGCCCGGCCAGGGCCGCGCTTCCAAGCAATGCCGGCCGCGCCGGTCTCATTCCCTTTCGCCCCATTCTCATTCTCCCCTTACGCGACATTGTTGTTGTTGATCGGCTCAGTCGCCGCGGCGGATCCGCCGACCCAGGATTCGGGCCTCGACCAGTTTGCTTGCGCTCGCGCGCTGAAGCCCCGACTGGTTCACCTCGCGGGCAAAGGCCGGCGTGACTCCGTGGATCCGGAACTCGACGAGCTGGGCAGGCGTGAGGTCGCGGTAGCCCGCCTCGGCGAGGCCGCGGACGAATTCCGGCGTCACGCCATGGATCTTGAACTCGACGAGCCGCTGGCCGGGAAGATCGCGCAGACCCGCCTCGGCCATTCCGCGCACGAAGTCCGGAGTGATCCCGAAGATTCGGAACTCGACCAGGCGTTCGGGAGCGATGTCGCGATAGCCGGACTGGGCCATGCCGCGCACATAGTCGGCGGTCACGCCGTGGATGCGGAACTCGACGAGGCGACGCATCGAGCCGACCCGGTAGCCGCTGTCGGCCATCTCGCGGACGTAGGGCACGTCGATGCCGAAGATGCCTGCCTCGACGAGGTTGTCGACCGTGGGCCGCTCGTAGCCGAGGCGGGCGAGCTCATCGAGCAGCTCCAGCCGAACGTTGCCGAGCGCCATGTGATACATCTGCTCGGAGCTGGCCCGGCCGACCCCGCGCCGCTCGAGCTCCGCGGCGAAGCGGGCGTCGGGCTCGAAGCGGCAGGTGCCGGCGCCACGACGGTCGCGCAAGACTCCGATGCAATCGAGGCTCCCCGCCTCACTGGCCATGCGGAAGGCGACGGGGCCGGTGGCGGCGGCATCGAAGCCCCGCAACTGCGCGACCGGATAGGAGCGCGTATTGTCGCTGTTGCCGTTGCGGGTCCGGTAGCTCAGGCGAAGCTGGACATGGCCGTCACGGCTTGCCGGCGACACCGACCAATCGATCTCCAGCGGGTTGAAGGCCCGTGCTGGCGCGGCCGCGGGGTCGGGCTGCACGTCCGCCGCGGTGGTTCCGACGGACATGCTGGCGGCGGCGAGGAACAGGAAGCTCCGGATCATCTCTTCTCTCCCTTTTTCGGGCATGGGCGCCCGTCCGGTCCTTCGCTTGCGAAAGACCGCGTTGGTCGACGTCTTTGTGCCGTGGCAGCGGCGGCTGGTTGGAAGCGCGGGTACCTAGTCGTCGTGGTCTCGCCGGGGCGGGCGCGCGGGTGTCGGCGGTGGCGGATGGTCGCCGAACATGCGGCGCTCGACCAGCTGTTCGGGCGTCAGTCGGCGGCCCGAGCGGTTGGCCTCGCGAGCGAATTCCGGCGTGACACCGAAGATCCGGAACTCCACGAGCCGGTCGGGACTCAGGCCGCGATAGCCTGCCGCGGCCATGCTCCGGATATAGGCGGGGGTCACGCCGTGCACGGCGAAGTTGATCACGTCGCTGTAACCAAGGCGCGAATAGCCTGCCGAGGCATAGTCGCGAAGCCGCTGCTCCGTGACTCCGTGGACCCGCAGGCCCACGAGCTGCTCCGGCGTGAGCCGGTTGAGCGAGGGGTTCGCCTGGGCGATGGCAGCGGCATAGGCGACGTCGAACTGGGTGATGCCCGCGATCGCGATCGGAGCAACGTTCGGCACCGGAGCCGTCCGCGGCGTGGGCGCGACCGGGGCGACGGCCGCCGCCACGGCGGCACTGGGGGCGACGGGCGCCGAGGCAGCAACTGGCGTGCCCGGCGTCGGGGGCAGGGGAGCGGCGCGCGCTGCTGCGCTGTTCGGGATCGCAGCCGGCGCGCTCGGAGCGGCCGCCGCGGCAGGCGGAACCGGCGCGGCCGGCGCCTGTGGCGCTACCGGCGTGAAGGCGGCGAGCGGCGCGGCCACGACGAGCGCGGCGGCGGCGCACCCGCCGGCCCAGGCCACCCGCGCGGGGCTGCGCGGCGCTGCCTGATCGAGGATCCGGCGCACGCGGATGCTGAGCGAGCCCTTTCCCGGCGCGACTCCGTTGGCGGCGAGAAGCATTCCGCTGCCTTCGTGCCGGGCGCAGCCGACCAGAAGGGCGGCATAATCGGTGTTGGGCACGTCGGCGCGAAGCACCGCGTCGTCGGCGGCTTCCTCGCGCAGCTGGTGTCCGCTGCGCGCAAGCATCCAAACCAGCGGATTGAACCAGAAGAGCGCCGTGGCAATCCGGGCGAGGAGCAGGTTGAGCCAGTCCAGCCGCGCGACGTGCGCCAGTTCATGGGCGATGATCGCCTCGGCGACGGTCGGCGATTCCAGCGCATCCTCGCTGAGCAGGATGACGGGACGGATGACTCCCCAGCTGACCGGCGACGTCAGCTCCTCGCTGACCAGCAAGGCGGTGCCGTGTTTGAAGCCCATCCGCCGTTGTGCGTGGGCGAGGGCGCTGAGCCAGCCCGGCTGGACGATGACGTTGGCGCGGCCACGAAGGGCGAACAGGCGAAGGATGGCGATCAACGTGACGAGCAGCATCAGCCCGGCGGGAAGGCCATAGGCCAGGAGCAGGCTCGTCTCGCCGTCCCACCAGGGCTGCGCCGCCGGCTCAACGACGGCCGCACCCGTTTCGGGAATTGCTGCCGTGGTGCCCATAGGGGCGGATGCGACGATCGGAGCCGGCGCCTCGGCTTCGAGCACCGGCACTTCGAGCGCCGGCGCGGCCAGCGCGATCAGCGGCACCAGAAGCACCGCGGCCATCCCAAAATGGGCGACGCAGGCGCGTTCGGCGGCCGAACGCTTGCGGAGAAGCGCCAGCAGCGCCAGCGCGGCGCCGCTCACCAGCGCCGACTTCCACAGGATCTCGATGAACAGGGCGGTCCAGCTCTCGGTCATTTGCGCTGCCCCTTGCGTGCTTCGGCGATCAGGCGCTCGAGCTCGTCGAGTTCCTTGTCGTCCATCTCGTCGCTCATGCCAAGCAAGGCGCTCGCGGCGCCGGCCGCCGAGCCCCCAAAGAACACCCGAACGACCTGGCTCAACGCCGACTGCTTGGCCTTCGATTCGGCGACCGCCGGGGCATAGACGAAGCCGCGGTCGGTCTGGCGGCGGCGAACGAATCCCTTGGCCTTCAGCCTGGTCAGCATGGCCCGCACGGCCGAGGCGCTGAGCGCGTCGGGGAGCGTCTCGATCACTTCGCCGACGGTCGCCTCCCCCTTCAAATAGAGGATGTCGACGATCTGCCGCTCGCGTGGGGGTAGGTTGTTCAGCATCGAATCACCTCGCTACATCTGTAGCGTGCGCTACATTTGTAGCATGTGCAAGTGGTTTCTGAACGCGACGTTTTCGGACAGGTGTTTTACCTCAAGAATACGGCTTGGCAATCCGCTCGAAACGCAGGGTCAGAGCAAAGGCTCGCCGGGTCGAGAAAAGCTTAACCTGCCGCGGCTATCAGCAGTGGGAACATGGTCCTCTCGTCCCACCTGCCGGCGCGGCCGGTCGTCATCGGTCTGATCTACTTCGTCGTCGCCGCGGCGACGATCGCCACCACGCGATTCGGCGGGGGAGTGGCGTGGATCTGGGTGGCCAATGCCTTCCTGGTCGCCGAGCTCCAGCTGCGCCCGCGGCGGCAGTGGCGGAGCAGCCTCGTCGCGTGCGGCATCGCCAGCTTCCTAGCGACTGCCACGATGGGCACCGGCCCGCTCGCTGCACTGCCCTTCATGGTGATCAATCTCGCCGAGTCGGTGATCGGAGCGCTGCTGCTGCGCCATCTGAGCCCGAGCGCGCGTCCGCTCGAGACGCTCGGCGGCGTGTTCGCCTTCATCTTCAGCGTCGGGATCGTCGCTCCGCTCGGGACCGCGCCATTCGCTGCCGCGACGATCGTATCGTTCGTCCCGGAGATGGATTTCACTGCCAACCTGCTTCGGTGGTTCGCCGGCCATGCGCTCGGGGCGCTCGCCTTCACCCCCTTGTTCGTCTTCATCCTCAACGGCGACCTCAAGCGCTGGGTGAGGAGCCTAACGGCGGCGAGCGCAACCGAGGCGGTGCTGGTCCTCGGCAGCATCCTCGCCATCTCGCTCGTCGTCTTCTCGCAGGACCGTCTGCCGCTGCTGTTCCTGCCCGCCTTGCCGCTGACGGTGGCGCTGTTCCGGATCGGGGCGTTCGGAGGCTCGCTCGGGGTCGTCATCATTGGAGTCGTCGGCGCCGTCTCGATGGCGCAGGGCTACACCCCGGTCTATTTCATCGGCGCCGCGGACGGGGACCGCTTCCAGTTCCTGCAATTCTACGTCGCGGTGCTCGTGCTGATCTCACTGCCGGTGGCGGCCGACCTCAGTCAGCGCACCGCGCTTCTCGGCCGACTGCGCGAGAGCGAAGGGCGTTACCGCCTGCTTGCCGAGCATTCGTCGGACATCGTGCTCAATCTCGACATCGACGGACGCATGCGCTTCGTGTCCAAGTCGGTGGAGACGCTCGGCGGCTACAGCCCCGATCGGATGATCGGACAGAAGGCCAGCGAGTTCGTCCACCCCGACGATCGCGGGCTCGTGGTCGGGGCCCACGCCGCCGCTTTCAGCGCGCCGGGCCAGACCCACATCATCGAGCATCGAGTGCTCGCGGCGGATGAGTCTGTCGTCTGGGTCGAGGCGAGCATCCAGGCGATCGTCGACGAGAACGGCGAGCCCCAGGGGCTGGTCAGCGCGCTTCGCGACATCAACCATCGTCGGGGACGTGAGCAGGAGTTGGTCCGCCAGGCTTCGACGGACCCGCTGACCGGCCTGCTCAACCGTCGCGGCTTCTTCAGCGGCGTCGATGCAGCGCTGCGCAGCCATCCCGACGCGCCGCGTGCCTGCTTTGCCCTGTTCGACATCGACCATTTCAAGCGCGTCAATGATTCCCACGGCCACAGCGCCGGCGACCATGTGCTGGAGGAATTCGCCCGGATCGCCCGGCTGATCGTCCGCGACGGCGACCTGGTCGGGCGTCTCGGCGGCGAGGAATTCGGGATCCTCCTCAAGGGTGCCAGCTTCGACCATGCGGTCATGGTGTGCGACCGCTTGCGCACGACCCTCGCCAGCCAGCTGATCCGCTCGCCGGACGGCAACGCCATCTGGGTTACGGTGAGCGCAGGGGTCGTATCGATTGAGCCGAGGATGACCCGCGAGCAGCTTTATCGGCGCGCGGACGAGGCGCTCTATCGTGCCAAGGCGGGCGGCCGGAACCAGATCGGCCTCGCCGCCTGAGCCGGCGGCCGCTCAACTCTCACCATTCTCGCCCGGGATATGGGTCGGCGTATCCAGCGTGTCGATCACGTAGAGCCGTTTGACGAGGACGTAGATCACCACCGTCAGCGGCTCAGCCAGGATCACGCCGAGCGCCCCGAATAGCAGGCCGAGCGCGACCAGCGAGAAGAGCAGCAGAGCGGGCGGCAACTCCACCGCCCGCTTCTGGATGAGCGGGGTGATTATGTTGCCTTCGATCTGCTGGATGAGGAGGTAGAGGAGGATCACCCAGAGGGCCAAGGTGGGGTCAGTCGCAAGCGCGAGCAGAACGGCGGGGATCGCGGCGATGATCGGACCGATGAAGGGAACGAAGTCGAGGATTCCGGCGGCGATCCCCAGGGTGAGCGCGGCGGGCATGCCGAGCGCCCACAGGCCGAGCCCGGTGAGCAGCCCGACCAACACCATCGAGGTCAACCGTCCGAACAGCCACAGGCGGAGCGCGCCATGGCAATCGTCGAGAGCCTCGGTGAGCTTGGGCCGCGCCGCCTCCGGCAGCAGCTTGGCCAGGCCGCGACGGTAGAGCGTCGGATCGGCGGCCAGATAGATGCCGCCGAAGATGACGAGCACGGTGTCGGCCATCGCGCTCGTGAACGAGGCAAGGAAGCGAGTCATGCCGGACAGCACGCCTTGGCCGCCGCTGCCGATCGACTGGAGCCATTGACGGACCGGCTCGGCGAAGCCGTAGGCCTCCAGCCGCTGAAACACGGTTTGCCATGCCGATGGAATGGATTGGCGCAGCGTCTCCCACTGGCGCGCCACCTCATGCCCGAACAGGACGATGGCGAGGGCGAAGATGCCCGCGACCAGCAGCACCGCGAGGAGCAGGGCGACAGGATCCGGCAGGTTCAGCCTGTCCTTGAACGGACGGGCGGTGATGCGCAGGATGACCGCGAGCAGGATCGCGCCGAAGACGAGGATCAACAGGCCGCGCATCGTCCAGAGCAGCAAGGCGCCGCCGATGATCGCGATGGCGATTAGCAGGGTCTCGACGACTTCTCGGCGGCGGCTGGACGGCATGGGCGCTCCCGACGGTAAAACAGTTCCGGTGGCGTAACGCTTTAGGCGCGATCTGGAGCCGCGGAGAAGCCGGCAGTCTTCAGTCGTCATCCTCCTGTTCGGAGGCGGGGACGGAGTCGAGCGGGGTCAGGGGCACGTCGTAGCTGGCGATGAGCTGCGCGATGTCGGCCCGCCGGCGTTGCAGCACCTCCTCGATCTTCCCTTTGAAGGCATCGTCGCCGCGCCGCGTCCCCATCGCGATGGCGAAGGCGAGGCGGTCCTCGGGGCTGCCGGGGAGCGGCTGGACGTGCAACGGACGGCCCTGTCGGCCTGCGAAATGGCCGCCGACCGGACCCCAGACGAAGGCGACGTCGATCTCTCCGTCGGCTACGGCGCGGACGATCCGGGCTTGGGGGTTGCCCTCCGAATAGTCGCCATAGACCATGTAGCCGCGCACGTTGCCGACGATGCCGCGGCGCGACAGCGCGTGGGCGGGCGGGGTGTTGGAGAAGTCGTCGCCGATCATCTGAACGCCGATGCGCATCGTCCTAAGGCGGGAGTCGTCGAAGGAGGTCACCGGCGGCTCGCCTTCGCGGGTCACCGCGACATAGGTCGAGGCGTAATAAGGGTCGGTCGTGGCGAGCATCTCGAGGCCGGCGGCAACTCCGGGGATGAGGTCGCAGCGGCCGGCGTTCAGCGTCTCGCGGACATTGCCGCGGCGCTGCGCCCACCAGGTATATTCGACCGGTCGGTCGAGATCGGCGGCGATGAGGTCGACAAGCTTGTTCTCGAAGCCTTCGCCGCGCTGGTTGGAGAAAGGCATGTTGTTGGGGTCGGCGCACACCCGCAGCGGCTCCGGCGACGCGGCCGCGGAGCAGCCGGCGAGGAGCAGGAGGAGGGCGGGGGCGAGCTTCATTGGCGCGAGTAAAGGAAGGCGGAGAGGTCGCGGGCGTGGCCGGGCGTGACCCCGAGGCGCGGCATCGCGGTGCCGGGGGTGACCGACTGCGGATCGACGAGCCAAAGCTGGAGGTTGGAGGGCGTGTTGGCGAGCTTGCCGGCGATCACGGCGCGGCCGCCGAAGCCTTCGAGTGGCGGTCCCACCTGGCCCTGCGCCTGCGGAACGCCGCTGATCACGTGGCAGGCGCCGCAGCCGTAGAGCTGGAACAGGTCGCGGCCGCGTTGGATGTCGCCGCCGGTCATCGCCATCACGCGCATCTCGAGCTGAGACTGGTCCTTTCGCGCCTCGCGCCAGATTGCCCCGGCGACGAGCAGCAAGGCGGCGACGACGACCAGAGTCCAGATGATCCGGCGGGTGCGGTCAGGCTTGAGCGGCATCGCGCGCCTCGCTAGCCTTGAGCCATTTCCACAACAGCCACACCGCCGCGGCGAGGTGGAAGGTCCCGCCGGGGATCCACATGATGAGGCCGGCGAGCTGCTGGTCCTGGGCTGGGCTCAAGCCCTCAGGTGTCAAGCCAAGCGCGGCGTAGCCGTCGTACCAGGGGCTCGAAGACAGAGCCATCAGCGCACCGAGCAAGCCGCCGATCATCGAGGTGAGGAACAGGCACAGGATCGCCGTGCCCTGGCCACCGCGGCCGAACAGCATCGCCCACCAGAAGAGCAAAGCGGTGACGATGAAGGAGAGGTGTTGTGCGATGTGCCAGCCGGTGCTCTTCAGCGCGAGATCGAACAGCCCGGGCGCGTGCCACGCCCAGATCGCGAGCGCCTGAAGCACGGTCGCGACGATTGGATCGGCGAGGATTCGCCAGACGGGCCAGCGGGCAAGGCTCGCACCCGCGCCGCGGAGGTCATTTGGCACGCCCCACAGCAAGGCGGGACCGGGGCGGCCCGCGACGATCAGCAGTGCGGCGACCAGCATGATCAACTCGTGCTCGATCATGTGCATGGTGAAGCTGCGCTCGCCCGCCTCGTGAAGCGGGGACATGAGAGACCCCGCCAGGACCAGCCAACCGAGGCCGAACAGCCAGCCCTCGCGGCGGAGCGCCGGCCGGCCGCGGTCGGCGCGATTCCACAGGCGTCGGAACCCGAGGGCGTAGACGAGGGCGCCGAGCAGAAGCGGGACGGTGACGAGTGGGTCGAGACTCCAGCCGGCGCCGTGATCCTGCCCGTCATGGGCCAGGGCCGGCGTGGCGGCGAGCAGCAGGACGAGCGGCGCCGCGATCCTCATGACAGGCACCGCGGCACGATGAATCCCGAGACGAACTGGAGGATCAGCGCAAAGGTCAGCAGTGCAGCGACCATCATTCCGGTGAGGCCGAGGAAGCGGCGCCCCTCCGTCTCCTCAGCGCCGCGCCGCCAGATCTTCCAGGAGAAGAAGCCGCCGCCCAGCGCGGGCGCGAGGCCGACCAGGTTCACAGTCGCGTTGAACGCCCAGTCCGTAAGCTCGCAATCGTCGAACGCGGCGTTCGACCCGGCCTGGTGAGCGCCGAACCAGGCCAGCGACGCAAGGACCAGGCCGGCCCAGGGCATTAGATGCTCGACGAGATCTTCGCGCTTCATGTCGACACGAACCAGCGAGGGACCCAGTAGATCAGCACGTAGATCGGCAGCCAAGCGAGCCAGACGAAGCGCCAGTAGAGCGCGTTCTCGCTGACATCGACGAAGCGCCGGCCTTCCATGCCGTGCCTGGTATGCATCAGCGCGGTCAGCACGAGCGTGTCTACCCAGTCGGTGAGGATGTGAGTCGTGTGGAGGAAGAGCAAAGCCCACAGGATCGAGGCGTAGGCGTTGTCGTACCAATAGACGTTGAGCGCGGGGAACTCGAAGGCGCGGATGGCGAGCAGCGCCGCGCCGATCGCGGTGAGCAGGATCATCAGCCAGCGCACCTCGCGCAGCTTGCCGTGCTCGGCGGCGTGCTTGAGCATCGAGTTGGGGAGCTCGCTCGCCAACAGCAGGATGGTGAACAGGGTGCCGGGCAGAAGGTCCGGCGGCTCGACCGCGGGCGGCCAGGCCTGCTCCTGGTTCCACAGGAAGAAATAGCTGGCGATGGTGAGGATGAAGAAGGTGCCTTCGATCAGGAAGAAGGCCATGATCCCCCACCAGGTCAGGCTTCTGTGGCTGAAGGCATGCGTCGGCAGGGTCGCGAGATCGCGGGTGAAGCGGGGCTGAAGCATCACTCGATCACCGGCTCGGGGTGGATGGAAGGCTCCTTCGGCCAGAACCACCAGATCAGCGCGATTCCGATCGGCACGCCGCCGATGACCAGCGCCCAGGGCGTGAAGATCGAGCCGACGAAGGTGATCCCGGTGAGCACCGCGGCGACGAACGGCCACACGCTCGGCAGTGGCGACGGCTCGCGGATGTCGGGTTCGGCATCGAGGACCTTGGTGATCAGCAATTCCTTCTCGTCGACACGGAGACCGGTCACGACGGGAAGGTGGCCCCGGTTCTCCCACAGCGGCGTCCGCCCGGTGGAGACCGGGATGTGCGCGAAATTATAGGGGGCCGGCGGAGACTGGGTCGCCCATTCGAGCCCGGAGGCGTCCCACGGGTTCGGGCCGGCGACCTCGCCCCGCTTCAGCGAGACCAAGAGGTTGGCCACGAAGCTCAGGACGCCGAGCGCCAGGGTGAAGGCGCCGATCGTCGCAATGAGGTTGAGAGTCTCCCACTCCATGCCGGTGGGATAGGTATAGACCCGCCGAGGCATGCCCATGATGCCGAGGAAGTGCATCGGGAAGAAGGTCGTGTGGAAGCCCGCGAAGGTCAGCACGAAGGAGACCCGGCCCAGCTTCTCCGACATCATCCGCCCGGTGATCTTGGGCCACCAGTAGGTGAGCGCGCCGAGCAGCGGGAAGACCGCGCCGCCGATCAGCACATAGTGGAAGTGGGCGACGACGAAGAAGGTGTCGTGGAGCTGGAGGTCGAGCGGAACGCTCGCCAGCATTACCCCGGTCAGGCCGCCCATAACGAAGGTGATGATGAAGCCGACGACCCACAGCAGCGGCACCCGGAAGTGCGGGCGCCCGTCCCACATGGTCGCGATCCAGCAGAAGATCTGGATCGCCGCGGGGATCGCCACGCTCATGCTTGCAGCGGTGTAGAAGGCATAGCCGAGGCGCGGCAGGCCGGTCGCGAACATGTGGTGGACCCATAGCCCGAAGGCGAGCAGGCCGTTGCCCATCAGCGCGAGCACCACCGCCGGGTAGGCGAAGATCTGGCGCCGCGAGAAGGTCTGGACGATCTCGCTGACGAAGCCCGTTGCGGGCACGAAGATGATGTAGACCTCGGGGTGGCCGAAGAACCAGAAGAGGTGCTGCCACAGCAGGCTGTCGCCATTCTCGTAGGTGTTGAAGAAATGGGTGCCGACCAGCCGGTCGGCGAGAAGCATGCCGGAGGCGAGGGCGACCGCCGGCATCGAGAAGATCACCATCAGCGACATGATGAGGATCGACCAGACGAACAGCGGCATGCGTGCGAGAGTCATTCCCGGCGCGCGCTGCTTGAGAATGGTGGCGGTAAGGCTGACCGCGACCGCGAGCGCGGCGATCTCGGTGAAGGTCACCATCTGCGCCCAGATGTCGGTGCGCTTGCCCGGCGTATATTCCGGCCCCGACAGCGGCGTGTAGGCGAACCAGCCGGCGTCCGGCCCGACGTCCATCGCGAAGGCGACCCAAAGCATGAGGCCGCCGAACAGGTACATGTAATAGCTGAAGGCGTGGAGGCGCGGGAAGGCGATGTTGCGCGTGCCGAGCATCAGCGGCACGAGATAGATCGCCATCGCGTCCATCACCGGCACGGCGAACAGGAACATCATCGTCGTGCCGTGCATGGTGAAGATCTGGTTGTAGCGGTCGGGGTCGATGAGACCGCTTTCGGGGGTCGCGAGCTGCAGCCGGATCGCCAGCGCGAGCGCGCCGCCGAGCGCAAGGAAGACCAGCGCGGTGACGAGATAGCGGCGGCCGATCTCCTTGTGGTCCGTGGTGCTGAACCAGCCGATCAGGCCGGTGTCGCGGCTCCACGTCCGGTAGAGGCGATGGTGAAGCGCCTCTCCGCTCAGCATCTCGCCGTCGCGGTCCGCATGGTGGAAGCGCGACTTGTCGGTCACCGCAGGGTCTCCAGATAAGCGACGACGGCGTGGAGCTCGTTCGGGTCGAGGCCGACCACCGGCATCTGGTTGCCGGGCTTGGCGCTCTGCGGGTCGGCGACCCAGCCATAGAGGTGGCCGCGGGTCATCGGATAGGTGCCTGCTCCAATGGTGAGGCGGCTCGCGACATGGGTGAGGTCGGGCCCGATCCGGCCGCTCGCGTTGGTGCCGTTGATATTGTGGCAGCTCGCGCATTCGCGCGTGGTCACGTAATTGTAGCCGGCCTGGCGGAGCGGGTTGTCGGGCGCCGGCGGCGGCGCGAGCTGCGCCATCCGCCAGCGCGCGAAGTCCTCACGCGATTCCACGATCACGTCGAACGCCATGTGCGCGTGCTGGAGCCCGCAATATTCCGCGCACTGGCCGCGATAGCGCCCGACCGCGGTCGGAGTGACGATGATGTCGTTCTGGCGGCCGGGGATGAGGTCCTGCTTGCCGGCGAGGTTGGGGATCCAGAAGCTGTGGATCACGTCGTTGCTTCGAAGCGTGATCCGCGCCGGAACGCCGACCGGGAGGTGGATCTCGTTGGCTGTGGTGAAGCCCTGGTTGGCCTGGACTCCGCCATAATCGACCTGCCACCACCATTGGCGGGCGGTGACGGTGATGTCGACGAGCGGATCGGCCGAGGCGGCGACGGCGCGGCGGTCGCCGAGCCAGCTGAAGATTGTGAGCAAGGCGAGGCCGAGCCCGACCAGGACGACCCAGCCGACGAGCAACTTGGTGAGCGCGCCGTCACGCGGGTCGACCGCCCGCTCGTCCGCCATGCCGTCGCCGCGGCTGCCCCGGCGGCGCAGGATGGCGGCGGCGAGGCCCGCAAGGACGAGCAGGAAGAAAAGGCCGGTCACGACGTTGAAAACGGTGAACAGGCCGTTGAAGCCCTGGCTTTCGAGGCCCTGGCCGCCGGTCATCGTCTGGATGCCGTTGCAGCCCGCGAGCAGGGTCGGGAGGAGGGGAGCGGCGCGCTTCATTCCGGATTGGCCTCCAGGGTGGCGGCGTCCTCTTCGGGAGTGACCCGGCGCGGCGGCATCCGCTCCTCGAGCGACAGGGGCTCGCGCGCCATCAGATCCTCGGTTCGGCCAGGCCGCGTGTCCATCGGCGTGTGCGCGCCGAGAGAGCGAACGAAGGCGGCGATCTGCCACGCCTGGTTCCCGGTGATCCGCCCGTCGAAGCTCGGCATTCCGTTCGGCCGGCCGTCGAGGATCGTCCGGACGATGTCCTCCATCTCGCCGCCGTAGCGCCATTCGTCGTCGATCAGCGGCGGGCCCATGCCGCCGCCGCCCATGCCGTGGCAGCCGACGCAGTTGAACGCCATGTACCAGCGCTGCCCCTGGCCGATCTGCCACGCGTTGATCTGATAGGCCTCGGCGCGCGGATCCACTCCGGAGGCGAGGACCGGTCCGGTCTCCGCCACCGGCTGGCCGCGATAGTCGCGCCGCTCCCGGTCGCAGCCGGCGAGGGCGAGCAGGGCGAGGAGGGCAAGGCTAGTTCGGCAGGGCGAAGACATAGAGCCTCCCTCCGGCCGGCGTGCGCCTCGGCAGGTCCTGCGTGGCGTTGACGAACCCCAATGCGGTGGTGCGGTCGCGGGTGTCGATCGCGCCAGCGACGGTGGCTCCTGCCCAGCCGCCGACGCCGTCGAGGATCGCGATATATTGGCGGCCGTCGGGGCCGCGATAGCTGACCGGCTGGCCGATGATTCCGGACTGGGTGCGGAACCGCCACAAGAGCTCGCCGGTGCGCGCGTTCACGGCTTTGAGCCAGCCGTCCATCGTCCCGTAGAAGACGACGTCGCCGGCGGTGACGAGCGCGCCGCTCCACAGGGGCAGGTCCTCGCGCACCCGCCACACCGGCCGCCGCCGCGCCGGGTCCCAGGCGGTGAACATGCCGCGATGGCCGCCGGGGCCGGCATACATTCGGCTCTCGCTGCCGAGATAGGGCGTGCCGGCGACGTAGTTCGCCTCGGTGAGACCGTGGTCCATGCACAGGTTGAGATGGGGCACGTAGAGGAGGCCGGTGCGCGGGGAATAGGCCGACGGGTTCCAGTCCTTGCCGCCGGGCGGCGCGGGACAGATGTTGCGCACGACGCGCCCCGCCTGCGGCACCTTCTCGCGGTTCGGGACGAGGCGGCCGGTGGCGAGGTCGACTCCGAGCGAGCTGTTGACGGTCGTATAGGGGTCGGCGGAAAGGACCTGACCGGTGCGTCGGTCCAACACGTACATGTAGCCCGTGCGCCCGGGGCGGACGAGCACCTCGCGGCGCTGCCCGCCGACCATCATGTCGAGCAGGATGCTCTCGTTGACGTCGTCATGGTCGAACATGTCGTGCGGGCTGGAATGGTAGAACCAGCGCGCCTGGCCGGTGCGCACGTCGCGGGCGAAGAAGCCGGCGGTCCACTTGTTCTCGCCCGGCCGCTGATCGGGGTTCCACGGGCCTGGATTGCCGGTGCCGTAATAGATCATCTGAAGCGCGGGATCGTAGCTGATCCAGCCCCAGCCGGTGCCGCCGCCGATCCGCCACGCCTCTGGTGGCCAGGTCGTGACTCCGAGGTCACGCCCCTGCTCGGTCGGGTAGAAGGCGCGGAATTGCGGACCGATCAGGACGTCGCTGTCCGGGCCCGTAGACCAGGCTTTCCAGACCAAGGCGCCGGAGCCCGCGTCGAGGGCCGCCAGCCAGCCGCGAACGCCGAACTCGCCGCCGGAATTGCCGACCAGCACCCGCCCGTCGGCAACCAGCGGGGCCATGGTGATCGTCTCGCCGATCATGATGTTGCCGAGCTGGGTGCGCCAGATCTGGCGGCCGCTCTCGGCGTCGAGCGCAATCGTGGCGCCGTCCAGAGTGTTGAAGAACAGGCGGCCGTTGTCGAAGGTCATGCCGCGGTTGACGACGTCGCAGCAGGCGACGCCCTGCGCCGCCGGCACCGGCTGCGGCCGGAACACCCATTTCGGCCGGCCGGGATTGGCGAGATCGAACGCGTAGACCGTGTTGGGGAAAGGCGTGACGATATACATCGTCGACCCGATCACCAGAGGCGCGGCCTCGTGGCCGCGGTCGACCCCGGTGTCGAAGGTGAAGACCGATCGAAGGTTGCGAACGTTGCCGGCGTTGATCTGGTCGAGCGCGGAATAGCGCGTGCTGGCATAGTCGCCGGCCGGCATCGTCCACTGGCCGTCCTCCTGCCGAGCCGCGGCGGGCGCGGGGACGGTGAGGGGCGCCTCGAGCCTCGACACCGTCTCGACCCGGTGATGGGGCACCGCCTCCTCGCGCGGGCTCGTGCCCAGCGAATGGACGAGGAGCACGATCAGCAGCGCGACGAGCAGAAGCCCGGCGAACGGAGTCCAGCCTTGCGAGAGACTCTTGAGCGACACCCCTGTCCTGCGCTCCCTGTAGACGACGTGCTTGTTGAACGGATCGGCGGGAATTCAAACGATCTGGATCAAGTCTCAGGGCGGCAGGACGGCGACGCCCCAGGGCCGCTCGCCGACGGGGAAGCGCGCGACGACCTGCATCGTGGAGGCATTGACCATGGCGACGTCGTTGGATGGGCCGTTTGCGGTGAACAGGAATCGGCCGTCCGGAGTCGCAGCGACACCCCACGGCCGCTCGCCGACGCCGACACGGCCGGTGACCTGGAGGTCGTCGGCGTTCAGCCGGACCAGCTCGCCGCCGCGACCGGTGGTGACGAAGATCGCGGCGGGCGTCGCGGCGAGGCCCATCGGCCGGACCGTCTCACCCGGAATCACGACGCGGGCTAGCACCCGGCCCGCAGCGGGATCGATCGCCGCGACACTGGCGTCGTTCTCGCCGGGAACGATGGCGCGTTGGCCGAGGAACATCACGTTGCGCGGCCGCTCGCCGACGGGCACGCGGCGAAGCAGCCTGAGATCTGCCGCGTCGATCACCGCGGCGGTGCTGTCTTCCTCCGATGTCGCGACGATCAGCCGTCCGTCCGGAGACACCGCGCCGCCTTCCGGCTCGCCGCCGATCTCAACCTGGCCGATGACCCGTCCGGTGCGGGCATCCATCGCGACCATGTGGCCGGTATCCTCGCTGGCCACGTACAGCCGGGCGCCGTCGGGGCTTACAGCGATTGTCTCGGGGTCCGAGACGCCCCGCAGGACGCGCAGCACCTGTCCCGACGCAACGTTGAACACGGCGATGCCGTCGGCCGCCTTGTCGGCGGGAGGCAGCGTGCTCTCGTCCACCCCCGGCCCGGCAACCGCGGAGCCGCTCAGCGCGATGTAGAGGAGCCGGCCGTCAGGACTGGGGACGATCCCTCGAGGGCGCTTGCCGAGGGCCACTCGTCCGATCACTCGGCGGGTACCGGCGTCGATAATCGAGAGATCGCCCGACATCTCGTTGGTCACGTAGACGCGCGGTCCCGCCGGGGCCGGCTGGTCCTGCGGACCGCTGCACGACATCAGGAGGAATGCGGCCGCGATCCCGAAGCAACGGGTGCGGGCGCTCAGGAAGTTGCCCCACATTGTGGCTGATGAACCCGCGGAGGCCATTACGGTTCCGCAACGTGGGCTTGCACGCCGCCGGAGCTGTGCTCCAGATGCCCGCATGAAGGATCTGTCCAGGGACCATTACGACAGCGTCGCCATGCTTCTGCATTGGGCGATCGCCGCGCTGATCCTCGCCAACATTCCGCTCGGCGCGTTCAGTGAGCAGATCGAGGCAGGGCTCGAAGCGAGCGCGATGTGGCTGCACAAGTCGATCGGGCTCACCGTCCTGCTGCTCAGCCTCGCGCGACTGGCCTGGCGGCTCACCCACCGCCCGCCGCCTCCGGTGATGGAAGGCTGGCGCGGACGGCTCGCGGGAGCCGTACACTGGGCCTTCTACGCGCTGATCATCCTGGTGCCGCTCACCGGCTGGATGCGCTCGTCGTCGAGCGGCTACCCGCTTCGCTGGTTCGAGCTGTTCGACGTCCCCAAGTTCGCGATCGCCCCCAAATCCGCGGAAGCGGCGGCCGTGGTGACCGCACACGAGTGGCTCGCGTGGACGATGGCGGCGCTGATCGCGCTGCACGTCAGCGCGGCGCTCCACCACGGCTGGGTGAGACGCGACGGCGTCGTGCGCCGGATGTGGCCGCAGGCGGCAAGCGGCTGAGCCCGACACGGCACGATTTGACCGCGCTATCGGAACCGCGCCTCACGGCGTCTGTTGCTGCTCATGGCCGCAGGCCCGCGACCGCAATGGGAGAGAGGCCATGTTCAAGGTCGGCTACATCATTGGCAGCCTGGCGAGGGGATCGATCAACCGCAGGCTCGCCGGCGCGCTGATCAAGCTCGCGCCCGACGGCATGGAATTCCATGAAATCTCCTATGCCGAGCTGCCGCTCTACAGCTACGACTACGACGCCGACTATCCCGAGGTCGCGCGCCGCTTCAAGGAAGCCATCACGTCGAGCGACGCGATCCTGTTCGTGACGCCCGAGTATAACCGCTCGATCCCCGGCGCTCTCAAGAACGCGATCGACTGGGCGAGTCGGCCCTATGGCACCAACGCCTTCACCCGGAAGCCCTCTGCGGTGATCGGCACCTCGCCCGGAGCGATCGGGACCGCGGTCGCCCAGCAAAGCCTGCGCAGCGTGCTGAGCTTCTGCAACTCGCCGCAGATGAACTGGCCCGAAGCCTATATCCAGTACAAGGACGGGATGATCGACGACGACGGCGAGGTCACGATAGACTCCACGCGCGAGTTCCTGAGCAGCTACATGGCCGAGTTCAAGGCGTTCATCGGGCGCGTTCTCACCGTCCATCCGCGGGAGAGCTGAGGCCCGGAAGCAAAAGGAGGGGGAGATGATCGATCTCGTCATCACGCAACGGCGCCGGAGCCTCGGTGGGTTCGAGGTTGGGCGGGTGCTGCCGTTCGCGAAGCACCGAATGGTCGGGCCCTTCATCTTCTTCGACCATATGGGCCCGGTCACCTTCGAGCCGGGCATTCCCCGCGACGTCGACGTGAGGCCTCACCCGCATATCGGGCTGGCGACGATCACCTATCTGTTCGACGGCGAGATCATGCACCGCGACAGCGTCGGCTCCGAGCAGCCGATCCGGCCGGGGGAGGTCAACTGGATGACCGCCGGGCGCGGGATCACGCATAGCGAGCGGTTCGAGCGCGCCCGCCGCGAGGGCGGCTATATGAACGGGATCCAGGCCTGGGTGGCGCTGCCGGATCGCGAGGAAGAGAGCGATCCGGGCTTCTCACACCATGACTCGGCGGATCTTCCGACCTTCGAGCAAGACGGCGCGCGCGGGCGTCTGATCGCCGGGCGCGCCCTTGGGCTTGGGGCGAAGGTGCAAACGCTGTCGCCGCTCTTCTACCTCCACTGGGACCTGCAGGCCGGCGGCCGAGCGGCACTTCCGGCAGACTATCCGGAGCGGGCACTCTACGTCGCCGAAGGCGCGATCATGCTCGCCGGCGAAAGTCTGGAGGAAGGGCAGATGGCGGTACTCGCGCCGGGCGAGACGGCGAGCTTCGTCGCCGACGGCCCGCCAAGGTGATGGCGCTCGGCGGCGAGCCGGTCGGCCCGCGCTTCATCGAGTGGAACTTCGTGTCCTCGTCGCGCGAGCGGATCGAGCAGGCGAAGGCGGACTGGCGCGCCGGGCGGATGAAGCTTCCCGATCTCGACGACCAGGAATGGATCCCGCTGCCGCCCGACCCGCCGCCGCCGGCCAATCCCATGTCCTAGCGAGCGCATGCAGGGCCGCTGCCGACATGGATGAGATTTTCGGTTTGACGAAGCCGCTGTGGGAGATCGGGCTTCGCGCCACGGTCGTCTATATCGCGCTCCTGCTGCTCGTGCGTCTGGTGCCAAAGCGCAACGCCGGCCAGATCTCGCCAAATGATTTGCTGACCGTGATCGTCATCGGCGGGATCGGCACCGAGGCGATCATGGGCGGCTCGACCTCGGTCGGCGACACTCTGCTGCTGATCGCCATCGTGGTGGCCTGGGCTTATCTCCTCGACGCGCTCGAATACCGCATTCCGGCCGTTCAGAAGCTGCTTCGTCACCGCCAGACCATGCTCATCGACAGGGGTCGAATGATCCGGCCCAACATGAGGCGCGAGCTGGTGACGGAGCAGGAGCTGATGGCGGTGCTGCGCGAAGAGGGTATCGACGACGTGGCGCTCGTCAAATCCGCCTGCCTCGAGGCAGACGGCGAGATCAGCGTGATTAGGAAGGACGGGTCGCCGCCGCCTCGGTAATCCACCCGCTGAGATCCGGGCCGACCGGGACGATGCCGGTCGGGTTAATGTTGCGGTGGCTTTCGTAATAGTGGCGCTTGATATGCTCCATGTTCACGGTCGCGGCCACTCCGGGCAGGCCGAGGATGTCACGCACGAGGCGCGACAGTGCGGGGTAATCGGCGATGCGGCGCAGGTTGCACTTGAAGTGGCCGTGATAGACCGGGTCGAAGCGCAGGAGAGTGGTGAACAGGCGGATGTCCGCCTCGGTCAGCCGGTCGCCGGTGAGATAGCGCCGGGCTGACAGCCGCTCCTCCAGCTCGTCGAGCGTCTCGAACAACGGACAGACGGCTTCCTCATAGGCGGCCTGGGCGGTCGCGAAGCCGGCCTTGTAGACGCCGTTGTTGACGCGGTCGTAGATGCGCGCGTTGAGCGCATCGATCTCCTCGCGAAGCTCCTCGGGGTAATAGTCGCCCTGCCGAGCGCCGACGCTGTCGAAGGCCGAGCCCAGCATCCGCAGGATCTCGGAGGATTCGTTGTTGACGATGGTGCCGGTCGCGCGGTCCCACAGCACCGGCACGGTCACCCGGCCGCTATAGCCGGGTTCGGCGGCGAGATAGACCTGGTAGAGATAGTCGGCGTGATGGATCGGGTCCGGGATCACGCCGGGACCGGGCGCGAAGGTCCAGCCATTCTCGGCCATCAGCCAGTGGGTCGCCGAGACGGAGATCATGTCTTCCAGGCCCTTCAGCGCGCGCATGATGAGGGCTCGGTGGGCCCAGGGACAGGCGAGGCAGACATAGAGGTGATAGCGGCCCGGTTCGGCCTTGAAGCCACCCTTTCCGGTCGGGCCGGGGCTTCCGTCGGGAGTCACCCAGTTGCGGAAGGCGCTGTCCTGGCGAACGAAGCGGCCGCCGGTCGCCGACGTGTCGTACCAGCGATCCTGCCATTTGCCGTCAACGAGCAGTCCCATGAAGCCTCCAACATTCTTACTCCGGCAGGGTTGCGGCTCTAGCTGCCGTCGGCCGGCGGCGGCTCGATCGGGGCGCGGGGCAGGCTCCAGCCGCGGCGGATCGCGACCATGCGGAGGGCGAAGCAGGCCGCGCCGCCGGCGATTGCGGTGAGCACGGTCGGAAAGCCGAGCAGGTCGCCGCCGACGACGATTCCCGCGCCGAGAAGCGCCGCGACGGCGTAGAGATCGCGGCGGAGAACGGCGGGGATCTCGGCGAGGAGCACGTCGCGGATCATGCCGCCACCGACCCCGGTCAGCATGCCCAGGAGCGCCGCCATGACCGGGCTGAGGCCGAAGGCGAGCGCCTTCTCGGCGCCCGCGACGCAGAAGAAAGCGAGGCCGGCTGCGTCGAGCATGCGCACCGGATTGCGCAGCTTCTCGATCAGCCCGCACCAGCAGAAGGCGATCAGGCCCGCAACCATCGACACCGCCAGATAAAGCCAGTTCACCAGGGCGGCCGGCGGCACCGCGCCGATCAGCAGATCGCGGCCGATGCCGCCGAACGTGGCCGTCACGAACGCCAGGACGAGCACCCCGTACATGTCGAGGCGTTGGCGCACTCCGGCCATGGCGCCGCTGATCGCGAAGGCGAAGGTCCCGCACAAATCGAGCGTGAGGACGAGCGAGCGCACCGGCTCGCTATTGGGGTCGATTTCGGTGAGGGGAACCATTGGGGGCGGTTTAGCCGTCCGTCCCGAGCCACGCCATGGCCGCGGCGACCATCGTCTCCACGCCGGTGCGCAGCGTCGGGTGGAGGACAGGTGCGAAGCGCGGGTTGTGGTTGGTCGGGATTTGGTTGAGGCGGCCCTCGGCCTTCGCCTTTTCGTAGGTGTCCGGATCGGTGCCGCCGACGAACCAGAAGACGGACGGAACGCCCCACTCGCCGCCGAACGAGCCGAAATCCTCGCTCGCCGACGTCGGGCCGACATGACGGACCCGCTCCTCGGTGAAATGTGCTTCGAAGGCGGTCCTCACCCGCTTCGCGGCCTCCGCATCGTTGACGACGAGCGGGTAGCGGTCGAGCGGCTGGACCTCGGGCGGCCTGGGCGCGCCCGACGCCTCGGCCTCGGAATTGACGATGCGGGTGATGGACTGGAGCACGCGCTCGCGAACGGCCTCGTCGAAGGTGCGGATGTTGAGGAGGATGACGGCCTCGTCAGGGATGACGTTCGCCTTGGTGCCGGCCTGCAAAGCGCCGACGGTCACGACGACCGCTTCGGTCGCGCCGATCTCGCGCGAGACGATGGTCTGGAGGCGCATCACGGCGGAGGCGGCCATGACGACGGGGTCGACGCTCGCCTGGGGCATCGAGCCGTGCGCGCCGCGCCCGAACAGGGTGATCTTGAAGCTGTCCGCGGCGGATGTGATGGCGCCACTGCGGCCGGCGACGGCCCCTGCCGGCCCGACCATCACATGCTGGCCGAGTACCACGTCGGGCTTGGGGAAGCGGTCGAACAAGCCGTCGTCGATCATCGCACGGGCGCCCTCGGCGGTCTCCTCGCCGGGCTGGAACACCGCCATGATCGTGCCGCGCCATGACCCGCGGGCCTGGGAGAAGAGCCGCGCCGCGCCGGCGAGCCAGGTGACATGCATGTCATGGCCGCAGGCGTGCATTACCGGCGTCTCGACACCATCGGGGCCGGTGGCGGTCACGGTGCTGGCATAAGGAAGGCCGGTCGCTTCCTTGATCGGAAGTGCGTCCATGTCGGCGCGAAGCATCACCGTGGGGCCGTCGCCGTTGCGCATAAGGCCGACGACTCCGGTGCCGCCGATCCCGGTGGTCACCTCAAAGCCGGCGTCGCGCAGACGGTCGGCGGCGATCTCCGCGGTGCGGGTCTCGTGCATCGACAGCTCGGGATGCGCGTGGAGGTCTTTGTAGAGTGCCTCGAGGTCGGGGAGCAGCGCGTCGAGCGGGGCGAGGATGGCGGTCGCCTGGGATCCGGACCGGCTCGCCATCGCGCTTCCTCCTCGCTTCGCTATTGATCCAGCCTAAGCGCTCGAAGCCGCAATGCGTTGCCGATGACGGACACGGAGGACAGGCTCATCGCGAGTGCGGCGATCATCGGGCTCAGCATCACGCCGAACAGGGGGTAGAGCGCGCCCGCCGCGATCGGGATTCCGAGGGCGTTGTAGCCGAAGGCGAAGAGCAGGTTCTGGCGGATGTTGCGGGTCACCGCGCGCGACAGCCGGCGCGCGCGCACGAGACCCATCAGATCGCCCTTCACCAGCGTCACTCCCGCGCTTTCGATGGCGACGTCCGAGCCCGCGCCCATCGCGATGCCGATGTCGGCGCGGGCGAGCGCGGGCGCGTCGTTGACCCCGTCGCCGGCCATGGCGACGACCCGGCCCTCGCTCTTCAGCCGCTCGACCGCCTGGTCCTTCTCCTGTGGAAGCACCTCGGCGACCACCTGGTCGATTCCGAGCTTCCTTGCCACCGCTTCCGCGGTGACTCGGTTGTCGCCGGTCAGCATGATGAGCTTGAGGCCCTCGCCGTGCAGGCGGCGAACGGCTTCCGCGGTCGTCGCCTTGATCGGATCGGCGACGGCGACGAGACCTGCGCCGCGGCCGTCGATGGCGACGAACATCACGGTTGCGCCTTCGGAGCGGTAGCGGTCGGCAGCGGCGGCAAGGGGTGTGGCGTCGGCGCCTTCGGCTTCCAGCATAGCGGGATTACCGACCGCGACCCGGCGACCGGCGACGGTCGCGGCGACGCCCTTGCCGGTGACGGAGGCGAAATCGCTGGCAGGCTCGGGCGACAGGCCGCGGTCCTGGGCGCCGGTAACGATGGCGAGCGCCAGCGGGTGGGCGCTGTCGCGTTCCACCGCCGCGGCGAGGTTCAGGACCTCGTCCTCGCCGAAGCCCTCGGCAGCCTCGACCGCGACCAAAGCGGGCCGGCCCTCGGTGAGCGTCCCGGTCTTGTCCACGACCAGCGTATCGACTTCGGCGAAACGCTCCAGCGCCGCGGCGTTCTTGATCAGGACGCCGGCCTGGGCGCCCTTGCCGACCCCGACCATGATCGACATCGGCGTGGCGAGCCCGAGCGCGCACGGGCAGGCGATGATCAGCACGGAGACGGCAGCGACCAGAGCGAAGGGGATGCGCGGTTCGGGAGCCGCGAGCGACCAGATGACGAAGGCGAGCAGAGCGACCGCGATCACCGCCGGGACGAACACCGCCGACACCTTGTCGACCGTCTTCTGGATCGGCGCCTGGCTGCGCTGCGCTTCCGCGACCATCTGGACGATGCGCGCGAGCATCGTCTCCGATCCGACGCGCTCGGCTTCCATGACGAACGCGCCTTCGCCGTTGATCGAGCCGCCGGTGACCGGGTCGCCGGCCTGCTTGGCGACCGGCAGCGGCTCGCCGGTCAGCATCGACTCGTCGAGCGCGGACTGGCCGGTGATGATACGGCCGTCGACCGGCACCGCCTCGCCCGGCTTCACCCGGAGCAGGTCGCCGGCGCGGACGAGGTCGAGCGGGACGTCGCGCTCCCTGCGCCCGTCGAGCAGGTGCGCTGTCTTGGGCGCGAGGTCGAGAAGCGCGCGGATCGCAGAGCCGGTCTGCTCGCGGGCGCGAAGCTCGAGCACCTGGCCGAGCAGGACCAGGGTGACGATCACCGCCGCCGCCTCGAAATAGACCCCGACCTCGCCGTGCGGGCCGCGGAATGCGGGCGGGAAGAGTCCTGGCGCAAGGGTCGCGACGACCGAATAGAGCCAGGCGACGCCGGTGCCGAGCGCGATCAGGGTGAACATGTTGAGGTGGCGGGTGCGGACGCTCTGCCAGCCGCGAACGAAGAAGGGCCAGCCGCCCCACAGGACCACGGGGGTCGCCAGCGCGAGCTCGATCCAGTCGAGCGTGCGCGCTCCGGCGAGCTCGACCATTGCCGGGAAGATATGGCGGCCCATCGCCGCCATCGCCAGCGGAATTGTCAGGACCGCGGAGACGATGAAGCGCCGCCGCATGTCGAGATATTCCTCGGATGGGCCCTCGAGGATTGCAGCGCCCTTTGGCTCCAGCGCCATTCCGCAGATCGGGCAGGTGCCGGGGCCGATCTGCTCGATCTCCGGGTGCATCGGACAGGTATAGACGATGTCCTTCGAGCCCTCCGGCTCCGGCCTCGGCCCGCCGCCGATGAACAGCTCAGGCCGCGCCTGGAAGCGCTCGCGGCACTTGGCCGAGCAGAAATGATATTCGGTGCCGGCGTGGGTCGCGTGGTGCGGCGTCGTCGCCGGATCGACGGTCATTCCGCAGACCGGATCGATCGCCGTCCTGCCGTCGCCTGACGGCACATGACTGGCGTGATGATGGTGGCCGTGCGCATGCGGCTGATCGGCAGGCTGGGTCATGCCGGAGATGTAGGACCTCTTGTTGCGAAAAGCCAAAAGGCTGCCCGGCTGTCACGACAGGCGCGGCTGGTCCGAATAAGGCGCGGCCCAGTCGCGGTCGTCCGCTTCCGTCGCCTCGGGCGGGTGGCCGGTCTGGCGCTCGATCAGACGGCGGACGGGCGGGTCGCCATTGCCTTTGTGAAGCGCGCGGATTCGCTCTCCGACCAGCGCTTCGTCCTGGGTCAGGCGGCGGTTGTGGCGGACATATTCGGTCCAGGTCGGGCTGTGGTAGCGCTCGATCCAGATCTCGGGGTCGGCGAGGTCGCGGAGAAGCGACCAGCGGCGCGCGCCATTGCGCCGGCGCACGACTCTTCGCTCCGCCATGATCTCGAGGAAGGCCGGCACGTCCTCGGCCGCGATCCGGTATTCTATGGTGACGACGACGGGGCCGGTGCGGGCCTGGACGGGGACCGCGGTGGCGGGCTCGGAGAAGCCCATCGGGTCGAGGTTCATGTCCTCGGTCTCCGGCAGGCGGAACCAGCGGCCGAGCAGGATGCAACCGACCTGCACCGCCGCGGCGACGAGGAGCGCGGTCGGAAGGCTCCGCAATTCGGTGACGAAGCCCCACAGCCAGGCGCCGATCGCCATGCCGCCGAACGTCGCCATCTGGTAGAGCGACAGGGCGCGGGCGACGACCCAGCGGGGCGAGGACATCTGCACCGTCGCGTTGAGGATCGACACGACCAGCACCCAGCCGATGCCGCAGAGCAGCAGCGCCGCCATGGTGATTACGAGAACGGTGCTGAACGCGGAGACGACGAGGCCGACGGCCGACCCCAGCAAGGCGCAGCGGACGATAAGCTCGTTGGAGAAGGCGAGGCGGAGCCGATGCGAGACCAGCGCGCCGCCGACCGCCCCGACTCCGAAGGCGCCGAGCAGGAGCCCGTATATTTCCGGCCCGCCCTGCATCATGTCGCGCGCGATCAGCGGGAGGAGTGCGCCGACGGCACTGGAGCCGAGACCGGTGACGAAGCCGCGCACCAGCGTGGTGTTGATCGCGGGGCTCATCGCCACGTAGCGGATACCGGAGTGGATGGCTCGGCCGAGCCGCTCGCGCGGAAGCACGCGCTTCTCGACCTTTGGTCGCCAGCCGAGCAGGACGAAGATCAATGCGACATAGCTGACCGCGTTGATCATGAACGCCGCCGCCGCGCCCGCCACCGCGACTATGACGCCGCCGATCGCCGGGCCGAGGCTGCGCGCGAGATTGAAGCCCATGGAGTTCAGCGTCACCGCCGTGGGGATGACCTCGCGCGGGACCATGATTCCGACCGACGCCTGCCAGGCCGGTGCGTTGAGCGCTGCGCCGCAGCCGATCAGGAAGGTGAAGAGGAGCAAGAGCCAAGGCGTGACGAGGCCGAGATAGGCGACCAGGGCGAGCGCCGCCGAGACCGTGAACATGAAGCATTGCGCGGCGAGCATCATCTTGCGCTTGTCGAAGCCGTCGGCGAGCGCTCCGGCGGCGAGGGCCAAGAGCACGATCGGCAGAGTGATCGACGCCTGCACGAGCGTAACCATCTGCGGCGAGGCGCCGAGGTCTACCATCATCCAGGCGGCGCCGACGCTCTGGATCATCCCGCCGAAGCTGGACAGCAAGGTGGCGATCCACACCGCACGGAAGATGGCGTGGCGGAACGGCGCCATGGCTGACGTGGGCGCGGCGTCCTCCGCCTGAGTGCTCATGACCGTGCCCACGGGAGTGCCAACGACCTTCTCCGCTTCCGCTTCTCGCTCAACGCGGCCAGGCGGGGCGGGTTCAGCACCGCCCCGCGGTTCGATGGAACAGCCGGCTTGACCCGCGCTGATTCATCCTTACGTCGGTCGCATGCTTCGTCAGCCCGTCTTCCGGCGCTTTCGCACCCATTCGGGACAGCTCCTCGCGGGCGCCTAGCCCCAGCCCGCGCCATTTTTCCAAGCGGACTGGGGGGAATTTCCAAATCGGCACGAACGAGGGCGCTTTGCGCTCCCTTGCCGTTTCCACGCTCCACATCCGGCTGGCAGAAGCAACATGGCACAGGCTAACACGACGCGCGGCGCAAAGAAGCCGCCGATCCATCTCTCCGAAGCGGACTATGACGTCATCGCCGATCTGGCGCTGGCCATGCAGAAGCGCGCGCCCGACCTCGCCCAGCTGATCCTCGACGAGATCAACCGCGCCAAGATTCATGCCGAGGGCTCGCTGCCCAAGGACGTGGTCGCGCTCGGCTCGGAAGTCTCGTTCCTCGACGACAGCACCGGTGAGGAGCGGCGGCTCCGGCTCGTCCTCCCCCAGGACGCCGACATCCAGGCGGACCGGATCTCGGTCATGACCCCGGTCGGCGCCGGCCTGATCGGGATGAGCGTCGGCCGCGAGATCAGCTGGCCGACCCCCGACGGGCGCCCCCGGGTCCTCCGGATCCTCGAGGTGAAGCAGCAGCCCTAGCGAGGCGTGCGGTACTTCCGCACGCCTGTCGCCCGCGCCTTCACTCCTTGCCGCTGATCGAGGTTCTTCAGCAATGACCGACCATTCCGCCCTTCTCCACGATGCCCGCTCGGCTCTTTCCGCGCGCCTCGGCCGTCCGCTCTCCACGGAGGAGCGATCTTTTGTCGCGCATCTCCTCGCCGACACCGGGATCGCCGCACAAGGCTGGGCGTGGACCGAAGGCTTCCAGGAGATCGTGGGCAGCAGCAAAGGCGTTGTCGGCGATCCCGAGCGCTTCCTCGACGAATGGCGGGGCGCGTTCGGCGCCGGCTATCGAGAGATGTTCGACCCCGCCGAGGCGCTGGCCGACATCGTCGCGATCGAGGACATGGCGCCGGGCGACCGCATCGGCATCCGCGCCTATCGACGCAGCGACGATCCCAGCACCCGCTTCCGCTTCAAGCTCTACCATCGCGGCGAAGCGGCGCCGCTTGCCGACGTGCTGGCCATCCTCGAGCCGATGGGCCTTCGAGCCATGGTGGAGGAAGGCTTCCCGGCGCGGCCGGTGTCGGGCGGCGAGATTTGGGTACACGAGTTCCTGGTCGACGATCCGCGCGGCGCCGACCTCGTCCTCGACGACGTCGCGCGCGAGTTCGAGGCGGCGTTCGTCGCCATCTGGAACGGCGAAACCGAGAATGACGGCTTCAACCGGCTAGTCCTGGAGATCGGCGCACCGTGGCGCGAGGCGGCGGCCATCCGCGCGCTTGCCCGCTACCGTCAGCAGACGCGGCTCGACGGATCGCAGCGCACGCAGATTCGGGCGCTCGTCGAGCACGCCCACATCACCCGCCTGTTGATCGAGCTGTTCCGGGTGAAGTTCGACCCGGACAGCGGCGAGAACCTCGACCAGCGCCAGGTCAGCGCCGCCGATATCTCGCGGCTGATCGAGGAGCAGCTTCAGCTCGTGACGAGCCTGGAGGACGACCGCGTCCTGCGCCGACTCTACCAGCTCGTCCTGGCTACGAAACGGACCAATTTCTTCCAACTGGACGATCAGGGACGGCCAAATCGCGCCATCGCTCTGAAAATTGCGAGCCGCGAGATCGCCGACCTTCCCGAACCCAAACCCTACCGCGAGATATTCGTGTCCTCGCCCGACGTGGAAGGCGTCCATCTGCGCTTCGGCGCCGCGGCGCGCGGCGGCCTGAGATGGTCCGACCGGCGCGACGATTTCCGAACCGAGGTGCTCGGGCTGGTCAAGGCCCAGCGGGTGAAGAATGCCGTCATCGTCCCAGTCGGGGCGAAGGGCGGCTTCATCGTCAAGGGCGCCCGGCCGTCCGATCCGGCGGCGTTCCGCGAGGCGGGCAAGCAGGCCTATCGCGCCTTCCTGTCGGCGATGCTGGACGTCACCGACAATCTCGATGCCGACGGTCAGCCGGTCTCGCCGCCGCGGACCGTCAGTCATGACGAGGCGGATCCCTATCTCGTCGTCGCCGCCGACAAGGGCACCGCGACCTTCTCGGACATCGCCAATGCGGTCGCGACCTCGCGCAGCTTCTGGCTCGGTGACGCCTTCGCGTCGGGCGGCTCGGCGGGCTACGACCACAAGGCGATGGCGATCACCGCCCGCGGCGCCTGGGAAGCAGTGAAGCGGCACTTCCGCGAGGTTGGCAAGGACATCCAGACCGAGGCGTTCACCGCGGCCGGAGTCGGCGACATGTCGGGCGACGTGTTCGGCAACGGCATGCTGCTGTCGAAGAAGACCAGGCTGGTCGCCGCGTTCGACCACCGCGACATCTTCATCGATCCGGATCCCGATCCTGAGGCGTCCTGGACCGAGCGCAAGCGGCTGTTCGAGCTTCAGGGCTCGTCCTGGCAGGATTATGACCGCTCGAAGCTTTCCGCGGGCGGCGCGGTGATCTCGCGCGGCGCCAAGTCGGCGAGCCTGTCGCCCGAGGCGCGGGCGGCGCTCGGCGTAGAGCAGGAGACGCTCACGCCCACCGATCTCATCAAGGCGATCCTGAGGGCGCCGGTCGAATTGCTCTACATGGGCGGCATCGGCACCTATGTGAAATCCGCTTCCGACAGCCATCTCGAGGTGTCGGACAAGACCAATGATGCCATCCGCGTCGACGGCCGCGAGCTACGCGCGAAGATCGTCGGCGAGGGCGCCAATCTCGGCTTCACCCAGGCGGGGCGGATCGAGTTCGCCCGCCGCGGCGGCCGCATCAATACCGACGCCATCGACAACAGCGCCGGGGTCGACAGCTCCGACCTCGAGGTCAACATCAAGATCCTGACGTCGGACCTCGAGCGGCGCGGCGACCTGTCGCGGCCGGACCGGGACGCGCTCCTCGTCGAGATGACCGACGAGGTCGCCGAGCATGTGCTTGCGCACAACCATTCGCAGACGCTTGCCTTGAGCCTCGTCGAATCGGATGCGCCCGACCAGCTTGCCGAGCATGCCCATTTCATCGCCGAGCTCGAGGCCACGGGACGGCTGAACCGGGCGGTCGAGGGGCTTCCCGATGCGACGGCGCTCGAGGAACGGCGCGAGCGTGGCGAAGGCCTCTCCCGGCCGGAGCTCGCGGTGCTGCTCGCTTACGGCAAGCTCGATTTCTTCGACGAGCTGATCGCCACCAGCGCGCCCGACGATCCTTATTTCGAGCGGACGTTGAAGGCTTATTTCCCCAGGCAGTTGGCGCGGTTCGAGGATGCGTTGGGCCGCCACCGGCTTCGGCGCGAGATCATCGCGACCGCGATCGGCAACCGGCTGCTCGACGTCGCCGGGGCAAGCTTCCCGCACCGCCTTCGCGCCGCGCTTGGCTGCAACGCCGCGGCCGTTGCCGTCGCCTTCGCCGCCGCGGAGGAGATTTTCGGCCTGCGCGCGCTGTGGAGCGAGGTCGACGCGCTCGACAACCGGGTTTCGGCCAACGTCCAGAAGCAGCTCTACCTCGCCCTCGTCCGCGCTTACCGTCGCCAGACCCATGCCATCGCGGCGCGGCTGCCCGAGCGGGCGCAGACGGTCGACGCCCTCGTCGCCTTCTACAGGGCGCCGGTCCAGGCTCTGATCGCGCTTGGCGCTGACATGCTCGGTGAGCGTGATCGCGGCGCGCTGGCGGAGCGGGTGGCGGGGCTGGCGGAAGCCGGCGTTCCGGCCGAACTGGCTCAGCGGATCGCGCTCCTGCCGCACCTCGGCGCGGCGATCGGCATTGCCGAGATCGCTCAGGGGCAGAGCGCACCGCTCACCGACATCGCCCGTCTGCACAGCGCGATCGGCGCCCGGCTCGGCTTCCACCGCTTCGTCGCGGTCGCCGACGATCTCGCGCGCGGCGCCGATCCTTATGAGGGCCTGGCGCTGCGGCGCCTCAAGTCGGACCTGAGGAGCGGCCAGGAAGCGCTGACGCGCAAGATCCTGGGCGAGGAAGCCGCAGGCGACCCTCTCGCGGCCTGGATCGAGCGCAGTTCGGAAACGGTGTCGGCGGTCACCGCCGCGATCGAGCGCGTCGAGAAGTCGCCGGGCAGCTGGACGCTCGCCAAGCTGCTGGTGGCGGTGTCCGCGCTGCTGAAGCTGTAAGGCGTCCGCCGATCAGTCGGCGGGCGGGACTTCGCCGGTCTTTTCGGAGCGGTCGCGGTAGAGCGCCGCGCGGGCGAGCAGCATGAAGGTGACCGGCGTCGTCAGCGTGACGAAGATGCCGATCAGCAACTCGTGCACCGACACGCGCGAGCGAAGCACCGAGAAACAGATGATCGACGCGGTGACGATCAGCGCGAGGCCGAGCGTGCTTCCCATGGTCGGGGGATGGAGCCGCTGGTAGAAGGTCTTCATCCGAAGCAGCCCCAGCGATCCGATCAGGGTGACCGCCGCGCCCGACAGGACGAGCAAGGCGACGATGAGCGCCGCCCAGGCGGGAAGGTCGGGGGCCTGGATCATTCGATCACCTCGCCGCGCATCAGGAATTTGGACAAGGCCACCGTTCCGACGAAGCCGAGCAGGGCGATGACGAGCGCGGATTCGAAATAGAGCGTTCGGCCGGTCTGGATCCCGAAGGTCAGCAGCATCAGCAGCGCATTCACATAGAGGGTGTCGAGACCGAGCACCCGGTCCTGGGCGCGCGGCCCCACCAGGAGGCGCCAGGTCGCGCACAGCATCGCGAGGCCGAGCATGACCTGGGAGGCGGTGATCGCCCAGGCGAGAGCAAGCGTCGTCATCGCTCGAAGATTTCCATCAGCAGTGACTCGTAACGGTCCTTGATGAGGCGGATCCAGGCCTCCTCGTCGACAAGGTCCAGAACGTGGACGAGCAGGACGCCCTCGCTTCGATCGAACTGAACCCAGCAGGTGCCCGGAGTCGCGGTGATGATGAGGGCGAGCACCGTCAGCGCGTGGCGGTCGGTGAGATCGACCGGCAGGCGGACGAAGGAGGAGACCATGCCGGCGCGCGGGAACAGCACGATCCGGGCGACGGCGAAATTGGATCGGACGATGTCGACCGTGACAATAGCGGTCAGCTTCAGGATGGCGCGACCCGAGCGGATGCGACTGCTCTGAGGTCGGAGTGCCGCGATGCCGCGGATGGCAACTAGTGTCACGACCGCGCCCAGCAGCGCCTGGCCTGGCGAGAAGGACTGCGTGAGCAGAAGCCACATCGCGAACAAGGCGACGGCCAGCAGCGGGTAGGGGACGAGGCGCGTCATCGGACGCGAGTCCTTTCCTCCGCCTGTGGCGTGGCGAGCACCGCGGTGACGTAGCCCTGGCGGTCCTGGAGCGACATGCCAGTCCGCTCCATGTAGCGCATGGTCGGGCCGGCGAAGACCATAAGGCCCAGGCCGATGGCGAGCAGGATTCCCACCGGAACGGCTTCGGCGACCCGAAGCACCGGCTGCGGCTTGTCGGACGGTGCCCATAGGAGGTCGATCCCGGCCCGGGTCGTGGCGATGAGGGTCGCCAAGCCCGACGCGATGAGCAGGCCGATCAGCCACCACACGGGTGCGGCTATCCTCTCCTCAAGGCCGAGCAACCCGTCGATAATCGCGAACTTGGATATAAAGCCCGACAGCGGCGGCAGGCCGGCGATGAGGACGGTGCAGAAGATGAAGCCCACGCCCAGGATCGCGATTGTTGCCGGAATCACGATGCCCACTTCGTTCGCATCGTCTTCAAGCAGCGCGCCGGTATATTCATCATCGAAAACCGGCTCGGTGATCGGAAGCGTGCCCGGCCCCTTTTCCCGCCGCTCGACCAGCTCGATGAGGAGATAGAAGGCGGTAATCCCGAGCGTCGAACTGACCAGATAGAAGAGGGCGCCGCCGATGACCGCGCCCTCGCCCGCGCCAATGGTCGCGATGAGCGTCCCCGACGAGATCATCAGGCTGTAGCCGGCGACCCGCGACAAGGTGCGCACCGCGAGCACGCCGATGGTGCCGAAGGTCATCGTCGCGATGCCGCCGAACAGCAGCCACTCCTCGCCGAAATTGGCGGACCAGCCGACATCGCCGCCGAAGAGCAGCAGATAGACCCGAAGCACCGCATAGACGCCGACCTTGCTGAGGATGGCGAATAGGGCCGCGACCGGCGGCGCAGCGGCGGCATAGGTGCGCGGAAGCCAGAAACCCAATGGCCACATACCGGCCTTCAACAGGAACGCGATTCCAAGGATCGCCATGCCGCTCTGGAGGATGGCGAGATCCGTGCCCTCCACCGCCGGAATTCGGACTGCGAGGTCGGCCATGTTGAGCGTGCCGGTAACCCCGTAGATGAGCGCCGTTCCGATCAGGAAAAGGAGGGACGCGGCGATATTGATCGCGACGTAATGGAGCCCGGCCTTCACCCGGACCTTGCCCGACCCGTGCAGCAGGAGGCCGAACGAGGCAGCGAGGAGGACCTCGAAGAAGACGAACAGGTTGAAAAGGTCGCCGGTGAGGAAGGCGCCGTTGAGGCCCATGAGCTGGAGGAGAAACAAGGCGTGGAAGCGCGGCCCCGCCCTATCCCAGCGCGCCAATGAATAGATGAGCGTCGTCAGCCCGAGCACGCTGGTGAGGACCAGCATCAACGCCGACAACCAGTCGATGACCAGCACGATTCCGAATGGGGCAGGCCAGGCGCCGATCGGATAAGCGGTCGTCGCCGGCTCGCCGGCGAAGCCCGCCGAGGCGGCGCCGCGAAGCAGCATGATCGAGATGGCGAGTAACGCCAGCGTCGTGGCGAGTGCGATCACCCGCTTGAGCAGGCGCCGGCGCTCGTTCAGCACCAGGGTCACCGCCGCGGCGATAAGCGGCAGCAGGACCGGAGCGACGATGAGATGGTCGGTCCAGCCGATCATTCGCCTTCGTCCCCGTCGACATGGTCCGTGCCGGTGAGGCCGCGCGAGGCGAGCAGGACGACGAGCAGCAAGGCGGTCATCGCGAACGAGATGACAATCGCGGTGAGGACCAGCGCCTGAGGCAGGGGATCGTCGTAATTGGCGGGATTGGCTGCGCCCGAGCCGACGAGAGGAGGCGCGTCCACCTTGAGCCGTCCCATCGCGTAGATGAACAGGTTCACGGCGTAGGACAGGAGCGAGAGGCCGACGATCACCTGGAAGGTGCGCGGGCGAAGCAGAAGCCAGATGCCGGAGGCCGTGAGCACGCCGATTCCGAGGGCCAGAACCAGTTCCATCAGATTTGCTCCGGCTCGGTTTCGGGCACCGGCTTCAGAGTGGGCGCCGGGGTTCGGATCGACTGGTGCGCGATGGCGATCAGGATCAGCGCCGTCGCTCCGACGACCAGGAGGAACACGCCGAGGTCGAAGACCAAGGCGGTGGCCACCGGAATCTGGCCGAGCACCGGCAGATCGAGATAGCGGAACCAAGAGGTCAGGAAGGGATAGCCGAACAGCAAGGCGCCGAGGCCGGTCGCGACCGCGACAAGGAGGCCGAGGCCGGCCCAGGCCAGCGGCTGCACGCGAAGCCGCGTTTCCACCCGCCGGGTCCCCGACGCAATATATTGGAGGACGAGCGCGATCGACATGGTGATGCCGGCCGCGAAGCCGCCGCCCGGCAAGTCATGTCCGCGCACCAGCAGGTAAAGCGCGAACACGATGATGACCGGGAACAGCCACTCCATGATCACGCGCGGGACGAGCATATAGTCGGCCAGCGTGTCGCCGGGCTCGCGGCCTTCCTCTGCCTCGTCGAACGCGTTCTGCGTGCGCTGCTGAAGCGGGGTGCGGACGCTCTCAGGGGCCGGACGGAAGCGGCGCAGAAGCGAGAAGACGGTGAGCGCGACGATGGCGAGGACGGTGATCTCGCCAAGCGTATCGAAGGCGCGGAAGTCGACCAGGATGACGTTGACGACGTTGCGGCCGCCGCCTTCGGAATAGGAGCGCTCGATGAAGAAGCGCGAGATGGTGTCGGGCATACCGCGGGTCATCACGGCATAGGACAGCAGCGTCATTCCGATCCCCGCCGCGACCGCGATGCTAAGGTCGGTGCCGCGGCGAAGGCGGACGCTCAGCGGCGTGCGCGCCTCCGGCCAGACGTCGGGAAGCCGCTTGGGTAGCCACCTCAGGCCGAGCAGGAGGAGGACGGTGGTGACCGTCTCGACCAGAAGCATGGTGAGGGCGAGATCGGGCGCTGACAGCCAAACGAAGCTGATGCAGCAGACCAGCCCCGCTCCGGCCATCAGCATGAGCGCGGCGAGGCGGTGATATTTGGCCTGCCAGGCCGCGCCGACCGCGCAGGCGGCGCCGACGAGCCAGATCACCGCGAAGCCCGGATCGACGATCGTGCCGTTGTCGCGCCCGACCGCGTAGCCGTAGCGAAGGAAGGGCAGAAGCGCGGCGAGGCCGGCGACGACGACCATCACCCGCAATTGGATCTGGAGCCTGCGGGTCCCGAAGAAGCCTTCGAGCCAGCGGGCCGCGGTGACGATGAGCGACAGAACCGTCTCGAACATCCGCCGCCCCTTGAGCCGGCCGAGCAAAGGCACCGCGCGCGCGGCGTTGAGGCGCTTGCCGACCAGCATGTAGCCGGCCACGCCGAGAGCCAGAGCGAGGAAGCTGAGCAGCAGCGGCTGGGTGAAGCCGTGCCAGATTGCAAGGCTGTAGGTCGGCGTGGCGGGGCCGAGGACCGAGCGGACGGCGGTGTCGAGGTACGGGCCGATCGTCGCCGCGGGCAGGATTCCGACGACGAGACAGGTGACGACGAGGATCTCGATCGGCATGCGCATCCACCGCGGGGCTTCCTTCGGCTCGCGCGGAAGGCATTCCGGCGGCGGGCCGAAGAAGCTCTGGTGGATGAAGCGCACCGAATAAAGCACGCTGAAGGTCAGGCCGACGGTGGCGAGCCACGGCATCGCCAGGTCGAGGAAGGTGTCGTTATAATCCTCGAGCGCCTCGGCGAGGAACATCTCCTTGGACAGGAACCCGTTGAGGAGCGGAACCCCCGCCATCGCCGCTGCCGCGACCATCGCCAAAGTCGCGGTGATCGGCATGAAGCGGTAGAGCCCGCTCAGCTTCCTGAGGTCGCGAGTACCGGTCTCGTGGTCGATGATCCCCGCCGCCATGAACAGGGACGCCTTGAAGGTGGCGTGGTTCAAGGTGTGGAAGATCGCCGCCACCGCCGCCAGAGGGCTGCCAAGGCCTAGCAGGAGCACGATGAGGCCGAGATGGCTGATCGTCGAATAAGCGAGCAGGCCCTTCAGATCCTGCTGGAAGATCGCCGCCCAGGCGCCCACGATCAGAGTCACCAGGCCGGTGATGGTGACGATGAAATACCATTGGTCGGTGCCTGCGAGGACCGGCCACAGGCGGATGAGGATGAACACCCCCGCCTTCACCATCGTCGCGGAATGGAGATAGGCCGAAACCGGGGTCGGCGCCGCCATGGCGTGCGGAAGCCAGAAGTGGAACGGGAACTGCGCGCTCTTAGTGAAGGCGCCGGCGAGGATGAGCAGAAGGGCGGGCAGGTAGAGGGGGCTTCCGCGGATCGCGTCGCCCGCAGCGAGCACGACGTCGAGATCATAGCTGCCGACCACCTTGCCGATCAGCAGCACCCCGACCAGCAGGCACAGCCCGCCCGCGGCAGTGACGATCAGCGCCATTCGGGCGCCGCTGCGAGCGGCCTCGTTATGGTGCCAGTAGCCGATGAGGAGGAAGGAGAAGAGGCTGGTCAGCTCCCAGAAGAAGACCAGCTGGACGAGGTTGCCCGACAGGACGAGGCCGAGCATCGACCCCATGAACGCGAGCAGGAAGGAGAAGAAGCGCGGGACCGGATCCTCGGGCGACATGTAGTAGCGCGCATAGAGGACGACGAGGAAGCCGATGGCGAGGACGAGGAGCGCGAAGATCCAGGACAGGCCGTCCAGCCGGAGCAGCAGGTTGAGGCCGAGCGACGGCAGCCATTCGATCTCGGCACGGACCACGCCGCTGCCGGAGACCGAGGAGTAGAGGTAGACCGCCAGCAACGTGCCGACGAGCGCGACGGTGCCGGCCAGGATCCCCGACGCGTTGCGGGCTTCCGGCGGAAGGAAAGCGGCGACGAAGCTCCCGGCGAACGGCAGCGCGAGCATCAACCACAACAGATTGTCGCCCGGCGCTTCGATTACCGATCTCCCGTCCTGGAGGTTTCAGCTCCGGCCGGCGGCCGGGCTACGGCAGGCAAACGCGCCGCGCGCCCGCTCTATCCGGGCGCGGGGGGGAGCGACCCCGAA
>JBKBPQ010000003.1:0-40301 GCA_046293155.1 Allosphingosinicella sp. | reverse complement strand
CCCCCCCTCCCCCCCCCCCCGCGCCACCGCCGCCCTAAGAACATTGCGGAGCCCGCACATCAAGCGGGAAGGGGCCCTATTCCGCCGCTGCCGGCGCCGGCTTGAGTGCGGCCCCGACCAGGCTGTTGCGGCCGGCATAGAGGACGTAGACGAGGAGTCCTGCGACGTTCCAGGCGAGGAACCAGAGCTGGGTCTGCTGCGGAAGGCTCGCGAACAGATAGGCGCAGCCGGCGATCGCGACCGGGCCGACCAGCCAGGCGGCCGGGGTGCGGTAGCCGCGCGGTGCGTCCGGCGCGCGGCGGCGCATGATCAGCATGCACAGGGCGACAGCGCTGAACGCGACGAGCGTTCCCGCATTGGCCAGGGCGACGATTTCGTCGAGCGGGAAGAAGGCGGCAATTGCCCCGACGATGACGACGGTGAAGAGAGTCGTGCGGAGCGGCGCGCCTTTTGACGACAGCCGCGCCAGGCCTCTCGGAAGAAGGCCGTCGCGCGCCATCACGAAGAAGATCCGGCTCTGCCCGTAGAAAAAGGCGAGGATCACCGTCGGAAGCGCGATCACCGCCGACAGAGCGAGGAAGTGGGCAGCTTCGGGCCGGCCGAGCTCGCGAAGGATCAAAGCGAGCGGCTCGGGGCTGTTGGCGAAGCTGGTGAAGGGCGCGCCGCCGAGGGCGACGGCGGCGATCACCGTGTAGATGGCGGCGCAGGCGAGCATCGACCCGACGATCCCGATGGCGAGGTCGCGCTTCGGGTTCTTGGTCTCCTCGGCAGCGGTGGCGATGGCGTCGAAGCCGTAGAAGGCCGAGAAGATGATCGCGGCCGCCGCCATGATGCCGCGTTCGACGCCGTCGGGTCCCATCGTCTTGGCGAAGCCGAACGGGTTGAACGGCTGGAGGTTGGCGCTGTCGAAATGGGGAAGGGCGACCACCACGAACAGCACCAGCGCGGCGAGCTTCAGGAGCACGAGCAAAGCGTTGACGAGCGCGCTCTTGCGCATGCCCGCGATCAGCAGCGCGGCAATGACGGCGATGATGAAGATTGCGGGCAAGTTGATGATCCCGCCGGCATGGGGCCCTTGCATCAGCGCCATCGGGATTCCGGCCCAGTCGCGAAGCAGTGGCGCTGCATAGCCTGACCAGCCGACCGCGACCGCGCTCACGACGAGACTATATTCGAGGATGAGGCTCCAGCCGATCACCCAGGCGACGAGCTCGCCGATGACGACGTAGGAATAGGTGTAGGCGCTGCCCGAGGCGGGGATCATCGTCGCCATCTCGGCATAAGCGAGCGCGGCGCAGGCGCAGACGAAGCCGGCGATGACGAAAGAGAGGAGAACGGCCGGGCCGGCCTTGGCCGCGCCAACGCCGATCAATGTGAGGATGCCCGTTCCGACGATCGCTCCGACGCCGAGCGCGACGAGGTGCGGCCAGCTCATGGTTCGGGCAAGCTGATGCCCGTCCGCCTCAGTCGTGCCGCTGTCGATCAGCTTACGGGCGCTCCAATTCCTCACACATCCCCCTTGGTGGGCCGGCCCAGGCCCGGAGACCGGGCCGGCTGGTAGATCAGCCGGCGATCAGCCGGCTCGCGACGATCGCGGCGGGAAGCCCGACGATCAGGATGGTGCTGAACACCAGCGTCGGGAAATCCCTCGCGGACGTGCGGACATTCGCTTTCGAAGCCATGATGCGCCTCCTTTCATGATTGGCGGCGCCCGTCGGGGCGCAGCGGCGTTCCCATTCTGTCTACCCGAAGGGGAGCCGCAGGTGGCTTCGAAGCTGTTGACGCGGGCCGCAGATTCTGCGGTGAAGGAGGGCTATGACCACCGAAGCTGCGTTGGACCGGATCGACCGCAAGATCCTGCGAATCCTCCAGGCGGAGGGGCGACTCACCAATCAGGCGCTTGCCGAGCGGATCCCCCTGTCGCCGAGCGCTTGCCTCGCGCGGGTGCGACGGCTCGAGCGCGCGGGAGTCATCCAGGGCTATCATGCGCGGCTCGACCCGTTCGCGATCGGAATAGGGCTCGTCCTGTTCGTCGAGATCACCCTGAAAGGCAGCCGCGCCGACGAAACCGCGCGCTTCGAAGCCGCGATGGGGGCGCTGCCGCAGGTGGTCGAGCTCTCCGACGTAAGCGGCGACGTCGACTATATCGCCAAGATCGTCGTCGCGAGCATGGCGGAGTGGAATAACTTGCGCGAGCAGCTCGCTGCCGGCGATCTCGGCATCGATCGCATCACCACCCATGTGTTGATGCGCAAGCCCAAGATCTTCGTCGGCTATCCCGTTCCGGATTCCTGACCGACTTGGTCAGTCAGGCCGCAATGCGGCCTCGAACACGCGGACCATCCGGCGCCGGACCGGCTCGATGTCGCAGTCGCACAGCGGGCCGACGCCCATGACCGTGTCGAGGATGGTCGTGCCGATCAGGACGGTGAGGGCAAGGCTTGCCCGCACACCGGCATCCGGGCCGTCGATGAACTCAGCGACGGGCCTCAGCACGTCCTCGCTGAACGCCTCGCGGACGATTCCCGACGCAGTCGGCGACGAGGCGGAGCGGAGGATGAGAAGCAGCTTCTCGACATGTTCGCCCCGGTCCTTGCCGTGCGGCTTGACCGCGAGATCGGCGAGGAACTCGGGCAGGGACGTGGCGGCGGTGAGCTCCTCGAGCTTGCCCGGCTGGTCGCCGCGCAGCACCTGCCTGAACAATTCCTCCTTGCCGCCGAAATAGCGGCCGACCAGCGCGACATCGACCCCCGCATCGCCGGCGATGTCGCGCAGCCCGACGGCTTCGTAGCTGTCCGCCAGGAAGCGCCCGCGAGCCGCGGCGAGAATGGAATCTCGCGTCGCGGCGGCATTGCGGGTGCGGAGAATCGGTCCTGGCATCGTCTACTCCTTCAGACGCGCAAAACCCGCGCGTCAACCATTGTTGACTTTTTATGTCTACAGCCGTTGACATGGCCTGAACGGACCCATAGATGCCCGCCGCCTGCATGGGGCCGCAGCGGGGTGGGGTGCGCTTTTGGGCGTCAGCCGCCGGCGGCATATCGAAAGCGAATACGCACATGACGTTGATCCGTCCTGCCGCTCGGAGCGGCTTCCTTCCGCTCCTTCTGGCCGCCTTTCTGACCGCATGTTCGGGCAACGCGCAGGAGCAGGCCGGGGCTCCGCCGCCGGCGCCGGTGACGGTCGCTCGGCCGGCCCAGCAGGAAGTGGTCGATTGGGACGATTTCGTCGGCCGCTTCGAGGCCGTCCAGAATGTCGAGGTGAAGCCGCGCGCGTCGGGCTACCTCCAGAGCGTCCATTTCACCGACGGCCAATATGTCCGTCAGGGGCAGCTCCTGTTCACCATCGACCCGCGCCCGGCGCAGGCTGCGCTCGCCCAGGCGCAGGCGCAGCTGGCACGTGCCCGCGCGACCCTTGCCAACGCCCAGACCGAGCTCGCCCGTTCGCGCACCCTCGCGGCTGAGGAAGCGGCGAGCCGCGAGGAGGTCGAGCAGCGCACCGCCGCCGTCCGCGCCGGCCAGGCCGAAGTCGCCGCCGCGCAGGCCGCCGTCCGCGCCCAGCAGCTCAATCTCAGCTTCACCCGCGTGACCGCACCGATCTCCGGCCGGATCTCGGAGCGGCGGGTCGACGCCGGCAACAGCGTCGCCGCCGACCAGACTGTCCTGACGACGATCGTCTCGACCAATCCGCTCCATTTCGCGTTCGAGGGATCGGAGGCGTTGCTGCTCAAATATCAGCGCCAGGGCGCGGGTGCCGAGCGCGGCACACCGGTCCGGATCCGCCTCCAGGACGAGCCGACCTACGTCCATGCCGGAACCCTCGACTTCGTGGACACCTCGGTGAACACCGGTGCCGGTACGGTCCGCGCGCGCGCCGTCGTCCAGAACCCGGAAGGCCTGCTCCGGCCCGGCATGTTCGGCCACGCCCGCCTTGCCGCCTCGCAGGCCTATCGCGCGCTGCTCGTCCCCGACACCGCGATCGTCACCGACGCCGCGCGACGGGTCGTCTACCTGGTCGGCGCCGACAACAAGGTCGTTGCGCGGCCGGTCGAGCTCGGGCCGCTCGTCGGCAACCTGCGGGTCATCCGCCGCGGCATCGGTCCCAACGACCGGGTGATCATCGGCGGAATCCAGCGCGCCCGCCCGGGCCAGCCGGTCCAGCCGCGCCCGGGTCAGATAGCGCCCTCGGGCAATCCGGAGCCGCAGCCGCAGGCGCCCGCGCTGTCGCCGCCGTCGGTGGCGGTCCCCGTCGCCGCCTCGCGCTGAGGATCAGCCGATGAACCTGTCCCGCTTCTTCATCGAGCGGCCGATCTTCGCGGCGGTCATCTCGATCTTCATCACGCTGATCGGCATTTTCGCCTATCCGCAGCTGCCGCTCGCGCAATATCCCGAGATCGCACCGCCGACGATCAGCATCAACGCGGCTTTCCCGGGGGCGTCGGCCGAGACGATGGCGGAGACGGTCGCCGCGCCGCTCGAGCAGGAGATCAACGGCGTCGAGGGCATGCTCTACATGTCCTCGTCGTCGACCAACGGCGCCGCCGCGATCACTGTCACCTTCGAGCCCGGCACCGATCTCGATGCCGCGCAGGTGCTGGTCCAGAACCGGGTCGGGCTCGCCGAGCCGCGGTTGCCCGAGCAGGTGCGCCAGATCGGCGTCACCGTGAACAAGCAGTCGACCGGCTTCCTGATGATCGTCGCTTTGACGTCTAACGATCCCAATCTCGACGTCGACTATCTCGGCAACTTCGCCAACACCAATTTGCGCGACCGTCTGCTTCGCCTCGAAGGCGTCGGCGAAGTCATGGTGTTCGGCGGCGGCAACTATTCGATGCGCGTCTGGATCGACCCCGACAAGGCGGCCGCGCGCAACCTCACCGCGGGCGAGATCGTCCAGGCGCTTCGTGCCCAGAACGTCCAGGTCGCCGGCGGCGCGGTCGGCCAGCCGCCCTACGGCAACGGCAACCCCGCCTTCCAGCTGCCGATCGAGGTCCAGGGCCGTCTCAACGATCCCGCCCAGTTTGCCGATATCGTCATCAAGACCGAGCCGTCCGGCGCGCTGACGCGCGTTCGCGATGTCGCCCGGGTCGAGCTCGGAAGCCAGGACTACGGAATCGAGGGCTCGTTCAGCGGCAAGCGCGGCGTCGCGCTCGCGGTGATCCAGCAGCCCGGCTCCAACGCGCTCGACGCGGCCGAGCTCGTTCTCTCCGAGGTCGAGGCGGCGTCCAAGGACTTCCCGCCGGGAGTCGTCTATTCGATCCCCTACAACCCGACCGAATATGTCGCGGCCTCGGTCGAGGCGGTGCAGGAGACTCTGCTCGAGGCGGTCATCCTCGTCATCCTCGTCGTCATGGTCTTCCTTCAGACCTGGCGGGCGGCGATCATCCCGATCATCGCTATCCCGGTTGCGCTCATCGGCACCTTCGCGGTCCAGCTCGCGCTCGGCTTCTCGATCAACTCGCTGTCGCTGTTCGCGCTGGTGCTCGCGGTCGGAATCGTCGTCGACGACGCGATCGTGGTCGTCGAGGCGGTGGAGAAGCATGTCCGCGAGGGGCTGACCCCGCGCGAGGCCGCCCACCAGACGATGCGCGAAGTGTCTGGCGCTCTGATCGCGATCGGCCTCGTGCTGACCGCGGTGTTCGTGCCGACCGCCTTCGTGTCGGGCATTCCCGGTATCTTCTACCGCCAGTTCGCGGTGACGATCGCGGCGGCGTCGCTCATCTCGCTGCTCGTCTCGCTGACCCTGTCGCCGGCGCTCGCCGCACTGCTGCTCAAGCCGCACCAGGAAGGCCATGTCGACCAGGGGCCGCGCATGCTCCGCCCGGTCCGCTTCGCGGCGGGCAAGTTCAACGCGGGCTTCGACTGGCTGTCGGACCGTTACGGCCGCCTGACCGCACAGCTCGTGCGCAAGACCAGCCTGGTGCTGATCATCTATGCCGGCCTTCTCGGCCTTACCGGTTGGCAGCTCACCTCGACCCCGACCGGCTTCATCCCGGAGCAGGATCAGGGCGTTCTGATCGGCGTCGTCCAGCTTCCGCCGGGTTCCTCGCTCGAGCGCACCAGCGAGGTCCTCAACCGCGCCTACCAGATCGTCCGCCAGCAGGACGGCGTGGTCGACGCCGCGACCTTCGCCGGCCTCGACGGCTCCAGCTTCTCGCAGTCGTCGAACGCGGGCACGATGTTCGTCAAACTCGCCGACTGGGGCGACCGCGGCGAGGGGCTCAGCGCCGCCGAGCTGTCGCAGGCGCTGACCATGGCCATGGGCGGGGCGATCGAGGAAGCCAATGTCTTCGTCATCGCGCCCCCGGCCGTCCCTGGCCTCGGCACCGGCAACGGCTTCACGATGATGATCCAGGATCGAACCGGCGCCGGCTACCGCGCGCTCGAGCAGGCGACCTTCGGGATGATGGGCGCAGCGGCCCAGCGGCCCGAGGTCACCCAGGTCTTCTCGCTGTTCAACACCGGCTCGCCGCGGATCCAGGCCGACGTCGACCGCGACCGGGCGCAGCTGCTCGGGGTCCAGCCCGCGCAGGTCTACGAGGCGCTCGGCACCTATCTCGGCTCGACCTATGTCAACGACTTCAACCTGCTCGGCCGGACCTTCCGTGTGACCGCCCAGGCGGAGCCGACCGCGCGCGACGACCTCGCCGACATCGGCCGGCTCCAGGTGCGCTCGTCGAGCGGCCGGATGGTGCCCCTGTCCTCGGTCGCGACCTTGCGCGACGACAGCGGCCCGTCGCGCGTGGTCCGCTACAACATGTTCCCGGCGGTCGAGCTTCAGGGCCAGGCCGCGCCGGGCGTGTCGTCGGGCGACGCGCTGACCGTGATGGAGGAGCTCGCCTCCGCCACGCTTCCGCCGGGCATGAGCTACGAATGGACCGGGCTTGCCTATCAAGAGAAGGCGGCGGGAAGCAGCTCGACGCTGATCTTCATGCTCGCCGTCTTGTTCGTGTTCCTGGTGCTCGCGGCGCAATATGAGGCGCTGACCCTGCCGATGGCGGTCATCCTCATCGTCCCGATGTGCATCCTCGCCGCCCTGTTCGGCGTGACGCTGCGCGGCATGGACAACAACATCCTGACCCAGGTCGGTCTCGTCGTCCTCGTCGCACTCGCCGCCAAGAACGCCATCCTCATCGTCGAGTTCGCCAAGCAGGCGGAGGAGCAGCAGGGGATGGACCGCTTCGAGGCGGCGGTGACGGCGGCCCGGCAGCGGCTGCGGCCGATCCTGATGACCAGCTTCGCCTTCATCTTCGGCGTCCTTCCGCTCGCCATCGCGGTCGGGCCCGGCGCCGAGATGCGCCAGGCGCTCGGCACCGCCGTGGTGTTCGGGATGCTCGGAGTCACCTTCTTCGGCCTCATCTTCACGCCCGTCTTCTACGTGGTGATGCGCGCCCTCGGCCTTCGCTTCCCCAAGCGGCCCGAGGAGAATGTCTACCCGACCTCCTATGGCGGGACCGCGCACGATCCGCTGCCGAGCGACGGTGGAGCAACGACATGAAGCATATCCTCCTCGCCGCCACGGCGGCGCTGACCCTTGCCGCCTGCACCACGGTTGGCCCCGACTACCGCTCGCCCGCGCCTCAGGCGCCGGCGCAGACCGGCTTCGTCGGGACAGCCTCGCCGGCTTTCACCGGCGACGAGCCTCCGGGCCGCTGGTGGAGCCTGTTCCAGGACCCGGTCCTCGACGGCCTCGTCGAGCAGGCGCTGGCGCGGAACACCGATCTTCGAGTTGCCGCAGCCAATCTCGCCCAAGCGCGCGCCGCGCTTCGCGAGACGAGGGCGGGGCGTCTGCCGTCGACCAGCTTGGGCGGCGGCGCCAGCTATGCCGACCAGCCGGGGCCGGGCGGCGCCGACACCGTGTTCGATGCAGGCCTCGACGTCGGCTACCAGCTCGACCTGTTCGGACGCATCCGCCGCGCGACCGAGGCGAGCCGCGCGGACGTCGAGGCGGTGCAGGCGGCGTTCGGCCTCACCCGGATCACCGTCGCCGCCGAGACCGCCCGAGCTTATGCCGATGCCTGCAATGCCGGCCGCCAGCTCGCGGTCGCGCAGGACACGGTGCGGATCCAGGAGCAGACCTTCGATCTCACGCGCCGGCTCCAAGAGGGTGGCCGCGGCACGGCGCTCGAGACCAACCAGGCCGGTGCCGTTCTTGAGCAGAGCCGCGCGGTCATTCCGACGCTCGAGGCGCAGCGGCAGACGGCGCTTTATCGCCTGTCGGTCCTCACCGGCCGTCCTCCGGCCGAATTCCCGCAGGTCGTCGCGGCCTGCTCGACTCCGCCGGCCTTGAGCCAGCCGATCCCGGTCGGCGACGGCGCCTCGCTGCTCGCCCGCCGGCCCGACATCCGCGCCGCCGAGCGCGAGCTCGCCGCTGCGACCGCCCGGATCGGAGTCGCCACCGCGGAACTCTATCCGAACATCAGCCTCGGCGCATCGCTCGGCTCGACGGCGACGTCGCTCGGCGGACTCGTCTCGGGCGACGGTTTCCGCTTCAGCCTCGGCCCGCTGATCAGCTGGAGCTTCCCCAACGTCGCGGTCGCGCGCTCGCGAATCGCCCAAGCCGAGGCGGGCGCCAACGCCGCGCTCGCCCGCTTCGACGGCACCTGGCTTCGCGCACTCGAGGAGACCGAAAGCGCGCTCACGCGCTACGCCCGCGAGCTCGACCGCGTCGCCGCGCTCCGGCGTGCGCGTGCCAACGGCCAGGAGGCGGCCCGGATCGCCCGGCTTCGCTACCAGGCCGGCCGCGAAAGCTTCCAGATCGTCCTCGACGCCGAACGCACCGTCGCCCAGACCGAGACGGCCCTCGCCCAGGCCGAAGCGCAGCTGTCGAACAACCTGATCGCAGTGTTCCTCGCCCTCGGCGGCGGCTGGCAGACCGAAGAGGCGTAGGAGCCGAAGCAGCCCCGACTCTCCTGACGACAAGCCGCTCGTCAGCCCCTGCCGGAAAGAAGTTCTTTACCATTGCCCGGCACCTTGCGGCGGAGGCAGGGGAAGTCGTCGAGCGGTTACGGGCAGGCGCTCAGGCGCCGCGGTAGTCTGAGGCGCCAGGTCAGAGAGCCCCCTATGGGCGCGCTGACCGTATATGGAATCCCTTACGTTAGCCGTAAGCGGACGGTCCGCTTGTGGCCGCGATGTGGGTGAAGCGGACGCTAATCCGGTCTCTCGGGGAATACCCGCTCACGACCTGTAACCGCCGATACTGGCGAGGGGATCGCCGAATCCTTGTCGCGCAAGGCTGAAAGCAGTCGAGGACCCGAACCTCTGCTCCCTTCCAGCTAAGCCAGACCAGCTGGCGTTAACGCCTTTGTTCGCGCTCGAATTGCTGCCTTGCACCGCTGCCGGTCGGTACGAGATGCAACCTGCCGGCGGCTAGGTGCAAAACGTGGTCGGCGCGCCGCACCAGCGCGGGGCGGTGGGCGATGACGATTCGGGTGATCGGAAGGTTGGCGATCGTGTCGGCGACCGCATTCTCGGTGTCCTCGTCGAGATTGGCGGTGCCCTCGTCGAGGAACAGCACGTCGGGGTCGCGGTAGAGGGCGCGGGCGAGGAGGATGCGCTGGCGCTGGCCGGCGGAGAGCGCGGCGCCCATGTCGCCGACCAGGCTCTGATAGCCCATCGGCAGGCGGGCGATGTCGTCGTGGATGGCGGCGAGGCGGGCGGAGACCTGCATCCGCTCCTCGTCGATCAGTCGGTCGAAGAAGGCGATGTTGTCGGCGATGGTGCCGGTGAGGAGGACGTCGTCCTGCATCACCGCCCCGATGCGCGAGCGCCACGCGGCCATCGATTCCGGGGTGAGGCGGGCGCCGTCGACGAGGAGCTGGCCCCGGGTCGCGGGGAGGAGGCCGAGCATCACCCGCATCAAGGTGGTCTTGCCGGCGCCGGACGGGCCGGCGATGGCGACGAGCGAGCCGGCGGGGATGGCGAAGTCGAGGCCTTCGAAGATCGGCGGATCGCCGGGATCGTAGGCGAAGGCGAGGTCCTTCGCGGCGATTTCCGGCCCGGGCAGCGGCTGGTCGCGGTGGGTGAGAAGCAGGGGCTCGGGATTGTGGGCGACGATGTCGGACAGGCGGTCGAGATGGAGGCCGACGAGGCGCCAGCGCTGCGCCTGCTGGACGAGGGCCGAGGCGCTTGCGGTGAAGCTGGTGCGGTAGGCGATGAAGGCGAGGAGGAGGCCGATCGTGAGCTGCTGGCCGATCACCGCGGCGGCGCCGAAATAGACGATGAGGAGGAACTGCGCGCCGAACAGGAGGCTCTCGGCGAGGCGAAGGCGGATCTCGTAGGTGCCGGCGCGGTAGCTCGCCGAGACGACGTCGGCATAATGGTTGCGCCAGCTCGACTCGCGCGCCGCCTCGTGGCCGTGGAGCTTGATCGCGCGCATCGCCCGAATCGTCTCCATGAGATGGGTCTCCTGGCGGGCGTGGGCGACGATCTCCTCCTCGGTTCGGCGGCGAAGGCCGGGATAGAGGAGGAGGGAGACGATGAGGTAGGCGCCGGTCGTCGCGACGACGAGCAAGGCGAGCGGCGGGCTGATCAGGAGCATGACGATCAGCGTGGTGAGGGCGAGCGCGCTGTCGATGAGGGTGTTGACGATGCCCTGGGTGAGCAGGTCCTTGATCGGCTCGATCGAGCCGATGCGCGAGAGGAGGTCGCCGACATGGCGCCGCTCGAAGAAGGACAGAGGCAGGCGGATGAGGTGGCGGACGACGTTGCCGGCGAGGTGGAAGGAAAGGGATTCGCCGACGGTGAGGAGCACCCAGGAGCGCAAGGCCGCGATGATCCCGTTGAGGGCGTAGACCACCGCGAAGCCGACGAGGAGCAGGGTGAGGAGGTCCTCGTTGCTCTGGCCGATCGCCTGGTCGACGGTGAGCTGGAGGAAGAAAGGCGTCAGAAGCGCGGTGAACTGGAGGAGGAGGGAGAGGCCGAGGATCTGGGCGGCGGCGGGGCCGTAATTGTCGAGGCGGCTCCACAGGTCGCTGAGGCGAATGCGGGCGCGGGCCACGACCGGCTCGAAGGCGCGAGCGGGAGCGAGCTCGAGGGCGACGCCGGTGAAGTGGCGGCTGACGGTCTTGAGCGGGAGGGTGCGGCGGCCGGCGGCGGGATCGAGGATGGTGACGCTGTCGCGGCCGACCGATTCCAGAACCACGAAATGGGCGAGGTCCCAGTGGAGGATGGCGGGGAGCTGGAGCTGGCCGAGCTCCTCGAGCTCGAGGCGGAGCGCGCGGGGGGCGAGGTTGAGGCGAGAGGCGACCGCCATCAGCGTTTCCAGCGTCGCGCCCTTCATCGACACCGGATGGTTGCGGCGGAGGCCGGGCAGGTCGACGCGGTGGCCGTGATGGACCGCGACCATGGTCAGGCAGGCGAGGCCGCATTCGGCCGCCTCCGCCTGAAGCACCGGCTGCATGCGCCGCGTCCACGGCCATTCCACCCCGCTCATCGGCCGACCGCCGAGGCAAACGGGTTGAACAGCAATTGCCACAGCGGCCGCCGCTCGAGCTGGATCGCGGCGGACAGGGTCATCCCGGCGCGCAGGCGGCCGGAGACCGAGGCGGCTTCGGGCAGCTGGTCGATGGCGACCCGGATTCGGAAGACCGGACCTTCGAGACCGAGGGCGCGGTCGAGCGAGGCGGCGTCGACGGGGACTCTCGAGATGTCGCGGACGGTGCCTCGGCCGGCGCCGTAGGTCTGGTGCGGGAAGGCGTCGAAGAGCAGGCGCACGTCCTGGCCGGGGCGGACGAAGCCGGCTTCGCGCGAGGCGGCGTAGAGCCAGATCTCCATCCGGCTGCCGCCGGGGACGATGGTGACGAGGGTGGCATCGGCGCCGGCGCGCTCGCCGATCTGGACCCCGACATGCTCGACGGTGCCGTCGACCGGCGCGGTGAAGACAAGGCCGTCCTCGCGGGCGAGCCCGGCGCGCTCGCGGGCGAGCCCGGCGCGGCGGGCGGCGAGCTCGGAGCGGCTCCGCTCGGCCTGGAGCCGGCGCTCGGCGATGCCGGCGGTGGCGAGGCGGAGGGCGTCGCGCTGACCGATGATTCGCTCGTTAATGCTCTCAAGCTCGGCGCGGCGCGACAGCAGGACGGCGCGGCTTTCCTCGACTTGGCGCTGGGTGCCCGCGCCTTCGGCAGCCAAGGCAGCGGCTCTGCGGCTCTCCGCCTCGGCGAGGCGAACCTGGCCGGCGGCGAGGCCGCGCTGGCGCTCGAGCGAGGCAATGGTGGCGTTGATGTTCGACTGCTGGCGCTGGAGTGAGGCCGCTTCCTGCTCCGCGAGGCGGATCTCCAGCTCTTGCTGCTCGGCGAGCGCGCTGTCCTGGGCGCCGAGCTCGCCGAGCTGAGCGGAGAGGCCGCCGCTGCCCTGCGCCAAGGCGAGGGTGACGAGAGGGGTTCCGGCGCGGACCTGGTCGCCCTCGCGAACGGCGATTGCGCGGACCTCGCCGGGCGTGTTGGACTGAACGCGGGCGATGCCGGAATCGTAGGAGACGATGCCCTTCATCTGGGCGCGGGCGCCGTGCTGGCCGAAGATGAGGACGAGGATGACGATTGCGGCGACGGCGGCGAGCAGCCAGACGTAGAGCGACGAGCGCGGCGGAGTCGCGGCGACGACCGCGCCGGCAAGCCGGTCGCGCCGCGCCTCGATCACTTCCTGCCTGAACAGGCTCGTCGCCATTACCGGGTCACTCGCATCGGACCCGGTGCCATAGGCGAGAGGGGATAAAGAGCAGTTAAACGAGGGGAAACCGCGACCTGGGCGGCGTGCTTAGCCGATCCTTTACCGCGCAGCGGCTAAGGCCGGCGCGATGCGTTTCCGTCCGCTCCTGCCCTTGCTCGTGCTCACCGGCTGCGCGCCCAGCGTCCAGCTCGCGGCGCCGCCGCCGTTGCGGTCGACCGGCTGGAGCGTTGCGCCAGGGGACGAGCTGGCCGGCGAGACGCGCAGGCTCGGCGACGCGCTGCGCTCGCCGGAGCTGAGCGCGCTGGTCGCCCAGGCGCTCGCCGCCAATCCCGATCTTGGCGCCGCGACGGCGCGAGTCCAGCAGGCGCGGGCCCAGCTTCGAACCGCGCGGGCCGAGAGCTTGCCGACCGGCTCGCTTGCCATCGGCGGGCGAAGCGTCACGTCCGACGATCCCGGCAGCTCGCCCTTCGATTTCAGCGTCGGAAGCGCGGGCCTCGACCTGTCGTGGGAGCTTGACCTGTTCGGGCGCCAGGCCGCCGGCCGCCGATCGGCGGGTGCGCGGGTGGCGGCGGCGGCGTTCGACCGCGACGCGCTCGCGCTGGCGATCGAAGCGGAGCTTGCACGCGCCTTCGTGCAACATACGGTGCTCGGCCACCGTATCGGCCTCATCGACCGCAACATCGCCAGCGCGCGCGACCTCGAGCGGATCATCGGGGTTCGGTTGCGGCTCGGTGCGGCGACTCGGGTCGACGCCGGAATCCAGGCGGTGGAGGTGCGCCAGCTCGAGGTGGAGCGCACCCGGCTGGTCGAGGCGCGCGCCCGGACGCGAAGTGCGCTGGCGCTGCTCGCCGGCGCTGAAGCGCCGATCTTTTCGGTGCCTGAAGTGTCGCTCGATGCGATTTCAGTCCCCGCCATCGCCACTGCACAGCCCGCGCATCTGCTGGTGCGGCGCCCGGACGTGCGCGCGGCGGAAGCCCGGATCGCAGCCGCCGAGGGAGACGTCGACCGCGCCCGCGCCGCGTTCCTGCCGTCGATCCGCCTGAGCGCGAGCGGGCTCGGAGAAGCTGCAGCGCTCGGCGGGCCGATCGGCCTGACCGCCTCGATCGGCGCCGACCTGCTGGCGCCGATCTTCAACCGCGGCCGACTCCGCGGAGAGCTCGATTTTGCCAGCGGCGTTCAGCGGGAGAGCGTTGAGCTGTATCGGGCGGCCCTGCTGTCCGCATTGCGCGAGGCCGAGGATGCGCTCGCCGCGACCGAGCAGTCGCGCGAGCGCGCCGCTCTTCTGGACCAGATCGTCGAGGAGGCGCGGACCACCGCGCGGCTTGCGCGGCTGCAATATGTCGAGGGCTATACCGATCTTCAGACAGTCCTGTCGGCGGAGGAGCAACTCGTCGCGGTCGAAGATGCGCGCGCGGTGGCGCTTCAGCAGCGCTTCGAAGCTGCGATCGACCTTTACCGGGCGATGGGCGGACCCGGCGCTCCTGGTGCGATGGTTTCGCGCAACTGAGGCCCGAAAATGACGAAGCCGGCATCGCCCCGCGGGCGGTGCCGGCCTCGAAAAAGCAGTTCAGGCTATTGGCGCTTAGCGCACCCGATCCTCGGCCTTACCGCCGCCGGTCTTGCCCGAATTGCCCGGGACGCCGTCGTTGCCGCCATTGCCGTAGCCGTTATTGCCCTTGCGGCGGTTCTTCGGCGCACAGGGATCGTAGCAAGGATCGTAGCAGGACGAACCGGCGCCGCTGACGTGGCTCAGTTCGTGGGTCGACAGTTCGCGCATGTGTTTGGCTCCTGTTCCTTCAGCTTCGCCGTTGCGAAGGACCGAGGGCTGACAGAGGCCAACTGTCTTGCCAATCAAGGAAAATCGCCTGTCCCGCCGCGAAACAGAGGGCGAGCAATCGTCAATGGCGCCTCTCGCCTGACAACGAAAGCTCGAGCCGGCCGATGCCTTCGGATGTCGCGAAGATCGGTCCCGGCTGGGTGCGCGAAGCTGACGGCGTGCCGGCTCCGCCGATCCGTTCCGCTCGCTTAACGTGCATCAGCGTGTTTTGCCGGAACTTCGGTCCCGCCAGGCCATTCAGAACGCACGAGAATCCCCGGTCGTGCTGGCCGTGAAACGGTACGCTTTCGGGGCAACGACAAAAGAAGGAGCGGGTGGGGCCATGTTTTTTGGCGCCAAGAGCGATGCCGCGACACGGATGCTGACCCAGCCCGTGGCGGTGCTTGAGACGGGCGTTTATCGGGGGCCGCATTATTACAGCCACACGCCGATGGTTCGCATCATGCTCGATCTCGGGCGGATGGAGGACTGGCCCTCGAGCGAGCTCCCGGGCTTCGCCGAAGCGCTGCTCGAGCGGCTTCCGGGGCTCGAGCGGCACGGCTGCTGCTACCGCCGGCGCGGTGGCTTTGTCCGGCGACTAAGGGACGGCACCTGGTACGGCCATATCGTCGAGCATGTCGCTCTGGAGCTTCAGACGATGGCCGGGAGCCGGGTCACGCGCGGCAAGACCCGCGGCGTGAGGGGCAGGCCCGGCGTCTACAATGTCATGTACGCCTACTGCCACGAGGAGCCGGCGCTGCTCGCCGGGCGGATGGCGATCGAACTGGTCGACTCGCTGCTTCCGGAGGAGCTTCGCGGGGTCACCGGGCTGGATCGGGTCGCGGAGGCCGACGGCGAATTCAACTTCGAGCGGCGGCTTGAGGCACTGAGACGCGCGGTTCGGCGCTGCGCGCTCGGGCCGACGACGCAGGCCTTGGTCGACGAGGCGGGGCGGCGCGGAATCCCGGTGATGCGGCTCAACGAGGGCAGCCTCATCCAGCTCGGCCACGGCCGCCACCAGCAGCGGATCCGCGCCAGCATCACCGGCAAGACGTCGCTGGTCGCGGTCGAGGCCGCGGGCGACAAGGATTTCACCAAGCGGCTGCTCGCCGAGAGCGGCGTACCGGTGCCGAAGGGCGTGGTGGTGCGGAGCGCCGACGAGGCGGTCGCTGCGGCGCGGCGGCTTCGCTTCCCGCTCGTCACCAAGCCGCTCGACGGCAATCACGGCCGCGGAGTCACGACCGCGATCCGCGACGAGGCGCAGCTTCGCTTCGGCTTCGACCAGGCGCTTCGCGAGGCGCGCGGCCGGTCGGTGATCGTCGAGCAATATTTCGAAGGCCGCGACCACCGAATCCTCGTCGTCAACGGCGAGGTGGTGGCGGTGGCCGAGCGGGTGCCCGCGCACGTCGTCGGCGACGGCGTCTCCACCATCGAGGCGCTGGTCGAGCAAGTGAATCGCGACCCGCGGCGAGGCGACGGCCACGAGAAGGTCATGACCCGGATCCGAATCGACGCGCTGGTCGAGGAATATCTGTCGCGCTCGGGCCTCACGCCGGCGAGCGTTCCGGAGGCGGGGCAGGTCGTCATGCTCCGGCCCACCGCGAACCTGTCGAGCGGCGGCACCGCAATCGACCGAACCAACGAGATCCACCCCGATAATGCCGAGATCGCGCGCCGTGCCGCGGCGATCATAGGCCTCGACATCGCCGGGATCGACTTCATGGCCCCGGACATTGCCAGGTCTGTGCGCGACACCGGCGGCGGAATTATCGAGGTCAATGCCGCGCCGGGCTTCCGGATGCATATCGAGCCATCGCAAGGCGCGGCGCGCGATGTCGCCAAGCCGGTCATCGACATGCTGTTCCCGGACGGCGCTCGCGGTCGAATCCCGATCGTTGCGATCACCGGCACCAATGGCAAGTCGACGACGGCGCGGATGGTGAAGCATGTCATGCGCTACACCGGTTGCACCGTCGGCCTCACCTCGACCAGCGGCGTCTATGTCAACGATCAGCTCGTCTCACCCGGCGACGCGACCGGGCCGAAGAGCGCACGCATGGTGCTTCGCGACCCCACAGTCGATGTGGCCGTGCTGGAGACTGCGCGCGGGGGGATGCTTCGCGAAGGCCTCGCTTTTGATGCGGCCGACGTCGGGGCGGTGCTCAACGTCAGCGCCGACCATCTCGGGCTCAAGGGCATCGATACGCTGGACGACCTCGCCGACGTCAAGTCCATGGTGGTGGAGTCGGTGGCTCGGCGGGGCACGTCCGTCCTTAATGCCGATGATTCGCTGGTCCGCCGCATGGAGCGGCGCGCCCGGGGTCGCATCGCCTGGTTCAGCCTCAATGGCGGCGACGACATGGCGAAGTGGCTGCGGGACCATATTGAGCAGGGCGGCATGGCCGTGGTTCGCGAGCCCGGCGAGGAAGGCGGCACAATCGTCCTCCACCGCGACGGCCGCCGCGAGGTGGTCATGCAGGCCGGCGACATCCCGGCGACTCTGCACGGCATGGCCGCGTTCAACATCGCCAATGCGCTTGCGGTGGTGGCCATGTGCGTGGCGCAGGACGTGCCGCTGCTGACGATCAAGTCGGCGCTCGGCACGTTCCAGTCGACCTACGAGCAGAATCCGGGGCGGCTCAACGTCCATGACTCGCACGGCTTTCGGGTCATCGTCGACTATGCCCACAATGCCGCGGGGCTCGAGGCGCTCGGCAAGGTCGTGGCGGGCCTGCGCCACCGTTATCGCCGGTCGAAGGGGGTCATCTCGATCCCAGGCGACCGACGAGACGAGGACATCGTCGAGATGGGCCGGATCGCGGGCACCATCTTCGACGAATTGTTCTTCCGCGAGGACCCGAGCACGCGCGGCCGCACCCGCGGCCAGATCATGGCGCTCCTGAAGCAGGGCGCTCTCGAAGTGGGCCACGACACCGACGCGATCTACCTGATCCGCGGCGAGGAGGAGGCGGTTGCCGCCGCCCTGGAGCATGCGCTGCCCAACGACCTGCTCGTCATCACTCCGTCGATGGTCGAGCAATGCTGGAAGCAGGTGACTTCGTTCCAGCCTAAGCCCGCGCGGGCCCGGCCGCTGATGACCGCCGTCGCCTGACAGGATGAGCGAGATGAAGGGACGCTGGGTGCTGCTCGTCCATGGCGGCGCCAAGGAGATCGAACCTCACGAGGAGGAAGACAACCGCACCGGCTGCCTCGAAGCCTTGCAGGCCGGCACGGAGCTGCTTGGGCGCGGGGGATCGGCGGTCGACGCCGTGGAGGCTTCGATCCGGGTGCTCGAGCGGCTGCCGGTGTTCAACGCGGGTTTTGGATCGGTGCTCAACGTCCGCGGCGAGGTCGAGATGTGCGCTGCGATGATGGACGGCGCCACCCTGGACGTCGGCGCGGTCGGCGCACTGATGGGGGTGCGTCACCCGGTCAGCGCCGCCCGCGCAATGCTCCGCAAGGAGCCGGTGCTGCTCGCCGGAGCCGGCGCCTTCGCTTTCGCGCGCGACAATCATGTCGAGCTCGTCGCGCCTGAATCGATGGTGGCAGCGCATCGCGAGGATGGTCACGATACTGTCGGCGCGGTCGCGCTCGACCTTAACGGCAACATCGCTGCCGGCACCTCGACCGGCGGCCTGGAGGACGCCGCCAAGGGGCGGATGGGCGACAGCCCGATGCCCGGCTGCGGCTTCTATGCCGACAACAAGATCGGCGGAGTCGCTCTGTCCGGCCATGGCGAGGGGATCGCAAGGCTCGCCGCCGCCGCGCAAATCATGGGCGCGATCAAGCAATTGGGACCCGAGCAGGCGATCGAGAAGGCGCTGAGCCAGATGGAGCGGGTCGGCGGCGACGCCGGCGGGATCGCGCTCGATCCCGACGGGCGCACCGGCTGGTGGCACAACAGCCCCCATTTCGCCGTTGCGCTGGCATCGCGCGACGCGCCCGATGGCCGGGTCTGGCTTCACAAGGCCGAGGAGAAGGAATGAGCGACCGCCGCGAGGGCTGCCTGATCATCATCGGCGGCCACGAGGATCGCGACCCCAAGGGCGAGCGGGTCATCCTGCGAGAGGTCGCCAAGCACGTGCGCGGCGGCAAGCTGGTTCTCGCCACCGTCGCCAGTCACCAGCCCGAAGGCTATTTCGAGGAATATCGCAAGGCGTTCGACGACCTCGATATCGGCGAGCTCGTCGAGCTTTACGTCGAGGACCGGCATGAGGCCGGCGACCGCGACAAGCTTGCGGTCCTCGACGACGCGGCCGGAATCTTCTTCTCCGGCGGCGACCAGCTGCGGATCACCAGTCAGATCGGCGACACCCGCATCGAGGAGAGGGTCCGCGCGCTCTACGAGCGCGGCGGGGTCATCGCGGGCACGTCGGCCGGAGCGTCGGTGATGAGCGACACGATGTTGGTCAAAGGCAGCAGCAACGAGACCCACCGGATCGGCGACCTCCACATGGCGCCCGGCCTGGGCCTCATCCGCGACGTCATCATCGACCAGCATTTCGCCGAGCGCGGCCGCTTCGGCCGGCTACTGGCCGCGGTGGCGCACAATCCGCGAGTCCTCGGCATCGGCATCGATGAGGATACTGCCGCCATCATCGAGGGGCGACGCCTGCGCGTCATCGGCGACGGAGCGGTTTACGTGGTTGACGGCGCCGACGTGAGCTTCTCCAATGTAGCGGAGGCGAGCTCCGACGAAACTCTGTCGATGCACGACGTGCGCGTCCATGTGCTCGCCGCCGGAGACGAATTCCAGCTTGATCGGAGACGGCCGACGCCGGCTTCAAACTAGCACAGGATGAGCTTTCGGGTGACGCGGGAGCCATCAGTGGGGAACAGTGGCTATCGTCCGCCACGGCCACATCCGCGGCAGCTCGCGCTGGGGCAAGCATTGACGGCGGAAGGGGCTCCCAAACGGAGACCAACTTTTGTTCGGGATGTCCTTTGATAATCGAGACTGCGCCGCTGCGCGAGAGAGAGGCGCAGATTTGCAGATCATCGTTTTGCAGAAGCCTGCGCCGATCTCGTCCCGAGCCAGAAGAGCCTTGAGGCTGCGTCCCCGGCCTGACGCGGCCTCATCGGCGAAGCGGAGCCGAAGCCAGCGAGACGGATCTCATGCCGCACCTGACCGATGATGAACTGCAGGGCATCATAGACGATGGGCGGCGAGCCTTTTTAGTGGAAACCACCGGCTTCCACGCTTCGGCTACACTCTCGATGCAACCACGCTGCTGGCGCTTGGGCAATTCCCTGCGCCCGCAAGGTTTCGCTGGCTTTTCCGGTCGCAATGCGTGTTCCGCGCGGCATCACCGCAAAGGACGGCCCTCGAATTCGCATCGAACGTCTCAGGCCGACGGTGGTGGAGTGCGGCTACGTCGAGCCGACCGGCTGGCGCGTGAGGAGGGTTAGTCAGTCGTCCGCTGTCATGGCGCCCGGTGGTGGCGCACCACTGGTCCTGGTGCCGCATCCCGGGCCTTGCGGCACCTGCCGGTTGAGCGTCATCAGTCCATGAGCGCCGGCACGACGAGGCGCTCGGCCAGCGCCCTTCCGTATCCCGCTTCGCTCAGCCGCGTGACTCCGAGCTCGGCCGCCTTAAAGCGCACCTTCTGGGGTGTGATCGCGAGCCGCTCGGCGATCTCGGTGTTAGTGACATGGTCCTTCGCCATGCGGAGCACGTCGTCGATGGGGACGGCGCGGTCGGTGGAGGTGCGGTAGCGACGCAGATGGCGTGTATACTGCTTTACGCCGAGGTTCAGCACCTCGCCGGCATCGCGCTTCGTGAGGTGGTCGGCGAATGGGAAACCCGGCTGCATCTGGATGGTCAGGGCGGTGGCCGTCCCCGGCCTCGTGATCGGCAAGGCTGCGGGACCGCGAATGTCGTCCCGGCGCACCCGGATGCGCTCGAACAGCGCACCCTTCGAACCTCGCACCTCGAACGGGAGCGCACCCGACAGCATAGCCTCAATAATCGCATCCCAAGGCTTGAGCCGGCCACCGACCATCCGGACGGCCGAAAGGATCGGCACGGTGTGTCCCAGGCTACCGATGGAGGATGAGGCGGCGACGATCATCGCTGCGAAATCCAGCACCGCTTGCTCCGTGATCTGGGGCTCCGGATATCGCACGGCAAAAGACGGGTGGTCGAGGCGCTGCAGCCGGCCGAGTGCGCAAAGCTGCTCCAGCGCGTAGTAGGGGAGACCCAGCGGTAGGCTGCCTTGGCGCAGGTCCCAGCGGCGGCGGATATCCCGATCCAGGTTTATGATCTCGGCGCGTTCGTAAACGGGGACCAGCAACGGTCCGCGAGCGATCACGATGGTCCGGAGCGCTCCTTGCCGACGCAGGGGGACGATCAGCGATGTGCTCATCCCGGTCACGTCGGCGACCTCCGTGCAGCGGATGGTCTCCCGCTTGATCCGGTCCCCGTTCGGTCCGTTCTCGTCGATGAAGGCGTAAAGGTCGCGGATGGCCGCGGCCACCGGTTCTGCGACGAATCCGGCAGCGCGCAAGCGCAGGAATGCGAGCGACCTTCCGCCGTTGCCGTCGTTGTGGCGGGACTTGGCCGACGCGATGTCGGAAGCCATTTTTTCAATGACCCTGTGTGGCCAGATCTTCATCGCCTCCCAGGCCTGGCCCATGCCCCGCGCGATCTCGAACGGGTCGTTGGCCCAAAGCCTAGAGCCGGTCCGCCAGGTGCATTCCGCGTTCATTACCGGCACGAGACGGAGGAGGAGCTCGTAGGCCATGTCGGCACCCAACGCCCGTATCTTTTCCGGCAGAAGCTCGAGCGATTCTGCGCGCTTGGCCGGGTTGGTGTGCGTGAGGCCGGCAGCGGCGCTGTAGTTTGGGAGGAGGTCATTGCCGAGACGCGGCACGTCCTGCATGCTGAGATCCTGCACGCAGGCGTCGCACCACGCGGTGCCCGCGGAGTGGCGCCAGCGCTGCACCCGACCACAACTGGCGCGCGGACAGGTCGAGACGAGAATCTCGCCGGTGACGACGTCGAAGGGCAGCTTTAGCTGCCACATCGCCCGGTGATGCGGGGACGAGGCCAGGGCGCTAGGCGCGAACCACCGCTCGCGGGTTCGCAGATCGGTGCGGTGGATGGTCGTGCCGAAGAAGGCGCGCCGGCTCCCGTCATCGCTCGAGAGCGGGTAGGAGCGCACCTGGAGCTCCTCGACAGCGATCTCGAGGAGCTCGGCCAGTGCGGGCAAGCCGTTCCACCCCGTGGTCGCGAGTTGGGGACGGTGTCCGTAGGCCACGCCGCCCGCGCCGCTAATGCTGCGCACCTTCCTCAAGTCGTTGGCTCCGACGATGTCGGCGACGAAGCCGTCGAGGGACTCTCCGGGGAATGGGGCGCGGACATCCAGATCGCCAGCCTGGATCATGCCGGCTTTTCCTCGGTGAACGGATTGTATTCGACATGCTCATTCGGGATGCTGTGGTCCTCGACTGCCTGTGCGAGGATCTGGACGGTCAGGACCCCGGCCCTACCATGCTCTCGGTGGAGCGCCGTCACCGCCTCCTCGAGCAGCAGGCACAGGGGACGAAGGCGGCCGCGGCAGACCTCCCAGAGCGGCTTGGCGACGGGATCATCGCCGAGGCCGGCGAGTTCCGTGGTGAGGCCGTGGTCGACGAGCGCGTGATCCATCTGGACGAGGAAGTCGGTGAAGGTCTCCCGTTCGTGCGGGATCAGCCAGTCGAGCGGCTTCATCACGACGGGCGCCTTCATGCGGTCCTTGAGCGGCTGGCAGCGGTTGAAGACCTTGAGGGCCTCCTCAGTGCCCATGAAGGCGACGCCGACATCGCCATTGACGAGCAGGTCCATGATGTCGCCGCCGATGACCGGGCCGATGGACGGGCGGCGGGCGGCGCGGTTGATCTCGTCGACGATGAGCAGCTCGACGCCGTGGTCGCGCATGGCGTCGATCGCGCGGGCCCAGAGTAGCTCGGGGTCGCTGCCGTGGTTCCAGCCGCGCACCCTCAGCTCCTGGAGGATCCCTCGCGGCAGCGAGGTCTGCTTGCCGGAGGTGTCGAGGGTCACGAGCAGGACCGGGCGGCTGGTGTCCTCCGGATCGACCGGATTGCATAGGTCGCGCAGCTTCTCCGCACCCCAGGTCTTGCCGACGCCGATGTGGGCGATGGTGCGAATGACGTTCATCGGGATGCGCTGTCCGGTCGAGGCGCGCCGCTCGCGGATCGAGATGGCGGTGTGCCGCGCCTCATCGAGCGCCGCGACCAGCAGGTTCTGCGGCGGATAGGAGACGCGGATCGATGCGAAGATGCCGGCGATATCGCCAACGCGAGCCGAGCGCTCCGACGGGCGCTCTGCTGTGGGCGCATCAGGAGTCGCCGGATTCGCGGCATCCGGCATGTCGCCGCCCGCTTCGTCCTCAGCGGCGCGCCACTCGGCGCGGTCGAACGCGTGGAGGCTGTCCACTCCGGCGCTGGAGGTGATGGTGGTCGCCTTGTCGGCGGTGGTGCAGGTGGCGTTCGTCATCGTTGTTCTCCTCACTCGTAGTCGCCGACAATGCGGCGTGAGCCGCCGGTGCTGCGCCGCGAGGATGCGGCGTCACCCTCCGGCGTGGTGGAGAGGATGGTCTTCGGCTTGCGGGCCTGGCCGGCGTCGCGGCGGTCGCGGGCCGGGACGCGGCGCTTGCGGGTGGTGCCCTCCTCGCCGATCGGCTTGCGGGGCGCGTTGATCTCGTCGTCCAGCGAGGTGGTGGCTGCGACGTCGTGCGGGATGAAATCCCCGATCGTGACCGGATAGGCCGGCTCGACGGACACCTCGACGATGTTGCCCGTGACCTGCCGGATGCGCGGGATCTCGAGGAGCTTGGCGAGCGCCTTCTTCTGCTCGGCGTCCGCGGTCCTGTCGATCGCGCGGAGCGCCTGGATGCGCCTGGATCGTGCGGCCTTGCGCTCTGCCTCGGTGTTGAACGCCTCGGCGTCGGCTTCCGCCTGCCTGGCAATCTGGAGATGCAGCTCGAGCGGCAGGCCATCCGCATAGTCGGCGTGCTCGCAGCGCAGCTCGACGTATTTGCGCGTGACGCGGTTCCAGACCTTGATGCGACTGATGTCCATGCGGTTGAACTTGATCTTGGTCTTCGCGGTGCGGGTGCCGTCGGCGCGCTTGCTCTGGCGACGCGGCTCTACCGGCACGAGATCGTCGAGCAGCTCGGGCACGCGCGTCTCGTGGAAGTAGCGCATTCCCCACTGGGTCACGCCGCCCCTGTCGATCTGCACGTCGTGCACGACCTCCTCGATCTCGTTGAAGAAGGCGCCGAGGTCGTGGGCGACATCTATGAAGCCGCCGGTCTTCCTCTGGAAGAACAGGGCCGGCTGCATGCCGAGGGCGTCGTGGATTTCCGTGTGGTATTCGGCCTCGGCCTGGTTGAGGATCGCCTCGAGATCGTCGATGAGCAGGCAGGCGTCGATCTTCGGGTCGCGGGCGCCCTTGACCGAGGCGGGGAACGGGATGACGTAGCCTGGCGCCAGCTTCGAAACCTTCGCCTTGATGGTGCGGAAGTAGCGCTCACCCACCGCCTTGTAGGTCGGCCGCTTGATAGGCGCGAAGCGGACGGAGAAGCCCGCCTGGCCCGCAGCGCTCTCAAACCCGTGGCCACGGAACTCCCGGCCGTTGTCGACGATGAGTTCGGCGCTGCGTCCCATGAGGCGGCGCAGGATCCGATAGCGCTTCGCCATGCCAGGCGGCGGGCGCTTGGGGAGGTTGGCGCGACGGATCACCTCGCCGACTGTCCAGAAGGAGGGCGGGAACGCGGTGACGACGCGGCCGAGCGCAACGCGCGCGCTGACGTCGAACAGCGTGGTGAGCCAGACCTCCTCGTAGAGGATGTCGTTGTCGAGATCGATGACCACGATGTTCTCGAGACGGGTGTGGTCAATGATCCCGAGCTGCAGCGGGCGCTTCGCGATCAGGGGTCGGCCGCTGCCGCCCCAGTCCGCTCGGCTCCCTTCCTTGCCATTCCGGGCGGCCGCGGTGAAGGCGTTGTCGAGCCGGACCCAGGCACGCCAGACCTTGTGGTAGCTGGGTTCGGGATACGGTTCCGCCGGCTTCGGGTGATCCGGATGCTCGCCATCGTTGATCTGCTTGACCAGCGTCGAGATCTCGTCGTGGATGTCGATGACCGCGCTATGATCGGTGCGGCCGATCAGCACCTTCTTGTGCATGATCTGGTCGACCACGCCATCATCGTAGGGCTTGCGGGGCACGCGGCCCCACATTCGCACGAAGTCGACGAGGAGGCGGTTGCCGGGCGTGCCGCGGGTGGCCCGCCAGCGGCGGATGGTGGTCGGCTTGTCGTGCGGGCCGAACCTCTCCTCGAACTCGCCCGGCCAGTGCTTCGCGAGCGCCTTCTCCATGGCCTTGATGCCGTTGGGGACGTCCTTCTCGTCCATCAGCAGGACCTGCGCGAGCATCTTGGCGGCGGCCGGGTCGAGCGGAAGGTCGGGACCGGCTACCTTGCGACGCCGCTTGGCCGGCGGAGCGTCGGCCGCACCGTCACCTTCGACAACGCCTTCGCCTTCTCCATCGCCGTCATCCCGCGCCTTCGCTGAACGGGCGTCGGTCGCCTCGTCCGGATGCTCGCCGACGATGTCGCGATAGTCCCAGTCGGTCATCCGCGCGATCTGCCGCGCCTTTATCCGGCTCGGCGGCTCCAGCACTCGCAGCCTGCCTGCAATCCGCAGCTCGTCCCACCCGGCATCGGTGAGCAGGCCGCCGTCTCCATCCTCGCCCCAGTGAAGGTAGGGCAGGCCGGTCGACATGTGCATCAGGTGGATGCGGTCGGGCACCGTCGCGCCGAGATGCTTGTAGGGCTCGTCGTCGATCATGATGATCGAGGCGGCGTTCACCCTAGGCTCTGGGATCGGGCCGTCCCACTCGGGATGGACGCCATCGGAAACGGGGGTCTTGTCAGTCATGGGCACGGCTCTCCTCGGGCTGGCACTGGTCTTGCCGCCCCGAGGCGCCGCCCCGGGGCGACGGTGGAAGGGATCAGTCGGAGCTTCCCGGGTGGGTGTGGTGGTCTTCGGCGCTGGCGAAGGCTGCGATCAAGGCGAACGCCTCGATGCTGATGAGCGCGGGGCAATTGTCGAACAGGACGGCAGCGGGCATGCCGACGAGCATCGGCGCCCTATGAGAGGCGCCGTGGGGTTCCTCGACCGTCATCTCTCGCCAATGGTTGGAGACTGGGAGGTCGGCAGCGGTGATGCGGGCCTGCTGAGTATCGTGCTTCGGCATGTCGGGTGCTCCCGTCAAAGGATGCGCAGTGGGGTGCGATGGTAGACGCGGGTGGTTAGGTCGATTTCGATGCGCTGGCGGACTGAGAGGGCCTGGATCAGCGCCTCGCCCAGTGGCGTGCAGCCGGGCGCGAGCACCTCGGCGAGTTCGCCGTAGGTGGTCTCGGCGCCCCGCTTCATCGCGAACCCCTCCAGCTTGTCGATCACGCGCTCCGAAACGCGGACGAAGCGCCGCGCGGCGAAGAGCTCGCAGTTGTCGCGGTGGTGGCGGTTGGCGAAGACCTCGGTGCCGAGCACGAGGCGGAACACCCAGCCACAGCGCCGGCAGATCTCGGCGACGGCGGAGAGGACGAGCCGATACTCCTCGTCTCCGATCGCGTCCGCGCGCGGCTTGACCTCGACGACATGGCGGACGCCGTCGACCGTCATGTCCATGTCGGCCGTGTAGGTGTGCCACTTTGGCGGCAGGTAGAAGCGGAAGCGGACGCCCTCCGACTGCATGCGGCCCACGCGGGGGTTGCACTCGGACTCGACGATGAAGTTTCGTGCGGAGATGCCCTCCCAGTGCTGCAGGCGGTGCGCCTTATAGGAAGGGAACCATCCACACTCGTGCTGGAGGCCACCGGAGAAGGTCCGCAGGCTGCCGCCGTCCTCGGCGGTGATCACCTGCGCCATGGTGACCAGTTCGTCGGACCGCAGGTCCGGATGGAGTTCGGGCGAGATGCCGAATGCCCGCAGCCGGGCGGAAGATGGCGCCTCGCTCTCGTCGAGCATGACCAGCCCGATCTCCCGCCCGCGCAGGATCGATTGCTCGAGGGGAGTGGACACGATCGGTTTGCGCTGCGTCGGTCCGCCGGAGAAGTCCGGGCCGAGGTCGCCCGGTCCGCCGCGGGCGGGTCGACCCGACCCGCGTTCATCTTCGTCATTCATCGCGCACTCCCTGTGCGGAGAGCGTGCGTCGGCGTTCCGCCGACCGCAGGCACGGTCTCGATTCAACCGGGCCTGCGAACCCGGACGAGGACGCGCTGGCGTCCCTTGGATGGGGCTGGGCCGCCGGTGGCGACCGAGACGGGCTAGCTCACCTTCGCGCCCACCGGCTCGTATCCGACGCGTTCCAGTTTTGGCGTCACCATCGGCCGCCCGTCGTCCACCGGGATGGGGTTCGGGCGACCGACGAGCTGCAAGTCGGGCCGAAGGCGTGCCGCTGGTGTGACGGTATCGTCGGCCGGCCATTCCGTCGCGCCGGCGACACGGTTGGGATCACGGACGAAATGGGTGGCCGCACCGTTCGGAAGCGGGAGGCGCGTCGCGGCCGGGCGAGTAGCCTGCTTCATCTGCTCGAAGAAGCGCTCCATGCGGGGCGTAGCGGCGGCGCTCACGACGTCGCTCCGCGGCGCTGGTTGCGGCGGAAGCCGGTGGCACCGATGTTGGAGCGGCGCCGATACTGGCGGCTTCGGACCCGGTCGGCGGCGATGCGGTTGAGCCGCGCGATGAGGAATTCGAGTTCCGCGGCTCCGAGCTCGGCGTCCGATGACTCTCGCGCCTCATCGGCGAGGATGGCCTCGTCGATGTCGGTGCGACCGAGCAGGGGGTGGTGGGTGTAGGACAAAAGCCGCCTCCAAAATCTGTCTTGGCGGTAAATGTGAGTCCCGTTCGCAAGAGTCAAGCGTTTGTCTCATTCTTATGTGTGAAAAGTGATTGTTTGGCAGGACACGCTTGGCTATGACCCTGAGGTCAGGGGGGAAAACGCTCTGTCAGGAGTGAGGGGCGAGATGTCTTCGGGCAACGTTAATGATGACGGCTGGAGCGGCGACTTCCCCGATTCCCTGCCCGAATCGGATCGCCAGCGGTGGAACGGAATGACGATGTCCCAGCGCGTGCGGGCGCGCCGCAGGTTGCACGCGATCATCGCTTGGCGTGAGGGGACCATGCCGCTCGCCGAGGCCCTGGCGGTGTCGGACCTGAGCCGCACCCGCTTCTATGCCGTCGCCGCCGCCTTCAAGGATGCGGGCGACCTTGAGTCGCTCGGCGCGCTCGCCGGGACCGGCGCCGCCCGTCAGAAGCTGGATCCCGACGCCGTCAACGCGTTGCAGGCGGTGGTCGCCGACGTCGTCGCGACTAACAGGGGTGCTTCCGTCAACCAGTTGGTGCGTCAGATGGTGGACGCCGCCGGCCGGCCGGCCAATCTGCCCGGATCGACGCGGCTGCGTGCCATCGTGGAGGCCGAGATCCGGCGCGCCGACGCCACGGGGCAGGCGGGTCACGCCCTCAAGCTCGACTTCACCGCCATCAACCTGCCGCGCGCGGACGGGCGCCCGCACATTATGTTCACGCTGATCGACGAGGGCACGCGCCTGGTGCTCGGCGCGTCGACCTCCGGTTCACCGGACGAGGAGGCCGGCTACCGCGGGGCCGCGCGCGACGCGCTCGACCGCATCCGGGGACCCTTGGCGTCGCTGCGTTGGACCGACCGTCTGATGCGGATCGACGCGACGGTCGGTGCCGACCGGCACGCCGCGGCGGCGTTCCGCACGCGGCTGATGGGCAATCGTGCGCACCCGCCTGTGAACCTAGCGCCGTCCCGGTTCGGCAAGTATTTCCGCAGGCTGGTCGGGGACCGGGTGGGACGGGTCGCCATAACGCCGCTTCGCACGCTCAAGGGTCCGGCCGTTCCCGACAACGGAGACATGACGCCGTGGTCGGACGAGGCGGCGGCCGCGACGGTGGCCTCGGCAGTAGAAAAGCACAACGCGGAGATGCTCGCCGAACTAGGCACGATCCCTGGCCGTCCGGTCATGCCGGACGATCTGGAAAACGCCCTCGCCATCCTGTCCAGATAGGGAGCCGCGCATCAGGCCCGAAGCGGAGCCAGGTCGAACGGCCGGGGTGCCGCATGCGCGGCATTGTGCGTGCCGACGGCGCCTTCGACGATCGCGGTCACTTCGGCTGCGGGCAGCGGCTGGTCCTGACGGCTGAGCACAGGTGTGATGCCTGGCTTCGCCATGCCGCGCTGATAGATGGCGGTGAGCGGACCGAGACGCCCGTTGAAGGCCCTGGCGAGTTCGCGCTGCACCGATCGGTTGTGCGATCGGGTGGAACCCAGGCCGGCTCGCTCCAGCGCCGCCGCGCCGGCGCGGCGGTCGTTGGGGTCAAGCAAGAGAGGACGGCGCTCGGACGTCGGGGTGCGCAGGGCTGCGACTTCGTCGATCAGAGAATCGACGGATGGCGGCAGACCGGGATCCGTCGAAACCCGGTGCGCTAGGATCACGCGCTCGGGGAGCGCGATGGCCACCAGCAGCGTCGGCATCGCGTTCGCTGGCCGGTCGGTCATCGGCAGGTGGAACCACATCCGGCCCACGACGACGCGCGGCGGTCCGCTCACGATGCCTGCGGCTGCTCGCGCCCTGCGCGCATGGTTGTTGACCGTCTGCGGTGATGGGGGTCTTAGGTCTCGATCGGCGCAGCGGCGCTCGATCTCGGCGACCACGCTGGCGATCGTAGCGATGGGACCCTGTTCGGCAATCACCGCGTCCATGATCTTCACTGACCGCCCGTCAAGGCCGTAGTCCCGCTTCGAGGCGCCCCGCTTGCCGATCACGAGCAGGCGCGCGTCGCGGTGATCCCGCCAAACACGGGCCAGCCGAAAGAACGATGACCGGCTCACGCCGATGGAGTCCGCGAACCGGCGGATGTCCGTTTCGCTCGGTGCGTCGAGTGAGAGGTATTTCTCCAACACGCAGATGCGGCGGCGGGCCTCGGGCACGCGCAGGGGATCGATCCCCGAGAAGTCGGGTTCACTCATGGCTTTTTCCTTTCCAGATGACGTTCGTCGTCGGCGCCTCGGCACGCCTTCGGTGCCTCTCGCTAGGTGGCCGGCATGAGCCGGCGCGCGCATATGCATGGCTTCCTGAGAACTTGCTTGGGGGCTGATCGTGCTATGGCGGGCCTATGGACGAGGAACCGGTGCCGCCGCCGTCATTGCCCGCCGGTGCCGCGATCGAACTGCGGGGCTGGCACACCGAGGATACGGACGTGGCTCGTCTCTTCGCCAATCGGCTCATGGCTCTGACCAGCGATTATTCGCGCTGGTTAGACCTTTCCCGGCTTTCCAGGATCATCCTCTCCTACGACTATCGAGCAGCTCTCGCCGAGGTTCAGGGTGTTGGCGGGCAGCCGAACATCGCCACGTCAAACGAGTTCGGCGACGGCGCGGCCATGGCGGTCCTGACCGAGGTGGATGGCGAGCTGAAGAGCGTCCTCGTGGTCTGGACGCCCTTGATCGTCCGCATGTTCGACGAGGAGGACAGCCTGGAGAAGCGGATCTCGGTCCAATCCTACGTCCACGAGCTGGTGCACGTGGACGATCAGGCATTCCTCGACAAAACCTACCCGGGCGGCGCCTCGGCAATGAGGCAGCGCGACGAGAGGCACGGCGCGCTCCTCGGGATCGTCGCGCCCGCCCATGCCGAGTTTTCCGCTACCAGCCGCACCGCGAACATGGAGCCGACCACCGGTTTTGAATTCGTGGGGTTGCTGAAGAAGGCCATCCTCGACGTGATCGCCGACGTTCGCCTTCAGCGGCGACTATACCGAGTGGGCACCCTGAAGCTCGAGGGCTTCTGGTTCTGGATCGAGGAGCGGTGCCGCTTCATTTTTCAGTCGCTGGGCTACGCGCTGGGCCACGCTCACGGAATCCTTGAAAGCGACGATGCCGATGAGGAAATCAAGGAGCGTTATCGGGCAGCGGTAGGCGAGATCGAAGGCATGGAGCTCGGCTGGCTTGTTTCCGAAACTCGATCTGCCTTGCGCCCGCTCGCCTTGCAGGCGCAGTGGACCGGCCTGGAGGTGTTTGACCCCCTTATCGGCGTGGCCGAGCGGCTGCTCAACACCTTCGGGGTCTTCACCCGCCTGGAGAATGATGTCCTCTACGTCGACATCCCGCTGACTGGCTGGAACGACTTCTAGTCTGACCGTCAACCCGGCGCTGGTGCCGGGCCGATGTCTATCCCATGCCGAGGTGCTTCGCCCGCTGAGCGAGAGCGGCGAGGCGAGCCCCGATGCTCTTGCGGTGACTGGTCACGTCCTCGATCCACCCGGCGAGATTGTGCTCGATCCAGCGCTCGTCGAGCTCCTTGGTCTCCCTATGCTCCTCCAGGATCTGGAGGGGATCATAGTCTACATGGCTTCGCACCTGCCGACCATATTCATCGCGTCGAAGCCAACGGTGAAGCTCACGCAGGATTCCGCGGACCTCATCCACACCGCCGGCTGCGACGCGGTCTCTGACATATTCGCGCAGGATGATCGGCGCAGCCATCGCTTGGCGCTGACGGGTCGACCGCTGATCCGGTTGATGGTTGCCGAGCTTGATGGCGTTGGCGATGCGGCTCTGGAGCACGTGAAACGGGTGCATGATCGGCACCTGGAGCTGCCCGACAACTTCTCCATCTCGAATGACCAGCGGCCGGATTTCCACCCGCTTCTTCTCGAGGTCACCCGGATCGGTGCCGAGCACGTAGTTCAGGAAGTCGATCCGGAATTCGCCTTCGCCGTCAGGCACGACCACAACGGCCTCGACGAAGGCCTCAGGGCTTGAGGAGGTGGGCTTCTCGACGTGCCCGCCGAGAGCGTCGGCGAGCTTCTTTGCCGCCTGATAGCGCCCGAAGAAGTCGACATCCTTCGAGGTATACGGACCGTAATGCTGGAGTTCGGGCGCTCTGGCGTAATGCTCGGCCCAGAAATTGAGTGCCTGTCCGCCGGCGAGGAAGACGCCGTCTTCGAGGGGGATGCGGCTGATAACCTGCCGCACCGTCTCCTGATCGATCATCCCTTACCAGGCGCTGGGGTTCGGGACGTGTATCTCCGCGTTGACGAGATCGAGACCTGCAGCGAAGCTGTTCTGGCGCTGCAATTCACCCGCGCTGACCCGGCCGGACGCCAGGTCGTGATCGTCCCTGTCACGGGCGCGCTGTTTCTCGCGAATGCGCTCAGCAGGATCGAAATAGCGGATCATCATGTGTCTCCGAGTGCCGATATAGGTCTTTTCCTTGCGCCTGACCACCTTTCGTTCGAAACCCATAACGACCGAAGGCTAATGATTGGTCACCCGTGCACCTCAAGGGTCCACCATTTCGCCGGGAATTCGGCACCTGGCCATGAAGCGCCAGTAGGGCATCCTGATCCACAACTTGCTGCGATCAGCGGAGCAAGCGAGTAGGTATCGACGTCACGCGGCCCAGCGCTGCGCAACAGCGGCAAGGATCGAGTCCGGCGTAGATTTTTGCTCTGACCCGAAATCATAGACGCTGCGGATCGAGCTGCCGTCCCAGACGAAGCGATAGTGAGTCGCCTGCACGCTGGCGCCCAACACGCGGCCCTTGAAGACAGAGAGGAAGCGCGCATTGCAAAGGCCGCTCCTGCGATGGAGAATACCGCTCACCCCCTCCTCATATAGGACTCGGCCAAGTCGGCGGCGTTCGATTTCCTCTACTGCCGGTTCGTCCTCTTCGAAGTCGACGAAGTCGCCCTCCACGGGCGTGATGAGGAGCCGCATGTCCAGGTCTATAGCCGGCTCTGACGTCCGCCGGAGAAACTGCTCACGGCGCTGCACCGCGATTGCCAACGCTGTTTCTTCGTCGGCTGCCAGGTCAAGGGCCCCATATGCCGGGTCTAGCCAGTAGGTGCCTTCCGGATTGCGGTAGGCAAACGGGGCGTGATTCCAGTTCTGCAGGCGATTGGGATTCACGGTTCCGGCTTGTGGTCCCGTCATGATGCGCTGCCGTGATGCCAGGCGCGGGTTGGTGATCCCCTCCAGGCGCTGCGCTCCGGCCACGAGAGCCGGAGAACCGAAGCGCTCATATAGGTCGACGGGCGGGAACCGCGACGGGATCAGGCGATAGAACCTGTCGGAAATGTGCCTGATCCGATGCGCCACGTCAGCCTCCGCGCTGTGCGTCCGCATAGCTGCGGACCTCGAAGAGGTTGGCCACTCGGCCGCCAAGCATGACGTCCAGCGCGGATTTCCCGTCAAAATAGTCGTTTGGCCGGTGAATCCAGCCTTCAGCCGCTTCCGGCCGCGGCAACAGGATCTCGAGCGATTTATAGAGCGCTACGAGATGCGATATCCGCTCGACCGTGTCGGCTGGGAGCGCACCGCCTTCTTTCTTCCACTTGAAGAAGGTCGACCGTGCTGGGGAGCCGAGAAGCGAGATCTGCTGATCCGTGGTGAGCTTCCATAGCTCCGCCAGCCTGAAGAACACCTGCAAGTCCGACGCTGCGCCCTCGGGAGCAGCCTCTGGCCCAATTCCGCGCTCATCCATGTGCCACCCCTAAGCTGTGGATGAAGTCCAGAATCATACTTGAAATCTCATTTCAGTCCATTCACCATGCTCGTATTGAACCGGCAGCCCGATTCTAGTCCGAATTGCGTAGCCGTCAATCGAGGACCTGCCGACCCATGTATATCGACGATCCCATGCGCTTCCGGAAGGCTGCTCTTGCCGGTGCGTTGGAGCACATGTGCCAGTCACTCGAACTTACGGCGACCCAGCTGGATGAGGCGAAAACGCATTACGATGCGGTAGCTGAATGGCTCGCGGCGGCCGCGGATCCTGCCTTGCGCAGCCTTTCCATTTACCTTCAGGGATCGACGGCTCTCGGCACGACGGTCAAGCCGCTCGGCGGCAACGAGCACGACGTCGACCTCGTGGCCCATATGGCGCGCGTCGAACACCGCGGACCCGCCGAGATCAAGCGGGTGATCGGGGATCGGCTAAAGGAGCATGCGCGCTACGGCGCCATGTTGGTCGAAAAGCAGCGCTGCTGGCGGCTGCCCTATGCGAACCGCTTCCACCTGGACATCACTCCTTCCGTGCTCAATCCGGCTTGTCGACAGGGTGGCGAACTGGTGCCGGATAAGAGGCTTCGCTGCTGGAAGGAGAGCAATCCCAAGGGTTACAAGGCCCTTTTCGGGCGGCGTGCTGCCATCGTTCCCACCATGCGCTTGGCTAAATCAGCATTCGACTCCACGACGGCGCGAGCCGATGTCGAGCCCTATCCCGACACCCCACGCTTCAAGGGTCTGCTCCGGCGTATCGTCCAGATCGCCAAGCGGCATCGCGACGTTCACTTTGCCGAGCGTTACCCGGAGCGAGCCCCAATCTCGGTCCTGATCACGACGTTGGCTTCGCAGAGCTATGAGCGTTGCGCGACGCAGATGGTCTTCGACTCCGAGCTGGACCTGTTGTTAACGGTCATCCGTCACATGCCCGATTTCATCGAGCGCCGGATCGAGGGCGGTCACCTCCGCTGGTTCGTCTGGAACGAGACCACGCACGGCGAAAATTTTGCCGAGCGCTGGAACGACGATCCCCAGCTCGCGAACGCCTTTTTCCTCTGGCACGGCAAACTGGTGTCTGACCTCGAGACGCTGGAGCGAGTGGAGGGCTTGGATAGGCTGGGCAAGAGCCTGCAGGACTCCTTCGGTGGAGCGCCCGCGACCCGTGCGATCGACGCGATCACGCAGGAGGTCTCCGCTGCACGGACGCGCAACCGCCTCTACGTGGCTCCGCGTGTAGGCCTCGTAGCGGCCGCCGGCGCCGCTGCGATTGCCGGCGCGGCACCTGTTCGGGGGAATACTTTCTTTGGTGCGGAGCCAGCTTGATCGGCCGGCCTGCACGTCCTCTTACGGCTGCGGAGCAGTTCCTCATGCTCCGCGGCAGCGAGGCCGTGTCGGGCTCGGGAACGCTGGAGCCGGGTCGGCTGACCTGGCGCTATGCTGCTTCACCTACGCCGCTTAGCCGAAGCTATGATCTGCGGCTGGATTTTCGCCAAGGGGACATTCCGCGCATAATCGTCGAGGCGCCGGACCTGCTCGCCCTTTCCAGCGGCCGTGACCTTCCACACGTGTATGAACAGGCTCCACCCCGGCTTTGCCTTTACCTGCCCGGCGTCGGCGAGTGGGCCTCCGACATGCGACTCGACCGCACCGTCATCCCATGGTCGGTCCTGTGGCTCTTCTATTTCGAAGAATGGCTGCTTTCCGGCGACTGGAAAGGCGGAGGCATGCATCCATCGGATCTGCGGGGCTCCCGTTCTGCGCGTCGTCGCATCCAGCTTGAAGCCGCGGAAGCAGCTTGATGGGAAGCAGGTCTTCAAAATCCGTCAGCCCTCTTACCCGCCTTGTTCTTTGGGCGCGCGGCGCAGGGCGCTGCTACATCTGCAATCGATCGCTGATCGGCGATCTCGAAAGCGGTGCGGAAGATCGAAACTTCGGCTTCGTCGCACATATCGTGGCCGAAATGCCCGGTGGCCCCCGCGGCGATCCCGTTCGCTCGCCGCTCCTTGTCGACGACGTCAACAACCTGATGCTGCTGTGCCACGTGCACCATAAGCTGATCGATGTAGATCAGGCCGCTAACTACCCTGAGGAGAGGCTTCAGGAGATCAAGCGTAGCCATGAACTCCGGATCGCCACGCTCGCTGACATCCGTCCGGATCGAGGCTCCCACGTTCTTCGATATGCGGCCAACATTGGCGATCACCAGGCGCCGATCACCTATGACGAGGTCGCGGCCGCCATGCTGCCCGAACGCTATCCTGCCGAGGGAAGGCGAATGATTGACATCGAGCTGCGCGGCAGCTCGCTGAGAGATGGCGATACCGACTTCTGGAAGGTTGAGCAGACCAATCTACGGCGCGCCTTTGAGAAGCGAGTCAGCGAGCGAATTGAGGACCGGGTCATCCAGCATCTCTCGATCTTCGCCCTAGCGCCGCAGCCACTCCTGATCGAGCTGGGGCGGCTTGTGGGCGATATCTTCCCCGCCGCTGTCCACCAGCGGCTTCGCGAGCCGGCTGGTTGGCGCTGGAGCGAGAATGGGCCTCCGCTTCGGTTGGAGATGAAGTCCAGCCCCGGCAACGGCCCCTCCGCCTTGGTCATTGGCCTCAGCGCCACTGTCGACCCTGACCGAGTGCGGCGGGTTCTAGGGCGAGATGCATCAATCTGGGAGGTTCAGGCCGTCGATCCGCATAACGACATCGTCCGTCAGGCTGCAGATCTGGTCCATTTTCGACGAACCATTCGACTGGCCCTGGACCGGATCAAGGCCGCAAACCCGCATGCGCGCGAGCTCCACCTATTCCCGGCAATGCCGGTGTCCACTGCTGTCGAACTCGGGCGCGCGTGGATGCCCAAAGCGGACCTGCCATTGGTGGTTTACGACGAAAACCGCGTGAACGGGGGTTTCGTCCGCGCTCTTTCCATCAATTAAATCGAACTAGATTGCGACGTCCCTCGCCTGTGATGCGGAGGTCACCGTCCCCTACGGATGTAGATGTGGTGCATCTGCGCAACCTTCCTGCTCGACCTGAAGCGTGACGTGCTCAATGTCGAAGCGCTCGAGAAGCATCGCAGCAACCGCGAGCCTGACCGTCTCGCTGTCCGCGCCTAAAGCAAGTTCGACGTGGGCTGATGCGCTCACATCGTCGCTCGTGAGGGACCACACGTGGAGGTCGTGAACGCCTGCGACGCCGGGCGTCGTTTCCATGGCTTTTCTGACTTCGGGTAATCGGAGGCCGCGTGGAACGCCCTCGAGGAGAATCTGGGTCGTGTCTCGTAAGAGCGTCCACGTTCGCGGAAGCACCCAAATGCCGATGCCGATCGCCACGACCGGATCGACCCACTGCCAGCCCGTGGCCATGATCGTGAGCGCGCCTGCAATAACGCCCACCGAGCCGAGCATGTCCGCCCAAACCTCAAGATAGGCGCCCTTGATGTTGAGGCTCTTATCCTTCCCGGCCGACAGCAGGCGCATTGCGATAAGGTTCACGATCAGGCCAACGACCGCGACTCCGAGCATGCCAGCTGACTCGACTTCGGCTGGCTCGAAGAAGCGGCCAATGCCCTCCCACAGGACGTAGCCCGCCACGGCGAACAGCAGCAGGGCGTTGAAGGCGGCCGCCAGGATTTCGAAGCGCCGATAGCCGAACGTGCGTGCATCGTCCGCTGGCCTCTGGCCGATCCTCACGGCGGCCAGCGCAATGGCGAGGGCTGCGGCGTCGGTGAACATGTGCGCCGCATCGGAAAGCAGCGCCAGGCTGTTGAAAATGAAGGCGCCGACGAGCTCTGCGACGAGGAAGGTGGTCGTTAGCCCGAGGGCGATGGCGAGCATCTTGGTGTTTGCGCCAGCGGCGTGATTGTGGGCGTGCCCGCCATGGTCGTGTCCTGCGCCCATTTCAGCTCTCCTTTGCCTTGTCGGCCTCGCACTGGGCATCACGCAAAATGTCGATCCCGCCGTAGATCGCGATCAACGCGACACCGGCGCCGACGACGAGATCGGGCCAGTTCTGCCCCGTCCATAGGACCAAGGCGCCTCCGACCAGTATGCCCCCGTTCGAGATGAAGTCGTTCAAGCTGAAGGTCGTTGCGGCGCGCAGATTTACGTCTTTCCCTTTGAGGCGCTTCAGGAGAACCAAGGAGAGAATGTTCACGGCGCCCGCGACCAGCGCCATGATCATCATCGACATCCCGATGGGGTCGGATCCAGTCAGGAACCTGCGCCCCGCGTCGAGGATCACGCCGGCCGCGAATATCAGCAGCATGATCCCGGAAAAGCGGGCCGCCCCGCGTTTCCATTTAGGCGGTCGTCCAAGCGCGATTAGGCTGATGGCGTAGACGATCGCGTCGGAGCTGTTGTCGAGGCCGTTCGCGATCAGGGCGCTCGAATCACCGAGATATCCCGTCGCGAAGAAGCCCGCCGCTATGCCGACGTTCAGGACGAGCACGATCCAGAGCGTCTTGCGCTTATTCTGACCGCTCAGGTCGAGATCAGCTTCGCTCATCGTCTCGCTCCATTGGATGACGCTCGTCCCTTGGCCGACATCAGCTGACTTCCTTCCTCACTCGGCCGGTAGCGGGCTGCCGAGAGCATCCACGTCCTGATATTCGCCGGGCTCATGCCGCTTGCCGCGCACTCGCAGGAGCAGGTGACTGATCGCCGGCAGCACGAACAGCGTCAGCAGAGTGGCGACGATCAGGCCGGAGATGACGACGATCGCGAGTGGCTTCTGGACCTCGGCGCCGCGCCCCGTGGCAACGGCCATCGGGATGAACCCGACCGCGGGCACGATGCCAGTGATGAGCACCGCACGGACACGCTCCATCATTCCGTCTGTGACCGCCTCGTCGACGGCCATGCCGGCCTCGATTCGCTGACGGATGCTCGTCATCACGACCAAGCCGTTGAGCACGGTCACGCCAGACAGGACGATGAAGCCCACTGCGGCGGAGATGGAGAAGGGCAGCCCGCTGAGCGCCAGCCCAAAGACCCCGCCAGCCAGCCCCAGCGGGACCGCCGAATAGACCGCCAGCGCCGGCATCACGCCGCGCAAGGCGACGAACAAAATGCCGAAGATCAAGGCGAACACGACGGGGATCACGATGCCGAGCCGGGCGGAGGCCGCCTGCAGATTCTCGAATTGGCCGCCCCACTGGATGAACACACCCGGCGGCAGGTCGACCTCGGCGGCAACTCTCTCCTGGACTGCAGCGACGTAGGAACCAAGGTCGCGACCCCGGACGTTGGCCTGGACGACGACGCGTCGCTGACCATTTTCCCGGCTCACCTGATTGACGCCTTCCGATGTCTGGAATTGCGCCAACTGCCGGAGCGGCACGGAACGACGAGGGCCGGAGCCGGTCTCAGGGAGCATGACCGGCAGCGCGCCGACGGCCTCGAGATTGTCGCGGGTGGCGTTGTCGAGCCGCACGACGATGTCGAAGCGACGATCGCCTTCGAAGACGAGACCCGCTTCGCGGCCGCCCAACGCCGCCGCAACCGTGTCCGTCACGTCCTCAATCGAGAGGCCGTATCGGGCGATGGCGTCCCGATCGAACTGAACGTCGAGCGTGGGGAAACCAGCGGTCTGCTCGACCCGAAGATCGGCCGTCCCCTCTACCTGTCCCATCACGGCGGCGACCCTGCCGGCGACACGCTCGAGCTGCTCGAGATTGTCACCGAACACCTTGACCGCGATATCCCCGCGCACGCCCGCGATAAGCTCGTTGAAGCGCATCTCGATCGGCTGACTGACCTCGTAGGCGTTGCCCGTCAGGTTCGACATCGCCGCTTCGATGCGTTCGACCACCTCCTCGCGGGAGTCGACGTCCGCAGGCCATTGATCCTCAGGCTTCAGGATCACGAATGCGTCGGAGATGTTCTGCGGCATCGGGTCTGTGGCGACTTCGGCCGTTCCGGTTTTGGAGTAGATGTAGGCGACCTCCGGCAGCGCCGATATCGCGCGTTCAACCCGAAGCTGCATGTCGAGCGATTGTCCCATCGATGTCGAAGGGATACGGATCGATTGAAGCGAGAGATCGCCCTCGTTCAATTGGGGGATGAACTCGCGGCCGAGGGTCGTGAAGATAAGCCCGGCCAGCACGAACGTGCCCACGCCTGCACCGATCCACGGCCAGGGCTTGGCAACCACCCGGCGGAGCACAGGCTCGTAGCGGTCCTTCACCCAGACGACCGCGCGCACCTCCTTTTCGGCGACGCGGCCCCGGATCAGGATGGCAACCATCGCCGGAACGAAGGTCAGCGAGAGGATGAACGCGCCAATCAACGCCAGCATCACCGTGATGGCCATTGGCGTGAACATCTTGCCCTCGACCCCGGTGAAGGTGAGCAGGGGAGCGAAGACGAGGAGGATGATGGCTTGGCCGTAGATAGTCGGCCGGACCATTTCCTTGGACGCCTCGAACACCTCGTGCAGCCGTTCGGGTAGGGTGAGCAGCCGCCCCTCGTGATGCTGGCGCTCGGCGAGCCTTCTCAGGCAGTTCTCGATGATGATGATGGACCCGTCGACGATCAGGCCGAAGTCCAGGGCACCGAGACTCATCAGGTTGCCCGAGACCCCGTAGCGGTTCATGCCGATTGCCATCATCAGGAACGAGAGCGGGATGACGAGTGCTGCGATGATCGCCGCCCGGATGTTGCCGAGCAGCCAGAACAGCATTGCGATTACAGCAAGCGCACCGAGGAGCAGGTTCTCCTCGACCGTGGAGATCGTGGCCTCCACCAGCGTGGATCGGTTGTAGACCGGGGTCACGGTGATCCCAGGGGGCAGCGAGCGGGAAACCTCCTCGAGCCGCTCCGCTACGGCGTCCGCGACGATGCGGCTGTTGCCGTCGGCAAGCATGAGGGCGGTGCCAATCACCGTCTCCCGTCCGTTGATCGAGGCCGCCCCCGTGCGAAGCTCTCCGCCCACCTGCACGGTTGCAACGTCGCCTACGGTGACGGGCACGCCGTCACGGTTGGCGACTGTCGTCCGCGCGATCTCGTCGACGTGGCGAATGCGGGCATCAGCGCGCACGAGGAAAGCCTCGCCCCCGCGCTCCACGAAATTCGCTCCGACCGATATGTTCGCTCGCTCGAGCGCGTCTGCCAGCTCGGAGAATGAAATCCCGTAACCTGCAAGGCGGCCGGGATCCGGCTGGACCACAAATTGCTTTTCATAGCCCCCGATCGAGTCGACCCCGGCGACGCCTTCCACAGTGCGCAGCTGCG
>JBKBPQ010000002.1:277176-319072 GCA_046293155.1 Allosphingosinicella sp. | reverse complement strand
ACCATCAGGGCCAGCGGTCATAGAAACGGCCGCATCAACAGGCCGGACACAAGACTGCACCCGACCAGCCGCCGAACATCAAATCGCCACTTGCAACGCGGGAGCCATCCACACAGGACATAGGAGCTTGCGACAAGGCCGCTTATGCGATCGAGCCCGCCAGGATCGGACTGCTCGCCTCCCGCCAATCCTGAGCATCTCTGAAGGTTGACGAGTCCGGCCGGTTGCTTTGAGATCGGGAACAGGGGAATCCTCGATGTCCAGCAGCCTCGCCGACCAGGACCACAGACAGCGTCTCGCGCTGCTGGCGGGGATCGCGCTCGCCTCGATCCTGCTGTGGCAGACCGCTCTCGGAAGCCTGCTGCTCTATCCGTTCACGATATTGGCGACCTGGTTTCATGAAATGGGCCATGGCATCGCCGCGATGCTCGCGGGCCGGGGCTTCGAACGCCTGCTGATTTTCGCCGACGGTTCGGGCGTCGCTTTGTCGCTGCGCCCTGCCGACGGCTACGGGGTGGCCGATGCGGTCGTCGCGGCAAGCGGACCAATCGGACCGGCGATTGCCGGAGCGCTGCTGATCGTCTCCTCGCGCTCTCCCACCGCCACGCGCAACGCTTTGACGGTTCTGGGCGTGGCGCTGCTCGCGTCCACACTGATCTGGGTCCGCTCGCTCACGGGTTGGCTGGTTCTCCCCGCGCTGGGAACGGCGATCGTCTTGCTCGCGGTGCGCGGATCCCAACGCGCCCAGGAATTCGTCATCCAGCTCCTCGGCGTGCAGGCGTGCATCAGCGTGTGGAGACAGTTCGACTATCTGTTCAGTCCGGGTGGAAGTGTCGGCGGCCAGCTGCAACGATCGGATACCGGCGCCATCGCCGATGCGCTGCTCCTCCCTTATTGGTTTTGGGGCGCAGGCATCAGCGCGGCGATCCTGGCCTTGCTGTGGTGGAGCTTCAGCTTCGCTTTTCGGCGCTGACGATGGGCCAACGGGACAGTCTGCTTGGCCATTCCCGCCCAACAATCCTCTCAGGAGACTTGATTCTTCCCGTCTTCTCGGCCATGTGCCCCCGCATCCGGGGCGAGGCTCTGCCTTCAGCGCCCCGGTTTTGCTTTTGAGACGACAGCCGGAGGGGCGTTCGCATTGGGCGGCGTCAGCGATCGGCCAACATGAGGATAGCGCGACATGCCGCTCTACGAGCATGTGTTTCTCGCGCGTCAGGATCTGGCCCAGGGCCAGGTCGACGCGCTGGCGGAATCCGCCACCAAGATCATCGAGGACAATGGCGGCAAGGTCGTGAAGACCGAGACCTGGGGTCTCCGCAACATTGCCTATCGGATCGCCAAGAACCGCAAGGCGCACTACGTTCTGCTCGACTTCGAGGCCCCGGCCCCGGTCGTGGCCGAGCTCGAGCGCCAGACCCAGATCAACGAAGACGTCATCCGCTACATGACCCTGAAGGTCGACGAGCACGAAGCTGGTCCCTCGGTCATGATGCGCCGCGGCGAGCGTGACCGTGAGCGCGGCCGCGATCGTGACGGCGAGCGTGGCGACCGCGGCGATCGCGGCCCGCGCCGCCCCCGCGAAGAAGAAGTGGAGGCTTAATCGATGGCACGTCCGTTTTTCCGCCGCCGCAAGTCCTGCCCCTTCTCGGGCAAGGACGCGCCCCGCATCGATTACAAGGACGTCCGTCTGCTCCAGGGCTTCGTGTCCGAGCGCGGCAAGATCGTCCCCAGCCGCATCACCGCGGTGTCGGCCAAGAAGCAGCGCGAGCTCGCCCAGGCGATCAAGCGCGCGCGCCATATCGGCCTTCTCCCCTACGTCGTGAAATAAGGAGCTTAGAGCATGGACGTCATCCTGCTTGAGCGCATCGAGAAGCTCGGCGCCATCGGCGACGTGGTGAAGGTGAAGAACGGCTACGCCCGCAACTTCCTCCTTCCGCGCGGCAAGGCGCTTCGCGCCAACGACGCCAACAAGAAGGTCTTCGAGGCCAACCGCGAGCGGATCGAGGCGCAGAACGCCGAGCGCCGCGCGGCTGCCGAGAAGGAATCGAAGACGATCGACGGCACCACGGTGCAGCTGATCCGCCAGGCCTCCAACACCGGCCAGCTTTACGGTTCGGTGTCGGCCCGCGACCTCGCGGAGCTGCTGGAAGCCGAGGGCCACAAGGTCGCCAAGAACCAGATCGTGCTCGACCGCCCGATCAAGGCGATCGGCATGCAGGACGTGAAGATCGCCCTGCACCCGGAGGTCAGCGTCACCATCCACGTCAATGTCGCCCGCTCGCCGGAAGAGGCCGAGCTTCAGGCGCAGGGCATCGACGTGATGGCGCAGATGTTCGAGAAGGACGTCGCCGGCTTCACCGAGGAGCGGATCGAGGGCCTCGAGCCCGGCGAGATCGCCCCGGAAACCGAGGCCCCCGCGGCCGAGGAAACGCCGGCAGAAGCCAGCGAAGCCTAAGACAAGAGGGCGGGTCCGAAAGGATCCGCCCTTTTTCTTTGATCAGTTGCCGCAGCTCCAGTCGGCGTCGACTTCGTTCGACGTGCCGCGGCGGCGGTCGTTGAGGCGGGCGCGTGCCGGCCCCGTGGCGACCTGGTCGGGCTCGGCGCGGTCGTAGGGCCGGCCGACGCTGACGCTGATCGCGTCGTTCTGGAAGAAGCCCCCCGTCGCGCCGACCGGACCCTCGACGCGAAGATCCACCTTACGGCCGTGCCGGCTCACCAGTGCGCGATATTGCTCGGCGGCAAGCACCGGCTCGCCGCCGACGCGAAGCATGCAGATTGGGCGCAGGTTGGCGGCGGTGAGGTCGCCCGGCTCGAGCGTTTCGAGGCCGATCGTTGCGGGCGTCGGCTCCGCCGCAACGCTCTTGTTGGCGCCGAGGCCGAGGGCGTTGATCTCCTCCTCGGTCAGGCCCCTGTCCTGCTGGGACGGCCCGCAGCCGGCGAGGATCAAGATGGCGCAGACCGCGCCTGCACGCAGCGCTCGCAAGATCAGAATCCCATCAAGGCGAGCACTTCGCGGCGGCTGCGCTCGTCCTTGCGGAACACGCCCATCATCCGGCTCGTCGTCATCATCACTCCGGGAGTTCTCACACCGCGCGCGGTCATGCAGGCGTGAGAGGCCTCGACCACGACCGCAACGCCCTGCGGCTGGAGATGCTCCCAGATGGCGTCGGCGACCTCCGCGGTGAGCCGCTCCTGGACCTGGAGGCGGCGGGCATAGCCGTGCAGCACCCGGGCGAGCTTCGAGATTCCGACGACCCGGTCGTTGGGCAGGTAGGCGATATGCGCCTTGCCGATGATCGGCGCCATGTGATGCTCGCAATGCGACTGGAACGGGATGTCCTTCAGGAGCACGATCTCGTCATAGCCGCCCACTTCCTCGAAGGTGCGGCTGAGATGGGCGCCGGGATCCTCGGCATAGCCCTTGGCATATTCGCGCCAGGCGCGGGCGACCCGCCCGGGGGTGTCGAGCAGCCCCTCGCGGTCGGGATCGTCGCCGGCCCAGCGGATGAGCGTTCGCACCGCCTCCAGCACATCGGCGGGGATCGCGATGTCGCGCGATTCCTGGACGAGGTCGCCGTCCTCAGTTTCCTGTCCGTGCAATGGTAGCCCTTTCGCGGCTTATCTCGCGCGACGGGTACACAGGGAGGGCGCGCCGATAAAGGGGGACCCCCGAAACGATGAACCCGCCCGGCCGCGCGCGGAGCGGCCGGGCGGGCGTGAGCCGGCGCCGAGGGGGTGGAGGGCAGTGGCGCCGGGACTCAGCTCATTCGGCGGCCTGACGCTGCTCCGCAGCCTCGCGGCGCACCTCGCCGCGGCTCATCGCGGAAACCAGCGCGTCGCCCGAAACGGTGAAGTTGCTGGCCGGGAGTGCCGCGACCCGGTCGCCGACGCGGACCAGCACGGTCTCGACGAGCCCGTTGGCCGCCGCCTGGAAATCCAGCACTCGGCCGATCACCCGCCCGCTGGCGTCGCGGACAACCATGCCCGGCTCGAGACTGACGGACCCGGCCGCGTCCGCTGCGCCGTCGACCATCGAGTCGAAGCCGCCGCCGCCGCCGGATGAGTTGCCGCCCGCGGAACCCGAGCCGCCGCCGGATCCGCGACCGGCGAGGCTGCCGGCCCCGCTCAGCGCCCCGCTCGCCGTTCCGGTCACGCCGCTTAGCAGGCCGCCTCCGCCGGAGCCCGGATTGGAACCGGCGCCGGAGCCTGAGCCGCTCCCAGCCACATTGCCTGCGCCGCTGAGCGCGCCCGTTGCATTGCCGAGCAAGCCGCCGCTCGCCGAACCGGAGCCCGATGCCGACCCACTTCCGGAGAGGCTGCCGGTCGCGCCGCCGGCGAGATTGCGGGTGCGGCGGACGGCGCCGCCCGCGGCCGAGCGGACCTGGTCGGTGCCGATGGCCTGGACTCCGATGCCGGCCTCGCCCGACCCATTTGCGGAACCGCTCGCGCTGCCGCCAGCGCTGCCGAGCACGCCGTTCGTCGCTCCGCCGAGCAGAGCATCGCCCTGAGCGCTGCCCGATCCGCGCGCGCTGGCGCGGCCGCGACGGCGGTCGACCTGACGGTCGAGCCGGAGGTCGCCAGCGCCTCGGCCGCTGAGGGTGCCGCTCACCGTCTGGCCAAGGCCGCCCGGGCCGCCGCCGAGGATGCCGCCGACCTGGCCGCCGAGGCCGCCGCCGCCGAGAATCTGAGCCTGGGCGGGCATCGCAAAGAAGGCGGCGCCTGCGCAGGCGAGGATGAGGGTCTTTTTCATGGCTTCACGCTCCCCGAAAGGTTGAACTGATGTCCGGGGAACGACGGCAATTGCGGGTTTAATCCCGCACCCGAAATTAATTTCGCGGCGGCGGAGTCCGGCAGGAGGCGCAGATGAGGCCGCGGCCATAACGGCGATCGCGCGCGCTCGCCTCGCGATCGAGCGCGGCCAGCGGGTCGCTTGCGCCGATATGGCGGGCAAGCCGCCCGGCGACGAGCGGCACCGCGAAGGACGTCCCCCTGACCGGGGTCAGGCCGCCGCCGGGGTGCGCGGCCGCCATGTCGGCGCCCGGCGCGGCATAATCGAGATGCGGCGTCCGCCCCGCCTCGATCAGGACCCGCCCGCGTGAGTCGACGGCCGTGACGGCGACGCTTTCCGGATAGGAAGCGGGATAGGAAGCCGGCGCCGCGGGACCGGCATTGCCGACCGAGGCGACGATATAGGTGCCGCGGCGATGGGCCTCGGTGATCGCGCGGGCGACAACGGGGTTGTTCGGCCCGGCGAGGCTGATCGCGATCACCCGAACTCCGCCTCCGACCAGCCAGTTGATCGCGCGCACGAGGTTGGTAGCGCTGCCGCCGGTGCGTGCGCCGCCGAAGATGTCGGCGACCTTGAGGTTCGCGCCGGGCGCCGCGCCGCGCACCGGTCCGTCGCCGGCGATCAGGGACGCCACGGCGGTGCCGTGGGCGCTCGGCTGGAGGCCGCCCGCCGTGAAGCCGCGCTGCTCGATGCTGCCGCGCAAGGCCGGGTGCTGGGCCACCCCGCCGTCGACCAGGCCGATCGTCGTTCCGCCACCCCCGCCGCGCTGGGCCAGCGTCCCGGCCGCAGTGAAGCCCGCCGAGTCCACTCCGCTCGGCAGGTGCAGATGGTTGGCGGTGACCTCGAGGTCCGGCGCCAGCCTCCGCAGCCGCGCGATGGCGCGATCGACGGGCAGGCCGGCGGGCGCGCTCAACGTCACCAGCTCGAAGCCGAGATCCTCCACCGGCTCGCGCCGGATCACCGCGAAGCCGGCCGCCTCGATCACCGCGAGCAGGGCCGGATCGGGATCCATGGCGACGATCTCGCTGCGCACGGCCGGGCCGTCGCGAGTCATCTCCAGAACCTCGGGATGGTCGCGGACCAGTTCCTCCAGGGCGCCCCGCTGCTCACGCGCGAGGCGCCGGGCGGTGCGGGTGACGTCCCGCCCGAGCTCGTCGACCGGGCGCAGCAGATCGCCGGCGACGCCGCCCACGGTCGGCAGTCCGGGCAGCTGCGGCGCGCGCGGCAGCAATTGCGCCGATGCGGGCCCCGCAAGGCCCAACGCCAGGCCGGCGAAAATCAAAATGGAAAGTGTCCGCATTGCCGCTCCAAATCGCGAGAGATGCAGATTAATCATCCCGCGCGGGGATTAAACGGTCTTGAACGGTCGTTTCCTCCATGAACGATGCGCCGGAGGGAGGGGATTGGACGCATTCGAGGCAGAATTGTCGGGCTTGCTGCCGCGCCTGCGCCGCTTCGGCCGGGCGCTGGCCCGCGACGCCGCGGATGCTGACGATCTCGTCCAGACGGCCCTGGAGCGGGCGCTGAAGGCGCGCGCGCAATGGACGCCGGGAACGCGGCTCGATTCATGGATGCTGAGGATCATGCGCAATTGCTGGATCGACGAGACTCGCAGCCGAACCCGGCGGGCTAGGACGCAGGCGCCCGAAGAGGACGGTCTCGATGTCGGCGATCCGGCAGCCAACCCCGAGCAGGCGGCGGCGATGCGCGACGTCAACCGCGCCATGGCTTCGCTCCCGGAGCAACAGCGCGAGGTGATCGCGCTCGTTCTGGTCGAAGGGCTCGCCTATCGCGAGGCTGCGGACGTGCTCGACATCCCGATCGGCACGCTGACCTCGCGGCTCACGCGCGGGCGGCAGGCGCTGGTGCAGATGCTGGAGGCGGCGTGATGGAATGGGACGACGAGCTGATAGGCGCTTATGCCGACGGCGAGCTTCACGCCTTGATCCAGGACAGGTTCGAGGAGGCGCTGGCGCGGGACGACTCCCTGCGCGCCCGGGTCGAGCGCGAGAAGATGGTTCGGGCGCGGCTCGGCGGGCATTTCGATCCGGTTCTGGACGAGCCGGTGCCGGAGCGGCTGCGGGCGATGCTCGAGGCGAAGCCGGCCGCGCCGGTGGTGTCGATCGCGGATGCTCGGGAACGGCGGCGGCTGCCGCGGCAAGCCTGGATTCCGGCGGCCATGGCGGCGAGCCTGGCGGTCGGGCTGTTCGGCGGACAGCTGATCGGCGGTAAAGGCGGCGTGTCGTCGATGCCGGTGGCCGAAGGGAGGCTGGCGGAAGCGCTGGACACGCAACTGGCGTCAGCGCCGGCGACGAGCGGCGACACGCGCATCGGCACCACCTTCCGCAACGGTGACGGCCGGGTGTGCCGCACGTTCGACGGCCCGGATGTCGCTGGCTTCGCCTGCCGCGACGGCGGCGCATGGCGGATCGAGATGCTGGCGCCGGGCTCGGGCCGCCAGGCCTCCGGCTACCAGCAGGCGACCAGCGGCGCGATGCTCGTGCTCCAGGCCGCCCAGGAACGCATGGCCGGCGAGCCCGTCGGCGAGGACGAGGAGCGCCGCCTGCGCGAGTCCGGCTGGCGCTGAGCGCGGCGCTGGTGACCCCGACAGGATTCGAACCTGTGACCTACGGATTAGGAATCCGGCGCTCTATCCTGCTGAGCTACGGGGCCCCGACGCCGCCCGCTTTTCCGCCAAGCGGGCGTTCGGGTCAATTCTCCTCGGTCGGCGGAGCCACCGGAAACAGCAGGGGCGCGACCGGCACGCCATCCTCTGCAAGGCTCGCGGCCTGATCGGGCGTGGTCTGGCCGTGAATCGGACGGGACTCGATGTCGCCGACATGCATGGCGCGGGCTTCGCTGGCGAATTTGTCGCCGACCCATTCGGAATTCTTGAGCATCTCGCGCTGGAGCGAGGCGATCTTGCCAAGCATCTCCTTCACGGCGGCGGGCGGAGCCGACATCATGTCGGTTTGAGGTGCTTCGCTGCCGCCTTTCTTGGGCACGGCGGGCGCCATCGGCGCCTTGGCGACGTGGGGATCGCCGCAAAGCGGGCAGGCGACGAGGCCGCGCTGTTTCTGCGACTCGTAATCGTCGGTCGAGCCGAACCAGGCCTCGAAGACGTGGCCGGACGACGCGCAGCGCAGGTCGAAGACGATCATGCCCGCACCGCCTCCGGGATGAGCCGGCGATGGGCAAGGACGGGGATTCGCGTGCGCACGTCGCCGAGCACCGCCATGTCGAGCTCGGCAAAGCCGAGCGCAGGGCTGTCGGCGCCCATGTCGAGCAGGACGCGGCCCCACGGGTCGATGACCAGGGAATGGCCGTAGGTGGCGCGGCCGTCCTCATGATTGCCACCCTGGGCCGCGGCGACGACGAAGGCCTCCGCCTCGATCGCCCGCGCGCGCAGGAGGACGTGCCAGTGCGCCTCGCCGGTCGGAACGGTGAAGGCGGCCGGAATGCTGAGCACCGCCGCGCCCGCCTCGCTGAGCCGCGCATAGAGGCCCGGGAAGCGCAGATCGTAGCAGATCGACAGGCCGAGCGGCCCCAGCGGGCTGTCGGCGAGCACCGGCGCCTCGCCCGCCGCGAAGGACGCGGATTCGCGCCAGCTCTCGCCGGTCGGCAGATCGACGTCGAACAGGTGCATCTTGTCGTAGCGGGCGCGGATCTCTCCCTGGTCGTCGATCAGGAAGGAGCGGTTGACCAGCCGCTCGCCTTCCTCGGCAAGCAGCGCCAGTGACCCGAGTTCGACCCAGATGCCCTGCGCCCGCGCCGCTTCCCGGACCCGGACGAGCACCAGGTCATCGCCCTCGCGCCGGTAATGCGGCGCGGCCCTCTCGCGGTCGCGGTCGAGCAGCCCGCTCATCTCCGGCGTGAATAGGATGGCCGCACCGCCGGCGGCAGCGTCGGCGACCGCCCGCGCGAGCGCGTCGGCATTGGCGGCGGGGTCGATCCCCGTCCGCGCCTGGTAGACCGCTATCCGCATTCAGCCCTGCAGCAGTGGGTCGAGCCGCCCCGAAGCCTCGAGGGCGTGGAGATCGTCCGAGCCGCCGACATGATGGTCGTTGATGAAGATCTGCGGCACGGTGAAGCGCCCGTTGGCGCGGCTCAGCATCTCGTCGCGCTTGGCCCCGCCCATCGTGATGTCATATTCCTCGAACGCGACGCCCTTGTCGCTCAGCAGCCGCTTGGCGCGGGTGCAGTAAGGGCAGAACATCTTCGTGTAGATCTCGACGCGGGGCATTCGCAGGTTCCTCAGTCTTCGCGCGGCAGGTGAGCATGGCCGCCGCGCCTGTCAATGTTCGCCGTCGCGGACCACCCGCGCCCAGCACAGCACCGACACTTCCGCCGCCCCGGCACGTTTGAGCACTCGGGCACAGGCTCCCGCCGTGGCGCCGGAGGTGAAAACGTCGTTGATGAGCAGGATGTTGCGCCCGGCGATGGCAGGCCGTTGGCGTTCGTTGATCCTGAAGGCGCCGCGCACGGTGAGACGTCGCTCGCGCGGGTTCATTCCCTTGAGCGGCGGCGTCCTTTTGACTCGGAGCAGCAGGTCGGGCCGCACCTCCAGCCCGAAGCGGCGGCCGAGGGCGGCGGCGATCAGCGCCGACTGATTGTAGCCGCGCCGCCAGATGCGCCAGCGATGGAGCGGCACCGGGCACAGGATCGGCCGCTCCTCGGCGTCGACATGCCGCGCCATCAGGCTCGCCATCGTGCCCGCGACGCCGGGTTTGCGGCCATATTTGAGCTTGAGCGCGACGGCTCGGGCGAGCTCGCCATAAGCCACCGCTGCGCGGAGGCGATCGAAAGGCGCCGGATCGGCGATGCAGCCGGCGCACAGCGCACCCTCCCCTGCCCCGCCATGCTCGAACGGAAGCGCGCATCGGGCGCAGCAGGGCGGACCGAGCAGGTGGAGCCCCGACCAGCATTCGTAGCAGAAGGCGTCCTGCGCCTGGGTCACCAGCCCGCAGCCGGGACAGCGCGGCGGCAGTGCGAAGTCGACGACGGCGCGAGCGCCGGCTCTCGCATGCCGCGCGGCCACTTCGATCATGGGCGGTGGTCCCGGTTGACAGTCACCTCAAAGCCCATCATGTCGCCCCCTCACCTCCGAGGCCCGATGGCGGAGTGGTTACGCAGAGGACTGCAAATCCTTGCACGCCGGTTCGATTCCGGCTCGGGCCTCCACATTCCCCCAAGCTCGGTTACCACGCTCCGCGGCGCCAGTAGATCATGGCGCCGGCGAAAGAGGAACAGCGGGAATGCAGTTTGACGTCGTCATCGTCGGGGCCGGCCATGGCGGCGCTCAGGCGGCGATCGCGCTCCGGCAGAACGGCTTCGCCGGCAGCATCGCGATCGTCGGCGACGAACCCGAACTGCCTTACGAACGCCCGCCCCTCTCGAAAGAATATCTCGCCGGGGAGAAGGCGTTCGAGCGAATGCTGATCCGCCCGGCGGCGTTCTGGGCCGAGCGCAATGTGGAAATGCTCCTCGAACGGCGCGTGGCCGCGGTCGATCCCGACGCGCACAGCCTGCTCACCGGCGGCGGCGAGACGATCGGCTACAGCACACTGATCTGGGCGGCAGGCGGTGCGCCGCGCCGACTTGCCTGTGCCGGCACCGATCTTTCCGGGGTCCACACCGTCCGCACCCGCGCCGACGTCGACCGGATGCTCGCGGAGCTTGAAAGCGTCGAGCGGGCGGTGGTGATCGGCGGCGGCTATATCGGGCTGGAGACGGCGGCGACGCTAAGGAAGCTCGGCAAGGAGGTGGTGCTTCTGGAGGCGCTCGACCGGGTGCTGTCGCGGGTCGCGGGCGAACCACTGTCACGCTTCTACGAGGCGGAGCACCGCGCGCGCGGGGTCGACCTTCGGCTCGGAGCGATGGTCGATTGCCTCGTCGGCGACAGGCAGGTGAGCGGGGTTCGTCTGTGCGACGGCTCGGAAATTGCGGCCCAGCTGGTGGTCGTCGGCATCGGCATCGATGCCGCGGTCGAGCCCCTGCTTGCCGCCGGTGCGGCCGGCGACAACGGCGTCCAGGTCGACGGCCGATGCCGCACGTCCCTTCCCGACGTCTTCGCGGTCGGCGACTGCGCGCTCCACCCGAACCGCTTCGCCGGAGGAGACCTGGTCCGCCTCGAATCGGTCCAGAACGCCACCGACCAGGCCACCGTCGCCGCCCGCGCGATCGCCGGCATCGCGGCAGAATATGATGCCCTGCCCTGGTTCTGGTCGAACCAATATGACCTCAGGCTACAGACGGTCGGCATTTCCACCGGGCATGACGCGACCGTCGTCCGCGGCGACCCCGCGACGCGCAGCTTCTCCGTCGTCTACCTGAAGCAAGGCCGGGTGATCGCGCTCGACTGCGTCAACGTCACCCGCGACTATGTCCAGGGCCGCAAGCTCATCCTGGAGCGGGCCGCGCCCGACCCGGCGAAGCTCGCCGACCCGGACACGCCGCTCAAGGAGCTGACGGCCGGTCGATAGGACTGGCCGCTCAGCCGCAGTTGTCGACGGTCGTCACGAACCGCTCGCCGCCTTCGTCCTCCAGGTCATAAGTGAACGCGCCGCCCCGAAGGATGACATCGCGGGTGTCCTGCGTGCACAGCCCCTCCCGCACCGCCTCCCTGAACCTGGCGATCGCCGCAGCATCGAAGTTCGCGTGGATCGTGCCGGTATAGACGACCTCAGTCCCGCGCAGATCGACCCTGCTTATCGTCAGGACCCCGTCGCGCACCGGCAGATTGCCTCGGTAAACATCCACCTCGGACCGCAGCTCCTCGGCGAGTTGCTGGCGGTCCGCGGCGGTCTGGGCCGGGGCGGCCTGAGTGACGAAGGCGGCGGCTAGAAACGAGGCTAAACGCATCATTGCTTCTCTCCCGCGTCCTGACGGCTGCTTAGTCGCAGCTGTCGACGGTGGTCTCGAAATCGTCCCCGTCGCTGTCGCGCAGATCGTAGGTGTAGGCGCCGCCCCTGCGGATGACCTCGCCGGTCTCGCCCGTGCACAGGTCACGGCTCACGACCCGGCGGAATTCGGCGATGCTTGAGCTGTTGAAGTCGGCGTCCACGCGGCCGGTGTAGATGATCTCCGTGCCGTCGAGATCGACGTCCGTGATGGTCAAGACGCCTTCGCGCGCCGGCAGCGTCTCGCGGAACTGACGGACTTCGGCGCGCAGCTCGTCCTCGAGCTCGGGATCGGCCTCGCGACGGCCGCGGTCCTCGCGAGAGCCGCGGTCACCCTCGCGAGCCTCCGAATCATTGTCGCGGTCGCGCTCTGAGCGCGACGACTCCCGGTCCCGGCGTGAATCGCTTTCGCCGCCGCCGCCACAGGCAGTCAGCGTCGCGAGCGCGGCAAGAGCGAGCAGAGTGCGCATGATCATTCCCCCAAATTGAATGCTTCGACAGTTGGAACCCGCGCCGAAAGCAAGTCAAGCGCCGCCGTACCAATGCGTTACGGGTTGCGCCGACCGGGCGGCCCTGCTTTGCTAGGCATCAACGGGGGAATTGAGCGAAGCATGGTGGTCAAGCGGCCCGTAGGCAGCGATGCGGAGCGGGCGATCCAGCCGCTGAACGGCTTCGACGAGGCCCACCGGTCGCTGCTCGACGACCGTTCGATCCAGTTCAGGCTGGAGCCGTTCCAGCCGCCCCAGCTCGCCCCCCCGCCGGACATGAGCGGGCTGATCAACCTGGCGCCCTTCTTGCGTTTCATGTTCTGGGCGCTGGTCGCGGCCGCCGCGCTGTTCCTCCTCTACCTCATCGTCACCCGCCTCACCGGCTTCAGCTTCCGCCGGCGCGGCAAGGACGAGGCCGAGGAACCCGAATGGCACATGGCCGAGCAGCCCGCCCGGCAGCTTCTGGGCGATGCCGACGCGCTCGCGGCAAAGGGCCTTTATTCCGAGGCCGCGCATCTCCTCCTGTTCCGGAGCATCGAGGAGATCGACCAGCGCCGCCCCGACACGATCCGCCGCGCGCTAACCAGCCGCGACATTGCCGGCCTTCCGTCGCTGCCCACAGGGCCGGCGGAAGCCTTCCGGCGAATCGTCCGGGCGGTCGAGCGAAGCCTGTTCGGCGGCCGCGCCCTCGATGCCGACGACTGGCGCGAATGCCGAACCGCCTATGAGCGCTTCGCCTTCGCCGAAAGCTGGCGCGGATGACCAAGGAATCCAGCCCCTTCCGCCCCGCTTTGGTCATCGGCCTGATCGTCGCCGGCCTGGTCAGCTTCGCGGCGTTCGTCATGCTTCTGTCCTGGGGCGGCCAGGCCGGCGGGCGAAGCGGCGGCCGCGGCACCGCGCTCTCGGTCGCGGCGATCGGCTTCAAGGGGATCGTCGATCTCACCGACGATTTCTACGACACCGAGCTGATCCGAAGCGGCAACCAGCTCTACACCGACGATCTCGTCGTCGTCGCGCTCGAGCCGCAGACCGAGCGGTCCGAGGTCCAGCGGCTGCTCAACCAGCGCTACGACCGGCCGACGCTGCTGATCCTGCCGAAATGGGACGTCACCCGCGATCCCGACCGCCGCGGCTGGGTGCGCAGCCTCGGTCCCGACCTCGGCAGCACCGCCGAGCGGCTGCTCGATAGGGATGTAGAGATCGAAACGCTGCGTCAGCGCCGCGCGGGCCGTGGCCGGGCGCGCGGCTACGACATCCTGCGCGGCCTGTCGGTGCCGCTTCCGGCCTCCCCCCAGGTAATCGAGGGGAACGACCTCGATCCCCTCCTCACCACCCCCGACGGCGACATGCTGGTGGCGCGCTTCGAGAACCAGCCACTCTACATCGTCGCCGACCCCGACCTGCTCAACAACCACGGCATCGCCGACCCCGACCGGGCGCGCGCCGCGGTCCAGATGCTCGCCGCGATGGCGCCCGACGACAGCGGTCCGATCCGCTTCGATCTCACCATCAACGGCTATGGCGGCGGCCGAAGCCTGCTCAAGTCGATGCTCGAGCCGCCCTTCCTCGCCATGACCCTGGCGCTGATCGCGGCGGCGTTCCTCGCCGGCCTCCACGGCGCGATCCGCTTCGGCCCGGCCCGGCCGCCGGCGCGGGCGATCCCGTTCGGCAAGGCGGCCCTGGTCGAGAACAGCGCCGGCCTGGTCCGTCTCGCCCACCGCGAAGTGAGGCTCGGCGGCGGCTATGCCGACGTCGTCCGCGACGAGGCCGCCCGCGCCGGCGCCGCTCCCCCCAACCTGCATGACGAGGCGCTCGAGGCCTATCTCGACCGCTTCACCCGGCCCGGCGAGCCGCCTTTCTCCTATCTCGCCGCCACGCTCCGCAACGCCCGCGACCGGCACGAACTGATGTCCGCGGCGCGCGCTCTTTTCCGATGGAAGAAGGACCTCATTCGGTGACAGTCGAAATGGACAAAGGCCGCACGCTCGCGGTCGGCGAGGTGAAGGCGCTGGCGGACGACATCCGCGCCGAGGTGGGACGGGCGATCGTCGGGCAGGACGAGGCGGTCGAGCTGATGCTCATCGCCCTCTTCTCCTCCGGTCATATCCTGCTCGAAGGCCCACCCGGCACCGCCAAGACCTTCCTCGCGCAATGTTTCGCGCGGGTGCTGGGGCTCGATTTCGGCCGGATTCAGTTCACCCCGGACCTGATGCCGGGCGACATCGTCGGCTCGAACCTGTTCAACTTCCAGACCAGCCAGTTCACGCTGACCCGCGGACCGATCTTCTGCCAGCTTCTGCTCGCCGACGAGATCAACCGCACTCCACCCAAGACCCAGGCGGCGCTTCTGGAGGCGATGCAGGAGCGCGCCGTCACCATCGACGGCGTGACCCACCAGCTTCCGCCCCATTTCATGGTGATCGCCACCCAGAACCCGATCGAGCAGCAGGGCGTCTATCCGCTGCCCGAGGCGCAGCTCGACCGCTTCCTGTTCAAGCACAGGATGGACTATCCGAGCCACGAGGAGGAGCGGCGCATCGTCGCCGCCCACGGCGCCCGCTTCGGCGCGCCTCGGCCCGAGGAATGGGGCGTGTCGCCGAAGGTCGACGCCGCACTGCTCGAGGCGGCGATCGGCACCGTCGCATCGCTGCCGATGGTCGGCGAGGTCGTCGACTATGTCGTCGGCCTGATCCGCTCGACCCGAACCGCGCCCGACCTTGAAGGCGGCGCGAGCCCACGCGCCGCCGCGCTGCTGGCGGGCGCGGCCCGGGCCCGGGCCGCGCTCGACGGCCGCGACTATGTCATCCCCGACGACGTCAAGGCGCTCGCTCCGGCGGTTCTGCGGCACAGGGTCATCCTGTCGCCGGCCGCCGAGATCGAGGGCCGGCCCGTCGAAAGCGTCGTGCAGCGCCTTATCGAAGAGGTCGAGGCGCCGCGTTGATCTATCCGACGCAGAGGATGGTGCTTCTGGCTGGCGCGGTGGCGCCGGCCGCGCTCGTCATCGCGCTGGCGATGCCCGACGCGTGGACAGCGGGCCTCGGCCTCCTCTTCATGCTTCTCGTCCTTGCCGCGCTCGACGCCCTCACCGGGCCGAGCCCGCGCCGGCTGCAACTGCTTTGCGACGGCGCCCAGATCGTCAATGTCGGCGAGACGTTCGACGTCGAGATCCAGGCGCGCGGCAACACAGCGCCGCGCGGCGCCGAGATCGCGCTCGACCTCGAAGGGCCGCTCACGCTCGTCGGCCGGATGCGGCGCCGGCTGAACCCCGCCGCCGGCCTCCCCGTCTCCGGAGCGAAGATCGCGGTCAACGCGGAGCGGCGCGGCAGCGGCCGGATCGCCGGCCTGTGGCTTCGCGTGCCCGGCCTTCTCGGTCTTGTGTGGAAGCAGCGCCGGGTCGAGTTCGACCGGCCGATCCTCGTCACCCCCGACATCCGCCCGACCCGCGACGAAGGCGTCCAGCTCACGACCCGCGAGATGATGCACGGTCAGATCGCCCGCCAGCAGATCGGCGAAGGCCAGGAGTTCGAATCCCTCGCCGAGTATCGCCAGGGCATGGACCGGCGCTGGATCGACTGGAAGCAGTCGGCGCGCCACACCCATCTTATCGCCAAGGAATATCGGGTCGAGCGCAACAACAACATCGTCGTCGCGATCGACAGCGGCCGGTCCATGTGCGAGCCGATGGAGGGCGTGCCGCGCGTCGACAGCGCCGTCGCCGCGGCCCTTCTCACCGCCTTCGTCGCCTTGAAGCAGGGCGACCGGATCGGGCTGTTCGCCTTCGACTCCAAGCCGCGCGCGTCGAGCAAGGTGGTGTCCGGGCCTGCCGCGTTCGGCGTGCTTCAGCGGGTCGCGGCCGACATCGAATATTCGAGCAACGAGACCAACTACACGCTCGGCCTCGCCACGCTTGCGAGCGGGCTCAAGCGGCGTTCGCTGATCATCGTCTTCACCGAATTCACGGACACGGTCGCGGCCGAGCTGATGATGAGCGCGCTTGCGCCCCTGCTCGGCAAGCACCTCATCCTGTTCGTGGTGCTTCGCGACGCCGAGCTGGAGGCGTTCACGGCGGCCGAGCCTAACGAGCCGGACGACCTCAGCCGAGCCGTCACCGCGGCCGGCCTTCTGCGCGAGCGGCGGCTGGTGCTGACCAGGCTCCGCCACCTCGGAGTCGAGGTGGTCGAGGCGCCCGCCGCCCAGGCGGGACCGGCCGTCGTCAAAGCCTATATGGATCTCAAGCGTCGGGGGCGGATTTGAGCACGCAGACCATCGCCCGACAGTTCCGCGAGCAGCGCGAGGGCGACTGGCAGCGGCTCGAGGCGATCCTTCGCGTCGCCGAGCGCAAGTCGGTGCGCGCCCTATCGGACGAGGACCTGCTCGCCCTCCCAGTCCTCTATCGCGGCGCCCTCTCCTCGCTGTCGCTGGCCCGCGAGACTTCGCTCGATCTCGAGCTCGTCACCTATCTCGAGGGCCTCTGCGCCCGCGCCTATTTCTTCGTCTACGGCGTGCGCACGACGGCCGGGGCCAAGTTCCTGACCTTCTTCCGTGCGGACTGGCCCGATGCAGTGCGGAGCCTGTGGCGCGAGACGATCGTGTCGGCGCTGCTGATGGCCCTTGGCGCGCTCGCTGCCTATCTGCTCGTCTCCAACGACCCGACCTGGTTCGAGGCCTTCGTGCCCTCGGACCTCGGCGGCGATCGCAACTACCAGGCGAGCGCCGAGGAACTTCGCCGAACGCTCTACGACGCGCCCGAAGGCGGCAGCGGCCTCAGCTTCTTCGCGACCTTCCTGTTCACGCACAACGCGCAGGTCTCGCTGATGTGCTTCGCCTTGGGCTTTGCCTTCGGCGTTCCGACCGCGATGCTGCTCGTCCACAACGGCACGATGCTCGGCGCCTTCTTCGCGCTCTTCCAGGACCGAGGTCTCGCCTTCGAGCTTGGCGGCTGGCTATCGATCCACGGGACCACCGAATTGTTCGCGATCGTTCTCGCCGGGGCGGCCGGTTTCAGGATCGGCTGGGCCGTCGTCTTTCCCGGCGAGGAGACGCGGCTCGCGGCAGCGACCCGGGCGGGGCGAAGCGCGGCGATCGCGATGATCGGCGTGGTCATCATGCTGATGTGCGCCGGCCTTCTCGAAGGCTATGGCCGTCAGCTGATCACCGGCGACTGGACCCGCTACTTCATCGGCTGGACCCTGCTCCTGCTCTGGCTCGCTTATTTCTACTTGCCCAGGCGCCGAGCCGATGGCTGAAGCGCACGTCCTCGGCCCTCACGCGGCGCGCGACCGGCGCAGCCTGGTCACGCCCGAGGGAGTCGACCTCAGCCTGGGCCTCGCCACCGGCAGTCAGCGCGTCGGCGCGTTCATCGTCGATCTGCTGATCATGCTTCTGGCGCTGATCGTCCTGACCCTGCTCGCGGCCTTCTCCGCGGTGGGCTTCGGCGCCTCGGGCGGCGGCGAATGGGCGCTGGAATTCGTGGGAGCCGTGTGGCTGCTCGGCTTCTTCCTGATCCGCAACTTCTACTTCATCCTGTTCGAGGCGGGCACGCGCGCCGCGACCTGGGGCAAGCGCGCCTTCGGCCTTCGCGTGGTGGCGCGGAGCGGCGAGCGGCTGACCAGCGAGAGCGTCGTCGCCCGCAACCTGATGCGCGAGATCGAGCTCTATCTGCCGCTCTCCTACCTCCTTTATGCGGCAGTGGAGACCGACAGCGGCGACGCCCTGCTCGCCTGGGGCGGCGTGCTGTGGGTGCTGCTGTTCACCCTCTTCCCCTTCTTCAACAAGGACCGGCTGCGCGTCGGCGACCTCCTCGCCGGCACCTGGGTTGTGAACATCCCCAAGCGCAACCTGAGCTACGACCTCGTCGCTCACGCGCCGCTCGTCGAGCCGGCCGGCGGCCAGTTCACCAGGGAGCAGCTCGACGCCTACGGCGTGTACGAACTTCAGACGCTCGAGCAGGTGCTTCGCGACGGTCAGCCCGAAACCTTGCGGGTCGTCGCGGACACTATCCGGGGGAAGATCGGCTATTGGGGCCCCGGCGACGACTACGAGTTCCTGTCCGCCTACTATCGCGAGACCCGAGCCCACATGGAACGCGGCCTCCTGTTCGGAAAGCGAAGGGCGGACAAATTCGACCGCTGAGTTATTGAAGCTCGTGCCGCCTCAGCGCGTGACGCAGCTGGTCATAGGTGAGCTTCAGCGCCTGGGCGGCGGCGCGCTGGTTCCAGCGGCATTTCTCCAAGGCCGCGGCCAAAATCGCTTTCTCGTACTCCGCGACGGCAAGGCGGAAGTCCGCACAGTCGCCGGGATCGTAGGCGCTCGGGGCGGGCAGCGGCGGCAGAACCTGCTGAGCTCCGGCAGCGGCCTCCGGCTCCGGCTTCGGCCGCGACACGTTCGTCATCGGCGCCCAGGGCGAGGCGAAGGGGTCGAAGCTGATCTCGTCGATCGGCGAATCCGGCACGCCCCAGCGATAGACGGCGCGCTCGATGACGTTCTTGAGCTCGCGGATGTTGCCCGGCCATTCGTAGGCGAGCATTCGCTCCGTCACGCTTTCGCTGAAGCCGGGCCACACCTCCCATTCGAGCTCCATCCCCATGCGCCGGCCGAAATGGTCGGCGAGCACCGGGATGTCGCTCTCGCGGTGGCGGAGCGGCGGCAGGGTGACGACCTCGAAGGACAGACGATCGAGCAGGTCGGCCCGGAATCGGCCTTCGTCGACCAGCCTCGGCAGATGCTCGTTGGTCGCCGCGACGATGCGGACGTCGACGCGGAGCGGCTTGGACGCGCCGATGCGGGTGACCTCGCCATATTCGATGGCGCGAAGCAGCCGGTCCTGGGCCGGACTGGAAAGAGTCGCGAGCTCGTCGAGAAACAGCGTACCGCCGTCGGCCTCCTCGAACCGGCCCGGCCGCGCTTTGGCAGCGCCGGTGAAGGCGCCGGCTTCGTGCCCGAACAGCTCGGCCTCGATCAAAGTCTCCGGCAACGCCGCGCAATTCATGGTAATGAGCGGACCGTCCCAGCGGGAGGAAAGATGGTGAAGACGTTCGGCGATCAGCTCCTTGCCGGTGCCGCGCTCGCCGATCACGAGAACCGGCCGATCGAGCGGCGCGGCGCGGCTGGCGCGCTCGACCGCGTCGAGGAAAGAGGTGGCCTGGCCCACCAGCTGCGTCGCCCGCTCCATTCCCGAAGCTTGGCGCAAAATCCCAGCTGTTGGCAACTTCTTTGTGGGTACGAAAGCCGCAAAAATGGCCATTTTCTTTGGAATTCCCCCCGTACTGAAAAGTTGGCACATGCCTTGCTGAGTAGCCGTCATGGCAAGCGACGACACTTCACGACTGACCTTTGTCGGCATCAACCGGACGGCGGACGCGCCGCACCCGGCGGAGTCGCTTCGCCGAATCCTTAAGGAGCCTGTGTTCATGGGAATTTTTTCGCGGACCCGCGACATCATCGCCGCGAACGTCACCGACCTACTCGATAAGGCCGAAGACCCGTCGAAGATGATCCGGATGATCATCCTCGAGATGGAGGAGACCCTGGTCGAGGTGCGCGCGTCGGCCGCCCGCACCATCGCGGACCAGAAGGAGATGCGCCGCCAGATCACCAAGCTGGACCGGGTCCAGGACAGCTGGGTCGAGAAGGCCGAGCTCGCCCTGTCCAAGGGCCGCGAGGATCTCGCCAAGGCCGCCTTGTTCGAGAAGCAGAAGGCGGCCGACATGGCCGACCAATTGAAGGCGGAGATCGAGGTGCTCGACGACGCGCTTCGCGCGTCCGAGGCCGACATCGCCAAGCTTCAGAACAAGCTGCGCGAGGCCCGTACCCGCCAGAACGCCATTCAGACGCGCATGGAGAGCGCCCAGAACCGCACCCGGATGCGCGAAATGTATGCGGGCCCGAAGGTCGACGAGGCCTTCTCGCGCTTCGACGTGCTCGAGCGCCGCGCTGATCTCGCCGAGGGCGAGGCCGATGCGCTCAGTCTCGGCGGCGGGCCGAAGAGCCTCGACGACGAGATCGCGGAGCTCAGGAATGCGGACAAGGTCGATGCGGAGCTTGAGGCGCTGAAGGCGTCGCTCGCCCGCCGAACCAACGGCGGCGACGCCAAGCAGGAGGGTTGATCACATGGAAGACGTTCTCATCCCTCTGATTGTAATGCCGATCCTGTTCGTGGCTTTGCCGTGGCTGATCCTTCACTACGTCACCAAGTGGAAAGTTAACTCCAGCCTCACCGGCGAAGACGAGAAGATGCTGGACGAGCTTTATGAGCTTGCCCGCCGGCTCGAGGAGCGCATGAACACCATCGACCGCATCATGCAGGCCGACAATCCCGGCTGGCACCCGGTCGGTTACGACCACAGCCGGCCGAGCCTGGAGAAGCCTTCCGTGAGCGATTTCGAACCGCGACGCAGCAGCGTGCCGAGCCGCGAGGAGCGCATGTGATGGCTGGACAGAACACTCGCTTCTACCTCGACAAAGAGCACGGCAAGTTCCTCGGCGTGTGCGCCGGAATCGCGGACTATTGGGGCGTCGACGTGACGATGGTGCGGATAGGCACCGTGGTCAGCCCGTTCGTCATCGGCCCGCTGGTGCTTCTCGCCTACTTCCTGATCGCGTTCATGGCGCCCAACCGGCCCCGCGAGCTCGACGAGCTTGCCCCGGCCGAGAAGGAATTCTGGCAGAAGGTGCGCAAGAACCCGAAGCGCAGCGCCCGAATGGTGCGCGCCCGCTTCCGCGAGATCGACCGCCGTCTCGCCGACGTCGAGACCTACCTCACCAGCCCCGACCGTCGCCTCGCCCGCGAGATCGACAGCCTGCGCTGACCTTCTTCCTCAGGAGACTGCCCCGTGGAACCCGACAAGCTCGCTTTCCTGCAAACCATCTTCCCGTTCATCGCCATCATGGCGTCGCTCGGAATCGGGGGCTGGGTGCTGACCACCTGGCTCAGGATCAAGAACGGCTACCCGCTCGACGGAGCCTGGGGCCAGGCGGTCTATCCGAAGAAGAATGACGAGGCGATGGAGCGGATCAAGCTGCTCTCCCAGGAGAATGCGCAGCTTCGCGCCGAGCTCGGTTCGGTCAAGGACCGCCTCGCCAACGTCGAGCGAATCGTCACCGACGACAGCCACCGGCTGTCGCAGGAGATCGACGCTCTGCGCCTGACCAAGAATTGAGGGTTCCGAGATGGACGGAAAGATCTTCGCGCTGCTCTTCTTCGTGATCGTCGTCGGAATCCCGGTGATCGGCGGCATCTGGGCCGACATCCACAAGCGCAGGCTCAAGTTCAAGGAACGCGAGCTGGAGCTGATGTCGCACAACACCGCCGAGAAGGCCGCTCAATATGCCGCCCATACAGAGCGTCTCGAGCAGCGCGTTCGGGTTCTGGAGCGGATCATCACCGACAAGGGCGTCGACGTCGCCGACCAGATCGAGGCGCTGCGCGACAAGCCGCTGAACTGACGGCGCAAGGAATTCAGGAGAGACGATGATGAGCAGCAATGTCGTGATCATGGTGGTGCTGATCGTCCTGATCACGTCGATCGCGGGCGTGATGCGGGCGAAATACAGCGTCCGCAGGGACCGCCACGGCAACCCGCTGCCTGCGCACGACAGCGCTGAGACGGAGCGGATGCGCGAGGAGATGAAGGTGCTGAAGGAGCGGCTCGCGGTGCTCGAGCGAATCGCCACCGACCGCAACCACAGCCTCGAGCAGGAATTTGAGCGGCTTCGCGACCGCTGAGGAGGATGCAGATGGACGGCATGCTCACAACGATGATCGTTGCGGTGGCGGGGCTGGCAGGGTTCCTCCTGCTGGTCGGCGCCCTGCTCCGCGGCTGGACCGACTGGCTCGCTCTGAAGCGGGCTGAGCTCGAGGCGCAGGACCAGGATCCCGCCTCACCAACGCCGGCGGCGCGGATCGAACTCGCCGACCTGAAGGCGCGGGTGCGCAGGTTGGAGGCGATCGCCAACGGCGTCGAATAATGACGAGGCGCGCGAAACGGGCTAACGCGCGCCCATGCCTTCTCTCGACGATGTCTATGCCGATTACGAGCTGCTCGACGCGGACGACCGCTATCGCCTGCTGATCGACCTCGGCCGCGCGCTGGAGCCGATGCCGGACGCCTTGAAGACCGACGCCACTTTGGTTCGCGGCTGCTCAGCGGCGGTGTGGGTCTATCCGGTGCCGCAGGCGGACGGCCGGCTCCATTTCCTCGCCGACAGCAACGCCGCGATCACGAAGGGCATCGTCGCGCTGGTCCTGCTCGCCGTGCAGGACCGGGCGCCCGGCGAGATCGCCGCGATGGACATCGAAGGCGCGCTCGCCAGGTTCGACCTCAAGAACCAGCTCAGCTCGAACCGGACTCAAGGCATTCCCAACATGATCGCGCTGGTGCGCGAAACGGCGTCGCGGCTCGCCGCGTGAGTAAGGCGGAGCTACCCGCGGAGGGCTTCGATCCGAAGCGCTTCATGTCCTACGTGCGCCGGGTCGGCCACGGCGGCGCGCTCGGCATCGCCTATGTCGATCACGGGCCGGACTGGGCCGAGCTCAGCCTGCCCTATGACGAGAAGCTGATCGGAATGCCGGACAGCGGAATCATCGCGTCGGGGCCGATCATCAGCCTGATGGACATGGCGACCAGCGTCGCAATCTGGTGCAGGCTCGACCGTTTCCGCCACCAGGCGACCCTCGACCTGCGGGTCGACTATCTCCGCCCGGCAACCCCGGGGCACACGGTGATCGGCCGCGGCGAATGCTACGCCGTGACCCGAAGCGTCGCCTTCGTTCGCGGCACCGCCCATGACGGCGATCCCGCCGATCCGGTCGCCCACGTGACCGGCACCTTCATGTTCACGGATTAGCGGTCAGAGGCCGCTCTTGCGCTCTTCCGCCCGCTTGAGCACGTCATAGGCGGCCTGGATGGCGTGGAAGCGCTTTGAGGCCTCGGCGTCATTCGGATTGGTGTCAGGATGGTTCGCCTTGGCAAGACGGCGATAGGCCACTCGGACCGCGTCGAAGTCGGAGTCGGCATCAAGCTCGAGAACGTCTAGCGCGCGCATCTCGTCGCGGCTTCGGCTGCCGTCGCCGGGCCCTCCCCAGCCATAATGGCCCGCGCTTGCGAAGGCGTCGGCACCCATCCGCTCCTCGGCCTCGCGCTCTGCTGCGGCCTCGGCGGTCAAGCCTTCGAAATAATTCCAGTTGCGATTGTACTCGGCGGCGTGGGCTTCGCAGAAATACCAGCGGTCGCGGCTGTTGGGCGACTTCGGCGCCGGCCGATCGCCGGGCTCGGAGCAGCCGTGGCGGTCGCACAGCCGCACCGACTCCGTCTCACGCGCGCTGCCATAGCCGCGCCAGCGCGGAAAACCCCAGTCGTTCGATCGTCCCGGCTTCGCCATGAGCCTTCATCTAGGGATTGAAATGCGAACGGGCCATGACCCGAAGGCCACGGCCCGTCATTAAACTTCGCTAATCGGCAGAACGTGCCGCTGCGGTCGGTCAGCGAAGCATGTAGCCGCCGGTCATGGCGGCGCTGCCGAGGAGGGCAGTCACGATGATACCGCCCAGAATGGCAGTGACCACGAAGGAAAGCACGATCCAGATCAGGACCACCACAATCGTGAAGGCCGCGGCCTTGTCGGCCGGGATCTTCATGACGATGGAGCTGCCGAGGTAGAGCAGGTAGGCCGCGTAACCGAAGCCCACCAGCATGACGATAATATTGATGCCCGGGATGAAGTTCAGGATGCCGGCCAGCCAGACCGGAGTGGCCGCGTAGATCAGCAACTTGGCCGCGGCAATGTCGCTGGGAGTGCCTCCGAAGCTGGGCGCGAGCGCCTTGGCGATGAGGATCATCACGAACAGTACGGCGAGCCCGACGACATAACCGACCAGTCCTGTGACCAGCACGAAGCTGAAGCCAAAGACCCCGCCGAACAGAAGACCCATGAGCAAGGTGCCGATCAGCGGCAACAGCGCCAGAATCACCGCATAGCCGGTGAACAGGCCCGCGACCGTCGCCGGCTCCGCATCGACGCGGGCCCATTCCGCCCGCGGCTGCGTGTTGATGTTGATGGCGCGCTGAACGAGATTCATGAGACCCCCTCCCTGAATTGATCTGGAGCAACTCTAGGCGATTCGTACGGGAGCGCAACAAGGCCAGAGGGTCTGTAAGCCGGGTTCTGTCCACCCTCTCGCGAGGGATAGGCGACCATTCCTCTCGCCCTGCCCTTACGGACAGGGTCCAGCAACCAACCCGGGCGACGAGCCGGAACAGGCCCATGTGCCGCCCCTATTCGGTCTTGCTCCCGGTGGGGTTTACCGTGCCGGTCCCGTTGCCGGTCCCGCGGTGGGCTCTTACCCCACCCTTTCGCCCTTACCCGGCCGAAGCCCGGCGGTTTGCTTTCTGTGGCACTTTCCCTGGGGTCGCCCCCGCCGGTAATTAGCCGGCACCGTCGTTCCGTGGAGCCCGGACTTTCCTCGGACGCTTGCGCGTCCGCGGCCGCCCGACCCTCTGGCCGCGCCAAGATAATGGTTTAGCGGCGCAAAGCCAATCACTCGTCGCCTTGCGGGCGCGGCAGCAGCAAGGCGAGCAGGATCATCCGGCATTCGGCGTCGATCTCGCCGTCGATGAGCTCGGGGCGGAAACGGCGCTGGAAGGCGATGATCGCCGCCATCTTGTCGCTGACGTCGTAGCCGAACCGCTCCAGCGCGAGCAGGAAGCCGGCCTCCGTCCAGCACGGATCCATCAAATTCTTGGTCGGCCGCGGAAGCGCGAGGCGAAGCCGCGCGAGCTGCCCCCAGGGAAACAGCTCACCCGGATCGCGCTTGCGCGCCGGAGCGACGTCTGAGTGGCCGACGACATTGCCGCGCGTGATGTGGTGCCGCTGCTTGATGTCGGCGACGAGGCGGACGACGGCCTCGACCTGAGCGTCGGGAAACGGCTCGTAACCGTTGCTGTGACCGGGATTGTCGATCTCGATGCCGATGCTGTCGTCGTTGACGTTGGTGAGTCCGCGCCAATAGCTGCGTCCGGCATGCCAGGCCCGGCGCTCCTCGGGCACCATGCGGACAACTTCGCCGCTCTTGGTCACGAGATAATGGGCCGACACGCCCGCGGCCGGATCGCAGAGCCGCTCGATCGCCTCCTCGGCGCTGAGCATGTCGGTATAGTGCAGCACGATCATCGAGATCGGCCGCGAGCGTTGATCATGGTTCGGAGAAGGCCGCTCGATATACTCTGACATGGGCCGCAATCCCGCGCCAAAAGGCGCGCGAGGTCAACTCAAATCAAGCGACGCGACGCGACGCGGCGGCGGCCGCCGCGGGCACGTAGAGGCCTCTATTCTCGGGATCCGAGACGAACCGGTCGGTCTGCCCGATCACCGTCTCGGCGGCGCCGAGCATCAGCGCCCCGTGCGGAGCGACCGCGTCGGCCATTCGCGAGAAAGCGAGCCGGCGCATGTCGGGCGCGAAATAGAGCAGCACGTTGCGGCACAGGATCATGTCGAACTGCTTCGGCTCCGGCGGCCGCTCGACGATGTTGCGAACCTCGAAACGGACCATGTCGCGGAGCTTCTGCGAGATCTGCCAGCCGCCCTCGCCTTCCTCGCCGAACCAGCGCACCATCTGAAGGATCGGCAGGCCGCGCTGAACCTCGAACTGGCTGTACTTGCCCGCCCGAGCGCGCTCGATCGCGGAGCGGGAGATGTCGGTGCCGACGATGTCGACCTTCCATCCGCGCCAGCGGACTTCCTGCTCGGCGAAGGTCATCGCGATCGAATAGGCTTCCTGGCCGGTCGAGCAGCCGACGCTCCAGATCGAAATCCTCTTCTCCGACGCGCGCGCCGCTTCGATCCGCTTCAGCGGCCCGCCCATCAGCAGGTCGAAGGGCAGCTTGTCGCGGAAGAAGAAGGTCTCGTTGTTGAGCAGGGCCTCGATCACCTGCTCGGTGAGCGCCGGCGACGAGCCGGTCACGAGCTTGGTGACGAGATGGTCGAGATTGTCGAAGCGGTGCTGGCGCATGATCGGCGCAAGCGCCGTGTCGATGCGCCAGTTGCGGTTGACCGCCAGCTGCTGCCCGGTGCGCGTCTCGAGCAGGCTGGCAAGGATGCGTCGCGATGAACTGCTTACTTCCACGCACCATCTCCAAGGCGTTTCGCCACTCGGCGGGCAAGGTCGCGCGGCGGCAGGACTGCGCTGGCGAGGCCGGCCTCCGCGACTGCGCGCGGCATTCCCCAGATCGCCGAGCTGAACTGATCCTGCGCGAGGATGACTCCGCCGGCGGCTGCCAGCGCGTGACTTCCGGCAAGGCCGTCGCGGCCCATTCCGCTCAGCACCACGGCGAGACCGCCGCGGCCGTAAACTTCCGCCACCGAGGCCAGCATCGGATCGACCGACGGCAGGCAGCCGGACGGCGCCCGCCGCGTGTCGAGCTTGACGCGCACGTCGCCGCCGCGCCGAACCACGCAGAGATGAGCGGTGCCCGGGGCGACGTGAATGCGGTCCGGGATGAGCTCGTCACCGTCCTGGACCACCCGGGCCTCGCGCCCCGACGCCGCGGCGATCTGCCTGGCGAAATGCGGCATGAACAGCGTTGGCAGGTGCTGCGTGATCAGGATCGGGATACCGGTCGGTTTGGTGAGGCTGGCAAAGAACTCGTTGAGCGCGTGCAGACCCCCGGTGGACGCGCCGATGGCGAGGCAAGTCGGGATGCAATTGGTCGTCTCGCGCAGCTGGATGACGCTTGCCGCGGCGGGAGCCGCTTCTTCCTCCCGATCGGCGACGCTTGCCCGGCCGATGCGGCGAACCCGGTCGGCCAGGACTTCGGAGAAACGGCCGCCGAACATTCCGGCGATCGGCTTGGGAAGCGTGTCGGCGGCTCCCGCGGCGAGCGCCTTCACGGTGCTCTCGGCACCGTCCCCCGCGCCCGTCGACACGACAAGGACGCGGGCGCCCTTCCCGGCCGCTATGATGTCCGGCAGCGCGGCGATGCCGTTGCCGGTCGGCATTTCAAGGTCGAGGAGAACGATGTCGACTGGGACGCTCTTCAGCGCGTCCAGCGCCTCGCCGGCGCTGCTCGCGGTGGCGACAACCTTCAGGTCGGGATGCGATTGGACCATGCGAGTCAGCACGGCCCTCGCCACCGACGAGTCGTCGACGATCAGCAGTCGGATGGGATCGGCGTCAGCACCGCTTCCTCCTGACTGCCGCGCCTGCAAAGCAGGCCGGGCGGTCACGCGACTCCGACGATCTGCAGCTTTGAGTGGAGAGTCTCGCGGTCGAACGGCTTCATGACATATTCGTCGGCGCCGGCGTCGATTGCGGCACGGATATGGGCGAGGTCGTTCTCGGTCGTGCAGAAAACGACCTTGGGCTCGCCGCCGCTTTCACTCCGGCGAAGCTCGCGAAGGAACTCCATCCCGCTCATCACGGGCATGTTCCAATCGAGCAGGATGACGTCCGGCATGGCGCTCTCGCAATGCGCGAGCGCGGCCCGTCCGTCCTCTGCCTCCTCGACGGAAAACTCAAGGGTTTCAAGGATATGCCGGGCGACCTTGCGGATCACCTTGCTGTCGTCGACGACCAGGCATGTCTTCATTGGGGAGGCTCACTCTCGTTGTCTGCACTTGGTGCTTACCCCTAAGAAGTAAGCACAACTTTAAATTGAAGTACCGTTTACGCAGCCTCTTCGAGGGGCGGCCCGGCGATCAGCGCGTGCGGATCGACGAGCAGAAGAAGATCGTCGCCCGCTTCGACCATTCCGGAAGAGACGCGGCTCCAGCCCGGTCCCGGCGAAGCCTTGAACGGGGTCGGCGGCCCCTTCGATTCGACGACGTCCTCGACCTGCTCGAGGAGCAGCGCATAGGTGTGGCCGCCCGACGGCACGACGATGGCTTCGGTGCTGCCGACTTCGGCCTCGTCCTCGAGGCCGAGCGCAACCCAGCTGTCGATCACCGTGAGGACCCGGCTGCGCAGCGCCGAGAGGCCGGCGATGTGCGACGCGGCGCCGGGAACCTTGGTGAGCCCTTCAAGCTCGACCACGGCCTCGACGTCAGCGGCCGGAAGCGCCACGCGGCGGCCGGCGAGGCGGACGATCAGGAGCAGCTCAACCATGGTTGCTCACCTTGGCAGTGGCGCCGAGCGCGTCGAGCAGGGCAGCGCGGTCGTAGCGGTAGATGGTGTCGGAATCGCCGGCGGCCTCGGGCGTCGCGCGCAGGCGAAGCACCTGAGCGCCCGGCGGCGCCGCGGGCAGCGGGGCGTCGGCGCTGGCGACGAGAAGGTCGGCCTCGACCCCTTCCTCAGCCTCGACGACGTCGTAGCCGAGGCTCTCGACCAGCGGCCGAAGCATATTGTCCATCCACGGGTCGCCGAGCGGCATCGCGCAGACCCGGCGCGCCTCCGCGGACGTCGCCGCGTCGCAATGGGCGAACAGCCAGTGCGGATCGACCAGCTCGACTTGCTCGCCATTGATCAGGACGACGCCGGCAATCTCGCCGGCGGTGCGCGAACGGCGCAGCTTTCCAGTGAGCGGCAGGATGTCGATCACCTCGTCAAAAGCGTAAGCGAGCTCGCTCGCGCCGTCGCTGAGGCGGAGAATACGGATCTTCTCGCGGTCCGGCGCTTCGGCGCATCCTGCCATCGGCAGAATCGCGCCATCGATTGCCACGCGCAGCCGCCCGGCCGTGAAGCGGATCGCATCCGGAAGAATGTCCTCGATCCGCTCGACCACGGCGAGGCGAACGGCGCGGCGGCCCCCATCGAGGCCTCGGAAGACGAGCAATTGGGCATGCTCCTCGACCCGCGCCTTTTTGGCGGTCTCGCCGACGCGATGCTCGCGCTCCTTCTCCTGCTCCGCGATCGCCGCCTTGCTGGCGATTCCGGAGGGGTCGAGGAGCAGCACCGGCCGGCCGTCGTCAGCCAGGGTCGTCCCCGCATAGAGGCCGGCAGCCATGATCGCGGGCGCGGCGGGCTTCACCACCAGCTCCTCATGATCGAAAACCGCGTCGAGCAGCAGGGCGTAGACGTCGCCGCCGGCGGGCTTCAGCAGGATGATGGTCTGGTCCTTGCCAGGCGGGCTGCGCCTCAGGCCGAGCAGGTCGGTAAGGGTGATGAGCGGCACGCGGCGGCCGCGAATGGTGGCGATGCAGGATTCGCCGATCGTCTCCAGCTTCACCGCGCTTCCGCTCGTGCGCAGGATCTCCTCGATCGCGGCGCGGGGAATGGCGAAGGTCTGGCCGCCCGAGCTCACCGTCAGCGCTGGGATGATGGTCAGGGTCAGCGGCACGCGGATGGTGAAGCGCACCCCCTGCCCGAGCTTGGAATCGACCTCGACGAGGCCGCCGATCCGCTCGATGTTGGCGCGCACCACATCCATTCCGACGCCTCGGCCGGAGATGGCCGTGACTTCCTGGGCAGTCGACAGACCCGCCTCGAAGATGAGGCTTATCTTCTGCGCCTGCGACAGGCGCTCCGCCCGATCCGGAGTCACGACGCCGTTGGCGAGCGCCTTCTTGACCAGCTTGTCGCCGTCGATTCCGCGGCCGTCGTCGACGACCTCGATGAGGATCTGGTTGCCGGACTGGCGAGCACAAACCTTGAGGGTGCCGGCGGCGTCCTTGCCGGCAGCAGTGCGCGCCTCGGCCGGCTCGATGCCGTGGTCGATGGCATTGCGGACCATGTGGGTCAGCGGGTCGCGGATCATCTCGATCATCTCGCGATCGAGCTCGACGTCGCCGCCGTCCACCTCGAGGCGGACCTGCTTGTCGAGCTCGGAGGCGATGTCGCGGACCATGCGCGGAAGCGCCGCGAACAGATTGTCGATGCGCTGCATTCGGGTGCGGGTGATTGCGTCGCGGATTTCAGCGATGCAGGCGGAGACTCGCTCGAACGCCGCCTCGACGGCCATGTCGGTCGGCGCCTCGCGCAGTCGGCGGGAAAGCTCGTTGCGGGCGAGAACAGCGTCGGAAACACCGCTCATCATACGGTCGAGGAGGTCAACGGACAGCCGGATCGAGCGCTGGGACTTGCGCGCGTCGCCGACCGCGACATCGCCGCTCACAGTCTCGACATAGGGCACCGCCCCCGTCTTCAACGCCTCGATCAGAAGCCCGTCATCTTCGGAGGCAATGGATTCGCCGGTTTCCAGGGCCTGGACCAGCTCGCCGATGCGGTCGATCACCGCCAGCACGCCACTGACGAGGGCCGTGTCGGCGCTGCGCTTGCCGGCGCGCACCTCGGAAAGCGCGTCCTCGGCGGCGTGGCTCAAGGCTTCGAGCCTCGGCAGGTCGAAGAAACCGCAATTACCCTTCACCGTGTGGACGAATCGGAAAATCTCGTCGAGGCGCGCACGGTCGCCCGGCGCCGCTTCCCAGGCGACGATCTCGCCGCCGAGGGCCTGAAGCATATCGCGGGTTTCCGCGATGAAGTCGTTGATCAGCTCGTCCATGGTTCCGTCCGCGGTGGCGGCGAACCTTATGGCGAGCGGCTGGTAAAGAAGGAGTTTACCGCGTCAGACGCGCAGACTGGCCCCGAGCAGCAGAACACCGTCCTCGTCGTCGGCAAGCTGGATCTGGCCGCCGCCTTCGGCGACCAGGCTCTGCGCCAGCCAGGCGGCGGCCGCGCGGGGCGCGAGATCGCCCTCCGCTTCGGCGCCGGTCAGCACCCGGCGAAGCTCCGGATCGAGGACGATGCGCGTGCCCTCGGCGCGAATGACGATGTCCATGCCACCCGCATAGCGCTCGGCCCCGATGTCGAGGCGGCCGCCGCGGACCAGGGAGTCACCGGCGATGAGGACCAGGTTGAGCAGGATCTTGAGCGCCGACTTGCTCATCGTCGGCTCCTCGACCATCCAGCCGATCTGGATCCGGCCGTCGGTGCCGAACAGGCCGTCGATCGCCTGCCGTGCCTCGCGGGTGTCGACCTCGTCCGAAAAGCCGCCAGCCGCGCCGAACGCCAGGCGGAAGAATTTGAGCTTGTTGGCCGACGCCCGGGCGCTCTCGCCCAGCAGGTCGAGGCAGCGCGCCCGCATCTCCGGATCATGCTCGTCGGCAAGCAGCTCGATGCCGTTGTTGAGCGCGCCGATCGGGCTCAGCAGATCGTGGCACAGGCGCGAGCAGAGCAGGCTGGCGAATTCGTGGGATTTCATGCGGAGCGCGACGATCCGTGCGGTGAACGGTTCCGGTTCTTTGGGCGGGAACGCAGCGACTTGCAAGGCGCACTCTGCCTTGAAGATTTCGGCGCCGACACCATATCGGCACCAGTGGGGGCGTCGCAAATCATAGAAGCGCGGGTGGCCGAGGACGCTGCCGGTTGGCGGCTCGACCGCGCGCTGGCGGCCGCGGTGCCGACAATGTCGCGCGAGCGCCTGAAGGCGCTGATTTCGAGCGGCGCCGTCGCGGACCCCCAAGGGCAGCCGGTGCGCGATCCAGCCGCCAAGGCGGTGCCGGGCGGGGTCTATGCCGTCGCGGTCCCAGAGCCGAGGCCGGCGCACAATGAGGCGCAGGAGATCCCGCTCGAGATCGTCTTCGAGGACGATCACCTGCTCGTCGTCGACAAGCCCGCCGGCCTGGTGGTTCATCCCGCCGCAGGCAATACCGACGGGACGCTGGTCAACGCCCTGCTCCACCATTGCGCCGGTCGCCTGAGCGGCATTGGCGGGGTGGCGCGGCCGGGGATCGTCCACCGCATCGACAAGGACACGTCGGGACTGCTGGTCGTCGCCAAGACCGATCGCGCGCACGAGGGCCTGGCGGCGCAATTCGCCAGGCACAGCATCCACCGCCTCTATTCTGCGGTGGTGGCGGGGCTGCCGAGGCCGCCTTCAGGGACGGTCGACGCGCCGCTCGCGCGGTCCAGCGTCAACCGCAAGAAGATGGCGATCGTCGAGGAGGGCCGCGGCAAGCGGGCGGTCACCCATTATCGCCTGGTCGAGCCGCTTCGCGGGGCGTCGCTCGTCGAGTGTCGGCTGGAGACCGGCCGCACGCACCAGGTGCGCGTGCACATGGCCAGCATCGGCCATCCTTTGCTCGGCGATCCCGTCTATGGACGCCCTCGCCCGGAGCATAAGGACGTGCTCAAGCGTTTGAATTTCAATCGTCAGGCCCTGCACGCGGCCGAGCTTGGGTTCGTGCATCCGGTCTTGAATGAAAACTTGTCGTTCAAAAGCGCCCTTCCGTCGGATATACAGGAACTGTTGAGGGTGCTCACCGTATAGGCACGAAAGGTGCCGATCCGCAGCATAGCGGAAGCGCCCAGGGAGTTAAGAAGGTCATCATGGCAAGCGGTCGAAATGTCCCGGCGACGATCCCCGCCACCGGAGGTGAGGCGGGTCTCAATCGCTATCTCGCCGAGATCAAGAAGTTTCCCATCCTCACGCCCGAGGAGGAATATATGCTGGCCAAGCGCTGGACCGAGCATCAGGACACTGAAGCTGCGGCCAAGCTGGTCAACTCGCACCTGCGCCTCGTCGCCAAGATCGCGATGGGCTACCGCGGCTATGGCCTGCCCGTCTCGGAGCTGATCTCCGAAGGCAATATCGGCCTGATGCAGGGCGTGAAGAAGTTCGAGCCCGAGAGGGGTTTCCGCCTGGCGACCTACGCCATGTGGTGGATCCGCGCGTCGATCCAGGAATTCATCCTGCGCAGCTGGTCGCTCGTGAAGATGGGCACGACCGCGGCGCAGAAGAAGCTGTTCTTCAACCTGCGGCGGATGAAGAACCGGATCGAGGCGTTCGAGGACGGCGACCTCAAGCCCGAGGACGTCGCGAAGATCGCCACCGATCTCGGCGTCTCCGAGGAAGACGTGATCTCGATGAATCGCCGGATGGCGATGGGCGGCGACACGTCGCTCAACGTCCCCCTGCGCGAGGAAGGCGAAGGCACCTGGCAAGACTGGCTGGTCGACAGCGAGCCGCTCCAGGACGAGCGCGTCGCCGACGCCCAGGAGAGCCGGGTGCGCCACGAGCTTCTCGTCGAGGCGATGGAGTCGCTGAACGACCGCGAGAAGCACATCCTCACCGAGCGTCGCCTCACCGACGATCCCAAGACGCTCGAGGAATTGAGCCAGGTCTACAATGTCAGCCGCGAGCGCATCCGCCAGATCGAAGTGCGGGCGTTCGAGAAACTGCAGAAGGCGCTGATGAACCTCGCCGGCGAGCGGCGGCTCCTGCCGGCGGGGTAAGTGGCTGCATCCACGGCCGACGCTCCGCCCAGGAAGCGTCCGAAGAAGATTCGTCCGAAACGCTCGCTCGGCCGGCGGCTGCTGCTGCTGCCGTTCAAGATCCTGTTCTGGTTCGTGCTGGTGAGCGTCCTGTGGGTGCTCGCCTACCGATTCGTGAACCCGCCGATCACCTTCACCCAACTCGCCGACATCGCCGCCGGCAACGGGGCGCAGAGCCAGTGGATGAGCATCGGCCGGATCGACCGCGACATGGTCCGAGCCGTGATCGCGGGCGAAGACAGCAAGTTCTGCACGCACAACGGCTTCGATCGCGAGGCGATCGAGGCGGCGTGGCGGCGCAACCAGGAGGGTGGAAGCGTGCTTCGCGGCGGATCGACGATCAGCCAGCAGACCGCGAAGAACGCCTTCCTGTGGCAGGGCGGCGGCTTTTTCCGGAAGGGCCTCGAGGCCTGGTTCACCCTGCTCATTGAGACGATGTGGTCCAAGCGACGGATCATGGAGGTCTACCTCAACGTCGCCGAGACCGGGATCGGCACCTACGGCGCCAATGCCGGGGCGCAGCGTTACTTCAATCATGGCGCCGACCAGCTGACCCGGCAGGAGGCGGCGCGGATCGCGGCGGTGCTGCCGCTGCCCAAACGGCGAGATGCGGTGGCTCCGGCGGGCTTCACCCGTCGCTACGGCAATACGATCGCGGCGCGGATGGGCGCGGTCGAGCGGCAGGGACTCGACGCCTGCGTCTACGAATGATCAGAAGCGGGTAACGATGCCGGCGTAGAGCTCGGTGGCGGGGCTGTCGTCGTTAAGGCCGATATTGAGCCCGGCATCGAGCTGGACATTGGCGGAGAGGCCAAGGGTCATCGAGAGGCCGAGCAAAGCCTCGGTGCCGGACCCGGCCGGGTCGTCGTCGTGGATGACGGCGAGATCGACCGCGGCGCCTAGTCGATCAGAGAGGGTGATGCCAATGCCGGCCGAGCCTCCGAACGACGCGTGATGCCCCTCCCCGTCCGAGTCCGGCTCGAGGCTCGCCTGGGGCGTGAAGGCGACCGACAGGGTCTCGCTGAGGTCGAAGCCGAACGGCAGCAGGATTCCGGCGCTCCAGTCCCCCGCGCCGATAGCGTCGTCGCCGGTCGGCAGGGTCGCATAGACCTGGACCGCGGCATTGGTGCCGGAGCCGTCTGGGGAGATCAGGTTGCGGCGCAGGGCGACGGTGATGTCGCCAATTCCCGATTCCTCGTCGGCCGCGAGAGGCGTCCGGACTCGGACGTGGCCGAAAGCAGTGAAGCCGAGCTGGACCTCGGTGCGCTCGTCGAGGCCGAGGCGAAGCAACGTGTCACCGACGAGAAAGACGTCCTCGCGGATGCCGAGGTCGTCCGTGCGGGTCCAGGACAGGCCCGTCTCCACCTGGACGTGCCCCGCATCGACGATGCAGGTCGAACTGCCGAGGCCGGGACGGTCGCCGCACAGCTCGCGAAGCTGCTCCTGCGCCAGCGCCGGCGTCGCTCCGGCGAGCACAAGCGGCAGCAGGGCGAGGCGGGTGATCAGAAGGGTAGCTTCATACCCGGCGGCAGGCCCATGCCGCTGGTGGCGTCACGCATCGCCTCGGCGCCGGCCGCCTCGGCCTTTGTGCGGGCATCGTTGATGGCGGCGGCGATCAGATCCTCGAGCATCTGCTTGTCGCCGCCGGCCATGAGGCTGTCGTCGATCGACACGCTGGTGACGCGGCCCTTGGCGGTCGCGGTGATCTTCACCATGCCGCCGCCCGAGGCGCCCTGAACCTCGACCGAGTCGAGCTTCTGCTGCGCCTCCATCAGGCGGTTCTGCGCGTCTTGCGCCATTTTCATAATTTCATCGAGATTCGGCATGTTCAGCTCCGTTGGTTGCCGGCCGTATAGCCAGCAAGCTCGGCGTCGGGAAAGGCCTCGAACGCCGCCTTGACCATCGGCGAGTCCAGCACCTCCTGGCGCTCGCGCTCGGCATTGGATTCTTCCTGCTCGAGAAGGCTCGGCTGGGCCTCGCCGTCATCGACGAGTTCGACCTGCCAGCGCATTCCCGTGGCCGCATTGAGCGCGGTCACGGCCTCTCGGGCGAGGTCGGGCATCGGCCGCGCGGGCTTCAGCACCAGCTCGGGCGGTGCGTAACGGACGAGGCCGACATAATCGTGGAGCTGCTGCGCGAGATGGGCGTGGCCGTTCTCCTCGAGCAGGGTGATGAGCCTGGCGAAGCTGGCGGGCGCCTGGGGGGAGGCGGTGTCGGCGGCAGGCGCTGGCGACGGACCCGAGACTTGCGCAGGCGCAGGCCCTGCACCGCTCGCCAGGCGCGACGCGAGCTGGCCCGGGTCCGGCAGTTCGGAAGCATGGATGACCCGGAGCAGCGCCATCTCGGCGGCCTCGAGCGGAAGCGGCGCGCGGTTGACCTCATCGAGGCCCTTGAGGAGGAGCTGCCACAGGCGGTGGATCATCGCGAAGGACAGCCGCGCCGACCAGTCGGCATAGGCCTCGCGCTCCTCGTCCGACTGGGCGGGATCGCGGGCGCCGCCGATCTTGGCGCGGGTGATTCCGTGTACGGCTTCGAGGAGAGAGCGGATGAGCGCCGCCGGCTCAACGCCGAGGTCATACTGGTCCTTGACCGCCGCGAGCGCGCCCGGAGCGTCGCCGGCGAGGAGCAAGCCGAGCAGGCCGCGGATCGCGCCGCGGTCCGACAGGCCGAGCATGGCTCGGACCTGCTCTGCGGTAACGGTGCCGGAGCCATGGGCGATAGCTTGGTCGAGGATCGACAGGCCGTCGCGAGCCGAGCCTTCCGCCGCGCGTGCGACCAGCGCCAAGGCTTCTTCTTCAACCTCCACGCCCTCAGCTTTCGCCACCTCGGCGAAGTGCGCGCTGAGGCGGTCGGCGGGGATTCGCCTGAGGTCGAAGCGTTGGCAGCGCGACAGGACGGTGATCGGAACCTTGTTCACCTCCGTCGTGGCGAACAGGAATTTCACGTGGGGCGGCGGCTCTTCGAGCGTCTTCAGAAGCGCGTTGAACGCGTTCTTGGACAGCATGTGGACCTCGTCCACGATGTAGACCTTGTAGCGCGCCGACACCGCAGAATAGCGGACCGCGTCGATGATCTCGCGGACGTCGTCGACACCGGTGTTGGACGCTGCGTCCATCTCGATCACGTCGATATGGCGGCCTTCGGCGATAGCGCGGCACGGCTCGCAGACGTTGCACGGATCGATGGTCGGGCCGCCCTGCCCGTTCGGGCCGATGCAGTTCAGTGCCTTGGCGATGAGGCGCGCGGTCGAGGTCTTGCCGACTCCGCGGACGCCGGTGAGCAAGAAGGCATGCGCGAGCCGGTCGCGCTTGATCGCGTTGGCGAGGGTGCGGACCATCGCCTCCTGGCCGATCAGCTCGTCGAAGTTCTGCGGCCGGTATTTGCGGGCGAGGACTCGATAGGGCTGGGCCGCCTGCGGCTGCGGCGGCTCGTCGAGGCCGAGCGAGAAACCGTCGGGGGATTCGGAGGACATGGGTCGGGTGTAGCGACTGCGGCCCGCCTACGCCAAGGCTTCGGCGCGCGACCTCGCCGAATCTACGCCCGGCTTGCCGGCCGTAGCTTCAGCGAAGGCCGGTGGGAGCCGGAACGACCCGAAACGAAATCGTTGTGGCTGCTTCCTTCCGGACCTGACCAGGTTGGCGACGGTTCCGTCCGCCCGACTCCCGCCCGCGATATGGTCGAGGCGCGGCCGCGATGCAAGATGCCGGTAGTGGCTACCCGTGTCGCACCCGGCGCGGCGGGCCTTTGTGATGGTGCCTGGGACCTGACCGAGGGCCGCCATGGCGGCGGTTGTCGCGCGCGGCGTCGCGTGGGGTGCCCTGCATCGGCTCGATGAGGAGGCCGTCATCCTCGTCACGGGCGGTGCGGGCGACCGCCTTCATGAACCGATCCGCCAGAGTGCGCGGGATCTCGAACGCGGTCTCGTTGGCCGCGATCCTGATCGCGCCGACCTCGTTGCGGGTGATGTGGCCGCGGCGGCACAGCAAGGGCAACAGCCAGCGCGGGTCGGCATTGTGGCGCCGTCCGACGTTCATGTGGAACCAGACCGTGTCCTCGAACCCCGCACGGTGGCCGGCCTGGCGCTCGTCGCGGCGTCCCTCGCTTTGCTCGGCGAGCTCCTCGGGCGGCGGCAGCTTGGCGCGATGGGCGCGGACCAAAGCGGCGGCGACCTCCTCCGGCGCCCGCTCGGCGAGCAGCTTGCGACCGAGGGCGAGATCATCCTCGTCGGCCTCGACCGGCTGGAGAAGCGCCTCCATCAGCCGCTGGCGGTCCCGCTCGTGGACCTGGTCGGCCGTCGGGGCTGGGATCCATTCAGCATTGATCCGGGCTCCGCGCAGCATCGTCTCGACCCGACGGCGGCGCTGGTAGGGGACGATCAGGATCGCCGTGCCCTTCTTGCCGGCGCGTCCCGTCCGGCCGGAGCGGTGCTGGAGAGTCTCGGCGTCGCGCGGAAGCTCGACATGGACGACGAGGCTCAGCGTAGGCAGATCGATTCCGCGAGCGGCGACGTCGGTTGCGACGCAGATGCGGGCGCGGCGGTCGCGAAGCGCCTGGAGGGCGTGGTTGCGCTCCGACTGGCTGTGCTCGCCGGACAAGGCGACGGCCGCGAATCCGCGCTCGACCAGGCGGGCGTGGAGATTGCGGACATTGTCTCGGGTCGCGCAGAACAGCATCGCCGTCTCCGCCTCGTGGAAGCGGAGCAGGTTGACGACGGAATTCTCGATATCGGACGGCGACACGGTGACGGCCTGATAGCTGATGTCGCCATGGCCGCGGTCCTCGCCGACGGTCGAGATGCGCAGGGCATCGCGTTGGTAGCGGCGGGCGAGAGCGACGATCGGCTTGGGCAGGGTCGCGGAGAAGAGGAGCGTTCGGCGCTCCTGCGGAGTCGCATCGAGGATCTCTTCGAGCTCCTCGCGAAAGCCCATGTCGAGCATCTCGTCGGCCTCGTCGAGGACGACGGCGCGGACCGCCGAAAGGTCGAGAGCGCCGCGCTCGAGATGGTCGCGAAGGCGGCCCGGGGTGCCGACGACGATATGGGCGCCGTAGGATAGCGCGCGGCGCTCCTTGGACGGGTCCATGCCGCCGACGCAGGTCGCGATCCGGCCGCCCTTGCCATAGAGCCAGGCGAGCTCGCGACTGACCTGGAGCGCGAGCTCGCGGGTCGGCGCGATGACGAGGGCGAGCGGCTCGCGGACGGGCGCCGGGCGGCCATCCACGAGCAGATCGCCGGCCATGGCGAGGCCGAAGGCGACGGTCTTGCCCGACCCGGTCTGGGCGGAGACGAGGAGGTCGCGGCCTTCCGCCTCGGGGGCGAGCACGGCGGCCTGAACGGGAGTGGGCGCGGCATAGCCACGCGCGGCGAGCGCTTCCGACAGAAGCGGCGGTAAATTTTCGAAAGTCATGAGCGATCCAACATGGTGTGCCCCGGCTGCGGGGCAAGGTGAAAGCGACGGCAATCGCGTCTGGGGCTCCCCTCCAGCCCTTGCTGGAGGGGCCGGGGGTGGCTCTTTCTCCTTGAACACGAAGAACCACCCCTAGCCCCTCCACGAAGTCGTGGAGGGGAATTCATGTCAAAGCGCCTGTCCGGCGGCCCAGCCGCTCGCCCAGGCCCATTGGAAATTGTAGCCGCCGAGCCAGCCGGTGACGTCGACCGCCTCCCCGATCGCGTAGAGGCCCGGCACCTTCTTCGCTTCCATCGTCTGCGACGACAGCTCCGCTGTGCTGATGCCGCCCGCGGTCACCTCGGCTTTCGCAAAACCTTCGGTGCCGTTGGGGTGGAACTGCCAGTCGCCAAGGCGCCGCTCGGCCTCCTCCAGCTTGCGGTCAGGCATGTTGGCGAGCTCGCCCCACAGGCCGAGCTTCTTGGCCAAAGTCTCGGCCAGACGGTCGGGAAGGAGCTCGCCCAGCAAGGTGTGGAAGTGGGTGCGCGGCCGAGCGCGCTTGGCGGCGGTCGCCCACCCGGAGGCTAGCGAGGGCAGGAAGTCGATTCCGACCGGCTGGCCGTGGCGCCAGTAGGACGAGATCTGAAGGATCGCCGGGCCCGACATGCCCTTGTGAGTGAACAGCGCCGCCTCACGGAACTGGGTTTTATTCGCCTTGGCGATCACTTCGGTCGCGACTCCGGACAGCTCCCGAAACAGCGCCTCGTCCCCACCCAGCGTCAGCGGCACCAGCGCTGGCCGCGGCTCGACGATCTTCAAGCCGAACTTGCGGGCGAGGTCGTAGGCGAAGCCGGTCGCGCCCATCTTCGGGATCGACGGCCCGCCGGTCGCGATCACCAGCGACGGCGCCGTCGACACCTGGTCGCCATGCGTAACGGTGAACAGGGCGTCGGCATGGCTCACGTCGCGAACCGGCTCGCCGAGGGCGATACGCACTGAACCCTTGGCGCATTCTTCCATCAGCATGTGGACGATCTGGCGCGAGGAGCCGTCGCAGAAGAGCTGGCCCAAGGTCTTCTCGTGCCAGGCGATTTTGTGTTTTTCGACCAGCGCGAGAAAATCCTGTGGGGTGTAGCGGCTCAAGGCCGACTTGGCGAAATGCGGGTTGGCCGAGTGAAACTGCGCCGGCCCCGCGCCGATGTTGGTGAAATTGCAGCGCCCGCCGCCGGAGATCAGGATCTTCTTTCCGGCGCGGTCGGCATGTTCGACGAGCAGCACGCGCCGGCCCCGTTGGCCGGCAGTGGCCGCGCACATCAGGCCGGCGGCACCGGCGCCGAGGATGATGACGTCATAAGGGGAGGACACGGAACGAGACTGCTTTCGATCGGGCTGAGGCGCGTCCCTAACCTCGAATGGCCTCTCTGTCTGCCCGCCTCGTCGCTGAAGAGTGGAACGACCAGGTCCCCCTCGCGTTGATCCAGCCGGATCATCCAGTCGGGGGTGTAATGCGTTTTCAATCTGTTAGGCGGGCCGGTGTTTCCCGGGCCCGCTCTTTTCTTTTTTCGTCGCTCGCCTGTGCGGCGGTCGCGGTCGCGGCGGCTCCGGCGCCTGCGCTCGCTCAAGCCGGCCTCACCGAGGCGGTCCGCTCCGCGGTTCGCGGCGACCGCGAGATCGCGCAATTCTACCAGCAGCGCGGCTATCAGCCGATCTGGGTTCGCGGCGGCACTCTGGGACCCGAGGCTCAGCAGCTTCTCCATCTCATCGAGACTGCCGACGCGGACGGGCTCAACCCGCGCGCCTACCGGCCCAATGCCGTCGCTGACGCGATCGAGGAGGCGGCCGGCGGATCGCCGCGCGCCCTCGCCCGCGCCGAGATGCTGCTGTCGACGACCTTCGCCAATTATGTCCGAGACGTGCGCCGTGCCCGTGACATGGGCGTCGTCTATACCGAGGCGCATTACCGCCCGGTGGTGCCGAGCAAAGCGGTCGCGCTGATGGGTGCCGCATCGGCGCCGAACCTGCAGGCCTATCTCGAATCGATCGGCTGGATGAACCCGCTCTACGCTCAGCTTCGCGGGGGCCTTGCCGCCCATCGCGGGCTCGAGGAGCGGCCGGCGATCCACGTACCGTCAGGCCCGATCCTCCGGCCGGGCTCGACCGACCCGCGCGTCCGCACTCTGCGCGCGCGGCTCGGAATGGCGCCGGACGGCCCCTACGACCGCGCCGTCGCCAATGCGGTGCGGGAGCTCCAGCGCGCGTACGGGCAGCCGGCGGACGGGCTCGCCGGCCCACTCACCCTCGCCCTCCTCAACCACGGCTCGCGCGAGACCCAGCAGCTGCTGCGCCTCAACCTGGAGCGCGCCCGCGCCCTCCCCGCCGATCTCGGCCGCCGCTACGTGCTGGTCGACGCCGCCGCTGCGCGGCTGTGGATGTACGAGAATGGCGAGGCAGTCGGCTCGATGCGGGTCGTCGTCGGCAAGCCGACCGAGCCGACGCCGATGATGGCCGGCACGCTGCGCTACTTGACGCTCAATCCGTATTGGAACGTGCCGCCCGACCTCGTCCGCGAGCGGATCGCGGCGGGCGTGCTGCGCGAGGGGCCCGGCTTCATCCGGAGCCGGCGCTACGAGATCCTGTCCGACTGGACCGAAAGCGCGCGACGTCTCGAGCCTTCGGACGTGGATTGGAATGCGGTCGCGTCCGGCCGCCAGGAGCTGCGCGTGCGCCAGCTGCCGGGCCAGGACAATGCGATGGGGCGGATGAAGTTCATGTTCCCCAACGATCTCGGCATCTACCTGCACGACACGCCGGATCGCTCGCTGCTGCGCGAGGAAGGGCGGCTGTTCAGCGCCGGCTGCGTCCGTCTGGAGGACGCGCCGCGCCTCGCCCGCTGGCTGTTCGGGACCCCGCCGCGTGCCGAGGGGAGCACTCCGGAGCAGCATATCAACGTGCCCGAGCCGGTGCCGGTCTACATCACCTATCTGACCGTCGCCCCGGAGCCGCAGGGCGTCGCCTTCCGCCAGGACGTCTACAATCGCGACCCCGTGCAGCTGGCCGCGCTGAACCGGCCACCCGAGCGCCGCCGCCGCTAGGGCGCAAAAGAAAAGCGGAGCGAGGGAGGGGTCCCAGCGGCGACC
>JBKBPQ010000002.1:0-277166 GCA_046293155.1 Allosphingosinicella sp. | reverse complement strand
GCCGGGGATGGTCCCCGGCGGCGCCTCTCCCACCGATCAGTAGATCAGCCGCGCTCGCCGCGCTGCACCGGAGCCTGATAGACCGGCTGCTGCGGCACGCCCTGATAATATTGGCCGCCACGGGTATAGCCGTCGACGCAGCCGTCATTGTTGGCATCGGCCCAAACCGCGCCGGCAATGCCGCCCACGACCGCGCCGGCAATCGCGCCTTCGAGCACGCCGAAGCCGGTCGCAGCGCCGACACCGGCACCGCCGACCGCGCCGAGGCCCGCGCCGGTCGCCGCCGTGCCGAGCACGTTCTGGCAAGCGCGGCCCGTCGCCGGGTCCCAACCCGCCGGAGTACCGGCATAATATTGCCCGCCGCGGGTATAGCCATCGACGCGACCGTCATTATTGGCGTCGACCCACACCGCGCCGGCGAGGCCGCCGATGGCCGCACCGATCGCCGCGCCGGCAATCGGGTCGCCGGCGAGAGCGCCGACGCCGGCACCGCCAACAGCGCCGATCGCAGCGCCGGTTCCGGCACCTTCCAGCATCGCTTCTTCATGAGCCGTGGTGGCGCATGCACCAAGGGACATCGAGCCGGCCAGCAGGACGGCGAGGACTGACTTCCGCATATTTGAATACTCCCTGACAGAGGCAGTGACACAGGCCGGCTACGGCAGCGCGCCGGCGGTCTGCGATCAGGTGAACCGCTGCTGACGCAGACCGTTCCGGCGCGTTAACTTTCTTGAGGGCGGGGCGCGACGAAGCGAGGCGGAGCGTCGACGAGTCGTTCAGGCGTCTCCGGACGGCCCGCCGTCAAGGTCGACGTCGAGCAATTCGTAGCGGACCCGCAGGTTGCGGGATGCGAGGCGGACCTCGAGCAGGAACAGGACCAGGCCCGTCACCAGCAGGATCATCGTGAGCACATAGAGCGCGGCGATGATGTTGCCGACGCTCGAATCGGCGAGGCCGCCGACGAACAGGACCGCCACGACGAGGCAGACCGTGAGCGCGCCGGCGGTGACGGCGGTGATCGCCCAGTTGATCAGCTTCATCCGCGTGCCGAGGCGGCTGAGCTCCGATCGCGCCAGCCGCTGAAGCACCTCGGACGTGCCGGCGAACTCCGCCTCCAGCCGACGGACGCGGTCGACCACCCGCGACAGGCGGGTCGCCATCACATTGAGGATCGCACCGACTCCGGCGAGCAGGAAGACCGGCGCGATCGACAGCTGGATGAGGTTGGCGATGGTCGAGACGGGGATCGGATCGGTCATGCCGCCCCCATCGCGCAAAAGCGGCGAAGTTGCGAGCGTGCTGGACAGGGACGGTCGTCGAGCGCAGCGTTCCAGCATCGGAGGAGGGACCATGGTTCGACGCCCGCGCCTGATGTTGCTCGCCGCCCTGGCCGCGCTCCTCTCGGGCTGCTCCACAGCCCAACGGGTCGCCTCCCACTCCCCGGAGATCGTGCCGCTGGATGCAGAGGAGCAACGGTTCGCGGCCGATTTCCGCTCGTTCATGGACCAGGCCCTCGCCCGGCTCGGCTCGGTGCCCGGCGTGTCGGTCGCGATCGCGCGGAGTGACGGGCCGATCTTCATTCACGGCTTCGGCATGGCCGACATCGAGCGCGGAGTGCCGATGACGCCGAACACCCGAGTCTATATCGCCTCGTCGACCAAGAGCTTCGTCGGCCTCGCCTTTGCGGTGCTGGAGCGGCGCGGCGCGATCGATCTCGACTGGACGCTGGCCGAGCTCGCGCCGGATGTCGCGTTCGACCCCTCGATCCGCGCCGATGCGGTCACCCTGCGCCACCTGCTCAGCCACACCCACGGCCTCGACAGCGACGGGATGGAGTTCCGCCTCGCCTATAGCGGCGAGCACGATCCGGCGACCCTGTGGCGGCTGGTCGGGCGCATGCGGGCGAACGGCGAGGCCCCGCTCGGCACCTTCGACTACGGCAATCTCGGCTACAATCTCGCGACCTTGCTGATCGAGCGGCGGCTCGGGCGACGCTGGCAGGACATCGTCCGCGACGAGGTGTTGCGGCCGCTCGGAATGACCCAGACCCATCCCGACGGCCTCGCCGACTTGAGGCGGACTCAGCCCTTCGCCTCGCCCTACGGCCTTGGCGCGAGCGGGCCGGAGCGAGTCAACCTGCTCAAGATCGACAGCAACATGCAGTCGGCCGGTGGGCTGTTCTCAAGCGCCAACGATCTGTCACGCTGGCTGACTCTGCAGCTCGCCGCGCATCGCGGCGACCGGCGCCTGGCGATCCCCGCCGATCTCGTCACCATGACCCATCGGCCGATCGGCACGATGAGCCAGTCGTTCGGCCGCTACACCCGCGCCGGCTACGGCCTCGGCTGGTATTCGGGCGCCTTGGAAGGAGAGATGCTCTATCACTCGTTTGGCGGCTATGCCGGCGCACGTTCGCACGTGTCGTTCATGCCCTTGCGCGACCTGGGCGTCGCCATCGTCACCAACGACGAGGGCGCCGGCTACATGCTCGTCGATATCGCCGCGGCCTATGCTTATCGCTGGTTCCAGGCGGGGCCGGAGGTGGCGCGGCGCGAGGCCGACGAGCGGGTCGAGCAGCTGGCGACTCAGGCGCAGCGGCGGCGGCAGGCCATCGCCGAGGACCGCGCGCGGCGGGCCGGACGGCCGTGGCGCCTGAGCCTCTCTCCTTCCGCCTATTCCGGCCGCTACTGCAACGAGGATTACGGCACCCTCACGATCACATCGAACGACAGCCGAATGGCTGTGAGGATGGGCGCGATCGACACGGTCGCGGCCCCATTCACCGAGGCCGACTCGATCCGCCTCGAGCTGATTCCGGGCGAAGGGCGGCCCTACCAGTTCGAGATCGAGAATGGCCGCCCGGTGCGGCTGCGCACCCAGGACCGTGTGTTCGAGCGCTGCGGCTAGAAGGGAAAGGTCATCGTGATCGCGACGACCGCGGCGACCCAGGTCACCAGGTTGAGCGGAAGGCCGACCCGGACGAAGTCCATGAAGCTGTAGCCGCCCATCTGATAGACGAGCGTGTTGGTCTGGTAGCCGAACGGAGTCGCGAAGGCGGCGCTGCCGGCGATCATCACCGCGACGAGGAACGGCCGCGGGCTGACGCCCAACGTTTCGGCGAGCGCGACCGCCACCGGCGTGACCAGCACCGCGACGGTGGCGTTGGACAGAAGCTCGGTGAGGAACAGGGTAGCGCCATACAGGATGATCAGCGCCAGCAAGGGATCGAGCCGATCGAGGGAGCCGACCAGCCGCCCCGTTGCGGCGCTGGCGAGGCCACTCTCATCGAGCGCGATGCCAAGCACGATCATCCCGGCGATCAGCATGAGGATGTCGGGACGAAGGCCGGCATAGGCCTCGTCGGCGGTGATGACCCGCATCAGGATGAGAAGCACCGCGCCGGCAAAGGCGCAGGCGGCGATAGGCGCGACGTCGAGCGACGCGAGCAGGATCACCGCAAGGAATACCGCCGCGGACAGCGCCGCCTTCCACGGGCGAAGCGGCCGGTCCTCGACGAAGGCCTGGGCAGAGCCGAGCTGCGAGCCCGTCATCCCCTCCTCGACCAGCTCGACGGCCTTGGCGGTCGTCTCCGGCTCCGCTTCGGCGGTGGAGCGCTTGAGCAGGCGATCGGTGAACAGCAAAAGGTAGAGGCCGCCGGTGGCCGCGACCGCGACGCCGACCGGCGTGATCTCGAAGAGACCGAAGCGTGGTTGGCCGGCGATGCTCGCCATGTCGTCGACCAGCAGGTTGGTCGACGTGCCGATCAGCGTGCAACAGCCGCCAAGCACCGCGACGTAGGACAACGGCATCAGGAAGCGCTTGGGCGGCAGATTGAGCGATGTGGCGACGTCGCGCACCACCGGCGCGCTCAGCACCACGATGGGCGTGTTGTTGAGAAAAGCGGAGGCTGCGCCGCACAGGCCGATCAGCACCCAGATGCCGAACGCACCCACTCGCCGGCACAGTGCGACCATCTTATGGATGGCGGCGTCAAGCAAACCGGCCAATTCCATCGCGTAAGCGATGACGAACAGGGAGGCGAGCGCGATGATCGCCGGGCTGGCGAAGGCACCCTGGACCTCGACCGGACGGACCACTCCGGTGATGAGCAGTATCGCAGCGCCGGTCAGCGAGATGACGTCGGCACGGCCTTTGTCGAAGACGAACGCCCAGATCACCGCGGCGAGCACGGCAAGCGTGATCAGCTGGTCATAGTTCATGCCTGACGAACCGCCATCGGGGCGCCTTTCCACAGCGGGACTGACAAGCCAAGCATGGGGTCACAGACGGCGGTCGATTTGATATGCATTAGGAATGGCACGGCTGAACAGACGCTCGACCTTGGCGAAATGCTCCCTCGCGGCTGCGGCTTTGGCCCTCGCCGGATGCGAGGCCAGCAGGCCTTCGGAGGAGAACGAGGCCGCGGCGGCCAACAATGTCGCCGCACCGACCCCGCTTCCCCTGCCCGCCCCAGAGCCTCCGCTCGACCGCGAGCGGCTGCTTCTCGCCGTCGCTCAGGCGCGCAGCGCCTATGCCGCCGGCGCTGACGATCGCACGGCGCAAGCCGAGCTCGACGGCGACCGCTTCGAGCTTCGAATCCGCTTCGGCTGCGGAGCGCCGCCCGCCGAAGCGGCCGGCAACCCATCGGTGCGCCACGATCCGGAGGCGCGCACCGTCGAGCTCAGCGCCTCGCCCGACCTTGATCTCGCCGATCCCGCCGTCGCGGCCATGGCCGGCGAAGAGGTCGAAGCGGTGGAGGGCATCTGGCTCTCGCGGCCATGGGTGCTGCAGCCCGCCTGCCCTCCTGCCGCTGCCGCGCCCGCGCAAGCGGCCGAGGGCGAGCCGCCCCGGCAACTGCCGCGCCAGATCGGGATCGCCCAATTTTTCACGCCGGATGATTCACGCGTCGGCCGTCGCGGCAATCGCTCCTACCGGCACGTCATCCGCCTCGACGAGGGCCAGGACCCGGCGCGCGCCCAAGGCTATGACCTCGTCCTGTCTGGGCGGCTTCGTGCCGGCCCCGCCGGACGAGTCATTCGCTGCACCGGCTCGAACCCGGATTCGATGCCGTCCTGCCTCATCGGCGCGGAGTTCGAGGAGGTCCGGTTCGAAGATGCCGAGCGCCGCGCGGTCATCGCGCGATGGGGACGCGGCTGAGTTTCACCCGCGCGGGTGAAAATAATCGTAGATGCCTTGCGCGGTGGCTCGGCTGATTCCCGGGACTTTGGCGATGTCGTCCAGAGCGGCGTTGCGGACGGCGCGGGCGGTGCCGAAGTGCATCAGCAGCGCGCGTTTGCGGTTGGGACCAATGCCGGGAACGTCGTCGAGCGGGCTCGCCGAAATCGACTTGGCGCGCATGGTTCGGTGGGCGCCGATTGCGAAGCGGTGCGCCTCGTCGCGCAGACGCTGGAGGTAGAACAGCACCGGATCGTTGGGCGGAAGCTGGAAATCGCGGCCGTTGGGAAGATGGAATGTCTCGCGGCCGGCATTGCGGTCCGGCCCCTTGCTGACTCCGACGACGGGGATGTCGTGGACTCCGGCATCTTCCATGACCTCGCAGACGGCCGAGAGCTGGCCCTTGCCGCCGTCGATGAGCAGAAGGTCCGGCCAGTCGCCCTTGCTCCGGTCCGGATCCTCCTTCTCCAGACGCGCGAAACGGCGCCCGAGAACCTCCCGCATCATCGCGAAGTCGTCGCCCGGGACGGTTTCCGGATTGCGGATGTTGAACTTGCGGTAGCTGTTCTTGCGGAAGCCCTCAGGCCCGGCGACGATCATCGCACCCACGGCATTGGTGCCCTGGACGTGGCTGTTATCATAGACCTCGATCCGGTTGGGCGGCTCGGGCAGCTCGAACAAGTCGGCGAGCGCGCGGAGATTCCTGGCCTGGGTGCTGGTCTCGGCGAGACGGCGATCCAACGCTTCCTCGGCGTTGCGCTTGGCCTGGGCGACGAGGCGACGCTGCTCGCCGCGCTGCGGGACCTTGATCTCGACCTTGCGGCCGGCGCGCTCGCCGAACGCTTCCTCGAGCAGCGCCCGCTCCCCCATTTCGCGGTCGAGAAGGATCAGGCGGGGCGGCGGCACTTCCTCGTAGAATTGCACGAGGAAGCTCGACAGCACCTCCTCCTCCGGAACGTCATTGGTGTGGGCCGGGAAGAAGCTGCGCGCTCCCCAATTCTGGCCGCCGCGGATGAAGAAGGCCTGGATGCCCATCGTCCCGCCCTTGCAGGCAAGCGCGAAAATATCTGCGTCCCCCACCCGCTCGGCATGGATCGCCTGGCTGCCCTGGATGAAGGTGAGCGCGCGGAGCCGGTCGCGGTAGACCGCGGCCAGCTCGTAATCCATCGCCTCGGCCGCCTCGGACATGAGCTTGCCGAGCTTCTGCTGAACCTTGGTCGACTTTCCCGAGAGGAAGTCCTTGGCGTCGTCGATCAGCTCTGCATAGCCGGCCTCGTCGATCCGCCCGACGCACGGTGCCGAGCAGCGGCGAATTTGATAGAGCAGGCAGGGGCGCGAGCGGTTGGCGAAGAAGCTGTCGGTGCAGGAGCGCAGGAGGAACAGCTTCTGGAGCGCCGTCAGCGTCGTGCGCACCGATCCCGCACTCGCGAACGGCCCGTAATATTGGCCCTTATGACGCCGAGCGCCGCGGTGGAGCTGGACCCGCGGGTACGCATGGTCCTCGCGCAGCAGGATGAATGGGAAGCTTTTGTCGTCGCGCAGGAGGACGTTGTAGGGCGGCCGGTAGCGCTTGATCAGCTGCGCCTCGAGCAGAAGCGCCTCGGCCTCGTTGTTGGTCGTCACGATCTGGAGCCCGCGGGTCTGGGCAACCATGCGCTGCAGCCGCTTCGTGAGGCGCGCGACCTGGGTGTAGTTGGTCACGCGGTTCTTCAGCGACCGCGCCTTGCCGACATAGAGGACGTCGCCCTTGGCATCGAGCATCCGGTACACGCCGGGGCGCACCGGCAGAGTCCGAACGACGTCGCGGATCGCCTTCACGCCGACTTCGAGGTCGGGCGCGTCCGAGCCGCGCACCGTGTAGGTCGCGTGTTCCTCGCTGAAGCGGTCTGGGGAGTTCGGCTTGGTCACCGGGACGATTTAGGTCGGCTGGCAAGGAGCGCAATTGCCCTTTAGCCTCCGCTCATGGTCCACGAGCAAAGATCGGCCGCGCTCCGCCAGGAAGCGCTCGACCTGATCACCGGGTCCGGCATGGCGGCCCTGCTCGAGCGGCAGTTCCGCAGGCCGATGATCGTGGGCAGCGTCGCCCTGGACCTGATGACATGGCGCGACATCGACATCTATGTGCCGCTCGATCGGGGGGAGCGCGACCGCTTCGTCGCGGTTCTGCCGCCGATCGTGGCCGCGCTCGGGCGGACCGGCTACATGCCCTACCGGATCACCTACAATGACGAATGGTTCAGGTCGCGTGGCGACTACGGCCAGGGCTTCTATTTCGGTTTTCGTGTCGTTGCGCCCGGCGGCGCGGAGTGGAAGATCGATCTCTGGGCGTGGGATCCGCCGGTCTACGAACAGAAGCTGAGTGACTTCGCGGCTCTCGACGAGCGGCTTCGAAACGCAGACCGGGCGCTGATCCTGCGCCTGAAGTCCGAAGCACAAGGACTGCCGGGCTTTCGCGACCGCATCACCAGTCACGACGTCTACCAGTTCGTGCTCGACGAGGCGGGCACGACGCTAGGCGAGCTCGAGGATTATTGCGCGAAGCGGCGGCGACACGGAAAATAGCTGCAAAAGCATTCGCTCGTCCCGAGCGTAGTCGAGGGGCGCTGGCACAAAGGCCGGTGAAGGCGCCCCTCGACTTCGCTCGGGACGAGCGGTGAGTTCCTAGTCCTGCGGGATCTCTTAGTGCGGGCGGCCGAGGCCCTGGATGGCCTGGTCGACGAGCTTGCGGTCCTGGCCTTCGTTTAGGCGCTCTCGGATGAGCTGTTCGGCGGCGGCGGCGGCGGCCTGCGCGGCGCGGGCGCGGACTTCGTCGACCGCGGCGCGCTCAGCGGCGGCGATCTTGTCCTCAGCCATGCGGGTGCGGCGGGCGACGAGCGCCTCCGCATCTTGCCCGGCCTTAGTCAGGATGGCCTGGGCCTCCTGCTCCGCCTGGCTCATCATTCCGGCGACTTCGGTGTCGACGCTGGCAAGCTTGCGGGCATATTCGTCGCGAAGCGCTTCGGCCTCGGCGCGGATCGCCTTGGCCTCCTCGAGGCGCGTGCGAATCGCGGCGATCTGCCTGTCGAGCCCGCCGGTGATCAGCGCCGGGACCTTCTTCCACAGCAGGATGGCGATGAACACTGCCATCGCCAGCGATACGAACACGGTCGCATCGAGAATTCCGGCCACCGCCGGATCCGGATGGTTCTCGTGGCCGACGCCGCCCGCTTCCTTCTCGAGAGCCTCGGCGCCGGTGTGCGGCACGCCGGCCGCCTCGTGCGGATCATTGAGGTTGGACGCGACGGTCCCAGTCTGCGGCTCAGCCATGAAGCACCTTTTCGACGACCGTGCGGGCCTCTGCCTCGTCGACCTCGGTCTCGGCGACCCGGCGGACGATGTCGCGCGCGGCATCGGCCGCGACCGCGCCGATCTCGGTCAGCGCCGCCTGCTGGGCTGCGGCGATGCGGCCCTCAGCTTCGCTCACCTTGGCATCGAGCTCGGCATTGGCCGCGCCGAGGCGCTGCTCCGATGCCTTCGCGCCGGCGGCGCGCGCCTCCGCGAGCTTGCGCTTGGCCTGCTCACGCGCAGCATTCTCCTGCGCCCGCCACTGCTCCTCGGCCGCATCGGCCGCAGCGCGCGCGGCTTCGGCGGTGGCGAGGTCGTCGGCGACCGTGCGGTCACGAAGCTCGACCGTGTTCACGACCTTGCTCGCCATGCCCCGGCCGATGACCAGGTAGACGATGCCGAACGTGACCAGCAGCCAGAAGATCTGCGATCCGTAAGTGGCGGCGAGTTGCTCGATTTGAGGCATTGGCGCTGTGTATCCAATCACCTGTGCGGGGCGACCCGAGGCCGCCCCGAACCGGCGTCAGTTAGGCGACGAAGATCAGGATCATCGCCACGACGAAGGCCAGCAGGCCGAGAAGCTCAGCGGCGGCGAAGCCGATGAACAGGCGGCCCTGCTGGCTGTCGGCGGCACCCGGGTTGCGCAGAGCGCTCTGCAGGAAGTTGCCGAAAACCGAGCCCACGCCGATCGCGGCCATGCCCGCGCCAATCGCCGCGAGACCGGCGCCAATGAGCTTCGCTGCTTCTGCGTCCATTTCCATTTCACTCCTCAGATAATCAAATAACAGGTTGAACTAACTCGTAGAAAACTCAGTGCAGATGCTCGGCGTCGTGGATGTAGAGCGACGTCAGCAGCGCAAAGACATAGGCCTGGATGCCGGCCACCAGCACTTCGAGAGCGGAGATGCCGACCATCAGCGCGAAGCTGGGGATCCCGACCACGCCGCCCCACAGGGCGCCGGCGTTGGTCGAGTTGATCACGAAGCCGGCGAGCACCTTCAGAAGGATGTGGCCCGCGGTCATGGCGACGAACAGTCGCAGACCAAGCGAGAACGGCCGGAACATGAACGAGATCAGCTCGATCAGGAAGATCAGCGGGATCATCAGCTTCGGCGTGCCGTGCGGCACGAACAGGCTGAAGAAGTGGAAGCCGTGCTTCCAGAAGCCGACGATCAGGACGATCGCGAAGCTCATGATCGCCAGCACGCCGGTGACGGTGAAATGGCTGGTGAAGGTGAACGGGTGAAGCCCGACCAGGCCGAGCGGCAGCATTCCGAGCAGGTTCGCGAACAGGATGAACATGAACAGCGAGAAGATGTAGGGCAGGTACTTGCGCCCGCCCTTGCCGATATTCTCGTCGACCAGCTTGGTGACGAAGCCGGTGAACCCCTCGACCATCATCTGCCAGCGGCCGGGGACGACCGCCTGCTTCATGCCGCCGAGCATGAACAGCCACAGTGCGACCACCGTGGCGATCATCCACGCGGCGCTGTTGGTGAAGGCGATCTGGGTGTCGCCAATGGTGAAGAGGTCGGCGATCGTCTGCACCTGGAACTGGTGCATCGGGTCGATCGCGGTCGATTCTTCGGCCATGCTGGGTCGGTTCCGTCTTAAAATCGTGCGCCAAGCGCCCGCAGAGTTACGGGCGCTTGTTGGAAAGCCTGATGATGTTCCTGAACCCGCTGACGATCCCGAGGATCGGCATGGCGATCAGGAGCCAAGGGGAAGTGCCGAGCAGCCAGTCGAGCGTCCAGCCAACCACCGCACCTCCGAAAATCCCGCCGAGCAGGTAGGAAAGAACGCGCATGCCGAGACGATAATCGTCATCGCCCTTGTCGCGTCCTTCACCCGACCTGTTCGCCTCTTCGGTTCGCGCGCGCCGCAAACGCTCATCAAGCGCGTTCAGGCGGGCGTCCTCGTCGAGGGGGTCCAGTCCAGGCTCTTTGCTGGGCAATCCGCTTCTCCGTAGAAAGCGCCGTTTTGAAGGGCGTCCAAGCGGCCAAGCGCATGTGCCAAGCGGCGAGCCCGCCAAGGCGCGGCCCCTTTAGGAAGGGGGGAGATTCGAGTCAACATGGCGTGGCGCTGGCTCCGTTCATCCTTAGCTTGTCGAACGGCCCTCACCCTCTTTACGGAGGAGAGCTTGGGAGGGGGAGCATGGGCGAATCCGATCCCGTAGATCATAGCGGCCACCGCGCGCGCTTGCGGCAGCGTTTGGCCGAGGGCGGGCCCGACGCCCTGCTCGACCATGAGCTGGTCGAATATCTGCTCGCCCTCGCAACGCCGCGTCGCGACACCAAGCCACTCGCCAAGCAGCTGATCGAGCGCTTCGGCGGGTTCGGCCGCCTCCTGTCGGCCGACCATTAGGCGCTCGAACGCGCCGGACTGACCGAAGGCCAGGTCGCCGCTCTCAAGATCGCCCAGGCGTCGGCGCTCCGCCTGCTCCGCGCCGAGATCGCCGAGCAGCCCATCCTCGGCTCGTGGCAGGCTCTGCTCGACTATCTCCACGCCGACATGGCCCATCTCGCGGTCGAGCGGGTGCGCGTGCTGTTCCTCGATTCGAAGAACCGCCTGATCCGCGACGAGCCGATGTGGGAAGGCTCGGTCGACGAGAGCGCCGTCTATGTCCGAGAGATCGTCCGCCGCGCCCTCGACTATCAGGCGACAGGCCTCATCATCGTCCACAACCACCCCTCCGGCGACCCGCGCCCGAGCCCGCAGGACATCGCCATCACCAAGGACATCGCCGACGCCGCCCGCCACCTCCGGATCACTCTACACGATCATGTCATCGTCGGCGGCACTGGCCACGCCAGCCTGCGGGCACTTGGGCTGATCTGACCCGTCGAGGTTGATCCTCCTCCCTCCCCTGCCTAGAGGCTCGGCGCATGGTTCCCCGTTATTCCCGCCCCGACATGGCGGCCATCTGGTCGCCCGAATCCCGCTTCCGAATCTGGTTCGAAATCGAGGCGCACGCTCTCGACGCCATGGCCGAGCTCGGAGTCGTTCCGCGCGAGGCGGCGGCGAAGGTGTGGGAATGGTGGCGGACGGAGCCGGCGATCGACGTCGAGCGGATCGATGCGATCGAAGCCGTCACCAAGCATGACGTGATCGCCTTCCTGACCTGGGTCGCCGAACAGGTCGGGCCGGAGGCGCGCTTCCTCCATCAGGGCATGACCAGCTCCGACGTGCTCGACACCGCGCTCGCGGTGCAGCTGGCGCGGGCGAGCGATATCCTGCTCACCGACCTCGACCAGCTCCTGGCCGTGCTGAAGCGGCGCGCGTTCGAGCACAAGCTCACCCCGACAATCGGCCGGAGCCACGGCATCCACGCAGAGCCGGTCACCTTCGGCCTCAAGCTCGCCGAAGCCTATGCCGAGTTCGCCCGCGCCCGCACCCGGCTTGAGCGCGCCCGCGAAGAAATCGCGACCTGCGCCATTTCCGGCGCGGTCGGCACCTTCGCCAATATCGATCCGCGCGTGGAAGCGCATGTCGCGGAGATGATGAGCCTGAGCGTAGAGCCGGTCTCGACCCAGGTCATCCCGCGTGACCGCCATGCCATGTTCTTCGCGACCCTCGGCGTGATCGCCTCGTCGATCGAGCGGCTCGCGACCGAGGTCCGACACCTCCAGCGCACTGAGGTGCTCGAGGCCGAGGAATATTTCTCGCCCGGCCAGAAGGGTTCGTCGGCGATGCCGCACAAGCGCAACCCGGTGCTCACCGAGAACCTCACGGGCCTCGCCCGAATGGTGCGCAGCGCGACCATCCCCGCGATGGAGAATGTCGCCCTGTGGCACGAGCGCGACATCAGCCACTCCTCGGTCGAGCGCTATATCGGCCCCGACGCGACGATCACCCTCGACTTCGCCCTCGCCCGCCTCACCGGGGTCATCGACAAATTGCTCGTGTATCCAGAGCGGATGCAGCGCAACATGGACCGGATGGGCGGCCTCATCCATTCGCAGCGTGTGCTCCTCGCCCTCACCCAGGCGGGCGCCAGCCGCGAGGACAGCTACCGACTCGTCCAGCGCAACGCGATGAAGGTGTGGGAAAGCGACGGCGCGCTGAGCTTGCTCGACCTGCTGAAAGGCGACGAGGAGGTCACCGCCCTCCTCTCCCCGTCGGAGATCGAGGACAAGTTCGACCTCGGCTATCACTACAAGCACGTCGACACGATCTTCGACCGCGTGTTCGGCGGCTAACGCGTCGCCGGCGCCGGTTCGGAGCCGCTCGAAGGGCCGTTCCCTTCCACCCGCGGCCAGCCGTCGCGCCAGACGAGGCGGTCGAGGAGCATGATTCGGCGGGTGTTGATGTCGTCGCTCTCGCGAGTCCGCGGGCGGCGTGAGTCGACCGCATGGTAGAGGACCCAGTGGTCACCGGCCGCGTCCTCGATCACGCTGTTGTGGCCCGGCGCGACCCAGTTGCCGCGGCGCTCGAGGATGACGCTGTTGGGCGCGCCGGTCGCCTGAGCCAGCGTCTCAAACGGTCCCGCGGCGCTGCGCGAGCGGGCGACCATCATCGCATAATGGGCGTTGGGGCCGCAGCAATTGTCGCCTGAGTAGAAGAGATAGTACCAGCCGTCGCGCCGGACGACCCAGGCGCCCTCTACGAGGCGCTGGTAGTTGAGCGGGTTCTCGTCTGGGATGACGGACACGAGGTCGATCGGCCGGCTGCCCGGCGCGAAGCTGATTCGGTCGGACGCCAGCTCCTGCACCTTGATCGGGCCGAAGCCCGAGCCCCAGTAGAGCAGCCGCTTGCCGGTCCCCGGATCGTCATAGGCCATCGGGTCGATGTTGACGAAACCCTCCCCGCACTGGAGCGGCCGGCCGATGTCGGTGAACGGCCCTTCCGGCCGGTCGGACGTAGCGACGGCGAGGCAGAGGCCGCGGCTCTGGTCGGTGAGCGCCGCATCGGGCTTGGCCGAATAATAGAGATAGTAGCGGCCGTCGGCATGGTGGACGTGCGGCGCCCAGAAATCCTGGGTTCGGCTGGCCCATGACGGCTTCACCGGAAGCGCGTCGCCCAGATATTCCCACTGACTGAGATTGCGCGAGCGCGCCATCTGGATGTTGATGGAGCGACCGTCATGCGGACCCTGCGTGGCGTATACGTAGTAGAAGCCGTCCGGCGCGCGCAAAACCGCGGGATCGGGGAAGTCAGTGTCGAGAACGGGATTCTGGTAGGCCGCCACGGTCGGCGCCTCGGCAGCGGGCGTGGCGCAGCCGGCGAGAGCGAGGGCGGCGGCGAGGAGCAGGGTCTGTGAGCGCATGAGCAAGGCATAGCTCGCCCGCCGGTGAAGGCAATTGTCTGACTTATTGCCTGCCCTTGAAGGGCGTCAGCCGAGCATCGTCTTTATCTTTTGGAAGAAGCCCTGGCTCTCGGGGCATTCCTCGCCCGTCTCGGTGCAGCGGAACTCCTCGAGCAGCTCCTTCTGGCGCGCGCTGAGCTTTGTGGGGGTCTCGACATGGACCTCGATGACCATGTCGCCATGGCCGCGGCTGTTGAGCACCGGCATTCCGGCGCCGCGGATTCGTATCTGCTTGCCGGACTGCATGCCGGCAGGGATCTTCACGTCGTGCGGCTTCTTGTCGAGGCCGGGGACGTTGATCGAGCCGCCCAATGCGGCGGTGGTGAAGCTGACCGGGCAACGCGCGAACAAGGTCGATCCTTCGCGCTGGAAGACCGGGTGCCGCGCCATGTGCAGAAAGATGTAAAGGTCGCCCGGAGGGCCGCCGCGGACTCCGGCCTCGCCTTCGCCGGCGAGACGGATTCGCGTGCCCTCGTCGACACCGGCCGGAATGTTGACCTCGAGCGACTTGCGCTTCTGGACGCGGCCGTCGCCGTGGCAGGCGGTGCAGGGGTCGGCGATGACCTCGCCGACGCCGTGGCAGCTCGGGCAGGTCTGCTCGAGAACGAAGAAGCCCTGGCGCGCGCGGACCTGGCCGCGGCCGCCGCACAGATTGCACTGGCGCGCCGAGGTGCCCGGCTTGGCGCCGCTACCGTCGCACGGCTCGCACTTGGCGGTGCTGTCGATGGTGACGTCGACCGACTTGCCGGTGAACGCGTCCTCGAGACCGATTTCGAGGTCGTAGCGAAGGTCCGAGCCGCGCCGCGCATTGGTTCGGCGATCGCCCCGGCCGGCATTCATGAACTCGCCGAAGACGGTCTCGAAAATGTCGTTGAACTGGCCGAAGTCCTGGGCGCCGTGGCCGTTGCCGCCATTCTGGAACGCCGCCTTGCCGAAGCGGTCGTAGGCGGCCCGCTTCTGGGGGTCCTTGAGGCAGTCATAGGCCTCGCTGATCGCCTTGAACCGCTCCTCCGACGTCTTGCAGCCGGGATTGCGGTCCGGATGGCATTCCATCGCCAGGCGGCGATAGGCGGACTTGATGGTCTTGTCGTCGGCGCCGCGTTCGATCTGCAGCAGCTCGTAATAATCAGCGTCAAGCATGACGAAGCTTTGCCCCAAACCCGGTCCCCGTCACCCCCGCGAAAGCGGGGGTCCAACTGCCTTCTATGGTACGTAAGTGATTGAAGAAAGCTGGATTCCCGCCTTCGCGGGAATGACGGAATTTACACACGGGTCTTACCCCTTGTTCTCGTCGACCTCGGAATATTCGGCGTCGACGACGTCCTCGTCGTCGCCGGCCGCGGTCTGGGCCTCGCCGGTCTGCTGACCGGCCGGCGACGCCTGGGCCTGCTGATCCTTCTCGTAGATCGCCTGGCCGAGCTTCATCGCCGACTGGGCGAGCGCCTGCGCCTTCTGCTTGATCGTCTCGGTGTCGCCGCCCTCCAGAGCGGTCTTCACCTCGGCGATCGCGCCGTCGATCTCGCCCTTGAGGCCGGCGTCGATCTTGTCGGCATGCTCCTCGAGCTGGCGCTCGGTCGAGTGGACCAGGCTTTCGGCGTTGTTCTTGGCCTCGGCCGTCTCGCGACGCTTCTTGTCCTCCTCGGCGAACTGCTCCGCCTCGCGGACCATCCGCTCGATGTCGGCGTCCTGGAGACCGCCCGACGCCTGGATGCGGATCTGCTGCTCCTTGCCGGTGCCCTTGTCCTTGGCGTGGACGTTGACGATGCCGTTGGCGTCGATGTCGAAGGTGACCTCGATCTGCGGCACGCCGCGCGGCGCCGGCGGGATTCCGACCAGGTCGAACTGGCCGAGCAGCTTGTTGTCCGCGGCCATTTCGCGCTCGCCCTGGAAGACCCGGATCGTCACCGCATTCTGGTTGTCCTCGGCGGTCGAGTAGGTCTGCGACTTCTTGGTCGGGATCGTCGTGTTGCGGTCGATCATCCGAGTGAAGACGCCGCCGAGGGTCTCGATGCCGAGCGACAGCGGGGTCACGTCGAGCAGGAGCACGTCCTTGACGTCGCCCTGGAGAACGCCGGCCTGGATGGCGGCGCCCATCGCGACGACCTCGTCCGGGTTGACGCCGGTGTGCGGCTCCTTGCCGAAGAACTCCTTCACGACCTCACGGACTCGCGGCATTCGGGTCATGCCGCCGACGAGGACGACCTCGTCGATGTCCGCGGCCTTCACGCCGGCATCGTCGAGCGCCTTCTTGCAGGGCTCGAGGGTGCGCTTGATGAGATCGCCGACCAGCTTCTCGAGGTCGGCACGGGTGATCGCCTTGACCAGGTGCTTGGGGCCGTTCTGGTCGGCGGTGATGAAGGGCAGGTTGACCTCGGTGGTCTGAGCCGAGGAGAGCTCGATCTTCGCGCGCTCGGCGCCTTCCTTGAGGCGCTGCAGAGCGAGGCGATCGTTGCGGAGGTCGATGCCTTCCGCCTTCTTGAACTCGTCGGCCAGGTAATCGACGATCTTGGCGTCGAAATCCTCGCCGCCGAGGAAAGTATCGCCGTTGGTCGACTTCACCTCGAACACACCGTCGCCGATCTCGAGGATCGAGATGTCGAACGTGCCGCCGCCGAGATCGTAAACTGCGATGGTCTTGCCGTCATTCTTCTCGAGGCCGTAAGCGAGCGCGGCCGCTGTCGGCTCGTTGATGATGCGCAGAACCTCGAGGCCGGCGATCTGACCGGCGTCCTTGGTCGCCTGGCGCTGGGCGTCGTTGAAGTAGGCCGGGACGGTGATCACCGCCTGGGTGACGGTCTCGCCGAGATAGGCCTCGGCGGTTTCCTTCATCTTCTGCAGAGTGAAGGCACTGATCTGCGACGGGCTGTAGTCCTTGCCGCCGGCATGGACCCAGGCGTCGCCGTTCGGGCCCTTGGTGATCTGGTAGGGAACGAGCTCCATGTCCTTCTTGGTCATGGGATCGTCGAAGCGGCGGCCGATGAGGCGCTTCACCGCGAAAACCGTGTTGTCGGGATTGGTGACCGCCTGGCGCTTGGCCGGCTGGCCGATCAGTCGCTCGCCGTCCTTGGTGAAGGCGACGATGGAGGGCGTGGTACGCGCGCCTTCCGCATTCTCGATGACCTTCGCAGTGCCCCCTTCCATGACGGCAACACAGCTGTTGGTCGTGCCAAGGTCGATGCCAATAACTTTAGCCATATCTCTTAGCCTCTTTGCCCCTCTAAAATACTTCAGCGTCTCCCGCCCGTTAGCGGCGCGGGAGCTTGTTACCGCGTCGATATAGGTGCCGTTCCGGTTGCGACAAGAAGTCCGCCACCATAGGGTTCGACCCATGTTCGGACGTTTGTTCGCGGCCGCGCCGCTGCTGATCCTCGCCGCCTGCCAGGGGACCCCGCAACAGCCTTCGGTGACCGTCACTGACGCGGTCGTGACGGTGCCGGCCGTCCCGAGCGCGCCGGGGGCGGGATATTTCATCTTGCGCGGGGTAGGCGGCGGCGGGACCCTGCAGACGGTATCCAGCCCGCGCGTCGAGCGGATCGAGCTTCACGAGACCCGCAACGAGGGCGGCATGACCCGGATGGTCGCGCTTGAGCAGGTCGCGGTGGCCGACGGCGAGGTCCGCTTCGAGCCGGGCGGCAAGCATGCGATGCTGTTCGGGGTCGATCCGGCGCTGAAGGTCGGCGATCGGCTCAGCCTCACCTTCACCTTCGAGGGCGCTCGGGCGGTTACCGTCGAAGCCGACGTGCGCGGGCCCGGACAGGCGCATGCGAACCACTAAAGCAACCTCGCGGTGACGCGGCGCCCTCTCACCTCGGGCGAGCGGGAGATGGCTCGGATCGTGTTCGGCGAGGCGATCGACTATGCCCCGGTGACGGTGAACCGGCGCAAATGGTTTCCCTTCCAGCCGCCCAAATATGTGATGTCGCCGGACGGCCATATCTGGGTGCATCCCGGCGCGCCGGAGAAATGGGCCGAGGATTATGCGACCGCGCGTCCCGGGCTGCAGGAGTTGTTCATCCACGAGATGACCCATGTCTGGCAGGCCCAGACCAAGGGCCGCTGGTACCTGCCGCTGATGCGCCACCCCTTCTGCCGCTACGATTACCAGTTCGTGCCGGGAAAGCCGTTCAGATGGTACGGGCTGGAGCAACAGGCCGAGATCGTCCGCCATGTCTGGATGTGGCGGATGGGCCGCAAGCCGCCCGGAGCGCCGGCGCTGGAGCTGATCGAGCCGCTCCTCCCGTTCGCCCCCTAGGCGTCATGCCCGCGAAAGCGGGAGCCGAAGACGGGCGAAGCTCAATCCAGCAGGCCAAATATCTCCACCGGATCGAGGCGCTGTCGAGCTGAGCGGTCGCGGCGGGCTGGGGGAGGATAGGACGGAGTATGAATGGCATGCCGGTATCTAGTCGATGTGCCCGGCGAGCCATTCCTCGATCGCGGTATAAGCGGTGCGCCCGCGCGGCGGCCTGTCCCCGAGGCCGGTCGCGAAGAAGGCGATCCCGCGGCCCCTCGCCGGATCGACCCACAAGCCTGAGCGGACGCCATAGGCCTCGCCGGCGTGGCCAATCGCGGAGCGGGCGTCGCCGAACAGGTCGTCCGCGCAGGCGAGGTCCTGTCCGAGCAGCCGCTGCACCGCCAAGCCATAAGCGCAGTAGAAGCCGTTCTCCGTGTCGCCGTTGATTCCGTCCCAGGCCCAGGCCTGCCGGGTCAGGGTGTCCATTGACGCCGGCGAGAGGAATTGCGCTCCTCGATGCGAGCCCCGGTTGAGCAGCAGCATGCCGACCATCGCGAGATCGCGGGCGGAGATGCGCAGGCCGCCCTGCGGCGAAAACAAAGCGCCGTTGCTGCCGGGCGCATAGCCCGAGAGGTCGCAGGGCACGCCTTCCGGCGCCAGCACCGCGCAATCCGGACGGCGCCCCTGAAAGTCGTCGCGGATCACCGTTCCGTCGGGCCGGTAGAGGACCACCGCTCGCGCCATCGCGGAGTCGCTGCAGGTCGTCCAGTTGAAGCACGCGTCGAGGCCGAGCGGATCGAGCACCAGCCGCTCCATTAGCCGGTCGAAGCGCTCGCCGGTCGCCCGCTCCATCACCGACGCGACGACGGGGAAGTTGAGGTTCGCGTAGCGGAAATAGCTGCCCGGCCGATGAAAGCCGAAGGCATCCGCGCGCGAGGTCACGCTGCGCAAGGTCGTCCCGAGGGGAACCGCGTAGTCGACACCGTCCTCAAGCGAGGAGGTGTGGGAGAGAAGATGGCGCAGGGTGATCGGCGCGTCCGGGAAATGCGGATTGCGCAGCGGCCAGCTGAGCCAGTCCGACACGTCGCGATCGAGATCGAGCCCCCCCTCCTCCACAAGCCGCATCACGCCAAGGCCAACAACCAGCTTGCTGACCGAGGCGATTCGAACCGGGTCGTCGATGGTCAGAGCGCGGCCGGCTCGGCGGTCGGCAAGGCCGGAGGCGCCACTCGCGGTGACGCCGCTGCGGTCGAAGGTTGCCCAGGCATAGGTTTGCGTGGGCGGCCGATCGGGCACCGTGGTGCAGGCGGTCAGGAGGGCTGTCAGAGGGATGAGAAGAGCACGCACCCCCCATCGTCACTCCCGCGCAGGCGGGAGTCCAGCCCCTCCACCACTCGCTTCGCGAGCGGTCCCCCTCCCCCATCGCCTGCGGCGATAGGGAGGAACTGACGTCAGTCCGGCTTCTTGGCGACGCCGACGAGGGCGGGACGCAGGAGGCGGTCCTTGATCATGTAGCCGGACTGGAGCTCCTGGACGATGGTGCCCGGGGCCTCGTCGCTCGGCACTTCGAGCATCGCCTGGTGGCGATTGGGGTCGAGCTGCTCGCCCATCGCCTGGACCCGGGTGATTCCGTGGCGCTGGAAGACGGTGTCGATCTCGCGGCCTGTCGCCTCGATGCCGGTGAGCAGGCCCTTGAGCCGCTCGTCGCTACGCAGATCGTCGCCGACCACCGACAAGGCGCGCTCGAGATTGTCCTTCACCGAAAGGATGTCTCGGGCGAAGCTGGTCGCGGCATAGGCCTGCGCGTTGTGCTTCTCCTGCTCGAGCCGGCGGCGGACATTCTGGGTCTCGGCCTGGGCATAGAGGACGTGCTGGCGCACCTCCTCGAGCTCGCGCTCGAGCTCGCTGAGGCGGTCGAGGTCGGCGGTCGCGCCCTCTTCGCCCGCCCGCTCTTCGTCGAGGACGTCCTGGTTGGCGTTCTGGTTCTCGTTCTCGTCAATCATCCCATCAATCTCGACAATGTCTTGGCTGTGAAATCCACCATGGGCACGACCCGCGCGTAGTTCAACCGCGTCGGGCCGATCACTCCGACCACGCCGACCACCTTTCCGTCGCTTCCGCGATAGGGCGCGGCGATGACCGACGAGCCGGACAAAGCGAACAGCTCGCTCTCCGAGCCGATGAAGATTTTCATCCCCGCCCCGGCGCGGGCGCGGTCGAGGAGGCGGGCGATTTCCTCCTTGCCTTCGAGCTCGCCGAGCAGCTGGCGAACCCGCTCGAGGTCGGCAGCGGCCTCGGGGTCGATGAGATTGGCCTGGCCGCGGACGATCAGCACCGGGCGGCGGGCGCCGTCCTCCGACCACACGGCGAGCCCCTGCTGGACCAGCTGCTGCGCGGCCTTGTCGAGCGCGGCCTGGCCGGCGCGGATCTCGTCGGAGAGCCGCGCCTGCGCCTCGCGCAGGGTCAGGCCCGAGAGGCGGGCGCTGATGAAGTTGCTGGCCTCGTTGAGCGCGGAGACGCTGAGTCCGGCAGGCAGGTCGATGACCCGGTTCTCGACCGAACCGTCGGCGCCGACCAGGACGGCGAGCGCCTGTCGCAGCGAAAGCGGGACGAAGGCGAGCTGGCGAAGCACCGGCTCTTCCTTGGGCACGAGCACGATTCCAGCGCATGCCGAGAGGCCCGAGAGGGCCGCGGTCGCGTTGCTGATCGCCTCCTCGATGGGGCCGGAGCGGTCGATCAGGCCTTCGATCGCGGCGCGCTCCTGAGCCGTCGGCTCGGCCGCCTGCATGATGCCGTCGACGAACAGGCGAAGACCGTGCTCAGTCGGGATGCGGCCCGCGGAGGTGTGAGGAGCGGCGAGCAGGCCGGCCTCCTCGAGGTCCTGCATGACGTTGCGGATCGAAGCGGGCGACAGGTTGAGGGTCGACGTGCGCGCGATGGTGCGCGAGCCGACCGGATGGCCGCTGTCGAGATAGGCCTCGACGACCAGGCGGAAGACATCCCGCGCGCGTTCGCTCTGCTCGACGATCGACGACATGCGGGTGATGTAGTGAGCTTTCGGCGTCGCCGCCAAGCCTCGTCGAGGCTCGGCCGATTTAGTCGCGGCCGATCATCGCCTGAATGGGCAGAAGGCGCGGCGCTTGCGTCAGCCGTTCGGCAATGGCGCGGTTCCGCTCCATGTCGCAGCCATAGTAGAAATAGTAGCTCTGCGAGTTGCCGATCGGGCTGAACCAGGTGACCTCGGCCGACGGTAGGTCGGTCGCCATCTGCCGACACGCCTCGCCCGACATCCGGATCGATCCCTCGGCCGGCCGAAGCGGCGCGAGCTGCGCGGCGAAGGCGCGGTATTGGTCGGGCGTGATCCGGAAGCTGCGCTCCCCGGTGACCGCGGTGAAGCGCTTTCCCTCGAAGGTGCCTGTGCCGTCCGGACTGACGGTGACTCGATAGACCGGGCAGGCGCCGAAGCACGGTCCAGTCTCGTAGCTGATCGATTCCAATTCGATCGGAAGCGGCTGATCCTGAACGGTCGTGCAGCCGGCAACACCCGCCAGTAGCAGCATTGCGCTCGTCACTCGTTTCAACACGCTTTCACCTCTCCCAGTGATTTCGTGGGCGCAATGAAGATGGGGTGCTGAACGGCGAATGTCCGGCGCGTCAGAGCGAACGGCGGCCCCAGCCGAGGATGATAAAGAGGAGGCCGACACCTGCAAGGATCAGGCCGTAGGTCACCCAGCGATCGGCGCCGAGCATGAAGCTGCCCGACGGCCAGTCGATGATCCCCGCGCCCTGCCCTGCGAACAGCAAGCCAGCGGCCACGAGCAGCACGCCGACGAATGTGAGCAAGGCTTTCATATTGCTGCGCTCCACCATGGCTGGTGCGAGGCGGGCCTAACGGTTAAAGGCCCCGGGCCAGCAGCAACCGGAGCCAGTTTATGCGTCCCTCAGGCCGCGCGCCAGACCAGATGCGCACCATCGTCATGGAACCGGGTTTCACCCGCCACGCCGAAGGGAGCTGCCTGGTGAGCTTCGGCGACACGCGGGTCCTGTGCACCGCGTCGCTCGAGGGCGGCATCCCCGGCTGGTTGCGCGGCAAGGGCCAGGGCTGGGTCACCGCCGAATATGGCATGCTTCCCCGAGCCACCCATACGCGTGGCCGGCGCGAGGCGGCGGCGGGCAAGCAGTCCGGCCGCACCCAGGAAATCCAGCGGCTTATCGGACGTTCCTTGCGCGCCGTGGTCGATCTTCCGGCGCTGGGCGAGCGGCAGATCACCGTCGACTGCGACGTAATCCAGGCCGATGGCGGCACCCGCACCGCGGCGATCTCTGGCGCCTGGGTGGCGCTTCGGATCGCGGTCAACAAGCTGATGGCCGAGCAGTCGCTGCCGCGCGACCCGATCCTTCGCAAGGTCGCCGCGGTGAGCTGTGGGATCCATGACAATAATGCCGTGCTCGACCTGGATTATATCGAGGACAGCGCGGCCGGCTGCGACGGCAATTTCGTGCTGACCGACGACGGCAATATCGTCGAGGCGCAGGTCACCGCCGAAGGCCAATGTTATGATGAAGAAGGTCTTCTGCGCCTGCTCCGCCTTGCTCGGATCGGCTGCGCGGAGATCTTCGCGGCGCAGGAGAAAGCGGTGAGCGGACGATGATCGAGGTCGCGCGGAAGCTGGAGCCGGGCCGGCTCGTCATCGCCAGCCACAATGCGGGCAAGGTTCGGGAGATCGAGGCCCTGCTCGGTCCCTATGGGATGAAGCCGGTGTCGGCCGCCGAGCTCGACCTGCCCGAGCCGGAGGAAACCGGCACGAGCTTCATCGACAATGCCGATTTGAAGGCGCGCGCGGCCTCGGATCTGTCCGGAATGGTCGCGCTCGCCGACGACAGCGGATTGTGCGTCGAGGCGCTCGGCAACCGGCCGGGCATCTTCTCGGCGCGCTGGGCGCTCAACGGCGACTCGCACGTTCCGCCGCAGGATGATCCCGGCCATGTCGAGGGCGAGCGCGACTTCATGCGGGCGATGCGGCGGGTCCATGACGAGATCCAGGCGCTCGGCCCCGAGGCGGCGGAGAATCTCAACGCCCACTTCGTCTGCGCGCTCGCGGTCGTCTGGCCCGACGGGCACAGCGAATGGTTCGAGGGCCGCGTCGACGGCACTTTGGTGTGGCCGCCGCGCGGGTCCAACGGCTTCGGCTACGACCCCATGTTCGTGCCCGCGGGCTACGACCAGACGTTCGGCGAGATGGATCCGGACGCCAAGCACCGAATCAGCCACCGCGCGGACGCGTTCCGCAAGCTGGTGGAGGCTTTGTTCTGACCGAACGGCGAGAATGAACGCGATTTCCTTGTCATCCCCGCAAAAGCGGGGATCCAGCTTCCCTTCCAGCGGGGAAGACGCAAGGCAGCTGGATTCCCGCTTTCGCGGGAATGACAGGACCAAGGATCTCGCCCTCTACGTCCACTGGCCGTTCTGCGTCTCGAAATGCCCCTATTGCGACTTCAACAGCCATGTCCGCGAGAGCATCGACCAGGCTGCGTGGCGGGAGGCGCTCCTCAAGGACCTGGCGCATGAGGCGGCATTGCTGCCGGGGCGGCGGATGACGTCGATCTTCTTCGGCGGCGGAACGCCCAGTCTGATGGAGCCGGCGACTGCGGCGGCGCTGATCGACGCGGCGGCGGGGCACTGGCAGGCCGCCGATGACATCGAGATCACGCTGGAGGCCAACCCCTCCTCCGTCGAGGCGGCGCGCTTCGCCGATCTCGCCTCCGCGGGCGTGAACCGGGTGTCGCTCGGCCTGCAATCGCTCGACGATCAGGCGCTCGCCTTCCTCGGCCGAGCCCATGACGTGGAGGAAGGATTGGCAGCGCTGGCGACGGCCCAGCGCGTGTTCGAACGGGTCAGCTTCGACCTGATCTACGCCCTACCCGGCCAGTCCGCCGCCGCGTGGGAGGCCGAGCTGCGCCGTGCTTTGTCGTTCGGCACCGATCATCTTTCGCTCTACCAGCTCACCATCGAGCCGGGCACGCGCTTTGCCGCGCTCGCGGCCAAGGGGGAGCTGCCGGAGACCGATTCGGATCTCGCTGCCGAGCTGTTCGAGCTGACGGCAGCGATCACAGCGGATGCGGGCCTGCCGCGATACGAGGTGTCCAATCACGCCCGCTTGGGTCAGGAAAGCCGCCACAACCTCACTTACTGGCGGATGGGCGATTATGCCGGCGTGGGGCCCGGTGCCCACGGCCGCCGCACCGGCTGCGCGACTCAGCGCCACCGCAAGCCTGAGAACTGGATGGGCGCGCTCGCCCGCAACAGTCACGGCATCGTCGAGGAACGCGCGCTGACCGCGCAGGAGCGTGCGGTCGAGGCGCTGCTGATGGGCCTGCGCCTGCGCGAAGGCGTCGACGTCGCGGACATTTCCGAGCGCACCGCCCTTCCCGTCCCCACCTTCATCGACGAGCAGGCGGCGGATCGGCTGGCGCGTCAGGGCCTGCTCAGGCGCGATCAGACGCGGCTGGCAGTCACCGCCGACGGCCTGCTGCTGCTCGACTCGATCCTCGCCGAGATCGTCCGCGCCTAGTTGAAGCCGGTCGGCGCCGGCGAGACGACGGTGAAACCGTTGGCCGTCAGCTGGCGCACTTCAAGCGCCCGCTCGGCGACCCCGTCGCGGCCGAAGCGGAAGGCGCCGTCGACCCCGACGAACCCCTGGCGGTCGCGAAGCTCGCCTTCCGGGAAGGGTCGTCCGAGCGGCCAGTTGGCGGCGATCCGGATCGCAAGCAAAGTCGCGTCATAGCCGAGGCTGGCGAGGCGCACGGGATCGCGGTTGTAGCGGGCGCGGTAGCGGGTGCGCAGCTGGTTGAACAAGGTGTCGGACGCGGCCGCATACCAGGCGCCGCGGAGCTGAGCGTTACCGCCGCCATTGGCCTCCGCCGCCCACAATTCGGTGCCGAGAATGCGCAGGTTGCGGTTGTCGCCGCGAACCAGCGGAGCCGCCTGAACGGCGGTGCGGGTGCCGTCGGCGAGAAGAACGGCGTCGAACGGCCCGAGGCGGCGAAGGGTTGCTGCGCTTTCGCGAAGGGCGGTGGCGCTTCGGTCATAGCTCTGCGTGCCGACGAACTCGCCGCGCGCCGCGCCCACAGTCACGCGCATCGAGTCGCTGACCCGGCTTCCATAGAGGCTGGACGGCACCAGGGCGGCGAAGCGGCTGGCTCCTTGCCCGCGCGCATAGTTGACGACCCGGTCGACCGACTGGGCGGGATTGAGACCCATCAGATAGACACCGTCGCCGGCGACGCTGACGTCGTTGGAGAAGCTGATCACCGGCACGTCGGCAGCCGCGGCGATCGGGGCGACCAGCCGCACGTCCTCCCCGAGCAACGGGCCGAGGATGAGACCTGCGCCTTGGGCGATCGCGGTCGAAGCGGCCTGCGCCGCTCCCGGGCCGGTGTCGTAAGACATGATCCGGATTCGCTCCACGCCGGTGTCGGCGAGCGCGAGATTGGCGGCGTTGAGGATGGACTGGCCGACCTGCGCGGCCGGGCCGGTGAGCGGCACCAGCACCGCGACCCGGTTCAGCGTCTCGCCCGGAGGAAGGCGCGAGATCGGCTGGGCCGGCTGCGGCTGGATCGGCTCGACCGCGCGCTGGGTCCGCGGCGTGCAGCCGGCGATCGCCACGGACAAGACCGCGAGCCCGATGAACCGGAGCGCCGAGCGGCGCGCTTGCGGGCGGGACGACGGCGATGCCATGCTACACCTCATGAACGACCAGAAACTCGAGCCCGGCCTCTATATCGTCGCGACCCCGATCGGCAATCTGTCGGACCTGTCGCCGCGCGCGGCGATGGTGCTGGGCGCGGCGGACGTCATCGCGGTCGAGGACACGCGGGTGACGGCGCGGCTGCTCCAGCATGTCGGGAGCAGCCGGCCGATGACGCCCTATCACGATCACAATGCCGAGCGGGTGCGCCCGGGCCTGGTCGCGCGGATGGCGAGCGAGGCAGTTGCGCTCGTCTCTGATGCGGGGACGCCGCTTATCTCGGACCCCGGCTACAAGCTGGTGCGCGATGCCCGCGCGGCGGGGGTGAAGGTGACGACGATTCCGGGCCCGAGCGCCGCGATCGCCGCACTAACTTTGGCGGGGCTTCCGACCGATCGTTTCGCCTTTCACGGCTTTCTTCCTGCCAAGGCCGGGGCCCGGGCTGCTGCGATTGCCGAGGCCGGCGCCTTTCGCGGAACCCTCGTCTTCTATGAGAGCGGGCCGCGGCTGGGAACCACCCTCGCGGCACTTGCCGAAGGCTTGGGAGCGCGCGACGCGGCCGTGGCGCGCGAGATCAGCAAGAAGTTCGAGGAGACGGTGACCGGCACCCTCTCCGAGCTCGCCACGCGCTATGCAGAACTTGAGCCGAAGGGCGAGATCGTCCTGGTCGTCGGCCCGCCCGGCGAAGCGCCGCCGGCCGCCGAGGAGGATGTCGAGGCGGCGTTGCGCGACGCCCTCGCCCGCCTCCCGGCCGCGAAAGCGGCGAGTGAAGTGGCGAAGCGCTTCGGCGCCGACCGCAAAGCGCTTTATGCGAGGGCGCTCGAGATCAAGGACGAGCAGGCGTGAGGGACCGCCGCGCGACCGAGAAGAGCGGGCGCGACGGCGAGACTCGGGCGGCCTTGTTCCTGCGGGCGAAGGGCTGGCGCATTCTCGACAAGCGCGTGCGGACGCCGCTCGGCGAGATCGACCTGGTGGCGAAGCGCGGCAATCTCGTCGCCTTCGTCGAGGTGAAGACGCGCAAGACCGCGGCCGAGCTCGATTTCGCGATCGACGAGCATCGCCTGTCACGCGTCGCGGCCGCGGCGGAGATGCTGATGCCGCGTTATGCCGGGCCGGAGGACGACGTGCGCATCGACGTTGTCCTGATCGCGCCGCGCGCTTGGCCGCGCCATATCGAGAATGCCTGGATCGGGTGACTTCGAGCGCAGGCCTCTCTACATGGCGCCATTCCCGGTTCAGGAGCTTCCATGTCCCTCACCGTCGCGGTCCAGATGGACCCGCTCGAATCGATCAACATCGCGGGGGATTCGACCTTCGCGCTGATGCTGAGCGCCCAGAAGCGCGGGCACAGGCTGTTTCACTATCGGGCCGATGCGCTCACCTATCAGGACGGGCGCGTCTATGCGGGTGCCCATCCGGTCGAGGTCCGGCCTGAGCCGGGCAATCATTTCACGCTGGGGGACTTCACCATCCTCGATCTCGGCCGCGACAGCGACGTCGTCCTGATGCGCCAGGATCCCCCCTTCGACCTCGGCTACATCACTGCCACCCACCTGCTGGAGCGGATCCAGGGGCAGACCCTGGTGGTCAACCATCCGGCAAGTGTCCGCAATGCGCCGGAGAAGGTGTGGGTGCTCGACTTCGCCCGCTTCATGCCGCCGACCGTCATCACACGGTCGTTGAGTGTCGCCCGGCACTTCCTTGAGGAACATGGCGAAATCGTCGTGAAGCCGCTCCACGGCTTCGGCGGCGGCTCGGTGTTCCGGATTGGCCGTGACGGCGCGAACCTGTCGTCGCTGATCGAACTGTTCAACACCGCCTATCGCGAGCCGCACATGATCCAGGCTTTCCTCCCGGAGATTGCGGAAGGCGACAAGCGCATCGTTCTGGTCGACGGCGAAGTCGCGGGCGCGGTCAACCGGCTGCCCGGCGCGGGCGAGATCCGATCCAACCTCGCGGTCGGCGGCGAGGCGGCGAAGACCGAGCTCACCGAGCGCGAGCTGGAGATCTGCGCGGCACTCGGGCCCGAACTCAAGGCGCGCGGCCTGATCTTCGTCGGGATCGACGTGATTGGCGGCAGGTGGCTGACCGAGATCAACGTCACCTCCCCCACCGGAATCGTCGCGATCGACAAGTTCAACGGCACCGACACCGCCGGCCGCATCTGGGACGCCATCGAAGCCAGGGTCCGCTGAATGGACCGCTGGGTCATCGATTTTATAGACTGGGCGGGCTATCCGGGCATCTTCGTCCTGATGCTGCTCGAGACGGTGTTCCCGCCGATTCCGTCGGAGGTGATCATGCCCGTCGCTGGAGCGCGCGCCGCGACCGGCGACATGACCCTGCCGGGCGTGGCGATCGCCGGAACCGCCGGTGCGATGGTCGGCAATTTGTTCTGGTTCGTCGTCGCGTCCTCGCTCGGCGAGGCCAGGTTCCGGCTGTGGGTGCAGCGCTACGGGCGCTGGCTGACGCTCGACTGGTACGACATCAAGCGGGTTCAGAAGGCGTTCGGGCGCTGGGGCGGGGTGCTGGTGTTCGGCGGCCGGCTGGTGCCGACGATCCGTTCGGTCATCTCCTTCCCGGCCGGGCTCGCGCGGATGCAGCTGCTGCGGTTCCTGATCTGGTCGGGCATGGGCACCGCGATCTTCAGCGCCGCGCTCGCCGCGGCAGGATTCCTCCTCGGCTCGGCCTTCCAGAATGTCGACAAGGTGCTGGGTCCGGTCTCGTCGGGCATCTTCATCCTGATCCTGGTGCTGTACGTCTATCGACAGGCGACCTGGAACCGCCGGCAGAAGATGCGCGGCTAAGCCCTCGGGTGGGCGTTGCGGTAGACGTCCATCAGATGGGCCGTGTCGACCGCGGTGTAGATCTGCGTAGAGCTGAGGCTTGCATGGCCGAGCAGTTCCTGAAGCGCGCGAAGGTCCGCGCCGCGGCCGAGGAGGTGGGTGGCGAAACTGTGGCGCAGGGCGTGCGGCGTCGTGCGCTCTCCTAGCCCTAGATTGCGGCGTGCGTTGCGGACAGCGCGGCGGACCATCTCGCCATTGAGCGGACCGCCGCGCGCGCCCCGGAACAACACCTCGTCGCGGCTGGTGCCGTAGGGGCAGAGCTGAACGTAGCGCTGGATCGCCTCGCGGACCTGAGGGAGGAGCGGCACGCGCCGGGTCTTGGCGCGCTTGCCGGTGACGGTGAGCACGTCACCCAGCGGCAGTGCCGCACCGGTCAGACCGAGCGCCTCGGCTACGCGGAGCCCGCCGCCATAAAGGAGCAGCAGGATCGCCCAGTCGCGCGCCGCGATCCATGGCTCAGAGGCATTGTCGGCGGCTTCCTCGGCCAGCCGCACCGCGTCGTCCGGGGCGACCGGGCGAGGCACGGTACGCGCCTGTTTGGGGCCCTTGAGGCGCGGGACATTCGCCTGCTCACCGGCTTCCGCCGCCGCGAAAGCAAGGAAGGCGCGCGCCGCCGACAGTTCGCGGGCTGCCGAGCTGTTGGCCAGGCCTTGGGACCGCCGCACGGCGAGGAAGGCGCGCAGGTCCGCCGGAGTCAGCTCGAGCAGTGCGGCGGGCGTGACGGCCTCGCCGAAATGGCCCTCGAGAAAGCCGATCAGGCGGTGGGCGGTCGCGACATAGGCGCGCACCGTGTGGACCGAGCGGCGGCGTTCCTTGAGGAGATGGTCGTGCCAGCGTGAAGCCAGCGCCCGCGCCGGCGAGGCGCTCAGGGGATCAGCCACCGGTCCAGGCAACGGGTGAGGACGGCGCCAAGGAAGAGGAGAAGCTCCGAGCCGTGGCGGGTCTCGAAGCCCTGGCCGCCGCGCTGGCCGAGCGCGAGCAGGCCGTTGGGAAGCGGGGGCTTGGCCTTGAGAGTCACCAGCGCCTCGGCGCGGATCAGCTCGCAGGCTGGGCCGAACAGTGGATGGCCGCGCTCGGTCGAACGCAGAACGACTCCGTCGATCCCCTCGATCGAGCGGGCGATGACCCGCGGATCTACGAACTGGAGGCCGGAGGCGTCGGCGCGAAGCCCGGTTTCGCCGACGAACAGTGCCATCGCCACTGCGTCGAGGCCGAGCATTTGCGGCCATTCCTGGGTGACGATGTGGATGAGATGGTCGAGCCCCTCGGCCTCGATCACCGCGAGAACCGCCTCGTGGATCGAGGCGACCGCACCCGAATGGCCGCGGGCGAAGGCGATAAGGTCCTGATTCGCCTCCTCCGCCGCGGCAATGCGGGCCCTAAGCGTCGCAAGCGCGTGATCCTCGAAGCTCAAGACCTTTCCCATCAGGCCGAGCTTACGCCGATCATGGTTAAGATGCGATGTCTGAAATCGCCCCTCTCCCGCGAGCGGGAGAGGGAGAGCGAGAGGGAGAAGGAGAGCGAGTTTACCCGATGGCCTGGCCGGTCTTGGCCCAATCGTCGAGGAAAGCCTTGATGCCGTTGTCGGTGAGCGGGTGCTTGAACAGCTGGCGGATCACGGCGGGGGGCGCCGTCATGACGTCGGCGCCGATCTTGGCGGCCTCGAGGACGTGGACCGGGTTCCGCACGGAGGCGACCAGGATCTGAGTGTCGAAGCCGTAATTGTCATAGATCGTGCGGATGTCGGCGATGAGGTCCATGCCCGAGAAGCCGACGTCATCGTGGCGGCCGACGAAGGGCGAGATGAAGGTCGCGCCCGCCTTGGCCGCGAGCAAAGCCTGGTTGGCGGTGAAGCAGAGCGTTACGTTGACCATCGTGCCGTCGGCCGTGAGCTTGCGGCAGGTCTTGAGGCCGTCGATGGTGAGCGGCACCTTCACTGCGATATTGTCGGCGATTTTTCGGACGATCTCCGCCTCGCGCATCATGCCTTCATGATCGAGCGCGACGACCTCGGCGGACACCGGGCCCGGGACGATCGCGCAGATCTCCTTCACCACCTCGAGAAAATCGCGCCCCGCCTTGTGGATCAGCGAGGGATTCGTGGTCACGCCATCGAGCAGGCCGGTCTCGGCCAGGTCACGGATCTCGGCGGTATCGGCGGTGTCGACGAAGAATTTCATGTAGAGCGTGCCTCGCTTGGAAAGGGTTTGGCGCCCTTCTAACCAGCAGCGGCAGCGGGCGCGAGTGGGCAAGGCAGTGGCGACACGGATCATCGGCGACAGCGCGCTCCACCGGGCGATCTGGGCGATCGCCCTGCCGGCGATGCTGACCAATCTCGCCACCGCCTTGTTCGGAATCGCGGACTTGTGGGTGATCGGGCGGCTTGGCGAGGTCGACGCGCAGGCGGGGGTCGAGGTCGGCGCCAAGTTCATGATGGGCCTGCTCGTCGTGTTCAATTTCCTGCGCACCGGCACAATCGCGCTGACCGCCCAGGCGGCGGGCCGCGGCGACGAGGCGGCGCAGGCCGAGACGCTCGTGCGCGCCATCGGCCTGTCGCTGCTGATCGGGCTCGCGCTTCTCCTCCTGATGCCGGTCGCAATCCCGTTCGGGATCGACCTGCTCAGCGCCGGCGGCGGAGTCGCGGCGGAAGCCCAGACCTATGTCGGCATCCGCTATTGGGGCGGCCTGCTGTGGCTCGCCAACGCGGCGGTGGTCGGCTGGCTGATCGGGCGCAAACGGGTGCGCGCAGTGCTGGCGATCGAGGTTGCGGCGAACATTGTCCATATCGGCCTCGACCTGCTGTTCGTCCTCGGGTTCGGCTGGGGCGTCGCGGGTGTGGCGGCGGCCACCTTGCTGTCGGAGTTCGGCAAGCTCGCCGCGGCTATCGTGGTCGCCGGCCGCGAGCCCCCGTTCGCCCGGGTCTTCGCGCTCGCCGGGCAGGCGGAAACCTGGAGCCGGAGCGCGCTCGGCAAGCTGCTTCGGCTCAACCGCGACCTGTTCCTTCGCACCCTTCTGCTGACTGCGGCGATTCTGCTCATCACCCGTGACGGCTCGCGCGAGGGGCCGCTGGTGCTCGCTGCCAACGGCATCATCTACCAGTTTTTCATCCTGTCGGCGCTGATCCTCGACGGCTTCGAAAGCGCCGCGCAGGTGCTGTGCGGCGAGGCCGCGGGCGCCCGCGATCGGCGTCGCTTCGAGCGCATCGCCGGCGCCTGCCTGATGTGGGGCCTCAACCTCGGAGCAGTGATCAGCCTGATCTATGTCGCCTTCGGAGCGCCGCTCGCGGCGACGTTCAGCACCAATCCGGAGGTGGTCGCAACCACCCTCGCCTATTTGCCCTGGGCGATGCTGATGCCGCTGATTGGAGTGTCGTCCTATGTCTTCGACGGCATCTATATCGGCGCGACTTGGACCCGAGCGATGCTGGTGACCATGGCGGCGGCATTCGCCGTCTATGGCTTGCTCTTGTTCGTGACCGGACCTCTCGGCAACCACGGACTGTGGCTTGCTTTCTGCGCCTTCCTGGTCGCGCGCGCGGGAGGTCAGGCGCTGCTGATGCCGCGGCTGAGCCGGGCGAGCTTCGCCTAGCGCAGCAGACCGAACATGCTGGCGATGACGGGATCGTTGGCGCTCTGCGGGTTGGCGCGGATCGAGGCTTCCTCGCGGCCGATGGCGCGGTAGATGCCGTCGGCGGCCGCTTCCGAGACATGGCGCTGGAGGCCGGTGAAGCTGATCCCGGTCGCCGCCCGGACGACCTGGTTGACGATGCCGTTGTCGAGCAGACGAAGCGCGTTTCCGACATCGGGGAACATCGCATCGACGATCGCGGTGCCCATCGCGCGCTGAAGGAAGTCGGTCGCCGCGGTCGGACCCCCGCGCACCAATGCCGTCGCGTCGCTGATCGTCATGTTGCGGATCGAATCATAGACGACTGGGGCGGCGGCCTCGGCCGCTTCGGAGGCGGCGCGGTTCATGATCCCAAGCAACTGGTTCTGCACCGCGGGCGTGCGCAACAGCGCCGAGGCGATGCCGCCCGCGCCGGCCAGCTCCTGTGGCAGCGGCACCCGCGCCAGCTCGTCCGAGAAGAAACCGTTGTCGGTGAGCAGGTTGGCGAAGGCGCGCTGCGACGAGACGGTAAGCAGGCGGCGCAGCGCATTCTCGAAGCCGAAGCCTTCGAGATCGCCGAGCGTGGTGCAGGCGGGGAGAGTCGCCAGCGGCAAAGCGGCGATGGCGAGCATCATTCGGCGGCGGGTAAGCAACTGGTCCATCGAAATCGTCCTCGATCGTGACGCGGCGAGAACGTTGGCGGGCGGCGGGAGGTTTCGCCGCCTTGCCTTTTGCTTCTTCGCTCCCGATGGAAGCGCTCCATGCCGCGCGTCCGCGTCCTCCTTCTCAATGCCGCTCTCGGCCCGCTCGACTATCGCGGCGACGCGGAGCCGGGATCCGTGGTCGTGGTGCCGCTTGGGCCTCGGCAGGAAATGGGCGTGGCCTGGGAAGCGGAGCGGCTGCCGGCGAACGAGATCGACGAGGCGCGGCTAAGGCCGCTTCTCCAGGTGCTCGACTCGCCACCCCTCCCCGCCCCGCTCAGGCGGCTGATCGAGTGGACGTCCGATTATTATCTGGCCCCACTCGGCGCGGTCCTTCGTATGGCGCTGCCCTCGACAAGCGCGCTCGGCGGGGCGCGCATCGTCACCGAATATCGGCCGACCGGGCTGGTCCCGGACCGCATGACCCCGCAACGCGAGCAAGCGCTGGAGCGGATCGTCGGTCGGCAAGGGCTTGTCGGCGAGCTCGCGGCGGCGGCCGGCGTGTCGGACGCGGTGGTCCGGGGGTTGGTGAAAACCGGGGCGATCGAAGCCGTCGAGGTTTCGACGGATCATCCCTATCCCCGGCCCGACCCGGATTTTCATGTGCCGGTACTCGAGGCGGCGCAGGCCGAGGCCGCGGAGGCGCTGCGTGCTTCAGTGCGCGAGCGGGCGTTCCAGCCGTTCCTGCTCGACGGAGTCACCGGATCGGGGAAGACGGAGGTCTATTTCGAGGCCATCGCCGAGGCCCTTCGTCAGGGACGGCAGACACTGGTGCTGCTCCCCGAGATCGCACTGACCGAACCGTTCCTTCAGCGCTTCACCGGGCGCTTCGGCTGCGAACCGGTCGCTTGGCATTCGGGGTTGAGGCAGTCGCAGCGGCGACGGGCCTGGCGGGCGATCGCTGAGGGCGAGGCGAGGGTGGTGGTTGGCGCGCGCTCAGCATTGTTCCTGCCCTACCCCAATCTCGGGCTGATCGCGGTCGACGAGGCGCACGAGACCAGCTTCAAGCAGGAGGACGGCGTCCATTATCACGCCCGCGATGTGGCGGTGATGCGGGCCAAGCTGGAGGAGGTGCCGGTCATCCTCGCCTCGGCCACTCCGGCGATCGAGAGCCGCCACCAGGTGACGCTCGGCGTCTACAAGGAGCTGAAGCTGCCCGAGCGATTCGGCGGGGCAGAGATGCCGGCGATCGAGCCATTGAACCTCGTGTCAGATCCGCCGCCGCGCGGGCGCTGGCTGGCGCCGAGGCTGGTCGAGGAGTTGCAAGGGAATTTGGAAGCAGGCGAGCAGTCGCTGCTCTTCCTCAACCGCCGCGGCTATGCGCCGCTCACCCTGTGCCGCCATTGCGGGCACCGATTCCAGTGCCCGAACTGCACTGCCTGGATGGTCGAGCACCGGTTCACGGCGCGGCTCGCCTGTCATCATTGCGGCCATGTCATGCCGGTGCCGCGCATGTGCCCGGAATGCCACGAGGAGGAGAGCCTCGTCGCCTGCGGGCCAGGGGTGGAGCGAATCGCCGACGAGGTCGCTGCGCTGTTTCCGGAGGCGCGGACGGCGGTAGTGACGTCGGACACGATCTGGTCGCCGGCAAAGGCCGCCGAGTTCGTCGCGCGGATGGAGAGCGGCGAGGTCGACATCGTTATCGGCACCCAGCTGGTGACCAAGGGCTATCACTTCCCGAACCTGACGCTGGTCGGAGTGATCGATGCCGATCTCGGCCTCTCGGGCGGCGACCTGCGTGCCGCCGAACGCACCTTCCAGCAGATCCGCCAGGTGTCGGGCCGCGCCGGCCGCGGCGAGAAGCCCGGCCGTGTGTTCATCCAGAGCCACGATCCCGACGCGCCTGTGATCGACGCCCTCGTGCGCGGCGACGTCGAAGGCTTCTACGAGGCCGAGACCGACGCCCGGCGCGAAGCCGCGATGCCGCCGTTCGGACGACTGGCAGCGATCATCGTAAGCTCCGAAAAGGAGGCCGACGCCAAGGAAGCCGCCGCCCGCATCGGGCGCGCGGCGCCCAGCGTGGACAACATGATCGTTCTCGGTCCCGCGCCGGCGGCGCTTGCGATGCTGCGCGGCCGTCACCGCCTGCGCCTGCTCGTCCATGCCAGCCGGTCGATCCCGTTGCAGGATATTCTCCGCGACTGGCTTGGCGGCGTCGAATGGCCGAAGAGCGTCAGGGTCGCAGTCGACGTCGATCCTTATTCGTTTCTCTAGGGGGAAGTCACATGCATACAGGGTCATGCCTTTGCGGTGCGGTCAGCTTCGAGACCGCTGCGGAGCTCAAGGCGCCCGATGCCTGCCATTGCAGCCAGTGCCGCAAGCAGTCCGGCCATTATTGGGCGTCGACCGACGTTCCGCGCTCGGCGACGACGATCCGGGGGGAGGAGAAGGTCACCTGGTTCCGCTCGTCGGAAAACGTGCGGCGCGGCTTCTGCTCGACCTGCGGGTCGGTGCTTTTCTGGGAGCCGATCGGGCAGGACCGGATCGCAATCGCCATGGGCGCTTTCGACAAGCCGACGGGAACGCATCTCGAGATGCACATCTTCGTCGCCGACAAGGGCGATTATTACGACATCGCGGACGGATTGCCGCAGCACCAAGGCTGAGCGCGGTGGCGGCCGGACCGGCCCATTTATGATAAGATCGGCTGGAAATGCCGACTCCGGACATCCCGTCTCGAAGGCCCCGCCGCAGAGTCAGCTGGCATGCGCTTGCCGCCGCGCTTCATGCCAAGCGCAAGCGGCGGCCGCCCGGCAAGGACCACGATCCCGGCGGCGTTCCGGTCGAGCCCGACAGCCCGCGCGACCTGTCCGGCGGGGCTGCGGCGCCGCTCGACTTCGAGGACGAGTGACGAACGCCCGAAGCGGCCGCGCCACATGGCGGGGCCGCTGCGGGTCTCGATGATGGCACCTTCCGCTGCTTGAGCGGCTCACCGGCGGTGCGGCCGGGTCGGGGGACGCTAAGGCGTCAGGCCCGTGGATGGATGAGCTTGTCGGCCGCGGCGACCGCGGCGTTGCGCCGGTATCTGTTGTGTGCCCCCCTCATCGCCATCCCTTCGGCGCCGGCGAAACGCGGCCGGCGGAAAACAGTGGAACGGGCCATGACTGCCTCCTTGTTCTTGTCGGCCGCCGGCCTTCGGCGGAACCCTTAAGTTCTCACCGTTTCCAGCGGCTTATCTGAAACTGTTAACTTGCCGAATCGGATTGCGGTTCCGGAACGAGCGGAACTTTGAACCTAGGTTATCGCGATCGGCCTCTGGCGCTCAGGCGAAAAGATCGACCACTTCGGCATCTTTGGCGATCGCCGCGACCAGCAGGGTGTGGTGGCAGTCCGCCGGCTCTCGCTCATAACAAAGCAAGGCGGTCGGCTGGGCGTCGATCCGGTCGAGCAGGATGGCGGCGGCGGCCTGCGCCTCGGGCAGCTCAAGCTGGCCGGCATACACTCGCTCGAGGGTCGCCTGGTCGCCGCGCTTGGCGGCGTCGCGGCCTTCCTTCGGAGTGCCCAACGCGCGCAGATGCTCGTAGGCGATTCCCGCTTCCCGGAGCGCGCCGCCGAGCGCCGTTTTGGAGAAGCCCGGCCGCCGCGACGCCGCCACCGCGCGCACGTCGACGATGCGCTCCACGCCGGCCGCCTTCAGCGAAGCGATGAGATCGGGCACGGTCGATTGCTCGTAACCGATTGTGAAGACGCGGCGGGTCACGGAAGGCAGACTATGCCGGACCCGGCGCGAGGGGAAGCTTCAGCCCTCCTCGCGCAGGCGCCGCGCTTCGCTCTCATATTGGTCCGCCATCAGATTTAGGCGAGCGATCGTCGGTTCGTCGCTGATCCCGGCGGCCAGGCGGCGGCACTTGCGGGCCTGCTGCTCGAGCTCCGTGACACGCTTATTGGCGCCGAGCTCCACGAACAGATTGACCGCTCCGGCAAAGGAACCGTCGGCGTCGTAGACCGGCGTCGGGAAGGGCTCGAAGGCCCGCCGCATGCCGTCCGGTCGCTCGGCGATCGCGCGCAGCCCGCGCACTTCGCGCCGCTCGCGGATCGTCACCGCCATCGGACAGTGTTCGTGGGGCATCGGCGCGCCGTCTTCGTGGAACAGCTTCCAGGTCACGCACCAGCGGTCCTTGCCGGCGACCGGCTCGCGGCCGGCAAAGTCGATGCAGGCGCGGTTGAAGTGGGTGATCACGCCGTCGCGGTCGGCAACGTAGACCGGCACGGGCAGCGCCTCCAGCCTGTCGGAAAGCTGGTCATGGGGTCCGTCGAGCGCGGCGAGCGCTTCGGAAAGGACTTGTTCGGCTTGGGCGTAGGGAACAGCCATGGCGAGTCGCCGCCGCCTTTACTTAATCCAGTTTGGGCTTAACAGCCCGGTTCAGGCATTTACGCGGGCATTTTCCGCAAAGTTGTGGACCGCGACGCCCTGCCGCTCTTCCGAAGCGGAGACTCAGCTCCTATCGAGTCAGCGCATGACGGAACGGATACATATCATTGGCGGCGGTCTCGCCGGGTCGGAGGCGGCGTGGCAGCTGGCGCAGGCGGGCGTGCCGGTGCGCCTGTCCGAAATGCGCGGCGGCGGCGACATGACCCCGGCGCACCAGACGGACGGGCTCGCGGAGCTGGTCTGCTCGAATAGTTTTCGATCGGACGATGCCGAGAACAATGCGGTCGGACTGCTCCATGCCGAGATGCGGGCGCTGGACTCGCTGATCATGGCTAAGGGCGACGAGCATCGCGTGCCGGCGGGGTCTGCGCTGGCGGTGGACCGCGAGGGGTTTTCCGCCGCCGTCACACGAGCGCTTCAGGAGCATCCGCTGATCGAGATCGTCCGCGAGCGGGTCGCCGGCCTGCCTGATCATCCGGCGATCATCGCGACGGGACCGCTCACCGCGGCGCCGCTGGCGGAATCGATCGCGGCTGCCACCGGCAGCGACTCCCTCGCCTTCTTCGATGCCATCGCGCCGATCGTCTACAAGGACTCGATCGACATGGACGTCGCCTGGATGGCGTCGCGCTGGGACAAGAATGCCGAAGGCTCGGACGGCGACTACATCAACTGCCCGATGACCAAGGAGCAGTATCTCGCCTTCCGCGAGGGCCTGCTCACCGGCGAGAAGACCGAGTTCCGCGATTGGGAGAAGGACACGCCCTATTTCGAGGGCTGCATGCCGATCGAGGTGATGGCCGAGCGCGGCGAGGACACGCTTCGCTACGGGCCGATGAAGCCTGTCGGCCTCGATGACCCGCGCACCGGCCGCTGGCCCTATGCGGTGGTCCAGCTTCGTCAGGACAATGCGCTCGGCACGCTGTGGAACATGGTCGGCTTCCAGACCAAGCTCAAATATGCCGAGCAGATCCGCCTGTTCCGGACGATCCCGGGCCTCGAAAATGCCGAGTTCGCTCGGCTCGGCGGCCTTCACCGCAACACCTTCCTGAATTCGCCGCAGCTGCTCGACGGGACGCTGCGCCTGAAGGCGGCGCCGCATATCCGCTTCGCCGGCCAGATCACCGGCTGCGAAGGCTATGTCGAAAGCGCCGCCATCGGCCTCCTCGCCGGCCGCTTCGCCGCAGCGGAACGGGCTGGCCGGGCGCTGGCGCCGCCGCCGCCCACGACCGCTCTCGGAGCCTTGCTCGGCCACATCACCGGCGGGGCCGACGCGGCGAGCTACCAGCCGATGAACGTCAATTTCGGACTGTTCCCGCCAGTGGAAGGCAAGGTGAAGAAGGCCGAGCGCAAGAAGCGCTACACCGATCGAGCGCGGGAGGCGCTGGCCGGCTGGCTGCGCGAGGACGTGCCGGAGATCAGCCCAGCCTGACCTCGCCGATCCCCGCCGTCATCGTCAGGATCCGATCGCGCACGGCAGGCGCGATTCCGTCGGGCAGGACCTCCTCGACCGCTCCGCTCGCCTGAAAGCTGTCGGTGGTGACCTGACACAGCTCCATCGACCAGTCGGGGAAGGAGCGCTCCTCGATCAGCCGCTCGTCACGCACCTCAATCGCCGAATGGCGGTCGTCCATGCGCAGCCGGGCGAGCAGCGAATCGATCGCGGCCTCCGATCCCTCGATGATCTGGAGGAAGTGGACTCCGTTGAAGATCAGCAGTCCGCTGATGCCGTCGAGCGCGTTGAAGTGGCGAGCGGTTTCATGGATGTCGATCAGGTCCTGCGACGTGAGGTCGAGTCTAGCACGGCTGGTATAAGTGAGGGTTTTGAGCTGCACGCTTGATCTCCGGCCAGTCCGCCGAAGGCAAGCCCTTCAGCAATCGCAATTTTGACGACGAGCAGGCGCGCGCCGTCTTGGAGCGGTGGTCGCATATTCGTCCCGCGTCAACTGCTGGTCTCGGTTGCGATCGGCCTCTTGGAAGCGAGTCGTGGTGCGGATTGCCCACTCCTCGAAGGACAGGCGGCCGTCGCCATTGGTGTCGAGCCGGGCAAAGGCACGACGGCGCGGCTGGTGGAGCTCGGCAAGGGTTATGCGCCCGTTCTTGTCCTTGTCGGCGCGGTCGAAGCGGCGCTGCTCCTTGGTTCGGGAGTCGGCGGACGGCGGCGGTGCCGGGCCTTCCTGATCGTCCTCGCCGTCGGGCTGGGCAATGCGCTGGGGCGGCGGCCGCGGGATACCGTCCTCCCGCTGAGCGAGGCTCTGCCAATAGAAGAAGCCTGCCAGGATCAGCAGCAAAGCAGCCCCGGCACCCGCGGCGAAACGAAGCATAAGCTTGCCCCCCTGTTTCGGGCGACAAGATTAGCGCAAGTAGTCGGCGAGTCCAGTACGGCGCCGAAATGGAGATGTCGCTCGCTCACCAGCCGGTTATGCGGTGACGCAACATGCGTGCGGTACGCGGCGGGCTTCCCGGTTCTTCCCAGCGTGCGGGGCCGCGCTTGAGATCACGCTCGGCCAGCGCCGCCAGCATGCCGAGCGGCCGCAGAGTTTTGGGCCAGCGGCGCGGCAGATGGCGCTCGCGTGCCGCGTTCAGCGCCGCCTCCACGTCGGAGGCCTCGCTGCTGTGGCGGGCAAGGTCGACCAGAGCCCAGGCTTCGCCAGCCGGCGCGATGTCGTCACGGCGGGATCCGAGCAGCCGTGCGGTGTAGCTGAACAGCAAGCCGCCACGCGTCTTGGCATAGGTCTCCAGGTCGTCGCGCGTGATCGGTTGGTCGCCGGGCAGCATCGCCCAGCCGGGCTCCATGTCACCCAGCTCCACACCGGTGACCCCGCGCGGCAGCACCTCGCGCGCCAGGCTTTCGAGCACCGGCTCCTTCGGCGGCGGCTCGCGGTCGAGCCGCTCCAGAGCCTCGCGCCACCAGGCGAGCCGGATTCGGCTGATCATCGGCTCGCGCCCGGTCGATAGCACGCGCCCCAGCGCCTCATCCAGCGCCCACAAGGCGTGCACGGCCGCCCGCGCGGGCTCCGGCACGCTTGCCAGAGCCAGGGCGACGTCAGCGTTCATCGCGGATCAGCGGTAGGTGACCTTCTTCGCCGCTTCGACGACGTCCCCGGCCTTGACCAGCGCCAGCTTCTCGAGATTGGCGGCGTAGGGCAACGGCACATCCTCGTTGGTCACGCGAAGAACCGGCGCGTCGAGGTCGTCGAAGCCTTCCGCCATCGCGATCGCCATGATCTCGGACGAGATCGAGCAGACCGGCCAGCCTTCCTCGACCACGACCATGCGGTTGGTCTTGGCGAGGCTCTTGAGCACCGTTTCCTTGTCGAGCGGGCGAAGCGTGCGAAGATCGATGACCTCGGCGTCGATGCCTTGCTCGGCGAGCTGGTTGGCCGCGTCGAGAGCGACTCCGACGCCGATCGAGTAGCTGACCAGGGTCACGTCCTTGCCCCCGCGCGCGACCCGGGCCTTGCCGATCGGCAGGACATAGTCGTCGAGCTTGGGAACGTCGAAGCTCTGACCGTAGAGCAACTCATTCTCGAGAAAGACGACCGGATCCGTGCTCCGGATTGCCGCTTTCATCAGGCCCTTGGCGTCGGCCGCGCTGTAGGGCGCGATGACCACCAGGCCGGGGACGCTCGCATACCAGGGCGCGAAGTTCTGGCTGTGCTGGGCGGCGACTCGGCTGGCCGCGCCGTTAGGCCCGCGGAACACGATCGGGCAGCGCATCTGGCCGCCGGACATGTAGTTGGTCTTGGCGGCCGAGTTGATGATGTGGTCGATCGCCTGCATGGCGAAGTTGAACGTCATGAACTCGATGATCGGGCGGAGACCGCCCATGGCGGCGCCGGTGCCGACGCCGGCGAATCCATATTCGGTGATCGGCGTATCGATGACACGGCCCGGGCCGAACTCGTCGAGCAGGCCCTGGGTAACCTTGTAGGCACCCTGATACTCGGCGACTTCCTCGCCCATCACGAAGACCCGGCCGTCCGAGCGCATCTCCTCGGCCATGGCGTCGCGAAGGGCCTCGCGGACGGTCTGTCGGACGGTCTCGGTGCCCTCCGGCACTTCCGGCGCCTCGGGAGCGCGCTCGGCGGAGGCGACGAGCTGGTGAGCGCCGGTTTCCTGCGGCTGTTGTGTCGTGTCCGACTGCGGAACCGCTTCGGTCTTCTGGTCGCTCGGCTGCTCGACCGCCGGCTTGGCCGGCTCGGCAGGCGCGGCGGAAACCTCCTCGCCGTCAGCGGCGAGGATGGCGATCACGGTGCCGACCTTCACCTCGTCCGTTCCTTCCGGGACGAGGATCTTGGCGACCCGGCCTTCGTCGACCGCTTCGAACTCCATCGTCGCCTTGTCAGTCTCGATCTCCGCGATGACGGTTCCGGAGGTGACTTCGTCGCCTTCCGTGACCAGCCATTTGGCGAGTGTGCCCTCCTCCATCGTCGGGGAAAGGGCGGGCATCTTCAGTTCGATCGGCATCAGTAGGTCTCAACCAGGACGTCGGTGTAGAGCTCGCTTGCATCGGGCTCGGGCGACTGTTCGGAGAAATCGGCGGCTTCGGTGACGATGGCGCGGATGTCCTTGTCCAGCTTCTTCAGCTCGTCCTCGGTGACTCCGAGCTTCTCGAGCTCGCGCTTGGCAGCCTCGATCGGGTCGGACTTCTCGCGCACCGACTGCACTTCCTCACGCGACCGGTATTTGGCCGGATCGGACATGGAGTGGCCGCGATAGCGGTAGGTCTTCAGCTCCATGAGCACCGGACCCTTGCCGCTACGCACCCAGTCGACGACCGTCTCGGCCGCGCCGCGAACGGCGAGGACGTCCATGCCGTCGACCTGGACTCCCGGAATGCGGAAGGATTCGCCGCGCTTGTAGAGCTGGTCCTCGGCGGAGGCCCGGTTGACGCTGGTGCCCATGGCGTATTGGTTGTTCTCGATCACGAAGATGATCGGCAGGTTCCACAGCTGAGCCATGTTGAAGCTCTCGTAGACCTGGCCCTGGTTGGCCGCGCCGTCGCCGAAATAGGCGAGGCAGATACCGCCGTCATTGTCGTACTTGTGCTTGAAGGCGAGGCCGGTGCCGAGGCTGACCTGGGCGCCGACGATGCCGTGGCCGCCGTAGAATTTATGCTCGACGCTGAACATGTGCATCGAGCCGCCCTTGCCCTTCGAGATGCCGGCGGCGCGGCCGGTCAGCTCGGCCATGATGATCTTCGGGTCGATATTGTAGGCGAGCATGTGGCCATGGTCGCGATAGCCGGTGATGACGCTGTCCTTTGACGTGTCGAGCGCCGACTGGAGGCCCACCGCGACGGCCTCCTGGCCGATATAGAGGTGGCAGAAGCCGCCGATCAGGCCAAGGCCGTAGAGCTGGCCCGCGCGCTCCTCGAAGCGGCGGATGAGGAGCATCTGACGGTAGAATTCCATCAGCTCGTCTTTGGACGCCTCGTAGCGCTTCGGCTCGGGCGGCCGTTCGCGGTTCGGGATGGGGGGCGCTGCGGAAGACGCGCGCTTTGATGCTGCCCTGGCCATGGGGGAGTGGCCTCCTCTCTATCTGTGATGCGGCAAGTTTGGCGGCTCTATGGCCGCAAACGCAGGGGGGTGCAACGGGTGGCGACCACCTCCCCGGAAGCTCAGATCAGTCGAGGGGAACGACGACTTCGTCGGAGCGGACGACGCCAAGCTCGCGCCGGGTCATTTCCTCAGCGAGGTCGGGATCGGTGCGGCGCGGGTCGAGAAGCTGGGCGCGGTGGGCGAGCCGGGCGTGCTCCTGCTGGAGGCGCGCGAGCTCGGCCTGGCGCTCCGTCTTGGCGGCGCGATATTCGCCCCACGACATGACGCCGTTGTCGCCGATCACCGCCGCGCCCAGGAAATAGGCGATGATGATCAGAGCCACCGCAGGACCGGCGGCGCGGCGCATCAGATCAAGCGGTTTCTGGGCGGCAGACATTAACCACTCTAGAATCAGGAAAAGTCGCGCGAATCAACTGGTCCGCACGAATATTTCTGAAGCGGCGGGACGAAGCGCCGCGAGAGCGAGTCGAACCGCTCGTCTCAGCCGAAACAATCGCGTCCGGCGTAGACGGCGGCAGCGCCCAGCTCCTCCTCGATGCGGAGCAGCTGGTTGTACTTGGCGAGCCGGTCCGAGCGGGCGAGCGAGCCGGTTTTGATCTGCCCGCAATTGGTGGCGACGGCGAGGTCGGCGATGGTCGTGTCCTCGGTCTCGCCCGAGCGGTGCGACATGACCGCGGTGTAGGCGTTGCGATGTGCGATGCTGACCGCCTCCAAGGTCTCGGTGAGCGTGCCGATTTGGTTGACCTTGATCAGGATCGAGTTGGCGAGGCCTTCCTCGATCCCGTCGACGAGGCGGGCCGGGTTGGTCACGAACAGGTCGTCGCCGACGAGCTGGACCGCGTCGCCGAGCCGCTCGGTGAGCAGCGCCCAGCCGGCCCGGTCGTCCTCGCCCATGCCGTCCTCGATCGAGCGGATCGGGTAGGTCGATGCGAGCTGGGCGAGATAGTCGACCATCTCCTCCGAGCTGTAGCGACGCCCCTCGCCTTCCAGCACGTAGCCGCCGTCCTTGAAATATTCGGTCGCGGCGCAGTCGAGCGCGAGTACGACATCGTCGCCGGGCTTGTAGCCGGCGCCCTCGATCGAGCGCATGATGAGGTCGAGCGCTTCCTTGGGCGAGTCGATGTTCGGAGCGAAGCCGCCCTCGTCGCCGACCGAGGTCGACAGCCCGGCTGCCTTGAGATTGGCCTTCAGCGTGTGGAAAATCTCGGCGCCGCAGCGCAGAGCCTCGGAAAAGCTCTCGGCGCCGACCGGCATCACCATGAATTCCTGGAAGTCGATCGGATTGTCGGCATGGGCGCCGCCGTTCAAGATGTTCATCATCGGCACCGGCAGCGTGCGCGCCGAGACTCCGCCGATATAGCGGTACAGCGGCAGGCCGCGCGCGTCGGCGGCCGCCTTGGCGGTGGCGAGCGACACGCCGAGGACGGCGTTGGCGCCGAGGCGCATCTTGTTGTCGGTGCCGTCTGCCTCGATCATCAGCTCGTCGATCTCGACCTGATCCTCGGCCTCGTTGCCGATGACGAGCTGGGCAAGCTCGGAATTGACGCTCTCGACCGCCTGGTCGACGCCCTTGCCGAGCCAGCGGCCCTTGTCGCCGTCGCGCTTCTCGACAGCTTCATAGGCGCCGGTCGAGGCGCCCGAGGGGACCGCCGCGCGGCCCATGCTGCCGTCCTCCAGCAGCACCTCGACCTCGACGGTGGGCTGGCCGCGGCTGTCGAGAATAGCGCGCGCATGGACGTCGATGATCGCGGTCATTGTTTCATCCCCGTTATGACTTATCTGAAGGTTGGAAGCGGAGTTGGGCGGCGGCTTATCGGCCGTCCCGCGAGGACGCAACTTTCGCATCGGCGGCGGAACGGGATGCGGCCGGCATGTGTTCTCGCGGGGAAGGCCAGGACGTCTGGCGTCCAGTGAATTTTGTGAGGGAGAACAACATGCCGCCTCGGGATCCGAGCCTGCCGGAAGGCACCGACAAGATCATCGACACCAATGCCATCGACACGGGAGGCGGCGGTACCACCGGCGGCGGTGGCGGCAGCACGTCGTCGACCGGTGGGACGGGCGCATCCGGCCAGGCGTCGGGCGGCGGCACCACGTCCGGCACTGCCGGCGGCAACACGACTGGCACCACGTCGGGCACTGCCGGCGGCAACACGACCGGCACCACGGCCGACACCAGCCAGGGCTCCGGCAGCGGCGGCTCGGCCTTCACCTTCGACAAGGGCGGCAACGGCGACGGCCGCGGCACGGTCAGCAAGACGGCCGACACCATCGTCAACCAGCTCAAGGAGCAGGTCGGGACGCTGAAGAGCACCGGCACCGACCGCGCCCGCTCGATGGCCGACGACGGCAAGCGCCAGGCGACCGACTTCCTTCAGACCATCGCCGAGATCATCCAGGACGCGGCGAGCTCGGTCGAGGAGAAGCTCGGCAGCCAATATTCCGGCTACGGCACGCGCGCCGCGGATGGAGTCAACTCGCTGGCCAGCAAACTGAACGAGCGCAGCGTCGACGACCTGGTCGACGACGCCCGCGAGTTCATCCGCAAGAGCCCGGCGGCGGCGATCGGGATCGCCGCGGTGGTCGGCTTCGCAGTCGCCCGGGTCGTGCGCGCCGGTGTCGAGGATGCGCGCGGCGGCACGAGCACCGGCTCCGACAACAGCACGGGCACCGGCACCGGCTCGAGCACCGGAACGAGCGGCACCGGCAGTGCTTAAACGGGTCGAAGCGACCCCGCCGGACATGGAGCCGCGCGACGAGTCGATCGGCGAGCTGTTCAACCGGCTCGTCGAGGACGGCCGCGCCTATGCCCGCGCCGAGATCGACCTGATCCGGCAGATCGCGCGGCACCGGGCCGCCAAGGCCAAGACCGGTGCGATCCTGCTCGGAGCGGGCGTCACGCTCTTGCTGTGTTCGCTCACGGCACTGGTGTTGGCGCTCGTGCTCGGGCTCGCCACACTGATCGGCCCGTTCGGTGCCGGCATGGTGGTGTTCCTGGTCTTCGCGATCGTCGGCGGCCTTCTCGCAAGGGCCGGTGCCAAGGGCCTCGCTGCCCTCAGCGGCGACGAGGAGGAGAAGGCTGCGCTCGCCAAGGCGGAGCAGCTGCCATGACGGTCGAGGCTCCCGAGGAAATCGTCCAGGCCAAGCGTAACGCCGCCCGGGCCCGGGCGCGCGTCGACACCGATGTCGCCGCGCTCCAGCACCGGCTCCACCCGCGCACCATCGCCGACAACGCCATCGACACCGTCCGCGACAAAAAGGACCAGGCGGTCGGCGCGGCGCGCAAGCGCCCGGCGATCACCGCCGTCGCCGGCGGAGCGGTCGCGCTCATCGTCCTGCGGAAGCCCCTGAAGGGCCTCTACCGGTTCGTCAGCCGGCGACTGCGCAAGGACGACAACGACGCGGCGCCCGACAGCGTCTCGGCACCACCCGACGATCTCATCCCCCATGCGGCGGTCCCCCGCGCCGCCACCAAAGCCAAGCAGGAGTAAGCCATGGCGACAACCACCAGCACCGATACCAACAGCGCCAAGAGCGGCGCGAGCGCCCGCACGCGCGAGACCGGCGATACCTATCGCTCCACGCGCGAGAAAACCGCGGCGGCTTATGAGTCGACGCGCAATGCTGCGCGCCGCACCGGCGAGCGGATCACCAGCAACCCGACCGCAGCCGTGGCCGGCGGCTTTCTGGTCGGAGCGCTGGTCGGCGCTCTGGCGCCCGCCACCCGCCGCGAGCGCGAAGCGCTTCAGCCCATCGGCCACAAGCTCAGCGAGCAAGCCCGCGACGCCGCCCGCAAGGCCGCCGAAGCGAGCCGCGACAAGATGGACCAGCTCACCGGCCAGGTCGTGAACAAGGTCGGAAGCGCGGTGGTCGAGGCCGTCGCGCCCAAAGAATAGAGAGGCTCAACCTTGCGGAGCGGCGGCGACCTGCCCTAACCGGCCGGCAACGTCACTCCGCAAGGACCTCACCTCGACCATGAGCAAGCTTCACCTCGTCTTCGGCGGGCGCGTCCGCGATCCCCAGGGACTCGACTTCGTCGACCTCAACCAGATCCATCTCGTCGGGGTCTATCCGAACTATGCGGAGGCCGTGGATGCCTGGCGGGCCAACGCTCAGCGCACCGTCGACGACGCCGAGATGAAATATGTCGTCGTCCACCTCCACCGGCTGCTCGAGCCCGGGCTGGGCGACAAGGCCTAGGGCCGCTTCCTCCTGAGAACGATATAGAGCGCGCCCGATCCGCCATGGCGCGGATGGGCGTTACGCACCGCGGCTATGTCGCCGGCGTGTCGCGAGGCGGCCAGCCAATCGCCGACCGCGGCACGGATCGCACCGCGCCCCACCGGACGCCGCTCGTCGGTTGGCGGCTTGCCCGTGATCAGCAGCAGCAGCCGCACGCCGCCGGCGATGGCTTGGTCCAGCCGGCGGTCGAGAAGGTCGTAGGCGGTCGCGAGATTGTGGCCGTGGAGATCCACCGTCGCCTCCGGCTGCACCAGCCCGCGCGATAGCCTTCTGTCCCAACCCGAATCGAGCGTGATGCCCGGCCCCGGCCGCGCCACTTCCGGACGCGGGCGGACTTCAGCATTCGGCCTCGGAGCGGGTCGCCGCGCGATCGGAGCGGCTGACGGTGCGGGAGGGGCTTCGGCGGGAGCGGCTGCAGACCGGTGAAGCGGCTTGACGCTGGCGACGACCTTCTCCCACAGCGCCCGCTCCTCAGGGTTGAGTCGCCGCATTCTGTCTGCTCAGCCGCTCCAGGGTGCCGCGCGGCATCAGCAGGAGCGCACGCCCGCGTGCCTGAAGCGGTCCGGCGATCGCCTCCGCTTCCGGCCCCGCGCCCCAGAAAGTGTCGAAGCGGTTGGCGCCGCGGATTGCGCCGCCGGTGTCCTGCGCCACCCACAAACCGTCCGCGCGCGGCTCGCTCATCCGCATGAGCAGCACCGGAGCTCCGTAGGTCACGTAAACGGGATCGACGGCGACGGTTCCCCTCGGCGTCACAGGCAAGCCGAGCGAGCCGAGCGGTCCCGGACCCGTCAGAACCCGGAAGAAGACGTAGCTCGGATTCTCCCGCATCAGCAGCTGGCCCTCGCCGGGATTTGCGCGCAGCCAGGCCTGGATGCTCTGGAGGCTGATCTCACCGGGCGGCAGCAGGTTGCGCTCGCGCATCAAGCGGCCGAGCGCGACATAGCGATGACCGTTCTGCTGGGCATAGCCGAGCCGGATGATCTCACCGTCGGGCGTGCGGAGCCGGCCCGAGCCCTGGATCTGGAGGAAGAACAGGTCAACCGGATCGGCCGCCCAGGCGATCTCCAGGCCGCGGCCGGCGAGCGCGCCTTCCTCGATCTCGGTGCGGCTGAAATAGGGGCCGTAGCTGCCGTCCGGCATGACCCGGCCGCGGCCCTGCTCCCCGGTTCGGGGGTCGGCGGTGAGGAGATCGGCGGGAACGCCGTAGATCGGCACCTCGCAGCCGGGCTGGCGGGTGCGGCAGCCGCGGATCTCGGGCTCGTAATATCCGGTCGCGAAGGCGCTGCCGTCACCGACCTCAACGGTCTCGAACCAGGTGTTGAAGAAAGTCACCGCGTCATTGTCGGCCCAGTTGCGCGCGGCCGCGCAAGCATTGGTCCAGTCGTCGGGCCGGGTGAGGCCGGAGCGGTCGGTTCGCCGAGTCACGGCGGAGCAGCTGATCCGGAAGGTGGCGAGCCCGCGTGCCGCCTCGGCGGGCGGGATAGCGAGGCTGGCCACGGTCGGGCCCGGCCTCAGGCCTGCTTCGACGGCCCGTTCGGGAGAGCGCCCTTCGATTGCGGGCACCGACGGCAAAGGCGCGCGCTGCAGTGGCGCAGGAGTCACCGGCTGGGGGGCTACCGGCGCCGGCCGGACAGGCTGAGGCGTGGGCTGCCGCGGCGGCGGCACGACTCGCGTGGCACAGGCGGACAGGCTGAGGGCGGCGAGCGCGAGCGGGAGGAAACGCAGCATCGGACCGGGTTAGCGGCCGTGACGCTTAGCTGAAAGCCCGAAAGCCCTCGGATCGTGACCGTAGGCGGAGTTTACTCGCCGGCTTCGTCGGTTTCGACGAGGACCCAGTTGGGGTCGTCACTCTTGAGGTCGCGGCGGAAGGTCCAGATGTCGTGGGTCGCGACGGCGTCGGTCAGCGAGCCAGCAACCACTTCGCCCTCGGCGTCGCGGGTAACCGCGGCGACATAAGCGTCGAAGCGCACCTCGACGGTGGCGGTACGGTTGTCGACGCTGGCGCTCTCGATGGCCGCCCGCTCGATCGCGATCAGGCGGTTGTCGAGCCGGTGCCCGGCGGCGTCGCGCTCGGTGATCGCCTCATCGAACGCGGCCCGGACGTCATCGCCGACTAGCTCGGCGAGCGTGTCGCGATCGCCCTTCCAGAAGGCCTCGAGAATCATCCGGTAGGCGGCCTGGGCGCCGTCGAGGAAGCGCGCGGTGTCGAAGCTGGGGTCGGCTGCGATCAGCGAGCGCAAGGCGGCCGCCGTGCTCTTGTCCATCGTGATGCTGCTCGGCTCGGTCACCGGCTGGGGATCCGTCACCGGCACCGCGGCTTCCGGCTTCACCGCCGGCTGCGGTGGCGTGATCGGCTGCTGCTCGTGACCCGTGCGCTGGCCGAGCACGGCATAGAGCCGCAGGCCCACGAACAGGGCCACCATGGCGAGCAACACGATCTCGACGGTCAAAACAGAACTCCTTCGCGGGCGAAACACCTACATAAGCCCGAAGGGTCCCTGTTTCAAATCACGATGTCGCACGCAAGCGCGGCGGCGGCGTTGCGTCGCTCCTTATGGGCTGCTAGTCGCCCGCACGACCGTCGCCACGGCTGGGGAGCCGCGGCCTCTACTCTCAGACAAGTCACTGGAAGGTTTGAATCAATGGCCGAAGATCAGGGCGCTCTCGACGCTGGCGCACAGGCAGGCGACATGCCGCAGGTCGGCATCCTTGCGCAGTATGTGAAGGACCTGTCCTTCGAGAATCCGAGCGCCCCGGCCGTGTTCCAGTGGCAGGGCCAGCCGCAGATGGACGTCCAGGTCAATATTGGCGCGCAGGCTGTCGGCAACGACGTCCATGAGGTCCAGCTCAAGATCGACGTCGCCGCCAATGCCGAGCAGGGCGCCGCCTTCCGCGCGGAATTGCTCTATGCCGGACTGTTCGCGCTCCGCAACGTTCCCGCCGAGCAGGTCCAGCCGTTCCTCCTCGCCGAAGGCCCGCGCCTGCTCTTCCCGTTCGCTCGCCAGATCATCGCCGACGTCGTCACCAATGGCGGCTTCCCGCCGCTGCTGCTCGACCCGATCGACTTCGGCGCGCTCTACATGCAGCGCGCGGCGCAGGCCCAGGCGGAAGCCACCGGCGGCCAGGCCGGCGAGGTGACCGGGCAGGCCTGATCGGCCGGCCGGTCCGGGGGAGCGGCTCCGAATGAACCTCGTCAAGGCGATCGGGACGATCGGCGGGCTGACCATGGTCAGCCGAGTGCTTGGCTTTGCGCGCGACATGATCGGCAGCCGAATACTCGGCGCCAGTCACGCCAATGACGCGTTCAACGTCGCGTTCACGCTTCCCAACATCTTCCGGCGGCTGTTCGGCGAAGGGGCGTTCGCGTCCGGCTTCGTTCCCCTGTTCAGCCGCCGCCTGGCCTCCGGCGGCCACCCCGACGCGCAGCAATTCTCAAACGAGATCCTCGCGGTGTTCATGCCGACCTTGCTGGTCGTCACCGCCCTCTTCGAGATCGTCATGCCCGCCTTCCTGTGGCTGATCGTGTCTGATTATGCCGACACGCCGGGCAAGTTCGAGCTGGCCGTCGAGCTCACCCGCTGGACCTTCCCCTACCTTCTCTTCATCAGCCTGGTCGCCCTGCTGTCGGGGGTGCTCAACTCGCTGACCCGCTTCGCGGTCGCCGCCTTCGCCCCTGCCCTGCTCAACATCGCCCTGATCGTCGCACTGCTCCTCGCGCCGGGCGGAGACAGCCCGGCCGAGCAGGCCACGACGGTTCGGCTGATGGCGGTCGCGGTGCTGCTCGGCGGCGTCGCCCAGTTCGGCCTGTGCTGGTACGCTGTGCGCAAGGCCGGCATCCACCTGCGCTTCGGGCGGCCGCGTATGACTCCGGCCGTCAAGGAGCTCATCGTCCTGATCCTCCCGGCGACCGTCGCGGCGGGCGTCTACCAGATCAGCCAGCTCTTCTACACCTTCTTCGCCTCCCAGCTCGGAGAGGGTGCGCTGACCAATCTCGGCTATGCCGACCGTCTCAATCAGCTTCCGCTGTCGATCATCGGCACCGCGCTCGGCACCGCCATCCTGCCGACGATCAGCCGCTCGATCGAGCGCAACGACGAGGCCGCGGCCGCCGACACCCAGGCGCGCGCCTTCGATCTCGCCATGCTGCTGACCCTGCCGGCGACGTTGGCGCTGTCGGTCACCGCCTTTCCGATCATCGCGGCCCTCTTCCAGGGGGGCAATTACACGGTCGAGAACGCGACGATCACCGGCAACATCCTGTCGATCCTCGTGCTCGGCCTGCCCGCCTACGTGCTGGTCAAGGTGCTGACCCCCGGTTTCTACGCGCGCAAGGACGTGAAGACCCCGGTGTGGATCGCGATGTCGATCCTTGCCGCAAGCGTCGTCGCCAACTTCATCCTGATCCCGATCATGGGCATCTACAGCCTGGCGACCGTCACCTCGGCGGGCGCCTGGCTCAACTTCCTCCTGCTGTTCGTGATCCTCGCGGCCCGCGGCCATTTCACGATGCCGGGCTGGTTGGTCTCGCGGGTTGCGAAGCAGCTGATTGCCGCTGCGGCGATGGGGACGGTTCTCTACTTCCTGCAGCGGATGCTCGGCGACGTCTTCACCGGCGGCCTGTTCGAGCGCGCCATCGGCCTGGGCATCATCGTTGGGACCGGCGCCGTTCTCTATTTCGGAATCGCCTGGTTCATCGGCGGGATCGACCGCGACGACATCAAGACCTTGTTCCGGCGCGCGAAACCGGAAGAAGCGCCGCTTTCGGAAGGCAACTGACATGCGCATCGTGTCCGGCATCCAGCCGACCGGCAATCTCCATCTCGGCAACTATATCGGCGCGATCCGGCGCTGGGCGGCGATGCAGGACGAGGCCGAGTGCTTCTACTTCCTCGCCGACCTCCACGCGATCACCGTCTATGTAACGCCCGACGAGCTTCGCTCAAACGTGCGCGAGATGGCGGGCGCGCTGCTCGCCTGCGGAATCGATCCGGAGCGCTCGGTGCTGTTCAACCATGCGCGGGTGTCGGCCCACCCCGAGATGGCGTGGCTGCTGTCCTGCGTCGCCCGCATCGGCTGGCTCAACCGCATGACCCAGTTCAAGGAGAAGTCCGGCAAGAACCGCGAAGGCGTCAGTGTCGGCCTCTACACCTATCCGGTTCTCCAGGCCGCCGACGTGCTGCTCTACCAGGCGACCCACGTGCCGGTCGGCGAGGACCAAAAGCAGCATGTCGAGCTGATCCGAGACATCGCGACCAAGTTCCACAACGACTACGGGCAGGAGGTCTTCACCCTGCCCGACGCGCATATTGGCGAGACCGGCGCCCGGATCATGAGCCTTCGCGACGGCACCGCCAAGATGAGCAAGTCAGACCCGTCCGACATGAGCCGGATCAACCTGATCGATGACAGCGACACCGTCGCTCAAAAGATCCGCAAGGCCAAGACCGACGCCGAGCCGCTGCCGGACAGCTTCGATGCGCTGGAAGGCCGGCCGGAGGCGCGGAACCTCGTCACCATCTATGCGGCCTTGAACGACCGGACGCCGCAGTCGGTCGTGGAGGAGCATTCCGGCCAGGGCTTCGGGGCATTCAAGCCGAAGCTCGCCGAACTGCTGGTCGAGACGCTCCGGCCGATCGCCGCACGCCTCAACGACTATCGCGCCAATCCCGACGCCGTCGACTCGGTGCTGGAGCGCGGCGCCGAGCGCGCGGCGGCCGTCGCGGCGCCGACTTTATCGGCCGCTTACAAGGCGATGGGGCTCTTCGCGCGGCATTAACATGGGGTTCACGTACAGCCGTTGTTCAGCCGACCTGTGAGAGGTAAGCTGTTCAAACTCAACGGCGAATCGTGGAAGGGTAAATCCATGCTGCTCAAGAAGATGGCCTTGAGCCTGGCGGCGCCAGTTGCGCTGCTCGGGCTGGCGGGCTGCGCCACCGGCTTTCCGGCGCAGGTTCAGCGCTTCCAGGCGCTGCCGGCGCCTCAGGGACAGACGTTCATCATCCAGGCGGCCGACGCGGAGAATCGCGGCGGCCTCGAGTTCGGCCGCTATGCGAGCCTCGTGCGTCAGCACCTGATCCAGCAGGGCTTCACAGAAGCCGGTCCGGGCCAGGGTGCGTCGCTGATCGTCACGCTCGATTATGGCGTCGACAATGGCCGCGAGCGCGTCGTGACCAGCCCGGGCTTCGGCTATTCGGGCTTCTACGGCCCGCGCTTCTCACGCTTCGGCTATTTCGGCCGCCGTCGTCATCCCTTCTACTGGGGTTGGCACGACCCGTTCTGGGGCGACCCGTTCGGCTATGACGTGCGCAGCTACACCGTCTACACCAGCTTCCTCGACATGGACATTCGCCGCGCTTCCGATGGACAGGCCGTGTTCGAGGGCCTGGCCCAGGCGCAGTCGCGCACCGACGACCTGCCGGTCCTCGTACCGAACCTGATCGAGGCCATGTTCACCGGTTTCCCCGGCAACAATGGCGAGCGGGTGCGGATCACCGTCCCCGACGGTCCGCGCGCACCGCGCTACTAACACGGAGGTTCCGGCTTCGGCCGGACCCGCCAAGCGGCATGGAGAGAGGCGACGCCCCCGGCGTCGCCTCTTTTCGTATCGGCCTGGCTGCGGGTAGTACGGTAGCTAGGCCGCTGATTTCGCGTGGATTTGTCGCGCAACCCGATGAAGCATCGCGCGTTGGTAACACAAATCAGCTGAGGAGGCAGTCATGGTCATGGCGACTCCCCGGCGTTACATCATCGCAGTGGCGCCTCATGCCAATGCGGGGATCGGAGATGCACTTCGCAGGGCGTATGGTAAGCCTGAGCTGAGCAGACCGGTGACAATGTTCGAGCGGCTGATCGCGCGCTTGAATCGGCTCGAATGATGGACCGTCGGGTAAAACAGGGGAGAGCAAGCTAGACTTGCTCTCCTTTTTCACATCAGCCTCACGGCCTTTCGACCTCGGCTAAGTAGTGGACGTTCAACGTATTTCGCCTGCGTAACGGCTGGCACCATGGCGTTAACCATCCGTTTTGCAGAACGGTCGCCACGAGCGGCCAGTCGCAAGAGGATGCCGTTATGAAGAAACTCGTCTTCACCCTCGTGGCCGCCTCCCTGTCGGTTCCAGCAATGGCGGCGCAGACCGTGGTTCTCGGGCCGCCGCAGTTCGCGGAAGGCGGCTATGCCAATCGCGGGCAATGCGAGAGCGCCCTCGCCGCCGAGCGCAACCGTCAGCGCCGCGACCCGACCGCCCGAGGCGCGGGCTATCAGGATCTCACCGGCTCCGAGTTCAACCGCGAAAGCCGCCGCACGACTCGCTGCGAAGAGATCAACGGTCGCTACGTGGTCGTGTTCAACGCCAACGGCTTCTGAGCCAAATCATCACGGGCGCCGCCGGCCTTACCGGCTGGCGGCGCTGGATCAGCCTTCCAGCTGACGGGTCAGCAGACGGATGTCGTTGTCCAACTCGCTGTCCTGAGCGCGCAGCTTCTCGATCTGGCGAACGGCGTGGATCACCGTCGTATGGTCGCGCCCGCCGAAGCGGCGGCCGATCTCCGGCAGCGAGCGCGGCGTGAGCTGCTTGGACAGGTACATGGCGACCTGGCGCGGGCGCGCGACCTCGCGGGCGCGTCGGGCGCTGGTCATCTCCGCCTTGCGAATCCGGTAATGCTCGGAAACCTTGGTCTGGATCTCGTCGATCGAGATCCGCCGCTGGTTGGCGCGCAGGATGTTGGCGAGAACCTCGGCGACGAAGTCGATGTTGATCGGCCGGTTCTGCATCATCGAGTAGGCGGCGATGCGGTTCAATGCGCCTTCCAGCTCGCGCACGTTGGAGCTGATTCGGCGCGCGAGGAAGCCGATCACGTCCTCCGGCACCATCACGTCCGGGAGCGCCTCGAGCTTCTTGTGGATGATCGACAGCCGAAGCTCGAGGTCGGCGGCGTTGATGTCCGCGACGAGGCCCCAGGACAGGCGCGACAGGATGCGCGGCTCGATTCCGTCGAGGTCCTGCGGCGCACGGTCCGAGGAGATCACCAGCCGGCGCCCGGCCGAGATGATCTCGTTCATCGTGTGGAAGAACTCTTCCTGAGTCGATTCCTTGCCGGCGATGAACTGAACGTCGTCGATCATCAGCAGGTCGGCGGAGCGAAGCTGCTGCTTGAACTGCAAAGTCTCGTTCGAGCGGAGCGCCGCGACGAACTCGACCATGAACTTCTCGGCCGACATGTAGATGATCTTCGCCCGCGGACGCAGGCGGTGGAATTCGTGGCCGATCGCGTGAAGCAGGTGGGTCTTGCCGCGGCCGGTGCCGCCGTGGAGGAAGAGCGGATTGAACGAGACGTTGTCGGCGCTCGCCAGCGTCTTGGCGGCGTTGAACGCGACCTCGTTCGCCTTGCCGACGACGAAATTCTCGAAGCGGTAGCGCGGCTCCAGCGCAACCGAGTAGGCGCATTTGGCCGGACCCCGCTCGTCACGCGCCTGTGGTTGCTCCGGTGCCGGGATCTGGACGATCGCGGCGGTCAGCGGCGCTGCCGGGCCAACGCCGATTCGGATCTCCTTCACCTCCGGCGCATGCGCGCGCCAGGCGAGCGCGAGCCGGTCGGCGTGATGATTCTGAACCCAATCGGCCATGAACTTGGAAGGCAGGTTCAGGAGCAGCGTGCCAGTCGCCGAGTCAAAGCCGTTCAAGGCGATCGGGCGCAGCCAGGCATCGAACATCCGCGCGCCGCAATCGCGGCGAAGGTTGGCGCGAATCACTTCCCACGCCTTCTGCATTTTTTCCGTCACGCTCATGTCCGTGTCCAACGCGGCACCACTGGTCGCACTGTTCGCCACCTATTCCCCCTCCTCGCAGGCGGCGCAACCGCGCCGGCTCTCAGGCACAAGCATCCCCTTCGGCGAAACGCTCTCGCGTAGCCGATCCCGCTATGTATTTTCGTTTTAGCCCGCCGGGTATTTCCGGCCCGGGGAGCCGTTGTAGGAACCCCGATTGATTCCCTGCAAGCCCGAAAACTGCCCCCGGGTCAAATATCGGGGATTGACATAGGTTTCGTGCGGCTCTCCGCCCTATGTCAAAAGTTTCTGTTTATAATCAGCTACTTAGGATGTTGCGAAACTGCGACACCAGCGAGAAGCCGCAGAAATCCGCGAGTCGCAAAACTGTAACATGAGCCAAAATGAAAAACCCGCCGGCGCGGGTGGCGCCGACGGGTTTCGGAACGGAACTGAAACGAGAGAATCAGCCGAGAGCGACGAGCCGCTTAGTCAGCCGCGACAGCTTCCGGGCGGCCGTGTTCTTGTGAACGACACCCTTGGCAACGCCGCGCGCCAGCTCCGGTTGGACTCGCTGCAACGCCGTACGCGCCGTATCCTTGTCGCCAGCTTCGAGTGCCGACTCGACCTGCTTGATGAAGGTACGGATGCGGCTCACCCGCGCGCCGTTGATCGTCGCGCGACGGTCGTTGCGACGGATGCGTTTACGTGCCTGCGGCGTGTTCGCCATGCTTCAAGTGCCTCTTCGAAATCTGGAATCGCGGGGCGCGGTGCACCCGGACGAGCGGGGGCATCTAAGGGAGGCCCGGCCGGAGGTCAAGGCCGTCCGCGCGCGCCTAACGCTGGCAGCGGGGACAATAGAAGGTCGACCGGCCGCTGTCGATTCGACGACGCACCGCTGCACCGCACGCGCAGGCCTCACCCTCCCGGCCGTAAACAAGGAATTGCTTGGAGAAATAGCCGAGATTGCCGTCCGGGCGGGCATAGTCGCGAAGCGTCGACCCGCCCGCCTCGATTGCCGCCAGGAGCACCTCCTTCACGGCGAGTGCGAGCCGGTCCAGGCGGTTACGCGCTATCCGCCCCGCCTCCCTGTTGGGGGCAATGCCCGCCATGTGCAGCGCCTCGCAGACATAGATATTGCCCAGACCCGCAACGACTCGCTGGTCTAGCAGAAGCGCCTTCACTGGAGCGACGCGACCGCGGAACACCTCGGCGAGATAGGCGCCGTCGAACGCCTCCGACAAGGGTTCGGGTCCCATCGCCGCGAAAGCCGGGTATGAGTTGAGGTCGACCGTCGGCGCGAGGTCGACGAAGCCGAAGCGGCGCGGGTCGTTGAGCGCCAGACGACGGCCGGCATCGGTCTCCAGGACGAAATGATCATGCTTGCCGATCTCAGAAGGGTCGATCCGCCACCGTCCCGACATGCCGAGGTGGAAGATGCAGGTGTCGCCGCGGTCGGTGTCGATCAGGCCGTACTTGGCACGACGGCCGAGACCTGTGACTCGCGCGCCGGTGAGCCTCTGGCGAAGGTCAGGCGGAAATGGCGTGCGCATGTCCGGTCGGCGGGTCTCGACCGAGGCCAGCCTTTGCCCCTCCAGCACAGGCCGGAGCCCGCGCACCGTGGTTTCGACTTCGGGAAGCTCAGGCAAGATTATGCCTTCAAACGGGGAGTGCACATCACCGCCCTCCCCTGCTAGAGCGCGCGCCCATGGACAAGGTGTCTTTTGGCCACGAGCAGGTGGCGCCCGAGGAAAAGACCGCACGCGTGCGCGGCGTCTTCTCGAGCGTCGCGGGCAGCTATGACCTGATGAACGACCTCATGTCGGGCGGCCTTCACCGGCTGTGGAAAGACGATTTCGTCCGCCGCGTGCGCCCGCGGCCCGGCGAAGCGATCCTCGACATGGCCGGAGGCACTGGCGACATCGCTTTCCGAATGGCCAATCGCGGCGCCGCGGTCACGGTCGCCGACATCAATCCGGAGATGCTTGCGGTCGGGGTCGATCGCGCGCAGCGCCGGGGGATCGACGGCCTCGTCTGGGCCGAGGAGAACGCCGAGAAGCTGAGCTTCGCCGATAAGAGCTTCGACGCCTACACGATCGCGTTCGGAATTCGGAACGTGACCCATATCGATCGGGCGCTGGCGGAGGCCTATCGCGTGCTTCGGCGCGGCGGGCGCTTCTTCTGCCTCGAATTCTCGACAACGACCTGGCCGGGCTTCTCCGAGATCTACCGCGCCTATTCGCGCAACCTGGTGCCGCGGATCGGCCGCATCGTCGCCAAGGACGCCGACAGCTACCGCTACCTCATCGAGTCGATCGAGCGCTTTCCGGCGATGCCTGAATTCGCGCGCATGATCGGGGCTGCCGGATTCTCCAATGTGAAAGCCGAGCCGATCCTCGGCGGCCTCGTCGCGATCCACAGCGGCTGGAAGCTGTGAGCCGCCCGAGCGCATGACCCAGCCGACCGTCCATCTGTTGCGGCTCCTCAAATGGGGCCGGGTGCTGGCGCGGCACGGCGTGCTGGCGCCGGTGGAGCGGGACCCGAGCACGCCGCGGGTCGTTCGCCGCCTCGCCCGCCTCGCCCGCTTTGGCACCCGGGTCCCCGCCAAGCCCGCTTATGCCGACGCCTTCGTCGCGGTCGGTCCCGCAGCGATCAAGTTCGGCCAGGCGCTCGCGACTCGCGCAGACCTGGTCGGTGAACAGGCCGCGCTCGAGCTCCAGCTGCTCCAGGACCGCTTGCCGCCGGCGCCCTTCCCGCTGATCCGCGCAACCGTCGAGCAGGCGCTTGGCAAACCGATCGAAGAATTGTTTCTCGAGTTCGACGAGGTCCCGGTCGGCGCTGCGTCGATCGCCCAGGTCCACCGCGCGGTCACGACCGACGGCCGCCAGGTCGCCGTGAAGGTGCTCCGCCCGCGGATCGAGGAGGAATTCGAGAAGGCGATCGACACCTATGAATGGGCCGCCGCGCAGGTCGAGGCGATGGGCGGCGAGGTCGCGCGCCTGCGTCCCCGGGCGACCATCGCAATGTTCAAGCAGTGGACCGCGCGCGAGCTGGATCTGAGGCGAGAGGCGGCCTCGGCGTCCGAGCTGCGCGAGAACATGCTCCCCGAGAGCGCGTTCCATGTGCCGGACATCGACTGGAGCCGTACCGCCCAGCGCGTCCTGACGCTCGAATGGATCGACGGAATCAAGCTCACCGAGCGCGATGCCCTGATCGCGGCCGGCCACGACCTTCCGCAGCTCGCCCGGATCCTCGTCCGTGCCTTCCTTCGCCAGTCGGTGGTCGATGGCTTCTTCCACGCCGATCTCCACCAGGGCAATCTGTTCGCGCTTCCCGACGGTCGCCTCGCCGCGGTCGATTTCGGAATCATGGGCCGGATCGACCGCCAGGCGCGGCTGTGGCTCGCCGAAATTCTCTACGGCCTCATTACCGGCAATTACCGCCGGGTCGCCGAGATCCATTTCGAGGCTCAATACGTCCCCGGCCACCACAATATCGACGAGTTCGTGACCGCGCTGCGCGCCGTCGGCGAGCCGATCCGCGGTCTGCCCGTCAAGGACATCTCGATCGGCCACATGCTGGAAGGCCTGTTCAAGATCACCCGCGACTTCGACATGCCCGTCCAGCCGCATTTGCTGCTCCTCCAGAAGACGATGGTGATGGAGGAAGGAGTCGCCACCGCGCTCGATCCCGACATCAACATGTGGGAGACGGCGAGCCCGTTCATCGAGGAGTGGGTGCGAAGCGAGCTTGGCCCGGAGGCGCGCGCCGCCGACGCGATCATCGAGCATGTCCGCACCTTCGCGAAGATCCCGGAGCTCATCCGGCGGATCGACTATTATTACCCCCCGCCCGGCGCGGCGCCCCCCGCGCCGCCGCTTCCCGACGTGATGGTGATCCGTCCGTTCGGCTGGATGCGCTACGGCGTCTCGGCCCTGCTCGGCGCCGCGGCTGGCGTGGCGGCGGTGTTGCTCCTAACCTGAGGCTATGCAGGGCAAGCGCATCCTCCTGATCGTCGGCGGCGGGATCGCGGCCTACAAGGCGTGCGAGCTCGTCCGGCTGATCCGCAAGGCCGGCGCGTCGGTGCGCTGCGTGCTGACCGATGGCGGGGCGCAGTTCGTCACCCCGATGACGCTGGCCGCCTTATCTGAGCAGCCCGTCCATACGTCCTTGTGGGACCTCAAGGACGAGGCCGAGATGGGGCATATCCAGCTCAGCCGCGAGGCCGATTTGGTCGTGCTCTGCCCGGCGACGGCGGATCTGCTCGCGAAGATGGCGGCGGGCATCGCCGACAACCTCGCGACGACCTTGCTGCTCGCCACCGACAAGAAGGTGCTCGCCTGCCCGGCGATGAACGTCCGGATGTGGCTTCATGCCGCGACTCGGCGCAACGTGGAGCGGCTGCGCGGCGACGGAGTGTCCGTGCTCGAGCCGGACGAGGGCGACATGGCTTGTGGCGAATATGGGCCGGGCCGGCTTCCCGAGCCCGAGCGCATCCTGGCGGCGATTGCGGGTGCGCTCGGCGGATCGGCTGTGTTGTCCGGCAAGCATGTCGTCGTCACCGCCGGGCCCACTCACGAGCCGATCGATCCGGTACGAGTCCTCGCCAACCGATCGTCCGGCAAACAGGGGTTCGCGATCGCCGAAGCGCTCGCGAATCTGGGTGCGCGGGTCACGCTGGTCGCCGGTCCGGTGGCGCTGCCAACGCCGGCGGGAGTCGAGCGCGTCGATGTAGAGACGGCGGCGCAGATGCAGGACGCGCTGCGGCGCAGCCTCCCCGCAGACGCCGCGGTGATGGCCGCCGCGGTCGCCGACTGGCGGGTCGACGCGTCACCGCGCAAGCTCAAGAAGCAGGACGGCGGCCTTGGCGCGCTTCGCTTCATTGAGAACCCGGACCTGCTCGCCGAGCTGGCCTCTTCGCCGAGCCGTCCCCGCCTGCTCATCGGCTTCGCCGCCGAGACCGAGGCCGTGATGGACAATGCCCGAGACAAGCTCGACCGGAAACGCGCGGACTGGATCGTCGCGAACGACGTGTCGGGCGACGTGATGGGCGGCGACGACAACCGGGTACACCTCATCACCCGCAACGGCACCGAGAGCTGGGACCGGATGCCCAAGGCCGAGGTCGCGCGCCAGCTCGCCGCGCGGATCGCCGAAGCGCTTCGCGACTGACCTTATCCCGTTTGCGGCGCCCGCGTCAGGCCGCTAGGTCCACGGCGAGAAATCAACCTCAGGAGCGGCGATGATCGACATCCAATTGAAGCGGCTGGAGCATGGCGAGGGGTTGCCCCTCCCCGCTTACGCGACCGAGCACGCCGCCGGCCTGGACGTCGTTGCCGCCGAGGACGTGACCCTGGCGCCGGGGGCTCGCCATGCCGTCGCGACCGGCTTCGCCATCGCCATTCCGCACGGCTACGAGGTCCAGGTGCGGCCGCGCTCGGGCCTGGCGCTCAAGCACGGAATCACCTGCCTCAACACGCCCGGCACGATCGACAGCGACTATCGCGGCGAGGTGAAGGTGATCCTCGCCAATCTCGGCAGCGAGCCGTTCGAGGTGACGCGCGGCGAGCGCATCGCCCAGCTCGTGCCGGCGCCGGTGTTGCGGGCCGATTTCAAAGTGGTAGAGTCGCTGGACGAGACCATCCGCGGCGGCGGAGGGTTCGGATCGACAGGGAGATGAGCATGAGCCTGACCCTCCTGATCATTGCATTGCAGGCGGCCCAGACCGCCACTCCTCCGGAAGCGACGATCGAAGTCGGGCGCGCCAACTGGGAGGGCTTCCAGCGGCTCAACAGCCGGCTCCCGCTTCCGACCGAGCGGATGGTAGTCGAAGTCCAGAATATCCTGCGCAGCCGGCAGTGCCCGTCGATCAACCAGTCGATCAACCATTTCGACATCACGGTGAACTTCGCCGTTCGCTTCGATGAGGCCAACCGGCCGCTTCGGATCGTCGTCGAGGAGATGGGCTGCCGGCCGCTCGAGAGCCTGGTCGGCGGCGCCGTGCGCGACATCATCCGTCATCGCTTCGTCGACCTGCCCAATACGGGCGCGGCGCGGTGGTACGGCAATTCGATCAACTTCAACCTTGATTCTTAGCGACGACCAGCTCGACCGCTTCGCTCGGCATATCGTCCTCAAGGAGATTGGCGGCCACGGGCAGCAGAAGCTGCTCGCGGCATCGGTCACCCTGATCGGCGCCGGCGGGATCGGGTCCCCGGCCATCCAGTATCTGGCCGCCGCTGGCGTGGGCCGGCTGGCGGTGATCGACGACGACCATGTCAGCCTCGACAATCTCCACCGCCAGGTTCTGTTCGGGACGGACGACGTCGGCCGGCCCAAGGCGGACGTGGCCGGCGAGGCGGCGGCGCGGCTCAATCCGGACGTCCGGTTCGAGGCGAAGCGCGATCGGCTGACCAAGGACAATGTCGGACGCCTGCTCGAGGGATCCGATCTGGTCATAGACGGCTCGGACAATTTCGCCACGCGGCTGGTCGTGTCGGACCAGTGCACGAAGGCTCGAATTCCGCTGGTGTCGGCCGCGATCGGGCAGTTCCAGGTCCAGATCGGCACCTTCCGCGGCTGGGAGCCGGACCGGCCCTGCTACCGCTGCTATGTCGGCGACGCGTTCGATGCGGACGACTGCGACAGCTGCTCGGAGCTCGGCGTGCTCGGGCCGGTGGCGGGCATGGGCGGTACGTTCGCGGCGCTGGAGGCGGTGCGCGCGATCACCGGCTTCGGCGAGAATCCGGGCGGCAAGCTCCATTTGTTCGACGCGCTGAAGCCAGCGATGCGCACGCTCCGCATCGTCAAGGACCCGGCCTGTCGGGGCTGCAGCAACATCAGCTGAGCGAGGCAAGCACGGCCTCGGCCGCCGCGACGCCGGTCGCGTAGGCGCCGTGGGCAGTCGAGAAGTCGATCGCCGAGCAGGCTTCGCCGGCGAAGAAAATGCGGTTCTCGACCGGAGCGGCGAGACGGGCGCGGGCATCGGCCTTGCCGGGAAGCGCGTGGCTGTAGGAGCCACCGAACAGCGGGTCGGCGCCCCAACGGGTCTCTGCGAGCGGGGTGAGGCGGCGGCGAATGTCGCTGCCGAGCAGGCCCACGAGCTGTTCCGTGGCGAAATCGGCCGCGGCGCCCTGCCCTTCCGCTTCGAGGCTTCGCGCGCCGGCGCCCCCGAAGAAGCATTCGATCACCTGGCGGGCGAACGGACGGAGATAATAGCTGCCGGTAACGGGATCATGCGGATCGCCGAGCAGCTGGGTGTCGGGTTCGAACGGCTCCGGGCGGTCGAGAAGCAGGAACGCCTTGTTGGCGAGCCCGAGCGGCAGGTCGGCCGCGGCCTCGACCTTCTCGAGCAGCGGCGGATCGAAGCGGAGGCGTTCCTCGGCAAGGACGGTGGTCGGAACCGCGATGATGATGCGATCGGCCGTGACCGCTCCCCACGGCCCCGTCGCGCGCAGCGGCGTCGTGCGCCGGTCGATCGTGGTGACGGGGGCGCCGAGCCGAACCGGAAGATCCGCGCCCGACGCAGCGATGAGGGCGCCGTAGCCGTCGGGCAGGCGCCAGTTCACGTCGCTGTCGGCATCGTCATAGGCGAGATAGTCGGCGATCGAGAGGCAGCCGAGTTCGGCACCGTTGATGTAGCCGCTCAGCGCCTCCAGCCAGGAGTTCCAGCGGCAGTCCGGATCGAGCGCGTCGGCGGCGCGGTCGCTCGCGGGCGTCTCTTCGCGCAGGCGCTTGTCGAAGGCTTCGAAGGCGGCCATCGCCTCGCGCTGCTCGGCCCTAGAGAAGCCGATTTCCTGCCATTGCTCGCGCCACGCCGGCGGAGTCTTGTCGACCGTCCAGCCTTCGGCCTCCCCAAGTTCGACCCAAGGGTTGCGGTCCGCGGAGTGGAGCCAGCCGCAGCCGAGATCGAGCGGCATTCCGGCGAGGCTTTGGGTGAAGGCACGTCCGCCGAGGCGGTCGCCGGCTTCGAGCAGAAGGAACGAGTGACGGCCCCCGGCGAGGCGGCGGGCCGCGGCGATCCCGGCCGCACCGCCGCCGATGATCAGGATGTCGACATGGCCGGGCATCCTAGCCCTGGCCGCCGATCCCGATCAGGCCGATGGTGAAGTGGAGCGTCGAATTGGCCGGGATCGGGCCTGCCTCGCGGTCGCCGTAGCCGAGCTCGGGTGGGATCACGAATTCATAGACGTCGCCCACGCTCATCAGCGGCACACCTTCCTGCCAACCCGGGATGAGAGACGGCAGGGCCATGGTGATCGGCTGGCCAGCACGGAACGAGCTGTCGAACTCCGCGCCGTCCATCAGCTTACCGATATAGTGGATCGTCACTGTGTCGGTGGGGTTCGGCTTGGGGCCGGTGCCGGTGCCGCTGATCCGACGATATTGGATTCCGCTTGGTGTACGCTGCCACTCGGTCGCGCCGCCCTGTGGAGCCGCGCCCAGGGTGTTGGCGGTCGAGGTGGCCGGCGGTTGGTTGCCGTCGCCACAGGCGGCCGTTGCCGCGAGCAGTCCGGCCAGCGCGAGAAAGCGGAGCTGGATCACTTCTTCTTCCCCTTCGCCGCGGCCTTCTTCGCGGGCGCTTTCTTGGCGGGCGCCTTACGTCCCTTCTTGGCCGGCGGCCCCTTGGCGGCGCGCTCGTCGATGAGCTGGGCGGCTTCCTCCAGGGTCAGTTCCTCCGGCTTCACCGTCTTTGGCAAGGTCGCATTGGTGGTGCCGTCGGTGACATAGGGCCCGAAGCGGCCTTCCATCACCTTGAGCTCCGCCTCAGTGCGCGGGTGCGGGCCTAGCACCTTCAAAGGCTCGCGAGAGCCGCGCGAGCGGCCGCCGCCGGCCGCGGCGTCGGCGAGCTTGGCGACGGCGGCATTCATGCCGGTCTCGAAGACCTCGGCGGTCGAGCCGAGCTTCGCGTACTTGCCGTCATGGGCGAGATAGGGGCCGTAGCGGCCGATGCTCGCGGTGATCGGCTTGCCGCTTTCCGGGTGCAGGCCGACCTCGCGCGGCAGCGACAGCAGCTTAAGAGCCCAGCCGAGATCGACGTCGGCGAGCGGCACGTCCTTCGGCACCGATGCGCGCTTGGCGTCCTTGACGTCGCCAAGCTGGACGTAGGGACCGAAGCGGCCCGTGCGCAGCGAGACGTCCACCCCCTCGTCGTCCTGGCCGAGCAGCTGAGGGCCGGTGTCCTCAGCCGCGCCCTCGCCTCCCTGGGCGAAGCGGCGGGTGAACTTGCATTCCGGATAATTGGAGCAGGCGACGAAGGCGCCGAAGCGGCCGCCGCGAAGGCCCAGGCGGCCCTCGCCGCAGGCGGGGCACAGGCGCGGGTCGGTTCCGTCGGCCTTGTCCGGGAACAGGAAGGGCGCGAGGAACTCGTCGAGCGCGGCGGTGATGTCGGAGGGCTTCTGCTCCATCACCTCGGCGGTCTTCGGTTTGAAGTCGCGCCAGAACGCCTCGAGCACCGCCTGCCAGTTCATCCGGCCGCCGGAAATGTCGTCGAGCTCGTCCTCGAGATGGGCGGTGAAGTCGTAGCTCACATAGCGTTCGAAGAAGCGCTCCAGGAACGCGGTCAGCAGACGGCCGCTCTCCTCTGGGTGAAGCCGGTTCTTCTCGGCGCGGACGTAGCTGCGGTCTTTGAGGGTTTGAAGGGTCGCGGCGTAGGTGGACGGCCGACCGATGCCGAGCTCCTCCATTTTCTTGACCAGGCTCGCCTCGGAGTAGCGCGGCGGCGGCTGGGTGAAATGCTGCTCGGCATGGACGCGGCGCTTGTCCGGCGTGTCGCCTTGGGCGAGCTTGGGCAGGCGGCGCTCGTCCTCGGCCGTCTCGTCGTCGCGGCCTTCCTCGTAGAGACCGAGGAAGCCGGGGAAGAGCACGACCTGGCCGGTGGCTCGAATGGCGTGCTTGCCGCTCTCCTCGGTCAGCTCGACGGTGGTGCGCTCCAGCCGCGCCGATTCCATCTGGCTGGCAAGCGCGCGCTTCCACACCAGTTCGTAGAGCCGGCCCTGGTCGCCCGAGCCGACATGGTCGCGCTCGAAGTCGGTCGGGCGGATCGCCTCGTGGGCCTCCTGGGCGTTTTTGGCCTTGGTCTCGTAGACCCGCGGCTTGCTCGGCACGTTGTGGGGACCGAAGCGGCGCTCGATCGCCGCGCGGGCGTCGCGGATCGCCTCCGGCGCCATCTGCACGCCGTCGGTCCGCATGTAGGTGATCGCGCCGCTCTCATAGAGATCCTGAGCCACCCGCATCGTGTGGCTGGCCGAGAAACCGAGCTTGCGCGCCGCTTCCTGCTGAAGGGTCGAGGTGGTGAAGGGCGGCGGCGGGTTGCGGGTGAACGGCTTGGTCTCGACCGAGGCGACGGTGAAGCGCCCCGCCTCGACCGCGGCCTTGGCGCGCATCGCGGTGCCCTCGTCGCCGATGGTCAGCCGGTCGATCTTGTCGCCGTCGAAGCGGACGAGGCGGGCGAGGAACTCCGTGCCCTCGTGGGCCAAGGTGGCGGTGACGCTCCAATATTCCTGCGGCTTGAAGATCTCGATCTCGCGCTCCCGGTCGACGATGAGGCGGAGCGCGACAGACTGGACGCGGCCGGCCGACTTGGCGCCCGGGAGCTTGCGCCACAGCACCGGCGAGAGCGTGAAGCCGACGAGATAATCGAGCGCTCGGCGGGCGCGGTAGGCATCGATCAGATCCTCGTCGAGCTGGCGGGGCTTCTCCATCGCCTGGGTCACCGCGGACTTAGTGATCGCGTTGAAAGTGACGCGCTCGACCTGCTTCGGAAGCGCTCGGCGGTTCCTCAGGATCTCCTGAACGTGCCAGCTGATCGCCTCGCCCTCACGGTCGGGGTCGGTGGCGAGGATCAGGGCGTCGGCCTTCTTGGCCTCGTCGGAGATGGCGCGGACCTGCTTGGTCTTGTCCGCATAGGTCTCCCACTGCATCGCGAAACCGGCGTCGGGATCGACCGAGCCGTCCTTGGGCGGCAGGTCGCGGACATGGCCGTAGGAGGCAAGCACCCGGTAGCCCGGGCCGAGATATTTCTCGATGGTCTTCGCCTTGGCGGGCGACTCGACGACGACAAGCTTCATATGGAGCGGCAATCCCTCACGTGTACGCGCATAGGGTGGTGAGCCGCGCCGATAGCCGTCAAGCGGCGGCGGCGGAACGGGTGAAGTTCACGAAGTTCACGATGTCCCGTGGAATCCGTGAACTTAAGCGCGTCCAGGCGGGGCGAAGCTGTCGCGGAGAGCGGATTCATCCAGCAGCTTGCACCAGATGAAATCCTATTTTGCAAGCGGTGGGGCGTTTTCGGGCCCCAATTATCTCCGTCTCCTCCCTGGCCCTGAATGGAGTGGCCGGCGCCCGGAGAGGACGGGCGCCGGCCATGACCGCCGAGGCTTAGGCGGCGGCCATATCCTTGCGCATCAGCGCGTAGAGCCGGTCCTTCACGGCCAGCTTCATCTTCTTGAGCCGCAACAGGCGAAGCGAATCGGGCAGGCGATTGCGCGATTCCTTGCGGATCGCCTCATCGAGGCTGCTGTGGATCCGGGTGAGGCGATAGGCGGATGCAGACATTTTGAATTCTCCAGCATCATGGGCCCGCCGGAGCGCATGGGCTGCCGGCAGTGGGCCGTTGTCGATTGTCGCGATGGGACCGCCGAAGCGGTCGGCTCAGGCGGCTGGAGGCGCCCGGGCGTAATAGTGGACGTGCGGCGCGAGAGCCGCGGCGTTTGCAGCCGCCGGAGCCGTCGTCGTCGCGGGACGACCCAAAACCAGCTCGGTGACCACCAGCGGCGCAGGCGGCACCAGGGCGAGCTTGGAGTCGTCGGGATTGTCGTTGCTCGACCGGCTCGACAGGCGCAGGCCCGAGGCCGTGCGGGCGATCTCGCCATTGCCGAGGCGCGTCTGCCCCGGATCGGTCTGAAGCTGGGCGCCAGGGCCGGAAAGGCCGATCAGCAGCCCGAACAGAAGCGTCAGGACCGTGACCGGCCCCTGCTTCCTCTTCGACTCCACTTCCTCAGCCACGCTCTCGCTCCTGACCCTTAGGCAGGTAGGGTCCTGTCAGCGCCGTAACAATGGGTGCGGCCGTCATTCGCGACGAGTCGACGTCAGCTCAGGCTCACGCGTCCGCCGGCGTGCCGCTCGAGCCGACCGGCGAGTTCCAGTTCCAGCAATACGGTCTGCACCACCGCCGGCGGTAGCGCGCTCTGGCGGACCAGCTCGTCGACCGGGACCGGGACCGGACCGAGCAGGTCGGTGACAGTGCGGCGTTCCGCCTCCTCGGCGTCGGCGGACGTCGGCGAGGCGCCGAAGTCGCGGCTGGGCTGGGCGATGGGGCCGAGATGGAGGGGGCGGAGCGCCTCGAGCACGTCGTCGGCGGTCTGCACGAGTGTCGCGCCCTCGCGGATGAGGAGGTTGCAGCCCTGGGCGCGCGGGTCGAGGGGCGAGCCGGGGACGGCCATGACCTCACGGCCGAATTCGGTGGCGCAGCGGGCGGTGATCAGCGAGCCGGACTTGGGCGCGGCCTCGACCACGATGGTGCCGTGGGCGAGGCCGGCGATGATTCGGTTGCGATAAGGGAAATGGCGGGCGCGCGGCTCGGTGCCGGGCGGCTGTTCGGCGACGAGCAGGCCCTGTTCGGCCACCGCCGCCTGACGGGCTTCGTTCTCGGGCGGATAGACGATGTCGATGCCGCCGGCGATCACCCCGATCGTGCCGGTCGCGAGCGCGCCGTCATGGGCGGCGCTGTCGATTCCGCGGGCGAGGCCGGAGACGACCACCACCCCCGCCTCGCCGAGCGCCTGGGCGAGCATCCGGGCGAAGCGGCAGGCAGCGGCCGAGGCGTTGCGGGCGCCGACCATGGCGACGGCCTGGCGCTCGAACAGGTGGCGGTGTCCCTTGACGATGAGCGCGGGCGGCGCGGTCTCAAGCTCGGCGAGCAGGGGCGGGTAGCCGGGCGTGCCGAGGAAGACATAGCCGGCGCCGAGGCCCGCGACCTGCTCCATTTCGCGCTCGACCTGCGCCCTGGAGGCGAGCCTCGGCGCCCGGCCACCGCCGCGCGCGGCGAGGTCGGGAATGGCGGCGAGCGCGGCGTCGGCCGAGCCGAAGCGGGCGAGCAGCTGAAAGTAGGTGATGGGGCCGATATTGTCGGAGCGGATCAGCCTCAGCCGGGCGATCTGGTCCGAGGGCGCGCTCACTTCTTCGAGCCGACCCTGGGCTCGGTGCCGGCGATAAGGCGTCGGATATTCTCGCGGTGCTTCCAGAAGACGAGCAGGGCAACGGCGGCGAACAGCAACACGAGACGCTGCTCGCCGAGCCACCAGGCGGTGACCGGAGCGCTCAGCGCTGCGGTGAGGCCACCGACCGAGGAGATCCGGGTCAGCGCGAGGCCGAGCAGCCACAGGCCGGCCGCGACCGCGCCGATCGGCCAGGCGAGTGCGAAGGCGATGCCGAGGAAGGTCGCGACGCCCTTGCCGCCCTTGAAGCCGAGCCAGACCGGGTAGATGTGGCCGATCAGCGCGGCGCCGGCGGCGAGCGGTTCGAGCAGCTCCTTGTCGCCTGGGACGCAATATCGGACGATGAGCACCGCGGCTGCGCCCTTGCCGGCGTCGAGCAGAAGGGTAGCCGCGGCAATGCCCTTGTGGCCGGTGCGCAGCACGTTGGTCGCGCCGATGTTGCCGGAGCCGATCGAGCGTACGTCGCCGAGGCCGGCGGCGCGGGTCAGCAGCAGCCCGAACGGAATCGACCCGAGCAGGTAGCTCAGCGCGACGACGAGCGCGGGAAGGACTATGTCTGTGTTCAACCGAAGGCCCCCACGCGCCCTTGCCTAGCCAATGACAAGGTCGCTAGTCCACCCGCGTGACCCGCCCGCTCCTCATCTTCGATTCCGGCGTGGGCGGTCTGTCCGTCGTCGGCGCGGTACGTCAGCTGCTTCCGACGGCGCCGATCGTCTATGCCGCCGACAGCGCCTTCTATCCTTACGGGACCAAGCGGCCGGAGGAGATCGACGCACGCGTTCCCGCCCTGCTCGGCCGCCTCGCCGAGCGCTACGATCCCGAGCTGATCGTGATTGCCTGCAACACAGCCTCAACCATCGCGCTCGACACCGTGCGTGCGGCCCTGGACCTCACCATCGTCGGCACGGTTCCCGCGATCAAGCCGGCCGCCGCGATGTCGAAGAGCCGAGTGATCGGCGTGCTCGGCACCGATGCGACGGTGGTGCAGCCCTATGTCGACCGGCTCGCCGCCGAGTTCGCCGCCGACTGCACGATCCTGCGCCATGGCTCTGCGCGCCTCGTCGAGCTCGCCGAGGCGCGGCTGCGCGGGCAGGAGAACCATCTCGACGAATATCGCGCCATCCTGGGCGGTCTGCTCGACCAGCCGGGGGGCGAGCAGATGGACACGGTGGTCCTCGCCTGCACTCATTTTCCGCTCGTCGAAGACCAGTTGAAGGCTGCGGCACCGCGGCCCCTCGCTTTCGTCGACGGCAAGGAAGGGATTGCCCGCCGCGTCGCATGGTGGACGCGCGACATCGACTGGCCCGACGCGCCGGCGAACGATCTCGCCGTGTTCACCGGCCGAAGCTTCGATCCGGCGCCGCTCACGCGGGCGTTGGCGGGCTTCGGCTTCGGGCGGGTTGCGATTCTCTGAACCAGTTGAGATTCGTTCGCACTCGCCTTAGGGGGCCATTTTCCGCTAAAGACAGCGCGAAGCGCAGGGAAAAGCTCAGCCTTGGACTATCAACGCATCTTTGCGGACGCGATCGACCGCTTGCACGAGGAGGGTCGTTACCGAGTCTTCATCGACATCCTGCGCAACAAGGGTGCCTTCCCCAATGCGCGCTGCTTCGCCGGCCATAACGGGCCGAAGCCGATCACCGTGTGGTGCTCGAACGACTATCTCGCCATGGGCCAGCACCCCAAGGTGATCGCGGCCATGGAAGAGGCGCTTCACGATGTCGGCGCCGGCTCGGGCGGGACCCGCAACATTTCCGGCAACAGCCACTACCATATCGAGCTCGAGGCCGAGCTTGCCGACCTTCATGGTAAGGAAGCGGCCCTGCTGTTCACGTCGGGCTATGTCTCCAACGAGGCGACGCTGTCGACGCTCGCACGCCTTCTCCCCGGCTGCATCGTCTTCTCCGACGCGCTCAATCACGCGTCGATGATCGCGGGGATCAAGCATTCGGGCTGCGAGAAGCGCGTCTTCCGCCACAACGATCTCGAGCATCTCGAGGAGCTTCTCGCCGAAGCGCCGGAAGACGCACCCAAGCTGATCGCGTTCGAGAGCGTCTATTCCATGGACGGCGACGTCGCTCCGATCGCGGCGATCTGCGACCTCGCCGACAAATATCGTGCGCTCACCTATCTCGACGAGGTCCACGCGGTCGGCATGTACGGCGCGCGCGGCGGCGGCATCTCCGAGCGGGACGCTGTTGCTCACCGGATCGACATCATTGAGGGCACGCTGGGGAAGGCTTTCGGGGTGATGGGCGGCTATATCGCCGCCAACCGCAACATCATCGACGTGATCCGAAGCTATGCGCCAGGCTTCATCTTCACCACGAGCCTGTCGCCGGTGCTCGTCGCTGGGGCGCTGGCGAGCGTGAAGCATCTCAAGGCGAGTTCAGTGGAGCGCGAGGGCCAGCAGGCGTCCGCAGCGCTCCTCAAGCGCCTGTTCGCCGAGGCCGGCCTGCCGGTCATGGGGTCCGAAACCCATATCGTGCCGCTGATGGTCGGCGACCCGGTCAAGGCCAAGCGGATCAGCGACATCCTGCTCGCCGAATACGGCGTCTATGTTCAGCCGATCAATTTCCCGACCGTGCCGCGCGGCACCGAGCGCCTTCGCTTCACCCCAGGCCCGGCCCATGACGAAGCGATGATGCGCGAGCTCACCACCGCCCTCGTCGAGATCTGGGACCGGCTGGAGATGCGCCAGGCGGCCTGAACCGCACAATCGGCGGTGGCGCGAGCCGGCGCCCGGCCCTAGATGTGGGCCACACCCAATCGCCAGAGAGTCGCGTCGTGTCCCGCATCGCAATCGCTTCCGATCATGCCGCTTTCGAACTGAAGTCGGCGCTCGCCGAACATCTGCGCGGCAAGGGGCACGAGGTGATCGACCTCGGCCCGCCATCGACCGATTCCGTCGATTACCCGCTCTACGGCTACAAGCTCGCCGACGCCGTCGCTTCCGGCGCGGTCGACAAGGGCGTGGCGCTGTGCGGGTCCGGGATCGGAATCTCCATCGCGGTCAATCGCAACCCGGCCTGCCGCTGCGCGCTGGTCAGCGAGCCGCTGTCGGCCAGCCTGGCCCGCCAGCATAACGACGCCAACGTCATCGCGATGGGCGGGCGCCTGGTCGGGGCGGAGATGGCCAAGGCCTGCCTCGACGCCTTCCTCGACACCCCTTTCCTCGGCGACCGCCATCAGCGGCGAGTCGACCAGCTCTCCAACCCCGTCTCCGCCAAGGAACCCGCATGAGCAGCCAGTCCGACACTTTGACCCGCCCTTCCGCGACGGAGGAGTCCATTCGAAGCGAGGGGTTCTTCAGCGACAACCTGCGAACGGTTGACCGGGCGGTGGCGGACGCGGTGGCGTCGGAACTCGATCGCCAGCAGAACCAGATCGAGCTGATCGCGTCGGAGAATATCGTCTCGAGGGCGGTGCTCGAGGCTCAGGGATCGGTCCTCACCAACAAATATGCCGAGGGTTATCCGGGCCGCCGCTACTATCAGGGCTGCGCGCCGTCGGACGCGGTCGAGACGCTGGCGATCGAGCGGGCCAAGCAGCTGTTCGGCTGCGGCTTCGCCAACGTCCAGCCGCATTCGGGCGCGCAGGCCAACGGCGCGGTGATGCTGGCGCTGACCAAGCCCGGCGACACCATCCTCGGCATGAGCCTCGACGCCGGCGGCCACCTCACCCACGGCGCCAAGCCGGCGATGAGCGGCAAGTGGTTCAACGCGGTCCAGTATGGCGTTCGCCGCGACGACCATCTCGTCGACTTCGACCAGGTCGAGGAGCTCGCCCGCGAGCACAAGCCGACTCTGATCATCGCCGGCGGATCGGCCTATCCGCGCCACATCGACTTCGCCCGCTTCCGCGCCATCGCGGACGAGGTCGGAGCGATCCTCATGGTCGACATGGCCCATTTCGCCGGACTCGTCGCGGCCGGCGAGCACCCCTCCCCGTTCGGCCACGCCCATGTCGTCACCACGACCACTCACAAGACCTTGCGGGGCCCGCGCGGCGGCATGGTGCTGACCGATGACGAGGCGATCGCCAAGAAGATCAACTCGGCGGTGTTCCCCGGCCTCCAGGGCGGGCCGCTGATGCACGTCATCGCCGCCAAGGCGGTCGCGTTTGGCGAGGCGCTGCAGCCGGAGTTCAAAACCTACGCCAAGGCGGTGATCGCCAATGCCCAGGCGCTCGCCGGCCGCCTCAAGGAGCGCGGCGCGGATCTCGTCGCGGGCGGCACCGACACGCATCTTGCGCTGGTCGATCTTGGCCCGCTCGGGATCACCGGCAAGGACGCCGACGAGGCGCTCGAGCGCTCGGGCATCACCTGCAACAAGAACGGCGTCCCGTTCGACCCGCTGCCGCCAATCAAGACCAGCGGCATCCGGGTCGGGTCGCCGGCCGGAACCACGCGCGGCTTTGGAGTCCAGGAATTCCGCGACATCGCCGACATGATCGCCGACGTTCTCGACGGGCTGAAGGCCAACGGCCACGAAGGCAATGGCGCGGTGGAGCGCGAGGTCAACCAGCGCGTCCGGGCCCTGTGCGCGCGCTTCCCGATCTACGCGTGAAACCACAACCGCTCATCCTGAGGAGCCGCTGAGCTTGTCGAAGCGGCGTCTCGAAGGATCGTGTGCGTGCTTCGAGACGGGCCTTCGCCGGGCTCAGTCCCTCCTCAGCATGAGCGGGGTTGAGGAACCTGCAACCAAATGAGATGTCCCTTTTGCAGCCATGAGGACAGCCAGGTTAAGGACAGCCGGCCGACCGAGGACGGCTCGGCGATCCGCCGCCGGCGCCAGTGCGAGGATTGCGGCGCCCGCTTCACCACCTTCGAGCGGGCCCAGCTTCGCGAGCTGACCGTGGTCAAGTCTGGCAACCGCCGCGAGCCGTTCGACCGCGCCAAGCTCGAGCGCTCGCTCGCCATCGCCTGCCGGAAGCGCCCGGTGCCACCCGAGCGGATCGAGCGGCTGGTGAGCTCGATCCAGCGCCAGCTTGAGACCACCGGCGATGCCGAGATCACGTCCGAGATGATCGGCGAGCTGGTGATGGAGGGCCTGAAGGCATTGGACCCGGTCGCCTATATCCGCTTCGCCTCGGTCTATAAGGATTTCCGCGAGGCCCGCGACTTCGAGGCTTTTGCCGGCTCAGTCGGCGAGTTGGGGCGGGAGTGAGCAGCACCCCTACCATGATGCCCGCCATCGTTCTCGTCCGTCCGCAGCTCGGCGAGAATATCGGGAAGGCGGCTCGGGCGATGCTCAATTTCGGGCTGACGGACTTGCGGCTGGTGAGTCCGCGGGACGGGTGGCCCAATCCGGCCGCCGGACCGGCGGCTTCCGGCGCGGACGTCGTGCTGGAGAAGGCGCAGGTGTTCGACACGGTGGCAGAGGCCGTGGCGGACTGCCCGAACGTGTTCGCGACGACTGTGCGCAAGCGGGGCTTGGTCATCCCGGTGGCGACCCCTGAGGAGGCGGCGAAGCAGATCCGCTCGACGGATGAGCGCTCCGCGATCCTGTTCGGCGCCGAGCGGTCGGGGCTCGAGACCGAGGAGGTGGCGATTGCGGGGACAATCATCACCGTTCCGGTCAATCCCGACTTCCGCTCGCTCAACCTCGCCCAGGCGGTGATCCTCGTCGCTTACGAATGGTCCAAGCATGTGGATCTCGCCATTCCGACTGAAAGCGGAGAAATGGAGCCGCGGGCGCCGCATGAGCATCTTGAGGGGCTGATCGGCCAGCTGGAGGAGGATCTCGACGCCGCCGGCTATTTCTGGCCGCCCGACCGCACGCCCGCAACCAAGAACACGATCCGCACGATCCTCACCAAGCCCGGCTGGTCGACCCGCGAGATCCAGGCGCTTCGCGGAATGATCCGAACGCTCGTCCATCCGCGCGAGCGCGGGCGGCGGTCGCGCCAACCTTGACTTTGGCCGCGGGCGCAGCCATGTGCCCGCCTTCGCAATTGGCCCCGCACCCCTGGTGAAGCGGTGGCCGCGCCGGAACTGTCTTGGTCCGGCGGTGCGGTCCAGGGACAACATAGACAGCAGATTGGATTAGAAAGATGTCGAAGCGCTCAAGCGCCAAGTACAAGCTCGACCGCCGCATGGGCGAAAACGTCTTCGGTCGCCCGAAGAGCCCGGTCAACAAGCGCGAATATGGTCCCGGCCAGCACGGCCAGCGCCGCAAGGGCAAGGTCTCCGACTACGGCCTTCAGCTGCGCGCCAAGCAGAAGCTGAAGGGCTATTACGGCGACGTCACCGAGAAGCAGTTCAAGCGCGCCTACACTGATGCCGCCAAGATGAAAGGCGACACCGGCCAGAACCTGATCGGCCTGATGGAGCGCCGCCTCGACGCGGTCGTCTATCGCGCCAAGTTCGCTCCGACCATCTGGGCCGCGCGCCAGATCGTCAACCACGGCCACATCCGGGTCAACGGCAAGAAGCTCAACATCGCTTCGGCCAAGGTCAGTGTCGGCGACGTCGTCGAGCTGAGCCCGAAGGCGCAGGAGATGGCGCTGGTGCTCGAGGCCCAGAGCCTCGCCGAGCGCGACATCCCCGATTACCTGTCGCAGGACGGCGCGTCGAAGGTCACCTTCACCCGCGTTCCGACCCTCGACGAGGTGCCCTATCCGGTGCGCATGGAGCCGAACCTGGTCGTCGAGTTCTACTCGCGCTAATCGGGTTCCGGATCCGACTTTCGAAAAGGCCCCGGCGGTTTGCTCCGCCGGGGCCTTTTTCGTTACATTCCGATCGCCTGCCTGAGGAAGGCGGCGCTCCGGCGGAGCATCTCGGTGCGGGCTGCGCTGTCGTGGAGCTGGTGGTCGAGAGTCGGATATTCGACCAGCTCCACCGTCTTTCCGGCGGCACGAAGGCGGTCGCGCATCAGCCGGGCCTGGCTGATGCCGACATTGCGATCGACTCCGCCATGGAACATCAACACCGGCGCGGTGATGGCGCTGGCACGCTGCGCCGGCGAGCCTTCGACCAGATGCGGGCCGTTGCCGAAGTAGTCGCGCACATTGGCCGAGTTGCTGAAGCGCTGCCACTCGTCGCGCGCGGTGCGCAGATCGGTGACCGGTGCGATGGCCACGACCGCCTTGAACAGCTGCGGCTGCGTCGCCGCCGATTGCAGCGCCGCGTAGCCGCCATAGGACCAGCCGACGACGGCCAGCTTGTCGGGATCGGCGATACCCTGGCTGACCAGCCAGCGGCCGGCGTCGGCGACATCACCGATGGCGGTCTGCCAGGACTGGAAGCCGTTGATCTGGAACCATTCCGAGCCGTAGCCGGCCGAGCCGCGGAAATTGGGCTGGAGAACCGCGAAACCCTGGCTCGCATAGAATTGGACGAGCCAATCGAAGCCCCATTCGTCGCGTGCGGCCGGTCCGCCGTGCGGCATGACGATCGCCGGGATGTTGCGACCGTCTCTGCCCGGCGGAAGAGTGAGATAGGCGGGAATTTCGGTGCCGTCGGCGGCGCGGTAGGTGATCGCGCGCATCGGCGCCATCTGGACGCCGCGAAGCTCGGGCCGGCTCAGCAGCACCAGGTTCAGCTGCCGAGTGTCGCGATTGTAGACATAGTAACTGCCGGGATCGGTGTCGCTTCCGGCCCAGATCAGCAGCGTTCGCTCGTCCTCGGAGGCGCCTGCGAAGCTGATCAAGGGCGTGTTGGGGAGCGCACGCCCGAACTGTTCGGCAAGACGCCTCAGCTCGGGATCGAAATAGACCCACTGACGCCGGTCGGTCGCGAAGGTGCCGCCGACCACGCGCTGCGCACGCCCGAGCCGCAACAGCCCGTCGACGTCGACATGGTCGTGCGACAGCACCATCTCGCGCCGTCCCGAGCCGTCGAGCGAGATTCGCGACAGGACCTGCTTCCCGCCGGCCTGCTCGAAGAAATAAAGCGCGTTCTGCTGGCCGTCGACCGCGGCCGGCCAAGGGCCGGTGCCGGCAACGCTGTTATATTCGCCGAGCTGAACCCATTGGGAGCCGCCGGCCTGGCGGTAGAAGATGTTGACCGTCTGGGCGGCCCGTCCGGTCGCGCCCCGAACGTCCTGAGCGATCATCGCACGCACCTGGCCGCGGCCGTCGGCGAGAAAGCCGCTGGCCTCCTGGCGCGGCTGCTCCACCACCTGCGCGTTACCCGTGACAGTGTTCACCCGCACCACGCCGAGGCCCTGAGCGCTGCGTGCGACGAGGCTGACCCGGTTTTCCGGGATGAAGTTCTGCTCCATCAGCACTTCATTCTCGCTTCCCGGAAGCCAATCGAGCACCCGGCCGCCCCACAGGCGCACGCCGTCCTGCTCGGGCCGGTCGCGCTCGCCCAGCTGGCGGAAATTGGTGCCGTCGGAATCAATCGACACCAGCCGGCTGACCGTCACTGGAGTGCCTTCGAGCCGCGCCACCGCGTAAACGGTGCAGACCAGCCGCGAGTTGGACACCCAGTCGCAGCCGGCAAGCCGCTGTCGCTCGCCGTCGACGCTGGTCACCTGGCGTGGCTGGGTCGAGCCCACTTCGGCGACGTAAAGGTGGGAGCCCTGGCCGCTGCGCGGGCTGAGATAGGCGATGAGCCGCCCGTTGGGGGAAAGGGCGATGTCCTCGATCGTCTCTCGCGCCCCGAACGCCGCCGCGGCGTCGACGGTCTGCGCCGCCGCCGGCGCCTGCCATATCGCGACAGCCATCGCCGCCGACGCACAACGCAACATTACCTTCATCATCAGCCCCCTCTCGAATGAACGCGAGCCCCCGCTGCGCGGATGCGCAACCGCCGGCTCACCGGATGCCGAGTTCCTCCCGCAAGAAAGCGTCGGTCCGCCCGAGCATCTCCGCCCGAGCTCGGCTATCGTCGATCTGGTGGTCGAGCCCTGTGAATGTGACCAGCTCGGACCGGCGGCCGGCGCCACGCAGGCGCTGGTCCATCGCGCGCGCCTGGGCGATTCCGACGTTGCGATCGAGATCGCCGTGGAACATCAGGACCGGAGCACGGATCGCCGCGACGTTCTGAAGCGGCGAGCCTTCGCGGATGTGCGGACCGCTTCCGAAAAAGTCGCGGACGTTCGCGGCGTTGCTGAAGCCGCGCCATTCGTTGCGCGCCATGTTGAGGTCGGTGACCGGCGCGATCGCGACGACCGCCTTGAACAGGCTGGGATCGACGACGTTCGACTGGAGCGCCGCATAGCCGCCATAGGACCAGCCGACGATGGCGAGCTTGGCCGGATCGGCGATGCCTTCGGAGGCGAGCCAGCGGCCGGCATCGTTGATGTCGCCGATCGCCGTGCGCCACGAGACGAAGCCGTTGCGCTGGAACCAGGCCTCGCCATAGCCCGCCGAGCCCCGGAAATTGGGCTGGAGCACCGCATAGCCGCGGTTGGCGAAATATTGGGCGAGCCAGTCGAAGCCCCATACGTCACGGGCCGAGGGACCGCCATGGGGCATGACGATCGCTGGCAATCCACGCCCGCTGCTCCCCGGCGGCAAAGTCAGATAGGCGGGGATCTGAGTGCCGTCGGCGGCGCTATAGGTGACCGCCCTCACCGGCGCGAGCGCGACATTCTCGAGCTGCGGCCGGGCGAGCATGATCTCGTTCAGCTGACGCGTGCCCTTGTCATAAGTGTAGTAGCGGCCGGGATCGGTGTCGCTGCCCGCCCAGATCAGCAGCCTTTGCTCGTCCTCGGAGGCATCGGCGAAATGGATGAGCGGCAGGTTGGGCAGCGCCCGGTTGAGACGCTCGGCAAGCGCCTGCAGCTCGGGATCGAAATAGATTGCCTGGCGCTTGTCGGTGGCGAAGCTCGCGCCGACGACCCGGTTGCGGCGGCCGACGCGGATGAGGCCGTCGACGTCGACCGCGTCATGGCTGGCGACCAGCTCGCGCTGCATCGAACCGTCGAGCTTGACCCGGAACAAAGCGGTCCGACCGTTGTGGCGGCCGAACGCGTAGGCCGCGTTGAGATCGGGGTCGACGGCGACGGGCCGCAGGCCGCTGTCGTCGCGCTCGTCAAAGGTGCTGAACTCGCGCCAATCGCGAGATCCGGCCGTACGGTAGAAATAAGTGAGGATCGGCGAGTCCTGGCCGGTGGCATCGTTAAAACCGCGAGTGGCCATCATTCGGACCGTGCCGCGGCCGTCGGCTATGTAACGAACCGCGTCGGCCCGTGGCGATTCCGCAGTCCTGGTACGAAGGTTGGAGGTGTCCATCCGGACTACGCCGAGCCCCTCCTCTCGGCGCCCCACCCGGCTTCCGGTGACGGTGTCCGGAATGAATGTTTGGGTCATCAACAGCGAATCGTCCTGGCCCGGCAGCCAGTCGATCACGCTTCCGCTAAAGGTACGCACATAATGCTGGTTGAAGCTGTCGCGCTCGCCGAGCACGCGGATATTGCTGCCGTCGGCATTCATCGCGATGAGGCGCGAGACGGGTACGAGCATCCCTTCATAGGTCGCCACCGCCCAGATCGTGCAGACCAAGCGCTGGTTCGAGACGAACTCGCAGCCGCCGAGCCGCTGGTCCGTTCCGTTCGCAGTGACGGCCGCTCGCGGTTGGCCCCCTTCCAGATCCACGACGTAGAGCGCGGCGCCTTGCCCAGCGGTGGGCTGAGCAAAAGCAAGGTGGCGGCCGTCCGGAGACATCGCGATCGCTTGCACACTCTCGCGCGCCCCGAACGCCGCGGCAGGATCGAAAGCCTGTACGGGAGCTTGTTTTGTAACTTGCGCCTGCTCGGTCACCGCTCCAGCGACTTGCGGGGCAGCAATAGCCGCCGCGGCCGCCGCGGCGTGCAACATCATCTTAGTCATGAGCCCCCGAATTTTTACTTATGTTATTGGGGAACATGACCCAGACTTGGCGTCGACGCAAGGCCGCCGGGGGAACTTGCGATGCCGCGGCGCGGCTGGCATGAGCCGCGACACTTCCTCCCCTCGCGAAGGTGTTCACCGATGCGCCAGCTCCTTCTCCCCCTGCTCGCTCTTGCTGCGGCCGGTTGCACGACCATGGCCGATGGCGGTTCCGACGGGGCCGCCCCTGCACCGGCAATCAATCTCGCCACACTTCAACGGGTGACGCAGGAGCTGTCGTCGGACGAATTCCAGGGCCGCGCGCCGGCGACTCCGGGCGAGGAGCTCACCGTCGCGGCCCTGATCCGCGAGTTTCAGCGCGCCGGCCTCCAGCCGGGCAACAATGGCAGCTGGACCCAGGACGTGCCGCTGGTCGAGATCAGCGCAACCAACACGCCGCAACTCCGGGTGACCGGCGGCGCGCAGCCGCTGACTTTCAACTACCGCACCGACATGGTCGCGGCCTCTTACCGAGCGCAGCCGCGAGTGTCGTTCGACAACAGCGACATCGTCTTCGTCGGCTACGGTATCAACGCGCCGGAGCGCGGCTGGAACGACTATGCCGGCGTCGACGTCCGCGGGAAGACGGTGGTCATCCTGGTCAACGATCCTGACTGGCAGGACACCGACCTGGAAGGCACGTTCAACGGCAAGGCGATGACCTATTATGGCCGCTGGACCTACAAATATGAGGAAGCCGCACGCCAGGGCGCCGCGGCGGCGCTGATCGTCCACGACACCGCTCCGGCCTCCTATGGCTGGATGACGGTCGAGAACAGCTGGACCGGCCCGCAGCTCTACATGGACGACGGCCGCGGCGGCGCCGACCAGACCGCCGCCAACGGCTGGCTGACGAACGAGGCGGCGCGGCGCCTCCTGTCCGCCGCCGGACAGGATCTCGACGCCCTCACCCGCCGCGCACAGCAGCCGGGCTTCCGCGCGGTGCCGCTCAACCTGCGCGCGTCGATGACGATCGAGAATTCGATCCGCCGCCAGGCCTCGAAGAACGTAATCGGCGTGCTTCCGGGGCGGACCCGGCCGGGTGAATATGTCCTCTACACCGCCCACTGGGACCATCTCGGCATCTGCACCGAGACGGGCGAGGACCGGATCTGCAACGGCGCCGTCGACAACGCGTCGGGCACCGCCGCCCTGGTCGCGCTCGCCGAGGCGCATGTTCGCGCCGGGGCCCCCGAGCGCAGCCTCGTCTTCCTGGCGGTAACCGCGGAGGAATCGGGCCTGCTCGGCTCGGCCTACTACGCCGCAAACCCGGTCTTTCCGCTGGCGCGCACTGTGGGGGGCATCAACATCGACGGCCTCCAGCTCGCCGGCCTCACCCGCGACTTCATCGCGATCGGCGCCGGCAAGTCGGAGCTCGACCAATATCTCCAGCGCGCCATCGCTCCGCGCAACCTGACGCTCGTTCCGGAGCCGTCTCCGGAGGCGGGCTATTACTACCGCTCCGACCATTTCAGCCTCGCCAAGCAGGGCGTGCCGATGCTCTATGCCGAGGGCGGCGAGAACTTGGTCAACGGCGGTCCGGAAGCAGGCGCGGCGTGGGCGCGCGATTATCGCGCCAACCGCTATCACGGCATCAACGACGAATATGATCCCAACTGGGATTGGTCGGGCGCCGTTCGCGACCTCGAAATCTATTTCCAGATCGCCAACGACCTCGCCAACACGAATGCGTGGCCGAACTGGCTGCCCGGCGACGAGTTCCGCGCCATCCGCGACCGCACCGCCGACCAGCGCCGATGACGTTTCGCCAGCCGCCTGAATGGGCGCCGCACGAGGCGGTGTGGATCGGTTTTCCGAGCCATTCCGACCTGTGGGAGGATGACCTGGAGCCCGCGCGCGCGGAGGTCGCCGCGTTCGCACTCGCGGTCCACGCCGAAGGGCGCGGCGAGGAGGTGCGGCTGGTCGCGGCAGATCCGGACAGCGCCCGCGCCGCCGCCGCCCGCGCGCCGTTCGCGACGATCGTGCAGGAGCCGTTCGGCGACATCTGGCTTCGCGACACCGGGCCGCTTCTGGTCGCCGACAGCGGCGGCCGCCTCGCCGCGCGCAGCTTCCGCTTCAACGGTTGGGGCGGGAAATACGAGCTCGAGGGCGACGACAGTGTCGGGCTTCGGCTGGCCAGCACCATCGGCACTGACGCGGATCGGTTCGACTGGATCCTCGAGGGCGGAGCGATCGACGTTGACGGCACCGGGCTCGGCGTGACCACCGAGCAGTGCCTGCTCAACCCCAACCGCAATCCGGGGATGAGCCGGGAGGAGATCGAGGCGCGCCTCAGGTCCGATCTCGGAATCGAGCGGCTGCTGTGGCTCGGCGAGGGCCTGCTCAACGACCATACCGACGGCCATGTCGACAATCTCGCGCGCTTCGTTGCGGAAGGCGTGATCGCCCTCCCCGTCCCTGACGGCGACGACGATCCCAATGCCGAAGTCTATCGCGACGCCCGCGCCCGCGCCGAGGCGTTCGGCCTGGAGATCGCCGACATCCCCTCCCCCGGACGAGTGCTGAGGGATGGCGAGATCATCCCGGCTTCCTACATGAACTTCTACATCGGCAATGCGGCCGTGGTCGTCCCGCTCTACGGGGCGGCCAATGACGAAGCCGCGGTAGCTGCGGTGCAGGCTCTGTTCCCGGACCGGAAGGCGGTCGGCTTTCGCGCCGATCACGTGCTGACCGGTGGTGGCAGCTTCCACTGCATCAGCCAGCAGGTGCCGAGGGTCTGATCGCGTCCTTCCCTCTCCGCTCGTCCCGAGCGAAGTCGAGGGGCGTCTGGCATGAATATCGGATCGGGCGCCCCTCGACTGCGCTCGGGACGAGCGAGGAGTTTGGGATTTGGCAGAGATAACTGTTGCAGCGTTACAGCTCGCCTTCAGCGATGACGCCGAGGAGAATATCCGCGCCGTTTCCGAACTGGTGCGCGAGGCCGCGGGCAAGGGCGCCAAGCTGATCCTGCCGCCGGAGCTGTTCGAGGGCCATTATTTCTGCCGAACCCAGGATGAGGGCCATTTCAACCGCGCCCTGCCCGTCGGTGAGCACCCGGCCGTCCTCGCCATGCAGAAGCTGGCGGAGGAGCTGAAGGTCTACATTCCGACCAGCTTCTTCGAGGCCGACGGCCACCATCATTACAACAGCCTCGCGATGGTCGACGACAAGGGCGCGGTGATGGGCGTCTACCGCAAGAGCCACATTCCCGACGGCCCCGGCTATTCCGAGAAATTCTACTTCCGGCCCGGCAATACCGGCTTCAAGACCTATCAGACGTCCTATGGCCGGGTCGGGCCGGCGGTGTGCTGGGACCAATGGTATCCCGAGACGGCGCGCGCGCTGATGCTCGACGGCGCCGAGATCCTGCTGTTCCCAACCGCCATCGGCACCGAGCCGCACGACCCGGACCTTGACACCAGCCGGCTGTGGCGGCGGGCGATGATCGGTCATGCCGTGTCGAACGTCGTGCCCGTCGTTGCCGCCAACCGCATCGGCACCGAGCACGGCCAGCGCTTCTACGGCCACAGCTTCATCTGCGACGAGCGCGGCGACATTTTGGCGGAGTTCGGGGCGACCGAGACGGGGGTGATCTCGGCTACTCTGGACCTCACCCGGGCCAAGCGCCACCGCGCCGCCTTCGGCTTCTTCAGGGACCGGCGGCCCGAGCTTTACGGCCGGATCGCCGAGGACCGCTAGGTCAGAGCATCGGGTCCACGACCGTGATCAGGCCGTGGAAGAAGCCCAGCATTCCGAGCATGAACAGCACGCCGCGGGCCGGGGAAACCGGCTGGGGTTCGCGCTCGGCGACGGGTTGCGGGCCTCTGTTCATGGCGCCGAGTTACGCCCGGCGCGACGAAGCTGCGAGTGTTATGCGGCTAACACAGCGGATTAGGCGACGAAGCTGAACCGCGCAGTTCCAGCGCCCGCGCGAACACGGCCTCGAACATTTCACGGGTGAGACGGCCGGTATTCTGATTGTAGCGCGAGCAATGATAGCTATCCACCAGGACGCGACCGTCGGGCAGGCGATGCTCGGCGAGGTGGCCGAAGGGATGGGCCGACAGCTTGCCGCCCGCGGCGCGAACCGCCGAGCCATGGGCGATCTGGCCGAGCGCGACGAGCACCCGCACCTTCTTCAGCTGCGCGAGCGTGGCTTCGTAAAAGGGCCGGCAGGCGGCGATCTCCTGAGGAGTCGGCTTGTTCTGGGGCGGCAGGCATTTGACGGCGTTGAGGATGATCACGCCGTCGAGGTGCAGGCCGTCGGCCGCGCTTCCTTGATATTCCCCTCGGGCGAGTCCGAACTTGTCGAGCGTCTCGAACAGAAGGTCGCCGGCCTGGTCGCCCGTGAAGGGGCGGCCGGTGCGGTTGGCGCCCCACATGCCGGGTGCGAGGCCGACGACAGCAAGCCATGCCTTCGGATCGCCGAAATGCGGCACCGGCGCGTTCCACCAATCCGGGTGCCGAACGCGCAGGTCAGTCCGGAACGCCGCCAGCCGCGGGCACAAAGGGCAATCGCGCGGGGCGTCGATCTCGCGGAGCGGAGTGACAGCGGGCATGGCGAGCGTCTAGGCCGCGCGAAATGGCCACCGCAAGCTACGCCATCGCTCTGGGCTCCAACCGCCGGCACGTGCGCCATGGCGGGCCGGAAGGCGTGCTTCGCGCAGCGGTCGAGGCGCTCGCCGAGCTTGGCGACGTGGAACGGGTTTCCGCCATCCACCGAACGCCGGCGCTGGGTCCCGCGGGACGGAGCTTCGCCAACGCGGCGCTGCTGCTCGCGACAGACCTTCAGCCTCTCGAACTGCTCGCGGCGATGAAACGGATCGAGCGGCATTTCGGCCGCCGGCCGGGCCGTCGCTGGGGCCCGCGCGTGCTCGACCTCGACATCATCCTGTGGTCGGAAGGGATCTACCGAGCGCCCCGCCTCGCCATTCCCCATCCGGAAATGGCCAAGCGCGCCTTCGTGCTTCGCCCGCTCGCGGAGATCGCGGCGGATTGGCGCGACCCGCTCAGCGGCCGCACCGTGCGCCAGCTCGCGGCGCTCGGCGCGCGCATCCGCGGTTGACCGGAAAAGCGCCCGCACGTAGGGCCGAACCCCGCCTAGGGGCCCTTAGCTCAGTCGGTAGAGCAACTGACTTTTAATCAGTAGGTCGCTGGTTCGAATCCAGCAGGGCTCACCATTCCAATGCAGCGCAGCGAACCAGCGAGTCTTTGGCGGCCAAATCGTGAGGCCGATTTGGCGTGGCTCGAATCCAGCAGGGCTCACCAGCCTTCGCCAGAGGCTACGGCTGGCAAGCCGGAGCTTGGGCGCATCAGGCGACGGCGAAGACGCTCTGCGAAATCGCGAAAATGATGAGCGCGGCGGCGAGCGTCAGCGACAGAGCGGTCATCGTCCAGCCGGCGGCGACGAGCACGCGTTCCTCGCCGGCGCGAAGCTCGTTGTTCTTGCCGAGGCGGAACATCAGGAAACCGGCAAAACTTCCGTAGAGGAAGACCAGAAAGGGCAGATAGTCGGACACGTCGCTCACCTTGGGCGTCTCGTTGGGACCGCTCCCCGCGAACGGTCCGATCAGGCCAGGTTGTGGCGCCGCGACTGGATTGCCCCGACCCCAACGCTCGGACCGCCGCACGCGGCAGCCCCCCTTCCCCGTCTCGTCTTATCCCACGTTTACCTTACTACAAGCTTGCAGGCGCTGAAAAAAATGCGAGCGGGCCGTGCCTTGCGACAAACTGCGACGACCGCGTGATTTGACCGACACAGGTGTGTCGTTAGGGAAGCAGCCATGGCGGACGAAGCCCATATCCTGCTGGTCGACGACGAACGCGACATTCGCGAGCCGCTGGCCGCTTATCTCGCGCGCAACGGCTATCGCGTGAGCAAGGCGGAGAATGCCGCGGCGGCGCGGACCCTGCTCAACGCGAAGGATATCGACCTCGTCCTTCTCGACATCATGATGCCGGGCGAGGACGGTTTGTCGCTGACGGGGTTCATTCGCGCGACCGTCAACGTGCCGGTGATCCTGCTCACCGCCAAGGCGGAGGAGACGGATAGGATCGTCGGCCTGGAGATCGGCGCCGACGATTACGTCACCAAGCCTTTCTCCCCGCGCGAGCTTCTCGCCCGGATCAAGGCGGTGATGCGCCGCTCCGGCGAGGGTCCGACCAAGGTGCGGGCGCCGGAGGTGGAGAGCTATGCGTTCGGACCTTGGGTGCTCAAGACGGGCGAGCGGGAGCTGGTCGACCGCGAGGGCGTCGCCATCCCGCTCTCGACGGGCGAATATAACCTGCTCCACGCCTTCGTTACGCATCCGCGCCGCGTGCTGAGCCGCGAGCAGCTGCTCGACTTCAGCCAGGGCCGCGAGCTCGCCGCATTCGAGCGGAGCATCGACAACCACATCTCGCGCCTCCGCAAAAAGATCGAGGAGAATGCGTCGGATCCCAAGCTGATCAAGACGGTGTGGGGCGGCGGCTACATGCTGGCGGCGGAGGTCACCAAGCTGTGAGCCCGCTCTCGCGGCTGATGCCGCGCAGCCTGATCGGCCAGATCGCCCTGGTCATCGCGCTGGTGCTGCTTCTGCTCCAGGCGCTCAACTTCGCCAACGTCAACAACGAGCGTGCGCGGTTCAACCAGGCGCAGCTGGAAGGACCGGTGATCACCCGCTTCGTCGCCGGCCTGGCGCGCGCGTCAGAGCGCGGCTGGGAGCGGCCGGTGGTCAACCGGCGAGGGCGCATCGTCATCGCGAACGAAAGCCACGTCGCGCCGGAGGCGACTGACCCGGACCTCGCCAGCCGCCTCCGAGAGACGGCGGCCGCCAACGGCCTTCAGCTGCGCGACGCCCGCGCCGCCATTTCGGACGAGCTGCCGCCGGCGCCCCCTTTCCGCTCCGACGGCACGCCTCGAACGCCGGAATCGGAGCGAGAGCGCGCCGAACGATTCCGCTCGCTGCTGCTTTCGGTGCAGCTCCCCGACGGCCGCTGGGTCAACGGCCAGATGCAGATCCTTCGGCCCAACCCGTGGCCGCTCATCCGCCTCGCCGGCGGCACCCTTCTGCTTTACGTCGTCCTGCTCGCGGCCCTCATCCTGGTGCTTAGCCGCCTGATCCGGCCGCTCCGCGATCTCACCCGCGCGGCCCAGCTCTACAAGGGCCAGGGAACGCCGCCACAGGTCGAGGTGCGCGGGCCGTCGGACATTCGTCGCGCCATCGAGGCGTTCAACGCCATGGGCGCGCGGGTCGGCAGCCTGATCGTCGAGAAGGACCGAATGCTCGGCGCGATCGGCCACGACCTGCGCACGCCGCTCGCGTCGATGCGAATCCGCGCCGAGAGCATGGAGCCGGCCGACGAGCGGGAGCGGATGATCGCGACGATCGAGGAAATGACGCTTCTGCTCGACGACACGCTCGACCTCGCCCGCTCGGGCCAATCGAAGGAGCGGCCGCGCGCGATCGACGTGTCGGCCCTGGTCGATGCGGTGGTCGAGGAGCTTCGCGAGCTCGGCCAGCCGGTGACGTTCAGCAACGGCGAGCGAGTCGTCGCCTCGCTTCGGCCGAACCTCATCCGGCGGGCGGTGCGCAACCTCGCCGACAATGCGGTGAAATATGCCGGATCGGCTGAAGTGTCCGTCGGCACACGCGGCGAACAGGTCGTCATCGAAATCCGCGACCGCGGCTCGGGAATCCCGAAGGATCAGCTGAAGACGGTGCTGGAGCCGTTCGTTCGTCTCGAGCAGTCGCGCAGCCGGGAGACGGGCGGCTCGGGCCTCGGCCTCACCCTCGCCCGGGCGGCGGCACTGGTCCATGGCGGCGACCTCGAGCTGAGCAATGCGGCCGACGGCGGGCTCGTCGCCAGGATCGTCCTTCCGCGCGGTTAGGCCCGTCGCTCGGCGGCGGCGAAGGAGCGAACCTTACGCGAGCCGCACCACAATTCGAGCGGCCGATCGCCGACGAAGGACTCCGCGCGGCGAACGGCTTCGACGTCGTCGACTGCTTCGATCTCCTCGAAGCCGACGAACCGCCCTTCAGGGGCGCTCAGTAAATAGAGCCGGTAATAGCCCACGAATCCCCCGCCGCGCCGGATAACGCCAAGCGGGACGATGACATAGCGGCCACCACCCGGCCTTAAACTGCATCAAAGCCATAGGATTGATCTCAAATGGAAAAAGGGCGGAGCCATTGCTGGCCCCGCCCTTCATTCCCGCTCTGTGTGAACTTCAGTTCTGCGGAGCACGCCGGCGATTTTGACGCTCGGCGCGGAGGCGCTGACCCGCTTCCTGACGCTCGGCCACGGTGATCGTGCCGTCGCGGTTGAGGTCCAACCGCTCGAAGCGCTGGAGCGCGCGGGCGCGGAACTCGTCGCGGGTGAGGACGCCGTCGGCGCCGAACAGCCGGGCCGCCCGGGCCTCACCGCCGCCGCGACGACCCTGGCGGCCGGCACGCATGCCGCGACCTTCACGCCGCTCGGCTCGGACAGCCTGGCGCTGGCTGAACTCCTCGCGGGAGAGCACGCCGTCGCGATTGGTGTCGAGACGGTCGAAACGCTGCCCCTGCCGCTCGGCGCGGCGACCCTGACGGACCTGGCGCGCCTCGTCTGCGGTGACCCGACCGTCGCTATTGGCGTCGAGACGGGCGAAACGGGCGTCGGCGCGGGCGAGCGCCTGATCGCGGGTGACTTCGGCGGCAGGGCCGCGTCGCGGTGCGTCCTGGCCGCCTTGCGCGGCGGCAACGCCGGTCGTCGCGAGCAGCGCCGCACCGACCAGCGAAAGCGTGATGGTCTTCTTCATCGTGTCGGAATCCTCATGGCTGAAAGCCCGCACTTCCCGTGCGGCACTATGCGCCTTGTGATCCCATCTTGTCGCCGGAATTTGCCTTGCGAGGCAGAAGTTTGTCGCAAAACGTCGCGGCGGGCGCCGGTCAGAAGCTTATCCGCAGCGTCGCCCTCAGGTCACGGCCGGCGAGCGGCACGAAATCCTTTGTGAAGGAGGCGTGTCGCCGCGCCTCCACGTCGAAGATATTGTTCGCTGAGAGGATCAGGGCAGTCGGGTTCTCGCGTCCGAACGGCCGGATCGTGAGAGAGGCGTTGACGAGCGTGAAGGCCTCGGTCGGAGTCTCGAAGGCGGCGATGCGGTCCTGCTCGAAGACATGCTCGGCCTCCACGCGTCCCTCAAACACCGCATTGGCCGCCTCGATGCCACCGAGCACGCGCAGCGGCGGGATTCGCGGCACCGGTCCGCCATCGTCGGCGATCGTCGCCTCGACATAATCGGCGACACCGTCGACGCGAACCCGCCAGTCGCCCACTCGGGCGACCTCAGCGTTGGCGCCGAGCTCGAAGCCCCAATAGGTCGCGTCGCGCTGGAAATATTGGAAGACGGGCAGCTCATCCTGCTCCGCGCCGGTCGCGGCGGCGAAGATGTAGTTGTCGAAGCGGTTGTAGAAGAGCGTTCCGTTGATCTGGAGGCCGGGCAACGACGCGCGCAGGTACAGCTCCCCGCCCAGATTGCTTTCTGTGTCGAAGGTCGGGTCGCCGACCTCGAATGCCTGGGTCGCGACGTGCGGGCCGTTCGAGAAGAGCTCCTCGGCCGACGGCGCTCGCTCCGCGCGCGACAGGTTGATGCCGGCACGCACCCTCGGCACGATCTCGTACGAAGCGCCCACCGCCGCCGAGAAGGAATCGAAGCTGCGATCGATTGCCAGCGGGGCCGAGGCGACGTCGGAATGCTCGTAGCGAAGCGCGCCCTCCAGCTGGACCGGGCCGGTCTCGAACTCCTGCAACACGAACAGGCCGATCTGGCTGGTCGTGTTGGCGGGAAGGAAGGCCTCGGCGCCGATCGCGTTGAAGTCGCGCACGAAGAATTGGCCGCCGATCACGCCGCGCCAGCCGCCCAGGTCGCGCTGGACCAGCTCGGCCCGGCCCTCCATACCCTGGGTCTCGAACAAGGTACCGACCTCGTCGCCCTCGAACTCGGTATGCTCGTAATCGGCGGCGGCGAAGCGCACGCGCAACTGCTCGAGGAAGCCGTCGCCGAGCTTCACCTCGCCGCGCAGGTCGGCGCGGATCTGGCGCAGGTCGATGGATACGGGCACGTCGCCATGGCCTTCTTCGCCTTCGCCCTCCCCTTCCTCATGATGGTGACCGGCTCCCGGACGCATCGGCACGCCGTAGCGGCTGTCGAACAGGCTGACGGAGACGCCGAGGCTGCCGCCATCACGGATCAGAGCGACGCCAACGCCGCCGGTCGTCGTCTCGGTTGCGCTGTTGGGCAGAGTGCCGCGAAGGCCCGCGAGAGCGCGCGCCTCGGCCGCTTCGTCGGCGTGGCCCTCGGCCTCTTCCTCGTCGGCGATGGCGAGCTGCTCCGCCCGGAGCGTTGGCGACAGCACGAACCCGCCGACGTCGAGGTCGTCGGTGCGCCGGTAGCTGCCGTCCACGTGACCGACCACGCCGCCGCCGAGCGCGAAGTCGACTCCGGCGCCGACGCTGCGCTCGTTCGCCGCCGAGCCGTAGCTGGCGAGACCATCAATATGGACAATGTCGTCAGGCACCGTGCGCGGAATCCGGCGGTCGAAGATGTTGACGGCGCCGCCGATCGCCTGGCTTCCGAACAGAAGGACCGCCGGACCGTGAAGCACCTCGATCCGCTCGGCGGTGATCGGGTCTATGGTGACGGCATGGTCGGCCGAGGTATTGGACACGTCGATCGAGCCGATGCCGTCGACCAGAACGCGGACGCGCTCGCCCTGGAAGCCGCGAAGCACCGGCCGTGACGAGCCCGGCGAAAAACTCGTCGCCGACACGCCGGGCAGCCGCGCCAAAGTGTCCCCGAGCTGCGGCCGGATCTCGCGGGCAAGATCGTTGCCGGTCAGCGCCGAGGTGCCGGCGAGGATGTTGAGGTTGCTCACGAAGGGCGCGGTGACCACCACCTCGGCGCCGATCTCCTCATGGACGTGGTCGGCGGCGGGCCGCTCCTCCTGCGGCGGCGGCGCATCCTGGGCAAAGGCGGGAAAGGCGATGAAAGCCGAGGAAAGAAGGAGAAGGGATCGCAAGGGGAGACTCCGCGGGAAGAGATGCGGATCGCGCCCTAGCGGTCAGGTTACACTATATCAAGGGTGAGTTGGCGCTCTACAACAGCTTGTCGCAAGCGAGAAACGGCTCGTCCACTTTACCGTAGAAGCCGCTGACACGGGCCATGCTGCGTTTATGATCAGTTACATAATCTGATTTGCGTTAGTGAGCGGGCGGGGAGAATTTCAGAGTGCTGCGTGGGTTAAAGGCGCTTCGGCGGGGCTTTTTCGGAGTTGGGCTTGCTGGATCGGTCGCCGTAGCGGCGGTCGCCATTCCGGTGATGCATTCGCAGGCGGCACCGCATGTCCAGGCCGCCACGCTCGCTGTCGCCGCCGGCCAGCAGGCTCGCACGTCGCAGCGGCCGGCGCCTGCGCGCACGCAGCGTTCCGCCCAGCCGACCCGCCCGGCGACGCGCCCTGCCCCCGCACCCGCTCAGTTGCCGCTCACCGAGCGAATGGCCAGGAGCGCGCTTGAGGAGCGGATCCAGGAGCTCGGCCGCAACTTCCCGGGCGAAGTCGGAATCGCGGTGCGTGACATCGAGACGGGCTATGTCGCCGCGTGGAACGGCAACCGCCTGTTCCCGCAGCAGAGCGTCAGCAAATTCTGGGTGTCGCTAACCGCGCTCGACGCGGTTGACCGCGGCCGGCTCAGCCTCGATCGCCAGGTCACCGTCACTCGCGACGACCTCACCTTGTTCAGCCAGCCGATCGCCCAGCAGGTCGGCGCGGACGGCTTCCGGACCACGATCCGGGACCTGATGACCCGCGCGATCACCCGCAGCGACAACACCGCCAACGACGTCCTGCTGTGGCAAGCGGGCGGGCCCGAGGCGGTGCGCGCCTTCATCTCGCGCGCAGGGATTGAGAATGTGCGCTTCGGCCCCGGCGAACGGCTGCTTCAGAGTCAGATCGCCGGCGTTCGCTGGAACCAGGCGCTGTCGCGCGGACGGGCTTTCTACTCTGCGCGCGACGCGGTGCCGGCGAGCACGCGCCGCCGCCTGTTCGAGAACTATATCGAGGACCCGATCGACGGTGCCTCGCCGCTCGGCCTGACGCAGGGCCTCGCCATGCTCCAGCGGGGCGAGCTGCTCTCGCCCGCCTCGACGCGGCACATGATCTCGACCCTGCGCGCAACCCGCACTGGCCCGAACCGGCTCGCCGGCGGACTCGAGGCGGGTTGGACGATCGGTCATAAGACCGGCACCGGACAGGTCCTCAACGGCACCCAGGCGGGCTATAACGACATCGGAATCATCACCTCGCCCGACGGCCGCCATTATGCGCTGGCGGTGATGATCGGCCGGGTCAGCGTGCCGCTCGGCGTGCGCATGACGCTGATGAACAACGTCACCCGCGCCGCCATTCAGTACCACGACGCGCGGCGTTGAATTCCTCCCCGAGCTTGCTCGGGGAGGGGGGACCATCCGCGGAGCGGATGGTGGAGGGGTACGCCCCCGGTCTCAGGTGAATCAACCCCTCCACCATGCTGCGCATGGTCCCCCTCCCCGCCGCTCCGCGGCAGGGAGGAACTTTAAGCGTCGTAGTCGACTTCGACGCCTTCGCCTTTCGGCACCGACTGGCAGGTGAGGACATAGCCGGCGGCGATCTCGTCGTCACTTAGGCCGTAACGGGCGGCCATCTCGACCTCGCCGTTCAAAACGCGGGCGCGACACGTGGCGCACACGCCCGCCTTGCACGCGAAGGGCGCAGGCATTCCGGCGAGGCGGGCGCTGTCGAGGATGTTGCCGGCCTTAGCGTCAAACGGCAGCCGGCGGCGGCGGCCGTCGAGCGTGACGGTCATCTGCAGGCCTTCAGCCCGGGTCTGGAGCTGCTGCATCTGCGCCGCCACCGCGGCCGAGGGCCGGCCCGCGGTGAAGCGCTCGACGAGGATGCGGTCGGCGGGCACGCCGACCTCCTTCAACGCCTCCTCGGCAGCATCCATCATCGGGCCAGGGCCGCAGATGAAGAAGGCGCTGACCTCCTCGGGCTCGATCAGCGAGCCGAGGATGAGATCGCACTTGGTGCGGTCGAGGATGCCGTTGAACAGCTCGATATCCTCGGCCTCCTCGGCGAGGAAATGGTGCACCTGGAGCCGGTCCATGAAGCGGTTCTTGAGCCGGCTCAGCTCCTCCAGGAAGATGACCGAGGCGCTGTCGCGGTTGCCATAGAAGAGGGTGAAGCGGCTGTCCGGCTCGGTCAGGAGCGCTGTCTTCAGCAGCGACATGACCGGCGTGATTCCGGAGCCGCCTGCGAAACCGGCATAATGGTTCTTGGCCTCGGGCCGGAACTCCCAGGTGAAGGAGCCATGCGGCGGCATCACTTCGAGGTCCTGGCCGGCCTCGAGATTGTCGTTCGCCCAGTTGGAGAAGACTCCGCCGGCGATCCGCTTCACGGTGACCTTGAGCTCTCCGTCCTGGGGCGCGACGCACAGCGAATAATTGCGGCGCACTTCCTCGCCGCCGATGTCGGCCTTGAGGGTGAGATGCTGGCCCGGCGCGAAGGCGAAGGTGTCGCGAAGCTCGTCCGGCACGGCGAAGCGGATCGACTTCGCCTCCGCGGTCTCGGGCACGACTTCGGCAATGCGCAGGGTGTGGAAGGAAACGCTCATCCGGAACTCAGTGGCATTTGAACAAGTCGAACGGCTCCGCGCAGGAACGGCAGCGCCACAGCGCCTTGCACGGCGTCGAGCCGAAGCGGCTGATCTCCTCCGTCTCCGCCGAGCCGCATTGCGGGCAATGGACCGCGCGCTCGCCCGGCGCAGTGGGCGGCGCGATGCCGTAGGCGCGCAGCTTCTCGCGCCCTTCCGGGGTGATCCAGTCGGTTGTCCAGGGTGGAGTCAACGTCGTCTCGATCCGCACGTCCCTCAAGCCGGCGGCGTCGAGCGCGTCGCGCACCATCCGCTCGATCACCTGAGTTGCGGGGCATCCGGTATAGGTCGGGGTGAGGACGACGCGGTCGTCATGCACCTCGCGCAGGATTCCGAGATCGATGATCGAAAGGACCGGAATCTCGGGGTCGGGAACACTCTTCAGGACGTCCCACAACGCGCTCACACGGTCGATAGCCAGAGGCTGATGAACGCCCATCACCACACCGCGTCGGGATAGGTGCGGGGGAGGAACTGCATCACCGCGATGAGGTGGCCGAGATGCTCGCTGTGGTGACCGCGGCGGCCGCCGAGGATGGGGCGTTGAGGCTTGGGCGCCTCCAGAGTCGCTTCGGCGAGGACGGTCTGGAGGCGCGCATCATAGCCGGTGCGGAGCAGGTCCATGTCCGGCCACAGACCGCGCGCCTGGGCACCCGCAGCGGCTTCGTCCACCTCGAACAGCTCGGGGACGAAGCGCCACATCCAGTCGAGGCCGTCCTCCATGCGCTCGCGGCTTTCGTCGGTGCCGTCGCCGAGACGGATCACCCATTCGGCGGCGAGCTCTTCGTGATAGGCGACTTCCTTGACCGCCTTGGCGGCGATCGCGGCCACGCGCTCGTCGGAGGAGGCTGCGAGCTGGTCGAACAACCTTTTCTGCCAGGCCGAAAAGAGCAATTGCCGAGCCATCGTCTGCGCGAAGTCGCCGTTCGGCTGCTCGACGAGCAGGCAATTGCGGAAATCGAGGACGTCGCGGTGGAAGGCGAGCGAGTCGCCGTCGCGCCCCTTCCCTTCCACCTCACCGGCGAGGTTGAGGAAGTGCGTCGCCTGCCCGATCAGGTCGAGCGCGATGTTGGCGAGGCTGAGGTCGACCTCGACCGATGGCGCGTGGCCGCACCATTCACTAAGGCGCTGGCCGAGGATCAGGCTGTCGTCGCCGAGGCGTAGAAGCATCTCGAACAGGGTCGCGCGGTGCGCCTCGTCCACCGGCGCGTCGAACGCACCGCCCGGCCGAGTCTTCAGCGCGACGTCCTCGTCCTCTGGTCTGATCGGCGGCAGCGACGGCATCAGATGTGCTTCACGTCGTCAGGGATGCTGTAGAAGGTCGGATGGCGGTAGATCTTGTCCTCGGCGGGATCGAACATCTGCGCGTCGTCGCGCGGGTCCGAGGCGATGATCTGCGCCGATGGCACGACCCACAGGCTCACACCCTCCATCCGCCGCGTATAGGTGTCGCGGGCGTGGCGGAGCGCGATCTCGGCGTCGGGCGCGTGCACCGAGCCGACATGGCGATGGCTAAGCCCGCCGCGCGAGCGGACGAACACTTCCCAGAGCGGCCAGTCCTTCGACATCAGGCAGCTTCCGCCTTGCGGGCATGCTTCTCGGCATAGGCAGCAGCAGCGTCCCGCACCCAGGCGCCCTTCTCCCATGCGTCGCGGCGGGCCTTCATCCGCTCCTTGGCGACGGGTCCCTCGCCCTTCACCACGGCATAGAATTCGTCCCAGTCAACGTCGCCGAAGTCATAGCCGCCTTTCGCCTCATTCCATTTGAGATCCGGGTCCGGCACGGAGAGGCCGAGCGCTTCGGCCTGCGGCACGGTAATGTCGACGAATTTCTGGCGAAGCTCGTCATTGGTATCGCGCTTGATCCGCCAGCGCATCGACTGGGCGGTGTTGGGGCTGTTGTCGTCCGTAGGCCCGAACATCATCAGGCTCGGCCACCACCAGCGATTGAGCGCGTCCTGCGCCATCCTTTTCTGGTCGGTGGTGCCGGCGCACATCGCCATCATAATCTCGTAGCCCTGGCGCTGGTGGAAGCTCTCTTCCTTGCAGATGCGCACCATCGCCCGCGCATAGGGGCCGTAGGACGTGCGCTGCAGAGGCACCTGGTTCATTATCGCGGCGCCGTCGACCAGCCAGCCGATCGCACCGATGTCGGCCCAGGTCAGCGTCGGATAGTTGAAAATGGTCGAGTACTTCGCGTTGCCGCTGTGCAACGCCTCGATCATCTCCACGCGGCTCGTGCCGAGCGTCTCGGCGGCGCTGTAGAGATAGAGGCCGTGCCCCGCCTCGTCCTGGACCTTGGCGAGGAGGATCGCCTTGCGCCGAAGCGACGGCGCCCTGCTAATCCAGTTGCCCTCCGGAAGCATGCCGACGATCTCGCTATGTGCATGCTGCGAGATCTGGCGGGTCAGCGTCCGGCGATAGGCCTCGGGCATCCAGTCCTTAGGCTCGATGAACTCGTCGGCCGCGACGCGCGCCTCGAACGCCTCCAGCTTCGCCGGATCCTCGAGGTTCTGCACCTGCGCGCTCTTCTGAAGCTCGGTCGTATACATCGTCGGGCCACTCCTTGCAGGCGATGTAAGCGCTTAGCGCTTAACGATCAAACGCGCTCGATGACCATCGCGATGCCTTGGCCGACACCGATGCACATGGTGCACAAAGCGTAGCGGCCGCCGCTGCGTTGGAGCTCCTCGGTGGCGGTGAGCGCGAGGCGGGCGCCGGACATACCGAGCGGGTGGCCGAGGGCGATAGCGCCGCCATTGGGGTTCACGTGAGGCGCGTCGTCAGGGAGGCCGAGGCGGCGCAACACGGGCAGGGCCTGGGCTGCGAAAGCCTCATTGAGCTCGATCACGTCCATGTCGGCGATCGTGAGGCCGAGTCGCTTTAGAAGCTTCTCCGACGCCGGCGCCGGGCCGATGCCCATGATCCGCGGCGGCACGCCCGCCACCGCCGCGCCGACGACGCGCGCGCGCGGTGTGAGCCCATTGCGCTTGGCGGCTTCCTCGGACGCAACGATCAGCGCGGCGGCCCCGTCATTGACCCCCGAAGCATTTCCCGCGGTGACGGTGCCGTCGCCGCGCACGATCGGCTTCAGCTTAGCGAGCTGCTCCATACTGGTCGCGCGCGGATGCTCGTCTTTATCGACGACGACCGGGTCGCCCTTGCGCTGGGGGATCGACACCGGCGTGATTTCCGCCGCGAGCCGGCCGTTCGCCTGGGCGCCCGCGGCCTTTGCCTGGCTGCGCACTGCGAAGGCATCCTGGTCCTCGCGCGTGACCCGGAACTCTTGGGCGACATTCTCGCCGGTCGACGGCATCGTGTCGTCGCCATAGGCGCTCTTCATCTTCGGGTTGACGAAGCGCCAGCCAATCGTCGTGTCGTACATCTCGGCGTTGCGATCGAAGGCGCTGGTCGCCTTGGCCATGACGAACGGCGCCCGGCTCATACTCTCCGAGCCGCCGGCGATGAGCAGGTCGGCCTCGGACCCCCGCACCACCCGCGCCGCCATCGCGACCGCATCGAGGCCGGAGCCGCACAGGCGGTTGAGGGTGACGCCGCCTGACTTGTCAGGAAGTCCGGCGAGAAGCCCGGCCATGCGCGCAAGGTTGCGGTTGTCCTCGCCGGCCTGGTTGGCGCAACCGAGGATAACGTCGTCGAGCTCGTCCCAGTCCACACCGGGATTGCGATCGATCAGCGCCTTGATCGGAATCGCAGCGAGATCGTCGGCGCGGACATGGGCAAGAGCGCCGCCATAGCGGCCGATGGGCGTGCGGATCGCATCGCAGATATAGGCGTCGGTCATGGGCCCGCCTTAGCCCGGCGCGCGGGCCAGTTGAACCGTCGAGGCGAGGTTCTTATTTTGCCGCTCGGCGGGCTTGCGCGGCCCGTCCGGCTTCGCTAGGGAGCCGCCTCCGGCCAGCCCCGAAAATTGGCCGGGTGTGGGCGTGTAGCTCAGTGGTAGAGCACTGTGTTGACATCGCAGGGGTCGCAAGTTCAATCCTTGCCACGCCCACCATCAAAAAAGCTCGCGGACTCAACCAGTCGCGAGCTTTTTTTATTGCACTTGGCTGGGGATCCTCGACGTCTCGTCGGGTGCAATTTGGGTGCAGGTTAGAACCCGGCGCTTAGCTAACCTCAGGATTGATCGAGCGCCCCCTCATGTCCGGTGAGCGCCCATCCCTGCCGTCCGCCGAGTCCGGTTCGAATGACCATTGTTGGCCGGAAGCGGACATCGGCCCAAGGAAGTGGCGATGTCCGCTGTCGTTTACCGCGCTTGCAGGAGTGGCCAGTCAGCTTTCGGCCAGATCCGGCCGGTCGGCTCTGCTCCGAACGCGAGCACGCGCTGGCCTGAAGCGCTTCTTGGGCCGGCAGCGTGCGCCTTTGCGGCACCGCAACCGGCAGACGAACCGGCACGAGAACCGGCACGAGAACCGGCACGAGAACCGGCAGAGGATTCGTCCGATATCTTAGAAATACCAGGTTTTCCGCAGTATATTCACTATATACATTTGGCTAGATAACCGGCACAATAGTGCCAATGAACGTGGCGTCGATGGAGCCGATGGTGCCGGAGGAGGCGGCTGGCGCCCTGGAGGATGAGGTCGTGACCCTCATCGCCGAGGCGAGCCAGCTCGCCGGCCGCATCCACCCCGTCCTTCGTGACTCGATCGGCGACCTCGTTCGCTCGATGAACTGTTACTACTCGAACCTCATCGAGGGACACGACACCCATCCCCGCGACATCGATCGAGCGCTCGCCAACGACTTCTCCGCAGAGCCCCAGCGCCGCGAGCTCCAGCAGGAGGCTCTTGCGCATATCCACGTGCAGCAGCTTATCGACACCGGCCGCGATCCCGATGTCTGGCCGGCCTCGGCGGCTTATGCATCATGGCTTCACGAGGAATTTTGCTCGCGCCTTCCCCCGGAGATGCTGTGGGTGACCCACCCTCGGAACGGCAAGCGCCTTCCGATCGTCCCCGGGGAATGGCGGGAACATGATGTCGACGTCGGGCGGCATCTGCCGCCGGCTCACGGCGACCTCCACCTGTTCATGACCCGCTTCGATCGGGCCTATCAGTCGCCGCCACTCAACCGGTTCCGGCAAATCCAGACGGTGGGAGCGGTCCACCACCGCTTCCTCTGGATCCACCCTTTTCTCGACGGCAACGGACGCGTCGCCCGGTTGATGTCGCACGCCTTGCTCAAGCGCCTCGGCATCGGGACCAGCCTCTGGTCGGTGGCGCGCGGACTCGCCCGCGACGAGGATCTCTATAAGAAGCTGCTGACGCAGGCCGACGGGCCGCGCGAGGGGGACCGCGACGGCCGCGGCAACCTGACCCAGCGCGGGCTCGTCGCCTTCTGCAAATTCTTCCTCGACCGCGCGATCGACCAGATCCGTTTCATGAGCAGCCTGCTTGAGCCTGACACCCTGCTCATGCGCATCGAGATCCATATCGAGGAGGAAGTCAGGGCCAAGCGGCTGCTCCGCGGCAGCTTCGCGGTCCTTCGCGAGGCCGTGCTCGGCGGTGAGGTGGAGCGCTCCAAGATCCCGCTCCTGACCGGCTATGAGGAGCGCGGCGCCCGCAACGTGACCGCCGCGCTCGTCGAGCGCGGACTGCTATCGGCTTCCTCACACCGGGCGCCGCTTCGTCTCGCCTTTCCGGCCGAGGTGGCGGAGCGCTGGTTTCCCAATCTCTACCCGGCCAACGCGGGATCGAGGTCATGAGGGACATCGTCGTCCAGCTGATCCGCCGCTTCGTGCCGATCACCGTGCCGGGCCGAGACTGGGACTTTCTCGCCACCGCGCCCGGCGGCAGGCCGAAACGTTGGCACGAGCTCGAGGACGCCCACCGCGTTCTGATCCTCGCGGACCCTGGCGCGGGCAAGACGTTCGAGGCGCTCGACCGGGCCCGAAGATTGAAGGCGCGCGGCCGCAAGGCCTTCTTCATCCGCATTGAGGCGATCGGCTCGGCCTTCGAGAATGCGTTCGAGGTCGGAACCCGCGAGGAGTTCAACGCCTGGCTGACCTCCGGCGAGGAGGCCTGGTTCTTTCTCGATTCCGTCGATGAGGCGCAGCTGGAAACGCCGCGTGCGCTCGAGGACGCGATCCGCACGTTCGGCGCACGCGTCCAGCCCGCGCGCGAGCGGGCGCACATCTTCATCACCAGCCGGGAGGATGCCTGGCAGGCGCTCGGCGATCGCACCCTCATCGAACAGCATCTCCCGTTCGGAGCTCCTCCGCAGGACGAGGCAGGCGCCGAGGCTTCAGACGAAAAGCCGTCGTCGGCGCTCGAGATCTTCAGGCTTGCCGGGCTCAAGCTCGACGAGATCAGGCTGTTCGCCAGCCATTACGCCGTCGACGACGTCAATGCGTTCGTGGCGGCGATCGATCGCGCCAATCTGATGCCGCTCGCAGAGCGGCCGTTCGACCTCAAGGCCCTCATCGCGAAGTGGAAGGCCGATCGTGACCTGGGGGGCCGGCTGGTCGTGCTTCGGCGGATGGTGGACCTGCAGCTCGCGCCGCTGTCCGCCGGCGCCGCGTCGGTCAGGCTCGATCCCGCGAGAGTGCTTGGCGCCGTCCGTGCACTCGCCGCCGCCGTCACCTTGACCGGCAAGACCGTCATCTGTTGCCCGGACGGAATCCTCAGCCCGGATCGGATCGATCCAAAGGGGGTGCTCCCGGATTGGCCGGATGAGGAGCTCGATGCGCTCCTTCGCGCCGGCGTCTTCGACGACATCGTCTATGGCAGCGTCCGCTTCCGTCACCGCGAGATCCGCGAGCTGCTGACCGCGGAATGGGCGAAGGAACTGGTCGACCGGCCCGCGGGTCGGGAAGCGGTCGAGGACCTGTTCTTCCGCTCGGTTTATGGCGAAGCGGTGATTGTCCCGCGCATGCGGCCGACTCTCGCATGGCTCATCCTCCTCGACGATCGGATCCGTGAGCGAGCGCTGGCGCTCGAGCCAGAGATCGCGACGGAGGGGGGCGATCCCGCCCAGCTGCCGTTGCCGGTCCGCCGGACCATTCTTGCCGGGATCGTCGAGCGGATCGCCGACGAGCAGGACTGATGGAGATCATGGACAACACCGCCATCGAACGCATCGCCGGGTCCGACCTTGCGCCCGACGCGCTAGCGCTGCTCAGGAAATATCGCGACCGGGACGACGTCATTTTCTTTCTCGGCCGATTGGTCTGGCAGGGGGGAATGGCGGACTGCGTGCCCGACCTCCTGGACATCGCGCTGGATCCGAAGCGAGGCCGCTACGCCCGCATCGTGTCGGTCCGCGCGGTCATGTCGGTCGGCGATGCCCGCCAGCAGGACAGGCTTTGGGACTCACTGGCGGATGGCGCCGAGCCGCTCGATCGGCGGATCTTCGCCGAGCTCGTCGAAGGGGCGCCGCCGACGATGCGCAGCGTGGACCTGCTGGTGCGCATGATCCCCAGGCTGGAGCCTCATGAACGCTTCGACGTGACTGGCCTCGATCAGGCGCTGCACGGTTTCATCGACCGGCTGCCGGTTATGGCCGACTCAGCGACGGACCAGCCGCTCGCCCGCCTGATCGATGGCCTCAACGGCTTTGTGAGTCGCCCTCCCTTCATCGAGCGGGGCGAATGCCATGTGTCGGAGGAATTTGCTTGGCTCATGCCGGCCGCGCTGCACGCGGTCGATCGTCTGGTCGCGGGCCGGGCAAGGCAGGCGCTGGACGCACCCTCGCTTGCGATCCTCCTGAACATGCCCGCGCTGCGCTTTTGGCGGGGGCATGACATGTCCGACTATCAGTCGGCCTTGGCCGAGAATGTGCCGCGGTGGCGCGAGCTCAACGACCGTCTCTACTGGGCGAGCATCGCCGAAGGCCGCGCACGGCTTGAGAAGAAGGGGGAGCGGCTGATCGACGACTGGAAGGTCGCTTTTCTCGGTCACTTCTGGCGCTTCGGTCCGGACGATTTCGACCGGTGTCTCGAATGGGTCGCCTCAAGTGAGAAACTCGACGACCGCCTCGTTGCTCAGTCGCGTTGCATCACCCTCTATGTCGAGGCAGATCGGCCGGCTGGCTGGCGCGACCGTTTGATCGCCGCAAGCACTGGCGAAGCGGAGCTCGAGGAAGCGCTCGGCGACCGCCTCGATCCGCGGCCCTCGCCTGCGGTCGAGAGGATGGAAGAAAAGCATCGGGCGTGGAAGCGCGAGCGGGAGGAGCAGGAGGCGCAGGAGGAGCAGCAGCGGGCCGATTGGATCAGGACGCTCCAGTCCGATCCGGAACGGGTGCGCCGCCCCGAAGGCCTCAGCCCTGGCGAGTTCAGCAATGATCAGTTCCATCTCATGATGAGCATCGGGGACGGAAGCGTGACGAGCCGCACGCAGGGCGCCGACTGGCGGGCGCTGATCCCTGAGGTAGGGGTAGAGGTGGCGGAGGCATATAGGGCCGCCGCAATCGCGCATTGGCGCGCCTACCGGCCCGAGCTCCGATCCGAAGGCGCCGACACCAGCCGGACGCCCTACTCGCTCATCTTCGGCATGGCCGGCATCGCGATCGAATCAGGCGAGGACCCGGCATTTTTCGAGAGGCTCGACCCGGACGAGGCGCGCCATGCGCTGCGCTACGTCACGCGGGAGCTGAACGGCTTTCCGGGTTGGTTTGAAGCGCTCTATCGCGCCCATCCGAAGGTCGCGCAGGAAGCTGTGAGCGCCGAGCTTTTCTGGGAGCTGGAGCATACCGGCGCCGAGCCGATGCACTACATCTTGAGCGATATCCTCCATTACGCGCCATGGCTGCACGCCGACGTGGCGCCGGTCATCTTCGGCTGGCTGCTGGAGCACGACCTCGCCAATCAGCAGAGCCTGCGTCACGCCCTTTCCATCCTGACCAGCGGACGCGTCGCGGTGGGAGACATCGCCCGGCTCGCAGCCGCGAAGATCGCGACCGTGAGCGAGGCCCGGCCGCTCTGGTTTGCTCTGTGGGTCGACACCGATCCCGATTCCGCCATTCCGGCCCTCGAGGCAGAGCTCGAACGGCTGGACCGGGACGCATCGGGCCCATTCGCTCAGCAGTTTCTCGTGAGCCTGCTTGGCGACCGCCACGGCTCGGGCGCCAGGTTCGCGGCCTTCCGGACGGCCGAACATCTGAAGTCGCTCTACGTCCTCATGCATCGTTACGTCCGGGCAGCCGATGACATCGACCGGGCGAACAAGGGGGTTTATTCGCCGACCTTGCGGGACGACGCTCAGGATGCCCGCAATCGGCTGTTCCAAATCCTGTCCGACATTCCCGGTGCCGAGACCTATGCTGCGATCAAGGCACTGGAGAAAGAGCATCCGGACCCCGGCTATCGCCGATGGATGGCGATAAGGGCGCGTCAGCGCGCCATCGCGGACGCGGATGAGCCGGCATGGACGGCCAGTCGGGTGCACGAGTTTGCGCGCCAGCTTTGAGGCCCGGGACGGGACGTCAATTCACGTTGACCGCTCGGGCCTGCCCCCTAGATTCTTGTCGTGATCAGGCGACTTCCCCAATTTGCCGAGCATCATTTCGCGACGCTCTGCGCGGCCGCGGGCGTCGTCTGCAATTCGTCCGATCAGGACGAGTGCGGGTGGGATTTCTTTCTCCAGTATCCGCGCGGGACAGATTCGACACGTCCGGCCGACATGCAGCCGGCGGGCCCCGAGGTCTTGGTCCAGGTCAAGTCCACCCGTAACGGACCGCTCGTCGCTCGAATGAAATTGTCCAACGCGCTGCGGGCGGTCCAGGCGGCGCAACCCTATTTTGTGATCCTCGTCGTCCCCGGCGCGCAGGGTCCTCGAGTCTATGCCCGACATTTCTGGCGTCCCGAGATCGAGCGGGCACTTCGGCGCATCCGCTTGGCTGAGCGGGAAGGGGATCTGAAATTCAACCGGCGTCATTTCGATATCAGGATGGGCGAAGCTGACGCTCGCGACGATGTGCTGGGCTGGATGCGAACCACGATCGACGGTGTGAAGCCGTCCTACGCCGCGGAAAAGCTTCGCATTGCCGCGACGGTGGGCCACGAAGACGGCTTCGGATCGATAGACTTCACCTTCGAAGGGGGCACCGACGATCTCCTCGACCTCCAATTGGGGCTGATGGAATCGCTGCCGGTGAAGAACGTCCGCTACGTTCCCGAACGGTTCGGGATCCCGGCGCCCCGAGCCCAGTTGGACGTCGATGGCGCGACGCTTTTTGTCGAGCCGGAAGGCAAGCCTGCCCGGCTTCGCCTGCAGGGAGGACACCCGACAGAAGAGCTGTTGGCCGACGCGACGCTCTTTACCGCGTCATTGCCGGGCGAAGGATCCGGCCAGTTTCACTGGCGTGTCGATGCAGCGCCGTTAAGCCTGGTTGGCAGGAACGGCGCCTATAGCGCCAGGCTCTCAATGCGCTACGACGACCGCCGGCCCCTGTCGCAACTCGTCTTGTTCCTGACGATGTCCGCGTGGCGTGGTGTGGGGCCAGTCGGCTGTCGCCTGTTCATGGACGGCCAGCTCATTCCGCTTGGCACCCTCAATCTCGATCCGGGCGACCATCAGGAAAATTGGAGTGAGCTTCGACGGCACGCCGATGCGCTCAATATGGTCGCCAAGGCATCGCTTCGCGGCGATCCGGAAATGTCGATCATCGATCTTTGCGAAGCCGAGCCGTTCCTCGGGAGGTTCTCCGGCTTCATCACGAGCGCTTCGATCAAGATCGAATATGACCCGGTCGAGGAAGACGATCCGACCCGAGCCGCTGTCTACTATGTCGGCTGCGATGTCGGGGAATGGTGTTTTCTGGCGGTCGTGGAGCGCAACACCACAGCCGATGAGATTATGGGGCGGCGCAGATCGATCACTTTCGGCTCACCCCGGCTTCTCGATGCGATCGTGGGGCCGGGCGCCTGGCAGGATCATCGTCAGGAGATTGAATCGGCCTATCAGGCGCAGGTCGAACGGATGGGAGACCCAAGGCTTCTCTGGGATATTGGCGAGCTCGAGGCTTTCATCAGCCGGCTGACTCGAGAATGACCCGGGCCAGCGATTCATCCGGGGGTCAGTCCCGCCAGAAGTCGCAGCTGAAATTGTTGAGCCAGCGGCTATGTGCGTCCGGCTTGGCCTGGAAGGTCTTCGGGATGGCGTTCCCGTCGCCGCCGGACTTCAGATATTCGCGGACCGCGCCAAGTCCCAGTTGCACGAGATGCTCCCAGCGGCAGTACAGCTTGTCCTCGCGCTCCTCCTCCAGCTTGGCTGCGCTCGGCTTTCTCCTGGGCGACGGCACTGTGTAGTCGGGACGCATGTCGGCGTCGTGGACGAAGGTGATGCTGCCATAGGCCCAGTCCTCGTCGACCGCCCGGCGCCATTGAAAGCCGATGCGGACTTCCATCCGCTCGCTCAGGCGAAAAGGAGGGCTGATCAGGTCGTCGATGCGGATGAGCTGCCTCTCCTTCTCCTCTTCCTCGATCCGATGCAGCATGTCGCGAACCGCCCAGCGCAGCTCGCTGCCGGCGCTCCACGCCCGGCTTCTCGTCTCCTCGCGCTTCTTGGCAGCCTTGGCCTTGCAATAGGCTTCGAGCTCTCGCTCGAACCTGCGCAGGCGTTCCGCGACATAGGGGCCGCAGCTTGAAAGGTGCAGACCGTAAAGCGGCGTGGCGCGTTGTTCCATGAGCGCTCGATCGATCCGGGTCTCTAACTCCCGGACGTCAATGGCCCTGACCGCGTTCTTGACGTCCTCGGAAAGGTAGATTTCGCCCATTCGGTCCCGATCCTGGCAACCGCCGCGGAGCGCGGTCGGATTCTCTTAGTCTAATACCAATCGAGTCCGATCGCCGTCGCTTGTTCGCTCGCCTTCGCGTCCGCAAGGGCATCGGCCAGCCGCTCGATCGAAAGGAGGGCAATCTGCCTCGCATTCTAGATGGCCGACGTGACCTTCCTCGTCAGCACGTTCTGGTCGACGACCTCCTCATGGAAGTCCGCAATCTGCCCGATCGCGTCATCGAAAGCCGCGTTCAGGACCGGCTCCGGCCGGACATAGGCCTTGGCCGTGCGCAGGAGCGTCTCGGCATTGCCGGCGGCCTGGGTCACGTTGAAATTGTCGGCCCGCTCGATCAGATCGCGAGCGCCATCGACAAATTCCCTGAGCGGTTCCGGAACAGGCATTTCTAGGCTCCTGGCGACGGCCTTTTGCCACCCGACGGAGATCCGTGAACCCGCCCGTCCAGGAGATGCCGGCTGTATCGATCGAGCCGATCCTAATCGGGATTTGATGCCGAAGCCAGCTTCCGAGCTGGCGTGGACCAGGGCAAGCTCGATCGGATGCGGCGGGCTGGGCGCCATTCAGCTCCGGCTTCGCTGCATCGCTTCCCATTCCCCCATGGCCGCGAATGCCCGATCGACGCGCGCGACCCGCTCGGGGTCCCGGACAGGCGGCAATTCAAACAGCGCCAGCCGGGGTGGAGCCGGCAGCCTCGGCACGAAGAAGTCGAGGTCGAGAGCGACGTCCGAGGGCGCCTCCCCGCCGCCGTGGCGGGTCCGGATGCCAAGCAAAATCGAGCCGGCAGGGTTCGAACCGATGGCGTGGCTGGCCGGCGCTTTGCGCTCACATCGGGCCCTCCGTGGGTATATCGCCGAGGCCGAACGCCCGACCCATCGACTCGCGTGGGCCCGGCGAAGCCCGCCTGCCACTCGTTCTGGCGATCTTGTGCTCGGCCGAGGGAAACCGCTACGCGCCCGTTAAGAGCGAACGGGGCGTGTCCGATGATGGGAAGTGGCTGGAGGTAGAGTTGCTTGACGGGAGCAGCGGACCGGACGAGGTCAGTGGCATTCCTGTCGTGTATGCGGCGCTCCCAGATCGAACGCGCGGGTCCGTCCGTGCCGTTCAAGGGCAGGCTGCTTTCGAGCTTTGGACCAGCTAGTGACAAAGGCAGACGACATACGCCGCCTCGCGGCCGAGGGGCTCTCGGTGTCGGAGGTAGCTGCGAAGGTTGGGGTCCGCTACCAGCACGCCTACAACGTGTTGAAGCGCGGCGGGACGACCGCCACGCTGCGCGTCATGAAGAGGCCGACAAAGGCCAAGCCGCCGCTTCACGCACAGACTTTGCTCGACGCGGGCTTCCGTCGCGCCTCCCAGTGGGCCTTGGACGACAGGGGCCTGCTCATCCTCACCGAAGCGTTGCCCAAGGAGGTAGGCGTCTATGCCTTCGTCAGGGCGGGCGTCGTCATGTATGTCGGCGTGGCGACGATGGGGCTGGCGAAGCGCATATATTTCTATGCCCGCCCCGGCGTGTCTCAACGGACCAGCCTCCGTCTCAACGGCATCATCCAGCGAGAGTTGGAATCCGACGCTCAGATCGACGTGTTGATAGCTCAGCCGGAGGACCTGCAATGGAACGGTCTCCCGGTACATGGTGCGGCGGGCTTGGAGCTCGGCTTGATAAAAGCATACGCGCTGCCCTGGAATATGCGGAGTGCGAAGTAGCGCCAGGCCACGGACCGTGGAACGCCTCCTGATTAGCGTTTTCGGAGAAAACCCGCCTGTCGGCTTGCGGCCATAGTTTGCCGCGGCTCGTGGCGCGTGAGTCGGGAGCCGTTAAAGGTGGTCCGACTTCACCAAGCTCCCTGACGCACCGCCTCCCCTTTCGATTTGTCGGCACCGGGTGACTTCGGAAGGCGATTGCGACGGCGGGGACGCCCGATCGCGCCCATCCTCGCCGTTCATCTACGCAATACGGGCTCCCCAAGCCTTCCGGCGAGAGGCTCGGGCGATATCCAGTCCAGAAGGCGGGCGAAGCCGCAACGGTTGCCGGTTGGGCAGGTCTGATTGTTGCGCCACGTGTCAGGGGTCGACCTCATCCTTCAAAGAAGTGACTGATCGACCGATCGTCAGTGGTGATGCGGACGATCAGCTCTTGCTGTGCAGTAACCGTTGACTGCCTTTATCGGATTCGCGAGGGTTTAACGACGCCTAAGCCCGTGTAAGGATCAGCAGCTTGCGGAACTCGCCATTGCGCCCGAAATCAGGGGTCCAGACCAAACCCCTTTTTCCATTTCATTACTTCTGAATTGGGAGACTCGGATGGGGAATTCGGTGTGACACCTGCAGATGCCCAACGATTGTTGCGACGCTATGAGGCAGCTGCGCATCCGGACCTCTTTTTTATCGGGTCCGCTGACCGGCGCATCACGTTTTACGCGCAGCAAGTTCGCGCGCTGGAGCTGATCCATGCGCTTCACGTCCGCGGCAGATTGCAGCCGGACGACCGTGTCGCCGTCGTGGGCGGCGGCGGCGCAGGGCTGATGGCGGCCGCGGCCTTGGGCGCTCTCGGGACTCGTGTGGAGGTCCTCGAGGCCTCGAACAGAAAACTCCATCGCCAGGCCGGATCGCAGAGACTGCTCGATCCTAGAATCTACGATTGGCCGGATTTGGGCGCGCTGAACCGGGACGCCAATCTGCCGTTCCTTACCTGGGAACGAGAGACCGCCAATGCGGCGAGTATCGGCCTGTCGGCTGCATTTGCCGCGCTGCCGATTGAGTGCATCATGCGTCCGAATGCCCCCGTCGTCGCGGTCGACTGGGCCACGGACCGCTGGGAGGTCACGGTGGGCAACGGCCCGCCCGAGGCATTCACGAAGGTAATCATCGCGGCCGGGTTCGGCGACGAAAGAGGCTGCGGCGTCGCCGAAGCCCAGGATTATTGGGCCCGAACAGGACCGCCGGAGCCTGCCACCCAGAATGCGCGATGTCTCATCAGCGGCATTGGCGATGGCGGCCTGACGGACATGCTCACCCTTGCGATCCGTGATTTCGACCACCGGTCATTTACCGAGCAATTCCTCTCGTCTGCCAGGGCCAGAGATCTCTCCGAGGCCGTGGACCGGGCCGAATCAGCCGCCAAGCAGGCGGGAGATCGCGACCTGACGCCGCATTATGATGCCCATGTCGAGCCGGTCCTCCAAGCGTGGGGCGTTACTGCCTATCTGCGGCCGAAGCTGCACGGCGATCGATCTCTGGTGGTCAATGCCGAACGGGGAAGTCTAATCGAGCGAGGCGCGGCAGCGCGTCTCAATCAGGTTATGGCCTATGCGGTCTCCAAGGCGATGACCGCCGTGGGCCCGGCCCGCTTCCAATTGGCGGCTGGCCGCCTACAGACCGTTGAAGCATGCGCCGGAGGACGGAAGCGAGCGGTGGGCATTGGCTTGGTTGGCGGTGGCCATTTGGAGGATTTCGACCTGGTCATTGTTCGTCACGGCCCAAGGCGGGATGCTCATCTCGCTTGGCTGGCCGGGAAATACGAAGCTTTCCAGGCGCATCGGACGCAGTTGGCGACGACGGATCCAGAGGCTGAGGCGCCGCCCCGATTGACCGGGGCGACCTATGACTTCTTCGAACGCGCGATGAGCGACCGCATGCCCGCTCCATTCCCGGCGCAGAACGCCACCGCCCGCGAAATGCGCTCGAAGCAGATCGTGATCGAGGCCGATCCGGCGACCGGGCATGTTGCCGAGCGCGGGTCCGTCAGCCTCAGGGATGCCATAAATAATGACCTATCGGGCCTCGAAGTGCATGTGCGTGGGGAGGCGCCCACCTTCGGCGAATTTGGCATCGCGCTTGCGCGCGCGGTTCGTTCTACGAGCGGCAGGGTCACGCTGACCACGCCGCCGGCCGCGCTGGCGGGATGGCGGCAGCTCTGGGAAGCGGTCGGACCGAGGGCCGCTCCCGCACCCGGACCGTTTGCTCCGGTACTGGCGCCGACCGCGGGCGAGCTTTCCGCCCTCATCGACAGCCTGCTGCTTTCCAAGCTCGATCTTGCGTTGCAGGAATTCTGGGAAGCGGGTGTCTGCCCGCAGATGGGCGAGGTGCACGCCACCATTCGAGCCGAAATGCAGCCACGCTGGCTCGAGTGGCAAGAGTCTCTTAGCGCTAACCCTAGACTCCTGTCGGAAGTGCTCGGCCTCCTTTGGAACCTGGACCCCGAGCCACATCCCTGGGATGGCAGCTGCGATTGCCTCGCCCGCCTGTCAGGCGCGCTGGTGCTGATGTTGGCGAGCAGCCTTGCGATGCCTGAGCTGCAGCCGGCTTCGACCGGCAGACGCGCCAATCTGGCGCTTGACGGCGGCGCAGCTCTAGGGTCCGGATCAGAGTCGATCGGCGGGCGAGCGATCGACGAGTGTAACAATCCCAATAGCTGGGACGCGGATATGCTCATTCTATCGACCGCGCGCGAGCTGGCATTTATCGAGGGTGGCGACCTGATCCTCGACGCGGGCGTCGCATTCTCGCCCTCATTAGGACGCCCCCAGCGCGTCGCCCCCGCACTGATCAAGAACAGTCTGCAATGGCGTGGACGACTGCAGCAGCCGCTCAACGCCTGGGTCGATAATGTTCGAGCGGAATGGGAATCCTTCGGGACTCGGCAAAAGACTGCCATGGAGGGCCTGCGATGACGGCTCTGCTCGAATCGTTCGCGCGCCGTCTGACAGTGAGCGCCGAGGCCATTGGCTGGACTGCGGCTGCGGCCCCGCAGCTGGTCGAGGCCCGATTTCGGGGCCAGTCCCAAGCCGGTGACCACGGGCTGCCCACGGAAAAGCTCGGCCTGCAGCTCGGGGCCTATCCCCTGATCTTGACAAGACTTTCGCTTGATGCCGACCGAGATCTCGCGCCGCAGGTCAGGGCAATGCATGCCCAAGTTCTGATTGCCCGATCCTATCTGTCCCCGGTTCAGATGGTCGACCTTCATCTCTTTCTTGTCGCTGACGTCCCCGAAGCGGATCCGGCTCTACGGGCGCGGATTGATCGGCTGGAACGGGATGAAACGATCTGCCGCAAGTTGGTGTGGGTCGTTGGCGAGGACCCGAACAAGAGCTTCGGCAATTTCGTCGATCGAACCTTCCTCGCCCGTCCATGGCGCTCGCCGAAAGCCGTACGCCGCACAGACTTCCAGCTCGACAAGCCCGCCGATCTGGTTGTCGATGCGCTGGTAAAGTGCGGCCTCGCACCCGCCGTGGCAGCAGACTGGGTCCGCCTCGCTGACGACTATATCAAGGAGGGACGACCCGACGCAGCGCAATTCATAGACCGCCTGGTCGCTTCCGCTGGGACATTCGATGGATAGCCTTTTCCTGACGCGCCTGAAACTCACCGAGTTCAGGACCTTTTCCAAAGGAGAGGTTGAGCTTCCGGACGGACCTGGGATCCTGCTTGTTTCCGGGCCGAACGGGCTTGGAAAGTCGACGCTGTTCGACGGTCTTGAGTGGTGCCTTGCGGGCGAGGTGGATCGCTTCGCCTCCGCCGGCAAGGGCGTCGACGCCCGCAACTATCTTCGGCGCTGGAATGCCCCTGCCGACATCACCACATCGGTCGAGGCGACGTTTAGCGGCGATCACATGGTTCGGCGTAGCCTCACGGCAGCGGATCCAATCGGACAGGTTGCCGGCGCGAATCCGGTGGACCTCCTCCGCGCGGAAAATTGGACGGCAAAGATCGGCCTTCACCATTATCTGCTCCTGACGCATTTCCTCGGGCAGTCAGCCATCACGCGCATGACCCATCGAGAGGCGCGGGATCGCTGGGAGTACTTGAAGGGTCCCGCACAAAGCGATTGGGCGCAGGAAATCGCGGCGGTCCTGCATGGCCATGGCAATTCGGGAGAGGCCAAGGCTTATGCGGCCGCAGTTCGCGCCGCGCAGGAGACAGCGGCCCATATTGAACAATTACTGCAGACGGAACAGGACCAGTTTGAGGCCGCCCACGCCGCGGGCGGACTCTCGGCGGAACAGGTAGTGGCGGAAGCTCGGGACGCGATCGGGCGGCTGAGTTCGGGGAATGTGGTTCCCGCCCCCACACCAGTCGAGAACGCCACGCCTGCCGCCCGGCTGGACCAGTTGGCTGGCGTAATATCGACGGCAAGGTCGTGGCTGACACAGCGTGAGGCTGATCTAGAGCGCGGGCGAAATCTGCTGGCCGCTTATACCGAAGCCCAAAGCAAGGCGACCGCTGCCCAGCGGACGCTCGTCGGCGAACGAACCCGGCTCCGCGAACTCGAAGCCCAGCGGCTCGGCCTGAACGCGGATCTCGAAGCGGCGCGCAAGACCGCCGATGAAGCGCAGACGACATTGGAGCGCGGACGGCGCCGGGTGAGAGCGCTTGAACGACTTCGTGAAATGCTGGACGCCGCCAGCAGGCTCAAACAGGACGTGGCCGCTAATGAGGCGGACGCCGCACGTCTCGCCGACAAATTCAAGGAAGCGGACGCGCGCGTCAACCGATCTCAACGTCGATTGGCCTTGGCACAACAGGCACAGGCCACGCGCTCGAAGATCCTCGACGAAATCCAGGCGGCATCAGTCCGCCTGCTGGCCTATGACGAGCTGGCCGAACTGGATGGCGAGATCGAGCATAGGACGGCCGCCCTTGAGGCCCGCGTCGCGCAAGCACCTAACCTGGCGGACATGCTGACATCGGCCCAGGCGACGCGCAGCGCGGCCGCCGACCAAGCAGAGGCAGCACGCGCCGGCCTCGCGTCTGCTCGACAGGCCGTGGGCGAACTCACTTCAGCCGTCATTCGCGTGACAGCCCATATCGACAAGACGACGTGTGCCTGCCCGATTTGCGCCACTGAATTCGAGCCAGGTGAGCTCCACCGGCGAGCGATCTCCGCTGCCAACGCCATCGGCCCGAGTCTCGCCCCTCTCGAGACACTGGCGCAGAATAGGGAAAAAGAGCTGAACGAAGCAACGGCGCGGTTGCGCCAACTGGAGACCGAACATCTGGTGATCGAAAGCGAGCGCCAGAACCTTGGGACATTGCGCGCGCAGCGAGACGCGCGCCGCGCGCAGACGGGTGGTCTTGAGGAAGACATAAAGACTGGCAGAGAGGGTGAAAAACTGCGGATCACCCGCCTACAGGCGCGGGGAAAACGCTTCGAAAGATGGCTGACGGTGCTCGGCACCCCCGGCGCGCTGCAGGAAGCTTGGTCTTCCGAGCTCGACGCGCGGCGAATGCTCGAACGACAGATCGCCCAGGCCCGGCAGACGCGGTTGACCGCGGAGCAGGCGCTTCGAAACGCGGAAGAGGATCTCGCAAGCTCGGCGGCGGAGCTTGGGATGAGGATGCTGCCCGAGGGCGACATGGCGCAGATACTCGCCGAGGCGCGTGAGGCGGAAGCCTTGGCCGAATCCCGATATGCGGACTCCACACGCAGCATGGAACAAGCCTCGATGGCGCTGGAGCAGAACGCGCGCGCTCTGGAAGCCTGCGCCGAACGCGAACAGGAGATCTCGACCGATATTCAGTCCATCGAAAAGACCGGGCAGATTTCACGTGAAGCTTGGCTTGACCTCGAGTTCAGCGACGATCCCAATATCGACGCACTGAACGGGGCTGGACGAGCCATTGAGGCGGTCCGCAGCCGCCTCGGGTTTGCCGAGCAGAATCTGCTCCGTCTGAGAGAGGGATATACTATTGGACTTCAGCAGGCCGCCCATGCCCGGACCCTGTCCGAGCTGCGCAAGCAGGTCGGAGCCTCCCCAGATACGGACCGGCAAGGAACACGCGACCTTGCGGCAAAGACCCAGGCCAAGGCTGCCAAGCGCGCGCGGAATTTCAACCTAGCGCAGGAGATCGCGCAGCGGGCCTCGACGACCATTACTCAGCAGGTCGGCGCGTTTAGCCGGAATCACCTCCGTCCCGTCAATGAGCTCATGACGAGGATAAATCGGGCGATTTTGACGGAGCCCGAGGTTGGCCTCGAATTGGAGTTTCAGCGAAACGCTGTACTGCAGCGAACGCGCCGCCTCTCAAAGGCGCCGCCATCCGTGGACAAGCTCGATCCGCGGCTCGTTCACAGCGAGGGCCAAATGGCGGCGCTCGCGGTCAGCATGTTGTGCGCGGCGAGCATGACATTTCCCTGGTCGCGCTGGCGGGCACTCGTTCTCGATGATCCCCTCCAGCATAATGACGTGGTCCACGCGTCTGCATTTGCCGATTTAATGCGGGTGCTGGTTAGCGAAGAGCACTACCAGGTCCTGCTTTCGACGCACGATGCCGGCCTCGCCGATTTCCTGCGCCGGAAGTTTGCGGCAGGCGGCATCTCATGCACGACGGTGCATCTCGTCGGTCAGGGTGACGAGGGCACCGAAACCGAAATCAGTCAGTCCAATGGCTCCGCCAAGCCGGCTGGCCAATATGCCGCAGGCTAAATTGACCCTGAACGCTGCATACTCATTCCTGCTTTGGCTCGTGTGAGCACCGGGTCGCATTAAATCTCGCAATCGCCTCGTCCCACGTCGGGTATACGACGTCCCATAACCGGAGCGTCCGAATAAGCGTTGTGGCGGCTCGTGGTGCCGGCGGCGCAGATCGGTTGTGGGCGCCGATCAGAGCGAAAAATTCCAACATGCTCCTGCCGGCGGGGATCCCAATTAGCCGATCGGCAAAGACCTGGTCCATTTTTCTTTCGGCGCTGCGGTTGGTCGGGCAAGGAGCTCGTTCAGCCATTCGTAGCGTCAGCATAGCGTCGGCTGCTTTGGACTCGTGGCGCTCGAAAGCAGCCGGACGGCTTTCGGCCAAACCCGGTCGGACGGCTAGATGCACATTTCGTACGTGAGCATGAACTTTCCAGCCTCCCCTCAGGCCGAACCAGAAGGGCCGCGATTGAGCCGTAGCACAGTGCGGACTTGACATCGTCTCTAGCCTTCTCAGCCCGTCAATGCTATCATGCTGGCGCAGGATCTGCCCGGTTATCCGTTTCTGCTAGCAGTGTTCTCCGAACACGCCCCTTACGGGGACGCTATCGCGCCGAACTTGATGCTGGCCTCTTCTTCCCGCCTCGAGGCAGCGATGCGGGAAGACTCCACTTTTTCTCGTAAGTCCGCAAATGCGTTCATGCGAATCGGGATAGCCTGTCGGTGGTTCTTCTCCAGCTCATCTAAGACCTGTGCGAACGTTGTCGCGCTTCCCACCTCAATAAGGTGCTGGCGGACCGTGTCTCCATCTACGTCAGCGCCGACAGAGCGCGATGGCGACATTGTACGGTCCATCTGGATTGTTACCCTGATCGGTACGTGAAGCTCGCCGATCTTTCTAGTCGCGACGTAAAGAGCTTTGCTTTTGAATGGGTCCCGAAGGTTCCCCACACTCCGATTTCTGAACTTATCGATGCGAGAGTCCGAATATAACCAGTAGCGTCCCGGTTCTAGCCAAAGACCATGACGAGTCACCGCCTCGATTTTGAATGACCCCATCGCATTGGAAGCCTCACGCTCAAGCAAGGCTAACACCCCGTCGAGGTGAGAATTCGGCAAGGAAAAATGGATTGAGTCGATGTTAGCGTAACAAATCTTCACATCGGGCGCGATCGCGACGAGGCGCTCCATCATTTTGAGGAGAACGATGCGACCCCGAGCCACGATCCGCTGTCCCAGAAGGTGGCATGCCGAGCCGTCGTGCACCGAAGGTCCTTGAACCTCCAGGCGGCGATTCCCGTCGCTAAGAGCGACACCCCTCCGACCATTGAGCCACCGGTCGGAAACAGCTTCGGGTTCCTCGGCGGGCACGTCGATCCCATATAAGCTGCGAAGCGTCGCCATAGCCTGATCACGACTATTGAACTTGCGCCGCGTTCTGAAAGGGCGGCTGGCGCATGACGTCATCAACGTCGCCAGGTACTTCTCCCTGTCAGCAAGGGCCTTATTTCCCTGGCTACGATAACTGTCTCTTCGCGCGAACGACCGCCGCACCTCCTTTGCCAAAGGATGCGCAATGACCGTGTCAGCCACAACCGCCTCGACAAGATGGACCCTTCGGAAGTGTCGCTTGAAGAACTGAACCTCGAACTCGTTGAGATCGATTTCGACGGCTTCGTCTAGTCGCGCCCTGAGATGACGGCCAGAATGGAAGCTGCGAAAGGGATTGTGCCGTACAATGAACTCCGTAGCTGGCTCGCTGAGGATGCACCGATAGAGACCAGCCGCCAAGAACGTCGATTCTTCGAAGTCCCTGTTGATCCGCACCAGCCGCAAGTCCGACGGCTTCGGAAATGGGTACTGCATGCAGGCCGGATACATGCCGTTGAAGTCGATCGCGATAACGCTTCGGTTGGACCCGCTTTCGTGGAGGACGTGTGCTTCCTGGATAGCTAGGTGCCAGGCCGTGTAGAACCGCGCGTCATGGACGCTTCGTCGCCGTAGCGAGTTGCAAATCGTGTTCCACTTTTCGTCGCAGTAAGATGCGGCGGACACGAGTTGGTGACCGAACCGGCGCAGAATCGATTCGGCTTGTCGTAGGCTTGCGGCAGAGTCGTTTAGGAACAGGCACGCGGGAAGCCATGGATGTAGATCCTCGAGCGCTTGCGGTGCTGCGATCCCCGGATTTGTAAGCGCAATAAGATCAGATTCTCGCCGAGTAAGCGTAACCGCCCGACCTCCGGTGGGAGCTAGGTACGCCTCGATCGGCCGTGTGCCGTCGCGATCAGTAACGGTGGTCCTGTCTGCGCCCACCGGGTGCAGCCGCTCGACAGCGCGCTTTCTGCGCTTGAGGAGCAGCACGGGGCGATCGCTGGCCACGAGAGCGGCCGGACCATGGAAGCGATAGACGCGACTCATGCCGCCTTGGTGCCATCCCGGCCCGCCCTGCGCATCTGCAGGATGCCGCACTGAGCGAGCGCCAATTCGTTCACCAGCGCCTCGCGGCTGAACGCTCCGCCTTTACCAGAGGGAAACGCGCTGCCGTCGGGTCGTGCGGCAATGGGCAGGCTTGCTAGGGCTCGCTCCAGACCGTGACGAACGGCGTAGGGATACAGGTCTAGCAGCGGCCTAACGTGCCGCAGGCGCCATGCCCGTATCGTCCGCCCATTCGAAGTGAGTCGCCGCTGGTCGGATAGCGCAGCAGTGCGCTCAGCGGCGTACATGGCGAGCAGTTCTCGAAGTTCCTGCAATGACGATAGTCGCAGCTCCAGAATTGAGAAATGAAGGCGGGTAAGTGCGAGGATGGCTCTCGTCCGATGTCGATTGAAGGCTGCTCCTCCCGGATGGCCGGCTGTACAATCCGCAATCCTATGCAACGCAGCCTGAACGAGTCTCGTCCGGCCATATGCGGTTATCCTCGCCCCTTCAACTTTGCTCAAAGTGTTCCCAATCTGATTGTCTGAATCAGCCGATCGTAAAGCACCCTCGAATGATAGGAATTGATTAATCAGCGCCCTAATGCCGAGCGGCAGGGTGGCCGTGACCGCAGAGGGAAAGTCCAAGTGCTCCCAGCGCGCGTATCTGGCCACTGCATACGATCTCCCGAGATCAACCATGGAGCGGACGAAGCGACTTTCAAGGCTTTCGAAGTGCGCCCCTGCTTGAGCGGGGCCATCGACGGAGTCAGTACCGAACATCATTTCGGCCTTATGCACAGCATAGCGCCAGTCAGACGGCGACACGCCGTTCCAGTTCAGCTGACGCGCCGACGTTTTTTTGCCCGCCAGCAACTGTAGATCGCCGATCTCATGGAGTTCGTGGTCGAGTTGATCCCGCTCCTCTTCCCGCTTGTTGGCACGCTCGATCGCATCGATGTTGATGTAGCCATCCAGATCGCTGACCCAGATCATCATGCCGCTATCATAGATCACCAGTTGCTCTCCGGAGGCCTCAGCGTTGTCTGTCCGCACGAACTCTGCATTTTCTTCGTGCCCCCAGCGTTCGACCGGCAGGATGCCTGCCGGGCCTTCAAACAATTCCCAAGGTCACTGGAAACAGGATTAGACGGGTTTCGAGCGTCCGCAATGGTCCATAGGAGCGCAGCGGGCGGCGGCAAGCCCGCCGAATTCTGGCGTGCTGGAAAACTGCGAAAAGAGTCCCACATCGATCTGTTCCGTCACGCGCCCCATCATCCAGGGCATCCAGAAATTGCATCTGGAAGAGAAGACAAGGACCGCTGCAAGCGTCCTGTCTCCACGCGTTCCAAAAGCCCGTCTGACTGCGGCTGAGGCACGTTCAGTTCTCCCTCAAATTGGCAGTGTCATCGTAACGGGACACAGCCGATTATGACAGATCGTCCACCATGTCCGGGAAACACCAAGCTGCGTGGGGAATGCTTGTTTTTGCAGGAGTCGTGCGGCCGACAACGGGAACCGAGCGTCTCTAGCTAGAGACCTGATTAAAACGTGGCCCGCAGCATGTTATCGCGAATCGGAATGCTCCGGCGGCATGAGCGTATCCTGAGGCAGCTTCTGAAGGAGGACTCTTGCCCCTCACGCGATCCGTGTTTTTAGCGACTTGAATCCTGAATTGACTGGGGACCAAAAGGCTTTGTTAGTGTCAGCTGTACGCAGCCCCTTGTTGCCCGCGATTACTTCAATTACACCAGCTTAGCACTGGCACAGAGCCGTCCCTGGTTGATTGAGATGCTGTTTTCCGGTCTGCTTTGGGGGAACGACATGCGACGATCCATTGCCGCGATAGCGCTGATCCTGACTTCTCATCAGCTATCAGCGCAGACGTTCAGGAGTGCTGATCGGATCATCTGCGTTTCCCGTTCATCAACCGACGAAAATCGCTCGATCACCCTGCAGCGCATCACACAAAACTGCGCGCACACCGAAAGGTGGGGGAACGGCGAAGTCTACGGGCGGGAAGGCTGCTACCGCATTAGCTTCGAATCCGCCCAAGGCGATGATGTCGCTACAATCAATCTTTCTGCGCACTGCATGGAGGTGTCCAGCGAGGGGAATGGGACGTTGGCCTGTTCCGGATTGCTGCCCAGCCAGGCGCTAGCGTTGGTGATCGGAAGAAGCGGCAACTTCCGGAGCGCATTCATACTCAATGGAGCTGGCACGGGATCCGGCAATCTCTATCAGGACGAAGGGGTCTGCCGCTCCTGAAACGTTCGAAGATGCGCCTTAGAAGGAAGAGAGGCTCGATCTCATGGACCGCAGGCACTTCATCGCTGGAGCTTCAGCCGCAGCGCTCATCCCTACGTCCGCAAAAGCCGAACTGGTGTGCTCGCCCTTCGATGCATGGGGGATTCAGCAATGCACGGTCGGCATCCCTATGCCCGCAATAGAAGCATCTCACGTTGGTTCGCGCCAAGAGATGCAAAACTGGTGCTGGGCAGCGTGCATTTCCTCGATTTTCTCTTGGCATGGGCATCCCGTTGCTCAGCATCGGATTGTCGAGAAAATCTTCGGCGGATACGCCGACTTGCCGGCTACGGGCGAACAGATCTTCTATGCGGTGAGCGGCGATTGGATCGATGACAATGGGTCACCATTCCGTGCGCACGCCGGTGTCTTGCTCGATGCGAACTACTCATTTCGCGATCCGAACGCCGCACCGCTTATGGCGGAGGATCTGGCGCAACGATATCCTCTCATTGTGGGAGCCAGTGGGCACGCGACGGTCGTCACCGCGCTGAGTTATGTTCAAGACGTGTACAGAAGATATCAGATCACTGAGGTCGTCATCCGAGATCCCTGGCCGCTCAGCCCGTCCCGGCGAGCGCTGACGCCTACGGAGATGAACAACGCAATTCTGCTTACCCGCGTCAGGGTTCAGTCGCTTTTATAGCATTCTTACTGCGGGCAGCTGCTTGCCAGGCAGATCGGGGGCTTAGGGCACCGAGCGTTCGCTTCGAACGAGTGCAGTCGCCTTCGAACCCGCATCTCCGACAGCCTAGGAAAGGCGATAGCGGGAGCTTGGATCCCCCTCTAGCTCGCACGGGAAAACCTTGTAGCATCGGACAGTTGGCTACGGGACATTAACTCCATGACCGGTTTCCTGATCAAAGTGATACTCGTGGCGGCAGCCTTGGCTCTCCTGTCGGCTGCGATCTCCGCTCTCTGGAGCGCAGTACGTCCGTTTGTTCGGGTGGCGGGGCACCTTGCGATCGCTCTTTGCCTCTCCGCTGCCGGGGCGATGGTGGCGGATACGGTCGTACCCGAAGCGTTTTCCCGGCGAGAACAGTTGCCTGCGATCGTCGCTCTTCTTGTATTCCCACTCGCCTTGCTCGTCTCCCTATCATTGCGGCGAGGCCCCGACGCGCCGGAGATGCATCTGCCGTCAGCACCTCCTGCACCTCCTGCGCTACAACCCGATCCGACAGAGACTCCGACGAGTTGGGGCGGCTGGCTCTCTTCGTTGTTTTCACGCGCCGAAGAAGATGCGCTGGGACCAGCGTGGGAGCGGCTCGTGCAGGCTGCCGATTGGTCTCCCAATCGCATCGCCGTGATCCGACGCGCATGCGATCGCTCTCGCAACATCGCGCGTGCTCAGGGGCTCGATCCGGAAGCGCACTCACACTTGGTTGTGCTGGAAAAGCGTGTGCCCGAGTTTATCGAGAGCAGAATAAGCAGAGCCGATGCCGCAGGCGACGAGGAGCGCCGGCGCATCCTGGATGACCTTCTAGATGTGCTTGAAGAGGTGGCGGCGGCATGTGAGCGGCGGCAGGCTATGCACGCTGCCTATGACGAACCTGAATACGTTTCGATGCGAAGGCACATCGAAGCGCACATCCATGCCAATCCACTCAGGCCGGTAGGATCGGGCATTTGAACAGCTGGGATCTGTACCAACAAGCCACTTGGAAACCGGTACAGCCGTAGCTCTGAAGATGCTAACTGATACATTATGGCAGAAAGGGACGGTTCATGAACTGCTCGAGTTGCACTGAAGCGCTCCCCGACAACGCAAAATTCTGTCCCCACTGTGCTACGCCAGTGACTGCAACCCAGCTGAGCGAAGCATCGGGGCACGTTGACGCGCCTCCTGCTGTCGTTGGCAAACCTCAAAACGAAGCGGCCACGCTAGATCTTGTGAAAACGTATGCCGCGTCCGCAGCAGGCGGCGCGCTAAAATTGGGCAAATCCGTCCTGAAGTCCGAGACAGGTCAGGATATGGCCAAGGGTGCCGCAGCCGGCGCAATCATCGCCATACCGATCCCGCTTGTAGGGCCGGCTTTGGGTGCTGCCGTAGGAGCCACGATGGTAGCTTTCCATAAAATGACCTCTCGTAAGTGACCACCTCGGTTCTAGCAGTCGCTGCGGAGCTTGAATCTCGAGTTGGTTCGCAGCCTCCTTGGCAACGCACCTCTGCGAGGTCATCGCCATCGGGAATATGTATGATTTGAACATCGGCTCGACGAACAGGAGGTTTAGGGATGCGTCCCCCTGCCGCTCTCATCGTCGAATGGAGCATGCTCACGAGAGCACGAAAACTGGCCCGCCGCATTCGAGCCTCGTCGCGGAACCTCAGCGCGCGTGATAACCACGTATATGTCGTACTCCTGAGAGGCTTCGGGCGCGATGGCACTGAAATCGGTTTCTACATCGGCCAGTCCGCATATCCGCCCGAAGAGCGCTTCGCACAGCACAAAGCGGGCATTCGATCGAGCGGGGTGGTGCGCCGAATGGGTGAGCGGCTGCTGCCGAAGGTCTACAAGCACCTAAATCCGCTATCTGAAGTCGAAGCCAAGCAGATAGAGGCCGGGTTAGCAGAGGCGTTCCGAGCAGCGGGACTTCCGAACGTGAGAGGAGGACACTGAGAGAGCCTGACTTGGCAATATCCTTGAGTGGTTCGACGTTGGCCGCCCGGACAGATGTCGCATGACTGGTAGTGTTGGTGACATGGGGAAGAGAGTGACTGATCCGAAACACGACCGGCCGCACAGCAGGCGCGAGCCAGGAAGCAGCCTGCCCACGGCCTCCACGGCCGGTCGAAGAAACCAGCCTGAGTCCAAGCGTCTCAACGTGCTGATTCAATCAGCGCTGTTCGACGCAGCCGCACGTCGTGTTGGCAGCACGTCGCCTACGATCGTGATCGAAGCCGCTCTTGCGGCGCTGGCCTCGCAAAATCAGCTCGGTCCGTGGCTCGCCGAGAACTGGGGTGTACTTTCAGATGCCGATCCTGAGCTTCTCGATGAGCTCGACTTCTAAAAGAAGACGCCCAGGTTTATGCAAATTCGCGCTGGCACAATGGCCGCTTGAACACCTGCGCAGCATCACCCCTTCGCAGCATGAGACCACCTGCATAATCAATTCAAAGCTAGCCATGTCGGAGGCGTGAACTGTCGAGAGTATACTCCCGCGAAGAGTTCTACGAGCTTGTCTGGTCGAAGCCGATGACGCATCTCGCCAAGGAGTTCGCCCTCTCGGATGTGGCGCTGCACAAGATCTGCCGCAAACATGACATTCCAAAACCGCCCGTGGGGTGGTGGGCGAAAAAAGCGGCTGGCAAGAAGGTCAATCAAACGCCCCTGCCTGTAGCGAGCAGGGATATCAGTGACCGGATTACTATAGCCGGCGGCGAGCTCCGCAACGAGCCCCAGGAGGTCGCAACCGTGAGGGAGCAGGCCCGAGTCCGAGCATCTTCGACCCTTCTGGCAGAGCCGCGATCTGATCCGATAGTTACGCACACGATCGCGCGGCTGCGCAGCGCGAAGACAGGACCGAACGGGTTGGTGGCGGTTGATGGCGCTGGTCTCATCAAGTGCGAGGTCGCCAGCTCGTCCGCTGATCGCTTAGAAACCATTCTAAACGGGGTCGTCGCAGCTAGCGCGCAGCAGGGTTTTCGACTTGATGCAAGGAACGGCTCAGCACGGTTCGTTGGCGAAGAGGAAAGCGTCGGCTTCTCGATCACCGAAGTCGTCAGACGCGTGAAGCACGAGCTCACGGACAAAGAGCGAGCGGAAGAGGAGCGATGGAACCGGAAGCGTGAGCGCGCTCGGCTCAGGAACGAATGGGGCGACGTCTTCTTCTCGCGACCGCGAGCTCCCGAATGGGAGTGGCATCCCACCGGCCAGCTCTCGTTCGAGCTCGAGCATGTCTACGTCTGGAAAGGCACCTCCCCTCGCCGCAGCTTCCGCGATGGGAAAGTTCAGCGCGTAGAAACAATGGCGGCCGACATCGCGGTTGGTCTAGCGGTTCTCGCTGCGGCCAAATCCGCCGAGCGTCTGAGGCGGGAGGAGGAGCATCGCCGCGCAGAGGAGCTGAGACGGCTGCGCGAGGCCGCGCTTCGAGGCAGGCATGTTGAAGAGCGCCGGCGGGCCGCACTGGAGGACCTCCTGCGAAAGGTCGAGCAGGCCGCACGGCTGCGCCACCTGCTCGCCGCGCTGCACGAAACTCAAGGCGAGTTGGCCGGACCTCGCGTCGCCGAGTTCGTTCGGTGGGCCGAGACGCGCCTCGCGGAACTTGAAGCGACCGTTGCGGCACCCGGGCTTGAACGCCGCTTCACTGAGCAGCGCCTGTTCGGTGACGACGACGACCATGGCTTCAGACCACCTGTCGGCTGGTGATCCCGGCGCGGCGGCCCCTTGGGCGCGATCGAACAAGCGAGTGCGCGACTATAGCTTTTTGTCGAATAGCGAAATTGGGGCAGCTAGCCGATAGAGCTGCGCGGGGCGTCTCACAGTTGCCGAGCGTCGCGTTTCGCCCGGGACCGGTTCCACCGCCCCCAGTTCGCCAATCTTGCGACGGAACGAACTCTGATCGAGGCGCTCATTCGTCACCGCCTCATAGACTTGCTGCATCTCGGGAAGCGTGAAGGTCTGGGGAAGCAACCTGGCCGGTAACGTGGAATATGCGCCTTTGGTGCGTAGGCGTTCTCGAGCCGCCGCAACGATGGCTCCATGGTCAAATGGGAGATCACCTGGATCGTCCGCACTTCGCAGCACAAACCCCGGAGCAGCTTCATGGAAACGTTCGAACGGGAGCAGCGCGATGTATGCGATGGAGGCGGACCAGCCGCGCGGATCTCGATTTCGTCCACTGAAGGTGCGGAGTTGCTCGACATATACGTCTGAAAGACCGGCCTTCTCGTGAAGCACCCGAGCTACGGTCGCGTCGGCGTCAACGTCGGAATTCACCCGCACAAACCCTCCAAGGAGTGCGGGTCGGCCCTTGAACGGCTCTTCAGCGCGAGTGGCGAGAACGACGGTCAATTGCCCTTGTCGCAGCGTGAGCAGGACGACGTCCACCGTAAGAATGGGCCGCTCAAAATGAGGCTCTCCTAGGGGACGCTTGGACATAGGACGCCCCCTACTCTCCTAAACCGGCCTTGCCTAGCAAATTGCAACTTGCAATGTGCAATTTCTAGTTCTAGGTGCGGAATCGTCGGGTTGATCTGCCCGCCGGGAAGGAAAGAATTATGGCTCACATCACTCGCTACGGCCCCGTCGCTCATCTTCGCACCGACGCCAGTGCGCAGGTACTCGCTTTCAGACAGGGGCGCGTGCGCCGGTCCGGTCGCGGCCTGTCGTTCCTTTTCATGCCGGCCTCGACATCCGTCGCGGAGCTGCCGATGGACGACCGCCAAACGACCCTTTTCGCGAGCGGGCGTTCCGCCGACTTCCAGTCGATGGCGGTGCAAGGGTCGATCGACTGGCGCGTTGCCGATCCCGAACTCCTCGCCGGCCGCGTCGACTTCAGCTTGGATCTCAGCACTGGGCAGTGGTCCAAGGAGCCGCTGGAGCGGATTGACGGCATTCTGAGCGGCATTGCCATTCAGGCAGTGCTCGATCGGCTGGCCGGAAGCGAGGTGCGCACCCTTCTCGATGAAGGCGTCGAGCCTCTCCGGTTGGCGATCGCGGGTGCTCTTTCGAGCGCTCAGCTCGAGACTGAAATCGGTATCAAGGTCGCGGACGTGCGGGTCACGAGCGTGGCGCCCTCGTCGGAACTGGAGCGGGCGCTCCAAACACCCACCGTCGAAGCGCTGCAGCAGAAGGCCGATGAAGCAACCTATGCCCGGCGCGCTCTCGCAGTCGACAAAGAGCGCGCAATCGCCGAGAATGAGCTCGCCAACCGCACTGAACTCGCCAAGCGAGAGGCAGAGCTAATTGAGCGAGAGGGTCTAAACACCCGCGCCCGCGCTGCTGCTGATGCTGAAGCCAGCCAAGTTGCGGCGACGGCTGAGGCGGAGGCTCTTCGTGTCGTTGAAAGCGCGCGCGCGGAGTCGGAGCGGGCACGCATCGACATCTATCGGGATCTTCCCGCTCATGTGCTCATGGGCCTCGCTGCACGTGAATTCGCCGCGCAGGCTGGAAGCATTGAGCATCTCACCATCACACCCGAACTCGGTCAGGCCATCGCGGCGGCGCTACGCCAACCGATCCAGGCGTGAGCGGGCAAGGGAGCTTGTGATGACGTCGCTTCCGCCTCGGGTCGTGATTGTGACACGCGAGACAGAGTACGAACTGCTGCTGGCACGGCATGGAACCCGGGAAGCGGTTCGCTTTCATCTCGAGACGCGAGGTAAAAGGCTCGATGCCGTCGAAGCAAGGCACCATGCGCTGGTCGAGGCGGTACGCAGGCTCCGGGCCGGGCTCCCCCGATCCTGGCGCCAAGCCGCTGTTCGCCGTGACGAGCTGGACCGCTTCCTCTTTGGGCCGGGCGACCTGATCGCCGCCGTCGGGCAGGACGGCCTGATCGCGAATGTGGCGAAGTATCTGGACGGTCAGCCGGTTGTCGGGGTGAATCCTGACCCTTCAACGATTGATGGCGTGCTCGCTCGAATTTCTCCGCAGGTTGCAGCCGACGTGCTCGGCGCCGTGGCGGCCGGGGAGGCCACCGTGCAGGCGCGAACGATGGTTCAGGCCGTACTAGACAGCGGGGAAAGCCTGCTCGCCCTTAATGAGATCTTCGTTGGTCACAGGAGCCATCAGTCAGCCCTTTACGAAATCAGCCACGGCAACGCCTCGGAGAGGCAAAGCTCGTCCGGCATTATCGTGACTTCCGGCACCGGGGCCACCGGGTGGGCACGATCGATCATGGAGTCGACCGGTTGCGAGTTCCGTCTCGATCTCTGCGGCCCGGTCGCGGCATTCTTTGTGCGGGAGGCTTGGCCGTCGAATACAACGGGCACTGCGCTCACCGCTGGTCAATTGACGCCGAACTCACCGCTCGCCGTGGCATCGCGGATGGATGGCGGGGTTATCTTTGCCGACGGGATTGAGAGGGATTTCCTCCGCTTCGACTGGGGCGCGCGGGTCTCAGTTCGGCCGGCCGAGCGGACGCTCTTGCTTGTAGTGGAATAACAGGGCTTTCTGTCGAGACGGGACCCGAAGAGCATCTGACACGTGGCTCGCGCCAAACTCAGCGGACGCCCCCTATCTTGAGCACCGGGACGTCGATTGATGAGGGTTTTTGCGCTGACCGCAGGCTTGGCCGTTGGAGTCTTCGGCCTGGTGCTCTTTTGGCCGATGGCAGAAGGAGGCGGCCGAGCCCCGACACCTTCTCCGATCCAGGTGAACACCACGCCGGGGCAACCTGGTGCTACCGGCAGGTTCACCTGTACGGCGACGAGAGTGCATGACGGCGATGGTCCCATCTGGTGCGCAGAAGGGCAGAAGGTCCGCCTAACCGCCATTGCCGCTCGAGAACTCGATGAAACCTGCAGCGCCGGCCACCCCTGCCCTGCCGCCTCTGGCTCATCGGCTCAGCGTGAGCTGGAGCGGCTAGCAGGTGGCCAGGTCCTTACCTGCGAGCCAACAGGGACAAGCTACGGACGCGTGACCGCCTGGTGCTGGCGCCAAGATGGCGTCGAGCTGAATTGCGCGATGGTGGAGAACGGGTACGCACTTCGATGGGAGCGATACGATCCCAACGGGCGGCTCTGCCGGAGCTAACCCTCCTCGATCGGTGATGGATAGAAGCTACCGAGCGACCGGCGGGGTGAGAGCGGAGGCGACTTTGCGCGCCAGGTCGGCAGCCACATCGTCGATCCCGGCGCGAATGGTCTTAAGGTAATCCGGGCTGAAGATCACGTAGCGCTCCGTTGTCTTGTTGATCACCCGGTGGCCCAGCACGATCTCCAGCTCGACAAGATCGACGCCGCGGTTCGCCAAAATGGTAGCCATGGAATGCCGGATGAGCTTGGGCCCCCAACCGGCTGGCAATTTGAGCTGCTGACGCATGGTATCCCAGGCGGAGCGAACCGAGGCTACGGCAACCTGCTCGACGACTTCCACACCCTCGAGCTCGCGGATCCTCTCATAGCAGACAAGCCGATCGTCCGTCGCAAGGAGCCATGAGTGGAGCAGGTCAACTACCGGCATGACCGGTCTCCGCTTTTTTGTTTGAAGGCGCCCCACAGGATTGAGGTCGAAACGGCGTTCCACGTTCATCCACTGCCCGCGCTCGGGCGCGACGCTCATGTCGAGGATGGCATCCGGACGGCCGAGTGTCGTGATCGCACCAATCATGTATCGGCGTAGCGGCAGAAGCCGGGCCGCATGACCTTCATAATTACCAGATCCACGCATCGTGAAATCGAGAATCTCTGCCAGGCCATCGGTCGATAGGCGAAACTTCCGTTCAGGAGTGACCTTATCACGCGTCTTATGCTTAAGCGCCGGGGCCTCATTGATCCGGTCCGAATTCTCCGCAAACTTCAATGCTGCCTTCAGTTGAATGACGGATTCCTCGACGGTGGACGCCGCGCGCTTGCGTGTTGACCCAGCGACCCAATTTCCATCGCCATCCTTCTTCCGAGCAACGATGGGGTCCGCGAGACCCCAAGCGCGAAAGCGGTTCAGGAGCTTGTCGTCGACAGCCGCTGGCAGGAGCGGCTCCTTCAGCCGCCCCGCATCGATCTCGTGATCGATGAAGCGTCGCAGGAGCTTCAACCTGGCGCGGATGGATTCGGCGCTTGCCTGTTTTTGACCGTGTTCCAGGTAATAGTCGGTCATCGCCTCCAGAACGGTGTACGTCTTCCGTTCCGGGTCAGTCGGCTCATGCGCGGCAAGGTAGTGCGCATCCAGCGCGTCGCACGCTAGCTGAATATCGCTTGTGCCCGTGCTCTTGCGTCGAGTTTTGCGAGGCCCGGCCTCGTACCAGAAGATGTAGAGGTTCGGCGAGACGGGCCGCCCATCGGGACGACGTTCGTGGTCGAGCCAGAATTCTCCCCGTTTGTAGATCGGTCGCCGTCTGCTTGCCATGTGACATGTTCTTTCAGAGCGTTGGTAGCGGCCGCACCGATGAGATCGGTCAGACCAAGTTTCACGAGAAGCTGGAGCTGCTCCGACGAGAGGGTGAGCCGCTTTCCTAAGAGTGCGGCTTTGTTGACCTTCCTCGAGAGCTCCACGATCTCGAACGAGCTCGAGTCAGGGGCTCGCATGGCGCTGCCTCGAACCCACTGGACATGGCATAATTTGCACAGTACCGCCCCCTAAACGAGATACATTCGTATCCTTGTATTTAATCAGGGGCGGAGCGTGCGTCAAGAACGAGATACAGGTGTATCCTCCGGGGAAGTACCGGGCCTTGGGTTCAGCCAGCTAATCCAGTTACTCACCCAGTTGTATCGGATCCGGCCTCATGAGCTTGGCAAGCTCACCGCCAGGGTGAAGAAGGTTCAACGGTCAGGCGTACCGATGGGCACGAACGTCGGCAAAGGACCCCGAGCGCGATACAGCCTAGAGCATCTTTTCCAGCTCATCGTGGTTCTGGAGCTGGCAGAACTGTCCATCTCCCTCCCCGCCGCAGCCGATCTGGTGAAAACCTACTGGCCAGATTCAGGCGTGAGCCTCGCACCCGCGCATGCGTGGCTGATGCATCAAGAAGGCGATGAGGACTCGCTGCTACTTCTCGCCACAGCGTCTGAGAGAGAGGGTCTGTCCGCGCACTCCGATGAAAAGGAGGCGGCCACGGCACGCGCCGGTGCATTCATGGTGGGGGCGCGTTCGCGACCGATGGACGGCCTACGCGCGACGACGCTGAGCGCGATCATGACTGGATCGAAGCTCAACCTTAGCCGCCCAACGCTCTCGTCCACCGTTTGGAGGTCGTCCGTCATCGACTGCTCGGTGCTGGTCCCAACGGTGGTTCAGATATTGGTAGACGCTCAGTTGCTCTCTGAAGAGCAGTTTACATCATGGGCGAAGAGGCACTGCGAGCTGTTCATTGCAGAAGCTGAAACGAGGCTTCAAACTCTATAGAAGGGTCGGCCGGCTCCATTGAGCGCGACGTTGGATTTTTTGAAGCCGTCGCCTTTCAAAAGCTCGCCTGTCGCGTCCCAAGACCGGGCCGCAATTGAACGAACGCGCCCACGCCGGGTAAACGCTGCGTAGCGACGGCCGTCAGCTCGCGCCTAACAGGAAAAGCAGACGTCGCTTTTCGGCTCGCCGTGCAGGCGGCTGAACACCCTGCCCGACCTACAGCCATACATGGCACACCCGCTCAGATCCGAGCTCCGGCCGACGAGCGGGTGCTCACGCACAAGCGACGAAGAGCGGAAGGCGACCCGCCTTCACAAAGGAGAGGGTGGCTCCGCCGAAATGATGAAACTTGCGCGTCCCCGGGCTGAGCTGGACGCGAACGGAAACAATAAATGTCACACTCCGAGATGCTCCCGAAAGAGGTCTCGGCGCCCGACAGCGTAAGGGTTTTCAAGCCCGCTGCATGCGCCGGACCGCAACCCCGGCACCACACTCCCCCGTATGCGGCCCTGAGCGAAATTCCCATCCCTGCCCCACGCCAGCAGGTGATGAGGTGGATGCGAACCTTCGCAGCGATGGTGGGCGGGCCGGTCGACGTGCTCAAAATGGCGCCAGGCTCAGTCATCGGCCTTCGGCTACCGCTGGCGAGGATCACGATCCTAGGGACCGCTTGCAGCCGACCGCTTCTTTTCGATGAGGCGCAGGAAGTTCAGCGCGTCCTCGGCGAGCCGATCATAATCGTCCGCCCAGGTAGAGAACCGTGGGTGCCCACCGGGATCACCTTCGACGCCCTGCCGCTGGGAGGTAGTGCCTGGCTGGAGCGTCTGCGCCTTTGGCAGCAGCCCTGCGGTTCGCAGCTGGCGTTGGTACCATCAGGAGACGAAGGCAGGTCGCTCCTTGTCTCACCGTGGAGGCTGGACGCCATCTGCAGCGCGCCGTTCTACAGTGCGCTCGAGCGGGAAGCTGGCTTCCAGCGCGCCACCGCAAGCCTGCGGCGTGTCGCGGAGGGGCAGTGAGATGACAAAAAAGCGCACCGCTTCGAAGCCGGCATCGAAGCAGGCTGCTCGACTCAAGGCCACCGAACGGTCTGTCGTGCTCACCAAACCGCAATTCCGATCGGAGAACCCGATGGATTGGCTCTACGACAACCCGTTGGGCGCCTACCCGAACTTCGTTTTCGGAATTCTCCGGCAATCATACCAAGGGTTCCAAAACAGCGTTCTCGAGTTCGGAGAGCGCAAGCTGCGTCCGGTCGAAGGTCAGGCGCCGGACGGCTCGCCCGATCCCGAGGCGCTCACTGCCTATCGATACGGCACGGTGCTGCCTCAGGATGCCCCCGACGGGTTTGACGACGTTCGAGTGCTTCTTCTCGGACTCGATCGAGCCGTCTGTCCTCACGAGCCCGCGATGCTCATCTACCTCACTCTCGGCTATCCCGAGGCCACTCGCCTCCATCATTGCTGGGAGGAAGCGCGAGCGTTCAGCTTCGAAGCCTTTGCACGAAAGCGTCAGTTGCCGGTCCTTCTTTGCCAACATCGCCCCGGCGAAGTCGGTTCGGACAATCCTGTCCACCTGCACCTGTTGGTTTCGCCGCGCCGGCTCGATGGGACGGGCTTCCGTGGATATGCGAACGACCTGCTCTGCGACGGGGGTCAGCAGCTCATCTATGATGAATGGCTCGCCTTTCGCGAGGCTTGGCTTCGCGACGGCGGATGATGTCCTCTGAGAATCTCAACGGAGGAACTCGGCGTTTCAGGACCGGCGGCTTAGAGCAGCTTCCGGCTCCTCAGCATCTGCAAGAGCCGGCGCTCAACGTGGTCGCCCACATTGGCCGCCGGCTTTAGCCCCGCGATGAATGGGCGCCCATTCTTGAAGAGGATGTGCGAGATATTTTGCCACCGAAGCGTCACCGAGCTCGGCGTGCGCTGCTTGAGCGGACCCTCGCGGAGGGCGCGAATCCGTGCGGCCTTGTTGTAAGGGATACCTTCAGCTTCGCATGCCAGCATCTCATTGTAGCTGTCGACCGCTGCCTCGAGCTCATCATCAGTCCACGGTGAGCCAGCCGCCACAGAAAGGCTCTTCGAGGCGGCAGCCCTGGGAGACGCTGCGGACTCCTGAACTTGAGCCAGTATCTCGACGATGATGTCAAGAAAGGCAGCGACCTGGCCCGGGTCGGTTCCGAGGCGAAGTTCCTCCGGGATCAGCGACGTATAATCGTCCTGGGATGTGATTCCTTCTTCCAGTAGAGCGTGCAACATTGCCCGACGAAGGATGCCCTTCTCGGCAGGAACCGCCGAGAACACGGGTTTGATCTCTTCGTCTCTTAGGCGAACGAGCAATTGCCGTGCCTCCGTGAGGGAGATTGGGCCGTGGGGGATCAACCGTACGGATCGGGCCCTCGCAAGCGCGATGTGGTCAGCGCTGGCTTCATGAGCCTTCTCGTCGTCCGAACTGACGCCCAAGGGGGACCGATTGCTATTCGAATCAACGAGATCCGTCGTGCTCGGCGCTTCCTCGCTGTTGCATTCCGTTCGCTCCGACAATGTTGGGCTGGGCGGTGCTGCGATAGGCGTCACAAAATCCTGGCTGTCGGGAGAGCAAAGTGCCGCCCTCTGACTCTGATCCAGGCGTACCCACAACGGACCCGACCCGATATTGGAGAGGGTGAGCGGGCGGTCGAGCCACTCAATGTCTTCAAACGTCCAGTCGGCCTCGAAGGCATCGTCGCTTCGAGAGGACCCTGTAAGTTGCGCGGTTGCCACGAGCGAGGTGCTGCTGCGGCATAGAAAGGCGATCGGCATCCGCAACCTTGTCGAAGCCCTTCGGCGGATGGTGGTATCGCCATCGATCCGTAGGCGGCCGATTTCCTGTTCATCGAGCAGGAGTGCGTGCGAGATGCCGCTCTCTTGGATCATTGTCCCCCCAGCCAGCTAATGTCGTTCGGTTGTGCTGCTTTGTCGGACACTAACACCCGCCAGACGCCGCAGCCGTCAAGGGTCTGCCGCTTGTAGTAAAGTCGTCCGTCATTCCCGCGACCGGTGCTGAAATGGACCTCCAGCCAGCCATCGGCCGTATGGACGCGTTTGCCTCGCATCTCCTTTGGGTTCCGGCTTAGAAGGCAAAGCTTGGTATACAGGTCACGGCGGTCGTCCACTTCAGTTGCGACAAACTCTGCCGAGCCTCGTTCGAAACGAATCTCGGGCAGCAGGATCTCGAAAGTGATTTGTAGCTCCTCCGCGCCCCTCCGCCGGCTTCTGCGTGGAGGAATAGGAGCAGCCGGAGCACTTGAAGCGAGCTCCTCCAGCCGAGCCTTGGCCTGGCGGAGTTCAAGGTCGGCCATCCTCAGCGAATCTTCGGCGTCTGCCCACTGAGCGAGCGCTTCATCCCGGTCGTGCTCCAGGTTAGAAATGATCGCCCGGAGCTCCTCATCATCGCGCAATGACTCTGTATCGGCGCCCGTTCGCGCCGCCGCGAGACTCGCCCGCAAGAACGCGTTTTCAGTTTGAAGCTTGTGCTCCCGGGACGGACAGCCGTGCGGTCTCGGCATTCGCAAGCGCCTGCGCATCCAACTGCCCAAGCGCATCGGATAATTGGCGCTCAGCTTCCGCCTGCCGGCGGAGAACCGCGTCGATCAGGCGGCGAGCTCGAGCGAGTTGGTCTCGTAACGGGAGCTCGGACTCGTCTTCGTCGTCATCGGTACCAATTGCACCGAGGAGCTGGTCCAGCTCCCAATGGGTGGTGGGCTCCGCTTCGTCCCTAGGGAAGCGAATGAACCAGTCGTACAAGACCCCTTGTGGGTCTTCTCGAAAGGATGGACCCCAATGTTCCGGCGCGATCCCTGCACCCTGAAGCGCTCCAACGACGCGCTCCAAATAGCCGGCAGAGCCGTTGAGAAATAGATATGATCGCGAAGCGAGCCGCTCGAGGCTCCAAGTCTTGCGGCCGCTCGGGGCGAGCTCTACAGGCTCCAGGCAGATGGGGGCCTCGGACGGGTAGCACCACTGTGCGTTCAGACTGATCGCATCGGCTCCGGCCAGTGGATACACGAGCCCCATATATTCCGCACCGATGCGGCCGTCGTGTAGGCGCCGAAGCAAGCGCTCAACCTGATCCACGGTTTGGCCGTCGCGCTCTACCCGAATTGAGATTGGATTAAGCAGCTCTCGAATACTCCGTGTTGGTCAGGCGTCTTAACATGCTGACATATCGAAGCTATCAATTGCGTGTCTGGAGGGGGTTTCTGTGTTCGAATCGCTAGCAGTGGTCATGTGGCCGTTCGAGATGGCCATCAAGGCGGCCTTTGGATTCCCTCCCACTCCTCTCATTCTTGCGGGGCTCATCGGCTTTATTGCATGGCGATCTTATCGTCGCGCGTCTGCTCGCCTCTCCTTGTTCGAAGAGGCGCTCCAGCGCCTTTCAGCCGCCCTAACTCGCTTCAAAGATCGCCGCGAGTTTGCGCAGCGTGTTGAGGAGGTCAACGAGGAGCTTTCCGAGGATCCCTTTGTTGGTGATGCTTGGAGCTCTTACTCTGCGGAATTGTACATCGACGAGAGCGGCGGCGGCCTGAAGAGCCCCCTCCATCCCTCCGATTATTTCAACGAGCGGCTCTACCGACGCGGGAAGGTGAACCTTCGGGCGTTTGAGGCGACGCCGAACATCCTGGTGGGTCTTGGCCTGCTGGCCACCTTCTTAGGCCTCGTGGCGGCTCTGCTTATCGCACGTGACGGCATAACCGCTGACCTCAACGAGTCGAAAGAAGCGCTTCGAAATCTGCTTGGAGCTTCCGCTGCGAAGTTTCTAACTTCGGTGGCCGCTCTGTTCTGCTCGATCCAGTTCACACGAGCAATGAACAAGCGGATGTCACTGGCCGAGGATATGCTGGAGGATATCAATCAATTCCTCGAGCGGCACGTCAGATTTGTCTCGCAAGAGCGACTGACGGAAGAGGCGAACCATCAGTTGGAGCAGCAGACCGCTCAGCTGGAGCGGTTCAATCAGGACTTTGCGATCAGCGTCGCAGAGGCTCTCGATGCGCGGATTCAGAAGTCATTTGGCAACGCCATGACCCCTGTGCAGCAAGCCATCGAAGGAATGGCGGACCGGCTCGGGGACATTAATCAGGGCGCCCTCGAGAAGATGGTGGACCGCTTCTCGTCCGAGCTTAGCGGTGCGGCCCAGGAGCACACGACGCGTCTCGCCGAGATGCTGGAAGTGGCGGCGAACGCAATCGGAGAGATCCCGGCAAAGATCGAGGCGTCAGGCGAGCAGTTCGTTGAGCAGATGGGCGCCGGCGCCGCTGAAGTGCGCAACAGCTTCACTGCCGCCAGTGAGAACATGGACGAGGTGCTTCAGCAGTCGAGCGACAAGGTGGCTGCTTCGCTGAAGGTAGTCGCGACTGAGATCGAAGGGACCGGCGCCGTTGTTCGCGAGCAGGTGGTGATTGGGGTTACGGCCTCGACCCAAGCCCTGGGGGAAGCTGCGGATAAGGTTCGTGAGACGATGACGGCTGGGGTGAGCGAACTCTCGACGGCGATGCTCGCGACGGTGGACAACATTGACGAGGCGGTAAGTCGAGCGGGTGAAAAGCTTAGCAACTCGCTGGAAGGGGCCGCTGGACGGGTGGAAGCTAGTGCGGAGGCGCTGAAAACGGTCTCCGACCGCAGCGAAGCTTTGGCTCAACAGTTCGAGCTGGCGCTCGCAAGCGCGAGGGAGCTCGCTGGAGCAATCTCGGCGCTCACAAGCCAGGTCGCCACCGCCGGTGAGGCAGCAGAAAGCCTCGGAGCGTTGGCCGAGCAGATGACTTCCGTTTCCGAAAAGCTTGAGGTCGCTGCCTCCAGCGTTACCGAGGCGGCTCATCAAACTTCCGACATGAGCGGCCGGACAGGTGAGTTCCTGGAGGGGCTCGGTACCCGCGTCGAGAACATCAATCGCGACCTCGCCACGCTCAACAATGCGCTCGCTGCAACCATGGAGAAGACGTTCGAGGGCTTGGGCCAGTTCGGTGAACGGACCACCCAGTTTGTGAAGTCGGTCGACAAGGATTTGGCCGAGGCCGTTGGGCGCCTAAGCGGAGCGATCCAGCAGCTCGATGAAGTTCTAAACGAGCTCCCCCGCAAGGGCGACTTCAAGAGCTTCAATGACAGCGTCATTCGGCTTACCGCCACGCCTATCGCTGCCGAGTGAGGTAGGTCATGGCGCGGCGACTGCGACTTCCCCTGCATCGGGGAAAGGCTGAGGACAGCTACTTCGTCTCACTGAACGACCTGCTCATTGGCATGCTGTTCGTGTTCATCATCCTCCTAATGATCTTTGCGCTTTCGTATCAGAGCGCAGAAGCTCAGCTGAACAATGAGGTCCAGCGGCTTCAAGACGAGTTGGAAGGGAGAGAATCCGTCCGATCGAGCTTGCTCCTGCGGCTCGAAGGCGAACTCAAAGCTGCTGGACTTCAGGACGTCGCTGCAGAACCCGAACAGGGCATACTGCACCTCCCGGAATCAGCCTTGTTTGCGTCCGGCTCCGCTGATCTTGGATCGCGCGGTCAAGCGGCACTGACGCGGCTGGCCACGATCCTTGCTCGGGAATTGCCCTGCTATGGCGTGCGAGATCCCGATATCGTCCCGCGCTGTCCTGAAGGGTCGGAATCGATCCTGGAGGCCGTCTATGTGGAGGGTCACACCGACAACGTACCGATCGCGACGGCCGAGTTTCGCAACAACTGGGAGCTCTCTTCGGCCAGAGCCATTCGGACGTACCAGTTCATGACCGGCGTGGCCGACTCGCTGAAGCGGGTGCGAAACGCATCTGGTTCCGCCACTCTTTTCGGCGTCAGCGCGTATGCGGAAACGCGTGAGAGGTCGCCCAATTCTAATGCGACCGAACAAGGCCGCAGGGCCAACCGCCGTATCGATCTCCGCTTCCTCCTGTCGCCTCCGACGAGGAGAGACTTCGAACGGGCAGCCTCGGGCATCACCAGAGCCGTCACCGAATAATGTCTCCTCGCTTTGGCAAGACGATCGAGGGGCTGAGGGGCTGGGCCGCGATTGCGGCGGATCTTCCGCGCCATGTGCCAAGAGAAAGCCAAATGGCCGGGATGGCGCAGCGCGTGTTGAACATGTTCGAGCTGCCGGCGAAACCAGGTGACGAAGAGTTGCTCAAGGCCCTCCGCACCTTCCTCTCCTGGTGCAATGACGGGGCCACCTCCCCTACTCCGGATGACTGGCTCCTCGCTCCTTGGGTGGCGCTGCAAGGTAGCCCTGCCTTGCTTTCCCGTCCGATGTTCGCGGGGCAGCTGAGAAAGCTGTTGCAGGCTGAGCGCCAGCCTCGGCTCCTCGGTGCGCTCATCTACAGCTACATACGCGATTACGAACCGGCTTCGGCAGCACTGGTCTTGGCTGGAGAGTTGATCGAGGGGAATCTCCAGCGTCATGACAGCCGACAGGCTGTTCGCTGGCGGGAGCGCACGTCGGAGGTTCGCCTTTTCCAACCCGACGGCGCCCATGAACGCGTTGCTCGCAGAGCCTTGGAGGCCGGCGGGGACGTTAAGGGTTTGATGCGAGAGCTGGGGTTCACGACCGAACTCGTCACACGTTCTGGGTTTCATGAACCCGTGGCTGAGAGTCTGGCAAATCAGCTAGTCCGGGTTCTGCAAGCCTCCGAGGAGGTCGCGGGCGAGACAGTTGCCCAGGTTTTGTCGTTCTACCGGCTGGGATCCGAACTTACGTTTCCTGGCCGGCGCGCTCAGCTCGCAGATGCCCTGCTCGCTCCGTTTTCCCATAAGGAACTCCGGAATCTGCCCGCCCGGGCTATGCTTATGCAATTTTTCGACGAGCTCTATGGCGACCCCAGGAGCCATAAAAAGCGTTGGATAGGCGTCAGCCAAGACGCAAAGAAGACAATCACGCGCTGGCTGTCTCGCAAAGCCCTCGACCTTTTCTTCGACATTCTAAGTGCCACGGCTGACCCCATTTGGAAGTGGCGCCGGGCCTTCTGGCTAGCTTTGGAACGGCACGGGGTTATCGACGAGGCCTGGCCCGTTTTCGGGCGCGAGGCCCTCGAGTACGTTCGAAAGCATCCCGACAAGAAGGCGAAGATCGTGGCCAGCGGGCAGCTGCAGGGAGCCGAGCGGCGACAGTCTGTTATGTTGATGAAGATCGGCAAGTTTATCGTCGCCGAATGGAGCCACTCTGGCTCTGCTCGGGTCTGGTCGGAAGGGGACTCCCGGGCTCCTGGATTGGAGAAGCGCTTCTACTCAGCGTCCGATCTGCGCGAAGAGTGCTTGTTCGATCAGCGTCACGACTCCACGCAAACGTACCGCTGGCAGCGTGAGCTGATGGATTTCTTCGCGCCTCGAATCGGCGTTCGCGTGAGCGTCTCCGAGATGCGTCCGTGAGCAACCATCTCCAGCTCGAGTGGGTGGCCATTGACGGCTGGGTGGTCATCTCGGGCCACATAAATGGGACGCCAATCCCCGTGGAAGCGTGGCCGGGGATCTGCGGTGCTGAACTCGCGACCGCAGTCGGAAGACTCTGGCAGTTGGTCGAAGATGAGCGAGCACTCACCCAAGACAATGAAGTGCATCTTCCTCCAGGCGAGGCGGCTTCGCTAAGCCCAGGCGTGCGTGCCGCGCTCGTCCTCCCTCAGGCGCCGCCAGCCACCCTCTTCATCCAGCACAAGGGGACGATTGAGCAGGAGAGCTTCAGAGTCGACTATCGCTGGGACCATGTGTCCGGTCGGCAGCTCATCAACCCGGATCGAGCCGGGGCGTTTCTCACGATCGGCACGCGTAGGTACCTTCTGCCTGAGGACCTGTTTGGCATCGTCGATGCCATCGACCGCTTCAATTCGACTGAGCTCTCCGATCCGGATGCTCGAACCGAAGCTTGGCTTCAGATTCAGGAGTTTCTGCCTCGAGAGAATGAGGCTGGTGACATCGACGCAAGTCGATATCTCAGAGATGTCCGCGTTGCGCACGCCGGAGCATTTTCGCTGCTCCCGTACGAAATTGACGGAGAAATCCGGTTCGATCCTGTTCTATTCGCAGCGGCGCGCGAACCGATCACCGATGAGTTCGAAGCGGCCGAGGGCGGACAGGAGGAGCCGGAGCCCCTCCTTCAGGACGACTTGCAGGCGGTCTTCGCGCGAGACCGCTTTGTCCGGTTCCACGAAGCCCGTCACCGCTACTCCCTCCCGGGAGGGATGGTGCTCCTCGTTTCACCTCCGCTCCGCAGGGCCCTGGAGGTCACGCGTAAAGCGCAGCGCGCCGGCGGCGAGGTGGCCAAGGAATTCGTTCGAAACCCCCGCGCCTACCTCCGCGAGGCGCTTGGAGACGAGCTCGATGAGCATCTCATCGAGGGCCTCTTCAAGGAGACGCGGGAGTTTTCGGAGCGCGTTCAGGCGATAGGCCTTTGGGAGAAGAAGGTTCTTCCATGGGTGCAGGTGGCAAGCGAGGCTTGGCTTCCACCAGAGGCTGTCGGCCTCATCGTGGACGGCGCGCCCATTAAGCTTCCCCCGGACCGGCTCGACCATCTCACGCGCCAGATCAAGGCTGCAATCGAGGAGGGCCGACCGGAGGTCGTATTTGACGGCATCCATATCCCGGCCTCCGAGCAGACGCTGGCGGCGCTCAGCGAGATTAAGCGTGCAGCGGCTCCTGAGGAGCACGTCGTCCCCGCTGAGGATCGGCCGGAAAACCAGGAGCGAGAGCCGGTTTCAGAGCCGCACGTCCTGATCGTTCGCAACAATTTTGAAAGCGTCGTATTCAATAGCGATCCGCACCGGCGGCACCCTGAGGTGCCGAGGCAACTTCATGCCTCGTTGTTGCGGTCCGAACCAAAGCCTCACCAAGTAGACGGCATTCAGTGGCTGCAGGATTGCTGGCAGACCGGCTGGACTGGCGCTCTGCTCGCTGATGATATGGGCCTCGGAAAAACCTTCCAGACGCTGGCGTTCCTGGCCTGGACTAAAGCTGCAATGCGCGCCGGACACATCACGCCGGCACCCATTCTTATTGTCGCTCCGACGGGCCTCCTCCGGAATTGGGAGAAAGAGCACGACATCCATCTCGAGCCGCCCGGAATCGGCAAGCTGCTGCGCGCCTATGGCTCCGACTTGCGAGGGCTGCGGCTGAGCACGGGTTCGGAACTGGAGATGGCTACGCCCGTGCTTGATGTCGACCGGATCGAGTCAGCGGACTGGGTTCTCACAACGTACGAGACCCTGCGCGATTATCAGCACAGCTTCGGCCGTATCCGCTTTTCAACCATCGTCTTTGACGAAGTTCAGAAGGTCAAAACGCCTGGAACCCAGGTTACCGACGCCGCCAAGGCCATGCAGGCCGAATTCATCCTCGCCCTTACCGGAACGCCCATCGAGAACAGATTGGCAGATCTCTGGTGCATCATGGATACCCTTCATCCGGGCGCGCTCGGCGGGTTGAAGGACTTCAGCCAGCGCTACGAGGCGGCGCCGGATCCCGCCGACCTCAAGAGCTTGAAGGATGTGCTCACACTGCCGGGGCAGGACCGGCCATCGGTCATGCTGCGGCGGATGAAGGAGGACGTCCTCGGGGCGCTGCCGCCCAAAGCAGAACGTACTGTCGAACGCCCAATGCCTGATCTGCAAGCGAACGCATATTCCGCCGTGATCGAGGCCGCGAGGCAGAGGCAGGATCGGGGAAAGATGCTCGAGGCGCTGCAGGCGATGCGAAGGGTGTCGCTGGCGCCTCTCGAGCGATCGGTCGTGGCCTCCGACGAGGACTATCTGGCGTCGTCGGCACGGCTCGAGGCGCTCGTCGAAATCCTGGACGAGGTCCGTGCTCGGGGCGAGAAGGCGCTCCTATTTGTGGAATTTCGAGACGCTCAGAGCGATCTCGCCGGTGTCCTGCAGAGGCGGTATAGTCTTCCACGGGCACCCATGATCATTTCAGGGAGCGTGTCTGGGCCGAAGCGCCAGGAGCGCGTCGACGCCTTCCAAGCGCAGGCGGACGGCTTCGATGTGATGATCCTGTCGCCGAAGGCCGGCGGGGTCGGTCTCACGCTCACTGCCGCCAACCACGTAGTGCATCTCACGCGTTGGTGGAATCCAGCCGTCGAGGATCAAAGCACCGATCGATGCTACCGCATCGGGCAGAACAAGTCGGTAACAGTCTATTATCCGATGGCGCTCCTCCCAGGTGGAGAGGATCATAGCTTTGATCGTCGGTTGCACTCCCTGTTGATGCGCAAGCGGGAGTTGAGCCGGGAGATGCTGATGCCGCCAGCCCTGACGGACGAAGACGCGCGGCAGCTGTTCGAAGAAACCATCGCGTGAGTGTCAGCAGATACCCGCAGCGGCTCGTGCCTAGGTACCGACCGGTAGCGAGTTCTTCTCGAAGGGGGCGCCATTCCCGGAGGCGCGAGCGCTGGCTAGATTACCCCGTATGGGCAAAGCCCGTTCGACTGGCAGCCGCTCAGCAGCGTACCCGGACTAAGCCCGGCTTGCGTGGGAAGCGAGGATGTGATGCGACCGAAATAGTCGTGGTTCGCGCCAAGACGCGAGCGATCTAACAGCAATTCGAGAGAGGCGGCTTACGTGAACGTGTTCGAACTCGATGCCCATTTGGTCGGCAGGTACGAGGCATTCTCACGATCATTCACTCAGATCCGGGCCGCTGATCTTAAGGAAAAGGTCGACGCGGAGTACGCGTCACGCCGGTTCTGGCCCGAGGCCCTCATAGGGCTTAATCCGAATTACAAGCGCGGCGTGAGCATGGCGGACCTCGTCAAGCGCGGCGATGTCGATGAGGGAATGGCTTCTGTCTTCGCCGCAGGCACGCCGCGCCAGGCGATCTCGCTATATCGGCACCAGGAGCAAGCACTAGCGAAGGCGCAGCAGGGCCGGAACTACATCGTCACGACAGGAACGGGTTCCGGAAAATCGCTGACATTCTTCATCCCTATTATGGATCGGATCCTGAAGTCGAGGCGTGCGGGTGAGCCTCGCCGGACCCGGGCGGTCGTTATCTATCCAATGAACGCACTGGCAAATAGCCAGCGAGAGGAGCTCGAAAAATTCATCGCGCCGTCGGGTCTTCCCGCTCATCTTCAGCCGACCTACGCACGGTACACTGGTCAAGAGAGCGAGAGCGAACGCAAAGCGGCTGCCGCTAATGCCCCTGACATCATCCTGACGAACTTCATGATGCTCGAGCTTCTCATGACGAGGCAGGATGAGCTCGACAAACAGGTAATGGCGAACATGGCCGGCCTCGAGTTCTTGGTTCTTGACGAACTTCATACTTATCGCGGCAGGCAGGGCGCTGATGTCGCCATGCTTGTGCGGCGAGTAAGGGAGCGGGTGGGCTCTCCAAAAATGCTGTGCATTGGCACTTCCGCCACAATGGCATCAGGCGACGAAGATGCGGGGCGCCAGGCCGTTTCGTCGGTGGGTACGACTCTCTTTGGTAGCGCGGTCCATCAGAACGACGTGATTACGGAGACCCTCGAACAAAAGACGCGGTTCACGGGCGGAGAGGCGCTACTCCAAGCGCAACTCCGTAAGATCATCGACGCGCCTTCGCCTATGGCCTTGGGGAACCTGGTCCTCGAAGACGATGCTCTGGCCCACTGGATCGAGGTGAACATCGGATTGATCCCCGGAGAGACGCTACGGCGCCGCCCACCGATGACACTCACTGATGCAGCGGCCGATCTTGCGAAGTTCACCGGCGCGGCGGCCGACGCGTGTCGCTCGGCAATCGAGCAGTACCTCATCGCGATGAGCGCGCCAGAGAAAGACCGAGGCGGACCCAGTGAAGAGCCTTTCATGGCATTCAAGCTTCACCGCTTCTTGTCCGGCGCCGGCCATGCGCATGCCACTTTTGAGGCTGCGGGTCAGCGTTCCGTTCAGCTAAGCGGCGAGAAGTTCGATCGAGAAAAGGAGCAGGCGAGGCTTTATCCGCTCTTCTTCTGTCGGGAGTGCGGGCAGGAGGTGCATAGCGTCTCTATAGATCCGTTTGGCACCGTTCTCTCCCGCTCCATAGATATCACTCCCCAGGACACCCCAGACGCCGACGGAACTCTGCACGGTTTTCTGGTGCCGAACGCGGACGGAAGTCTTGCGTTCGATGGCACGGCGGAGTGCTACCCGGAGGGATGGTCCGAGCAGACCCCGAGCGGTCTGCGACTGGTGAGCCGGCGACGCGGAAAGCACGAAGGGGTGATGCTGCGCCTGTCCCCGGCAGGAATCCGGGACGACGGTGGGCTTGAAGCCTGGTTCTTCCCGGGCAAGTATCGATTTTGTGCAAGGTGTCGACATGAGCCGGCACCTCAGGCGCGTGATATCAACAAGCTTGCTGGCCTGTCTGCGGAAGGCCGAAGCTCCGCCACCACGATGATCACCGAAGCGGCGCTCGATTGGATGGCGCAGGACGGAAGTCTCAGCGAGCACCGCCGCAAACTTCTCGGCTTCACTGATAATCGGCAGGATGCTGCGCTGCAGGCGGGCCATTTTAACGACTTCATTTTCGTAACCTTGCTTCGCGGTGCCATGCTTCGAGCAGCGCGCTCTTCGGGCACCGATGGACTTAGCCACGAGCAATTCGGTGATGCTCTCCGCCGCGCGCTGGGCTTTGAAGCTGAGCAGTCGGAGCGGAGGGGGGAGTGGATGATCGACCCGAATCCGCGCGGCTTCGCAGCGCTGGATGAGGCACGAAGCGCTCTAAACCAAGTTCTTGCTCATCGCCTCTGGAACGATTTGAGGCGCGGCTGGCGATTCACCAACCCTAACCTCGACCAATTGGGCCTAATCGAAGTGCGCTACCCAGGTGTACCGATGTTGGCCGCCGACGAGGAGGTGTTCTCTTCCAATCCACACCTAGCATCCGCAACTCCTGAGCAGCGCGCGGCGATGTTCTCCGTTCTTCTCGACTTTATGCGGCAGGGTCTTGCGATAAGCGTCGATGCTCTCGACCCGGTTACCCTAGAGCAGATCGGGGAACGATCACGAGCGACTCTCAAGGCTCCCTGGGCGATAGCATCAGAGGAGCAGGGACGGGATTTAGCCCGCCAGTCGACGCTTATGGTTGAAGCCCCTGCCCGGCGCCATCAGCGGCCCACCGATGATGCAACTACCTTGCGAGCCGGTGGCCGGAGCCTCGTGGCGCGTGAGATTCAGAAATGTTTCGGACGAACTCTCGCCCTTGCTGATCGGGAAGCACTCATCACCGCCATGCTAGAGGCGGCCGAGCAGCACCAGATTGTGCGCCGCTTCCCGCTGGGCGGTCTAACTGGCTGGCGTCTCGCCCCCAACGCCTTGAAGATATTCGCTGGATCCGGTGATCCGCGCCAAGGGCAGGAGAACGCTTTTTTTGCCGAGCTCTACTCGGACGTGGCGGAACGGCTCGGGAGCGCCGGGCGCCTGCCGATGGCTTTCGAAGCACGAGAACATACCGCACAGGTGGAGTCCGTCGTCCGCCAGTGGCGTGAGGATCGGTTCCGCTTTGGCGAGACCGACCGTCAGCGCCTCAAAGAGGCTGCCGCTGACATGCGTACGAGAGGCGAGCGAAGCGATTTCCTCCCCCTCCTTTACTGCTCGCCTACGATGGAGCTTGGCGTCGACATCTCGCAGCTCAACATAGTGTTCCTGCGGAACGTGCCTCCCACGCCTGCGAATTACGCTCAGCGCGCTGGCCGGGCTGGTCGAAGCGGACAAGCGGCCCTGGTTGTCACTTACTGCGCCGCACAGAGCCCGCATGATCAATACTACTTCGAGCGCCGAATTTCTCTGGTGGCTGGGATTGTCCGCGCGCCTGCCATCGATCTGGCCAATGCCGACCTCCTAAGCAGCCATGTCCAAGCGGAATGGCTCGCTACGACATCCGAGCCTCTGGATCCTTCAATTCCAGGGAACCTCTTCATGCAGTCAGAAGAGCTACCCGTCTGCGAGCGCCTCGAAGAATCTTTTGGCTCTGCAGCTGAGAGTCCGGCCGATCGGGCCAGGGCCAGTGCCGCCGTGCGCTCTGCTCTGCCGACCGGCGCGATGATCGGCGAGGAAGGCGTGGATGAGTTCGTAGAGCGTATCTGGTCCACGGCTGCTGAGGCTTTTTCCACAGCATTCGACCGGTGGCGAGACTTGTATCAATCCGCTCGCCGCGAGTTGGAGGATGCGGCAGCCATTGAGCGACGGACCGGTCTTTCAGCTGCTGAACGGAAAGACGCGCGTAATCGCTACTTGAGTGCCTCTCGCCAGCTACAGTTGTTGGAGGCGGGCACGTCCTCGTCCGCCTCAGATTTCTATAGCTATCGCTATCTAGCTACCGAGGGCTTCCTTCCAGGATACAATTTTCCGCGCTTGCCTCTCTACGCCTTCATCGAAGCAGAAAAAGCGTCGACGGTTCTGCAGCGCCCGCGCTTTCTCGCGATCGCGGAATTTGGCCCGAACAGCCTCGTCTATCATGAGGGCAAGGCCTTTCGGTGCCATCGGGCCAAGCTGCCGGCCGGCTCGCGAGGTGAGAACGGGCTGCTCGCGACTAGGACGCTCACCTGTTGCAGCACTTGTGGAGCAGCCCACGAGGAGGGGACGCAGGAACAGTGTGTTGTCTGCGGTGCCGGGCTGCTGCCCGAAGGGCGGATCGCGGAGCTGTTCCGTATCGACAACGTCGATGCCACTCCGAGCGCGCGCATCACGGCGAATGACGAGGATCGGCAGAGACGCGGGTTTGAGATCCGCACGATATTTCAGTGGCAAGGGACCGGGCAGGAGAACCTGGATCTCACTGCTGACGGGGAGGTCATAGCTACAGTTCGCTATGGTCCGCGAACCCGCCTCTCCCGCGTAAACTTAGGCCTCCGCCGCAGAGCAGCGAAGGAAATCCACGGTTTCCACATCGATACTGTCACAGGGCGTTGGCTAAAGAACGAAGCGGAAGGCGAGGATGAAGGAGCCGATCCGCGTGGAGCGCGCCGCCAGAGAATCGTACCCGTGGTGGAGGACTCTAAAAATGCCATGCTCCTTCAGTTCAAGCGGCCGCTTGAACAAACGCAGATGGCGACCCTTCAGCATGCCTTAGTCCGGGCGATCGAGACCGAGCATCTCTTGGAAACGGGGGAGCTTTTGGGAGAGCCGCTGCCGTCCCGTGAAAGTCGAAATTCCGTTCTGCTCTATGAAGCGTCCGAAGGCGGAGCGGGCGTCCTCAAGCGGCTCACCTCCGGGGTTCATTTTTGGAGGGAGTTGGCGGAGCGTGCGCTCGAACTCATGCACTTCCGCCGTGATGGAGACGGGTTGGTCGAGGCCGAAGATGCGTGTACCGCCGGCTGCTACCGTTGCCTCTTATCGTACTACAATCAGCCCGACCATGAACTCATCGAACGACGTGACGATGAGGTGCTAGCGATTTTGGACCTGTTAAGTCGATGCGAGGTAGATACTGCGAAAGCAGCACCAGCGGATGATCCCTGGATTCAGGCGTTAAAGTCCTGGTCTGCTCCTCCTCCTCGGCCCGAGCATATAGACGGTGTGTTGTATCCGCTGTGCTGGCCGGAGCGCAGCCTGGTTGCAGTCTGCGGTGGAGCAATGCCAGGTTTCACCGAACGCTGCGCCGAACTTGGACGCGACGTCGTCGTCCTGCCACCCGCTCCGGGCGGAGCGATGCCGGCGGAACTCGCCGCTGCCTTGGGAATCTCAGCGTGAGTGCGGCAGTGTTGCAGACCGGCGACCTCGTGCGCGCTCGAGGTCGGGAATGGATCGTATTGGGGCGGCCCGAAGAAGGTCTGCTTCGCGTGCGCCCGCTGTCCGGGTCAGAAGAGGATGCGATCGATATCGCAACCGCGCTCGAGCGTGAGCCCGTGCAAGCGGCGCATTTTCAGCCGCCGACGCTTGAGCAGCTTGATACTCAAGACTCGGCGCGACTGCTTGCCGATGCGCTACGCCTATCGTTGCGACGCGGGGCCGGCCCGTTCAGAAGTGCTGCCCATCTTGGAGTAGAGCCGCGCGCATACCAGCTCGTGCCGCTTTTGATGGCTCTTCGGCAGGATGTGAAGCGACTGCTGATCGCTGATGATGTGGGTATCGGTAAGACTATCGAAGCTGGAATGATCCTGCGTGAGTTGATCGACCGTGGCGAGGTGGATCGTTTCACGGTGCTTTGCCCGCCACACCTCGTCGAGCAATGGACGGCTGAACTGTCCGAGAAGTTTGATATCGACGCGGTCGCCGTCACCTCAGCCAAGGCTCGGACGTTGGAGCGCGGCCTGGCGCTGTCCGATAACCTCTTTAAGGCCTATCCATACACGGTCGTCAGCCTCGACTACATCAAGGCCGACAGCCGCCGCGACAGCTTCGCGTTGCATTGCCCCGAGATGGTCATCGTCGATGAGGCCCATAGCTGCGTTGGGGGCAGCGAGCGGGGGACGCAGCAGCGTTACGAACTGCTTAGCCGCCTCGCAGAGGACGAGAACCGGCACATGCTGCTGCTGACGGCGACCCCCCACAGCGGCAATCAGGACGCATATGCGCGGCTGCTCGCGCTGCTCCATCCCGATCTGGGCGCCGGACCTGAGACGGCCGATCAGAATGCGCTCGAACGCTATCGCCGCCGGCTTGCGCAGCACTTCGTGCAACGACGGCGCCCCGACATCGAGGGCCAGTGGGCCGAGGACCGCGTATTCCCGCGTCATCTCGAACGGGAGGCTCCGTACGCTCTGACCGGCGATTTCCTGACCTTCCAGGAGGACGTGCTCGATTATTGCGTGGAACGGACCCAGGGCGCGGACGGCGAGCGGGCGAGACGCCTAGCCTTCTGGGGAACGCTGGCGCTGATGCGCTGCGTCGGTTCATCGCCGGCTGCCGCAGCGAGCGCGCTGCGCAATCGGCTGAGTGGCATGGCGGATGAGGAAGCGCTCGAGCCGATCCTGTTCGACGATGACGAAGGCATGCTGAGCGATACCGATGTCGAACCCGCCACGGCGCTGGAACGAGAGGAACAAACGACACTCGAAAGACTGATTGCACAGGCGGATGCGCTGGCAGCGCGGCCGGTGGACGATCCGAAGGTCAACGAGCTGGTCCGGCAGCTGAAGGCGCTGATCAAGGAAGGTGCTCATCCGATCGTCTTCTGCCGCTTCATCAGCACCGCTGAGGCGATCGGCGCCGCGCTCGCTCCGCTATTCAAGAAGCACAAGGTTGAGGTGGTTACCGGACGCCTGACGCCGGAGGAGCGGCGCGCCCGGGTCGAGGCGATGGCGGACCACCCGGAACGCATCCTCATTGCGACCGACTGTCTGTCCGAGGGCATCAACCTTCAAATGCTGTTCAATGCGGTCATCCACTACGACCTCAATTGGAACCCGACCCGCCACCAGCAGCGCGAGGGGCGTGTCGATCGCTTCGGCCAAAGCTTCGGCGAGCCGCCAACCGTCTGGACGGTGATGATGTTCGGCTCCAACTCTGCGATCGACGGTGCGGTTATCGAGGTGATCACCAGGAAGGCGGAGCGGATTGCAAAAGAGACGGGGGTCGTCGTGCCCGTACCCGAGGACTCGGCGAGCGTCACCTCTGCGTTGATGCAGGCTGTGCTGCTACGCTCGAATCGGCCGCGCGCACAGGGCATGTTCGATTTCGGCGCGGCGAGTGCGCAACTCGAGGCCGAATGGCAAGACGCTGAGGAGAACGCCAAGAAGAGCACGACCCGCTATGCTCAGGCGGCGCTCAAGCCGGCCGAGGTGCTCCCGGAGTGGCAAGGCATGCGCGCCTTGAACGGCGGCCCCGACGAGGTGCAGCGATTCACGAGGCGCGCCCTTGCGCGGCTGAACGCCCCACTCGGCGAGGTGGGGTCAGCGTTCCGTATTCACTATGACGCTTTGCCGACCCAGCTTGGGGAGCGCCTGGAAGCGCGCGGGCTGACCGGAAGTCGGATGATCGGCTTTCAGGATAACCCGCTGCCGGATGTAGCCCATGTCGGCCGCGTGCACCCCCTCGTGGCGGCGCTGGCGGAGAATGTCGCCGAAGGCGCGCTCGATCCGGGCGGGCGACAGGGGGGCGTGCCGGTCGGCCGCGCCGGGGCCTGGCGCTCCCGCCCCGTCGAGCGGATGACGACGCTGATGTTGCTGCGGCTCCGGTTCACCATGGTGACGAGCGGCCGGGCTAACCGCACGCTGCTCGCTGAAGAAGCGACGGCGCTCGCTTTCGATGGATTGGCAACGGAGGCAATTAGCGAGGGCGCGGAGGCGCTCGCGCTGCTCGAACGGGAGGCGTCGGGCAACCTCGACCGCGCCGTGATTGAGCGGCGCGTTGGCGAGGCCCTTGGCCGGCTGAGCGGCTATGACGCCGCTATCGCTGCCTATGCGGCCGATCGGGCGAGACAGCTCAGTCACGATCACCAACGGGTGACGGAGGCGGCGCGAGGCGGCGTCACAACCGAGGTCAGCGCTGTCCTACCGGCCGACGTGATCGGCCTCTACGTATTAATCCCGGAGGCCAACTGATGGCGCGCCATAGCCGGCGCGTGGCCGAGATCGGTTTCGACGCAATCACCATCGAAGGCGCGCTGATCGCCACCGAGATGGTTGCGGAGGTCGCGGCCACTCCGTCCAATGCCAAGGCAGCGGCGGATTATGGCTGCCCCAAGGGCACGGCCCTCGGCGACGAAATCGCTCGCTATTTCCGGATCGGCCAGGCGCATTGGCAGGCCTTCGCCCGAATCGAACAGCCAACGGTGACTCAGACTGCCGCCTTCGCGCGCGGCCTGCTCCGCGACGCATTCGGCTTCAGCGACCTAGAGGGGCCGATCGAACACAGTGACGGAAGCCGTCGCTACCGCATCGCGCTCGAGGCCAAGGAAGGGCGCGTCCCCGTCGTCTGCGCGGCGCCGGTTCCGGAGGGCGACGGTTTCGCCAAGGCCCTGCCGGAGTTCGGCGACGGCGAGGGTGGTCGCGCGCGGCGTTCGCCGGTTGTGCTCTTGCAAGACTGGCTCAACGCCAACCCCGATTTCTACTGGGGCCTCGTGTTCGCCGGCGACCGCGTGCGGCTAATGCGAGACAATGCAAGCCTCACCCGCGCGGCGTGGATCGAGGCGGACCTCGGCGCGATATTCCGCGACGAGATGTTCGCCGACTTCACTGCCTGGTGGCTGCTGACCCATGCCAGCCGGTTCGGCGCGGCGGGGACGCCGGCATCGGATTGCGCGCTGGAGCGCTGGCGCGAAGCCGGCCTGAAGAAGGGCACCGTTGCCCGCGAGCGGCTTCGCGAAGGCGTTGAGGCGGCGCTGCAGGAGCTCGGACAGGGTCTGGTAGAGGCCAATCCCGACCTATGGGATCGCATCGCCTCCGGTGCGATGCCGCTGCAGGGCCTGTTCGAGGAGTTGCTGCGCACAGTTTATCGCCTGATCTTCCTCGCGGTGGCCGAGGACCGCGACCTGCTCCATCCACGCGCCACCGGGCGGGCGGCGCGCGACCTTTATGCCGGCAACTATTCCTTCTCCTTCTGGCGCGAACGATCGGCGCGGCGCACCGCCTATGACGCGCACAACGATGGCTGGGAGGGGATGAAGGTCACGCTTGCCGCGCTAGAGCACGGCCAGCCTTTGCTTGGCCTGTCCGCGCTGGGAGGCCTGTTCGGACGTGACGGTGCACCGACTCTCGACCGGTCGGCTATCCCCAATCGCCGCTTCCTCACCGCCATCCACCGCCTCGGTTGGATCCGCGCAGATGGTGTGCTCCACCGCATCAACTGGCGCGACATGAAGACCGAGGAGCTTGGCTCGGTTTATGAAAGCCTGCTCGAGATTAGGCCGATCCTACGGCCCAACGGCACTTTCGAACTCGACAGCGGCGCTAAGGGCAACCAGCGCAAGACCAGCGGCAGCTATTACACACCTGACAGTCTGGTCGAGACGCTGCTTGACAGCGCGCTGGACCCAGTACTCGATTGGGCCGAGGCGAATGCCGAAACGCCCGAGGCCAAGGCAGCGGCCATCCTCGATCTAAAGGTGATCGATCCCGCTTGCGGCTCGGGCCATTTCCTGCTCGGCGCGGCGCGCCGCATGGCGGGTCGGATCGCGGCGCTACGTAACCCCGATGCGCCGGACGAGCAGGCGGCGCTGCGCGATGTCGTCAGTCGCTGCATCCACGGCGTCGACCGCAATCCGATGGCGGTGGAGCTCGCCAAAGTGGCACTATGGATCGAGAGCGTGTCGCCGGGGCAGCCGCTCGGCTTCCTCGACGCCAATATCCGTTGCGGCGACGCTTTGCTCGGCGTGTTCGACCTTGAGGCACTCGAGCGGGGTGTCCCCGACGACGCCTACAAGCCACTGACCGGCGACAGCAAGGACGCGGCCAAATACTACAAGGCGAAGAACAAGGACGAGAAGAAGGGGCAGGGTAGCTTCGATTTCGAAACCGGCGCGGGCGCGATGCCGCCGAAGAAGCTCGCCGCCAATCTCGCCACGATCCGCCGCATGCCCGAGGGCACGGTCGGCCAGGTCGAGAAGAAGCGCGAGGCGTTCGAGGCTTGGCGCCGCGATCCCGCGCGCTGGAACACCAAAGTCGCCTGCGACCTCTACACCGCCGCCTTCCTGCTGCCGAAGACGGCAGTGCCGGAGAATTACCAGCGCGGCACGGTGCCTACCACGGCGGACGTGTGGAAGAAGCTCGGCGGCGGCTCCCTTTACGGCCCGCTCGAGGCCGCCGCACTCGACGGCGCCGAGGCGGCGCGCGCTTTCCACTGGCCGCTTGCCTTTCCCGATGTGCTCATCGGCAAGGGCGGGTTCGATGTTGTGCTGGGTAATCCGCCCTGGGAAAGGATCAAACTGCAGGAGCAGGAATTCTTCGCCGGACATGCCATCGCCGATGAGCCGAATGCTGCCGCGCGAACGCGAGCGATTGCACGGCTAGCTGAGGCACCGGGGAGCTCGCCCGACCGACTGCTCTACGACGCATTCCAAATCGCCAAGCGCATTGCCGAGGCGACCAGCGCTTTTGCGCGTGTACCTGGCGACGAACGAGGCCGCTTTCGCTACACCGGCACCGGCGACGTAAATACCTACGCCCTCTTTGCTGAGCATTTTCTCAGTTTAGCTGGGGTCATGGGGCGTGCGGGGATCATCGTACCGACTGGCATTGCGACTGATGCGACGACTGCCCCGTTTTTCGGCAGTTTGATCAGCTCTAGTCGCTTGGGAATGCTCTACTCATTTGAGAATGAGGAGTTACTTTTCCCCGGCGTACACCATGCTATGAAGTTTTCTCTCCTGATCTACAAAGAGCCGTCACCGGCACCCAGCAAATTCGTATTTTTTGCTCGCAAGGTAGAGGATCTGGGCGATCAACGGCGCCAGTTTAGTCTTTCGACTAGTGAGATCGCGCGAATTAACCCCAACACCCATACCGCACCGGTATTCAGATCAGGGGAGGACGCTCGGTTGGCGGCTGCCATTTACAATCATGTTCCGGTTCTCCTAAATGAAGGCATCACTTCCGGCGGGAATCCGTGGGGGATTTCATTCCTACGCATGTTCGATATGGCTAATGACAGTCATCTGTTTCGTAGCAGGGAAGACTTCAGAGACGACGACTGGGTGAGAGAAGGGACGCGATGGGCGTGTAAGCGAGACTCTGACTCGCCTAATGATGTGGCGTCAGACGCTTACATGCCTCTCTATGAAGCGAAAATGGGGAGCTTTTTTGATCACCGGGCCGCTTCCTATGCGTCACGAGAGGATGAAAGAGGCTTTCGTGTTCTTCCTGAAACCAGTGTTGCAGATCACCAAAATCCCGAATTCGAGGTCGAGCCATTTTACTGGGTCGAAAAAAGACACGTTGATCGAAGGCTTGCCGATAAAGGCTGGGAACGTTCTTGGCTCATGGGCTGGAAAGAGATTGCCGCTTCAACAAACTTCAGAACGCTGGTTCCGCTAGCCTTTCCTGCTTGGGGCGTAAGCAATAAAGTTTTGTTGTTCTTCACAAAATCGCCAGTTGATCTACAAGCCGCTCTTTATGCAAATCTCAATTGTCTCATTGCTGATTGGGTTGTCCGTCAGAAAATAAGCGGACTGTCTCTTTCCTATTTCATTATTCGCCAAATCCCGATTCTCCCGCCCCAGGCCTACGCCGAAGCCGACCTCGGCTTCATAGTCCCGCGCGTGCTGGAGCTCAGCTACACCTCGTATTCGATGGCCTCCTTCGCGAGTGACCTCGGCTACGAAGGGCCGCCGTTTCCCTGGGACGAGGGCCGCCGTGCGCAGCTCCGCGCCGAGCTCGACGCCTGGTACGCGCTCGCCTACGGCCTGGGCCGCGACGAGCTGCGCTACGTGCTCGATCCCAAGGACGTGATGGGCGACGACTACCCGAGCGAAACCTTCCGCGTCCTCCAGAAGAACGAGATCGCCAAATACGGCGAATACCGCACCCGCCGCCTCGTCCTCGCCGCCTATGACAAACTGGTGGGCGAAGGCATGCGCCCTCGGACGGAGGGGTATCGGTGACCTTCTGGGCGGCTTGTCGTTCCGCTGCAGGTTCGGCGCCGTTGGCATTCGACCCCCGGCCGCTGGAAGCTTATTTGGATTTTGCCGGGGATCCCACGCCCCTGATCCGGCGCGGCCTCGCTGGAATTCCTGTTCCTGAATGGCGGCATGGCGATAGCGCGGTCACCCGGCTTTTCAGGCTAGATCAAGCAACCCATTGCTTTCATGTCGCGCCATATCAGTGGGCAGGTTTTCACGAGCCGCAGATAACCGGCGGCTTCGTGAACTTCCTGAACTCCGGTACCGCCGCTCGTAGGCAAGCACGCGCGCTGGCTCTCGCCCGAGCTGCAGCATCGTGTGCTGGCAAGGAGCTTGACGACTCGAGTGTCCGAACGGTTCGCTGCGTCGCCGAGGAGAACCGAACCGACATTCTTGTAGAGCTCCACGGTGGTCCTCAGCCCTTCGGGGTGTCGATTGAGGCGAAATTCGGCCATCAGCTGACGCGGGGGCAGCTTCCCAAGGCGCTCGAACATGTACAGGACCGCAGTTGGAAGCTGGAGAAGTCAATCCTGCTGGTCGTTTCGCCCGATCCGAGGGATCTCTCCTCCGCTATCCTCGGGCAGAACCGCAAACACGGCTGGAGCGCCACCTCCTGGTGGGCGTTGCTAATTGAGTTGGAACGGCACACCGACCCAGAGCACGATTGTGAGGACTACCGCCGCTTTCGACGCACGGTCTGGCATCGTGCCTATTAGGAGATCCTGATGATCGCAGTCCCAGAGAGCGTGCTCGCATATTTTCAGCAACCATCGGTTCAGACGGCCGTCGATTTGCTGCTGACTGGCAAGGAACCCAAGGTGCCCGCCAATCTCAGATGGGAGGAGGTAGCTTCGTTCTACCGCGCCTGTCTGGCCGCGCAGCAGGTGCAGGCCGAATATGCTCTGTTCCTCGAAGCGCTTTGGGGAGCCGTGTGGACCGAAATCCCCGCTGGCTGGAGAGGATGTCGGCCGAGTAACCCTGCACGGCCTGATCTCGCGATTGGCATTGCTACGATCTGGAGCGAAGGATGCTTCAGTCGAAGGTTCGAACGGCAAGGCTATTCGCTAGAGCTTTCTGCGGGACTATGGCCCGACACCGGCCTTCAACTGGGCGTCCTACTCTATGACGAGGAGAACAGCGTCCTCCTGACCGACGACCTTCTCAAAGGGTGGATAAGGGAAGGCGATATCGACACGTACTGGACGCAGGAGGAGATCGCACCGCTCGCAGCCACAATCGACGCAGCGCAATTCGGGCAATGGCGAGATCAAGCATATCAGGCGATCGCGGCTTCAGTATAGGTAAGGGCTGAATTCAGGTTTCTCACGGAAACTGTGGTCAACAAGGTTGATCGCTCTCCTGAGCGCATCAACGGGAGAGAATGCTTGCAAGAGGGGGCGTCACAATGAGCGGCATGCAGCCAACGGATGCTCCGGTCACGAGGTCACCCTCCTTATCGCGCTGGCAGGGCCGGCCAGTCATTCAAGAGACTGCGACTTGGGCGGAACTCCGTGAACTCGTGCCGCTTTTCCAGAAACAGGACTTCGTTGCGCCCGGAGAGTGGAGGCCGAACCCGTATCTGCGTGCGATGGTGCGCCTGCCACTGAGGGAGGACGAGCCTCCTGTCCCGGTGGGTACGGTCGGGCAAGGCTACACCTTGGTCCAGCACCGTGACCTCGGTGACCTGTGTGTCGCGGCGCTTCGCGGCCTGGACCTGTTCTACGACCGACTTCCCTGCACGCTGAACCTCAGCCATCTCGGCGAGTGGGCGCACATCCGCTTCCATCTTGCCGACGACATGAGCATCATTCCGCCGGACGGCTTCAAGGTCGGCCTTTGCATCGACCTCTTTAACTCGGTCGATGGCAGTAGCCGGCTCGTTCTGGCGGCCACCTGGCTGCGTCTCGTCTGCAAAAACGGCATGACATTACGCGAGACAAGCGGCTTTGCCGATGTGCATGACCGGAACCTAGATCTAGAGGGGGTGCGCGACGCCATCCTTAGAGTGATTGGGCAAGCACGCCACGATGTAGAGCTTCTGCGGGGATGGTGGGAGGAGGCGCTGATCGAGAGGTCACTGGCCTCCTGGATCGACGACCAGCTTGCTAGTCGCTGGGGCAAGGGCAACGCAGCAAGAGTATTCAACATCTGCCGCGAAGGGATGGACGGAACTCCGCAACCGTTCGACCCAGCACCCCCGTCATATCTCGGACTTCATCGCAAAACGCCGGTGCCCGGCGCCGCCGTTCCGGCCCGCACGCTCTACGACGTGGCACAAGCGCTTTCATGGGTCGCGGGAAGCAGGCCGAACGTCGAGCAGCAGCGCGCGTGGCTGAGCGACATCCCGACGCTCCTAGATCAGCTCAGACAGTCGTGACGAGTAGCCACAATCCGTCGCCCGACGATCGCCTTAGATCGCTCGGCTTTGCGAAGGAAAGTGAGATCCAGGAGGCGGCCTTCAATCACGGCTATCAGCGCTTCAGCGGGTTGGCTGACGGGTGGTATTGGTTCCGATCAGACACAGCGCCTGGTGAGATTGCTCTCGCTGCATCGAAGGACCACTGGTTCCTAGCGGTTCAGCATGGCGGCGTTGCAGCAGAGCTGAAGGGTCTGCAAGCCGAGCCCGTTCCCCCTTCGGCAACGGCGGCTTTCAGCTTTCCAGACCGGGACACGCTCCGGGCCAGCCTGAGCCGAGCTTATCACTTGGCACGTAGCCTACCCACTGCACCTCTGCAGCTGTTTCAAAAGCAGATATCAGCGTTGGGCCAGACGGAGGTTGAGAGGCTTGCGAGACAGCGCGTCGGCCAGGACATCTTCCGACGAGCTCTGCTGGATTATTGGGGAGAGCAATGCCCTCTCACCGGCATTACTGATCCGGCCTTGCTTCGAGCATCGCACATAGTCCCTTGGAGTGAATGCGGCTCGGACGCTGACCGCCTTGATGTTCACAACGGGCTTTTGCTCTCAAGCCTCTGGGACTCAGCGTTCGACACTGGGCTGGTCAGCTTCAACGAGGATGGGCTGCCGCTCTTGTCGCCTTTCTTAGGGCAGGCGGCGCTCTATCACCTGCACATAGCTGATGTGGCGCCGCTCGCGCTTACCACTGCTCACCACGAGCGTTTGGCCTGGCACCGAGCGCATGTCTTCCGTGCGAGCTAACCCCAGGTGACGTAGGTCGTTGTATCGCTCCTCGGCCGCTCCTTACGAGGTTAGAGTACCAGCCTCACCGCCGCGCTGTCGCAAAACGACTGTGGTTACGTACCCTTCGTTCCCGTCTACGGGAGCCATAAGGAATCCGCCGGCAACGGCGTGTCCTATACATCCCTTATCCATACGTCTGCGATCCCCGTTGAAGTCGATGAACACGGGGACCGTATCTGACCCCAAGTGCCAGGCGATCCGCTCTACGAGCTCTTGGAAGTGCTGCTGACGGCCCGTGTCGCCGGCCGGCGTCGCCTTTGCGAGCGAGGACGCGCTGAACGTGTCAGTACTCCCCACGAAAATCTGTGATCCCTTGGGCCAAGGTTCGTAATCGAGTGCAACTGGTGTCCAAGCCGGCATCAGCGATCCTCCGGAATTCAGCGACTTACCTTGCACAGCTTGGCCAGCATGATCTAGCTTCGCTAACGAGACACGGGGGCGCTGCGACCGTTTCTGACGCAGAGGCGATCGACAGGGGGGACATGCGCTACCACAACGATTCTCTTCTGCACTCGGCGTCGGATCTGAACGCATTCCTGGGCTGCGCCCACGCGGCAGCACTGAACCTCCGGAAGCTGGTGAACCCCGAAAGCCTTCCTGAGCGCGCAGAGGACGATGACACCGTCCAACTTGTCCAGGCGGCCGGCCATGAGCACGAGGCATCGTACCTCTCTGTACTCAAGGAACAGGGCAAGGATGTCGCCGAGATCTCTTCGCGTGGATCGCTGGAAGTTCGACGGGGAGCTACCATCGAGGCCATGCGCGATGGCCGACAGATCATCTATCAGGCGACCTTCCTCGACGCGCCGTGGCACGGGTTCGCTGACTTCCTGCGCCGGGTCGATACACCTTCGAAGCTCGGCCCTTGGTCGTACGAGCCGATCGACACCAAACTCGCCCGATCCGCCGACCCAAAGCATGTGCTTCAGCTCGGCATCTATGCTGACCTGATCAGTGAAGCGCAGGGCGCCCTCCCCCACTCCATGCACTTGGTCTTGGGCGATGGCCGAGAGGAATCCTTCCGACGAGTGGAGTTCCAGCACACGCTCGCGACAGCCAAAGCGCGATACTTGGAGTTCATCGCCTCGGGAGCGGAGGGCTCGGTGGGTGAGCCTTGTGCTGCCTGCACCTATTGCGGATGGCGCGAGCATTGCTCGTCCGTCTGGGAAGCAGATGACCACCTTAGCCTCGTCGCCGGCATCACGCGGGGTCAGATCGAGAAGCTGCGAGCCGCAGGAATCGACTCGGTAGCGGCACTCGCCAAGATGCCGGCCGGAAGCCGCGTTCCAAAGCTTTCGCCCGAGACATTCGAGCGGCTCCGCGCGCAAGCGTTCCTGCAAGTGGAGCGCCGGGCGGGGGAGCCGGCGGTGGAGCTCTTGCCGCTACAGGAAAATCGCGGCTTTCTGCGCCTTCCCGCTCCGGACGCCGCCGACCTGTTTTTCGATCTCGAAGGTGATCCGCTCTATCCCGGCGGCCTCGAATATCTCTGGGGCATTCACTACCGGGATCAGGGCCAGCCGCGCTTCATCGCGGAATGGGCTCACGATCGCGAGGCAGAGCGCACCGCATTCGAACGCATCGTGGACTTCCTGACCGCGCACGTCCGGAGGCATCCGAACGCTCATATCTACCACTACGCAGCATATGAGATCACTGCTTTGCGTCGGCTCTCGACGACCTTTGCCTCGCGCGAGGAGGCCGTCGACAACCTCCTTCGAGCGGAGAAATTCGTCGATCTCTACTCGATTGGCCGTAACGCCGTTCGGACTTCCGAGTCCTCCCTCAGTCTCAAGGCGCTCGAAGCCTTTTTCGCTGCCAAGAGGGATGACGCCGTCACAAAGGCCGATCAATCGATCGTCTTCTATCACCGGTGGCGGGAAACGGGGGAGCAGGCGTTCCTCGATGACATCCTTGCCTACAACAAGGTGGATTGCGAAAACACCGAAGGCCTGCGCGACTGGCTCATCGGATTGCGCCCAACGGACCTGGCCTGGTGGTCCCGTTCTGATGCGGTACCGACCGAGCCGAGTGAAGAGGAGAGCGCGGCGGAAAAGCGCCGTGAGTGGCTGAGGCAGCTCCTTCGAGAGCAGGCCGAGAAACTATCCCCGCGAGGCCGCGAGCTATTCGCTCACCTCATCGACTTCCACCGGCGAGCCCAAAAGCCGGATCAGTGGGCTGTCTTCGACCGATGCGATCGAATGGAAGACGAGCTGATCGATGACGGCGAATGTATCGGGGATATCCGTCCAGCGGGCCAAGACTGGCTCCGGCCGGAGAAGCGCTCAACCATCGCGACTTATGCCTTCCCGCCTCAGGACACGAAGCTGCAGGTCGGAAAGGGTGTACTCCATGCGCCGTCTCGACAGTCGCTCGGGACGATCCACGGCCTCAACTGTGAGGAAGGGTGGGTCGAGGTCAAACGAGGCGCCAAAGCGGGACCGGAGTGGCCGGAGAGCGGTTCGATCATCCCGACTTGGCCCCTCTCAACCGGGGTTTTGGAAGCTGCTGTGTTCAGAGTCGGGGAGTTCCTGGCGACACGCGCGAACGAAGTAACGCGACAGATCGACGCGCTGGGCGCTCCTGCCGGGGATAGCCCACGTTATCAGGCCATCGTTGACCTCATCGAACGGGCCCCTCCCCGGCTGACCGATTGGGATGCCGGCAATCTCGTGCGGGATGGTGAGAGCCTCATCGAAGCCGCCACGCAGCGCGCTCTCGCGCTCGACCGCTCGAGCTTGTTCATCCAGGGTCCCCCGGGAACAGGAAAGACGTACACGAGCGCCCACGTCATCGTCGCGCTTTTGAAGGCCGGCAAGCGGGTCGGCGTTTCCTCAAACAGCCACAAGGCGATCAACAACCTGCTCGCGAAGATCGAGGAGGTTGCTGGGAAGGAGGGGGTCGAGTTTTCCGGCGCCAAGAAGGTCACGCGGTCGGATTCTGATAGCTACCTTCAGGGCGGTCTCATCCAGGATGTCGATAAAGCCAACGACATCCTGGAGGGCGGCTATCGGCTGGTCGGAGGCACTGCGTGGCTCTTCGGAATGGCCGAGTTCGACCAGCATTTCGACTACCTCTTCATCGATGAGGCAGGCCAGGTGTCGCTCGGCCACCTCGTCGCTATGGGGGCGGCCGCTAAGAATATCATCCTGGTTGGGGACCAGATGCAGCTGGGCCAGCCCATCAAGGGTGCGCACCCAGGTGAGAGCGGGCTCTCGGTCCTCGATTATCTCCTCCAGGGAGCGGCGACGATCGCCCCTGATCGAGGGATATTGCTCGACACAAGCTGGCGAATGCACCCATCGATCTGCGGCTTCATCTCGCGCGCAGTCTATGACGAGCGCCTTCATGCTCACCCCGCAAATGAGGGTCAGAGCCTGTTGCTATCGCCCGACGCTCATTCCGCCCTGGCGCCCAGCGGCATCAGGATCGTTGATATGCGCCACAGCGGGTGCGGCCAGCGCAGCGATGAGGAGGTCGAACTCACCGCTGAGCTCGTTCGCAGCCTGCTCGGCCAACGCTTCGTCGACCGCGATGGCCGCGAGGGTGCTCTCACCCTGAAAAACATTCTGGTCGTTGCCCCGTACAACATGCAGGTGAACGCCCTTAAGGCCGCATTGCCTGAAGGGACCCGGGTGGGAACCGTCGACAAATTTCAGGGGCAGGAGGCGGAGGTTGTTATCGTCTCCCTCGCGACGTCGACGCCTGCGGATCTCCCGCGACACGTAGACTTCTTCTACTCAAAGAACCGGCTCAATGTGGCGATCAGTCGTGCTCGAACAGTGGCGATCGTGCTCGCCAATCCGAAGCTCCTCGAGCTTGAGGCGAAAGCCGTGGAGCATCTTCGGCTGGTGAACACGTTAGCCTGGCTGCGAGCCGAAGCAGGTGGGGGAATTCATGCCTGACCACATTCTTGCGAGTTACCTGGCGATGTTTACGGCCAAAGCCATTGAGGCAGGCCTAGCCATGAGGCCGCCTGGCAAAAACTGGGCACCGATGCGGGATATCGTTCCTGGATCTCACATCAGTCTCAGCGTCCGTAGGGACGCCATCCAGGTGAATTTGAACAACGAGCGGGATGAGGACCGAAGGCAATTTGACCGGCTGTATCGCGACCGGGCGGAGATCAATGCTGCAGTTGGTGAGAGTCTCGATTGGGAGAAGAAGGAAGGTCGCAAGAAGACGGCGATCCGGGCTACCCTAAGCCGAGGTTACGACGATCACGCGGATTGGGATGAACAGCATCGTTGGGCGATCGAGACGATGCAGGCCTTCGAGCGGGTCCTCGGACCCCGGCTCCGATCAGCCAACTGACACGGCCGTTGCTGATCCGCCAACGAACTAAGCAGGGGAACGGTCTTTGAAGGAAGAGGAATTTCGTGCCTGGATGCAGGGCAAAGACCAGGCACCAAACACGGTTTCGACGCGTCTCGCAGACTGCCGGCGCGTAGAGAAGCACTACGGCGATTTGGACGCGGCCTATGAAGCCGACGGGTTCACGTCGATTCTGGATGATCTTGCCTATACCGCCGAAGATAACGCCGCTGGGAAGCTGAACACGTCCCGGATTCAGGTCGACGGTGACCCGTACAAGAGCCTGGCGTCATACCGCTCGGCAATCTCGATTTACCGTCAATTTCTCGAAACCGAGGGGGCGGCGGTCCAAGGCGACACCCAGGCCGATCAGATCCGAAGCTTCGTTGTTCGTGAATATGCCAAGCCGGCGCAGCAAGCGGGCCAAAACACCTTCACGGTAAGGGCCGGAGACGTTCACAACGCGATGGGCCTCATCAACGCGATGCCGGCCGTGTGCAGCGCGATCGGCAGCGGCAAGTTCCAACAGCTCGCCGGCGTGCGCCAGGTCGATCGGCAGGGCCCCGCTAATAGCTCCACCGTCGAGTTCACCTTTGAGTTTCAGGGGAGCCGGGCGTTCGGCGTTCCGGCCGCCGAAGCAGTTCTGCGCGAGCGCTACGGTCATCCCGATGTCGATAATCTGAAGATGGTTTCGTTCGAACTCAGCGACGGGCGTGCCATTGCCCTTCAGCGAGACATTCAGAAGGTTCAGATCTGGCTAGAGGATGACGGAGCTGCGGTCCCTCCCCCGGCCCAACAGGTTCAGTCCTACGCGGCCGACAAGGGACGCCACTCCAATCTCCCGGGACGGCTCAGCCATTCCCCCTCGCCCGACCTTAGAAGCCAAGGATATCCCAAGCCCGTTCTGAGCGTGAGAGCGGGCAGTGAGGCTGAGCTGAACAACATCCTCGATTGGTATGAGACCGGCTCGACTGGGCTCAACCGAGCGGCTCTGGAGCGCCTGAAGTCCGCCTTTCTGACCCGCTACCCAGACTTCGAGGCCGGCGGATTTCAGGCGAAGTCCGGTGGCTATTACGAGGAGGAGCGAGCCTACAAAGACACTCTCCTCGCGAACGCCGGTGAGGCGTTGGCCGCACAATCCTCGATGTCTGACGAGGAGCTCGGTGGTCGGTTCTTAGACCTTCTCACCGGGAAAGAGTCTGGCCTTCTAGGCTGGCGCACCGATGCTCGGATCAAGAATCTGCGGACTGCGCATCCCGGCGTGCTGGAGCGTGAGGCAGGCAGGCTGATCCGAACGGACGCCGACCTACCCGAGGCGCTCGAGGCGTTTGTGCAGAATACCTGGCCGGTGCTGAAGGAAGGCCAGGAGAAGAGCCAGCCCTATAGCGAGAGCCGAAATATCGGCTCCATGCTCGCCGCGTTCGCGCGGCCGAATGAAGCCTACGGCATCAATACGGATCCGGTGACGAAGACCGCACGTGCGGTTACCGGCAAGCCGATTTTCGGCTACAATCCGATGACGGCACACGAGTACCGAGCTGTGCTGCAGCTCGCCCAGGCGATCCACGACATCATGCGGGATGAATGGGGGTGGGAGCCGCGCGACCTCTGGGACGTGCAGGGCTTCATCTGGGCCGCGAACCGGGCCGATAGCCAGAAATCCAGCGATGAACTCGATAGTTCCACGGGAGCGCCTAAAGTGATGCCCACCAATCTCATACTTTATGGCCCCCCGGGTACGGGCAAAACCTACGCCACTGCCGAGGAGGCTGTCCGCCTATGCGACGGACATGCTCCGGATGACCGCAGCGAGCTCAAGGCCCGCTACGATGCCTTGGTAGAGGCAGGGCAGATCGGCTTCGTAACGTTCCATCAGTCTTACGCATACGAAGATTTCGTGGAGGGGCTCCGGCCGACTACGGACATTGAGGCGCCCGGAGTGGATGGTGAACCAACCTCTTCCGCTGGCTTCCGCCTCGAGCCCCGAAAAGGCGTCTTCCGGGAAATTTCAGCCCTCGCCGAGCAAGCTCGAAAGAACGAAGGCCGGGGGGGAGGCTTTGACCTGGCAGGCCGTCAGTTCATCAAGATGTCTCTCGGCCGCGCTGGCGCGGAGGACCACATCTACGATGCCGCGATAGAAGGCGGCTACGCCGTACTCGGCTGGGGGGGAGAGGTCGATTGGTCTGACCCCAGGTATGAAGATTGGGGAGAAATCTTCAACAAGTGGAATGAGATCGAACCCGGCACGAGCGGCAATAGCGGGAACGTGGCTCAGACCTGGCGCTTCCGAAGCGGGATCAAGGAGGGAGATCTGCTCATCGTCTCGGAGGGCAACTCCCATTTCCGCGCGATCGGCGAGGTGACCGGCCCCTATCGTTACGAGCCAACCGGTGAGCGCACCTACAACCACAAGCGCGACGTCAAATGGCATTTGGTCTTGGAAGAGCCGCTGCCCGTCGAGACCATCTATGATGGCCCCTTCACCATGATGTCCTGCTATGTGCTGAAGCCGAATAAGGTGAAGAAGGAGGCGCTGGCTCGCTTGCTGCCCAGCCCGGCGCCGACACGTAGCGCCGCACCCGATCAGTTCGTCCTCATCATCGACGAGATCAATCGCGCAAACATCTCCAAGGTGTTCGGCGAGTTGATCACCCTCATCGAAGCCGACAAGCGCCTAGGCCAGGACAATGCCCTGCGCCTGAAACTCCCCTATTCGGGCGATACCTTCGGCGTTCCCGATAACCTTCATCTCATCGGCACGATGAACACCGCCGATCGCTCCATCGCGTTGCTGGACACGGCGCTGCGCCGACGATTCCGCTTCAAAGAGTTGATGCCCCGGCCCCACCTGCTCCCAGCAGATGTCGGTGGCATTGATCTCCAGGCGCTTCTGACCGGAATCAACGACCGGATCGAATACCTCTTCGATCGGGAGCATCAGATCGGTCACGCCTATTTCATGGGCTGCCAGACCAAGGATGACGTTGACGAGGTCATGCGCAACAAGGTGATCCCGTTGCTCGCTGAATATTTTTACGAGGACTGGGAAAAGGTTCGGCAGGCCCTTGGCGAGACCACTGACGAGGGGGGCTTCGTCAGTCGCCGGAATCTGTCGGCACCCAGCGCGGCGGCAGGCGGCTTCGGCAGCGAACGCTGGCGCTACACTGTGCGCGATGTCTTCGATCTTGCGGCCTATGCGCAGATCACAGCATGATCCGGCGAAGCGTTCGCGAATGGGATTATCTTCCTATTGAGGAGCCGGGACCGGGCGCATTTACGCGCGTCGAGGCGGACAGGATCGTCGAGTGCGCGGCGGCTCAACAACTTGCCGGACTCGATGGCGAACGCATCATCGTCAACCACCCGCTCAAGCTCCGGGCTCAGCAGGTTGTCGGCATTATTGCGACCGAGACCTCATCGCTCGAGATCCTTCCAAAGATTGATGGGGCAGACAGCGATGCGGCCGCGCGGCGGGCGCTCGTTCATATGCTCGCGGAGGTGATCGACCTCGACATTGCTCATGGCCGGATGACGGATCTGGATTGGCAGAGACACGACCTGCTCGAGATCCTCATCAAGCTTTTCTGCGACAGGCTGTTCGAGGTGGTCCACCGGGGGCTCCCTAGACGCTACATCCAGCATGAGGATGATCTCGCGGCTCTGCGTGGCCGCCTCGACGCCAAGCGCCAATTCACCCTGCTCGCTGCGACGCCTCAGAGACTGGCCTGTCGGTTTGACGAGCTGAGCTCGGACATTGCCCTCAATCAGATCATGAAGGCGGCGGTTAGGAAGCTTCTGCGGCTCTCCCGCGCCCCGGAGAACCAAAGGCGCCTTACGGAGCTCGCGTTCGCCTTCGCCGATATCTCAGACGTGCCTGTCCCTGCGCTTCGCTGGCACGATGTCGTGATCGATCGAACGAACCAGGCCTGGGCGCAGCTGCTAGCTCTCGCGCGGCTGCTGCTCGGGAACCGCTTTCAGACCACAAGCTCCGGTCATGCGCGCGGGTTTTCGCTACTCTTTGAGATGAACACGCTCTTTGAGGAGTTCGTCGGGAGAAGCCTACAGAAAGCGCTTGCCGGCACCAGATTGCGGGTTCGGCTACAGGGGCCCCGCGATTTCGTTCTTCAGGAGGTGGAGGGGGGGCAAGCCAGATTTGCAACCCGGCCCGACATCACGGTGACGAGAAATGGCAGGCCGGTCCTGGTCATTGACACGAAGTGGAAGCGCCTGAACGGAGCGATTGATGACCCCAAACACGGCGTAGGCCAGAGCGACATCTATCAGATGATGGCCTATGCACACGTATACCAATGTGATCGCCTGATCCTGCTCTACCCGTTTCATGAGCAGCTCCACGCCGATCCCGGGGTTCTATGCTCTCACCGAGTGCGCGGGACGGACGACACACGCATCTCGATCGCAACTGTCTCCTTGTTCGAGCCAAGAAAAGCAGTGCCGCAGCTGCTGAAGCTTTGGAATCTGACTGAGGCTGATCCTGGGATGAGCCGAGGTGAAGCCGCCTAATTGGGCGTCTGAGTGCCTACTCCTCTGACTTCCCATCCTGAGGGGGCTCACGCGCTGGGCCAGGAAACCAGGTCATGCTCTCTTTCGCCAACACTCCAAAATTGCGACTTGGCGGGAGTTCGCGGTTCTTGTTCAGGCGGTTCACCGAGATCATGACGGCGGCTTCCCTCTTGAGCCGGTTAGCTTCCGCGACCGGGATGCAAGTCCGGCCATCGAACTCGAGCGCCTGGATCCTGCCTCCCGCTATCTCCTCCTTGATCGCGACTGCCTTCGTCCGGCTCAACCGCGCTGCTTGGCCGACCTCAATCCACATTTTCTCCGCGTGCTCAAATTGGGTGGTCTGCGTTGGCTTAGAAGGCCTCCTGGGCATGTGTCCTCTCGATCGCCAAGTTCGCGGGTGAATTTGCGATATTCAGCAGCTCCTTAGGTTGGCGTGTCACTCGAGCCCCGAGGTGGCTGATGCGGCCCGGAAGAATGTTTCTCCTCCTGTACGAGCCACTGATCGACCCTTTTTACCCCCGACAGAAGCATTCGGCCGGTAAAGCGCATCGGCTTAGATGTGACGATGCTCAAGGTGCCTTTGGTCGCAAGCTCGGCAAGGTTCACCGCTGACCTGGTCGTGCTGATTGCCGTGGCGTTGGCCCCCTCGACCAGCGAAGCGAGGGCATCGCCGCTCTCTTTGTATCTCGCGGAAGCATGTTGAACGCCTCTTAGGAGAGCGAAGATGCCGACGCCGCCGACACCAGCGAGCACTGCATCGAGGGCCGTATCACCAACATCAATAACAGTTCCTCCAAGAGCTGAGTCGACGATGTTCGTCAAATCTTCGTTGGTGTATCCACCATCTAGTGAGGCGGTTATGCCCGCCACCTCTGATGTGCTGATCACCGGAATATTGTCATCGACGCTATCGATGTAGCTGATGCTGTCGGTGGCCTTGATCTGATACGCTACCCCGTCAATCAGGATGTCAGTATCAGGATGATTGAAATGCTCAAAGCGCTCGCCGCCGAAGTCCCCTTCCACGAGTTTCTCGAAGAACGCTCCCTTCGTGAGACTTGCTAGGCCGGCGAGCTCAGGTCCAGGCATCGTTAGGGTGGCAAGCCAAATATCAACGTCGCTCATGAGAGCGTAGTTTCCGTTCACCTCTCTCAAAGTGTCGTACACGCTGGTAGCTAGACTGATGTCGCGCCATGCTGAGACAGGTATAGACAGGGCCGAGAGCAGCAGTGCGTTATGCACAACACGGTCGTCATCAAAACTAACGTGGCGAGAGATCGGGATAGCCGAGAGCGACAATCGCTCAATTTCGCCCGTACGAGTCTGCACACGCGAGAGCAGAGTAGCGAAATGCTCATTGGTCTTGGCGATGCAATCGGAAGCGATCAGGCGGCGTAGAGCAAACTCGAGTTTTTCAATTTTGGCATCCACTTCCTCGAATGTAGGCCGCGTGAGATCAAGCCACCACTTGAGCAAGCTGCGTTCGCGTTTCTCATCCAGCTGGCGCTCCGCAGCAGCCTTGTGCTGCTTGAGCCTGCTGAGTGAGTCGGTGATCATGGATTCCGCTTGGATGGCAGGCGACGCGAGGCGACGTCGCTCGATCTCGTCGGCGACAGATCTCCTTGCGGTCGAACACCGTTGAACGACCTTCAAACGACGCATGGCGACGGCCTCAGCCTCTAGCACCCTCTCCAGATGCCGGCTCAGGGCGGGGGCGTGATGGGCGCAGAGGTCCTGAATGACCGGGTCGGTGGCCGCTATTTCTCTCAGTCGACGTTGGGTGGCGTAGATTGAAGCAGACCGTTCGGACCTCAATGTCGAAGCTATGTCGTGCTCCGCGCGGAGATAACTGGAGAGGCGGGCATTAGCGCGATGGTGGCCCGTCACCGAAGCGACGAAGGTGAGCCCGAGCAACCCTAGTAGCACAAAGGCGGTTCGACTCGTCGATGGTTCCGGCTCAAAGGCGCCAGCTGCTGCTATCCCGCAGGCCATGGCACCGAGGAGCGCAATCCCCCATCGAAGGAACGTGACACGACGATTGAGGGCGCGTTTCGCCGAATCTGGCTCGAACACCCGCATGGGGCTCTGACTGCTCATCTTATTTGCCACCGTTCACCGTTGCCCAGGCGCCTCACATCCGAGAATTCCAAACCTGGATCATCCCAATGCACCCCATGAACCGGAACCAGTGTCTTAGGGGCGACCGCCACCGCGAAGCGCCTAAGGTCATCGGGCGAGGCGTGGCCGCTCGTGTGGATATACGCGAGTCTAGCCCCCGCTGCGCCGCACCAATCATGCGGCTCAGCATGGTAGGCATCGTCGAGATAGCCCCGCCACATCGAAAAATTATACGCATCTCGCGCTGAGGGCTGCACGCCGGCGTCGATGTAGTCGCGCATGAGCGCACGCCGGAGCATGATGACCCAGTGCCGATCACGCGCCAAGGCTCGTGCGGGGATCGCGTGAGCAGCCATTCGGTCCACGAAGTCGGCTCGGCCTTGGCGCCTGTAATTCCTCGCGAGCGAGCGGGTGATGACAACTTTGAGGTTCGGAAAGCCTGGCCGAGGCACCCCCGTCCCTTCCGCGACCCGGTCGAGCACGTCGGCCGTGTAGAGGTCGATTACGAGGGTGCGGCCCGCCCGCTTGGCGGCTCGATAGAGGGTCACCGTGCGATCGATATTCTGGCCGGACCAGGAGACGAACACTCGATCAGGCGTTCCCTCGAAGAGCTCGAGAAACTCCGCCTCCAGTTCCGTTTCGGATTTCACCGGCTTCGACGAGCGTAGATTGGTGCCCTCCATCAGAAGAACATCGATCTTCCCCGGAGGGTCGGTCATCATCCGGTCCACCAGCGCGGATTTCCGGCCGTGGCGGCGGAAGTCGCCAGTGTAGAGCACGCGCTTACCTGCCGCTTCGATCAGGATCATGTACGCGTCGAAGGCGGAGTGATCTGTCAAAATGGGAGTAACGGTGAACGCTCCTATCCGCATCGGCCCCTGCCGAGGCTCCCAGGAACGAAGCTCGCGATCGAGCGGCTGCCGGCGGACTTCACCGGTGACGCGGATCAGCGAGGCAGCATGCGGACCGCACCAGACAGGCCAGTCTTGCGGCAATTCCTCAACCAGCCCCCAATGATCCTGATGGGGGTGGCTGATAATCACGGTCGCCGGGCGCGATCGGTCCAGCGTTTGCGGCAGGAGTCCGGTTGCCCCCTCGGGAGCATCAAGTGGCCTTCCCGCATCAAGGATGATCCGCTCGCCGGAAGAATCCGCGAGCTCGATGCAACTACCGCCAATCTCCTGGGTGCCACGATGCACCGTGAGCGCGAGGCTCAATCGTGGGCCCCCAGGACCGGGCGAATTTCACCTGCCTCGACGATCCGAACTACGTATCCTTGATCAGTCAGACGCTTGAGGTGTGGCGCGAAGCTACCGTTCTTGGGCCCATCTTCAATGACAAGCCGAGGCCTGCATTGAAGCTCGGGCGCGCCGTCTTCGGCAGCCGTTTTTCTCAGCAGATCGCTGAAAGGGAGCTCAACGTCGTGAAGGCTTTGCGCAATGCCGTGCAGCTCCACCAGGGCCTTCGCCGTGCTCACATAGGCCTGCTGTACCGATAGGCTCCGCTGCGGGTCAGAAACCCAGTCTTCGTATGTGGCGAGCTGCTCGAAAATTGCGGCGCCGGATCCCGGGCCCGGCTCTGCTCGTGCGCGAAGCTCGGAATTGTCCATGCACTTCGCTTCCCAGAATACGATCCGAGTCTTCCCGTCGCTCTCCTCAAGTGCGACGATATCCATTCTGGGTGCGGAACGCTTTCCTGGCAGGGCTGGGAGCGCCATCTCGAGGTCGATCACATTGCTGTTGGCCCCCACCAGACGGCCGACGAATTTCTTTTCGTCTCCAGCATAAGACCTGGCCGTGGTGATCCACTTGGTGAGCATCTCATGACCTGCGTACCGCTCGGGCAGGCCACTCTGACGACCGCTGATCGCGTCACCGCTGATCCTCACATACGCGCTCGACAGGTCACCGGCCGACTCTCCTTTGGAGCGGCAGAGCACATACTTCGGATGAAGGGACACGACAGGCTGACATCGCCGATCGAAGGAGATTCGCGCCATCGACTGGCCGAACTGGTATAGATTCAGGTATCCGTTTCGGATGGCTAGCCGCAGGCCAAAATTTCCCGAACTGGGAGCGCCGCTTGGCCGCCAAAGGGTAAGCAGGTCTGCAATCAATCCGTCGGGCCTGGTCTCGATCTCTCGTTGAATCCCCGCGATCTGGTCCTGCGACAGTCGGCGCTGAAATTTAGTCAGAAAAGCCTCCCCTGATCCGGCTCAGATCCTACGGGTGATTTGCGACAGAAGCGGTCGCAGCTGTAGGCCCCTCGCTCGATTGCGCTTGACCGTAACCCGTTTCGCTTCAGTATCAAGAGCATGGCATATGGTCTTTCAAAGTCAAAGCTAACTGCCTTTGAGCAGTGCCCGAAGAAACTATGGCTCTCTGTGCACAAGCCCGATGCTGCTGACTCCCCTGCGGGGGCGGAAGCTCTATTCGCTGCAGGCCATGAGGTCGGGGCGGTGGCTTGTAGCCTTTGCGAAGGCGGCATCATGATTGAAGCCGAACCAGACCTCGCCAGCGCGGTGGCCGAAACCGCGAGACTGATCGCTTCGGGGTGGCGCCGACCGATCTTTGAAGGAACGTTCGCCCATGATGGTGTGCTTATTCGAGCCGACCTCATGCTCCCGATCAAACAGACCGCCTGGCACGTCGCTGAGGTAAAGAGCTCGACATCGGCGAAGGGATACCATCTTGCGGATGCGGCAACGCAAGCCTGGGTCTTGCGAGAGTGCGGGATCGAGGTCGGAGCTGTCAGCATTCGCCATGTGAACAGCGACTTCGAGCTAAGCCGAGACGGCGACTACGAAGGCCTTTTCAAGGATCAGTTCATCGACCGAGCAATCGAGCCCATCATTGCTGATCGCCCCCGTGTCGTGGCCGACGCGCGTGCGGTGCTCGCGGGCGATGAGCCTACGCACGACATGGGCGAACATTGCTCGGCTCCGTTTAAATGCGAGTTCCAGACCTACTGCGGCAGACACTTGCCTCCAGGACCAGAATGGCCAGCCGAAATCCTGCCGGACGGGAGCGGTAAGAAGATTGCTCGTGCATGGGCTGAGCGAGGCGTCTCCGATCTAATTGCAATTCCGCGCGCGGAAATGACCAGCCCCAAGCTGGCGCGCGTTCATGAGGTGACGCTGTCGGGTGAGCCATACTGCGACGTTATCGGCATTCAGGAAAAGACGAGCGATTGGTGTTGGCCTAGGCACTATCTCGATTTCGAAACGATCGCATTCGCCGTTCCTCGCTGGATCGGCACGAAGCCTTGGCAGCAGGTGCCGTTCCAGTTTTCGTGCCACACTGAGCTTCCTGATGGCCGCGTCGAGCACCACCAATTCTTGAGCTTCGACGGACAGGATCCACGTCGAGCCTGCGCCGAGGCGCTGGTCGCCATCCTTAGCGGAGACGAGGCTCGGGAGGGCTGCGTCATCACTTACAACGCCAGCTTCGAACGCCGCTGCCTCAGCCAGCTAGCCGACGTGTGCCCGGATCTGGCGGAGAAACTGCATCACATTCGGGACCGGGTGGTGGATTTGCTGCCGGTAATGCGGGAGCATTATTATCACCGGGATCAGCGTGGAAGCTGGTCGATCAAGGCAGTCCTGCCGACCCTGTGTCCAGAGCTGAGCTACTCAGACTTGCAAGTGAAGGCCGGAGACGATGCCCAGGCCGCTTACCTAGAGGCCATCTCTCCTGAAACCTCGCCAGAGAGGAGGGAGAGCTTGCGGAGCGCGCTCCTCGCATACTGTGAACGAGACACGCTCGCCATGGTCGAGCTTCTGAGGCGGGCATCACTCACCAACTCGGTGCCAGCCGTTTGAAGTCCGCCATTTCCTGGGTTCGCCGAAGTCAGCGCGTCATACGGGCGGTGAGCGAGCTGCACCGTATGGGCTTTCAGCTGCTGCGGATCATGCCGTATGAGTACCCGCTGGCTTACCGGGTACAGATCGCACCAGCTTCAGCATTCTCACGGCGGAATGGCGCATATATAGCTGATCAGGTCCGTGATCCCCTGTGGTACTCCTCCGCGAGCGAGAACCACTACTTCGGCTGGGACGACGTTGCCGGTTACGACGCGCGGCGCCTGGCTGAAACCCTGCTCCAGCGGCGACCGGATCTCGCGACGTCAGGACGCGGCCGAGATTGGGAATATGCCGGATGGTTGTCTGAGCTCGTCAGTGTGCTCGAAACGAGCCCTTCACGACTGCCTATCGTCTTTGACGAATATTCGCAGCCTCCAGAGCAAGCGAGGACGCTGCTGCTCAGGCTATATGGGAATCCACAGGGCGACGACGACGGTCGCGACATGGACTTTCCGCTCCCGCCGCTGCCGCCTGAGGAGAGGTAATGCAGGATCGCTATTCCGGTGACATTGGCGACTTCATCAAACTCGGCTTGCTCAGAGCGCTGGCTCCGGGACGAAGGCTGGGAGTTGCCTGGTTTAAGACACCCGACGAGACGCACAATTCCGACGGGCGCCATGTCGGCTATTTAGATCAGCCCGAGCGCTGGCGGCATCTCGATGCCGATCTCTTTGCACACCTGAGAGAGACGGTCTCTAGCGGCAAGCGCAGCATCAGCATGCTTGAACCGACCTTGCCGCCCTCCACTCTCTGCCACGACCGCGTCCTTTCGTCGCCGGCCGAAAGGAGAGCCTGGTGGTCAGACCTCCGGCAAACGCTAGATCCCGCCGACTTGCTATTTGTCGATCCCGATAACGGCCTGGCCCCCGCCGGCCTTTCGCGCGGCAGCCGCAAGTCGATCAAGTCAATCTTCTGGGACGAGGTTGCACAGCTCCGTCGTCCTAGAAGAGCACTGCTGGTGTACCACCATCAGACGCGGGCAAAAGGCGGCCATCACGCGGAAGCGACTTCCATTGCGGCTCGCCTGGTGAGTGAGGGGGCCCAGCGCGTTCTAGTTCTCAGAGCCAGGGTTTGGTCACCCCGGTTGTTCGTACTCATTGACGGTGATGATGCGCTCGAGACGAGCGCACGCGAGTTTGCGGACCGCTGGGCGGGGGCGGTTGCGATCGTCGATACTGAGGAAGCCGGCAGCACTGCCCCCGAGGCTCCGGCAAGCGACCTTGCGCTAATTCTGTCAGCTGCCAGCTTCGCCGCAGACCGTCATAGGCAGCAGCGTCGCAAGGATGCTGATGCGTCGCCTTACATCAATCACCCATTAGCCTTGGCTTCGATCTTGGCAGTTGAAGGTGGAGTGACCGACCCCGCAACGATTGCAGCGGCGCTGTTGCACGATGTCGTGGAAGATACTGAAACAACGCTCCAAGAGGTCGAGGCTCGTTTCGGCAGCGCCGTCGCCTCGATTGTGGCGGAGGTCACCGACGATAAGAACCTCCCGAAGGAGGTGCGAAAGCAGCTTCAGGTTGAGAAGGCTTCGGGGAAGTCAGAGCCGGCGAAGCTCGTCAAGCTGGCCGACAAGATCGCCAACTTGCGAGACATTGCCACCTGCCCGCCAGCGGACTGGAGCCGGGAACGGCGCAGCGCATATTTCGATTGGGCGGCGCAGGTTGTGCAAGGCTTGCGAGGAACCAATGACCGCCTTGAATACGCTTTTGACCGCGCACTTGCCGACCGCCCCAGTTCCGAATTCAACGACCGATAGCTTACACGCTCGCAGCCCGCCGGCTGGGCCAACCCGGCATCGTAATGTCTCAGCGACCTAGGAGGATTAGTGTCTCGCAGCGTAATCTACACCGTCGACCCTGCCGGTGGTCTCACGGCCATGCGTCCCTCAGAGCCGCGTAGCGAGGCTTACATGCAAGAACTCGTCGCCGCGTACCCCGAGTTGATCTCCGACCAGGATGGGGCTCTTCTCCTCATTCGCCGCGAGCAACCGATTGCTGACCGCGAGGACGGTGGCGGCCGCTGGTCACTTGACCATCTTTTCGTAACCAAGACGGGCGTCCCCGTCCTCGTGGAGCTCAAGAGAGCGGTAGACACGCGGCTTCGACGGGAGGTGGTTGGGCAGCTACTGGACTACGCCGCCAATGCTACCGCCTATTGGCACGAGGGACGGGTCGCGGAGAGCTTCGCGGTGTCTATGGCTGAGCAAGGCAAGGATCCCGACGAGGAGCTCGCGTCGTTCCTTGGGGGCAGCAGCGATCCCGACGGATTTTGGCAGCAGGTCGATGCAAACTTCAGCGCTGGACGAATCAAGCTCGTTATCGTCGCCGACACGATCCCGCGCGAGCTCGCGCGGATCGTCGAGTTCTTGAATGAGCAGATGAAAGCCGACGTCCGGGCCGTAGAGCTCTCTTGGTTCGAGAGTGAAGGTGGAATAACCGCTTTAACTCCCTCGATCATCGGAGAAACGGAACGAGCGCGCAGCGCCAAGTCGCCGAGGGCAGCCCTGCCGCCCATCGGACGGGATGGCTGGATAGCTGAACATCTCGCGCCGCTGGGTGATGAAACAAGGCGAGCAGCCGCTTCATACGTAGCTCTCGTGGAGCAGGCGGGAGGTCATGCCGAGGTCACCACCGCGCAGGCATCGTTGATCGCAGTCTTCGACTACCCGTCTGACACGCTCTATCCGATGACGCTTTCCCGATACGGCAAAGGTAGCGTCCAACTTTGTCTCAGCTACCTGGCCAGCCGACCTGCCTTCGCGGCCGAGGAAACCCGGCAAACGCTGTATGAGAGGCTTAGCCAGGTGGCGGGTCCGCTAAGCACAAAAAAGCTGAACGGCTTCCCCAGTTTTCCTGTCACGCGGCTCAACGAGCCTGACGTTCAGGCTGGCGTTCTGCAGTTGCTCAAAGACATCAACGCAGCGATGTCTTCAACGAAGTAAGGAGCTAAGCCCTGAGCCGGGCTACCTAGTTCGCTTAGCCCATCGGCTGCCCTCAGGTGAGATCGTGCTATATTGTGGCTTGAGCGTCGATGAGCTGGCGAGAGGCTAACGAGCCATGAGACTGAAGGTTGAGGCAGTCTTCCTTATCGTCGCTCAACTCGTCGGTCTGGCGCTGATCATCATCAGCCTGCTCTAAGATGGCACTCTCAGAATGGGAGCTGTGGGCATGCGCCAACGAGATGATCCGGCAGCACGCATTCGACGCACCCATTCATGCAGCCATGAAGGCCGACGCGCTACTTGAGCGAGGTGATCATGAGGGAGCGGCGAGCTGGCGACTAATCGTGCATCGAATAAATGAGCTCCTGAAAGAGCCGACGGCGCATCTCCAGTGACGCGGCACGTCGAGAAGAGGGTTTTCCCGGCTCACTGGTTCTTCTAGAGCGATACACCTCAGGACAGAGGGGGCTCCGGCTTCGGCCGGAGCCCTTTTCTATCCCCCTCCCCGCTTCTGGCCTCGAGATTGGCCAAGCTCGCAGGCTTGAGCCATAACACGACAGAATCGGTCGTTAGGGGGAGCGATTATGTCCAGCCGTATGGCTAAGTTAGACCGCTTGCTGGCTCTCGTTCATGCGCTTGCTGAAGATGCTGAGGGGCTGACTCTCGACGAGATGGCCACTCGCATCGGTGTGAATCGACGCACCGCCGAGCGGATGCGCGACATCATCATGATGCATTTCGATCTCGAGGACGTCGTCGACGGCCGCGTGAAGCGATGGCGCATCGTCGGCCGGCTCGGGCGAATGTTCACTCAGCCATCACCGGAAGAGCTCGCGGCGTTGCAGACGGAGATCGACGGCCAACACAACCTTGGCCAGCACGCACGCGCCGAAATCTTGAACAGCCTCCTGGGAAAGATCCGAGGAGCCTTGGACGCTAAGGCAAAAGCGAGAACGGCGCCGGACCTAGAGGCACTCGCGAAGGCGCAGCGGACGCTCTTCACTGCAGGATCGGCAGCAAGCGTTCCGGGGGAAACGCTGGCGGCGGTCCAAGGTGCGATCATCGCCGGATCTATGATTGAGTTCGATTACCGAGCCGAGGGAAAGGAAGAGGCCGCTTGGCGTCGTGTCGTCCCCTACGGTCTGATCCACGGATCCATCAGCTACCTCGTGGGGAAGATACCAAGTGGATCGCTGCCGCCAGTCTATTACCGCCTCGATCGAATGGAAAACGTGCGGGCGAGCAACCAGCCCGGGGTCGTTCCGGACGATTTCGATCTGGATGAGTGGCTGTCCGAAAGCTTCGGCATTTGGCGCGATGCGCAGCATGACGTGATGCTTCGGTTCAAGCCGAGTGCCGCATCCAGGGCGCGCGAATGGCGGTTTCATCCAAAGCAGCACTGCGAGGATGAGCCGGATGGATTCCTGACCGTCTCCTTCCGGGCTGGTGGACTGAGAGAGTTGGCAGAGCATCTATTCTGCTGGGGCGCCAACGTAGAGATCCGGTCCCCTGACGAACTGAGGTCTCAGATGGTGGAGATGCTTGAGACGTCGCTTAGTGCCCATAGAGCCAACTGAGCGTCCCGAGGGCCGCCAGCGCACCAATGCGACCGTTTCTGTCGTGATGGCTGCTACGACGTGCATATGACCGTTCGAACGAGCATCACTCATCCGATTGCCATTGCTGAAATCGGTGCCGGCCCCGCCATGGGCCGGATCGGCGTCACCTTCTGTCCGGGAAAGAACCAAGCCAACGCGTTCTCGGGAGTATGGCAGCGCGACCTCTGTGTGGATCTCGATGCGATCGCCGCCTGGGGTGCCGCTGCGGTCGTAACGCTCATTGAGGACCATGAACTCGAAAGCTTGCAGGTGACGTCGCTCGGAGAGGCGGTCGCCGATCGGCACATGCTCTGGTTCCACCTCCCTATTCCTGACGTAACGGCGCCCGATGCGCGGTTCGAAGAGGCGTGGCGTGAGGCAGGCACGGCTCTGCGAGCCATTATCCGCGATGGCTTCGATGTACTCGTGCACTGCAAAGGAGGACTGGGCCGTGCCGGCACGATCGCTGCGCGCCTCCTGGTCGAGCTGGGCTGGCGCCCGGACGAGGCGATCGCCGCCGTGAGACGCGTGCGTCCCGGAGCTATCGAGACAGTCGAGCAGGAGCGCCATGTTCAAGAGAAATGTCCGCTCGTGGAGGATGAGCCGGACACCAGCTCCAAGGCAGTGACTGATCGGGCGCTTGGCGCTTTGCTCGGATTGGCAATCGGTGATGCGGTCGGAACCACATTGGAATTCGAGCCGCGCGACACCTACCCGCGCCTCACTAGCATGGTCGGCGGCGGACCTTTCGGCCTCCGGCCAGGCGAATGGACCGATGATACCGCCATGGCCGTCGCGCTTGCCGACAGTCTCATCCAGTGCGGAGGGCTCGATGAACGCGATCTCATGAACCGATTTCTGTCGTGGTGGAGGAACGGTCGATACAGTTGCACCGGCACCTGTTTCGACATCGGCATCACGACGCGGGAGGCACTCGCTCAGTTCGAAGCCACCGGCAATCCGATCGCAGGCTCGACCAGACCTGGCACCGCCGGGAACGGATCGCTCACGAGGCTGGCACCCGTCGTGCTCCACGGCTTAAGCTCCGGGAAGGCTAGCGCTGGTGAAGCAGCCCGACGTCAGAGCGCAACAACTCATGGCGCACCGGCATGCCTGGACGCCTGCGCAAGCTTCGCCTCCATTCTTGAGCTCGCGATCGTTGGAAAGAGCCGCAGCTATGTGATGCAGTCGCACGCCGGTCCGGCTGAGCCCGTCATTGAGGGAATCCTCGCTGGATCCTGGAGGGGAAAGCATCGCAACGAGATCAGCTCCTCCGGCTATGTCGCTCACAGCCTCGAGGCGGCGCTGTGGTGCGTTGGCCGTACCGCAAGCTTTCGGGATGCTGTCTTGCTCGCCGCTAACCTGGGAGAGGACGCTGACACAACGGCCGCCATCACTGGACAGCTCGCGGGCGCGCTTTATGGCCTCGATGCTATTCCATCGGAGTGGCTGGGCAAGCTCGCATGGGCGGAGAAAATCGAGAGAATGGGGATGACGCTGCTACAGAGCCCGTAGCCTGTTCGCTGCTCGCGGCAGTGTGAAGCCCGTCACACGCTCTCGCCAGAGGCGGCTCGCGTCCGGACAATGGTGAGGGATTAAACCTCAACGTTTCTGCACTACCCCTTACACGGAGACAGGCGATCGACTGGGTGGAAGCCCTCTTCCACCGACGCCGCTTAGCACCCCTAACTAGCAGAAGGACCTTATGGGTAATTTCGACAAGCGCTTTTATCTCGTCACTACTGACGGCTCGAAACGATATGCCGCAGTTATGAATGGAGCCTACCAGATTGGGAAGGAGCGCGATGAGGTGCACGCCAGCCTCGCTGCCTTTGCGCGAGCCGTGATCTTGCAGGGCAAGGGCGGTCGGTTCAGCTCTGCAAACGGAGTGAGCAAGAGCATTCTGGCATACAGGCCTACGGCCCGTTCCGTGACCGGCTATTGGCTGGACCCGGATGTAGCCAAAGAGGCCGGAGTGCCATCGGAAGGGGTGCTCCAGAAGTAGCTTCGGATATCATGGCCGACCTTAACCCAAGGGTCGAGGCCTGCGTCTTTCTAATCCGTCCGCCTCCCTGCCGGACGAAAAGTGGAGTTGTTATGGGTTCAGGTGGTCCTAAGCCGTTGGATGTGCTTCTCGCTGACCTTGGTTTCCTGCATGACTACCTCCTCGGCGTCGCCGATCGCTTTCGGAACGAAGGTGATCAAGAGGCTGCTGAGCTTGCTGCTTCGTGGACCGAGGTGGTGGACGATGCTCATGATCGCCTCGCTGGGTGAAGCTCGCTGACGCTGGGCGCTGTGTAAATCTGGGACCGCTCGTGACCAGCGGAACTCTGTTTCGCTGGTTATTCGATCACTGGATAGTAGGGCATTCCCCACGGATGATCGGGATGATCCATCATGATGTCGATGAAGAGCGGGAGCATTGTCATGAGCAAGGCAGCTCCGTCCCGCACCTGATCTCGGTTGACGGAACTGTTCCAGGTCGCGCCGCCATGCACCAGCTGATTTCTCAGAACGTACAGACGGTCGAACAGGATCGAGAGGATCTTCGGAGTATCCTTGTCCCGCAAGGCCTTGTTGATGCTGCGTTGGCTGCTGGCGAGCCGCTCCGCCCAATCCTCGTTACCGGGAATGGCATTATGGTGAGCCCAGAAGGGTGAGAAAACGTACTGATTGGCGAGGAGAACTCGGATTTCGCTCGAAAACCTCTGCCAGACGAGCTGATAGATGCGATCGTCCTTATCGAGCGCCACGAGCGTGCTGAAGAATCGATTGAACCGATCGCGATCACCCTGAAGATCCCGGTCGATATCGGCCGCGTAAGCAGCGTTGAAGCCGATCCAGAGCAGGATGAACCGCACATCCAGGTCATCGTCGATTGCACTCGCACGACCATACCAGCTGATCGATCGATGCACTCGCAAGGTGAGCGCGGTAGAGAAGCCATCACGCAGACGCCGCTGCTTCTCTTTGATGCTGTTGTAGTCGAGAGGCGAGTTCATCCCGCGTGGTTCGCTGAATCCGTCGGTAGGATCAAGGTATCCTCCACCCGCACCCGAAATGTGAGGCTCACCGCTAAGCTCTGACACGTTCGGAAGCCATCTCACTATCTCGGCAAGGACATCGATCGCCTAGATAATACCCTCCCATAATGCCTCGTGGCTGCCGCCATGGTTTTCCATTCCCGGCTTCGTCAGACACCCCTTAGGCTGCACGTAGCTATCGATCCGACGAGCCGGCTGCTCGCGCCACTGAATGTTGAATGCCCAATAGGTCGGGAAGAAATGGAGTTTCGAGTAAGGTAGGTGATCGTGGATCCACCACGCCAGACGTTGCCACGCTCCTTCCTCGGTGTGGAAGCGATCCCAGAAGGCTGGAATGACGACACAAGCCGTAGCTCCCATCCGGCCTTTCTGATCATGCCGATCCCAGATGTGGCTTGCGAAGTTCGATTCGTTGGATGCGCATGAATAGCCGTTGGCGTTGCCAAGGCCGTTGACCTCCTCAGAGCGGTAAGCAGATCGTATTGCGATTCTACCGAACGCGTCTTGGAGCGGCTCGAGCAGCTCCACACAGAGCTTAGTGCCGGCCGCGATTGCAAGATCGGGGTCATGGGGTACGTTCGACAGCCCGTGGGTTGCTGCGATGTCTGAGAACAGAAAATCGCGCATGAAAAACGATTTTGAGAGGCGCGTCCGACCGAAATCGGTCAGCGCGCTAACGCTCGACGGTTTCCGCACCAGTCCTCCCCAGTCTTCTCCATCGCGACGCGGCTGATTTTGCATCGAAGCCTGCCGGAGCATTCTACAGATAGCCACCGCTCCTGCCACGGCCGTTCCTTGAACAGGCCCCAGGCTCGCAACCGCTTCACCGAGTGACAAATTCACGTAAGGTAGGGCTGTAATCTCTGGAACAGGCGTTCCCGCGAATTGACCTGCAGCTTGGCGTAGATACTTCTCACGTGTGAGCGGACTGTCTCAGGCGAAAGGCCTTTATCATCGGCGATGTCGGCCACTTGGGAGCCGCTGAGCAGATAGCGCAAAATGCAATGTTCCGCTCGAGTGAGGCCGAACGGCTGGTCCAAGTCGTCCAGCAAGAGGCTGGACTTGGTTCTCGTGTCGCAGAAGGAAATCCCGAAAAAACGCGCACCCGCGTCGGCGGCCAAGAGCTGCCCAGTCATGACAACGTGGTTGACGCTTTCATCGTCAATGGAAAGAAAAAGCCGGCTGGGCCGAACGGTCAAGGTTGCGAGCCAGCTTTCAAGCTGTTGCTGACGCGCGGACCCTAGAGCCGAAAGTCTCCCTCCACGATAAGACAGACACTGCCTAGCCTCTAACGCCAGTTTGGCGGTGGCATTCGCCCAGATGATCGAGAGGCTTTGATCCACCATCATCCGGGGGCGCCGCTCTTGGGCAATCCACCGCTGGAGCAGGATAACAGGGTTTGCGACATGGCCATCCTGAATGGATCTCATGCCTTTTTGGCTAAGGCTTACCGGCGACAGATTCGGACGCACTAAGGAGGATGGTGGACGTGCGGTTACGGACGAGCTGGGCAAAAGAGGTCTCGACCAGGATCAGTGATAGCCGCCATAGCTTGGGATCCAGCCGCGACGTCGAGGAGGCGTGCGAATTCCCTCTAAGGAGAGAATCGCCAACATAGTGAGGGCAAACCGGACCGCGTATCGGGCGTGATTTCCACCCTTCCCTTCGCATCCGCCAACAAGCACCTCCGGATTGATTCGTATCGCGATTGCGCGCGGCTGACGCCTTCCTAACCACGGATCGGCGCCACGCGGCTCCTTCGGGCGCAGGCGCTTCGGGAGTCTTTTAGCCAAGTGCCACCGGAGCCATTCACAAGGGCGTGGATGAGAAACGTCTACAGTCGATCCCGCCTGCGGCTGCGACTTCGAGAAGCTGGCGCGTTGGCCGTTTTGGCTAAGGCGCGAGACCTCAAGGGCATGCGCCAAACCCATCTTTCCCATTCCCCGATAGAAGCGCTGCGCGTCCTTCCGCTTGAGAAAAGACGTGTAGCCGGTATCCACGCTGAAATAGCGGCAGAACTCCTCAAGCGCCCACCGCACGTCGGCATCGTCGATAACGAGTGTAGCTTCACGCCAGATCCTGTCGACGAGGTCAAACTGTGTACCCTTCGGTTTGGAAGGGAATTTTGCGCGCCAGTCAGCAAGATCGAATTTTGCAAGCCTCTCCTTGCTCATCTTCGATTGAAACCGCATTCTGGTTTCGCCTGGTCGCCGAGGCCCGGAGATTAGGTCACCGATCTTCAGCCAGCGCTTCACATCGCGAGAGGTAACGCCTGCGGTCTTTGCAGCTACTTTGGCTGCAACGCCCTTACGATTCGCCATGATCGCGTCATGGACCTTCATCCAGGAAGGACTGCTAAGGCCCATGTCGGCGCGAGGCCTGGATGACCGGCGGCGAACGAAGGGGATGTGATGCGTCGATCGATCGACGGGAAGGCTTCGGCGAAGAGCCTCTCGCACCGCCATCAGGTGAACTTTTCCGTCACACCATTCGAGTGCCGGCCTCATGATCGGTGTTCTGTAGTGGCTAAGGCTACGCGCCGGTGCGGCACCAGAATTTTGCTTCGTGCGCCACCGAAGGTCCGCGCGCTGCAGTGACTCGAGACGAACCTTCGGCTTACGATTGCTGATCACCTTGAGAGCCGACCGCGTGGAAACGAGAGGCTGTAGAAGGTACCGATTAGTGAAAGCCCCTAGGGACCAATCCAGCATGTGCGCGTACCAGCGAAGGCTTGTGGTCACTGGCCCATGGCCACAAAGCTGACTCACGATATGAACTGCACTTCTTCCCAGCCGCTCGCGGCCCGAAACTCGCGCGATGATCCGATCTCGTCTAACATCGGAGATACAGTCCGGATCGAGGCCTGACGGGACCGGAAGAAATGTTCCATCGCGCGGTAGCAGCAAGCATACGAGCAGGTGAGTAGCGAAGGAGTGTCTCAGATGATCAAACCGTATCGTCTGATCGCCCGTCGCCCGCGCCAGCGCCCGCACGATAGACTTGCGAATGCGCCCCGGCTCAAGCTTGCCGGCGCCAGCTCCGGGATGAGAGAAAAGCAGCCGGTGCGGACGCCGCTTGGCGTCGTCCTGATGCTCAGCCCGCCATGCCCCCAGCTCGTCAAGCTCGCGCTCGGTCAAAAGCACATCGAGCGGAATCATGCGTCGGCTTTGTTCGGTCTTTAGTCTCAGCGCTTCGTGTGGCCGCAGGTAGAGTTCAATCTCGCGGAGCCCTCCCCGGCCCGCATGCTCAGCGATGTCATCATGACGCAATCCGAGGATCTCCGGGAGCCGCATTCCGGTCCGGAACCCGAGTGTGAGGATGAGACGAAGCATCCGTGCATCGCGAGATTGGCCACCTAGCTGCTTCAGCGCCCGTCCATAGTCCTGCGCTGAAATGACGTTCAGAGAAACCCGGCCTTCATCTCTAAATTCTTCGTACGAATCTCCGACGTCTAACTCCTCGTTCATCGAGCAGAGGTAGCTCTGAAAGGAGTATATCGAGTTCAAAGCCCGGTTTCGAGCTGAGGGATTTTCCACTTTTTCCAAAGCACGACGGTAAATTTCATCGAGCTCAACAGCGTCGATCCCGGTGAGATCGGTCGATAGTTTGTAATCAAATATGAGGTCGCAGAGAGCTCGAGCGTAGTTCGCTATGGTTCCTTTTGGAGAATATGGCTTCTGCCGCCCCCAGTTTCGAAAACCGTTTTCAGCGTCACCCCGTTTGCGCACGGCGAGAGACGCCCAGCGAACGACGTGAGCCAGCAGCGACTGATCGTCGTGCCGGAACGAGCGGGCGTAATTGATCGTGTTCTCGACGGCGTCAGGTCCTTCGAGGTGTCGCAGCAGCGCTCGAAAGCGCTCCGGGCGACGCCTCCGACTAGGACGGGAGCAAGGTTTGTTCTCAGGCTTCGCTGGAGAGAGCACCCGAATTGGTCTTCCTGAGACCAAGCGCTCCCATTGCGGCGCCGGCAACGACAGAGACGGTCCCTTCCCAAGGGCGTAGCTTGCGAGCACGCCCGGCATCCGGAGACGCCAGTAGAATTCCGCAAACTCAAGCAGATGGGAAGTGGCGTCGCCTACTAGCGGAATCCGGGCGTGGGCCAGGAACGCCCGTAGGCAGAAGTCTATCGAAGCTGAAGCGACCGCCAGTATCTCGGACGCGGATGCTTCTGCTCGCCAGCGTCGGATAAGAAGCTCAGTGATTGGATCGCAAAACCACCGTCGTAGGCCACCATAAACCTGGCTGGGATCACCGGACTCCATATCGATCCAGAGCTGGCCGGGGCGACACCGCACCTGACCTATAGCGAGCAGGAACGGCTTGAACCACTTCCGGTCGAGCAGCGCACCCCGCAGGATTGCCGAGGTAAGGATCTGCCCTAGGCGGGCTTCAATCGTCGCCGGCATGGGTGCGAGCCCATCGTCGAGCAATCGCTCGAGACTACTCGTGCGGCCGAATTGAGCGGCAGCCGGATTGAAAGGCGAGGGCTCGGCCCGTAGCTCGAAGTCCCTCCCGCTCTCCTCGAGCTCCTTGAAAGCTCCTATTCTGAAGAAGCCCAGTTCGCCCCTTTCGGTGCGGTCTACGCCCAATCCATGGCAAGGCGCCCACCCAGCGTGGCGAAGCTGACGGTCGATTATCTCCGCTGTATCGGCGCGATACGCCAAGGGGTCGAGACCGGAGAAGCTTCCCCATGGCTCTGTACCAACTACCCAATGGCCGAGGAGCGCGTCGATCGCTTCACAGCTCGTCAACTCGACCAAATCGGTTCGCAGCTGATGCCGATTGAAATTATCGGGAAGTTTGCCCGCGAAGCGCTGCAGCGCCGCTTTCCAACACCGCGATGGCGTATCGTCGCTGAGCCGATCCTTTTCATCCAGAAAGAAGAAGGGAATCTCCGCTCCCAGGGACCTCTTCTCAATCTCCCGTCGCGCGTCGGAGGAGACCAGACCAATGAGCTCGTCTAAGTGAGCACGGTAGAGCCGCAATTGCTCTTTGCAGATTTCAGCTAGAGGTACCGGGCGAGCGCGGGGATCGTGGACTCGTTTGTCGACCAGAATGGCGAAGCCACTGGTTGCATCAAACCAGCATGAAGCCAGGTTGTTCGGCCGCATTCCGGTCGACACCATCAGGATGGCGGCGGTGTGCCTCACCATCGCGTTGTGGCAGGCAACCGGGTCCCTACGCCGTCTGGCACTCTTCAGTTCACGAATGGAATGTGACGCGAACGATCGAAAGGCCGCGTTCGTGAGGGTTCGCCATCCCCCTATGTAGCCATCGTCTTCTTTCGGCAGATTCTTATCAACGAGCCCACAGGACGCCAGCAGCCTCGCTTGGAGCCGAGTGGATGTCGAGCGTCTCGTAACCCCATAATAAAGCTGCGCCTCCACGAGCTTTGGACCCCCGCGCCCTGCTACCCGGCAAGCGGTCCCAACGTCGCCCCCTTCGAGGGTCGCCATGCCGTTCCAAAGCCACCGTTCTGCACTCTCCAAAGTTCGTGTCGAGGATCGCGCGTTCGACCGCTCTCCCAGAAGAGCTCTGGCATGAACCTTCAGCATTCGCTCCGCTTCTTCACGTTCCAGGTCGGGTAGACCCTGCAGCGAAAAGAGAGAGATCGAGGATGCGGGGATCGTCGGCGAGCCGAAACGTGCCACCATGCAAGTCTCGAACACTTGGCGCATCAGCGGCGGGCAGAGCATGCGAACATGCAGATCGGGCTGCACTAAGAGCGAAACGGCATCCGAGGAGCCCGCCGGCCTCTTGTCGCGCTTCACCGGGAGAAGCCACGTCCAGATGCCGTCTTCCACTTGAAGGCTGACTTCTCGCGGATGGCCGGGATCTGAGTTCCAGCCGCAGAGATCGTACCCCAGCCATTCCTCGAATGAACGGCCGGCCGTCAGGGGGCCCAGGAGGGCCAACATTGCCTCGGCGGCGTCCAGTTCGACCGGCCCGCGAAGCCGCCTAGCAATGACATCCGTGATAGCTCGAACGTCGATGCCGGTTAGGGCACCCCAGTCGGTTGCCAGCAACTGGTTCTGGCGCGCCTTGGCGTGCGCATAACGATTCAAGCCCGGCCGAGGCCCGTCGCGGGAGCTCAGGCGGCTGGGTTCTCCGACCTCAGTGCCTTCAATAGTCAGAGCGGCTCGCGCCACACGCCACTCCCCGGCCGGACAACATGTCAGGCTTGAAACAGGCGAATATTGCTATCCCGTATACGCGGAGACATATCGCCCATTGACCGGACGCGCTCAGCCGCCAGACGGACTCTGCCTCATAGCTCGTCTCGCACCTGATGAGCGGTGATTGCCACGGCCTCGTATCGGGCGAAGGCTCCGTCATGAGAGTGCCAACTTTTCGGCATATGGGACCGCAGCCCGGCGGCACTGAGCCTCTCATCCTCTGACTCGGTGATGAGGCCCAGGCGGTAGAAGCTGCGGAGGTAACGCTCCACCACTTCGTCACTCGGGGGATGAGCGTTCATAAGAATCTCTCGGAGTACCGCCACGGGGATTGCGTGGTCCCTTACCAGGCGTTCCGTATCCAGGCCGGCGAGTACCCGCGACGCCGCTGAAGAGACGAAATGCAAGCTCGCCAGTGCGTTCCGGTGCTTGCGTGGACAGGGGTTATTGAACCAGTAGGGGCGGCCCGCGTCGTTGAGGAGCGGACCACCGCGATAATAGGCGTAAAAGTTATCGAAGAAGGTTCGGTAAGGTGCTGCCCGGTCGCGGGCTTCCACTGCTATCTGGATATGCCTCAGCGTACTAAGCGCTAGATTATTCAAAGCCATGATCCACTACTCTCTGACGGGTGTGCGCCATCGTTCCGCAGCGCGCGCGGCTGAAGAAACCATCAGTCGGTGTAAGTTATGCCTTGATCGTGATCTGGATGTCGGAAGGCCTACAGCCGAACTGAATTGCGAGGCCCCGCTTCGCCTCAGCGATCGTAAGGCTCTGAGCGAAATCCGGTGCGAACGACGCCTCTTTCTGTGTCGGAAGATTCACCGATACAGAACTGTTCAATTGAGTCGGCTGACCGGATTCGAAAACCCTGACCCGGGCGTTTGCCTTCACAGTCTTCCCAAAGCGACCACAAAGTTGGCGTACGGCCTGCGCTGCAGGGTGGTTGCTTCCGGCAACCTCGATGTCAGCGCCACCGAGTTTGGCGATGCGCCGGTCGGCCTCAGTGCCGTTGAGGCGCTCGGGCGAGCCCTCCGGCTCCCGGAGGTGCTTTCTGTATAGTGACAGGTCGAGATCCTTGTGCCCTGCCCATTTGCTGGGAGCAACGAGGAAGCCCTTATCGGCATCGGGAAGGGCGACCCACAGGTTCTGACGAGGAAGCAGCTTAACAACATCTTCCGCAACTTCGGCTCCGAAGGCGTCAAGATCCGCCATCTGCCGCTCATAGCTGGCCACCGACGCCTCGAGATCAGCCGGTGTTTCGATATACGGAATTGCCATTTCGATCCCCTTTAGGGGAGCTCTACACTGTTTACTCTCATTAGTCAAGGAAAGACAACATAGGCAACATGCTCAACGGTATCGGCTGGGTCGCGGGTCGATGCAATCTGCTCGACTTGTTGGGATGGAAATGGACTCCCGGAATTGCCTCTTCCGGCCCGCTTTCCGCCGGCCAGACGCGCCTGAGCGATAGCAAAAGTAGGGCTGACTCGAAGCCGGGTGGTGCCGCTGCACTCTTGGGTGCAGTTTGGGTGCAATCGACGGAGAATCGGCGATGTTCTGTTTATGTTTCGACCGCGCTTTGCAGGAAAACCGTGGAATTTCAAAGATCCAGCGGCTTACCACTGTGTTGACATCGCAGGGGTCGCAAGTTCAATCCTTGCCACGCCCACCATTTTCCCTTTGTATTTGTGCGGGATAGCGCCGCCTCGAGCGGGCCGACCGTTTGTCCCTCTGGTGCAGACGGGCCGCTAGCCGAGCGTCGCCGACATGAGGAAGCGGGCGCGGCTGGCGGCGGCGCGGCTGCGCAGTTCCTCGATCTCGCGCTCTTCCTTAGCGTTGAGCATGACCTCGAGAAGGCGGTTGAAATGGCGCCGCATCGCCGCCCGCGCGGCTGCGGGGTCGCGGGCGCGAAGGGCGCGGACGATCTCCGCATGTTCTTCCATTCGCGCCGCGCCGTCATGGTGGCAGATGCTCTCGTGCATCGCCCGCACTTCCGGAACGTCGGTGCGCAGCCGCCACAGCGACTTGATGACATAGGTGATCGCCGCGTTGCCGGAGGCCGAGGCGATCGTCATGTGGAACTCGCGGTCCGCCTCGTTGGCGAAACGGTCCTCGTCGGTCTCGCTCGCCATCATCTGGAGCAGGTCGTCGAGCTTCTCGAGCAGCTCTTCGGAGATGATCGGAGCCGCCAGGGCCGCCGCCTCAGCCTCGAACAGCGAACGTGCCTCGGTGAGTTCGAACGCGCTGACGCTCGGCAGGTCTTCGTCGGCGCAGGCGTCGGTGACGTAAACTCCGGAGCCAGTGCGGATTCGCACCTTGCCCATCGCCTGCAGAGCGATCTCTGCTTCGCGAATGGTCACCCGGCTCACCCCGAACCGCTCGGCCAGCTCGCGCTCGCCGGGAAGCCTCGAACCCGGCGGAAACTCGCCCGCCTGGATCATTTCCATGATTTGCTCGGCGACATTCTGAAACAAGCGACGATCAGCCATGCCCCAACCTATTTCCCACTTCAGTCCGAGACCTTAGCCAAAGCTGGGGCGAGGGCAAGGAGCGCAGGATGCCCGCCTCTCCTCGCCCTCTGATCTTCCTCGAATCTCCTAGAACTTCACGCTCACACCGGCGGTTACCCGGCGATCGGTGAGGCCCTGGAAGCACAGCAGCGCGTCGTTGTTCACGCAGAACTGGTTGGCGTCCGATCCCGTGATGTTGATGCCTTCGATGCCGATGTTGATATTCTCGTTGATGTCGTAGTTGACGCTGGCGTTGAGCTGGCCGCGCGGTGCGTTGATCCTCGGCAGGCCGAAGAAGAACGAGTCGGTCGAAACATAGCTCGATCGCCACGTGTAGCGCGCGCGGGCGCTGAGGCCGTATTTCTCGTAATAGAGCGTCAGGTTGTACGAATGCCGCGACAGGTTCGGCAGGGTGATGCGGTCCTGAGCGACGATCCCGAGCGCCGTGAAGGCGCCCTGCGGGCCGTCGGCGGTGCGGAAGTTGGACGGAAAGTCCTGGGCGCTGCCGCCGGTCGTCTGGAACGTGTAGTTGCCGATGAAGCCGAAGCCTGAGGCGAAGCCGAGCACCTGCTCGAAGCGCGAAAGGTCATATTGAAGCGCCGCTTCGACGCCGGTCTGGGTCGTGTCCCCTTCGCCGTTCACCACCGTCGTCACCGGCACGCAGATCCCCGTGCCCGGGTTCTGGACGTTGTTGATGTTGCGGTCGGCGATGGGATTGAAGATGCCGCCCTGCTCGCAAGGTGGCGTGATGTCGATGGCGAGACCGCCATTGGCGTCGCGGGCCGGGAAGGGATCGATCCGCACCTCGGAGAACAGGTTGGTCCGGGTCTTGTGGAAAAAGCCGAGGCCGACGAAGGCCGACGGCGCGAAATACCATTCGCCCGAGATGTCGAACGACCAGACCGATTCCGGAACGAGGTCGGGATTGCCCACCGGAACGGGCGTGTTCGGACCGGTGCCGAAGCTCACCGATGTCGACAGGTCGTCGAAATCGGGCCGGTTGATGTCCCTCGAGATTCCGGCGCGGATGAGGAAGTCGCGGGCCGGCTCGATGACCAGGTTAAACCGTGGCAGGAAGAACTCGTACGAACTGTCCTGCACCACCGGCGTGGCCGTCGGACTCCCGGCCGTCTGAGTGAAGCCGAGCGAGGACACGTTTGTCCTGACGTAACGCAGGCCGAGATTGCCGCGCACCGGAAGGCCGATCTCCTCGCCGTCGAAATTCGCCTGCGCGTAAAGCGCGTGCGTCTGTTCGGTGATGTCGAAGAAGGCCGTGACCTGCTGCGTCGGCGTGGTGAGCAGGGCGATGTCGGGACCGCTGGTCGCCGCGTTGTTCTGAGTGATCGCGGCATTGAGCGCGGCCAGGATCCCGGCCGGGTCGGAGAAGGACCGCGCCGGGTCGATCACGAGGAAGTCTTTGATGAACAGGCGTCGCCCGTCGGCCGAGCCGAAATTGGTCGGGCCCGCGACCATGATGTCGGAGAACAGGTTCGCTCGCGGCCGATTGATCGCGGCGGCGTTGGTCAGGCCGACGTTGCGAACGCTCGAATCGTTGAGCGCCGAGGTCTCGTTATAGCGATAGCCGACGTCGACCGAGGTGATGAACGGGAAGGCCCCGACGAGATCGTAGGAGAGGTCGACTCGGCTGGCGATCTCGCGGTTCTCGACGATGCCGACGCTCTGGTTGACCTGGCGGAGCGCGTAGTTCGCCGGATCGAGGAGCATCGCCGTTGTCGGAGTCTCCGGAAGACCCTGGGCGATGCCGAACTGGAGCGTGCCGCCGCTGAGATCGAACTCGATCGGAACGCCGTTGTCGATGCTCGCCGTGCTGACCGGCAGGTGGTTCGGGTTGATGAAGTCGAGGGTGGTGGAGAAGTCGGAGTTCGTGGTGTCGGAGGTCGACAGCGCCCCTTCCAGCCGCACCGTCAGTCGTCCCGTGTTCCACTCGCTGCCCAGCCGGTAAACCCGGCTGTCGGTGACTCGCGAGCCGGTGTTGGAGTCGGTGCGCATGTTCGGATCGAGGGCGCCGCTCGAGTTCGGGCGAATGACGCCCGACAGCGCCGCCTGGACGCTGCCCAGGTCGACCGGGCCGTTGGGCCCGTCGAGGGTGCCGAGGTTGATCGTCTCGAACGCCGTGTTGGTGGTTCGGTCGACCACGCCGTTCGCCGACACGCCGGAAATCTGCACGCGCGTGCTTTCCTGGGCGCGCGTCTGGTCGTTGTAGATCCCGTCGAAATAGAAGCGGAGGTTGTCCGCCGGCCGCCATTCGAGCGAGCCGACGAAGTTCATCGTCTCATATTCGAAATTGTCATTGTCCTGGTCGAGGAACTGGACTCGCAGGAACGGGAAGGGCTGCGCGCTGGCGCGACCGGAATTGGGGGTGACGACCGCGTCGCGGTCCACGCGCGGGCGGAAGGCTGAAACGTCGGAGCGGGCATAGCTTCCGCTCAGGACGATGCCGATCTCGCCGATGCCGGTCGACCAATTGTCGCCGACCGTTCCTGAAATCCGCGGCAGGACCGACTGCGCGAGATCGCTATATTCGCCCTGGACGCGAACCGCGATCAGCCGGTCCCGGAGCTCGAGCGGGCGAAGAGTCCTCAGGTTGATCGTGCCGCCGACCGAGCCCTCGATCGTCTCCGCGTCGGGGACCTTGGTGACTTCGAGCGATGCGATCAAGGCCGCGGGCAGGTCCTCGAAGCTGATTCCGCCGCGCCCGGCGCCGGAGCCGACGGTCGACACGCCGTTGATCTCGGTCCGGTTTTCGTCGGTGCCGCGGATCTGGACCGCGGTGCCGACACCGGCCTCACGGGTGATCTGGATGCCGGTGATGTTCTCGAGCACTTCGGCGAGGTTCTGGTCCGGAAGCTTGCCGATATCCTCTGCCTGGATGACCTCGATGAGATTGTCCGAGTTGCGCCGCTCGTTGAGCGCGCTCCGGAGCGAGCTGCGAATGCCGGTGACGACGACGACGTTCTCGTCCTCGGCTTCAGCCTCGGGCTGAGCGGCCGCTTGCTCATCGGCCGTCTTTCCGGCCGCGGGGGCCGCGATCAGCAGCGATAGAGAACTGGTCGCGAGCAGGGCGCCGCGAAACGATCCAATGGTGACGCAAAACGGGCTGCGCTGCTCGCGCATAGAACCTCTCCCCCTAGTTTATAATTTGGTTCCACCCTGACCAAATCGTTGCACCGCGTCAACGAAAATTGTCCTACCTCTGTGCGGACCAATTGGTAGGACCAGAGAGCTATTGGCGAGGAGTGGGGGCGGGAGCGGAGCCGAGGGCCCCGCTCCCATAATCGTCGTTCAGATCCGGAAACGGACGCCGAGGAAGTAGCGCGGGCCGTAATAGTGATATTGGCGGATGCTGCCCTGCACCGGCATGTCGGTGACCTTGGGCTCGTCGAACAGGTTCACCGCCTCTGCGCGGAGCGAGATGTTGCGGTTGATGTCGAACGAGGCACGCAGGTCGACGGTCTCGTTGTCGCGGACGTAACGCAGCTGCGTGTTGCCGCCGACGAAGTCCTGATAATAGTTCGACCGGTAGTTGTAGACCGCCTGGATCGAGAACGGTCCCTTCTCGTAGAAGGCCTGCGCCGACACGACATGCTCGGACAAGCCGAACACGTTGGCCGGCTCGATGAACCCCGGAGTGACGACGCCGGTCACGGGGTTCAGCACGTCGCCGTAGCGAACGTCCTGGGTCTCGAAGTTCGAGCTGGCATAATTGTAGCTCAGCTTCGCGCCGAGGCCGTCGAGCGGTGCCGGCAGCCACGAGAAGGTGTGGGCGAGGGTGAGCTCGAAGCCCCACAGGCTGCTCTGCTCGTCGCTGTTCGCGGTCTGGACGACCGGCACCGTGACCTGCTGACCGTCGATCGTGAACTGCTCGTCGATCACCACCGGGATGAAGCCGCCGGTGAAGTTCTTGTAGTAGAGCGCGCCGGCGACCATCGTGTCGCGGTTCGGATACCATTCCAGCGACGCGTCGGCGTTCCACGACATCAACGGCTCGAGCCGCGGGCTGCCATTGGCGGTGATGTTGGCGATCGCCTCCTCGATCGAATCGGCGGTGTCGCTGACGTCCAGGTCGATCTCCCGGCCGGCGCCGAGGGCGCTCGGGTTCGGGCGCGACATGGCGCGGTAGCCGGCGAGGCGGAACAGCACGTCCGGCCGAAGCTCGAAGATCGCGTTGATGCTTGGCAGGAAGCGGGTGTTCTCGGACTCGATCACCACTTCCTCGAAGTCGCCGGTCTGGACCAGGCGGATCGTGCCGTCCGGATTGTTGACGACGTCCAGGCCGCTGCGCAGACCGACCGAAGTCACCTGCGTGTTGACGACGCGAAGGCCGAAATTGCCGCGCACCGGCAGGCTGCCGATCTGCGAGTTGTAGGTGGCCATGACGTAGCCGGCGACCGTCTGCTCCTCGACGTCGCGGTTGGCGACCGAGCGGACGTCGTCGTTGCGGCCCGGATCGGCGGTGCCGAGGAAGGACTGGAACAGGCAGACCGGATCGAAGGTCGCGTAGCCGGTGATCGCGTTGCCGCGCGCCGACGACAGGAAGTCCTCCTCCGGGAAGGGGCGGCGGCAGGCAAGGTTCGCGTCGCGGATCTGCGTCCGGTTGGTGAGGTTGGTCTCAACCCGGTCGCTATAGTCGTTGTAGGTCATCCGAGCGAGGCGGACGCCGGCGTCGATCCGGTCGAAGAAGCCGTCCATGTCATAAGTCGCGTCGATGCGGCCCGCGACGATCTCGTGCAGGCGGCTGTCCTCGTCGCGCCGCAGACGCGCGGCCGCGCTGAACAGGTCGGCATTGGTGACGTCGTAGCGCGGGTCGATGGTGATGGTCGGCGCGAAATTGCCCGGCAGCACCTCGTACACATAGGGGATGCGCTGGTTGTTGATCGCCGTGCGCACGCCGTTGATGTCCATTGCGTCGGAGCGCAGCCGGACGGTGCGGTCCGTCTCGACACGATGGGTGCGCGAATAGGACAGGTCGACCGCGACCTTGAGACGCTCGGTCACGTCGACCGCGACGTCGAGGCCGCCGCCCAGATATTCCTCGGCGCGGGTCTGCAGGGTCGAGTTTGTCTCGATCGTGCTCTGCCCCTCGGCGCGGGTGATCGTGCCGTACGGCGTGAACGTCACGTTGCGCAGGCTGCGGCGCATTTCCGAGAGGTTGAGGTCGTTGCGCTGCTCGTTGAACACGCGGTCCGAATATTGGAGGTCGAGGTTGATCTCGACACCGGGGCTGGGCTGCCACTGGATCGCACCGAACAGGGCGTCGCGGCGGTCGTCCTCGACGATCTGCCGTGTGGCGAAGGAGTTTGGCGCGAAATAGTAAGGCCGCCCGGCGGCGACTTCGGCGCGGGTCACCTCGCGGCAGTTGTTGTTGGTGACGACCACTGTCGCGTCACAGGCGGTCCAGGTCGAGCTGCCCGCGAGCGTCTGCTCCGGGTTCGCCGTCTGGTTGCGCTGGATGCCGAGCGAGATGCCGAGCTCGCCGGCCGCGCCCAGGTTGAACTGGTCGACATAGCTCAGCGTGCCGCGCCAGCCGAGGCCGTCCTCGCCGCGAATGTTGTCTTGATAGGGGCTGTAGTTGAACTTGACCTCGCCCTGGATCCGGCGGCGGCCGTAATCGAGCGGACGCAGAGTCTCGATCTCGATCGTGCCGGCGACGCCGCCCTCGATCAGGTTCGCCTGCTGGGTTTTGTAGATCGCGATGCCGTTGACCAGCTCCGATGGGAACTGGTTGAAGTTCACCGAGCGGTCGCCGCTGCCGTTGGTCGCGTCGCGGCCGTTGAAGGTCGAGTTGCTGAGGAACGGCCCAAGGCCGCGGATCGCGATCTCGCTGGCGCCGCCCTTCTCGCGGTGGGTGGTCGCGCCGGTGATGGTCTGGATCGCCTCGCCGACTGACAGGGCCGGCAGGTCGCCGATCTCCTCGGAGGACAGCGCGTCGACGATCGCCGTCTCTTCCTGCTTGCGCGCGATCGACGAGCGGACCGTCGAGCGGATGCCGGTGACGACGACGACATTGTCGTCTTCCGCCGCCTGCTCCTCGGCCGGCGGCGCCGTCTCGGTCTGCGCTGCGGCCGGAACGCTCAGCAGGAGCGCCGGAACGGCGGCGGTCGCGAGCAGGAGACCGCGGACGCCGCGGCCGGTAAAAGTGATGTGGTCTTGGGACTGCTGCCGAAGGCGCATGGTGATTACCCTCCCCGTCTTGTCGTTTTGATGTTCAAGCCAATGTGTCGGATGGCCGGCCGCGGCTCGTTCGCCGCGGCCGAGCCGCAAATCATGAGAAGTAGAGCCCGCCGTTCACGTCGAGGCAGACGCCCGCCAGGAACGAGGCCTCGCTCGAAGCCAGATAGGCGATGGTCGCGGCGACCTCTTCGGGCCCGCCTTCGCGGCGGAGCGGAGTGTTGCCCGCAACGGCCTTGCGGCCCTCGGGCTTCGAGAAGATGTCGTGGAACGAGGTGCCGATGAGGCCCGGGCACACCGCGTTGACCCGGATACCCTGCGGGCCGAGCTCCTTGGCCCAGCCGCGGGTGAGGGTCATCAGCGCGCCCTTGGACGCCGCGTAGACGCTCGCGCCGGGCCCGCCGCCATCGCGGCCAGCGAGCGAGGCGACGTTGATCACCGTGCTGCCTTCGCCGAGCAGCGGTTTGGCCGCCTTGGTGACGAGGAAGGCCGACTTGAGGTTCAGGGTCATCACCTCGTCGAAGAAGACCTCGTCCATCTCGTCGAGGGTCTTGCGGGCGATCATTCCGCCGGCATTGTTGACGACGATGTCGATGCGCTCGCCGAACGCCGTTCGCGTCGCGTCGATCAGGCCCGCGACATCGTCCGCCTTGGTGACGTCGGCGCGGTGGATGATCGCCTCGCCGCCGGCCGAGCGGATCTCGTCCATCGTGTCGTGCGCGGCATTGCCGTTATTGGCGTAGTTGATCACGACCTTGGCGCCCTCGGCGGCGAGGCGGAGCGAAATCGCCTTGCCGATGTCGCGGCCGCCGCCGGTCACGATCGCAACTTTGTTCGAAAGCCTCATTTCAAGCACTTACCTCTGCTGGACTGGGAAAGGGGGTCAGGCCCGGCGCTCGCGGCTGCCGAGCAGCCACAAAGCGAGGACCGAGATCGGCACGATGGCGGCCGAAAGGACGAAGATCGGGGCGTAGGAGGTGCCCGTCATCGCCGGCACCAGCCAGGTCGTGACGAGCGTGCCGGCGACCGCGGCGGTGCCGCCCATGCCGGCCAGCGATCCCACCGCGCCTTGGCCGAAATAGTCGCTCGGCAGCGTCTGGATGTTGCCGATCGCGGCCTGGAAACCGAACAGGATCACCGCGATCAGAAGCACCGCATAGAGCGGGTCGCTGGCGCCGGTGGTCAGAAGCAGTGCCGGAAGCATGATTGCAGCGCCGGCGCTCGCGACGATCTTGCGCGCCGTGGTCGCCGCATAGCCGCGCCGGACGAGAACTCCCGACGACCAGCCGCCGACAAGGGCGCCGATCATCGCGCCGACGAACGGCACCCAGGCGAACAGGCCGATCTGGGCAACGTTGAAGCCGAACGTCTCGGCCAGGTAGATCGGCAGCCATGACACGAACAGCCACCAGATCGGATCGAGGAAGAAGCGGCTGACGATGATGCTCCAGCTCTCGCGGCGGCGGAGAAGCTCGCCCCAGCCCATCTTCGCGGCGGGCGCGACGACGGTGCCGTCCGTGCCGTTATCCTGGATATGGGCGCGCTCGGCGTCCGAGACCCAGGGATGGTTGGCGGGATCAGCCTTGTAGTACCACAGCCAGGGGATCAGCCACACGACCCCGAGCAAGCCGACGATCAGGAACGTGAGGCGCCAGTCGAAGATGGTGAACATCAAGGCGACGAAGGGCGCCGAGATGATCGCGCCGATCGACGCGCCCGAATTGAAGATGCCTTGAGCGAGCGCGCGCTCCTTGGCCGGAAACCACAGAGCGTTGGCCTTGGCGGCGCCGGGCCAGTTGCCGGCCTCGCTGAAGCCGAGCGTGCCGCGCAGAACGCCGAGCAACGGCAGCGAGCGGACCAGCGCGTGGGCGGCGATCGACGCCGACCAGATGATGATCGAGATGGCGAAGCCGATGCGGGTGCCGACCTTGTCGAAGATCCGGCCGAACGCCGACTGGCCGACCGCGTAGAAGATCATGAAAATGGTGACGAGGAGTGCGTAATCCTCCTTGGTCGCGCCGATATCGCGCGACACTTCCGGCCACATCACGGCAAGGGCGTTGCGGTCGATGTAATTGATCACCGTCGCGAGCGCGATGAGCGCGATGATGCCCCAGCGAATGCCCTTTTTCATCGTCTGCCCCGGCTCTTTCAGTTAGTCTGCGTGCGATTGAGGTCGAACCGGCCGACATGGCCGCGCCAGCTATGGCGACGGCCTGCGACGGTGATGCTGTGCCGCGCCGTCTCCGACGGATCGTCGGAGATCGCGACGACGAGGGTGCGGCCGCCGATGAGGTCGATCTCGACGACGTCGGCGTTGCCCGAGCGGCTGTGACGAAGCGCGGTGACGCGGCTTCGGCTTTCGACGGTGGTCTCGGCGGACGGATCGTAGGCGCCGTGCGGCTCGAGCAGGCCGACGAAGGCAGCGTCGGTGGTGCCGGTCATCCGGTGGATGACCGCCGGCTCGCGGCGCAGGTTGAAATTGGGATCGTTGGCGCCGCTCTCGGCGAGGATGAGCTGCGAACCGGCGGTGGGCAGCGTCCGATAGGTGTAGAAGCGGCCGTCGTTGATCCAGGTGACGAAGCCGTTGTTCGCGCTCGGCGTGCCGGTCGCGTCGACCCAGAGGTGCTGGTAGCCGTGGCCCTGCCCGAGCACCGGCCTCGCGGCAACGTTCGACTGGAGCGGGAAGCCGACCTCGATGATGTGGCCGGCATAATGGAGCGGCAGATCATATTGCGCCGGGCGCTCGCCGTCGACCTTGAGCAGGTCGAGGACTAGCGGGCTGCGGTTGCCGTCGATTCGGATCTGAACGAGGCTCCGGCGGAAGCGAACGCCGTCATAGGCGCCGACCATCTCGGCCGTGCTGAACTGGGTGTCGCCTTCGCCGCGGAAGGCGAGCTGACGCGGAGCGTGGCGCTCGGCAGGAGCGAGCTCGCCGCCGAAATGGCTCGTCTCGTTCACGACCAACGTGTTGTGAGCGACCGTCTGGCTCGCCCAGCTGTCATTCTCGGGCAGGTAGCGGCCGCCCTGCTTCGCCTCGATATTAAGGAAGCGGGCCGCGCCATAGTCGGTCACGATGGCGTTGCCATTGTCGTAAAGAAGCCAGCCGAGCTTGTCGAAATGACCGTGGCCCATGCCCTGCGACGTGTTCTTGGCGACGAGCACCTGGTCGTTGGCGCCGCTGCCCGAGCGGAGAATGGCGAGCGCGCCCTGGTCGCCGTTCGGACCGTCACGCAGCAGAAGCGAGCGGAAGTCGAACGGCCGAGCCCGGCCCGCCGCGAGGTCACGAGCGACTGCCAGGCCCTGCGGAGTCAGGACCGTGCGACCCTGCCACTCGGCGACCGAGAGGAGCGAGGGATCCTGCGTCTGCGCGTAGGCGATGGCGACGCCCTGATAGAGCTCCTCGGTGCGGAGGCTCTTGTCGGGCATGGCGTCGTTGATCGGGAAGAAATGGCCCTGATAGGTCATCTGGACCGCGGCCCGCACGGCCTTGAGGATCACGCCGTCCCGATAGGCGAAGATGCGGCGCTGCGGATCGTTGGTCTCGATCGCCTGGGCGAAGACAACGAAGGGCTGGAGCGCGTAGCGCTGATAATAGGGGCCCTCGGCATAATAGCCGTCCGGCGAGAAGAGCAGGTCGAGCTGGCGAAGGAAGCCCGCGCTTCCGCTTCGGTCGAGGCCGAGCAGGGCCTTCTCGACGAGCTCGCGGTCGCCGATCACGTAGCCGGTCATGCCGACGCCGGCATTGGCCCAGGTCGCGTGGTTGTGGATCCGGTTGAAGACCTGCGGGCTCTCGTCCGACAGGAAGCGGGCGGCTCGGCGGAAGACGTCGTCGTCGATTCGGCGGCGGTCGGCGGCGGACAGGGTCCCGCGGATCGCGTCATAGCCCTGGATCGAATGGACCAGCCACACGCTGTCGTTGAGGCTCTGCCAGAACAGCCGGCCCGGCACCTGGTTTGACGCCGCCGGATGGCGCCCGAGCCGCGGATACAGATCGGCGTAGGCGAGCAGCATGTCGCGCGCGAAATCGGCGTAGCGCCGCTCACCGGTGATGCGGAACAGCATGCCCGCGCCCTGGATCGCCTTGTAGTTGCGCTTGTGCTGCTCGTGCGTGATCCCGCCGCCCGGATCGCGCGGCATCGGCACGTCGATTCCGGCGCGAATCATCGCGTCGACCTCGGCACGGACCCGCGCAAGCTCGGCGGCGAACAGCGGGTAGCGCGATGCGTCGGCGGCCATCGCCTGCATCTCGGCCGGACGGGTCAGGACCGATTCCTGGGCGGCGGCGCTGATCGGCGCCGCCGCCAGCAGGACCGCGAGCGCCAGGAAGGGGAGAGGTTGGCGCGTCACGGATTTGATCCCTGGCGATTGTTTTCGAGCACCGCCCGGTGCGGACCGGTGGCGTAGAGTTCGCGGAGCACCGGCATCGGCGTCGCGTCGAATGTGTTGCCGGCGATCCGGGTGAGCGGCGTGCCGACGCTGTGGATCACCTCGATCGGAGCGCTGCCCTGGAAGCAATTGCCCTCGATCGTCGCGAACTGAACGCCGGACAGGCGCACCGACGCGCCGGCGGCCTGGCCGCTCGAGGCGATGGTCGATCCGGTCAGCCGCAGGCGCGGGCCGAATGTGCTCTCGTCGCGGCCGCTGCGAAGCATGTCGGCGACGATCCCGACGTTGCGGAACTGGGAGCGCTCGATCTCAACCTGCTCGGCATTGTAGAGGCCGGCTCCCGTTTCGGAGGTCGCGGCGAGGACCGCGCCCGAGACGCCGTCGAAGCGGCTGCCGCGGATCAGGACGTGCTCGGCGAGGGTGGCCGGCGTGGTCGCGATCACGTCGAAGCCGGGCGCGTTGTTGAGGCCGGTGAAGACGCTGTTCTCGATGGCAATCGCGTAATTGGCCGGAGTCGAGCGGGGCGCGCTGCGGATCACCGCGTTTCCCGCGACCCGCGGCGCGCGAGCGCCGGAAATGGTAACATTGGCGAGGCGCAGGCGGCCGCCAGACTCGATCTGGAACAGGGTCGGCGCCGTGAAGCTGATCCGCGTCGGGCGCGGGCCCTGCGCACCGGCGATGGTCACCGTCTTGTCGATGACAATGGGCGCGCTGACGACATGGTCGCCGGCGGGAAGCTGGACCGTGTCGCCGCTCGACGCGCGCGCAATCGCCTCGGCGAGCGCGCCGCGCCGGACATCGATTCGCCGGCCGCTGTCGAACGCCGCACCGGCGGGGCCGCGCTTGGGATACCAGGCGACCCCGGTCTGCTCCTTGCGGATCGGCTGAAGGTCGCGCGGTGCGCCGGCCTGGGTACCGTCGGCCGGGTAGAGCAGGCCGTTGGCCGCGCGGGTCAGGGGCACCGGGCGCCGCTCGAAGCCCGTGGTGATGAGCGGCTCGCTCACCGGGGTCTGGACGTTGCCGGCGAAGGAAATTCCGGAAATGTCGCCTTCGGCGCGGAAGGGATCCCGACCGGAGTCGTTGACGATCAAATTGTTGTCGAAGCGGGTGTCGATCGGCGGCGCGGAACGTTCCGCGTCGGCGCCGGCGGCGAGCGTAATCCGCGCCCCCTCGATCACGCTGTTGCGCTCGATCACCGCTCCGACGACCTGATGGTAGCGGTTGATCACCGAGTTCGGGACTCCGTTCATCACCGTGATCGCGCTTGCGAAGCCGGTGCCGGAAAGGCCCTCGAGATAATTGTCGCGGACGGTCTGGCGCGGGTTGATCACCCGGATTCCGCCGGTGTGCGGGCGGTTGTTGCCGATGAACACGTTGCGCTCGACGAGGTTGCCGCTGCCGTGGCGAAGCACCAGCGCGCCCTGCGCCTCGAAGAAGACGTTGCCGCGGTAGATGTTGCCGCCCGACTTGCTGGAGACGATCTCCACCTCGCCGTCGGTGTGCTCGAAATAGTTGTTCTCGACGATGCTGTTGGAATCGCTGAGCGATTCCTCGCTGGTGCCGATTCGGATGGTCTCGCCGCCGTTGGAGCCGAGCACCGGGCGAGGTCCGAAATAATTGTGGTCGATGCGCGCGCGGTTGGGCTCGGGATTGCCGCGCGGACGGATCACCGCGAGGGTCACGCCGGCGTTCGACTTGCCCTCGAAATGCGAATGATCAACGCGGTTGTCCTGCCCGTAGATCGCGACCCAGATGTCTTCGGCGCGGCGGTCCGGATTGTTGAAGTTGTCGATGACGACCCGGGTCACCCGCGAATTGTTGGCGATCCGGCGGCTGTCGCGGCGAAAGGCAATCAATTCATCGGTCGGGCTGTGGCCATTCCGGAAAACGAGGTCGGAGACGACCAGATGCTCGCCTGACAAGCGAAGGTTGGACTGGCCGGTGAGGATGACTCCGCCGGGAGTTTCGCCGCGCAGAACGATCGGGCGGTCGGCGGTGCCGCGGCCCTCGAGCAGGATCCGGAAATCACGCCATTCGCCATTGGCGAGGACGACCTCGTCGCCGGCCTTCAGCGATCCGTCGATGGCGCGGAACTGCGCCTGATCGCGAACGACATAGGTTTCCGCCAGGGCCTGCGTCGACTGGACCAACGCCAGCGCAACCGCAGCCAAAAGGGCCTTCCGCACTCCAATCTCCTCCCGCTCCCGGCGCTGGCTTCTGACGAGCCGAGTCGCACTGCGATGCGGGGATTGGCTAACCAGCGCCGCGAGCTTGTTCAACCATTTTCATACCAATCAAGCGGATACTGGTATTCACCGGTGGTATGGAATGGTCTAGCGCCGGACGTCGAGCTCGCCGGCCAGAAACGAATCGACGTCGCTTTGGGAAAAGAGGGCGGCGTCCCCGGGCAGGCTGTGTTTCAAGCAGGTGACGGCGAGTCCCGTCCGGACGGTCGCCTCCAGAGCGAGCCCGCTGCGCAGCCCGTGAAGCACGCCCGCGGCGAACGCGTCGCCGGCACCGATCCGGTCGACGATTCCCGCCACCGTCACCTCCTCGGTGCTCGCGAATCCATCGCGCCCGTCGATTCGAGCAGCGATATGGTTGGTGTCGGCGTCCGTCACCCAACGCGCAGTCGAGGCGATGGTGCGAAGCTTCGGGAATGCCTCGAACGCGGCCAGCGCGGCTTCGCGGCGGCGCTCCTGGCCTTCGCCGCTGAAATCCTTGCCAAGCAGCAGCGAAATGTCGCGATGGTTGCCGAACATGATGTCGGCCTTCGCGACGAGGCGGGTCAGGATGGCCCGCGGGTCGGAACCCCAGCGCTGCCACAATTGCGCGCGGTAATTGCCGTCGAACGAGACGGTCACTCCGCGCTCCGCCGCCGCCTCGGCCGCCGCCACCGCCGCCTCGGCCGACGCGGGGCCGAGCGCCGGAGTGATTCCGGACAGGTGGAGCATGTCGACTCCGCCGAGCAGCGCGTCCCAGTCGAAGTCGCCGCTCTTCGCCAGAGCGAAGCTGCTGCCTTCGCGGTCATAGACGATCCGCGACGCCCTGCGCCCGGCCCCGGCTTCGAGGAAATAGAGGCCCATCCGTCCCGGCGCCGTCGCCACAGCGGAGGCATCGACCCCGTAGCGGCGCAGATGGCCGACCGCCGCCGCACCAAGCGCATTGTCCGGGACCCGGCTGATCATCCGCGCTTCGTGGCCGAGGCAGGCGAGGCCGATCGCGACATTGGCCTCGGCGCCGCCGACATGGACGTCGAAGTGAGGCCGCTGGAGAAGGGCCTCTCGGCCGGGTGCGGTGAGGCGGAGCAGGAGCTCGCCGAAACAAGCGATGGCAGGCATGGGCACGGCGGCGTAACGGCAGACGCCCTCGCCCGCAAGGATGGCGCCCCGGCTTGCCGGGCCGTGGCTGCGCGCTAAGGGGGCGCGAACCTGTCCGGCACGGACGAATAATTCAGGAGGGCATTTTGGCCGACATCGATGCGATCATGACCACTGCGCCGGTCATCCCCGTGCTGGTGATCGATCGAGTCGAGGACGCCGTGCCGATCGCGGAAGCCCTGGTCGCGGGCGGCCTCCGAGTGCTCGAGGTGACCCTGCGCACACCGGCAGCGCTCGACGCGATAAGGGCGATGAGCCAAGTCGACGGCGCGATCGTCGGGGCAGGAACGGTGCTCAATCCCGATCATCTCGACAAGGCGATCGCCGCCGGCTCCAGCTTCGTCGTCAGCCCCGGCCTGACACCGAGCCTCGGCGAGGCCGCGAAGAGCAGCGGCGTGCCCTTCCTCCCGGGCGTGGCGTCGGCGAGCGACGTCATGCGCGCGCTCGATCTCGGCTTCTCGCGCCTCAAATTCTTCCCGGCGACCGAATCGGGCGGGATTCCCGCCCTCAAGGCATTGAGCGCAGTGTTCGGCGAGGTGCGCTTCTGCCCGACCGGCGGAATCAAGCTGGAGACGGCCCGCGATTGGCTCGCGCTTCCGTCGGTCGCCTGCATCGGCGGCAGCTGGATCGTGCCGCGCGGAAGCGAGGTCGACCGCCGGGCCATCGCCGAGCGCGCGGCCGCCGCGGCGCAGCTCGCTGCGTGACTCGGGAGAAGGACATGACCGCCGAAGACATCCGCGCCATCGCGGAGCGCCTCGTCGCCGCCCGCAAAAGCGCGTCAGGCCTCGCCGACTTCCCCGGCGCGATCCCGCCCGACCTCGACACCGCCTACGCCATCCAGGACGAGATGATCGCGATGTGGCGGCGGCCGGTGATCGGTTGGAAGATCGGCCGGGTCATGCCGCCGCTGTCGGAGCGCTTCGGGACCCTTCGGCTCGCGGGCCCCATCTTCGCCGCCCCGGACGGCGCGGACCCGGAAATGGCGATCTTCGCCGACGGCTCCGCGGCGGCCGAGACCGAGTTCCTCCTGAGGATCGGCACGAGCCCGCCGGAGGGGCAGGCCAGCTTCACCTTGGACGAAGCGATCGCGCTCATCGACGCCGTCCATGTCGGAATCGAGATCGCCAGCTCGCCGGTGAAGGGCCTCAACGCCCTCGGCCCGACCGCCGTCACCGCGGACTTCGGCAACAATAACGGCCTCGTCATCGGCCCGGAGGTCGTCGACTGGCGCTCGCTTTCGTTTGAATTATGGCCAGTCGTGACGACCATCGACGGCGCCGAGGTCGGCTCGGGAGCGTCGTCGTCGCTCCCCGGCGGCGTCTTCGAAGCCGCGCGCTTCCTGTTCGAGCTGATGGCCGGCCGCGGAATCGCGCTCGAGCCGGGCCAGTGGATCTCCTCCGGCGCGATCACCGGCGTCCACCCGGTCCGGCCGGATCAGCGCGTCGAGGCGATTTTCCGCCCCGATGTGTGTGTGAGTTGCCGAATATCAGCCGCGACGTGCGAGCCCGCGGACCGCGTTCAACAGGCGTAAAAGGCCAGCTCATCGTGCCGGCGCCACCGTCCGGTCCGTCCGCTCCCCGAAGATTAAGGGATCAGCAACGTCGATCCCACCGTGCGGCGAGCTTCGAGGTCCTCGTGAGCCCGGCGCACATCCTCCAACGCATAGCGCTGCCCCACTGTGACTTCGATCGTGCCGTTGCGCAGCATTTCGAACAGCCGGGCCGCGCCCGCTTGGCGCTCCGCGCGGGTCACATAATAGTCGAACAAGGTCGGGCGGGTGGCGAAGAGCGAGCCCTTGCGGGCGAGGATCGCGAAATCGACCGCGCCGACCGCGCCGCTCGCATTTCCGAAGCTGATGACGAGGCCGCGCTTTGCGGTCGCGTCGAGAGACGTCTCGAAGGTCGCCTTGCCGACGCCGTCGAAGGTGACGCGCACGCCCTCCCCGCCGGTCAGGTCACGCACGCGTGCGGCAAGGCCAGATTCGCCGGCCAGCAAGACATGATCGGCGCCAGCGGCCCGGGCCAGCGCTGCCTTTTCCTCGGTGCCAGTTGTGCCGATCACCGTCGCCCCGACCGCCTTCAGCCACTGGACGAGCAATAGCCCGACGCCGCCGGCGGCGGCATGGACCAGCACCGGCCACCCTGCCTCGACCCTGCCGCAGCGCTCCACCAAGAACTCCGTCGTGCAGCCCTTGAGCATCGAGGCCGCGGCCGTTTCGTCCGGAATGTCGTCGGGAAGTCTGACCAAGGCAGCTGCCGGGACGATGCGCGCCGTCGCGTAGGCGCCGCGCCCGGGACCGAAGGTCGCCACGCGGTCGCCCGGCGCGAGACCGGTCACGCCTTCGCCAATCGACTCGACAACGCCCGCCGCCTCCGTCCCGAGCGGCGCCGGCAGCTCGACCGGGTAGAGGCCGGAGCGGTGATAGGTGTCGATGAAGTTGAGCCCGATCGCCGTGCTTCGAATCAGCACTTCGCCCGGCCCGGGCTCCGGAAGATCGACGTCGGCGAACTGGAGGACCTCGGGTCCCCCGGTCGATTCGATCCGTACGGCGCGTGCGCGCATCACCGCCTCCTCAGAGCCGGCCGTGCTGGTCCTCGGTCTGGAACATGCGGTCCACCTCCATCACGAGGTCCTTGAGGTGGAAGGGCTTGGACAGCACCTTGGCCTCCGGAGCTCGACGACCAGCCTTCAACGCGACCGCGGCAAAGCCGGTGATGAACATGACCCGCATATCCGGCGCGATCGTCGCCGCCTGCTGGGCGAGCTCGATGCCGTCCAGCTCGGGCATGACAATGTCGGTGAGGAGAAGGTCGAAGCGCTCGCGCTCGATCAGCGGCAAGGCGGCGGTCCCGCGATCGACGGCGACGACCTCGTAGCCGACCCGTTCAAGCGCCCGGGCGAGATAGAGACGCATCGAGTCGTCGTCTTCCGCGAGAAGAATCCTGATCATACGCTGCCGCCTCTGGGCCTCACTTCGTGCGCATCCGGCCTTATGCCAAGGCGGGCTCGGACGCCAGCGCCGCGGCATTTTCCTATGTCCCGGATTGATATGCGCATTGCGGGGCCGATGATGCACCTCTAAGTTTAAGGAGCGATGACCGAAGCGCCCTTCTACCGCATCGGACCGGAGCGGCCGGTCCTGCCGGTCATCCTCTCCGTTCCCCATGCCGGGCGCGATTACCCGCCCGCACTCATCGAAGCCGCTCGGGTGCCGGTGTCCGTGCTGGAGGCGCTGGAGGACCGGCTGGTCGACCGGCTGATCTGGCGCGCGGTGGCGGCCGGAGCGACCGCCTTCGTCGCGTCCCTGCCGCGCGCGGCGATCGACCTCAATCGCGACGAACGCGAGATCGACCCTGCGATGGTCGCACCGCCCCCGCCCGCCCATGCCCTGTTGCCGAGCGCTCGAACGCGCGGCGGGCTCGGCCTGGTGCCAGCTCGGCTGGCCGGAGCTGGCGCGCTGTGGCGCGGACGGATCAGCCGCGAGGAACTCAGGCGGCGGGTCGAGACCGTGCACCGGCCGTTTCATTCCGCGATTGAAGCCGCGCTCGCAGCGGCGCGGCAACGGTTCGGCGCGGCCGTCCTGCTCGACTGCCATTCTATGCCCCCGCGGCCGCGAGGCGACGCGACGGTGATCCTCGGCGACCGCCACGGGCGAACCATCGCGCCGCACCTGCTCGAGGCCGCGCTTGCGACGACTCGCACGCTCGGCTTCCCTGTCGCTTGCAACGAACCCTATGCCGGCGGTTATGTCATCGAGCGCCACGGCAAGCCGGCGGCCCAGGTCCACGCGCTGCAGCTCGAGGTGGACCGCTCGGCCTATCTCGAGCCGACGCTCAAGGAGCCCGGACCAGGCTTCGACTCGGTCGCACGGCTGCTTGCCGCGATCGTCGGGGCGCTGAACGACGCCGTCGTCGGCCCGCCGAGCGCAATCGCCGCCGAATGACCGCGTCAAAATCTACAGGAGAACCCCTTTCCGCGTGCACGGGCTTGGCCAGGGAGGGAGCCGGCGCCGACGTGCACGCGGCCCTGATCGAAAAATGACCACCGCGCGGGTGCGCGGTGGCCAGGTTCAGGGAGGAGCGCCCAGTGATGGGCGCAACACGCCGCCGTAAAGGGGGGGTACAACGACGTGCATCACCAAAATGGGTGTGCGTTAACGCATTTCAAGCCCCTGAAAGCCGGAGCTTTCAGAGGCTTGGACGTACGTCGGCAGGGGCCGCTCAGGCGTTGGCGGGAGCCGGCGCGGGCGCCTCGCGGCCCGGGATCTTGCCGAGGGCAAGCTGCTTGCCGAACAGCTCACGCACATGGTTGAGCGAGAAGAGGTGAGCGTAGATGAAGCCGAGCAGGCCGCTCTGATTGATCTTGCGCAACGTGTCGCCGCGCAGCTCGCGGAGCTTCTCCTCGTTGACCATCTGAAAACCGCGATAGATGTAGGGTTGATCGCCCTCGTTGAGCTGGATCGACACCTCGCCTTCCATCAGCAGCTCCATCTCCTTCACCTCGCGGACGAAGGCGTTGGTGCGCTGGGCTGCACGCTCGAAATCCTCGCAGAAGCTCAGGATCTGTCGCGTCGCCTCGCTCGGCTTGTCGCCATCAAAGAGAGCGAGGCCTTCCTCTTGCTCGGCGACGAGGTCGCTGTCCGGGTCGAAGCACAGCGACAGCTCGTCGCTGTCCGGACGCAGCTTGGCGAGCATCCACGGATAGCGGCGAACGTAAGCAGGGACATACATCTCCTGCTTGAGCTTGCCCTCTTCGTCGACATAGACGTTCACGCCCTCGTTGAGACCGAACAGGCCCAGAGGTACGGGATCATCGCCGACCGAGAAGACGATCGGGAAGAAACGCTGTGCGAGGATGAACTCGTCGACCGTGAGCGGCACCGCGTGGGTATTGGCGAAATAGGGCGCCTTGTCGCTGCTGCGGCTGGTGAATTTCGCGTGAAGCTGGCTCGAAAGCGGCGTCAGGTTCTTATAAAACAAGGGCAGGTTGGCGGGCGGCTGAGTCGCCATCGATCACGTCTCCATTACGTGTGCTAGGGTGACCGCAGCACGGCGGCCGTGAATTCAGGCCGCATCGTCTATGGATTAAGCCCGCCTCGCGCAAGGCTTCCTGCAGCCCCGTCCACAGGCGGTACGAGCTTGCCTGGATTCATGATGTTCCAGGGGTCGAGCCCTTGCTTGATCGCCTGCATCGCGGCGATTCGGGCGGGGTCGGCCAATCGGGTGAGCTCGCCGAGCTTCATCTGGCCGATGCCGTGCTCGGCCGAGATCGACCCGCCGGCGGCGGTCACCAGGTCATGAACCAGCATCGTGACCTGCCCACCCTCCCCTTCGAACCATTCGGGACCGGCACCCGGAGGAGCGGCGACATTGAAGTGAACGTTGCCGTCGCCGAGATGACCGAAGGCGATGACCTGGGTGCCGGGGAATCGCTCTTCCACTTCGGCGGCCGCCGATGTCATGAAGGCGGGCATCTGCTCCACCGTAACCGATATATCGTGCTTGGCGGCAGGGCCGTGGTGGCGCTCGGCCTCGGATATCGTCTCGCGAAGTCGCCACAGATCGTCGGCCTGAGCCTCGCTGCTCGCAATGGCGACGTCCTGGATGATGCCGATCTCCAGGGCCGACCGGAGCGCCTCGTAGAGCGGCTTTTCGGGACTTTCCGCGGCGATCGGAGAGACAGCCTCGATAAGCACGTTCCATGGCGTCGGCTCGGATAGCGGCTGCCGAGTCCCCGGCACGTGCCTGAGGACGAGATCGAGAGCGGTGCGCGGGACCAGTTCGAAGCTTTCGACCACGTCGCCGATAGCCGCCTCGAGATGGCGAAGGAGGCGCAGGGCGTCGCTGGCTGAGGCGAGCCCCGCCCAGGCGACCACGCGCGAGCCAATCGCGGGCACCAGCTTCAGGCTCGCCGCGGTGACGATTCCAAGCGTGCCCTCCGCGCCGATCAGCAGCTGAGTGAGGTTGTAGCCGCGATTGTCCTTCTTGAGCGGTGACAGCCCATTGAACAGGCTGCCGTCGGGAAGCACTGCCTCCACGCCCTGGACGAGGCTGCGCATGGTGCCGAAGCGAAGGACCTGGGTGCCGCCGGCATTGGTCGACACCAGGCCGCCGATCGTCGCCGAGCCCTTAGCGGCCAGCGACAGCGGGAAGCGCCTGCCTTCCGCGAGCGCCGCCTGGTGAAGGGTCTCGAGCACGACCCCGGCCTCGCACACCGCGAGATTGGCTTCGCGGTCGAGGCTCCGGATCACGTTCATCCGCCGGAGGCTCAGAATCAGGGCACCGCCGCTGGAATCCGGCGTGGCGCCGCCGACCATCGACGTGTTGCCGCCCTGGGGTACCAGCGGCACGCCCGCCTCGGCGCACAGCCTCACCACGTCGCTCACCTCCTCGGCCGTGGCCGGCGAGAGCAGTGCTTCGGCCTTCCCGCGATAGCGGCCGCGCCAGTCGGTCAGCCAGGGATCCAGGTCGGCGGGATCGTCGCTATAGCCCTTGGGACCGAGCCGGTCGGCGAGGCGGCGGAGCAGTTCGGGCGGTGGACTGGACATCGCGCCGGGCATAACAAAGGCGACGACGGGGGCAAGTTCATCGGCCATTCAAGCGGCCGGGGGGATGCCAGTGGCCAATGGGACAGACGCGATGATCCGCCTTGCCGCGGCCGCCTCTCTATTGCTTACCGGGATCGCCACGCAGGACAGCGTGAATGCGAACCAGTTCGACTATGCCCAGGTCACGGTTCGCCAGCGCATCGTCATCCGGGTACCCGAAGGCGACCGCCGAGTCGTCTCCGCCGGAAGCTCGCTGATCCGCTGGCGCGAATCGGACGGGCCGCGCTGCGTCCAGGCGCGGCAGATCATCGGCGCGACCCTCGGCGGAAGCAGCGTCGACCTCATCATGCGTGACAACAGTCGGGTGCGCGCCCGGCTTGGGCAGCGTTGTGCGGGGCTCGATTATTACCGTGGCTTCTATGTCAACGCGACCGAGGACGGGCGTATCTGCGCCGATCGCGACGTGATCCGCTCCCGGATGGGCGGGCGCTGCGAGATCACTGAGTTCCGCAATCTTCGCCCGGAGACCCGCCGATAAGTCTTCCCTGGCGGGACTGCTTGTCTTGACAAGAGCTTGGCTCTCTGTCCTAGCCCGCACCTCATAGGGCAGCCGTTGCGGCGCCCCAACTCCCGGCCCTTGTTGAATGAGCTTTGCCGATCTTCACCTGTCCGATGAACTGCTCCGCGCGGTAGCGGAGTCGGGCTACGACACGCCGACGCCCATTCAGAAGGGCGCGATTCCGCACGTGCTGATGGGGCGCGATCTCATCGGTATCGCCCAGACCGGCACCGGCAAGACCGCCAGCTTCGTGCTGCCGATGATCGACATCCTCGCCGAAGGACAAGGCCGCGCCCGCATGCCGCGCTCGCTTATCCTCGAGCCGACGCGTGAGCTCGCTATGCAGGTCGCGGAGAATTTCGAGAAATACGGCAAGCATCACAAGCTCTCGATGGCGCTTCTGATCGGCGGGACCAACATGGCCGACCAGATCAAGAAGCTGGAAAAGGGCGTCGACGTCCTGATCGCGACCCCGGGCCGGCTGATGGACCTGTTCGGCCGCGGCAAGATCATGCTCAACCGCTGCGGCCTTCTCGTCATCGACGAGGCGGACCGAATGCTCGACATGGGTTTCATCCCGGACATCGAGGAGATCTGCTCGAAGCTTCCCAAGGAGCGGCAGACCCTGCTGTTCTCGGCGACCATGCCGGCGCCGATCAAGAAGCTCGCCGACAAGTTCCTCACCGACCCGCGCCAGGTCGAGGTTGCCCGGCCGGCCACCGCAAACACCTCCATCGACCAGCGCATGCTGAAGGTCGACGCGCGCAAGAAGAAGGACGTTCTCGCCGACCTGTTGAGGGGCGATGACGTCAAGACCGCGATCGTCTTCTGCAACCGCAAGACGACGGTTCGCGAGCTCACCACCAGTCTCAAGCGGCGCCACCTTAAGGCCGGCCAGATCCATGGCGACATGGAGCAGTCGGAGCGGATCAAGGAGCTCGACCGCTTCAAGAGCGAGGAGATCAACATCCTCGTCGCCTCCGACGTCGCCGCCCGCGGCCTCGACATCAAGGGTGTCAGCCACGTCTTCAACTTCGACGTGCCGTGGCAGCCGGACGACTATGTCCACCGCATCGGCCGAACCGGCCGCGCCGGGCGCACCGGAACTGCGGTCACACTGGTGACCAAGGACGACGCCGAGGCGATCGACAAGATCGAGAAGCTCACCGGCTTTAAGATCGCCGCGCTGGACGGCGCTGCGGCCCCCGCCCCTGCCCCCGAGCGTGAGGCAGAGCCTGAAACGGCCGCCGAGCCCCGCGCGCGCAGGAGCCGCGCCCGCAAGACCGACAAACCGCGGCCCGAAGATAAGGCCGAGCCCAAGCCGGAGCCCGCGGACCAGGCCGAGCCGAAGCCGCTCCGTGAGGACAAGGCCGAGCGCCGTCCCGAGCGCGACGCAAAGCCCGCGCCGCGTCGCGAGCCCCGTGAGGAACGCGAACTGGAACCCGCCGGCGGCGACGAGGGCTGGAACGGCCCGGTCCCCAGCTTCCTCAGCAAGGGCTTCGGGGGCTAGGCCTCGGCCCGCGCCGCGTCGGCCGGGCGCTTCATGATATATTGCGGGACCGGATCCGTGTTCGGCGCCGGCGACGGCCCGGATATCTTGAAGCCGAAGCGGCGGTAGAAGCGGATTGCCCGCTCATTGTGCTGCAGCACGTTGAGCCACATCGCTCGGCCCGTCCCGAGCCACGCCATTCCCGCCTTCATCAGCGCGGTCGAAACCTCGGTGCCGTGGAAATCCGGATGAACCATCAGCCAGTCGAGCTCGCGGTCGTCCGGCGCGTGCAGCGTCGCGATTACGAAACCCGCGAACCGCCCGGCGACGAACGCTGCGACGAGATGCTGGTGCGCGTTCCCGGCGGCTGCGAACGCGGTCGGCCCGCTCATCGTAACCACCCGAGCGTTGCGCGCGAGCTGATCCGGCCTCAGCCCGTCGCTGTGGAAGGTGGAATCGGTGGCTGCGCGGGTCAGCGCGACCACGGCCTCCGAGTCGATCCAGACGAGCGCAGCCTCGTCGGCGAGCAGCTCAAGCATCGCCGGTCCTCGCGCCGTAGCGCGCCCTGAAATCATTGGCGAAGGACGTCAGGCGCTGCTCAGCGATTGCGGCGCGAAGGGCGGTCATGAGCTGTTGGTAGAAGCTGAGATTGTGCTCGGTCATTAGCATCGCGCCCAATATCTCGCCGGCGCGGATGAGGTGGTGGACATAGGCGCGGCTCCACGTCGCGCAGACGTTGCAGGAGCAATCCGCATCGATCGGCCCCTTGTCCTCGGCGAACTTCGCGTTGCGCAGGTTGATCGCGCCCGACCAGGTGAAGGCCTGGCCGTTGCGGCCCGAGCGGGTCGGGAGCACGCAGTCGAACATGTCGATCCCCCGCTCCACCGCGCCGACGATGTCGTCGGGCTTGCCGACGCCCATCAGGTAGCGCGGGCGGTCGGCGGGAAGCTGGCCGGGCGCATAGTCGAGCACCGCGAACATCGCCTCCTGCCCCTCGCCCACCGCGAGTCCGCCGACCGCATAGCCGTCGAAGCCGATGTCGATCAGCGCGTCGGCGGAAGCCTTGCGCAGGCCCTCGTCGAGCGCGCCCTGCTGGATCCCGAACTGGGCGGCGCGCTCGGCATGGTCGCCGCCGCCGAGGAAGGCGTCGCGCGAGCGGCGCGCCCAGCGCATCGAGCGCTCCATCGCCGCGGCCTGGAGGTCGCGGGTCGAGGTGGTCGGGACCAGCTCGTCGAACGCCATGACGATGTCGGAATCGAGCAGCCGCTGGATTTCGGTCGAGCGCTCCGGGCTGATCATGTGGCGCTTGCCGTCGAGATGCGAGGCGAAGGCGACGCCCTCCTCGCTGCGCTTGGTAAGGTCGGCAAGGCTCATCACTTGATAGCCGCCGCTGTCGGTGAGGATCGGGCGGTCCCAGCCCATGAAGCCGTGAAGCCCGCCGAGCTTGGCGACCCGCTCGGCGCCCGGGCGGAGCATCAAATGATAGGTGTTGCCGAGGATGATGTCTGCGCCGAGAGCGCGGACGTCGGCCGGCTTCATCGCCTTGACCGTCGCTGCGGTGCCGACCGGCATGAAGGCTGGCGTGCGGATCTCGCCGCGCTTCATGGCGATCGAGCCCGTGCGCGCGCGGCCATCGGTGGCGTGGATAGTGAATTCGAAACGGGGGGCGGACATCCGCGCGGCCTTAGCGGCGACGAGGCGAGGCGTCGACAGGCCGCTCAGGCGAGTCCCGCCAGGCGAAGCGCGATGCCTGCGGCGGCGCAGGACCCGAGCACGGGGAGCACACCCAGGCGCAGACGGAAAACGGCGATGATGGCCGCGGCGGACAGGGCCATCGCAGACCAATCGACCGTGGCCAGGACGGGGAGCTCGAGCGATCCGACGCCCACCGACACCTCGCGGGTGCTTTCAAACAGAACGTGGAGGGCGAACCACAAAGCCAGGTTCAAGATGACGCCGACCACTGCGGCGCTGATCCCCGCGAGGACGCCCGAAAGCGCGCGATTTCCGCGCAGCCGCTCCACGAACGGCGCGCCGAGAAATATCCAGAGGAAGCAGGGCACGAAAGTGACCCATGTCGTCAGAACCGCGCCGAGCGTCGCAGCGAGCAGCGGATCGAGTCCGCCGGGCTGACGAAAGGCGCCCATGAAGCCGACGAACTGGGTCACCATGATCAGCGGCCCCGGCGTCGTCTCCGCCATCCCGAGGCCGTCCACCATCTCGCCGGGCGCGAGCCAGCCATAGGTGCCGACCGCCTCCTGCGCGACATAGGCGAGAACGGCATAGGCCCCGCCGAAGGTCACTACTGCCATCTGGCTGAAGAAAAGCGCGATACGCGTGAAGACGCTTTCCGGCCCGGCAAGGACGATCAGCGCTGCCACCGGGAGGAGCCAGAGTGCGAGCAGGATCGACGAGATTCGGACGGACCAGCGGCGGCTCGGCCGCGCATGATCCGGCAGCTCCTCGCCGAGCGCAGTGTCGGCGTCCCTAACCGTCACCCTACCGCCAGGACCATGGCCACCTCCGCCAGAAAAGGCGTTCAGGCCGGCGCGGCCGCCGGCAAAACCTACGAGTCCGGCGGCAAGAACGATGGCCGGAAAGGGAGCGTTGAAGACGAAGATCGCGAGGAAGGCGCCCAAGGCCAGTCCGCGGGTCGCATTACTCGTGAGCGAGCGGGAGCCGACCCGAACCAAGGCTTGAAGGACGATCGCCAGCACGGCTGCCTTGAGACCGAAGAACAGCCCCTGCACGAGATCCACGGCGCCGAGCAGCGCATAGACATAGCTGAGCGCGAGGATGGCGAGGAAACCCGGCAGCACGAACAAAATGCCCGCGACGAGCCCTCCCCTCGTCCGGTGCAGGAGCCACCCGATATAGATTGCGAGCTGCTGCGCCTCCGGCCCGGGAAGCAACATGCAATAATTGAGCGCGTGAAGGAATCGCTGCTCGCCGATCCATTTCTTCTCCTCGACCAGGATGCGATGCATCAGCGCGATCTGCCCGGCTGGGCCGCCGAAGGAGAGAAGCGCTATTCGCGCCCAGGTGCGAACCGCTTCCGAAAAGGGGATGCCGTGCGCGGCGGGATCAGAAGCGGATGCCAAGCCGCGGTCCGAGGGCGATCATCGCCGCATAAAGCGCCATGGTGAGAAGGCATCCGCCAACGAGCGACACCCAGAAGCCTGCACCACTGCGAAGCATAAACGGGATGAGGAGGAACATCGGAAGCGAGGGAAGCACGAACCAGAAGGTCGCTTCCGCATGGGCGGCCATCCGGACGACATCATGGGTGTCGCGCCACAGCCAGATCATTCCGAGTACCGAGACCAGCGGAAGCGATGCGAGCAGCCCTCCCGCTCCCGGATTTCGCCTCGCAATTTCCGAAACCAACGCGACGATAACGCCGGAGAGCGCGGCCTTTAGGAGGAGGTACATCATCAGCGCACCTTGCTGCGCCCGCCCGCCCGCCGCAATGTCCGAACCGAGCGCGAGGTGATCGCGGCTCAAAATTCCGCGGACGGAGTTTCGTTGAGACTGCTGGGACGAGTCTGAGGAAGCCAATGGCGTCATTGATCGAGCGAATGCCGTGGCTTCGGCGGATCGACAGCCGGATCCTGCTCGTGTTCGTCGTGCTCGTGCCAGCGCTTGTCGCCTTCGGCAAGCTCGCTTCGGAGATGATGGAAGGCGACACGCTGGCATTCGACCGGTGGCTGCTCATTCACCTGCGCACGCCGGCCGACCCGAGCGTGCCAATCGGACCGGGCTGGCTGCGGGAGGCCATGGTCGATTTCACCGCACTCGGCGGCGGCGCGGTGCTGACGCTCATCACCCTGCTCGCCGCCGGTTACCTGCTCGCCCGTCGCAAGGCGGCTATGGCCCTGTTCCTGACGGTGGCGATCGCGGGCGGCGGGATCCTCAACACGCTTCTTAAGTACGGCTTCGTCCGGGAGCGGCCTGACGTGGTGCCGCATCTCGTGGAGGTGAGCTCGGCGAGCTTCCCCAGCGGCCACGCGATGAATTCGGCGATGGTGTATCTGACACTGGCCGCTCTGCTCGCCCGGGCCGAGCGAAGCTGGCGCGTGCGCCTGTTCCTGATGTCGGGCGCGATCCTCGTGACCCTGCTGGTCGGCTTCTCGCGGGCCTATCTCGGAGTCCACTGGCCGACCGACGTCATGGCCGGCTGGAGCGTCGGCGCCGCCTGGGCATGCCTCGCGTCCATCGTCGCGCTTCAGTTCCAGCGGAGCCACACCATCGAGGGCCCGGAACCCGAGTCGGACGCAGCGGAGGACGGAGCCGGCTGACTTGCCGGTGGATTAGTCGGCCTTGGCGACCTGCTTCTGATCAAGGAGCTGCTGGAGCTCGCCGGCTTCGAACATCTCCATCATGATGTCGCTGCCGCCGACGAACTCGCCCTTCACGTAGAGCTGGGGAATGGTCGGCCAGTCGGAATATTCCTTGATCCCCTGGCGAACCTCCGGGTCCTGGAGGACGTCAACGGTGGTGAACTGGACGTTCAGATGGTCGAGGATCGCCACAGCGCGGCTGGAGAAGCCGCATTGCGGGAACAGGGCGGTGCCCTTCATGAACAGGACGACGTCGGCGGAATTGACGATCTCGCCGATGCGGGCGTTGGTGTCGCTCATAATTTCTTCCTCATTCCGGCGCTGCGGTGGTGAGCTGGAGGGCGTGGAGAACACCGCCCATGCGCCCGCCAAGCGCCTCGTAAACCATTCGGTGCTGCTGCGGCCGCGACTTGCCGCGGAACGCCTCGGCGACCACGCGGGCGGCATAATGATCGCCGTCGCCGGCGAGGTCGGTGATCTCGATCGTCGCGCCGGGGATCGCCGCCGCGATCATCGTCTGGATCTCGTCCGCACTCATCGGCACGTCGGCATCACTCCATCGTCTCGATAAGCTGACGCCGAGCCTCGATGGTTTTTTCTTCGATTCGGGCGCAAATCTCGGCCTCGTCAACGTCGATCCCGGCGGCGGTGAAGTCGCCCATCAGCCGCCGGACCACGTCGTCGTCGCCGATCGTCTCGAAATCCGAGCGGATCAGGTCGCTGGCATAGGTGTCCGCCTCGGTGTCGGTGAGGCCCATGCGCTCGGCGGCCCACAGGCCGAGCAGGCGGTCGCGGCGCGCATGGATGCGGAACTGCATCTCCTGGTCGCGGGCGAACTTGGCTTCGAAGGCGCGCTCGCGTTCGTCGAAAGTGGTCATGGAGCCTCGTCTGTTGAACGTTCGCAGCCGAGATAGGCGGCGCGGGCGAGGGGCGCAACGGCGCTCGAGCCTCACAAAGCCGCTTGTGCGGCGTGCGGAATCTGGCACCAGTGCGTTTCCTTTAGGAGAATCAAAGTCATGCTGAAGTACGGCCTTTCCGCCGCCCTGCTCGTCGCTGCCCTTCCCGCCTTCGCGCAGCCGGCGTCGGCGCCCGCAGCCCCGGCCGGCCCGCCGGCGGCGATCCAGCAAGCCGCCCAGGCGTTCGGCGAGTGCGTCGGAAACGGCATGCGCGGCCTCGCCGCCACCGTCACTCCGGAAGCGGGCGCGGCGAGCATCGTCGGCGCCTGCTCCAGCCAGCGCGACGCGCTGGTCCAGGCCGCCGAGACCTTCATCAACACCCTGCCCGAGCCGCAGCGCGCCCAGGCGATGACCCAAATGCGGTCCGAGCTCGGCGGGGTCGAGACCGACATCGCCGCGGCGATCCGCCAGAACCGCGCCGCTCCGGCTCCGGCTCCCGCTCAGTAAGTGGTTTCGGGGAGGCTCAGTCGTCCATCGTGACGACGAGCTTCCCCACCGCCTTGCGCGCCGCCATGTGCGCGATCGCCTCGCCGCCCTCGGCGAGCGGCCAGGTGCGCGTGACTCGGGGCGCGATTTTCCCTTCCTCCCAGAGGCGGAACAGCGTTTGCAGGTGGGCGGCGTTGGCCTTTGGGTCGCGCGCCGCGAAGGCGCCCCAGAACACGCCGCGCACGTCGCAGCTCTTGAGCAGCGTCAGGTTGAGCGGCAGCTTGGGGATCCCGGCCGGGAAGCCGATCACGAGATAGCGCCCCTCCCAAGCGATCGAGCGGAGCGCCGGCTCGGCATAGTCGCCGCCGACCGGATCGTATATGACGTCCGCGCCGTTCGGGCCGACCGCGTTCTTGAACTGCGCCGCGAGCGCCTTCGACTGGTCCCTTTCGAACGGCCCGCGCGGATAGATGAGCGTCGAGTCCGCCCCCGCAGCGCGCGCCGCCTGCGCTTTCTCTTCGGACGAGACGGCGGCAATGACCCTGGCGCCATAGGCCTTTCCGAGCTCGACGGCGGCGAGGCCGACTCCGCCGGCCGCGCCAAGGACGAGCAATGTCTCGCCCGCCTTCAGCTTGCCGCGGTCGAGCAGCGCGTGGATCGTGGTCGCGTAGGTAAGGATCAGCGCCGATCCTTCGACGAAGCTTCGCCCCTCGGGAAGCCGCACCGCCATCGCGGCGGGCACCACCACCTTCTCGGCAAGCCCGCCGTGACCGATCATCGCGATGAGCCGGTCGCCGGGCGCCCAGCCGGTGACGCCCTCGCCCACCGCTTCGACAATGCCCGCGATCTCGCCGCCGGGGGCGAACGGGCGGGGCGGCTTGAACTGATATTTGTCCTCGATGATCAGCACGTCGGGATAGTTGATCGCGCAGGCTTTGACGCGGACGAGCAGCTGGCCAGGGCCTGCCACGGGATCGGAAAGGTCCTGCAGCTGGAGAGTCTCCGGCCCTCCCGGCGCGGTGGAGAGGAGCGCCTTCACTGCGCCGCCTGCGGGAAGGCGGGGAGCTTGGCGATGTCGGCGGGCTCGTGCTGGATGATGACCCGCGCGCCGAGGTTGCGGGCGATGCGGTCGAAGCGGTCCATCGACGCGAGCGTGTCGGCGCGGTTGTGATTGAACGGCGGCACACCGCGGTTCGCGACCTGCTCGGTGAAATGGTAGAGATCGCCGGTCAGCAAGACCGGGCCGGACGCGAGGCGGACGAGCAGCGCGTAATGGGCCGGCGTGTGGCCGGGGGTGGTGAGCATCACGACTCGGCCGTCGCCGAACACGTCATGGTCGCCGCTGACCTGCTGGATCTGGCCCGGTCCGTTCAGCCAGTGGGCCAGAGCGTCGGTAGAATCCTGATCCGGCGAGGGCGTCCCGCGCAGCAGCTCGACGTCGTCGCGGCCCATCAGCAGCCGCGCCTGGGGGAAGCGCCCGGCCTGACCGGTATGGTCGAAATGCCAGTGGCTGATGCCGATCAGCTCGATCTGCTCGGGCCGGACTCCGATCTGGCGGAGCTGGTCGACGAGGCTTTGGCGCAGGCGAAGGGTCTGGGCGGCGTTGTCGAACGTGTTGCCGACGAGCGCATCGGTGAGACCGGTATCCCACAGCATGTAGCGATCACCGTGGCGGATCAGGTAGCAGCTGCCGACGATGTTCTTGGGGCCCCGCGGATATTGGAAGGTGTCCGAGAAGAAGGCGCCATATTGCTTGATCACGAACTCGCCGCAGTCGAGCCGCCACAGCTGAAGCGGCGCCTGAGCTGTCGACGGAGCCGGGGCCGGCTGGGCGACCGCAGGTGCGGCGACATTGGCCGAGGCCAGCAGGACGGCGGCGATGGCGTGTTTGAACATGGACTCCCCTCGTTTCGTGCGACGATGTCGTAATCCGGCGAGGGGGCCGCGGCTAGAGCAGCGGCGAGGCGTAGGTCGGGTCGTGCTCGAAGGGCAGGTCGGCGCCCGTGCGGAGCGCGTTGAGGACCGCGGCGAAATCGGTTCGGCAGCGGAAGCCGAGAACGCGCTCGGCGTGGCCGGAATCGTAGACGCGATCGATGTGGTCGGGGAGGGTCCAGCCTGCGCGGGCATAGAGTTCGGCCGCGTCGGGATAGTGGCGCGCAATCACTGAGCGCGCGTCGCGGAGCAGCTCTTCCGCTTCCTCGCGCGCGAAAGGCGTCGGCGCGGCGAGGATGAAGGTGCCGAAGCCGATCTCCGCCGCCCTCGCGAGGGCGACGACATGGGCGTCGGCCGCGTCCTCGACCGTCAGGCGGCGCCCGAGGAACTCGTTGGCCTTGATGTTGAGGCCGTCGAGGTGGCGGTGGGTGTCGTCCTCTTCGGGGAAGAAACGGCCCGTGCGCAGGACCATGACCGCCATGCCGTGCTGCGCGTGATAGAGATGACAGAGCTGTTCGGCCGAGCGCTTGGTGACTCCGTAGATGTTGCGCGGCTCGAGCGGGCCGAAGCTCTCGTCGAGCCAGGCGGCTTTGATGGCGCCCCCTCCCCTGCCCGCGCGGATCGCCTCGGTGATCATCAGCGAGGTGGTCGAGGTGAAGACTAAGCGGTCGTGCCCCGCCGCCACCGCCGCCTCAAGCAGGTTCAGAGTGCCGGTGACGTTGACGTCGACAAACGCCTGTGCCGGGTAGCGGACGATGTCCGGCTTGTGCAGCGCCCCGGAGTGGACGACCGCCTCGATGCCATGATCGGCGAAGACGCGATCGATCAAGGCACGATCCGCCACCGAGCCGAGAACGTCGGTGTGCTCGCCCGGCGCCGGGTCCAGGCCGACGACTTCATGGCCGGCGGCGGCCAAGCGCGGCGCCAGGTAGCGGCCGAGCCAGCCTGACGAGCCGGTGAGGAGGACCCTCACCTAGGCGGCGACGACCTCTTCATAGCGCGCGGTCGTCTTCGCGCGCACCTCTTCGGCGGTGACGCCGGGGGCCAGCTCAATCAGCCTGAACGGGCTGTCGTGGTCGGGGCGCTGGAAGACGCAGAGGTCGGTGATGATCATGTCGACCACGTTCTTTCCGGTAAGCGGCAGGGTGCAGGACGGGATGAACTTGGGGTCGCCGTTCTTCGAGGTGTGCTCCATCACGACGATGATCTTCTTGACGCCGGCGACCAGGTCCATCGCCCCGCCCATGCCTTTCACCATCTTGCCGGGAATCATCCAGTTGGCGATGTCGCCATTCTCGGCGACTTCCATCGCGCCGAGCACGGTGAGATCGATATGGCCGCCGCGGATCATCGCGAAGCTCGACGCGCTGTCGAAATAGCTGGTCTGCGGGAGCTCGCTGATCGTCTGCTTGCCGGCGTTGATCAGGTCCGGGTCGACCTCGTCGTCATAGGGGAACGGTCCGATCCCGAGCATTCCGTTCTCGGACTGGAGCGTGACCTCCATTCCGGCGGGGATGTTGTTGGCGACCAACGTCGGGATGCCGATGCCGAGATTGACGTAATAGCCGTCGCGCAGCTCCTGCGCGGCGCGGGCAGCGATTTGGTTGCGGTCCCAGGGCATAGGTTCAGCCTCGTTCGCCTGTAGAGGTTGTCGGAAGATAGTGTTGCGGGATCGGGGTCTGCGGAGTCTCGGCTTGCCACATGATCGACACGACCCACCAGCGGCCGCCGTGGTGGACCAGCTGGAAGCTGTTGATCCCGCGCATGAAGACGGGGCCGTTCTCGGTCTGCCGCGCCTCGTAGTTCGAGAAGACGTGGGCGATGTCGCCATATTGCTCGACGCGGCGCGCGATCTCGCGCTCGAAGAAGCCGCGCTCCTCCAGCATCGGCCCGCTTGAGCTGATGTAGTCCTCGACGCTGCCGCTCCTCAGGCCCGCTCCGACCTTCGGCATCAGACGGCCGTTGGCGGTGAACATCGAGCGCATCCGGTTCCAGTCGCGGCGCTCGCCGGCCGGGCCGGAGATGACGTCGTAGACCGCAGCCATGATCGCATCGATGCTGGCGACGTCGGCCGGGTTCGCCGGGACCGCGCCCTCGGTCACCACGACGAACGGGTTCGGCCTCGGCGGCTGGGCTGCAGCCGGCTGAGCGGCGAGCGCGGCGATGACGGCGAGGAGGCTCACGCCGCCTCGCGCTGCCGAACCGTGCGGAACTCGATCTTCTTTTCGTAAGGCGCGCCGACGATCATTCGCTTCACGTAGATCGACGGCAGGTGGATGCAGTCGGCGTCGATCGTTCCGACCGGAACCACTTCCTCGACCTCGGCGACGCAGATCTTGCCGGCGGTCGCCATCGGCTGGTTGAAGTTGCGGGCGGTCTTGCGGAACTGGAGGTTGCCGCTCTCGTCGGCGCGCCAGCCCTTGATGATGGCGAGGTCGGCGCGGATTCCGCGCTCGAGGATGTAGTCCTCGCCGTCAAAAGTCTTCACTTCCTTGCCCTCGGCGACCTTCGTTCCGACCCCGGTCTTGGTGTAGAAGCCGGGGATTCCGGCGCCGCCGGCGCGGCACCGCTCGGCGAGGGTGCCCTGCGGGCAGAATTCGACCTCGAGCTCGCCCGCAAGATATTGACGCTCGAACTCCTTGTTCTCGCCGACATAAGAGCTGATCATCTTCTTGATCTGGCGGGTGCGCAGAAGCTTGCCGAGGCCCTCATTGTCGATGCCGGCATTGTTGGAGACGACGGTAAGGTCCTTGACGCCGCTGTCGCGGATCGCGTCGATCAGCCGCTCCGGAATGCCGCACAGGCCGAAGCCGCCCGCGCAGATGGTCATTCCGTCGAACAGCAGCCCTTCGAGCGCCGCTGCGGCATCGGGATAGATCTTCTTCACGTCGGCCCTCCGTCCCTGGTTGAGGGCGGCGATAGCGTCACGCCGGGGCGAGGGTCAAGCAAACCTGAACCGGATTTCAACTTTGCGGCGCAACGAGTGACATGCGCGGCCTGCCGTCAGGCTCCAGCCAGGGGGATTGGCTGCCGTCGACGGGGGCGGCTTTCGCGAGCTGAGCGAGACGGTCGCCGAGGAAATCCAGGACTGCACGCACGCGCGGCGTTCGCCTCAGCCGCTCGTGAGTTATCAGCCAAAGCGCAAGATCGTCATGCTTCATCGGCGGAAGGACCTGTACCAGCTCCGGCTCGCGATCGGCCACGAAGCTTGGAAGCACCGCCATGCCTGCCCCGGCACGCACCGCGGCCAGCAGGCCGGTGGCTGAGCCATGCTCCATCACCACCGCCCCCTCCAGGCCGTGACGCTCAAGCCAAGCGCGGTAGACCGGCCAGATCTTCTCCCCGCCGCCGCCGATGATCGGGTGGCTGCGGAGGTCCTCGGCCGTCTTCGGCCTGACGTGGCGCGCGGCATAATCGCGGCTGCAATAGAGCGTCCAAGGGTCGGGCCCGATGCGACGAACGACGAGACCTCCACCCTGAGGCATGACGCTGGCGCGCAGTGCGACTTCGGCTTCTCCGGCAGCCAGATCCAGCGGGTAGTCGCTGGTGACGAGCTCGATGCGGATCGCCGGATGAGCGTCGTGAAGGTCGCGAAGGAGCGGCGCCATCAGGGTCACCGCGTAGATGTCGGACGTGGTGAGACGGACCGTGCCGCTGATGTCGCGCGCCGCCGCAGCCGCCGCGTCGGTGAAATGCGCCGCGGACGCCTCGACCGCACGGGCGCGCTCGACGAGCGCCTCCCCGGCCGGAGTCAGTGCGTAGCCGGCCTGGCGGCGCTCGAACAGCGTGAGACCGAGCGCCTCCTCCAGCGCCGCGATTCGGCGCGCCGCGGTGGTCTGGCTAACCTTGAGCTTCTTTCCGGCCGCAAGGGTGCTGCCGGTCTCCGCGACCGCTAGGAAATAACGAAGGTCGTTCCAGTCCAGCATGGGAGCCCCCTGCTCCGTCGCGGATCCAACGTCATTCTGCACTTCTGCAGAACCGTCGCGCAATATCGTTGATTGCGTTGCTTTATGCAACTGAATACATCGGTGTCAGCCAGCGCTGGCTGTTTTCCATCCGGACTCAGGGAGACAGCCATGAAGACGATCACCACCTTGGGCGCCGCATTGTTGGCGACCTTTACCGCCGCCCCTGCCCTCGCGCAGGACACCAATCTCCGCTCGGTTGCGGTCAGCTATGCCGATCTCGATCTCGGCAGCGAAGCGGGGCGCGCGACGTTCGACAACCGCCTGCGCCAGGCGGTTCGCGAACTGTGCGGCACCGCCTCCTCTGCAGACCTGCGCGGACAGAACCAAGTGGATGCCTGCCGCGAAGAGCTCACCGCCAGAGCCGCCCAGCAGCGCGACATTGCCCTCGCCGGCCGGCAGACCGGCATCGTCATCGCCGTTCGCCGCTGATGGCAACGAGCCAGGCGGCGCACCGACCAGCCCCTCTTCGGTGCGCCGCCGATCTCGCGAATAATGCCTAAGACGCGATGGTGAGGTTGGCGCGCTTCTCGACGCCCTTCAGCGCCTGAACGAAATTCTGGCGCCACCACACGACATCCTCTTTCTCGACGCTGTCGTACATCGACTGCCAGCGGCGCTTCCGCTCGTCGAGCGGCATGTCGAGGGCCTGGCGGATGGCATCGCTGATCTCGTCCTTGCTGTAGGGATTGACCAGCAAGGCGTCGCGCAACTGGGTCGCGGCGCCGGCGAAGCGCGAGAGGATTAGAACGCCGGGGTCCTCCGGGTCCTGGGCCGCGACATATTCCTTGGCAACCAAGTTCATGCCATCGCGCAGCGGCGTGATCAGGCCCACGTCCGACGCTCGGTAGAAGCCGGCGAGCTCGGCGCGGTTGTAGCCGCGGTTGACGTAGCGGATCGGAACCCAGTCCACTTCCGCGAAGCCGCCGTTGATCCGACCCGACAATTCGTCGAGCCGTTCGCGGATTGCCTCATAGGTATGGACCTCGCCGCGGCTCGGCGGAGCCACCTGGAGCAACAGGACGTGGCGGTGATAATCGGGATGCTCTTCGAGGAAGCGGCGGTAGCCCCAGAAGCGCTCTTCGAGCCCTTTCGAATAATCGAGCCGATCGACCCCGACGATGACGCTTTTGCCCTCGGCGCTCTTGAGAAGGCGGTGATAGGCCTGCTGGGTCTCCTCGCTCTTCACCGCCTCGGTGAATTCCTCGAAGTCCACACCGATCGGGAAGCAGCCGGCCTTCACCTTGCGCTTGCCTACGATGATGGTGCCGTCCTCCTCGATCGTCCCGCCAAGCTCATAGCGGACATAGTCGCGGAAGCTGTCGAGCCATTCCTCGTTCTGAAAGCCGATCAGGTCGTAATCGAGCATCGAGCGGACGAGCCGCTCGTGGAACGGCAGCGACACGAGCAGGCGCCGCGGCGGCCAAGGAATGTGGAGGAAGAAGCCGATCCTGTTTTTGAGGCCAGCCTGGCGGAGCTGCGTCGCGAGCGGGATCAGGTGGTAATCGTGGACCCAGACGAGGTCGTCCGGCTCGATCAGCGGCGCGACCGTCTCGGCGAAGCGGTGGTTGACCCGCTCATATCCGCTGCCGAAGCTCCGGTCATACTCCGCGAGATCGATCCGATAATGGAACAGGGGCCACAGGGTGCGGTTGGCGTAGCCGTTATAATATTCGTCGACGTCCTGCTCTTCGAGGTCGATCGTCGCGGTGGTGATGCCGTCCTCGCGGTGCATGTTGATCTGGCCGGTGAAATGATCGGTCTTCTCGCCCGACCAGCCGAACCACAGGCCACGATATTCGCGAAGCATCGCGCCGAGGGCGACGGCGAGGCCGCCCTGCGCCCCCGCGGGGGAGCGGCCCTTGGGTGCCGACACCCGGTTCGAGATGACGATCAGTCGGCTCATCGCACGGCGCTCCAAGGTTTGGACAACAAGCCGGCACAGTTGATCAATCCGACAAGCGAATAAGTCTGCGGATAGTTGCCCCACAGCTCATGGGTCTCGAAGTCGGTGTCCTCGGAGAGGAGCCCGGCGGGTGTCAGTCTCTCAAGCATCTTGGAATAAAGCGCGCGCGCCTCGTCCTGCCGGCCGGCGAGGTGAAGCGCCTCGATCAACCAGAAGGTGCAGAAGTTGAAGGCGGTTTCGGGCAGTCCGAAATCGTCCTCGTCGGCATAGCGAAGCATGTGCTCGCCGCGCCTGAGGCCCTTCTCGACCGCCTCGACGGTGGCGAGGAAGCGCGGGTCCGCGGGCTCGACGAAGCGCATGTCGACGAGCTGGAGGAGGGAGGCGTCGAGATCGTCGCCGCCGAAGGTCGCGGCGAAGCGCTTCCCCTCCTCGAACCAGGCCGAGCGTTCGATGGTTCGCCGAACAGCCTCGGCACGCTCCCGCCAGAAGTCTGCGCGGTCGTCGAGCCCCAGCTCCTCGGCGATGTTGCCGAGCCGGTCGCAGGCCGCCCAGCTCATCACCGAGGAATAAGTGTGGACCGAGGTGCGGGTGCGGAACTCCCACAGGCCGGCGTCCGGCTGGTCATGGGCGGCGTAGGCGCGGTCGCCGACCTTCTCCAGCGCGCGGAAGTCGTCGATCGTCGCCTTGCGGAACAGGCGCTCGTCGAAAAAGGCCTGGGCGTTGGACAGGATGATCTGGCCGTAGGCGTCATATTGGACCTGGGTGTAGGCGGCGTTGCCGACCCGCACCGGACCCATGCCGCGATAGCCGGCGAGCGCGTCGGCGACCCCCTCGTCCAGCTTCGGCTCGCCCGACACGGCGTAGAGCGGCTGGATGTCGCCGCCTTTGGCGTCATCGACAATGTTCCTGAGGTAGGAGAGGTAATTCTCCAGGACGTCGAGCGCGCCGAGGCGGTTGAGCGCCTGGACGGTGTAGTAGGCGTCGCGAATCCAGCAGTAGCGATAGTCCCAGTTGCGACCCGAATTGGCTGCTTCGGGGATTGAGGTGGTGAGCGCGGCGACGATCGCTCCTGTTTCCTCATGCTGGCACAGCTTCAGGGTGATCGCCGAGCGGATCACCACCTTCTGCCATTCGAGCGGGATGGCGAGGCCGCGCACCCAATCGCGCCATTCGTCGGACGTCTGGTGGAGCATGGTCGCGACGGTGTGGCCGAGATTGCCGACGAACGGCTCGTCGGGTCCGAGGAAGAAGTGAAGCGACTTCTCGAGGCGGAAGCAGCGTCCTTCGAGCAAGCTGCTGACGGGCGCGTCGGTGGTGAGGCGGAGCGGCTGTGGCGCTGTGAGGAAGCGGATGTGGTTGCTGCCACTGGTCCGAGCGGCGTCGTTCGCGCCCCAGTCGGTGGTCGGGTTGAGCTGCACCCGGATTCGCGGCGAGCCTGCGATCGGCCGGACGATCCGGCAAAAGGCGACGGGTCGGTACATGCGCCCCTGGCGCGGGAAGCGCGGACAGAAATCGTAGACCTCGGCGATGCCGCCGTCGGCGTCGGTCAGGCGGCTGACCAGGATCGGCGTGTTGCGCAGGTAGAGTTGCGTGCAGGAGACCTGGTTCTCGACCTCGACCCGCCATTCGCCGCGCGGAAGCGCGCTCTCGCCCTTGGGTTCGAGCAGCGCGGAAAAGAGCGGATCGCCGTCCACCCGCGGCTGACACGCCCACACGAAGGAGGCGTTTTCGTCGATCAATGCACTGACCTGGCAATTGCCGATCGGCCAGAGATTCAGGTTGTTCACGCGCATTCAGTAAGCCACTCCGCCACTCCGGCAACGGACGGCAGGCGATAAAGTGCCGCGGTTTCCCGCAGGGGGCCGACCAAGACCCCGGCGCCGCCCATGTCCGCCACCGCCGCGAAGGCATGTTCGTCGGTAAGGTCGTCGCCGACGAAGACGGGCCGGGCCCCCTTGAACGGTTCCTCCGTCATCAGCGCGCGAACCGCGTCACCCTTGTCCGCTCCGGCAGGACGCAGCTCGGCCACCATGTTGCCATGCTGGACGACAAGGTCCGACTCGCGGGCAAGCCGCTCCATGAAATCGATGGCCGAATTTGCTGCATCAGGCGAGAGCCGGAAGTGGAGGGCGACTCCGGCAGGCTTGTCCTCGACCAGCAATCCGCCGCGATCGGCGGCGAAGCGCCGCACCCGTTCCCGCACCTCGTCAAGACCGCGAGGCGCGTGCAGAGGAACCAGGGTTCCGTCCCCGAGCCGCAACTCCAGCCCGTGAGAGCCGGAAAAAGGGATCCCCGAGATCGACAGGTAGCGATCGAGATCGGAGAGGGCGCGGCCGCTGACCAAGGCGAGCCGGCCATGGAGTTGGTCTCTCAGCCGCTCCAGCAATCGCGGTAAGTCGGCCGAAACGGTTATCGAGTCGGGGGTTTCGGCCAGCTCGATCAGGGTGCCGTCGAAGTCGAGGAACAGGGCGGCCCCGTCGAGCAGCGCCACCGGGGGCGTCGGGAGATCAGCCATCGCGACCCGGTTGGCGGCAAGCGACGGAAATCTCAACCACTGATTGGACGATTCCGACTGCGCGGCGGGCGGCAGAAGAGGAAGCCTAGTCGATCGTCTCGCTGGCCTCGACCCCCCAAAGGGTGTCGACCCGGATATAGCCGCGCCGCCCGCCGACGTCGAACAGGCACCAGCCGTCGCGGCAGCGCGACACCCGGCCGACGACGCCGGGTTCGGCGCGGTAGCGGACCGCCGAGCTCGCATCCGCCGACTCGTGCATCGGCTGGGGGCTTTCGCCGCGAACGATGCCGCTGCGCTGGTCCGAGAGCAGCCGGACCAGCATCCAGCCCTCGGTGCCGTCAGGGTCCTGGACCCGGCGCCAGTCGCCCTGGATCGCGACAACCCGGATCGGAAGGTCCGGACGGATGTAGAGCCAGGTCGCCGGATAGGTCTGCGCCGGCCCGACGCGCATGAGCGCCCGGCCGGCGGCGATCGACGCCCAGTAAGGCGGCTGGCGCTGCGCCTCGGCGACTCCGATGATCCCGGTCCAGGCGGCGAGCAGCAGGAAAGCGGCAGCGACGCGCGAACGCATGACCCTCAATCTCCCGTCAGAATCCGGTCGACGAGCTGCTTCACCGTCGGAACGAAGCCGTTGGAATAGAAGGGATCCTTCTTGAAGCGGAAGGCCGAGTGGCCGGCGAACATCAGATTGTGCTCGACCGGTCCGCCATGGGCGATGTCCTGCAAAGTCTTCTGAATGCAGAAGCTGCGCGGGTCGGCGAGGCGGCCGGTCGTGTTCTTTTCATTGTCAGCCCAGGACGAGAACTGGCACTGGCTGAGGCAGCCCATGCAATCGGCTTGGTCCTTGCGGATGATCGTCTTTTCCTCCGGCGTCACGAACACCAGCGTTTCGTCCGGAGTCTTGAGCGCCTCGGTGTAGCCCTGAGCGAACCATTCGCGGGCGTGGAGGAGGTCGCCCTTGGTCACCCAATAATTCTTCTTGCCGGCGACTCCGACGTCGAGCTGGAAGCGATGATCGCCGAGCTCTTCCTTGGTGAAGGCGATCTGGCGGTGGGACCGCGCCTCGAGCGCGCGCAGGAACGGGTTGCGCACCGCCGAGGAATAGAAGCCGGTCGGTGAGAAACGGTGGAGGAGGATGTCGCCTTCCTCGAGCTCCATGAGCTTGCGCTTCCACTCTTCCGGGATCGGGCTTTCCTTGGTGAGCAGCGGCCGGGTGCCGAACTGGAAGGCGATCTGGCCGAGCTCGGGGTTGTCGATCCAGTGCTCCCATTCTTTCAGGTTCCACACGCCGCCAGCCATGACGATGGGGACGCTGTCCGGAATTCCGCCTTCACGCATCGTATCGCGCAGCGCCTTGACGCGCGGATAGGGATCTTCGGGCTTGAGCGGGTCTTCGGCGTTGGACAGGCCGTTATGGCCGCCGGCGAGCCAGGGATCCTCGTACACGACCGCCGCGAGCCATTCGGCGGCCTTGGAATAAGCCCGCTTCCACAGCGCCCGGAAGGCGCGCGCGGAGCTGATGATCGGCAGGTAGCTGACGCCGTGCGACGCCGCGATCTCCGACAGCTTGTAGGGCATTCCGGCGCCGCAGGTGACGCCCGCGACCATGCCCTTGGTGCGCTCGAGAACGCCCTCGAGGACGCGCTGGGCGCCGCCCATCTCCCACAGGACGTTGATGTTGATCGCGCCCTTGCCGTTCGACATCTCGAAGGCGCGGCGGACCTGCTCGACGGCGCCGTCGACGGCGTAGCGGATCAGCTCCTCGTGCCGCTCGCGGCGGGTCAGCGCGTGATAGATCTGAGGAATGATGCGGCCCTCGGCGTCGTAGCTGTCGGCGTTGACCGCCGACACCGTGCCGATTCCGCCCGCGGCCGCCCAGGCGCCCGAGCTCATGTGATTGGTCGCGGAAACGCCTTTGCCCCCTTCGACCAGCGGGAACACTTCACGACCCCCATACATGATCGGGGCGATACCCTTGAACATTCAACCTCCGTAACGGAACGCGCACCCTATAGGCGCTTCGCGCCGCAGGGTAAAATCATAGTCGCGGTCGCCCAAACGCATCAGGACGGCCGATCGCCTCACCATAGAGTCCCGCATAACGCGCGATCATGTCGCGTTCGTCATAGTCGGCGAGAGCCTTGGCGCGATTGGCGGCGCCGACATGGCCGCGAAGCACCGGATCGTCAATGAAGCGGGTCAATGCTGAGCGCAGGACGTCCTCGCCGCCGATGGCGAAGCGGTTCGCTTCGGACACCATCTGCGCGACGTCGCCGACGTCGGTGGACACGGCCGGAAGGCCCGCGGCCAGCGCCTCGATGAGCGAGATCGGCTGCTGCTCGCTGTCGGACGACAAGGCGAAGATATCGAAATGACCGATCCACGCGGCCGGATCGGCCAGGAAGCCGGGCATGACCAGGCGGTCAGCGATGCCGAGCGCCGTCGCCTCGGCTTCGATCCGCTCACGCTCGGGCCCCTCGCCGACAATAACCAGGCGCGAGCGTGACGGCGCGGCTGCAGCGAAGGCGCGGACGAGCCGAGGCAGGTTCTTGACCGCGCGAAGACCCGCGACGGTGCCGACCACCACCTCCCCTTCCCGCTTGTCGAGGCCCGGGATTGCCCGGCTCGGCGGCTCCTGGAAGCGTATGACATCGACGCCGTTGGAGATGCGATGCAACCGTCCCCCCGGCTGTCCCCAGACGGTGCGGGCGATGTCTTCGAGGCGGCGGGAGGGCACGACCAAGGCATGAGCCGCGGGGAGAGCGATACGGCGATAGAGATTGCGGATCGGCTTGAGCCTCTCCGCTTCGTCCTCGTTGAACCCATCCTCGTGGTGGACGAGTGGCGGACCGCCGAACAGGCGCCGCGCCATAACGGCATCCATCGCGCCCCAATTGTAGGTGAGGACCAGATCGCAGCCGCGCATATAGCGGGAAAGCGCTCGGTAGCGGCCGAGGCTGGGCCTCCCCGGCAGAGACGGTGCGTCCGCGGGGTGTTCGACGACGATTCCCGGCTCGACCGCGTCGAGCGCGTCCCACCGGTCAGTCGCGTTGAGGATGACGTGCTCGGCGGAGGCGCCGAAGGCGTTCATCAGCCGCACCGCCCGGGCTTCCTTGCCGCCCAGAGCGAAGGTCGAATGGGCGTGGAGGATCCGGACGGGTCGCCCGTCAGGCAAGAGCGAGCCGCTCCTCGATCCGGCGCAGCAGCCGGTCGACCGCCTCCTGCACAACCGGCTCGTCGAGGGTCGGGGCGTGGCCGATCCGAGGCACGGTCACCGCCTCCAGGTCGGGATGCTCCTTCTCCATTCGCGCCAGCGTCGCGGGCGAGAGGATGTCGCTGGTCTCTCCACGAACGACCGTCATCGGCACTTCCTTCAGCGCAGCGAAGGCGCTCCACAGGTCGAGACCGGCGGTGACCGGAAGCTTGAACGGCTCGGCGATGCGCATGTCGTAGTCGAACACCATTCGGCCGGAATTGTTGAGCCGGGCGACCCGCTTGGCGAAGACCAGCCAGTCCTCAAGCGTCCAGTCGGGATAGCAGGCGCCGTGCACCTCCTGGAGGTCGCGGGCGGCATGGACCCAGGTCGGCCAGGTCGACGAGCGGCCGACATAGGAGCGGATCCGCGACACTCCGCTATCGTCGAGCTCCGGCCCAATGTCGTTGACGAGGATGCCAGCGACCCGATCCTTCTCCGCAGCGCCGAGGAGCATCGAGAGGAGGCCGCCGAGGGAGGTGCCGAACAGGACGAACCGCTCCAGCGCCAGCTCGCGCACCAGCGCCTCCAGGTCCTGGAGATAGGTGAGCGGCACATAGGTCATCGGGTCCTTGGCATAGGCGCTCTCGCCGCGGCCGCGCAGGTCGACCGCGATCACCCGCCAGTCGCCGGCGAGCCGCTCCGCGACGCCCTCCCAGTCGCGCGCGTTGCGGGTGAGGCCGGGGATGCAGACGATCGGCGGCTTGCCCGCAACGTCGCCCGGATAGTCGCGATAATGGAGGCGAAGGCCGTCGTTCGACCACCAATAACCGTCGGTCCAGACCGTCACGCCGTCCTCCGCTTGTGCTGGCGCCATATTGACCGCTCGAAAGCGCGGGGCAAGCGGCAGCGGCGTCGGCGGCCCTAATCCGAGCCCGGTTCAGTTAGGGCGCGCGCTGCATAGTCAGGCGGTCGAGGGCGAGGCCGGTGATACGGCCGGAGCTCGGGTCGCGCTGGAATCGGATTTGGCCGGGCCCGTTGGTGAGGGCATAGACATCCTGCCCCTGCGGAATCGCCTCGATCGGATCGCCGCGGTTCGCGACGAGGATCAGGCCTTCCTCGGTCATTCCGACATGAAGCGAGAATTGTGGGCTCGTATAATAGCCGACCTGCTCGATACGGGATTGCCGGGTCACCGTCGCCGGTAAGAGAATCCGTTGCTCGGAGCCAGGCCAGCCCAGCACGCGGCCGAGCGCCACCCGCACGGGCCCCAGCACCTCGTTGCCATTCTCGCTATTGGCCATGATAACGACAGTCTGGCGGCGGTGGGGGTAACTGTACAGGATCGCGCGAAAGCCCTCGTTCACCCCGTTATGCCAGAAGCGCATGGCATCGCCTTCGCCCTGAATGCCGATGCCGAGGCCCCAATTGCCCATTCCCGTGGTTAGCATGGCACGCGCCGTCTCCGGTCGGATCGGTCCGCCGGTCTCGCCGTTGAAAGCGGACGTGATCGCCGTCGCCCAACGCGCCAGATCGCTCGGCGTCGTCCACAGGCCGGCGGCCGCCATTTCCGGATAGACGTGAAAGCGTCCCACGATGGGCTGCCCGTCTTCGGCATGGGCAGCCGCGGCCATGGCCGCACGCACATCGCCGAGGGGCTGGTCGTAGGTCGAATGTTCCATCCCAAGTGGCCGAAGCACCAGCCGATCCATCAGCGCCGGGAACGGCTCCCCGGTGGCATCGGTCATCAGCAGTTGCGCGACGGTGATTCCGCCGCCGGAATAGCGCCAGCGCGAGCCCGGCTGTAGATCGACGCGCACAGCCGCCGTGTTGGCGGGCGCTTCGCCGTTCAGCACCTGGACGACAGAGGGGAGCTGCGTGTCGGTGCGATAGCCCGGAAAGCCATGAACGGTGAGGCCCGCGGTATGGGTGAGGAGTCGCCGAAGGGTGACCGGCTCGGTGAATTCGTGGGCGGGCACCTGCCATGAGGTCAACTGCTCGTTGATCGGGCGGTCGAGGCCGAGAATCCCCTGATCGACCAGAGCCAGCGCTCCGGTCGCGGCGACCGGTTTGCTGATCGAAGCCGCCTGGAACATCGTCTCCGGCGTGACCGCGGCGCCGGTCGTCCGGTCCGCGACCCCGAAGCCCCGCGTCCAGACGATTCGGCCGTCCTCCACCACGGCGACGCTGATCCCGGGCACGTTCTCGCGCCGCATCAGGTCGGTCACCGCAAAGGGACGGTAGGTGCGCCCCGCCACCTGGACCGGCGGCACCATGACCTGCAACGCCTGCTCGAGGCGCTGCTCGATCGGCTGCTCGTCCGTTCCTGCCGAAGGCTGAACCAGAGCCGCCGAAAGCACTGCCACCATGACCGTCGATATCGCCATCCGCCCCTCCACCGAATTGACGGTGTGTTAGTAGACTAGCTCACCTGATGCAAGCGGCGGAACAGCGGCGACGGCGCGGTGTTTCCCTTGACGGAAAGAGAGGCTCACATGCGCGTCCGCTTGAAGCCGCTTGAAGAACAGACGATCGTCATCACCGGCGGCTCGAGCGGCAACGGTCTCGCCACCGCGCATGCAGCGGTCCGGCGCGGCGCCGCCGTGGTTCTCGCGGCCCGCAACGAGGAAGCGCTCGAGGAAGTGAAGCTCGATCTCGAGCGGCTTGGCGGTCGCGTCGCCATCTGTGCGGCCGACGTCTCGGTTGAGGCAGACCTCGAGGAACTTGCGCGCGTCGCGGTCGGGACCTTCGGCGGCTTCGACAGCTGGGTGAACGATGCAGCCGCGGCGACCTACGGCCCGATGGAGCAGGTCATGATCGAGGATCATCGCCGAATCTTCGACGTTAACTATCACGGCCTGCTGATGGGATCGCTGATCGCCGCCCGCCACCTGCGCGAGCGCGGCGGCGGAGCGATCGTCAATCTGGGATCGGTGCTTTCCGACCGGGCGATGATCTACCAGGGCGCTTATTCGGCGTCCAAGGCCGCCGTTCAGGCCGCCACCGACGCGCTGCGCATGGAGCTCGAACGTGAGGGCGCCGGCATCTCGGTGACGCTAATCAAGCCCGGGTCGGTCCACACGCCCTATCCCGAACATGCGCGCAACTATATGGGCGCGCCTCCGCGCCTGCCGCCGATGCTCTACGATCCGGCGCTGGTCGCCGAGGCGATCCTGTTCGCCTGCGAGCACCCCCGCCGCCAGCTCTATGTCGGCGGCAGCGGCTATGCGATCTCGCTGGCCGGCGGGCTGGCGCCGCGGCTCACCGACCTGGCCATGGAGACGTTCGGGATCGACGCGCAGCAGAAGCCCGGCGATCCGGGCGATCCGCCCGCGCGCGACAATCTCGATGCGCCGAGGCGCGACGGCAACGTGCGCGGCAGCCAGGATGTGTTCGTGAGGCGGACGAGCCTGCTGCTCACCGCCCAGACCGATCCCTTCAAGCTTCCGTTCGTCGCCGCCGAGGCGCTTCTCGAGACTGCGGGCGGCCTCGCGCGGAGCCTGAAACCGAGGCTTTGACGCTCGACTCGAGGGCTATTCGAATTCCTGCACTCCCCAAAAATTCGGCTTGCGCCCAGATACTTGTCCATGCCACCAAGTAACGGGGTAATAAAAACACTTGGGGGGATCCATGAAACGTGTGCTTGCCGCGGCCGCGCTGGCCGCGACTTCGACTGCGTGCACTCCGACCTATGTCGCAACGCCTTATGTCGCCGGACCGCAGCCGATTTCGCGCGTTGCGATTGTCGACGATTCGCTTCCGGAGGGCGTGTCGGCGGTTGAGACCGCTTCGGTCGGATCGAATTTCGGCCTGATCGGCGCACTGATCGACGCCGGCGTGCGGGACAGCCGCGAGGACGCGATCGACGCGGCACTGGCCACGATCTCGTTCGACGCGGAATCCGACCTTGAAGGGATGCTGACCGAAGCGCTGGCCGCGAACGGGATCCAGGCGTCCTTGACCCCGACGGGTCCCCGCGCGCAACGGGCGTTCCTGGTCAGCCACCCGACAGCTGCCGGCGACGTCCAGGCCTATCTCGACCTTGTCGCGCTCCATTATGGCTACACCTCGGCCGGCCACGGCCAGCCGTGGCGCCCGACCGCCGACGTTATGGTCCGCCTGGTCTCGGTACCCGACAACCGGACCCTGATGGAGAACCGGATTGCCTATAACGTGATGACCTCGCCGCGCGGCGTGATCACGCTCTCGGCCAACCCGGAATATACCTTCACCAACCGCGAGGAGATGCGCAACAATCCGGAGCGCCTCGCCGCCGGCATCCGCGATGCGTTTCGCCAGGTCGCGACCACCGTCGCCGGGCTGATGCGGTAGATCAGCGATGAAGACGCGCATCTTCGGACTGGCGCTGGTCGCCTCAGTTGCGGCGTGCACGACTCCGGAACCGGCCGCACCGGTGCTCCGCTACAGCGGGGTCGGCTGTCACACGGCACCGAACCTCGCCACCGCCCTTCCCCTTCCCGCTGCGAAGCGGGCGGGGGAAAGCGTCCGCACGCCGGTGGACGCGACGACGCCCTGTCTCAGCCTCAGCAGCGCGCCGAGCCCGTATCTCGTCTTCGCGATGCCGCGGGACGCGCATCGGCTGGTGGAAGTCGGCGGGGCGATCGAGGCAGCGCGGGTCTTCCCGCCGAGCGTGACGATCCTCGATGGGAACGGGGCGACGCTGCGGACGTTCGCGCCGACCCAGTACCAGAATCGCGGCGATCGTTACTCGGTGCAGTTCATTCCGCAGGACGGCGAGCGCTACATCCTGGTAACGGTCGACCAGTCGCTGGTCGGAACGTCCTACGAGGCCGTCGCGACGGGCACGACGACCTCCTATATCGGCACCGGCTACTGGACCAGCGGCATCGACCGGACCGTGTCGAGGTCGCGCTCCTATCATGGCGCGGTGGTGGCGACGGTGTACGACACGAGCCCGGCCTCACGGGCGCGCTAGCGGCGGCTCAGCCGGCGCGGTCGTCGAGCTCCTTGACGAGCTTGCGCGGGGCCTGGGCGCGGTAGCTTTCCTCGACCCATTCCTTGAGTTGGTCGAGCGGCGGGATCTCGTCCTCGGGCGGCGACAGGCTTACCCAGCCGCTCTTGCCGAGGCCGTAGCCGGTCGGCGTGGCGTAAGGGAGGTCGAGGACCGCGGCGCCAGTATAAGGGAGCTTGACCGACAGGCTGAACGGCGCGCCGGCGACCGGAAGATAGGCGAAGGTCTTGTCCTTGACCGCGAGGTCGTCATGTTCGGGCCAGGGCGCCTTTGAGTGAGCGCCGGGGAGCGTCAGGCCCCAGGCGCGCAATTCGTTGATAATGGCGTCCGACTTCGCGCCCACTTTCACCCTCCGCTTGGAACCGATCGGCGATCCCGTCACTAGGGCAGGATGACCAAAGCCGCCAGCTACCGCCCCGAGCGCGCCATCCTCGAGCTCGGGGACGAATTTTACGACAAGGTGGAGCCGGCCGACTTCCCTCAGGCGATCCTGAGGTTCCGCAACGACCGGGCCGCGGCCGAGGTCGGGCTGGAGGGATTGAGCGACGAGGAGTGGGTTCGGCATTTCGCGCGGTTCGAGGCGCTGCCCGGCAATCTCGAGGACAAGCTGGCTCTGCGTTACCATGGCCACCAGTTCCGGTCGTACAATGCCGATCTCGGCGATGGGCGGGGATTCCTGTTCGCGCAGATGCGAGATCACCGCGATCGCCTGATGGACCTCGGGACCAAGGGGTCGGGGCAGACGCCGTGGAGCAGGTTCGGCGACGGACGGCTGACCCTGAAGGGCGGTGTTCGCGAGATCCTCGCAACGGAGATGCTGGAAGCGCTCGGGATCGAGACGAGCAGGACGTTCAGCCTGATCGAAACCGGCGAGGCGCTTCACCGCGGCGACGAGCCCTCCCCGACCCGTTCGGCGGTGCTGGTGCGCCTCAGCCACGGCCACATCCGCATCGGCACGTTTCAGCGGCTCGCCTATCTAGGCCAGGCCGACAATATGCGGAAGCTCACCGACTACTGCCTGCGCCACTATTACGGCGAGGAGGGCGGCGCGGACGGGCCTGAGCGGTTGCTCGCCCATGTCGCGGAGCGGACGGCGCGGCTGGCGGCGTCATACATTGCCGCAGGCTTCGTCCACGGGGTGCTCAACAGCGACAATATCAACATCACCGCGGAGAGCTTCGACTATGGGCCGTGGCGGTGGACTCCGTTTTGGGACGGCAGCTTCACCGCGGCCTATTTCGACCAGACCGGCCTCTATTCCTTCGGACGGCAGCCGGAGGCGATCCACTGGGACGTCGTGCAGCTCTACCGTTCGTTGGGGCTGATCGCCGACGAAGAGGCGTTGCGCCCGGCGGCGGAGACGTTCCCGGAGCACTTCAATCAGGCACTGCGGGCGGCGATCTTCCGGCGGCTCGGCATCGTGCCGGGCGAGCTCGAGGCTGACCTGCAAACGATCGTCGCGATCCAGACCGCGATGGTAGAGGGATCGGTGGAGATCGACCGTTTCTTCTTCGATTGGCGCGGCGGCCGCCGGCGCGGCCCCTCACCTGCCGACGCAGCCTATGGGGAGGAGGCGTTCAAGGCGCTGGAAGAACAGCTGAGCGGCTACGCGGCCGCGCCAGGGGCGCTCGACCACGATTATTGGTCGGACGCGGCGCCATGCTCGATGCATATCGACGAGGTCGAGGCGATCTGGTCTCGGATCGACGCGGTGGACGACTGGTCGGCGCTTCAAGCAAAGGTCGCGGCCGTCCGCCGCATGGGCAAGGCCTATGCCGCGGCCCCGTTCCAATCCGGCTAAGAGCCCGCGCTCCTTGACGTCAAAGCGCCGAACATGCTCTCGGGGGCCCCAGGAGAAAATCACAAATGGCGGCAAGCCTCACTTCATTCGAGCCGGCGACGGGCGCCGAGCTGTGGACCGGGACGGAAGGCGACGTCGACGCGGCGGTCGCGGCGGCGCGCGCGGCGTGGCCGGGATGGGCGGCCAAGCCGCTCGCGGTGCGCATCGAGACGGTGCGGCGCTTCGCCAACGTTGTTCGCGCCAAGCTGGAGCCGTTCGCCGACCTGATCGCGCGCGAAACCGGCAAGCCTTTATGGGAGGCGCGCACCGAGGCCGAGGCGGTGATCAACAAGGTCGAGATCTCGGTCTCCGCTTATGCGGACCGCACGGCGCAGCGGCGGCTGGAAGGGGCGCTCGGCTCCAAGGTCGCGGTGCGCCACAAGCCGCACGGGGTGCTGGCGGTGCTCGGGCCGTACAATTTCCCGGCGCACCTGCCCAACGGCCACATCGTCCCGGCGCTGATCGCGGGCAATGCGGTGGTGTTCAAGCCGAGCGAGAAGACGCCGGCGGTCGGCGAGTTTTTGACGAAGCTCTACCACGAGGCCGGAGTGCCCGAGGACGTGGTCCAGGTTGTTCAGGGCGGACCCGCGGTCGGCAAGGCGCTGGCCTCAAATCTCGACATTGACGGGCTCCTGTTCACCGGCTCGGCGCGCGCCGGGCTCGCCTTGCACCGTCAGTTCGCCGAGACGCCGACACGTATTCTCGCGCTGGAGATGGGCGGCAACAACCCGCTCGTCGTGTGGGATTCGAACGACATCGCCGCGGCGGCGACAATCGCGGTGCAGTCGGCCTTCATGTCCGCGGGCCAGCGCTGCACCGCAGCGCGGCGGCTGATCGTCAAGGATGGGGCGCACGGGCCGCTGATCGATGCGATCGCCAAGCTCGCCGATCGGATCGTCATCGACCAGCCGCACGCGACGCCCGCCCCGTTCATGGGACCGGTGATCGATAATGGCGCCGCGGACCAGCTCCAGGACGCGTTCCTCGAGCTGACCGGGCGTGGCGGGCGGATTATCCGCCGGCTCGACCGGCCGAACGAGGATCTGCCCTTCCTGACGCCGGCCATCATCGACGTGACCGAGGTCGAGCTTCGGCCGGACGCCGAACTGTTCGGGCCGGTGCTTCAGGTGATCCGGGTGCCCGACTTCGAGAGCGCGCTCGCCGAGGCGAACGCGACCCGCTACGGCCTCGCCGCCTCGCTGATCGGCGGGAGCCCGGAGCTGTACGACCGCTTCTGGGCGAACGTCCGCGCCGGCGTGATCAACTGGAACAAGCCGACCAACGGCGCGCCTTCGAATGCACCGTTCGGCGGGATCGGGCTGTCGGGCAACCACCGGCCGAGCGCTTATTACGCGGCCGATTATTGCGCCTATCCAGTGACCAGCTCCGAGGGTGAGAGCGCTCGCGCGTCGATCGGGGTCGGCCTCCGGGATCCTAACGAAATCGAGGGATGAGAAGGGCCACCCCCGGCCCCTCCAGCAAGGGCTGGAGGGGAGTTGCCTTGAGCAGGCGACTCCCCTCCGCGCCTTCGCGGAGGGGCTGGGGGTGGTTCTTTCTTCTTACCCCCGCTCGCCCGCGCGGCGGGGCTGCTCCTCGTCGTCGACGAGGCGCTTGGTGGCGTAGATATATTCCAGCGCGACGCGGCGGGCGCTTTCGCGCAGGTTGGCCGCGGCCGAGTGGCCGCCGTCGATATTCTCGTAATAATAATAAGGCTGGCCGAGCTGGTTGAGGCGCGCCGCGGCACGGCGGCCGTGGCCCGGATGGACCCGGTCGTCCTTGGTCGAGGTGAGGATGAACGGGGTCGGATAGGTCCGACCCGGGGTCAGCCGCTGGTAAGGCGAATAGGCCTCAATCCACGCGCGCTGCTCGGGGATTCGCGGATCGCCATATTCCCCGATCCACGACGCTCCGGCGCTCATCGTGTGGTAGCGCAGCATGTCGAACAGCGGCACCTGCACGATCGCCGCGTTGAACAGCTCGGGCCTCTGGGTGATCGCCGTTCCGACGAGGAGGCCGCCCTGGCTACCGCCGACGACGCCGAGGTGGCGCGGCGAGGTGATGCGGCGGCGGATGAGGTCCTCGGCGACGGCGATATAATCGTCCCAGGTGCGCTGCTTGTTCGCCCCTTGAGCGGTCTGGTGCCATTCGGGCCCGAACTCGCCCCCGCCGCGTAGGTTGGCGACGACATAGGCGTTGCCCTGCTCCAGCCACAACGCGCCCATCGTGCCCGAATAGGACGGCACCTGGCTCACCTGGAAGCCGCCATAGCCGTAGAGCAAGGTCGGCGTTGAGCCGTCCATCGGCATGTTGCGCGGGCGGACGACGAAATAGGGAATGCGCGTGCCGTCGCGCGACACCGCCTCGTGCTGCTCGACGATGTGATTGGCAGCGTTGAAGCGCGCCGGCGTGGTCTTGATCGTCTCGACCCGACCGGTGGCGCCGTCATAATGCCACAGGCTGTTCGGCGTCAGATAATCGGCGACGCTGAACATCGCTTGGTCCGACTGGTCGTCGGCGGCTGCGATGCCGATCGTCGAGTTGGCCGGAAGGGCGATCGGGCGCGACGTCCAGCGGCCGTTGTCGAAATTCATCGCGACCGCGCGGCCGCGGACGTTGTCGAGGACGGTGACGAGAAGCGAATCCCGCGTGATGGCGAGACCGCTCAGCGTCTGGCGCTCGCCCGGGGCCCAGACGAGGGTCGGGCCGGCGGCGTTGGGATCGCGCTTCCACTCGTTGAGGTCGTAGCTGACGATGGCGTCGGCCGGGAAGCGGGTGCCGTGGCTCTCCCATGCCTCGTCGGAGTGGACGAGCAGGCGGCCGTCGACGATTCCGGCCGGATTGGCCTTGGGCGGGAGGTTGAGCTTTACCAGCCGGTCGCCCACGCGGACGTGATATTCGCCGTTGAAGAAGTCGACACCGCGGCGGAAGCCGACGGCGTGGACACGGCCGGCAGCGTCGCGGAGCACGACCGGGCCCGCCTGGACGTCCTGGGCGGTGCCGCGGAACACTTCCTCGGCCTGGTCGAGACTCTGGCCGCGGCGGAGCTGCTTGACGACAAACGGGTAGCCGGAAGCGGTCATGGTGCCCGGACCCCATTCGCGGGCGACGAGGATGGTGTCGCGGTCGAGCCAGGTGACGCTCTGCTTGCCGACCGGCAGGCGGAAGCCGCCCGGGACGAACTGCTTCGTGGTCGTGTCGAACTCGCGGATCTCGACGGCGTCGCGGCCGCCGTCCGAGAGGGTGACGAGGCAGCGCGTCTCCTCGGGCGGAAGGCACTGGGCGCCGCGATAGACCCAGTTGGCGTTCTCGGCCGCGCTCAGCGCGTCGATGTCGAGGATCGTCTCCCATTGCGGGTTGTCGGTGCGGTAGCTCTCCATCGTCGTGCGGCGCCAAATGCCGCGGACATGGTCCTGGTCCTGCCAGAAATTGTGGAGGCCGTCGGGGCGGAAGGTCACGCCGGGGATTCGGTCCCGGGCCTGGAGGATCTGGAGCGCGCGGTCGTGCATCTGCTGGTAGCGCGGATCCGACGTCAGAGCGCCCAGCGTGCGCTCATTCTCGGCGCGTGCCCAGGCGAGCGCGCGCTCGCCCTCGATCTCGTCGAGATAGGAGAATTCGTAATCCTCGGCCGCGGCCGGCGCGGCGCCCTGGTTGGACTGCGCGTTCACCGCCGAAGTTACCGTCAAAGCCACCACCGCACAGCCCAAGAACGCCTTTCTGCCAACCATTTGCCCCTCCAATTTTTCTAATTGAAGGGAGGGGTAGCGGGGCTGTGTGACGGAGGCAATACGCCTAGCCGCGCTGCTCCGGCAGATAGTGGCTGTCGGCGAGGTCGCTGAACTTGGTGATGCGCGCGTCGAACTTGAGCTTCACCTTGCCGGTGGCACCGTGGCGCTGCTTGCCGACGATGACCTCAGCCTGGCCGTAGACCTCGGCCATGTGCTTCTGCCACTCGTGATAGGTTTCCTGCGACTTGGCGTCCTCGGCGCCGTCGCGCGGCTCCTTCATCGCGACATAATATTCCTCGCGATAGACGAACATTACGATGTCCGCGTCCTGCTCGATCGAGCCGGATTCGCGGAGGTCGGAGAGCTGCGGCCGCTTGTCCTCGCGATTCTCGACCTGACGGCTCAATTGCGACAGCGCCATCACCGGAACGTGAAGCTCCTTGGCGAGCGTCTTGAGGCCGCGGCTGATCTCCGAGATTTCCTGAACCCGGTTCTGGTCGCCGCCGCCTTTGCCGGTGCCGGTGAGCAGCTGGAGATAGTCGACGATGATCAGGCCGATGCCACGCTGGCGTTTCAATCGGCGGGCGCGGGTGCGAAGCGCGGCGATGGTGAGGCCGGGCGTGTCGTCGATGTAGAGCGGGAGGTCGTGAAGCGCCGCGGAGGCGCGGGCGAGGTTGCGGAAATCCTGCTGGCTGATCTTGCCCATGCGAAGCGCCTCGGAGCTGATCTCCGACTGCTCGGCAAGGATACGCGTGGCTAGCTGGTCGGCCGACATTTCGAGGCTGAAGAAGGCGACTGGAGCGCCGGTGCGCTGCCCTTCCGCCACGCCTTCCTGGATCTCCTCGACATAGCGGCGCGCGGTGTTGAAGGCGATGTTGGTGGCGAGCGAGGTCTTGCCCATGCCCGGCCGGCCGGCGAGGATCATGAGATCCGAATTGTGCATTCCGCCGGTCTTGGCATTGAGCGCCTGGATGCCGGTGGTGAGGCCGCTGAGGCTTCCGCCCGACTTCAGGGCCTTCTCGGCCATCTTCACGGCCTCGACCGCGGCGCTGGCGAAGCTCTTCACGCCATTCTCGGTGCCGCCCTCCTCGGCGACCCGGTAGAGCGCGGCCTCGGCCTCCTCGATCTGCTTCCTCGGCTCGACCTCGTCGCTGGTGTCGAGAGCGCGCTCGACCATGGAGCGGCCCACTCCGACGAGGGCGCGAAGCTGGGCGAGATCGTAGATCTGCTCAGCGAAATCCTTGGCGCCGATGATCGGCGCGGCGCTTCCGGTGAGTTGGGCGAGATAGGCCGGACCGCCAAGCTCCTTCATCTCCTCGTCCGCCTCGAAGATCGGGCGGAGGGTGACCGGAGTGGCCAGCATGTTCTTGTCGATGAGCCGGCGGATCTGCTCGAAAATTCGGCCGTGAAGCGGCTCGTAGAAGTGATCGGCGCGAAGCTTGAGCGCGATGTCCTCGATGAGCCGGTTGTCGATCATCAACGCGCCGAGGAGCGCGGCCTCCGCCTCGACGTTGTGGGGCAGGATGGGAGCGCCGCCCTGGGGCGGCTCGACGAGCGACAGACTGGCAAGCATGGCGCTACTTAAGCGGACAGACTCAACCGGCTCAAGCCCACGGCAGCCGACGGGCGTGGACCAAGTTGTGGATGTTTCATGTGCAATATCCGATGCGCCGGCGCAGGGCCCAACGTTCACCGATGTTCCCAGTGGCCATGAGCGTCCCGGAGACTGCGATTCCGAGCGATATCAAAGAATCTGGGGTTCGGAGTGACCGACTCGGCCCAGTCGGAACATTAGCAGAACACGGGCGTGTAGGAAAGGCTGCAGGCCGGCGGGGCTGGCAAGCGCATGCTGCACCCGCTAACTGCGGTCCATGGGCGAGCCCCGCATCATCGCGATCGACCTCGACGAGCGATCGATCATCCGGCGCAATCCGGACATCGAGCAGGAGCGGCGGGTCGCAATCTTCGACCTGCTCGAAGGCAATCATTTCGATGTAGCGGGGCAGGAAGGTCCGTTCCGGGTCAGGCTGCGAGTCGAGGAGGGCCGGCTGGCCATCGACCTCGCCGACCAAGACGGACAGGCGCTCGACACGATCCGCCTCGGTCTCGGCCGTTTCCGCCGGCCGATTCGCCAATACTTCCACATCTGCGACGCCTATTTCAAAGCGGTGCGATCGGGCGATCCCAAGGGCATCGAGACGATCGACATGGCGCGGCGGGGACTCCACAACGAGTCCGCCGAGTTGCTCAAGGAGTGCCTCGGCGAGCGCGACGTGAAGGTCGATTTCGACACGGCGCGGCGGCTGTTCACGCTGATCTGCGTGCTCCACATCAAGGCGTCGGTGACCGCGGTTGACTCGCACGGGCCGAGCCACGCATCCAGTGCGGGATGAGGACGCGCCTTCCCCTCCTCTGCCTGACCCTGCTGGCCGCGTGCCAGACCAGCTCCCAACCTTATGCTCCGATCGACAACGTCCGCTATTCGGCAATCGGCGCCGATCCCTTCTGGATGGTGACGATCGGCGACGATCGAATCGTTCTGCGCATCGGCCAGCCTGGAAGCGACGTTCGCGACATCAGCTATCCGCGCACTCTGCCGGTCATCCAGGGGAACCTCACCCGCTGGCAATCGGGCGAAGGCACGCAGGTGATCACCGTCGAGGCGCGGCGGATGCCCGAGCGCTGCGAGCATAGCGGGCGCCGCTACGAGGACCATGTCCGAGTGATGCTGAGCGGCCGAATGCTCGAGGGCTGCGGCGGGCGACTCATCCGCTAGAATCCACAACCGAGTTCAGCCTGAGCTTGTCGAAAGCTTGCCCTTCCTTCTACTCCAGCCTCGAGGACAAGAAGGGCGGTGCTTCGACACGCTCAGTTCGAACGGTTGAGGGGTAGAACTCAGTGATCCTTTCCGATGCTTCCATCCGCGAGCGCGCGCAGAGCCAGGGCATGATCGAGCCGTTCGTCGAGGCGCAAAGGCGGGAGGGGTGCATCAGCTACGGCCTGTCCTCCTACGGCTACGACGCGCGGGTGGCGGACGAGTTCAAGATCTTCACCAATGTCGACAGCGCCACCGTCGACCCCAAGGACTTCGCGCAGAACAGCTTCGTCGACCGCCAGACCGACGTGTGCATCATCCCGCCCAACAGCTTCGCGCTGGCTCGGACGGTGGAATATTTCCGGATCCCGCGGGACCTGCTCGTCATCTGCCTCGGCAAGTCGACCTATGCGCGCTGCGGGATCATCGTGAACGTCACTCCGCTCGAGCCCGGCTGGGAGGGCCATGTCACCCTGGAGTTCAGCAACACGACGCCGCTGCCCGCCAAGGTCTATGCCAACGAGGGCGCGTGCCAGTTCCTGTTCCTTCAGGGCGACCGGCCGTGTGAGACGAGCTACGCCGACCGCGCCGGCAAATATATGGGCCAGCGCGGAGTGACTTTGCCGAAGCTCTGAGCCTCAGCCGAGGCCGTTGCGGGTGCGGCGGCCGTCCAGGCTGAAGGCCCCGGGACCTGCGAAGAAGAGATAGAGGAAGACGAAGCAGTAGAGCGCGGCGAGCTCGCCCTGGTTGAGGATCGGGTAGAAGCTCTGAGTGCCGTGCGCGTACCAGTAAGCGGCAGCCGCGAAGCCAGCGGCGACGAAGGCGGCTGGGCGGGTGAACAGCCCGAGCACGAGCAGGACGCCGGTGACCGTTTCGATCACTCCGGCGACCCCGAGCAGGCTGAGCAGCGGCTGCGGGCCGGGCTCGGCGCCGGGCGGGAAGCCGAACAGCTTCACCAGGCCGTGCTGAAGGAACATCAAGGCAGCGACGATTCGGAGCACCCCGAGCGCGCGGGGAGCGTAGCGCGCAACATAGTCCACGGGAATGGCGGCCTCCCTTGGTTGATCTATGTTACGTAGCCGAAAGATTTTTGCTCGGCTAGCGTTGGCGGCCCTGGTGGCGGATGTTGGCGGGGCGGCCGCGGCGGCCCTGGGCGCGCTCGCGCTGGCCGTCGCGCTGGCCGTCCCGGACCGGGCGGCGGCGCTCGCGGGGGGTGGCTGACGGCTGGTCGGGGAGCTCGAAGCGGAGCGAGCCGCTGACCGGGTCGGCCTCGGCGAGGCGCAGCTTAAGGCGCATTCCGGGCTCGTAGGTCTCGCCGCTGTCCTCGCCGACCAGGGTCTGGGCGCCCTCGTCGTAGCGGAAATATTCGCGGCCGAGAGTGGCGGCCGGGACGAGGCCGTCGCCACCGAGACCCTCGACGGTGGCGAAGAAGCCGAACGGCTGGACTCCGGTGATGCGGCAGTCGACGAGCGTGCCGACCTGTTCGGAGAGATAGGCGGCGACATAACGGTCGAGGGTCTCGCGCTCGGCCTGCATGGCGCGGCGCTCGAGCTGCGAGATGAGCTCGCCGGTGACGTCCATCGCCGCCTCTTCCACGTCGGTGAGCTGAGTCGCCCTCACCTCAGGCTCGAGCCGGTAGGCGCGGACGAGGGCGCGGTGGACGACGAGGTCGGCATAGCGGCGGATCGGCGAGGTGAAGTGGGCGTAGCTTCCGAGCGCCAAGCCGAAATGGCCGTGATTTTCCGGGCCGTAATAGGCCTGGGTCTGGGTTCGAAGGATCTGCTCCATCACCTGCGGCCGGAAATCGGCCTCGCCGACCCGCTCGATGATGCGGTTGAAGGTGCCGGGGCGGATAACCTGGCCGAGGGCGAACTCGATCTCGAACGTCTTGAGGTACTCTTTCAAGGCGACGAGCTTCTCGCGGCTCGGCGGCTCGTGGACCCGGTACATGACCGCGGTCTTCTTCGCCTCGAGCGCCTTGGCCGCGGCGACATTGGCCGCGATCATATAATCCTCGATCAGCTTGTGGGCGTCGAGCCGCTCGCGCGGGGCAACCGAAGTGATCCGGCCCTTCTCGTCAAGCATCACGCGGCGTTCGGGCAGGTCGAGCTCGAGGGGGCCGCGCTTCTCCCGGGCCGCGTACATGGCGCTCCAGCAGTCCCACAGGGGCTTGAGGGTGCTCTCGACGATCTCAGGCGCGACTGGGGGCGAGGTCTCAATCTCGGGCATCGAGCAGGGCGAGGATGCGACCTCGATCCGCTCCGCCCCCTCGGCCGCATCGATTGCGGCCTGGGCGTCTTCGTAGGCGATGTTGGCGTGGATTTTGACCCGGGCGCGGGTGAAGCGCCACGACTTGAGCTGGCCATCCTTCGTCACCTGGAGATGGCAGACCATCGCTGCGCGGTCCTCGCCTTCCTTCAGCGAGCAGACCTCGGCGGACAGTATCTCGGGGAGCATCGGCACGACGCGGTCGGGGAAATAGACGCTGTTGCCGCGCTTGCGGGCTTCCCTGTCGATCTGCGAGCCGGGGCGGACGTAGAAGCTGACGTCGGCGATGGCGACGATCGCCTTCCAGCCGCCGGCGTTCTGCGGATCGTCGTCGGGCGCGGCCCACACCGCGTCGTCATGGTCGCGCGCGTCGGCCGGGTCGATCGCGACGATGGGGACGTGGGTGAGGTCCTCGCGCTCACCGAGCGGGAGTTCCGACACGCGCTCCGCCTCGGCGAGCACCTCGTCGGGGAAGGTGTGCGGAATGCCGTGCTTGTGGATGGCGATGAGGCTGAAGCTGCGCGGGGCGAAGGGGTCGCCGAGGATGGCGTCGACCCGGGCGCCGACCCGGGGCGGGCGGCCGGTCTTCTCGGCGAGGACGAGGTCGCCGGGTTGGGCATCGCTGAGGTCGGTGATGGGAAGCTCGCGCCGCTCCTTCTTCTCGACGGGGCGGAGCCAGTGCTTGTCCCCTTCCCGGTGGACGACTCCGAGGACGAGCTCGCTCCCCTTCAAGAGCTTCTTCATCGGGTGAGCGACCCAATGGTCGCCGCGGTCCTCGGTACGGGAGAGAATGCGGTCGCCGACGCCGAGCGCGGTGGCGCCTCTGCCCCGCCGTTCGAGGACGCGCAGGCGCGGCGCCTCGCCCTCGCCTTCCCAGCGTTCCGGCACCGCCATGGCTCGGCCGGCGTCGTCGATGTTGATGACTCGGAGAACGGTGACCTTGGGGACTCCGCCCATGCGGTGGAAGGCGCGGCCGGGGCCGGCGTCGATCAGCCCCTCGTCGCCCATGTCCTTGAGGAGCTTCTTAAGCGCGATCTTGTCGGGTCCCTTGAGCCCGAACGCTTTTGCGATCTCGCGCTTGCCCGCGGCCTGGTCAGAGGTCTGGATGAACTCCATGACCTGCTCACGGGTGGGCAGTTCGCCCTTTTTTGGTTTCTTCGCCATGTGCAGCCTAACGCGTCACCCTGACCTTGTTTCAGGGCCCATCCCGCCACCCGAGCCGCGGCGCGCGTTTGGGAATGGATGCTGAAGCAAGTTCAGCATGACGAAGAGGCGGCTCACTGGCGCGCCGGAGCGGGCGGCGGCGGCGTGTAGGGCCGGAACGCACCACCGGGCAGCGCGGATGCAACCGGGCTTTCCGAGCCGTCCGCTGCAACGGACGAGACGCCGAACACCCAGTCATCCACGCGAATGCCGAACAATTGATGTTCGCAGGTGTAGTTGGGAGCATCGCGAAGCAGAGCGGCCTGCTCGGCGGGATCACGACGGCCGATCGGCAACGTCACGCAATCGGGATCGGACCGGACGGAATGCTGCCATTGAGGCGAATCGGTCCGACGCCATCGGACAACATAGCTTGCCGCGGTCGGTACCTGGGCCCACTGCAGAACGGTATTGGTAGAAACGGCGCCCGACACTCTTGGCTCCGGCGGCATTGGTGCACGCGCCAGCGCCGCAAGGGCCGCCACGTTCAGGGCCGTCACCTTGCGCAGGTACGGAAAGTCCATTTCGTCGATCGTGTCGCCATAGACACGACCGTTCTCGGTGCGCAGGTCTTGGTGCTGGTGGTCGTAATCCTCGACCGCGACCGACAGGCGGACAGCGGGGAAGCCGGCGTTGAGGAACTCGGTATGGTCACCCCCGCGGCCGAAGCGGTCGTTGCGCCATATCTGGCGCACGTCGAGGCCGAGGCCGAGCTCACCGGCAAGGTCGGCGAGGTAGCGGGAGAGGTTGCGCGACGGGCTGTCATTCTCGCCGCCCTGGCTTCGCACCTGGCCGCGGATCTGGTCGCCGCCCTGCCAGCGCAGGCCTTCGGAGAAGACGCGGACGTTGGCGGCATCGCAGACGCCGTCGGAGCCGCAGCTGTTGCCGATGATGTCGTTGTTGAGGTTGGCCTCGACCTGCCAGCCCTGCTCGCGGGCGTAAGCGGCGAGAATTCGGCCGCCGACCAGACCCTGCTCCTCGCCCGAAAGCGCGGCATAGACGATGGTGGCGGGGAAGCGGTGGCGGGAGAGGACTCGCGCGGCCTCGATCACCGCGGCGGTGCCGGAGCCGTCGTCGTTCGCGCCAGGCGCGTCGGCGGTGGCGTTCATCACGTCGGTGACCCGGCTGTCGATATGGCCGGTTATGATGACGACGCGGTTGGGATCGGTGGTGCCGCGCTGGATCGCGACGACATTCTCGACGAGAGTCGGATTGGGGATTCGCGGGAGGCCGCTGACCGTTTCCCCGGTCCGGGTGATTTCGAGGCAGCCGCCGCAGGCCTGAGCGATGCGCCGGAACTCCGCCTCGGTCCAGTTGAGTGAGGCGCCGATGCCGCGGGTCGGGTGGTTGCGGTCGGACAAAGTGTGGCGGGTGCCGAAGCTGACCAGCCGCTCGACATAGGAACGCAAGCTCTGCTCGCTGACCTGATCGGCAAGCCCGGTGAGGCTTGCCGGCGGCGGTGGCGGGGCCGGCGTCCGGCGCTGAGCAGTTGCGGGAGTAGCGGCGATGAGGGCGAGGCCCACGAGGAGGAGGCGCTTCATGAACGAGAGCGATGGACCGGCGCCGCCGCGCTGGCAAGCCGTTCCGTCGGTCGAACGAGACGCCACCTTCGTCGAAGCGGGAGGGATGGGAGCGACAGCGCCGGCATGAAGGGGCGATGCGTATCGATCCGATCTTCCTCATTCCCTTTCTGCTGGCGGCCGGCCCAATGTCCGTGACGATTTCCACACCGTCCGCCGCCCACCAGGCCAACCACGACCCTGCTGCCGCCTATGCCGAGCTGATCGAGGCGGAGCGCGCCTTCTCCGCCGCCGGGGCGAACCGACCCCCGGCCGAGGGCATCGCAGCGATGTTCGACGCCGAGGTGCAGCTGCCGACCCGAGACGGCATAACCAACGGGCGCGAGGCCGCGACTGCGGCGCTTGCAGCGAATCCGTCGAGCCGCGGAACCGGGGCGCGGTGGCACTCGATCGGCGGCGGGGTTTCGGCCGACGGCAGCCACGGCTTCACCTTCGGTTATCTGGATATCGCCGGAGGCGATCCCGCGCGGGCGCATCGGCGCTACCTCGCTTATTGGGTGAAGCGCCCTGAGGGCTGGCGCGTGCTGGCGCTTCGGCAGGTCGTGCGCCGGCCCGACGAGGCGGAGATCGGCCCGGTCTCGCCGATCATCCCGCCGTCGGACGCCGTCCGGAACGGTGGTAATGCCGAGGCGGTCGCCGAAGCTGAGCGCGCCTTCTCGGATCGCGCCCAGCAGGTGGGACTTCGCGCCGCCTTCCTCGAATATGGCCACCCGCGCGCAATCCATGTAGCAAGCCCCAACGGCTTTGCGGTCGGCCTTCCTGCGATCGGCGCCAATTTCGACGAGGCGAGGACGAGCCCCCTCAACTGGTCGTCCGACCGCACCTGGGCCGCAGCGAGCGGCGACCTCGGCCTGTCGGTCGGCACCATCCGCCGCAACGGGCCCGCGCCCGACGGCCAGCCCGCCTCGATCCCCTTCTTCACCATCTGGATTCGCGACTCCGCGTCCGGCCAGTGGCGTTACATCGCGGAATAGCGCGCCGACCTCTGGCGCGGCGCCGCGTGCGGAGTTAGAGCGGCTCGCAATCAGGACATTTGCGAGCGAGAAGGACCGCGTCATGCGTGTGATCGACCATTTCATCGGCGGCAGCAGCTACGCCTCGGGCGAGCGCCAGGGCGAGGTGTTCGATCCGTCGCTGGGCAAGGTGCAGGCGCAGGTGCGCTTCGGCACTTCGGCCGACCTCGAGCGCGCGGTCGCGGCGGCGCGCGAGGCCCTGCCCGGCTGGATGGCGACCAACCCGCAGCGCCGGGCGCGGGTCATGTTCAAGTTCAAGGAGCTGGTCGAGAAGAACATGGACGACCTCGCCCACCTGCTCGCGAGCGAGCATGGCAAGGTCGTCGCCGATGCTCGCGGCGACGTTCAGCGTGGTCTGGAAGTGATCGAATTCTCCTGCGGCATCCCGCACGCTCTCAAGGGCGAATATACGATCGGCGCAGGCCCCGGAATCGACGTCTATTCGATGCGCCAGCCGCTCGGAATTGTCGCCGGTATCACGCCGTTCAACTTCCCCGCGATGATTCCGATGTGGATGTTCGGCCCGGCCATCGCCTGCGGCAACGCCTTCATCCTGAAGCCGTCTGAGCGCGATCCCTCGGTGCCGGTACGCCTCGCCGAGCTGATGAAGGAAGCGGGCCTGCCCGATGGCATCCTTCAGGTCATTCACGGCGACAAGGAAATGGTCGACGCGATCATCGACCATCCCGAGATCCACGCGCTGAGCTTCGTCGGATCGTCCGACATCGCCCAGTATATCTACAGCCGCGGCAACGCGAACGGGAAGCGGGTGCAGGCGTTCGGCGGCGCCAAGAATCACGGCATCGTCATGCCCGACGCCGACCTCGACCAGGTCGTCAACGACCTTGCCGGAGCCGCTTTCGGATCGGCAGGCGAGCGCTGTATGGCGCTGCCCGTCGTGGTGCCGGTCGGCGAGAAGACCGCCAACGATTTGCGCGAGAAGCTCATTCCCGCGATCGAGGCGCTTCGAGTCGGCGTGTCGACCGATCCCGACGCCCATTACGGGCCGGTGGTCAACGCGGCGCACCGCGCGCGCATCGAGAGCTACATCCAGATGTGCGCCGACGAGGGCGGCGAGCTGGTCATCGACGGCCGCGGCTTCAAGCTGCAGGGCCATGAGGAAGGCTTCTTCATAGGCCCGACCTTCTTCGACCATGTGAAGCCGACCTTCCGCTCCTATCAGGAGGAGATTTTCGGCCCGGTGCTTCAGATGGTCCGCGCCGAGACCTTCGAGGAGGCGGTTCGGCTGCCGAGCGACCATCAGTACGGCAACGGAGTCGCCATCTTCACCCGCAACGGCCACGCCGCGCGCGAGTTCGCGGCGCGGGTCAATGTCGGAATGGTCGGGATCAACGTTCCGATCCCGGTGCCGGTCGCCTATCACACGTTCGGCGGCTGGAAGCGCTCGGGCTTCGGCGACATCGACCAGCATGGCCCCGAGGGCGTCCGCTTCTGGACCAAGAACAAGAAGGTCACTCAGCGCTGGCCGGACGGCTCGGTCACCGGCGAGAACGCCTTCGTCATTCCGACCATGGGGTAATCAGTATGCGTAGCTTTGTGTTGTGCGCAGCGGCGCTGGCGGTTGTTGGTGTCTCGATGCCGGTCGTGGCCGCGCCTGAGGGCGAAGGCGGTGATCGCCGGGAGTGCCGGATGGTTCCGGCGCCGACCGGGAGCCGGCTCGGCGCCCGCCGAGTCTGCCGTACAGTGTCGGAATGGCGGTCCCTCGACCAAGAGGCACAGCGCGACTTCGAGAAGGCGCGAACGGCTCCAGCCATATCTGGGGGACCGCGCTGACGCCGGCAGCCGGCATCAGGGGCAAGCTGCTCAGGGTTGCGGCGGCCTGGGTCGTCATTCTGTTCGCATGGGCGGCTCCCGCAACCGCGCAGAGGCGGATCGCGCTTAGCTTCGACGACGTACCGCGCCAGGCGGGGGCCTTCTTCACGCCGGACGAGCGGACCCGGGAGCTTATCGCGGTGCTGCGGAGGGGCGGCGTGACGCAGGCGGGTTTCTTCGTCACCACGGGCAATCTGCAGCGTCCGGACGGCGCCGGCGGCGAGGCGCGGATCGATGCCTACGTCGCGGCGGGCCACGTCATCGCCAACCATTCGGCGACACATCCGTGGCTGCACCGCACCGAGGCGGAGGATTACATCCTCGACATCGACCGGGCGGAGGCGTGGCTTCGGGGGCGGCCCGGCTACCGGCCGTGGTTCCGCTTTCCCTATCTTGACGAAGGGCGTCGCGACCTCGGCAAGCGCGACGCGGTGCGGGCGGCGCTTCGAGAGCGCGGGCTTCGCAACGCCTATGTGACGATCGAAAATTACGACTGGCACCTCGACGCGCTCGCCAGCGCTGCGCGGCGCGAGGGGCGTAGCATGGACATGGAAGCGCTGAGACAGCTCTATGTCGAGACGCTGGTCGGCGCCGCCAATTTCACCGACCGGACCGCGGTGGAGACGATCCGCCGGTCGCCGGCTCATGTGCTTCTGCTCCACGAGACCGACCTCGCCGCCATGTTCGTGGACGATCTGGCCGCCGCGCTCCGCGCCGACGGCTGGGAGATCGTGACGATGGACGAGGCCTATCGCGACCCGATCGCAGCTGCCGAGCCTGACACCTGGTTCCTCAACGCCGGCCGAGTCGCCGCCCTCGCCCACATCTCCGGCCGCGAGCCGCGGACGCTGTTCCACGAGCGCACCGACGAGGACGTGCTGACGCGGCTGTTCAACGAGCGCGTTTTGAGGGCGCCCGAGGCGGCAAACTGACTCCCCTTCCCTCTCCGTCGGAGGGTGCTTAAGGGAACCGGCCATGAGCCAGTTCGACCTCACCGACGAGCAGCGCCAGATCCAGGAGATGGCGCAGCAATTCACCGCCGACGCGATCACGCCCCATGCGGCGGAATGGGACGAGAAGCATATCTTCCCGCGCGACACGATCCGCTCCGCGGCGGAGCTCGGCTTCGGCAGCATCTATGTGTCCGAGGAGAGCGGCGGGATCGGGCTGGGGCGGCTCGAGGCGGCGCTGATCATGGAGGCGATGGCCTATGGCTGTCCCTCGACCAGCGCGTTCATCTCGATCCACAACATGGCGGCGTGGATGATCGACCGCTTCGGCGCGGCCGCGGTCAAGGAGAAGTATCTGCCGTCGATGGTGACGATGGAGCGGATGGGCTCCTATTGCCTCACCGAGCCGGGATCGGGCTCGGACGCGGCGGCGCTCAAGACCCGGGCGGTCAAGGATGGCGACCATTATGTCGTCAGCGGGTCCAAGGCGTTCATCTCGGGCGGCGGCGAGAACGAGATCTACGTCACCATGGTCCGCACCGGCGTCGACGGGCCGAAGGGCATCAGCTGCCTGGTCATCGAGAAGGACATGGCGGGCGTCAGCTTCGGCGCCCAGGAGAAGAAGCTCGGCTGGCATTCGCAGCCGACCGCCCAGGTCAATTTCGACGAGGTCCGGGTGCCGGTCGAGAATCTGGTCGGCGGTGAGGGCGAGGGTTTCCGGATCGCGATGATGGGCCTCGACGGCGGCCGGCTCAACATCGGCGCCTGCTCGCTGGGCGGGGCGCAGCGCTGCCTCGACGAGGCGATCTCCTACACCAAGGAGCGCAAGCAGTTCGGCCAGGCTATCGCCGACTTCCAGAACACCCAGTTCATGCTCGCCGACATGGAGACCGAGCTCCAGGCCTCGCGCACCCTGCTCTACCAGGCGGCGGTGAAGGTGACGGAGAACGCGCCTGACAAGACGCGTTTCGCTGCGATGGCCAAGCGGCTGGCGACCGACACGGGGTCCAGCGTCGTCGACCGCGCGCTCCAGCTCCACGGCGGCTACGGCTATCTCCAGGATTACCCGATCGAGCGCTTCTGGCGCGACCTTCGGGTGCATTCGATCCTGGAAGGGACCAACCAGGTCATGCGAATGATCGTCGCCCGGGACATGCTTCGCCAGTGACTCCCTGGGACGAAGCGATGAAGGCGATGCAGCAGGCGCTTGGCCTGCCCGCCGCCCCGAAGAGCCAGCCATTCGACCCGCTCGCCATCGCGGCGGCGATGAACGATTTCGCCTTCCGCATGGCCGCTCGGCCGGACGCGGTGGTCAACGCCTCGGCCCAGGCGATGCAGCAATGGGGCGAGTTTTGGCTGAAAGCCATGAACCCGGCCGCGGAAGCGCCAAAGAAGCGCGACCGGCGTTTCGCGTCCAAGAGCTGGCAGGAGGATCCCTGGTACCGCGCGATCCGCGACGCCTATCTGCTCGCGTCCGACCAGATGCGCTCCGTCGTGGCGCTCGACGAGCATGACGGGCCGAACAAGGCGATGGTCGGCTTCCTTCTGGAGAGCTGGCTGAACGCAGTCGCCCCGACCAATTTCGTGATGACCAACCCCGACGTCATGGAGCGGACGCTGGAGACCAAGGGCGCCAACCTCGCCCGCGGCTTCGCCAACCTGCTCGAGGACTTGAACGAGGGCAAAGGCATCGTCCGCCGGCGGACCGACCCCAACGCCTTCGTGAAGGGCGAGACGATCGCGGCGACTCCCGGCGAGGTCGTCTACCAGAACAAGCTGTTTCAGCTCATCCAGTACACGCCGACGACCGACAAGGTCGCTGCCGAGCCGCTCCTCTACGTGCCGCCGCTCGTGAACCGCTTCTACATGATCGACCTGGTGCCTCGGCAGAGCCTGGTCAAATGGCTGGTCGATCAGGGCCGCACCGTCTTCGTCATCTCCTGGGTTAACCCGACCGAGGAGCATCGCGACTGCGCGGTCGAGGATTATGTCACGACTGGCATCGTTGAGGCGATCGGCCAGGTGCGCGAGCGGACCGGCGCGAAGCCCGACCTGTTCGCCTTCTGCCTCGGCGGGACGCTGGTGGCGATCACCCTGGCCTGGCTTGCGGCGCAGGGGCGCGGCGACGAGGTCAATTCGGCCACCCTGATCGGCTCGATGGTCGACTTCGCCGACATGCGCGACTGGTCGGCCTTCGTCCACGAGGCGCATCTCGACGCGCTCGACCAGCATCTCGCGCAGCAGGGCTATATCGACTCGGTCGAGCTCCAGCGGCTGTTCTCGGCCATGCGCGCCAACGACCTGATCTGGTCGTCCGTGGTGAACCATTACCTGCTCGACAAGCAGGCGCCGCCATCGGATTTGCTCTACTGGTTCGAGGACGGGGCGCGGATCCCGGCCGCCTTCCTCACCTCCTACAATCGCGAGCTCCTGCACGGGAACAGCCTGCGTGAGCCGGGCGCGTTCGAGGTGAAGGGCACTCCGATCGACCTCGGAGCGATCGAGACCCCGATCCTGTCGATCGCTCTCAAGGACGACCATGTCTCTGCGTGGGAGGCGGTCTATGACGGCGCGAAGCTGCTCAAGGCCGACTTCGTCCTCGGCGGCTCGGGCCATAATGCCGGCGTGATTAACCCGCCCGCGGCCAACAAGCACGGTTTCTGGACAAGCGACTCCGACGCCGCGACCGGCAAGGAATGGCTGGAGACGGCAACCCGCAACGAAGGTTCGTGGTGGCCCTGGTGGACCGAATGGCTTAACGCGCACGGCTCCGGCAAGCGGGTTCCCGCCCGCGCCATAACAGACGGGATCGAACTCGCGCCGGGCAGTTACGCAAAGGCTCCCTAATGACTTCCACGATTGATACCGTTCGCGCGTTCGCCGAGGGCGCCGCGGGACGGCTGAGACTGAACCGGCCGAAGGCGCTCCACGCGCTCGACCTCGACATGGTCCTGGCGACGACCCGCGCCCTGCTCCAGTGGCGCGACGACCCCAATATCCGCCTCGTCCTGATCGACCATGCGGAAGGCCGCGGCTTCTGCGCCGGCGGCGACGTGGTCGCGATCGCCAACTCGGTCGCCGCTCACGACAGCGTCGCGGAGGAGTTCTTCCTCCACGAATATCGAATGAACCACCTGCTGTTCACCTATTACAAGCCGACCGTGGTGTTCATGGATGGCGTGACGATGGGCGGCGGAGTCGGCATCGCCCAGCCCTGTCGCTACCGCGTCGCGACTGAGAATACCCGCTTCGCCATGCCGGAGACGACGATCGGATTCTTCCCCGACGTCGGCGGCGGCCGCTATCTCTCCCAGCTGCCCGGTTGCATCGGCAAGTTCCTGGCGCTGACCGGAGCGCGGCTGGACGGGGCCGAATGCAAATATCTCGGGATCGCCACCCATTATATCCCGTCGGCGAGCCTCGAGGAGGTCAAGGCGCGGATCATCGAGCATCCCGAGCGGGCCGAGGGAATCCTCGGACAGGCGAGCATCACCCCGCCGGACGCGAAGATCGCGGACAATGTCGGGCGCATCAACAAGCTGTTCGCTCCGGAGCGGCTCGAGGACATCCTTGAGGGACTGGAGGCCGACGGCTCGGAATGGGCGTTGAAGGAGCTGGCGGCGCTCAAGACCAAGAGCCCGCTCTCCTGCAAGGTCTCGCTCCGCCTGCTCGCCCAGGCCTATGGCATGCCGAGCTTCGCGGCCGAGATGACGACCGAATATGCGCTCGCGGTCCACATGACCAACCATCCAGATTTCAGGGAAGGCGTCCGCGCGCTGCTGATCGACAAGGACAACGCGCCGCAATGGAATCCGGCGACGCCCGAAGAGGTGACGGAAGGCCTCGTCGACCAGATGTTCGCGCCGCTGCCGGACGGCCAGAAGTGGACGCCGCTGGCGGAATAGGGAGAGGATGATGGCTGACTACAAGACGATCCTGGTCGAGCAGCGGGGGGCGGTGACCCTAGTCACGCTTAATCGGCCGCAGCAGCTCAACGCGCTGAACAGCCAGGTTATGGGCGAGCTCATCCAGGCGTTTCGCGCTTACGATGCCGACACTTCCCAGCGCTGTCTTGTGCTCACCGGTAGCGGCGAAAAGGCGTTCGCGGCCGGCGCCGACATCAAGGAGATGGAGACGCAGGGCTTCGCGGCCATGTACGGCTCCAACTTCTTCGCCGGCTGGGAGCAGGTCACGGCGACCCGCAAGCCGTGGATCGCGGCAGTCGCCGGCTTCGCGCTGGGCGGCGGCTGCGAGGTCGCGATGATGGCCGACTTCATCATCGCCGCGGACACGGCCAAGTTCGGCCAGCCCGAGATCAAGCTCGGAGTCGCGCCGGGCATGGGCGGATCGCAGCGGCTGACCCGAGCGATCGGCAAGGCCAAGGCGATGGAGATGTGCCTCACCGGGCGGATGATGGACGCCGCCGAGGCGGAGCGGAGCGGCCTCGTCGCCCGGGTCGTCCCCGCGGCTCAGCTCATTGACGAGGCGATGAAGACCGCGGAGCAGATCGCTTCGATGGCGCCGCTCGCGGCGATCGCCAACAAGGAGATGGTCAATGCCGCCTTCGAAACCGGCCTCGCTCAGGGCATATTGTTCGAGCGCCGGCTGTTCCATGGCCTGTTCGGGACCGAAGACCAGAAGGAAGGGATGAGCGCCTTCGTCGCGAAGCGGCAGGCGGAGTGGAAGGGCCAATAGCCTTCGCTGTCGTGCCAGCGGAGGCTGGCATCCACCGACGGCGACAGGGCAGCGAGTTCAGTAGACCCCAGCTTTCGCTGGGGTGACGTTGGAGGTTGAAATGGCACGCGTCGCATTTATCGGGCTCGGCAATATGGGCGGCGGGATGGCCGCGAACCTCGCCAAGGCGGGGCATGACGTTCGGGCGTTCGACCTCAGCGAGGCGGCGCTGGCCAAGGCGGAGGAGCGCGGCTGCCTGCGCGCCGCTTCGGCGGGCGAGGCGGTGAAGGACGCCGAGGCGGTGGTGACCATGCTCCCCGCCGGCCGTCATGTCCGCGACGTTTATGAGAGCAGCGTGATCGGAATCGCGCCGACCTCGGCCATCCTGATGGACTGCTCGACGATCGACGTCGCGACGGCGCGCGAAGAGATCGCCAAGGCCGAGGCCAAGGGCTACCGGATGGTCGACGCTCCGGTGTCGGGCGGAATCGCAGCGGCCGAGGGCGGCACCCTCACCTTCATGGTCGGCGGCTCACCCGAGGCGTTCGCGGCGGCGCAGCCGTTCCTCGATCGGATGGGCAAGGCGGTGATCCATGCCGGCGCCGCGGGCGCTGGCCAGGCGGCGAAGATCTGCAACAACATGCTGCTGGGCGCGTCGATGATCGCGACCTGCGAGACCTTCGTGCTGGCCCAGAAGCTCGGCCTCGACCCGCAGACCTTCTTCGACATCTCGTCCAAGGCGTCGGGCCAGAACTGGTCGATGACCAGCTATTGCCCGGTCCCGGGAGTCGGGCCGGAGACTCCTGCGGACCGCGACTATCAAGGCGGCTTCGCGGCTGCGCTGATGCTCAAAGACCTTCGCCTCGCGATGGAGGCGGCGCAGAGTGCGGACGCCTATACACCGATGGGCGCCTATGCCGAGGAGCTCTACACCCGGTTCGCCGAGAAGCTCGGCGGCGCCGGCAAGGATTTCTCCGGTATCATCAAAATGATCGACGACAGCTGGACCCCGCCGGCGGGAAGCGAGGCGCCGCCTCCGCCGCTCGGCGCGAAAGTCTAGTCGCGGCCGAGTTCATTTTTTCCTAGGCTTCCTCCCCTAGTGCGATCGCATGGGAGGTGGTCGATGAACGTGCCGGCCAGCGCCGCCGCGGCAACGAAGACGCGCCAGCCGCTCGCCATTTCCGTGGCGGCAGGCGTACCCGATGCCGTCGACCGGCTCGCCGCCGCGCTCGACCCCGACCACGCATTCCTCACCGCCGCCTGGTTCCGAGCCGCCGGCGCGGACTCGACCCTGCTCGTCGAGGCGGCGAACGGCTCGCCGCTCGCGGCCTTCCCAACCATTGCCGCCGGTCCCAAGGCGATTGGAGGAAGCGCGGTCGTCGGGGCCTACTGGCCGTTCCGATCGGTGCCGGTGTCGCCGCGGCTCGGCGATGCGGACCTGCGATCGCTGCTCACCGACCCGCGCACCCGCGCCGCACTCGGCCCTTTGTGGCGCATGGGGCCATTCTACGAGGACGACCCCACCGGCGCTCGGCTGTTGGAGGCTGCCCCCGAGGCGGGCTGGACCGTCCTGACGCGCAGCCTCGGCGAGACTTACCTGCTCGAAGTGGCGGAACTCCGCGCGCGGGGGCCGTGGCCGCGCCCCTCCACACTGAAGCGCATCCGCAATTACGAACGCCAGCTCGGCGAGGCCACCTACGAGCGGATCAGCGGCGCCGGCTGGTCGCCGGCGGTCTTCGATGCGCTTGCCGCGGTCGAGGCAGCGAGCTGGATCGCAAGGCGGACCGACGGTAGCGGCGCGAAGTTTCTCAACACGGACTCGCGGGCCCTTTGGGAGAAGGCCGCGGCGGATCCTGTCCTCGCCGAGATGATGTCGGCGCTGATCCTGCGCGTGGGCGGCAAGCCGGTCGCCTTCTGTTTCGATCTCAACGTGGGGACGCTCCAGTACAGCGTCGCGGGAAGCTTCGACGCGGCCTTCGCCAGGCTTAAGCCCGGGAAGATCGCGACCTATCGAAACATCGAATGGGCGCTCAAGCGCGGAATCACGCGCATCGACTGGGGCGCCGGCGACGGCGGCTACAAGCGCGAGATCGGGGCGGCGAAGGGGCCGCGGATCGTCGATTGCCTGTTCGTGCGCAACGGCTTCGTCGCCTCGATACTTCGACCACGCTGGGAGCGGGCGGTCAGCGACGGCAGCGGCGACGATGCCCGAAAACTGCCCTTGGGCCGGCGCGAGCTGCTGTTGCTGGCGAGCCTGATCACCGCGGCCACCGCAGGCGCGCTCGCCGAGTAGTCAGTCCGCTAGAACCGCTTTCAACGCCCGTCGCCATGAATCCAGCCGGGCCCCGCGCGTGTCCTCGTCCATCGAGGGTTCGAAGCTGCTGATCTCGCCGCGAATTCCCGCGGCTTCCTCGAGGCTCGCGAACATGTCGCAGCCGACGCCTGCGAGCATCGCGGCCCCGACCGCGGTCGTCTCGACGAAAGCGGGTCGTTCGACGGTGACTTCGAGGACATCGGCGAGGTCCTGGGCGAGCCAATCGTTGGCGCTCATTCCGCCGTCGATGCGGAGGCGGGTCCATTCGGCGCCGTCGGCGGCGAAGGCGGTCATGAGGTCGTGGCTCTGGTGCGCCATCGCCTCGAGCGCGGCACGGACGATCTGGGCGCGGCCGGTGGCGAAGCTGAGGCCCGAGATGCTGGCACGGGCGTCGGGACGCCAGTGCGGCGCGCCGAGGCCGGTGAGCGCCGGGACGATCACCGCCCCGCCGCTGTCGGGGATCGAGCGGGCCAGTTCCTCGCTTTGCCCCGCGGTGACGATGAGGCCGAGGGAATCGCGAAGCCATTTGATCAGGCTTCCGGCGACGAACACCGAGCCCTCCAGCGCATAGGCCATGGCGCCGTCCAGCCTCCAGGCGACGGTGGTGAGCAGGCGGTGGTGGGACGGCTGCGGGTGGGCGCCGGTGTTGGTGAGGATGAAGGCGCCGGTGCCGTAGGTCGCCTTGGTGTCGCCGGGCGACAGGCAGGCCTGGCCGATCGAGGCGGCCTGCTGGTCGCCGGCCATTCCGGTGATCGGGATCGGGCCGCCGAACAGATCGGGCGATGTGGTGCCGTATCGGCCGGCGCAGTCGACGATTTCCGGCAAGGCGCCGGGCGGGACACGGAACAAGTCGAGAAAGCCCGCGTCCCACATGCCCTTGTGGATATCCATGAGCGCGGTTCGGGCGGCGTTGGTGGCGTCGGTGACGTGGAGGCCGCCGGTCAGCTTCCACACCAGCCAGGATTCGATCGTGCCGATGGCGAGATCATCGCCCGCTTCCTTCAATTGCGGCCAGCTCTCCATCGCCCAGGCGATCTTGGAGCCGCTGAAATAGGGATCGAGCAGGAGGCCGGTCCGCTCCTGGAGCGGCGCTTCGTAGCCTTTGTCCTTCATGCCCGCGCACAGGGCGGCGGTGCGACGGTCCTGCCAGACGATGGCGGGGCCGAGCGGCTCCCCCGTGCGCTTGCTCCAGAAGACGATGGTCTCGCGCTGGTTGGTGATCCCGATGCTGGCGATCGCGGCTGGTCCGCCGACCTTGTCGATGCAGGTGCGGGCGCAATGGAGGGTGAACTCCCAGATCTCCTTAGCGTCATGCTCGACCCAGCCTGGGCGCGGATAATGCTGCGCGAACTCCTTCTGGACGATTCCGCGGCACTCGCCGTCCGGCGCGAACAGCATGGCCCGGGTGCTGGTCGTGCCTTCGTCGATGACCAGCAGATATTGTTCGGACACGCTGGACCCCTTCCCTCGCGACTGAGTAGGGCTGCTTTATGGACAGTTTCGACCTGCTCGTCATCGGCGGCGGCATCAACGGAGCGGCGATCGCGCGCGATGCGGCGGGGCGTGGACTGTCGGTGCTGCTGGTGGAGCGGGACGACCTGGCGAGCCATACCAGTTCGGCGTCGTCGAAGCTGGTCCATGGCGGGCTTCGCTACCTCGAGCAGTACGAGTTCCGGCTGGTGCGCGAGTCGCTGCGCGAGCGCGAGGTGTTGCTGCGCAATGCCCCGCACATCGTCCGGCCGCTTCGCTTCATCCTGCCGGATCCCTCCGGCGGGCGGCCTTGGTGGCTGATCCGGCTCGGGCTGCTGCTTTACGGCGTGCTCGCAGGGCGGAGCAGCCTGAAGCGGCCGCGCGCGGTGAGGAAGGACGACGAGGCCGTACGCGACCCGCTCAAGGGCGACTTCATGCTGGCCGAATATTGGGACGCATGGGTCGACGACGCTCGGCTGGCGGTCCTGAACGCGATGGACGCGAAGCTGCGGGGGGCAGAGATCGCCACGCGCACGGAATTCCTAGCCGCGCGGAGGGACAGCAGGCGCTGGATCGCGACGCTTTCGGGGGGACGCGAGGTCTCGGCCCGGATGATCGTCAACGCGGCCGGGCCGTGGGTGGCGGAGGTGCTGCACCGCCGGCTCGGCGAGGACAGCCGGGCCGGGGTGCGGCTGGTCAAAGGCAGCCATGTCGTGGTGCCCCGCCTCTACGAGGCCGACCACGCCTATATCCTGCAGCAGCCGGACGGGCGGGTGGTGTTCGCCCTGCCCTATGGCGCGTTCAGCCTGGTCGGCACGACCGACACGCCGGTGACCGAGCCGGAGGAGGAGGCGCCGGACGCGGCGGAGATCGCCTATCTGTGCGAGGCGGCGAACCGCTACTTCGTTCGGCAGACCCGGCCGGCGGACGTGGTGTGGTCGTTCGGCGGGATCCGCGCGCTCTACGACGACGGCGCGGCGGACGCGAAAGACGTCACTCGGGATTACCGGCTTGAGCTAGACGAAGACGGGCCGAAGCTTCTGTCAGTGTTCGGCGGCAAGATCACCACCGCGCGCGCACTGGCAACGGAAGCCCTCGACAAGCTCGGAGTCGACGGACTCAAGTTCACCGCGACCAGTCACCTGCCGGGCGGCGACATCGACGTCCATTTCAACAGCTGGCTGCGCGAGCTCGCAGCCTGGATGCCTGAGCCGATGCTTCTGCGCATGGCGCAGGCCTATGGCACCCGGCTTCGGCGGGTGCTGGAGGATGCCGCCAGCCTGGACGATCTCGGCCGCCATTTCGGCGCCGACCTGTACGAGGCGGAGGTCCGCTACCTCGTCGACAAGGAGTTCGCGCGCACTTCCGAGGACATCGTCTGGCGTCGGACCAAGCTTGGGCTGCGGCTATCGCCGAAAGAGCAACGGGAGCTTGGAAACTTCGTCGCGTCGCTTCTCGCCTAGGGACCTTCGTGAAGCGGATCGGTGCCGGGCGGCGGCACCTCGTCCAGCTCCTTGCGCTGCTCCTCCGCGCGTTCGTCGCGCTTCTTCTCGTCCTCACCGGGGAATTTGGGATCGGGCATCATCCGCCTCCTTCCCCAGGCTAACGCGGCGGCGCCGGAACGGCTCCGCGGGGTGCGGGTTGTGGCGCCATGGCTGAAGACAAACGCACGATCGGCTGGCTGGTCGACCAGAAGCAGAGGGTCGAGCTGCTCCAGCAATTCCCGCCACGCTACGAGGCAACCGTCGCCGATCACGTCACCCTCGAATCGAGCACCGACGCGCCGCTGCCCGATGCCGCGATCGGCGAGATCATCGGCCGTGCCGACGACGGCGAGGGAGTCGAGGCCCTGGTCGTGTCGATCGACGGCACGACTGATCGCCCTGGCGGCGGCACCTATCACATCACCTGGTCGCTCGCTGAGGGGCGCGAGGCGAAGGAGAGCAACGACGTAATCGACAAGGACGGCTGGACCGATCTCGACCTGCCCGTCCCGGTGACGCTGCACCCCGCCGAGTTCTGATCAGGCGGGCTTTCCCTCCCGAAACGATCGGCTAAGAGAGGACGGTCCTCGCACAAGGAGCGTTCCCGCCGATGCGCCGATTGATCCTGTTGCCGCTCCTCCTCTCCGCCTTCGCCGTCCCCGCCGCTTCGCAGCCCGCCGATATTCCCCAGCCGCCGCCGGCGCGGATGCCGGCGCCGCCGGGCGAGCCGGGCGTCAGCGTCATCCATGCCGGCATCTTGCTCCACCGTCCCGGCCGGCCGCCGCAGCGTAACGCGAGCATCGTCGTTCGCGACGGGCGGGTCGAACGGGTCGTCGACGGCTTCATCGATCCGCCGCCCGGCGCGCGGGTCATCGACCTGCGCGACCGCTTCGTTCTGCCGGGGCTGATCGACAGCCACGTCCATCTCGACAGCGACCGCGCCGGCAACGAGGGCTTCATGGCCGGGTTCACCGACAGCGTCGCGTTGCGCTCGCAGGAAGCGGCCTGGAACGCGCGCAAGACTCTCGACGCGGGCTTCACCACGGTGCGCAACCTGGGGTCGAGCGACGGCGTGACCCTGGGACTACGCGACGCGATCGTTCGCGGCTGGGCGATCGGGCCGCGGATCATCGATGCGGGCAGCGGTATCTCCGCGACCACCGGCCATGCCGATCCAACGCTCGGAATCCGCGGGGAATTCCACGACGCGCTTCGCGCCGGCGGGACCAATTGCGACGGCGCCGAGGAGTGCCGCCGCGCGGTCCGGCGCCAGATCGCGCTGGGCGCGGACGTGATCAAGATCGCCACCACCGGCGGCGTCAACAGCCGCATCGGCCTCGGCCTCGGTGCGCAGATGTTCGAGGACGAGGCGCGGGCGCTGATCGAAACCGCACATCTCTACGGCCGACGGGTCGCGGTCCACGCGCATGGCGGCGACGGGGTCAATTTGGCGCTCCGGCTCGGCGCGGATTCGATCGAGCACGGGACCTTGCTCGACGACGAGAGCATCCGGCTCTTCCGCCAGTCGGGCGCCTATTACGTGCCGACCCTGTCGACGGTGAACGGCTATCTGGAGCGAATCCGCGCCAATCCCAACGCCTATCCGCCGGAGGTTCGGCAGAAGATCGACTGGCGGATCCAGATCACGGGCCTGGCCCTTCAGCGGGCCCAGCGGGCGGGGGTTCGGATCGCGTTCGGGACCGACGCCGGCGTGTCGATGCACGGGCGCAATGCCGACGAATTCCCGCTGATGGTCCAGCACGGGATGACTCCCGAGCAGGCGATCGTCGCGGCCACCGTCAACGCCGCCGACCTGCTCGGACTCGCTGGCGAGGTCGGGACGCTGGAGCCCGGCCGGGTCGCGGACATCGTCGCGGTGCGCGGCGATCCGCTCAGCGACGTCGGCGTGCTTCGCAACGTCAACTTCGTCATGTCCCGCGGCCGGGTCCACCGGCACGAGCAATAGGAGCCGCCAGATGTTCGAACTCCACCGCCGCCAGTTCCTCCTTGGCTCGGCCGCGACGGGAGCCTTGCTAGCCGCCGGATGCGCCCCGACGAGCAGGCCCGGGGCTTCCGCAGCGGGCGCCGCGGCGCAGGCGCGGACGGTCTATGACGGCGTCTTCGAGCGGCTCCTCGCCGCGAATCCCGAGCTTGCCACCAGTCTCGGCCTCGACACCGGCGCTCGGGCCGCGCTCAAGAGCCGCCTTGCGGACAGCTCGCCGGCCGGCCACCTCGCCGGGGTTCAGGCGCTCGCCAGCGCGCGCGCGCCGTTGCAGGCCATCGACCGCTCGGCGCTCTCAGGGCGCGACCGCGGCTGGTACGAAACCGCCTTGTGGTTTTCCGAACGGGCGAGCGAGGCGACGTCGTTCAACTATGGCGGCTTCGACGGCTATCCGGTCCCCTATGTCATCTCGCAGCTGACCGGGTCCTATCAGGACATTCCCGATTTCCTCGACACGCAGCATGGCATCGAGACCGAAGCGGACGCCCAGGCCTATCTCGACCGGCTCGACCAGTTCCACCGTAACATCGGCTTCGAGGTGGAGCGCTCGCGCGCCGACGCCGGCCGGGGCGTGGTGCCGCCGACCTATATCATAGACAAGACTTTGACCCAGACACGGGCGCTTCGCAGCGAACGCGGCGCGGAGGCGGGGCTGGTCCGTTCGCTGGTGCGTCGCGCCCGCGAGAAGAATATCGGCGGCGACTGGGGAGCGCGGGCGGTGCGCATCGTCGACGGGCCGCTGGCGCAGGCGCTCGACCGGCAGATCGCGCTTCTGACCGAGCTTCGTGGCCGGGCGACGCCGGCGGCAGGCGTGAGCCGGCTGCCGGACGGCGAGCGCTTCTACCAGAATGCGCTTCGCTACCACACCAGCACCAGCCTCACTCCCGACGAGGCCCACCAGATCGGACTGGAGCAGGTGCGCGAAGTCAGCGCTGAGGCGGAAACTTTGCTTCGCCGCGAGGGCCTGACGGAGGGCACCGTCGGAGCGCGCCTGCGCGCCCTCGGCCAGCAGGAGCGCTTCCTGTACCCGAACACGGATGCCGGGCGGGCGCAGATCATCGCCGACCTCAACGCGCACATGAACATGGTGCGGGCGCGGATGCCCGAGGTGTTCAACGCCTCGACGATCCCGACCAGCGGCATGGAGATCAGGCGCGTTCCACCGGCGATCGAAGCGGGGGCGCCGCGCGGTTATGCGCAAGGCGGCTCGCTCGACGGATCGCGGCCGGGCGCTTTCTACATCAACCTCGTCAATACGAGCATCTGGCCCAAATGGGCGCTGCCGACGCTCAATCATCACGAGAGCGTGCCCGGGCATTTGTGGCAGGGCGCGATCGTCAATTCGGCGCAGAACATCCCGCTCCTCCACCGGACGCTCGGCATCCCCGCCTTCGGCGAAGGCTGGGGGCTTTATGCCGAGACGCTGGCGGACGAGATCGGAGTCTATCGCGACAACCCACTCGGCCGGCTCGGAATGCTTCAGAGCTTCCTCTATCGCGCCGCGCGGATCGTCATGGACACCGGCATGCACTCGAAGGGCTGGGAGCGCGACGCGACGATCCGCTATTTCCAGGACACGGTCGGGCTCGATCCCATCTCCGCGACGAGCGAGGTCGACCGCTACATTGTGTGGCCGGGCCAGGCGACCGCCTACAAGCTCGGCCACAACGAGATGCTCAAGATCCGCGACGAGGCGCGGCGGCGGCTTGGAACAAGGTTCGACCTCAAGAACTTCCATGACCTGGTGCTGCTCTCCGGCGATATGCCGCTGGAGGTGCTCGCCGGAATGGCCCGCGAGTGGGACGGCAGCCGCCTCCCGTAGGCGTAGGTCCGTAGCGTACGCCGCGTATGGGTCTTGCATAATTATGCATGGATATGCATATGGCCGCGCATGCCGGTTGAGGTCGCCATTTTGGGAGCGTCGGGTTTCGTGGGAGCGGAGCTGTTGCGGCTGTGCGCGCAGCATCCGGAGCTCGAGGCGACGCGCCTGTTCGGGGACAGCCAGGCCGGGCTGAGCCTCGGTGAGGTGCACCCGCATCTCGCGCCTGCCTACCCCGGTGCAAAGGTCGAGAAGTTCGAGCCGTACGCCGTCCCTGCGGTCGACCTGGTGTTCGCCGCGCTTCCGCATGGCCATTCGCAGAAGGTGGCGCGCAAGCTGGCGGACGCAGGCGTGGCGTTCGTCGATCTCGGCGCGGACTTTCGGCTCGACAGCGCCGAGGATTACGAGCGCTGGTACCACGAGCCGCACCAGGCGCCGGACCTGCTCGGCAACTTCGTCTACGGCATCCCGGAGCTGAACCGCGAGCGCATCCGCGCCTCGAGACTAGTGGCGGCGGCGGGCTGCTATCCGACCTCGGCGATCCTCGCGCTGAAGCCGCTGGCCGAGGCGGGCGCGATCGACAGGGACAGCATCATCGTCGATGCCGCCTCCGGGGTCAGCGGCGCCGGCAAGGGTCTCAAGGACAGCACCCACTTCAACACGGTCGACGAGAATTTCTCGGCCTACGGCCTGCTCAACCATCGCCACACGGCCGAGATGGAAATGGCGCTCGGCGGGCGCGTGCTGTTCACGCCGCATCTCGCGCCGATGAACCGGGGCATCCTCGCCACCTGCTATGCGACGGCGACGTCCGACGCGGATCCGCTCGAGATCCTGCGCGGGGCTTACGCCGACGAGCCGTTCGTGTATGTGTCGGAGGCGCTGCCGTCGACCAAGTGGACCTTGGGATCGAACGCGGTCCATCTCACCGCCCGCCGCGATCCGCGCACGGGCCGCGTCGTGGCGCTCGCCGCGCTCGACAATCTCGTCAAAGGCGCGGCTGGGCAGATGATCCAGTGCGCCAATTTGATGCTCGGCTTCGATGAGGAAGCCGGGCTGCCGAAATGTGGAGTTTGGCCATGAGTGTTACCGCGGCGGAGGGCTTTCTCGCCTCCGGCCTCCATGCCGGGATCAAGTCGCGGCGGCGCGACATGGCGCTTCTCGTCACCCAGGATCGCGCGCCGGTCACGTGCGCGGCGGTGTTCACTCAGAACAAGTTCGCCGCGCCGCCGGTTGTGCTCGACCGGCAGAAGCTGGCCGAGAATGGCGGGCGCGCGGCCGGCATCGTCGTCAACAGCGGCAACGCCAATGCAGGCACCGGCAAGCCCGGCCTCGCCCACGCCGAAGCCATGGCGTCGGCAGCTGCCAGTGCGGCGGGCGTAGCCGAGGAGCATATGCTGGTCTGCTCGACCGGGATCATCGGCACGCCCCTGCCGATGGAGAAGATCCTGGCCGCGATCCCGAAGCTCGCCGAGAAGCTTTCGCGCGAGGGCGCGGAGGATGCGGCTTACGGCATCCTCACCACGGACAAGACGCCCAAGCAGGCGGTGATCCAAGGTTCGACCTTCACGCTTGGCGGCATGGCCAAGGGCTGCGGAATGATCGCGCCGAACATGGCGACCATGCTGGCGTTCCTCACCACCGACGCGGCAATGGACCCCGAGCTTTTGCAGCGCGCACTGCTCGACGCCTCCGACGCGACGTTCAACACGCTCAATGTCGACGGCGCGACGTCGACCAACGACAGCGCGTTCCTGCTTGCCAGCGGCCGACGCGGCGTTCCAGACGCTCAGGAATTCGCCGACGCAGTACACCGGCTGTGCGAGGATCTGACCCTGCAGATGGCGCGCGACGCCGAGGGCATGACCAAGATGGTGCGGTTGCGCGTCACCGGCGCCGCAAGCGACAGCGAGGCGCGGGCCGCGGCCAAGGCGATCGCCGAGAACAATCTGGTCAAGTGCAGCTGGTATGGCGCCGACCCCTATTGGGGCCGATTGCTTGCCGCGGCGGGCTCGGCGGGAATCGCATTCGAGACCGAGAAGAGCGCGGTCGCTTACGGCGGCATTCTGGTCGCCGAGCAGGGCGCCCCTCTCGCTCACGACGAGAAAGCCGTGACCGAGCACATGGCGCAGGAGTGCGCGGAGATCGAGGTGATGCTCGGCCTGGGCTCAGGCGAGGCTCAGGTCATCGGGATCGACCTCGGCCCCGGCTACATCAAAGAGAACAGCGTCACGTCGTGACCAGTCCCGCAACCACCGCGCAGGTTCTGGTCGAGGCCCTGCCCTATATCCGCCGTTTCGCCGGCAAGTCCGTCGTCGTGAAGCTTGGCGGCAACGCGATCGACGAGGAGATCGAGCGGGCGATCGCTCAGGACGTGCTCCTGCTGCGCTCCGTCGGGGTGCGCTGCGTGCTCGTCCATGGCGGCGGGCCGCAGGTCGACGAGATGATGAAGCGGGTCGGCAAGGAGCCGGAATTCCGCGACGGCCTTCGCGTCACCGACGCGGAGACGCTCGAGATCGTCCGGATGGTGCTGGTCGGCAAGGTCAATCGCGACCTCGTTGCCCGGATCAACCAGGAGGCCGGCGACGATCCGGTCGCGGTCGGCGTGGCGGGCGAGGATGGCGGTCTGCTGGTCGCGACGCCGCGCGAGTCCAGCCTCGGCTTTGTCGGCGACGTGACCCATGTCCGCGCCGACCGGCTCGCCAAGCTGCTCGACGACGGACTGGCTCCGGTCGTGTCGACGATCGGGTCCGACGAGGGCGGCCAGCCCTACAATATCAACGCCGACGAGGCGGCGCGCGCGATCGCCGTGGCGATGGGCGCGGAGAAGATCGTCTACCTGACCTCGGCGCCGGGGCTGCTCGAGGACGTCAATGACGAGAGCAGTCTGGTGCAGCGGCTGAGCTCGGTCGAGCTTCGCGAGCGGCTCGCGGGCGACAGCGTCAGCGCCGGCATGATCCCCAAGCTTCGAGCCTGCGCGGACGCGGTGGATGGCGGAGTGGGCAGTGCGCACATCATCGACGGTCGGGTGCCGCACGCGATCCTGATCGAGCTCCTAACCGACGCCGGCATAGGCACGATGATCACCAGGGGGACAGCATGAGGGATTTGCTGACGCTGCACGAGATCGGCGGCGAGGGCGTCGCGGAGATCCTTGCGCTATCGGAGAGCGCCGACCTCGGCGCGCCGCTTGCCGGCCAGGGCGTCGCTTTGGTGTTCGAGAAGCCGTCGGCGCGGACCCGCAACTCGATGGAGATGGCGGTGAAGCAGCTCGGCGGTCATCCGATCTACATCCAGAAGGACGAGGTCGGCATCGACACGCGCGAAACGGCCGAGGACGTGGCGCGGACGCTCGCCTGCTATCATTCGGTGATCGCTGCCCGAGTGATGGATCACGATCACCTGACCCGCATGGCCGCGGCGGTCGACACGCCGGTGCTCAACATGCTGTCGGACACCGACCACCCGCTCCAAGGCCTGGCCGACCTGCTGACGATCAAGCAGCTCGTCGGACGGGTCGAGGGCGCGCGAGTCGCCTATGTCGGCGACGGCAACAACAACGTCGCCAAGTCGCTCGCGGAAGGCTGCGCGCTGGCCGGCGCCGAGCTGGTCATCGCCAGCCCCGAGGAGTTCCAACTCGCAGCGCCGCCCGCGGGGGTTCGCCAGGTGGTTAGCCCGGCCGAGGCGGTGGCCGGCGCCCAGGTCGTCTATACCGATGTCTGGGTGTCGATGGGTCAGGCCGAGGAGACGGCCCGCCGCAACGCTGCGCTGGCGCCCTATCAGGTCGACGAGGCACTGATGGCGCTCACCGACGACGCCTGGTTCCTCCACTGCCTGCCCGCGCGGCGCGGCGAGGAGGTCGAGGCCTCGGTGATCGACGGCCTACGCTCGGGCGTGTGGCGGCAGGCGGAGAACCGCATGCACACCGCCCGCGGCGCGCTTGCGTGGATGGTGGCGCGGTGACCGACAATCGCGAGCGGCGGCTGCGGGCGCTGGCGGACCTGATCCGGGCCGAGCCGATGTCGAGCCAGGAGGAGCTGACCGAGCGGCTTCGGACGCTCGGCCACCAGCTCACCCAGGCGACCGTGTCGCGCGACCTGGAGCAACTCGGCGCGGTCAAGGTGAAGCGGGAGGGGACGCTCCGCTACGTGCTGCCCGACCAGATCGGCGCGCGCGACTGGGCGGGCGTCAATCTGGAGCGGATCATCCGCGACTGGGTGCTCGAGGTCGAGCCGGCAGGGCCCCTGGTCGTCCTGCGCACGCCGCCGGGGACGGCTCACCTCGTCGCCGCGACCATCGACCAGGCGCAGATGTTCGAGATCGCGGGAACGGTGGCCGGTGACGACACCATCTTCCTCGCCATCCGCGACGGCAATCCGATCGCCGACGTCATCCGCCGCTTCGAGGGCCTGATGGGCCGCGGGCGGACCGACAGGATCGTATAACGAAGGACGAACATGACTGACGCACCCAAGAAGGTCGTGCTGGCTTATTCGGGCGGGCTCGACACCTCGATCATCCTCAAGTGGCTTCAGAACGAATATCGCGCGGAGGTGGTGACCTTCACCGCGGATCTCGGCCAAGGCGAGGAAGTGGAGCCGGCGCGGCGCAAGGCCGAGCTGCTCGGGATCAAGCCGGAAAACATCTTCATCGACGATCTGCGCGAGGAGTTCGTGCGGGATTACGTCTTCCCGATGTTCCGGGCGAACACCGTCTATGAGGGACAGTATCTGCTCGGCACGTCGATCGCGCGCCCGCTGATCGCCAAGCGCCAGATCGAGATTGCCCACCAGGTCGGCGCCGACGCGGTGTGTCACGGCGCGACCGGCAAGGGCAACGACCAGGTCCGCTTCGAGCTCGGCTATTATGCGCTTGAGCCGGACATCAAGGTGATCGCGCCGTGGCGGGAATGGGATTTCGCCAGCCGCGAGCAGCTGATCGACTTCGCCGAAAAGCACCAGATTCCGATCAGCAAGGACAAGCGCGGCGAGAGCCCCTTCTCGATCGACGCCAATCTGCTTCACTCGTCGAGCGAGGGGAAGGTGCTGGAGGATCCGGCCGCCGAGGCGCCGGAATATGTTCACCAGCGCACCATCTCGCCGGAGGAGGCGCCGGACAAGCCGACGATCATCTCGATCGATTTCGAGCGCGGCGATCCCGTCGCGATCGACGGCGAGCGGATGTCGCCGGCGACGCTCCTCACGGCGCTGAACAAGCTCGGCCACGACAACGGGATCGGCCGGCTCGATCTGGTCGAGAACCGTTTCGTCGGCATGAAGTCGCGCGGCGTCTACGAGACTCCGGGCGGGACGATCCTGCTCGCGGCTCACCGCGGGATCGAGAGCATCACGCTCGACGGCGGCGCAATGCATCTCAAGGACGAGATCATGCCGCGCTACGCCAAGCTCATTTACAACGGCTTCTGGTTCTCGCCGGAGCGCGAGATGCTCCAGGCGCTGATCGACAAGAGCCAGGAGCATGTCACCGGGACGGTGCGGATCAAGCTCTACAAGGGCAATGCCACGGTCATCGGCCGCGAGAGCCCGTTCGCGCTCTATGACCAGGACCTGGTGACCTTCGAGGAGGGCTCGTCGAGCTACGACCAGCGCGACGCGGCCGGCTTCATCCGCCTCAACGCGCTTCGCCTGCGCACGCTGGCGAGCCGCGACCGGAAGGCGGCAAGCGGCGAATGAAGCTCGCGGTCCTCGAGACCGGCCGGCCGCCGGAGCCGCTGGTCGGGCGGTTCGGCACCTATCCGGACATGTACCGGCGGATGCTCGGCCTGGCGGAGAAGCTGCCGAGCTACGACGTCGCGGCGGGCGAACTGCCCGAGCGGCCGGAGGATCATGACGCCTATATCGTCAGCGGGTCGCCGGCCGGGGTTTACGACCCGCTGCCGTGGATCGGGCAGCTGGGCGGGTTCCTGCGCGAGGCCCGCGGCAAGGCAAAGCTGGTCGGGATCTGCTTCGGTCACCAGGCGATGGCGCAGGCGTTCGGCGGAAGCGTGACCAAGTCGGAGAAGGGTTGGGGTGTCGGCCTTCACGATTATTCGGTGGCCGAGCGGCAACCATGGATGGACGAAGCCGCGGCCGTGGCCATCCCGGCCTCGCACCAGGACCAGGTCATCGCGCGGCCGCCGGGCACGGTGGTGACGATGGCGAGCGCGTTCACGCCTTATGCGGGGCTGGCCTGGGGCGACGAGGCAATCTCGTTCCAGTTCCACCCGGAGTTCGAGCCGGAATACGCCAAGGCCTTGGCCGACCTGCGGCGGGAGCGACTGCCGGATGCGGACGCCGCGATCGGCTCGCTCGACCGGCCCAACGACAATGCCCGCGTGGCGGGCTGGATCGAGCGGTTTCTGAAGGGCTAGAGCTCCACGAATTCGCCGCCGATCGAGCGTGAGAAGCCCTGAAATTCCGCGATGGGCCGGCCCGCCGCGGTGCGGACGCTGACGTTGTAGACTCCGGAGCGGCCGACCAGGGCTGCTTCCTGGGCCTCGGCGACGAGGATGTCGCCCTCCCCTGCCGCGTCGAGGAAGACCATTGTCGCCTGGGCGCCAACGCTCGCCAAATTGCGGCTGTTACAGGCATAGGCGAAAGCCGTGTCGGCGAGAGCGTAGATCATGCCGCCATGGGCGCGGCGGTGGCCGTTGAGCATGTCGGCGCGGACCGTCATCCGGATGCGCGAATAGCCCTCGCGTGCTTCCTCGATCTCGATGCCCCAGGCGGGGCCGGTGCCCTCTGCGGCGAGCATGGCGCGCGCGACCTTGTCCGCCACTTCATCTGCGTTCATTGGAGCGGCATGGCTTACGAGACCATCGACTTCAAGCTGGACGGCGGCGTCGCCCGGCTGACCCTGAACCGCCCGGACCGCCTCAACAGCTTCACCGTGCAGATGCATGGAGAGGTGGCGGACGCACTCGGCAAGCTGGAGGGCGCGCGCTGTCTGGTGATCACCGGCGCGGGGCGCGGCTTCTGCGCCGGCCAGGACCTCAATGACCGCGCCGTGGCGCCCGGCGAGGCGGTGGACCTGGGAGACTCGGTCGAGCGCTTCTACAATCCGCTTATCCGCAAACTGACCAGCCTGCCGATGCCGGTAATCGCACGGGTGAACGGCGTCGCGGCCGGCGCCGGGGCGAACATCGCTCTGGCCTGCGACATCGTCATCGCGGCGAAATCGGCAAAATTCATCCAGTCCTTCGCGGCCATCGGTTTGATCCCCGACAGCGGCGGGACCTGGGTTCTGCCGAGGCTGGTCGGCCAGGCGCGGGCGCTCGGGCTGGCGCTGACTGGCGAGCCGCTGCCGGCCGAGAAGGCCGCCGAATGGGGGCTGATCTGGAAGGCTGTCGAGGACGACCAGCTCGATGCGGAAGTGGATGCGCTGGCGGCCAAATTCGCGGCAGGGGCGCCGCGCGGGCTGGCCGCGATCAAGCGGATGATCCGCGAGAGCTGGGGCCAGACTTTGGACGAGGAGCTGGAGCGGCAGCGGGACGCGATGCGCGAGCTTGGCTTCAGCGAGGATTATCGCGAGGGCGTGCGGGCCTTCATGGAAAAGCGCGCTCCGAATTTCACGGGAAAGTGACCAGATGAAGCCTTTGACCCTCCTCAATTATGCGCGCGACCAGTGGGTTCAGGGTGCGGGCAATCTTGTCGAGCTGCCGAGCGCGGTGACAGGAGAGGTGGTTGCCTCCACCGGCTCCAGCGGGCTCGATTTCAAGGCGATGCTCGACCACGCCCGCAATGTCGGCGGCCCGGCTCTGAGGAAGCTGACCTTCCACGAGCGAGCCTGGATGCTCAAGACGCTCGCGAACGCGATCATGGCGCGGAAGGAAGAGCTGTACGAGCTCTCCTACGAAACGGGCGCGACGCGGACCGACGGCTGGATCGACATCGAGGGCGGCGCTGGTACCCTCTTCTCCTTCTCGTCCAAGGGCCGGCGCGAGCTGCCAAACAGCCGGGTGCTGATCGACGGGCAGATGGAGCAATTGTCGCGCGGCGGCACCTTCGTCGGCCAGCACGTCTACACGCCGCTTCAGGGAGTCGCGGTCCACATCAACGCGTTCAACTTCCCGGTGTGGGGAATGCTCGAGAAATTGGGCCCGACCCTGCTCGCGGGCGTCCCGGCGATCGTGAAGCCGGCTTCGGCGACGGCATGGCTCGCGGAAGCCGCGTTCCGGATCATGATCGAGGCGGACGTGCTTCCGCAGGGGGCGCTTCAGTTCATCGCAGGATCGACCGGCGACCTGCTCGATCACCTGACGCTTCAGGACGTGGTGAGCTTTACGGGCTCGGCGGCGACCGCGATGAAGCTTCAGTCGCATCCGGTAATCGCGCGGGAGAGCGTTCGCTTCATCGCCGAGCGCGACAGCCTCAATGCCTCGGTGCTTGGGCCCGACGCGGGGCCCGGCACGCCGGAGTTCGACCTGTTCGTCAAAGAGGTCGTCCGCGAGATGACGGTGAAGGCGGGACAGAAGTGCACCGCCATCCGTCGCGCGATGGCGCCGGCCGAGCATCTCGACGCCGTGCAGCAGGCAATCGCGGACCGGCTCGCCAAGGTGAAGATCGGCAATCCGCGCGAGGAAGGCGTGACGATGGGCGCGCTCGCCAGCCAGGACCAGCGGGATTCTGTTCGCGCGGCGGTGGCCGAGCTGTCACGCTCGGCCCGCATCGTCGCCGGCGATCCGGACCGCTCCCCGGTCAATGGCGGCGCATTCCTGGAGCCGATCCTGCTTCGCTCGGACGACCCGTGGGGGTCGCCGGCGATCCACGACGTCGAGCCGTTCGGGCCGGTGTCGACGATCATGCCCTACAAGGATCTCGACGACGCGGTGGCGCTCGCCAATCGCGGCATGGGCAGCCTGGCGCTGTCGCTGTTCACTTTTGACACGCGCGTCGCCGAGGACTTTGTGCTCGGCGCTGGCGCCTATCACGGCCGGATGATGATCCTCGACCGCACGTCGGCCAAGGAAAGCACCGGCCACGGCTCTCCCCTCCCCGTCCTCGTCCATGGCGGACCCGGCCGCGCCGGCGGCGGCGAGGAGATGGGCGGCATCCGCGGCGTGACGCACTACATGCAGCGCACCGCTCTGCAGGGCGCGCCGGAGATGCTCTCCAAGGTGGTCAAGCAGTGGCTTCCGGGCGCCGACAAGCCGACCGGCAACACCCACCCCTTCCGGCTGCGCATCAGCGAGCTCGACATCGGCTACACGCTGAAGACCGCGAGCCGAACGGTGACGCTGGAGGACGTCGAGCATTTCGCCCACTTCACCGGCGATACCTTCTATGCCCACATGGACGAGGAAGCGGCCAAGGCGAGCCCGATCTTCGAGGGCCGAGTGGCGCACGGCTACCTGATCCTGAGCTTCGCCGCCGGGCTCTTCGTCGAGCCCGCACCGGGGCCGGTTTTGGCCAACACCGGCCTCGAGAATCTTCGCTTCCAGACGCCGCTCTATCCGGGCGATTCCATGCGGGTGGAGCTGACGGTGAAGTCGAAGAGCGTTCGCGACGAGGAGCGCGGCGAAGTGCGCTGGGCGGTCGCCATCTTCAACCAGAAGGACGAAGTGGTCGCGACCTACGACCTGCTGACGATGAACCGGCCCTAAGGGGGTATTCGTCACCCCGGACTTGATCCGGGGTCCACCTTCCTGTCTCATAAGTCGATAAGGTGGATGCCGGATCAAGTCCGGCATGACGAGGTTGGAGTCGGTCGATGCGCGTCGTTTTCTCAGCCCTCCTTCTCGCCGCCTGTCAGGCCGCGCCTGCTCCGCAGTCCTCGACTGCGAGCACACTGGGGGCGGAGCCGGTCACCTATGGCTACACCGTCGCTGCGACCTACCCGCACGACCGGCGCGCGTTCACTCAAGGGCTGTTCTTCCTCGACGGGCATCTGTTCGAGAGCACAGGCCAGATCGGCCAGTCGACGATCCGCCGGGTCAATATCGAGGACGGACGGGTGCTCCAGAGCGTGCCGATCCCGCCGGGCATGTTCGGCGAGGGGATCGTCAACTGGGGCGACCAGATCATTTCGATCACCTGGCAGGACGGCATCGGCTTCCGCTGGGACCGCGAGAGCCTGAGGCAGACCGGGACGTGGCGCTACCCCGGCGAAGGCTGGGGACTGACGCAGAACGGCACCGACATCATCATGAGCGACGGCACCGCCGAGCTGCGGTTCCTCGACCCCGAGACCCTGCGCGAGCGGCGGCGGCTGACGGTGATGGCGAACGGCCAGCCGGTCACTCAGCTGAACGAGCTCGAATGGGTGAACGGCGAGATCTTCGCCAATGTGTGGATGACCCCGCGCATTGCCCGCATCGACCCGCGGAGCGGCAACGTCACCGGCTGGATCGATCTGTCGCCGCTGGTCCGGGAGAATGGCGACAACCAGGACGCCGTGCTCAACGGCATCGCTTACGACCAGGCGCGCGACCGGCTGTTCGTTACCGGCAAATATTGGCTGAGGCTGTACGAGATCGATCTGGCTCCGGCACAGCAAACGCAGTAACTTCCTCAAATCATTGGGGGAGGTTGGCCATGATCAGCAGCCTAGCCGCTCTTGCGCTCGCCGGCACTCAGCCAGCCGCGGCCACGCTCGGCGAAATCCGGATGCATCTCTTCTATCAGGAGACGGGGCGACTCTCGCCGGACATTTCCCCGCCGGCGAGCTTCGCAGGCTGGAACATCGGAATCGGTGAGGGCGACGCCGAAGAAGCGGCCAACGATCTGCTGGTCGTCGTCGAGGTGCGTGCCGACGGCGAGCAGTTCGTCGAGACACCCCTCCGCGTGGTGGCGCGCGGCGGCGAGGGCAATCGGATCCTCGGTGAGCGCCGCTGGGACTCGGTTCTGACGTCCGCCGGCGGGAGGAGCTACCTGCCGCTCTACCTTCGCGACGTTGGGTGCGCCGCCGAGATCAGGGTGACCGCCACCTTCGGCTCGGCAAACCGCAGCGAGACGTTGAGCCTGGAGTGCGGCGAATGAGCTTTTGCGTGCAGCGCGCGACCGGAACGGCGGCTGCGCTCCAGCCGTTCTGACGGGCGAATTCCAGCAGGAGTGTGCCCGATGAAGATCGCCGATGTGATGACGGCCGAAGTCGATGTCGTGAAGCCGGACCAGACCATCCAGCAAGCCGCAAGCTTCATGCTTCGCGCCGACGCGGGGTCGATCCCGGTATGCGACGGGGAACGGCTGGTCGGAATGGTCACCGACCGCGACATCGCCGTGCGCGCGGTTGCCGAGGGGATGGGCCCCGACACGCCGGTTCGCGAGACGATGAGCGACGAAGTGCTCTACTGCTTCGAGGACGAGGACGTCGAAACGGTCGCCGCGAAGATGAGCGAGAGCCAGGTGCGCCGGATGCCGGTCGTGTCGCGCGAGGACAAAAGGCTGGTCGGGATCGTCTCGCTCGGCGACATCAGCCGCTCCAACGAGCATGACATCGCCGCGCTCGCGCTCGACGGAATCACCGACCCGGGCGGCGAGCACAGCCAGGTCTAGCTTTCTCTCCCCCGCTTCCGCGCCAGAGCGCCGGCGATGCTGGCGCAGACCAGCAGCTGCAGCGTGTGGTAGAGCATGAGCGGCAGCAGCACCGGCGCGACGGCGGCCGACGGGAACAGCACCTTGGCCATCGGCGCGCCGCTGGCGATGCTCTTCACAGAGCCGCAGAACAGGATGGCGTCGCGGCTTCCGCTCGGGAAGCTGCCGAGCCGGCCGATCGCCACGGCCGCGGCGAGGACGAGGCCGAGCAGGAGCAGGCACAGGCCGACGAGAATTGCGAGCTGGGCCGTGGGAAGCTGGTCGAAAACCCGGTCGACCATCGCTGCGGAGAAGGCGCCGTAGACGGCGAGCAGGATCGTGCCCTTGTCGACTCCGGTGGTCAGCGCCGGGCGCTTCTCGATGAGCGGAAAGATCCACGGCCGCATCGCGTGGCCGAGGATGAAGGGCAGGAACAGCAGCACGAAGATCCGGCCGATCCCCGATGGAGAGATGGCGGCGCCCTGGGCGTCGAGGAGCAGCCCGGCAAGGAGCGGGGTGAGGAACACGCCGGCCATGTTGGAGAAGGCTGCCGCGGCGACCGCACCGGCGACGTTGCCGCCGGCCATCGAGGTGTAGGCGATCGAGCTCTGCACCGTGGAGGGCACGCAGCACAGGAACAGGATTCCGGTCCAGATGATCGGGTCGAGCAGGCTCGGCATCAGCCACAACATCGCCAGGCCGATCAGCGGGAACACCGCGTAGGTGACCGAGAGGATCGCGGCGTGGAGCTTCACGTCGGCGAAGCCGGCGACGAGCGCCTCGCGCGGCAGTCGCGCGCCGTGGAGGAAGAACAGAGCGAAGATCGCGGCGTAGGTAATGTAATCGGCGATCGCCGCGGGCGCGGACGAAACCGGCGCGACCACCGCCAACGCCACCGCGCCGATCAGCCACAGGACGAAGCGGTCGGGGAGGAGGCGGCCGAGCATGGGTGCGACGGCTAGGGGCTAATCACCGCCAAGAGCAACCGCCAACTGCCTGCTGTGCGCTCAGCTCTGCTTGTCGAGGCTGAGATCGTTGCCGTCGCGGTAGCGGGTCTCGATGAAGCGGCGCTCGACGTCGAAGCTGGCGATTCGCTCGCAGCCGACCTTCTCGCACAGATGATCGAGCTCGTCGGCGACGATCGCGAGGCTATCGGCGAGGCGGTGACTGTGCTCGGCGCCCGGGGCGCGCTCCTGCGGCGGAAGGCCGAGATAAGTGTTGACCAGGCCCGGCAGGTGTTGGCCGATCAAGCGCTGCGCCTCGCCGCCATTCGGCGTGTCGGAGGAGGTGCGGGCGAGCACCGGCTCGAGCTCACGAAGGCGCGCGACGATCCGGTCGAGCGCGGGTCCGGCCTCGTGCGGAAGGCCGCGGGCACGCTGGACCAGCCATTCCTCGGTCTGCGAGGCGAGGCGGTCGAGGCGGTGGGTGGCGGTGGCCTCGATCACCGGTGCGAAATCGTCGTCGCGGCCGCGGCTCCTCGACGGCCAGAACAGCACCAGCACGGTGATGATGAAGGTCGCGATCAGCGCCAGCGGCGCGGTGATCCAGCCGAGCATTCCGGTCGAGATTCCGACGATGATCAGAAACAGCAAGCCGACGAAGGCGATGGCCGAATTGCGTAGGCGG
>JBKBPQ010000001.1:434555-484875 GCA_046293155.1 Allosphingosinicella sp. | reverse complement strand
ATCAGGCTTTCGCCCATTGTCCAATATTCCCCACTGCTGCCTCCCGTAGGAGTCTGGGCCGTGTCTCAGTCCCAGTGTGGCTGATCATCCTCTCAGACCAGCTAAGGATCGTCGCCTTGGTGAGCCTTTACCTCACCAACTAGCTAATCCTACGCGGGCTCATCCCTAGGCGATAAATCTTTGGTCCGAAGACATCATCCGGTATTAGCTCAAGTTTCCCTGAGTTATTCCGAACCTAAGGGCAGATTCCCACGCGTTACGCACCCGTGCGCCACTAGACCCGAAGGTCTCGTTCGACTTGCATGTGTTAGGCATGCCGCCAGCGTTCGTTCTGAGCCAGAATCAAACTCTCATGTTGACGTCCGACCATCGGCGCCCGTGTGGGAAAACACACGAACATCCAAGGCCGGCTTCAAGGAGCCGTTCCTGCACTTCACATATACTGTGGATATGTAACGAGACATAATGGAACGACTTAGCTTTACCGATCCTCCGAGACCTTGAACTCCTCGGTGACCGGGGCCGCCGCCCACATGTCCCTTCATCTACATCAACAATGTCAAAGAGCCGTCGGTTCAACCTTTAGGGTCGAAACCGAAAGGCGCGTCTCTTGCCCCTGTATGATCCAGGGCAACCGGGTTACCGATTGAAGAGACGCAAACGAGGCTGGCCATAAGGCCGGGTCCCCGTCGGGTGAAGAGCCATATATGAAGCACTCTTCAGTGCGTCAACAGCTTTTTTCGCTTTTTTCCGCCGCTTTCCGAAGAAGGCGAAAGGAAGGAAGCGAACCGGCCTGGCATTGCTGCCCGCCGCCTCACGCTTGGGCCTATATGGTCCGGAAGATCCGTTCCGCAAGGCCCTAAAACCAATTTTTTTCAAAGAGCTTCAACAACTTAGCGACATCCGAACTGCTTTGCGCCGGGCTCAAGGAAACTCGTTCCCGGAACCCAGGCATCTGCTTGCCGACTGTCAGCTGTTGCCGTGACCGCTTCGCTCGCTTGAGCGCCTCAGCCCCGGTGGACGGCGCATATGGCGGCGGCTTTTTGAGTCGTCAACCGCTGTTTTCCGCCTTTTTTGGGCTAACCGCTTTTTCACCGCTTCTGGCGTAGGCCTCTCCCGTCATGACAGGAGCGCCCGCCACCCCCGCCGTCACCGTGGCGATGAGCGTCTATAATGCGGCGCCCTATCTCGCTCTCGCGATCGAGAGCATCCTCGCCCAGACCTTCGGCGAATTCGAGTTCCTGATCGTCAACGACGGCTCGAACGACGGCTCCGCCGAGATCATCGATTCCTACGCGGCGCGCGATCCCCGCGTTCGCCCGATCCACCAGGACAATCGCGGCCTCGTCGCCAGCCTCAACCGCATGATCGACGAGGCGCGGGCGCCGTTGATCGCACGCATGGACGGCGACGACATCTCCATGCCCGAGCGATTCGAGAAGCAGCTCGCCTTCCTCGATTCGAACCCGGACTTCGGGGTGGTCGGCACGCTCACCATCAACATCGACGAGGCTGGCAAGGAGAGCTGGCTCAACGCCGACCAGCCGACCGACTGGGAAGGCTTCCGCGACGCGCTCAAGGACAAGCCGCTCCTCTGTCACCCCTCCGCGATGATTCGCACCGAGATGATCCGCGCCGCCGGCGGCTACCGGGCGGCGTTCAAGCATTGCGAGGATTACGACCTGTGGCTGCGCCTGTCCGAGCGCACCAAGCTCTGCAGCCTTCCAGACCGCCTGCTCCTCTACCGCTATTCCGACAGCCAGGTCAGCGAGAAGCATATCTATGCGCAGGCCTTGGGCGCCGCGGTCGCCTGGCTCGCCCACGTCGAGCGCGAGGCCGGACGGCCGGACCCGATCGACGGGCTCGATTCGCTGCCGCCGCTCGAGTCGCTCGATTCGCTGTTCGGCCGGCCGGGAGTCGCCCGCGCCGTCCGCAAGATCGTCGCCCCGCGCCTCATCTATTCGCCGGTCGCCTTGAAGGGCGACGGCTACGACCTCGTCCTCACCCACGCGCGAGACGGCGCGCGCGAGGGGATGTGGAAGACCGCCGCCCGCCTGGTCCGATTCGGCGAACCGTTGCGCGCGATGCGACTCGCCGCCGCGCTGGCAACGCCATGACCGGCAGGGGCCAGTCCGTCCGCGGCGCGGCCTTGTGGTCGATGGCGGCGCAATATGCGTCCTTCGCCATCACCTTCATCGTCAGCGTCCTGATCAGCCGATTCTTCCTCGGCCCGGAGGAAGTCGGCCTGTTCTCGATCGCGCTCGCGGCGGCGATGCTGGTCTCGGTCCTCCAGGATTTCGGGATCACCCGCTACGTCGCCGGCGAGCCGGAGCTCGGCGAGGACAAGATCCGCGCCTGCTTCTCCGTCTCGCTGATCGTCGCGCTGACGATCGGCCTCGTCATCCTCGCATTGGCCTGGCCGGTCGCCGTCTTCTACGGCGATTCGCGGCTGTTCCCGGTGATGGCGGTGATCGCGGGCTCCTACTGCCTGACGCCATTCGCCATCGTCCCGAGCGCGCTCCTCCAGCGTGACATGGATTTCCGGCGGCTGTTCGTCGTCAATGTCGGCGCCGCTCTGGCAGGCGGCGGCACCGCTCTCGCAACCGCGGCGGCAGGCGAATCGGCGATGTCGCTCGCCTGGGGCAATGTCGCCCAGCAAGGCATGAAGGCGATTCTCGGAATGGCGCTCGCCGGCCACCGGCCGAGCTGGCCTCTCAGCATGAAGGGCGCCCGCCCGATCCTCGGCTTCGGGGGCGGCATGTCGGCGCTTTATGTCAGCGGAGCGATCGGCGTTCGAACACCCGACCTCATCGTCGGCCGAATGGTCAGCATCGCCGCGACCGGCCTCTACAGCAGGGCCTCCTCTCTCGCCGCACAGCTCGTTACCCTTCTCACGGGAGCGGTCGGCGCGGTCTTCTATCCCGCCTTCGCCCGCCTTCGCGACCGCGGCGAGGACCTGGCCCCGCCCTACCTTCGAGTCGTGTCCGGCTATACCGCCGTCACCTGGCCGGCTATGGCCTTCCTCACCGTCGCCGCACTGCCGATGGTGCTGCTCCTTTACGGCGAGCGCTGGCAGGATGTCGCGCCGCTGCTCGCTCTGATCGCCTCGTCCGAATTCTTCTTCACCGCGATCCCGCTGCAGATGGAGCTGCCGATCCTTCTCGGCCGGATGAAGCGCCTGCTCGTCCTCAACATCCTCGACACGGTGATCAGCATCGGCCTTCTCGTGCTCGGCGCCTTGTGGAGCCTCGAAGCCGCCGCCGCGTCGCGGATCGCCTACGGCTTCGCGTGGTGGTTCATCTACGCGGTGCTGCTTCGCGACCTGATCGGCCTCAAGTGGCTGGCGCTGCTCGACATCTATATGCGCAGCCTCGCCGTCTCCGCCGCCGCGGTCGCGCCGGTGCTCCTCGCCTACGTCTTTATCGCGCCGCCCGAATCGCTGCCGGTCACCTGGCTGTTCGCCTCGGTCGCCGCCGGCGCCCTCGCCTGGCTCGGCGCCCTGTTCGTCGTCCGCCATCCGGTGAGGGAGGAGATCGCCGCCTTCATCGCCCACCTGCTCCCGGCGCGTATCGCTCGAACAGCCACACCCTGATCGCGCTTGCGAGGTTGGGCGGGTCTCCCTGCTCGATCCGCGCCGCGTCGATCCGCGCCACCAGCGCCGAGAGCGGCACCCGCTCCTCCTCCGCCGCCTGCTTGAGCGCGTCCCAGAACACCGGCTCCAGGCTGATCGACGTGGCATGCCCCGCGATCATGACGGAGCGCTTTACCGGACCCACTTCCCTCTCCCCGCTTGCGGGAGAGGAGCGAGACTTGGCGCTTCAGCGCCTAGTCGCAGCGGTGAGGGCCTGGCAGCCGCTCGCTTCGCTCGCCCCTCACCCCACCCTCTCCCGCACGCGGGAGAGGAAGACTCAATACATATGCTGGCCGCCGTTGATGCTGAGCGTCGAGCCGGTGATGAAGCCGCCGTCCTCGGCGCACAGGAAGGTGACTCCGCGCGCGATCTCCTCGGCTCGGCCGAGGCGGCCGACCGGAATCTTGGCGACGATCTTCTCCAGAACGTCGGCCGGCACCGCGGCGACCATGTCGGTGTCGATATAGCCCGGGGCGATCGCGTTGACCGTAATCCCCGCCCGAGCGCCTTCCTGAGCAAGCGCCTTGGTGAAGCCATGGATGCCCGACTTCGCCGCCGCATAATTGACCTGGCCGTACTGGCCCGCCTGGCCGTTGATCGAGCCGATATTGACGATGCGGCCATATTTCCGGGCGTTCATCCCGTCCCACACCGCCTTGGCCATGTTGTAGCAGCCGCCGAGATTGGTATCGATCACCTCGTCCCAGGCCTGGCGGCTCATCCGCTTCATCGTGCCGTCGCGGGTGATGCCGGCATTGTTGACGAGGATGTCCACGGGGCCGAGCTCGGCCTCGACCTGCTGGACCCCGGCGACGCAGGCGTCGCAGTCGGCGACATCCCACTTATAGGCCTTGATCCCGGTGCGGTCGGTGAAGGCGCGGGCACGCTCGTCATTCCCGGCATAATTTGCGGCGACTGTGACGCCCTGCTCTTTCAGGGCCAGGCTGATCGCCTCGCCGATTCCCCTGGTTCCGCCGGTGACGATCGCGACACGCGCCATATTTCCTCTCCCACCTGTTTTATGAGCCAAGCTCTATGGGGGAGACACCCAGCCTTCAAGCTCGGTTCCGAGGATGGCGCGAAGCATGTCGACGCCGGTTTGCGTCGCGTTGAGGCAGGGCAGGTAGGCGAAGGCCTCGCCGCCCGCGGACAGGAACTGCTCCTTGCCGCGGATCGCCAGCTCCTCGAGGGTCTCCAGGCAATCGGCCGAGAAGCCCGGAGCGAGGATCGCGACCTTCTTCACGCCCTCGCCGGGAAGCCGCTCGAGCACCTTGTCGGTATAGGGCTCGAGCCATTTCGCGCGCCCGAAACGCGACTGGAACGTCACCATCACCTCGCGGCCGAGCGCCTCGCTGAGCAGCCGACCGGTCTTCTGGCAGTGGCAATGATAGGGGTCGCCAAGATGCAGCGTCCGCTCCGGCATGCCGTGGAAGCTCGCGATCAGCGCGTCCGGCGCGAAGTCGAGATCGGCGAGCTGCGCCTCGACCGCCTCCTTCAGCGCCACGATGTAGCGCGGGTCGTCATGATAGGCCGGCAGCGTGCGAACCGCCGGCTGCCAGCGCATCGTCATCAGCGTGCGGAAGGCATGGTCGTTGGCGGTCGCCGTCGTCGCCGCGCAATATTGCGGATAGAGCGGCGCGAGCAGAATCCGCTCGCAGCCGGCGTCCTTCAGCGCCTGCAACCGGTCGCCGATCGCCGGCCGCCCGTAACGCATCGCCCAGTCGACGATCACGCCAGGCCCCAACGCGTCCTTCAGCGCCTCGGCCTGAGCCCTGGTGATCGCGGCGAGTGGCGAGCCCTCCTTGGTCCACACCTGCTGATAGGCATGGGCGGACTTCTTCGGTCGGGTCGTCAGCACGAAGCCGCGAAGGATCGGCTGCCACACGAGCGGCGGGATCTCGATCACCCGCCGGTCCGACAGGAACTCGGCCAGATAGGTGCGAACCGCCTTGGGCGTCGAATCGTCCGGCGTGCCGAGATTGATCAGCAGAACGCCGACCTTGCGCTCAGGAATGGCGGGGTGGTCGGCAGACAGGGTCTTGGTCATCTGTTCAACGTCTTCACGGCGCGCTGCCTCCAATGCGAAGCGGCAGCCGCCTTACCCGCTCGCCGGTGAGGGAATGAAGCGCATTCGCGATCGCCGGCGCCGCGGTCGGCACCGCAAGCTCGGTGACTCCACCGGGCGCCTCGTCGCTGTCGATCAGCTCGACGGTGATCGCGGGCGAATCGGCCAGGGTCGGCAGACCAAGATCGCCGAGCGTCCGCGCCGTCGGCCGGCCGTTCGCATAATCGAGCTTCGGCCCAAGCGCCGCCGCCATTCCGTGGATGAACCCGCCCTCGACCTGCTGCTTGACCAGCTCGGGATTGACGATCCGCCCGCAATCGACCGCGCACACCGCGCGGAGCACGCGGATCTGCTGGTCCGCCCCGACCTCGATCTCGACGAGGGTGGCGATGAAGGAGCCGAACGCCTGGAGCGCCGCGAGCCCCATGCCGCTCCCCGCGGGTCCGCCGTCCCAGCCGCCGAGCGCCGTCGCGGTGGTGAGCGCCCGCGCCAGCCGCGGATTGTGGCCCAGCATCTGGATCCGGAACGACAGAGGCTCCAGCCGCGCCGCCCGCGCCAGCTCGTCGACGAAGCTCTCGTTGAAGAAGGTCGTGTAGCTCAGCGCGTCGGATCGCCACGCCCCGGTCGGCACTCCGATGTCCGTCGGCACGTGATCGATCGCGATTGCCGGGATCTGGTAAGGCGGCTGGGCCCCGGTCATCGCGCTTCGCTCGCCGCCGAACAGCCGCGTGCCCATCCCCGTCCGCTCCGCCACCTGACGCAAGGCGTTCGGTGCGGCGATCCGTGAGCGCCAGCCGGAGATCGTGTTGTTGGGCGCAAGTCGCCCTTCGAGGAACGCCATCGCCGGCGGCCGCGGCTTGTCGGCGCGAATATCCTGAAGCCGCGACCAGGTCAGCTGGACCGGGCGGCCGCTATGATAGGCCATCACCGCCGCCTGCTCGATCGCGTCCATCTCCAGCTTGCGGCCATAGCCGCCGCCGGCCTGCACCGGATAGACGGTCACCTGGTCCTCGCCGAAACCGACCGCTCGCGCGGCGGCGGCGCGGGCGAGCCCCGGCGCCTGGGTCGGAGCCCACACCTCGATCCGGTCGCCGGCGATGCGCACCGTGGCGGTCAGGGTCTCCAACGGCGCGCTCGGCGCCGGCGCCACGACATAGCGCGCCGACGACCCCTGCACCGCGAACGGGCCGGACAGGTCGCCCGCCTCGAAGAAAGCCTGGGTTTCGCCGCGGTCGAGAGCGTTGCCGAGGTCGACCTCGATGCTGGTCGTGTCGGGGAGCCGGTCCGGCACCTCCCAGCGCGACGACAGAGCGGCGACGGCGCGGTCGGCGGCCCAGCTGTTCGTCGCGATGGCGCCGACCCAGCGCGGGTTGCGAAGCACGATCTGCGCCTCGGGGATCGCCTCCGCCGCGGCCTGGTCCACGCTGAGCAGCCGCGCGCCGGGAGGCCCGCTCTCGACCGACGCATAGACGAGGTCGGGGATTCGGATGTCGGCGGCGAACAGCGCCGATCCATCCACTTTCCCCGGCGCGTCCAGCCTCTCCTTGGGGAGACCCGTGATGCGATGGTCGGTGCCGGCTCTGAACGGCAGCTCGCTCGGCACTTCCTCGCTCGACGCGGCGACGGCGAGCTCACCGAAGGGCAGCTTCTCCTCGCCGAACCAGACGAAATTGTCGTGGGTGTCGAGCGTCGCCCAGTCCGTCCCCCAGCGCCGCGCGGCCGCCTGGCTGAGCAGCGCTCGCGCCGCGGCGCCCGCCTCGCGAAGGCGCGGCTCGAAATTCCGGATCGATGTCGAGCCGCCGGTGATCATCAGCGCCTCGCGAGTCGCCACTTCCTGCGCCGTCCAGTGCCCGACATCGGCGAGGAGATCGGGCACAGCGCCTTCGCTCATCGTCTCCGCGAGCAGCTGGTTGGCGTAGAGCGGGCTCAGTGGCGCCGGCTCCACACCGACCATGCGCCAGTCTGCGCCGAGCTCGTCGGCCAGGATCTGCGGCAGAGCCGTATAGACGCCCTGACCCATTTCGAGCTGCGGAACGATCATCGTCACCCGCCCGTCGGTGCCGATCTTGAGGAAGGCGTTGAGGACGGTCTCGCCCTGCCGAGCCGCCACATTGGGCTCGTAATGGCGCGGCCACAGGCCCCAGGCGATCGCCAGCCCGACCCCGACGCCGCCGCCGACGAGCAGGGTGCGCCGGCTGATGCCCCGCCTCTCCCCCTGTGCCGGCCGCTTCGCTCTCGCCATCGTCACGCCTGATAGAGGGGCTTGAGTCTTGCGGCTAGAGCAGTCCACGCCCTTGATTCCGCACCGGCTATTGGGCAGGTGCCGCGCCATGGCCGCACGAATCTTCCAGGAACAAAAGAACGCGATGCAGTCCGGCAAGGCCCGGGCCGGTCGCTGGATCCTCGAGTTCGAGAGCAAGTCGGAGCGACGCGCCGATCCACTGATGGGCTGGGCCGGCGGCGCCGACACCCAGGAGCAGGTCCGCCTCACCTTCCCGACCCTCGACGCCGCCAAGGCCTATGCCGACCGCTACGGCATCGACGCCCACATCCTCCCCGCGGTGCCCCGCAAGCTCCACATCCAAAGCTACGCCGACAATTTCAGGTAGGAAGAACCACCCCCGACCCCTCCGCGAGGGCGCGGAGGGGAGGCAGGTTGCGGTGGCACTCCCCTCCAGCCCTTGCTGGAGGGGCCGGGGGTGGCCCTTACTTCCTCGTCCTCGGTCGCCGCTCCCGTTCCGCTCGGTGAGGAATGGCCTCGAAGTATTCGCCCTCGGGGAGGCGCTGTTCTGCCGCGGCGATGATGGCTTCGATCACGCCATCCAGGTTCTCGTGGACCTGGCCGTTCCAGAAGCGCAGCACCCGCCACCCGTCCGCCTCCAGAGCTGACGCTCTGCGCTCATCGCTCTTGCTGTCGACATGCTGGCTGCCATCGAGCTCCACGATCACGCGCGCACGTCGACAAGCGAAATCGGCCACATAGGGGCCGAGCGGAAGCTGCCGTGTCCATCTCGGGCGGATGCGCGAGAGAACGTGCCACAGCGCCCGCTCTTCCGGAGTCGCGTTGTTTCGCAGGCTGCGAGCGAAGGTGAGCGAGTCCTCGCGCATCCGCGAATCTTAGGAAGCAGCGAAGGAAAGAGCCACCCCCAGCCCCTCCAGCAAGGGCTGGAGGGGAGTCACATTGCGCGGGCTGACTCCCCTCCGCGACTTCGCGGAGGGGCCCGGGGTGGTTCTTCTTCTACTTCAACCACCCACCGCCCCCCAGGAGAAGCAGCAGCTTCACGTCCATCGCGCAGCCTTCGGCGCGCTTCTTCTCGACGAAGGCTGGCACCTCGGCGAGCGGGACATGGTGGACGATAATGTCCTCGCCCTCGACTCCGCCGCCCTCGCCGACGCGGGTGAGGCCGGTCGCCTTCAACAAGGTGAAGCCCTCCGAAGACATGCCCGGCGAAGCGTGGAAGCGGCCGAGCACTTCCATATGCTCGGCGCGGTAGCCGGTCTCCTCCTCGAGCTCGCGGATCGCGGCGGTCTCGGCTTCCTCGGCCTCGCCGTCGTCACCAACCAGCCCGGCCGGAAGCTCCAGGCACTGCGCGCGGATCGGCACGCGATATTGCTCGACGAGGATCACCTCGCCCTCGTGCACCGCCAGTATCACCGCCGCGCTGATGTTGCGGGTGCGGGAGACATATTCCCATTTGCCGCGGCGCTTGGCGGCGATGAAGCGGCCCTCCCAGACCACTTCCTCGGGCAGGTCCATGTCGTCTCTCATAGCTCGATCAAACGGTCTGGAAGCTCGTTGGTGTCGCCAGCCTCTCGCGGCAAGTGGGCGGCAAGCACGACGCCGACCTTCTCGACCGCAAGCGCCATTCCATGGCCGACGCGGCCTGCGCGGACCTCGTCAACCATCGCCGCCATCGCCTCGCCCCACACGTCGCCGCTGACCTTCGAGGCGATCGCCCGGTCGGCGACGATCTCGGCGCGCCGCTCGATCAGCGACAGGTAGATGAGGATCCCGGTGCGGCCGGCGGTCCGGCCTTCGCAGGCGGCGCGGAAATGGGCGACGGCCCGGGCGCGTACGCGCCGCGCCTTGGTCCCCCGCGGTGTCAGGGCGACGAGAAGCGGCCGGTGGAGCAGAATTGCCCTTACCAGGCCGAACGCGAGAATCTGCATGAGCAGAATGGCGAGCATCAGGAGCCCGCGCTCCCACTCGGGATTCCAACCGAGGACGAGGCCCGACGCCCAGTCGACCCAGCCCTGCGGAAGCAACGCCAGCTTCACCGGGACGAGCAGCATCGCCGCCGCGGAATAGAGCGCCGCGACGTCGCGATAGGGATCGGAGCAGGGCGCCACCAAAGTGACGATCTCGCCCGAAGTGCCGGCCTCAGCCGCCGCGATCGCGGCGCTGACCTCTTCATGGTCATGCTCGGTGAGGTTCGGGCGCATCACCATCCTCCCGACGCCCCGCCGCCGCCGAACGATCCGCCGCCGCCGGAGAAACCGCCTCCGCCGAAGCCGCCGCCACCGCCGCCCCATCCGCCGCCGCGGCCCGAGCTCATACCGCTGGCGAGGCCCCACAGGATGACGGGGCCGAGGCCGCTTCCGCCGCGGCGATAGTAGCGGCCGCGGCGAGCGCCGAAGCCGAGCGCCGGCAGCACCACGAAGAAGATGACGAACATCGCGATCAGCATCGGCCAGATCGTCTCCTCGCCGCCGTCATTCGCCTGCGCCTGCCGGCGTGCCCCAGCCGCCTCCATCGCGCGCTGCTCGGCGGCCTCCGGAGGCGCCTGGAGCTGTTGGATCAGCGCGTCGGCGCCGGCGATGATCCCGCCCGGCATGTCTCCGGCCCGGAAGCGCGGGAGTATCGTGTCGCGGATGATCAGCCAGGCGAGCGCGTCGGTGACGATCGGCTCGAGCCCGTAGCCGACCTCGATCCGGACCTTCTTCTCGGTCGGAGCGACGAGCAGGATGATCCCGTTATTCGCCTCGCCCTGGCCGATGCCCCAGTGCCGGCCAAGCTGGTAGCCGTAGTCCGCGATCTCGTAGCCCTGCAGGTCGGCAACCGTCGCGACAACGAGTTGGCGACTGTTCTGCCGTTCCAGCGCCTCGAGCCGCTGCGTCAGCTCCGCTTCCTGCTGGGGCGACAGCAAATTCGCCTGGTCGACCACCCGGCCGGTCAGTTGCGGAAAGTCCTGCGCGTGCGCCGGCAGGGCGATCAGCGCCGCCAGAGCGATCAGCAGGGCGCGCAACAGCGCCACGAACTACTGGTTGTTGCCGGCTGCCGGGCGGTCGAAATTGACCGTCGGCGCGACCTCCGCGCCCGGAGTCACCGCCTGGTAGGGCACCATCGGCTGCGAGCCGTAAATGATCCGAGCGCCGATCACGCTCGGGAAGGTGCGGATCTCGGTATTATAGGCGCGCACCGCCTCGTTATAGTCGCGGATGGCGACGTTGATGCGGTTCTCGGTGCCTTCGAGCTGCTGCATCAAGGTCGCGAAATTCTGCTGGCTCTGAAGATTGGGATAAGCCTCCTGCAACCGCTGAAGCGGGATGATCGCCGCCGACAGCCGGCTCTGAGCCTCGGAGAAACGCTGCATCGCCGCCGGGTCGGTGAGCTGCTCGGGGCTGACCGTGATCCGAGTCGCGTTGGCGCGCGCCTCGGTGACGCCCTGGAGGATCTCCTGCTCCGAGGCCGCCGCGGCGCGGGTGGTCTCGACCAGATTGGGGATGAGATTGGCGCGGCGCTGGAAGCTCGCCTGGACGTCCGCCCACTTGGCCTTGGCCTGCTCCTCGGCGGTCGGGATCGAGTTGACGCCGCATGCGGTCAGCAAAAGCAGGACCGGCGCGAAGGCCGCGAACAGGCGGTAGCGGGTCATCAGCATCTCCCTGTGCTACAGTCGCGCCTGCTTAGGGCCGCCTCGGGCGGTCCGCAACGGGGAGGCATCCATGCTGTCAGGGTTCAAGACGTTCATCATGCGCGGCAACGTCGTCGATCTCGCGGTCGCGGTTATCATCGGCGCCGCCTTCACCGGAATCGTTACTTCGCTCACCGAGGACGTGATCATGCCGTTCATCGGCTGGCTGATCGGCGACGCGGATTTCTCGAGCTACTACATCCTTCTCGGCGACGTTCCGGCCGGGATGAACGCGACCAATTATGCGGCCCTCAAGGAAGCCGGAGTCGCGATGATCGGCTACGGAGCGCTCGTCACCGCCGCGGTCAACTTCCTCATCGTCGCCTTCATCATCTACCTGGTCATCAAGGCGCTGAAGAAGGCGGTTCGCGAGAAGGAGGTCGTCGAGGCCGAGGCTGCGGAGATCGCCCTTCTCCGCGAGATCCGCGACGAATTGCGCGCCGGCCGCACCGGCGCGTCCACTTCACATTAAGGCGAAAACGCCTATATCTCTTCGTGCCGGCTCGTCCGGCTATGGCGATAAACGCGTGCGTTAAATAGGCACAGCGGACCCGGGGGCAGTACCCGGCGGCTCCACCAGAAAACGCCTCTTCGAGGCGCTTCCTGACGGGGCCGAACCAGGATCGACGTGTGTTGAAAAGCGCGTGCTTTCGCTCGGAATGGGACCACCGTGACGGCCCATACACAAGTGCCAACGATAACGAGGCGCTCGCGATTGCCGCGTAACGAGGTCCTCACGGACTAAGTTACATTGGACAAAAGCGCGGTTCGGGCCGCACCGGGCAACAGAAGCGGATTCCGGCGGGCTGGGGAGCCCCGAGCAACAGAAGCTCCCCACTTTTCCCTTCCATCTATGCTTGCGCACCGCGTCGCCACTTGCCTATCCGAACGGCAGGAGACGAACCGATGCGCTTATCGATCCTGTTCCTCGTCCTTCTCGCGGCCGGCTGCGGCGGCGGCGGCAACGAGGCGGAGCCGCTCGCCAACGACGCCGACGCCCAGGCCCGGCGCATGGAGAATATGGCGCAAGGCATCGCCGCCGAGGCCGAGAACCAGACAAGCGCGATCGAGCGCGCGCTGGAGAACGAGACCGCGGCGATCTTCGAAAGCCGCAACCAGCTCCTCAACGAGACGGCCGACAACGTGGCCGAGCCCGCGGACAATTCCGCCCGTTAGTTGGTGCCCCAGCCGTTGGTGCCCGCCATCGCCGGCCCGGCGCCGTCGACATGGTCGCGCGCGACCCGGTTGGGATCGACCATCGGCCGAGCCGACGCGTCGGGCCGGATCGGGTCGGGGCGGTAGTCGCGCGGACCGTTCGACCGCGACGAGATCCGGCCGCTCTCCCGGCCCCAGCTCCGGCTGAGCAGGGCGAAGCTTTCGAGCGGCGTGCCCTTCTCGACGTCCTGGACCATCTCGGCCATCGTCTGCGCGAAGGCCATGTCGATCAGCCCCTCGTTCATCGCCATGAACGCCATCGCGTCGCCCGGCCCGACGTCGGCGATCGAGGCGAGCGCCGCGGCGTCGATATCGACCTCCGCCGCGACCCGTGTCGCCGCCGGTCCCTCCGCCGCGAAGTCGACCTCCATGCTGAGCAAGGTGGTGTTCTCCACGATGAAGTCGATCCGAACCTCCTCGCCCGGGGTCTTGCTCACCCGTTGCTGGAGCCGCGCCGGCCAGCCGTCATGCGACGGCAGCGCGGTGATCCCCTCCGGCCCCATCGCCGAGGCGAAGGCGGCATAGACCGCGTCCGGCGACTTGTTGATCGTCCCGACATAATCGTTGGGGCCGGTGCCGACCCCGTAATAGGCCGCGCCGCCGACGCCGCACATGGCCATTGTTCCGAAAACCGCACCCTTCATCGACGGCTCCCCCTGCTATTTGAGGGACTTGTAGCCGACCCAGGGTTAAGAGCGCCCTGCATCGCAGGGTTAATCGCAGCCAGGCTGCGCGCAAGGCTGGCCCTAGGGGACGATCTCGATCGAAAGGGCGTCGTCCATGCGAAACCGGTATTCGATCCGCGTTCCGGCCGTCAGCCCTTCGAGCATGGCCGAAAGGCCGTTCACGTCGTTGGTCAGGTGGATGGTATAATCGTCATCCCCTCGCACATCGATGATCGCGCGAACCGTGTCCGGATCGGGATTTCCGTGATGCCCGTCCGCCGAGATCACGTAATGCTTCGCCTTCACGCTCTCGAGGAACTTGCGCGTGATGTTCCGGTCGCTGCCGTGATGCGGCATCTTGAGAATGTCGATCTCCATCGGCAGCGTCTCCCCGATCTCCTCGAGGCCCGCCACGATGTCGTCGCCGCGTGCGTCGCCGGTCAGCAGGATCCGCTTTCCCCCGACCTCCACCAGCAGCACTATGCTGGAGAGGTTGGTGGGGGATTCATCGAGATCGTCGCGGAACAGGCTGGCCAGAGCCGCGGGGTTCCCGGTCTTCGCGTTCCATTCGGCGCGGAAGGCCTCGACTCGGCTTGCGATCGGCCCGACCACCTTCACCAAGACGCCGTTGGGGTCTGCCGTCATGCCGGTCCGGATGAACCCGCCGAAGCCAGGATTGCCGTCGAGGACGAGTCTCGTCAGGTAGTCGCGCAGCTCCACGCCCTGGCCGATGCTCGCGAGCACTGCCGTGCTTCGATAGCTGTCCATCGTGATCGCGGCCGCATCGGGGCCCGAGTCGCCGTTGAAGCTTGCGATTGAGGCCGCGGCGCCATGCAACGGGCCGGCCAGCGCCGCTACGACTCCCGCGGGGTCGGCGCCATCGCCGGTCATGTCGGCAAAGCTGTTGTGCCAGAACGCGTCGACCTCCAGCCAGTCCTTCAGCGCGTCGCCGCCGGCCAGCCTTCGCATCATGTCGAGCACGCCGGCGATGTGATCGTCGTCGACATGGCTGACCATCATGAGATCGATATGGAGCTTTTCGGTTCCTTTCCTGAGCTCCGCGAGACGCTTCGACAGCCAGTTCTTCCACACGCCGCGCGGGCCGCCGTCGATCACCCACAGCCGCTCCTCGCCATTCTCCTCAAACCGCAGGAGCAGGGCATCGCCATATTTCGCATTGACCGCTTCGAACCTGACCATGGCCGTCCCCCTTTCAGACGAGCTGAAGCGCGCGCAGGATGTCGAGCATGCCGGCGCCCTGGAAGTCGCGCTCGCGGCCCAGGTCCGTCGCGGACCGAAGCAGGATATCCTTGATGCGCACCGGATCCCCGATGAACTCCGGATTGCGCGCCATCAGCAGTGCGGCGGCACCGGACACATGGGGCGCTGCCATGCTGGTGCCGTCCATCCGCTTGGCGCCGCGGTTCGGGATCGGAGCGACGATCTTCTCACCCGGCGCGACCAGGTCGGGCTTGCGGCGGCCGTCGCCGGTCGGGCCGCGGCTGGAGAAGTAGCTGACCCCGTAGCTGTGCGGCTCGCTGCGGTGGGTCGAGCCGACCGTGATCACCGCCTCGGCATTGCCCGGATCGGTGATGCTGATGCCGCGATAGGATCCGAAGGCCGCCGTCGATGCTTCATAGCCCCGGTTGCCGGCGGCCGCGACGACCACCGTCCCGTTGCCGACAAGCTTCGAGCATTCGATGCAGATCGGCGTTCGGCCGCAGGCGTAGCTCATCACCTCGTGCTTCAACGAGAGGCTGAGATTGACTCCGTGGATCACCGGCGTGTCGCGGTTGCGGTTGAGGTAGTTCACCGCCTGGAGGGCGGCCATGATCGTGAACTCGTCGCTCTGGCCCTTCGCGTCGAACACGCGGAAATCGTAAAGCTGCAGATCGGGACAGATTCCGACCAGCGACTCCCCCGTTTCGTTGCTCGTATGATTGGCGGGCCAGTTGCCGGCAAGGATGCCCGCGACATGGGTGCCGTGCTCGCCTTTGGGCGGGCGGTAGTCCTCCGCTGAATGCGACACCTGGATGATCGGCAGCAACATTCCCCAATCGATTTCGCGGCCAAGGGTCACGCGGCGCCGAAGGTCCTTGAGCGCAAGCTCCGCGTTCGCGGGCACGGTCACTTGCTGGCCGTCCGCGGTTTCAAAGGTGTTCTTTCCGTGCAGCGAGAGCAAATCGCGGAGATAGGTGAAGTCGTAGGTCGCCTGGACCCGTGACCCCGCCGCTTCGAAAGCCGCCGCCTGGGGGTCGCACTTTTCAGCGAAGGCCGGATGGGTGGCGTCGATGCCGCAATCGATCACCGCCCAGGCCAGCCGGCGCGTGCAGACGTTGAACAGATTCTGTGCCGCATCCGCCTTGATCGCGCTTCGGCTGAGCGCCAGGGCGGGCTCGGTCGTCCGGTTCAGGCTGACCGTCCAGACATGCGACTGCGCGGCCGCATCGGGCGGCGGAAGCTCGACGGCCCTCATCATGGCCAAGAACTCCTGGACCGCTTCCTTAACGTCGCAGAAGCAGGTGTCGGCATCGAGGAGCTGCTGCGCGAGTTTTTCGGGTTCGGGATGGTCGGGAAGCGACGCAATGAACCCCGCCAGGACCACGAACCGATAATAATTCCATCTCGCGGGGTCGTTGATCACCTCCCGAAACGGTTTTCGTTTGGTTTCGAGATCCGTGAGCCTCCGATCGATGTCCGCGTAGTTTGTGAGATCGGAATCCAGCGTCGTCCACCAAGGGGTCATCGGAACGACGACGCAGATGAGCTCTTCGAAGCGGAGGCGCGCGACGACGGTCGTCCGATTGTAGGCGAGGCGGGTGCTGACGCGCATGTCCTCCTCGCTGGCACCGTTGAAGGCCTGAAGCCTGGCCAGCAGATCGTTCGCGACGGCCGTCGGCGGATGGCCGGTCTCGGGCGTGAGGATGAGGTCGCGTGTCTCCCCCTTCTGGGCTTTCGCGAATTCGAGCCAGACCTCGGGCATCACCGGGCTGTCCTGCGTGTAGCGCATATGGCCGAAGGTCTGGAACATCACCTTCCGGAGCAGGTCCTCGTCGATCCCGTCGCTCGTACTGGTGGCCATGGCTTTTCCCTCTTTAGGCCGGGCTGGGGCGATGTTGCGGTTATGCGAGCGGGTGGTCCGGCACCGGCCACGCCGGTTGCGGCGGCGCGGGCGCGAGCTGCGGCGCGCGGCGCGCGATCGCCGCATCGCACAGCGCATAGCCCCAGTTGATCAGAAGCCCCTGCTCCGCCTCCGTGAACGGCGCGAGGCGAGTCCGGATCCGAACGAGCGGATCGGTCCGTGCCGGATCGGTCGCCATGATCGGGGCCGGCCGATAGTCCCGGATGTCCGTGTCGATGCCCCAATAGGCGCCCGCCCGTTCGCCGCGCTGGAACGCGCCCACCAGCATGCGCTTGCGCAGCCCGCGCGCCTGATCGGTGGCGATGTCGAGCGCGCGATTGGCCTGATTGAGCCAGTCCGCCTCCGGCTCTTCGCCATAAGCGAACGGCGCCCCGGCATCGCCGACGAGCACGGTTTCGACATTGTCCCACACCGGCTCGAGCCCGAGATTGTCGTAGACTCCGCCGTCGGTCAGGAACAGCCGGCGCGTGTAGCGCGGATCGCCGGCGAAGATCGCCCCCTCGACCGCCTCGACCGGGCCGGGCGCGTCGATCACGACCGGCGACAGGAAGGGCGGGAAGGCGCTCGAAGCCGCGACCGCGGCGGCGATATCGAGCCTCGGGTTGCGGATCAGCCCGATCAGATAGTCGCCCATATGAGGCTTCGAGATCCGGAAGGAGCGGCCGGTCTGAAGGTTGGTCGCCATGAAGATGAAGCGCGGCGAGTCGGGCAGCTGGTCGAGCCGACGCGCGCCGACCGAGCCTCGGTCGGTGCTCCTCAACATCCGCAAGGCCGATCATCGCGTCCAGTCCGGCGACGACGATCTCGCCTGCTATTTCTACCGGCGGGCATTGCAGTTCGCCGGCGACGGGGCGCTGCCGCAAGAGGAGGCCGCCGAGCTTCGCCGGGCGCAGGCGGCGCTCGCCGAGGCGGCGGGGCGGGCCCATTCACGGCGCGTCGCGCGGTTGACCGAGCGCGGCCTGCCGCCCCAGCAATGGAGCCCGCGCCTTCGCGAGTCGCTCGAGCTCGCTGCGGCCCCGCGGCCCTATCACGACCACGACCCGGCCCGCACATATGCCCAGGACCCGACCCATCATTTCTATCCGGGCCTTCCGCGGATCCAGTTCTACGACCCCGCCCGGTTCGACTGGGTCCAAGCGCTCGAATCGGCCACCGCGGCCATCCGCGAGGAACTGGTCGGGCTCCTGGCCAAGAGCCGGGACTCGCTCCGCCCCTTCGTCCGCAATGCCGACGGAAGGCCGATGGGCGTCGGGAAGGCGCTCGTCGACGGCCAGAACTGGGGCGTTCTGGCCTTGTGCGAGCAGGGCTGGGCGGACTCCGCCTATGTCAGGCAGTGCCCGCTCACCTGGGACACCCTGCTTCGCCACGCCCCGGTCCCGCGGGTCCCCGGCTGGGGCCCGAGCGCGGTCTTCTCCCTGTTGAAGGCGGGCGCGCATATCGGCGCCCACACCGGCATGTATAACACGCGCCTGATCTGCCACCTGCCGCTGATCGTCCCGCCCGGCTGCCGCTTCCGCGTCGGCGACGAGGTCCGCGAGTGGGAGGAAGGCAAGCTGATGATCTTCGACGACACGATCGAGCACGAGGCCTGGAACGACGGCCCGGAGGACCGGGTCGTTCTGATCTTCGACATCTGGCGGCCCGAGCTGACCGACCAGGAGAAGCTCGAGCTCACCATGCTCTTCTCGGATTGACCGGAGCGAGGCGCGCGACGACTGACCCCGGACTCGATCCGGGGGCGCAAGAAGCAGCGCACCGGTGCCGCCGCCCCCGACCTGATCCGGGGCCAGCGGCACGCGAAGGGCCGGCCAGCCTGCGTCCTGAGCGAAGTCGAGGGGCGACAGGACTGACGTCACGGAATTCAGTTCCGTGACGCCCCCACCCTCGAAACCCCCTTTCCCCCCGCCTCGCGCCGCCGGTCGAGCAAGTCGAGGCTGCGCTCGATCGCCGTCGCCAGCTTTTCGTAGTCGGCAGGCCCCGCCGGCCCAGCCGACCGCCCCGCCGTGCGCCCCTCGTCGCCCACGCGCCGCTTGTGCATCTCCAGCATGTACAGCGCCTCGGCTGCGCTCATCTCGCGGATCGGCACGTCGATCGGCGAGTCGTCGGCGGCCAACAGCGGGTTGCCGCCGGCCTCCAGAAGCGCCGCCTCGATCCGCCACATGCTGTCGTCGATCACCTGGTCCCACTTGTCGGCGAAGGCGGGCCAGCGCTTGCGGTGCGCATAGGCGGAGGCCTGGGTCAGCCCCACCTCGGCGCAGGCCGCCTTGACGTTGCAGGTCGCGGCCAGCGCCTCGAGGAACCGCCGCTCGGCCCGCGGAGTCCATTGCTTGAGCCGCGCCCGAGCCACCTGCACCCGCCGCCCGCTCGCCGACCGCGTCCCTTTGACGACCAGCTCCTCCCCGCCGGCAAACCCCCAGCCGGAAGGCGGCCGCCGCTCGCCATGCCCGCTCAGCCTCTCTCGAGCCTCCGCGACCGCCGCCCGGCACGCCGAGTCGAACCCGGCATCGGTGGACCGATGCAACTGCACCCACGACCGCGACACCTTCGCCCGCTCCGCCGACACGGTGATGTTGCCGGTCTCGGAGAGCGCCTTGAGAAAAGCCGCCCTGCGCGCCGCGCTGAACTTTGCTGACATGTGAGTTGCCTCGCATCCAATGGAGGCAATTCAGATATGGCAAAGCGGGAACTGTAGGAAAGCTCGAAAGCAAGCTTCTGTCCGACGCTCGCAGTTCGTTTGGGAGACGTCTGGCTCTGCCTGCGAGTGTCTGCTCTCAACGCATTGCAGAACATTCGCCTTGCGCGATCGGCCCTTCGTCATCCCGCGAGATAAAGCTGCGCACGCGCCCCCTTTCATGCGACAGCCGATCTCCCTCCGCGCCGGCTTGGCCGAGGTTGCCAGGATTCGACCATGACATTGTTCCGCCTTCCGTGGGGCTCATCCCAGGATCTGGCTATCGACTTGGGCACCGTGAATACGGTTGTTCACATGCGCGGCAGAGGCATCGTCCTGAACGAACCTTCGGTCGTGGCCCTGGAATGGGTCAACGGCATCCGGCGCGTCGCAGCCGTGGGGCAAAATGCCAAGCTGATGATGGGCAAGACCCCCCACGGCATCCAGGTCGTGCGCCCGATGCGAGATGGTGTCATCGCCGATCTCGAGGTCGCCGAGCAGATGATCAAATATTTCATCGACCACGCTCATGGAGGACCCTCGCGTCTCCCCCGGCGGCCGGCAATGGTGGTCTGCATCCCTTCAGGTGCTACGTCGGTGGATCGCCGCGCCATCCGCCAGGCCGCCGACAATGCAGGCGCGTCGAAAGTCCTGCTGATCGATGAGCCGATGGCGGCCGCGATCGGCGCGGGATTGCCGGTGACGGAGCCGCTCGGGGCAATGGTCGTCGACATCGGAGGGGGGACTACCGAGGTCGCCGTCCTGTCGCTTCAGGGTCTCGCCTACAGCACGTCGGTCAGGATCGGCGGCGACAAGATGGACGATGCGATCACCAGCGCTGTTCGCCGAAAGCACAATCTGCTGATCGGGGACGCCACCGCCGAGCGGATCAAGCACGAGATCGGCACTGCGCTTCCCCCGGACGGCGAGCCTAGGACACTGCTGGTGAGAGGGCGGCATCTCTCGTCCGGGATGCCTCAGGAAATCGCTATCGACCAAGCCGAGGTGGCACAGGCGCTGGCCGAACCAGTCAGCCACATCCTTGCTGCGGTGCGATCGGCGCTCGAGAACACCGCACCGGAGCTGGCGGCAGATATCGTCGATCAAGGGATCGTGCTGACGGGAGGAGGAGCGCTTCTCCATCGCCTGGACGAAGCTCTGGCCCTGTCCACGGGCGTCCCAGTCATGGTGGCCACAGATCCTCTCCTTTGCGTGGCACGGGGAGCCGGCCAAGCGCTTGAGGATTCCCGATATGCCGGCGTGCTCACCCCCACCTGATATATTGGGGGCCGGCTGGTGCGGGTCGGCGCCGGCTATTCGAGACCCTAATCTTTCGTGGCCGATGGCAATTCTGCTTTCGAGCCCCCACATTATATCTATCGCGTGCGATCTCACGAGCATGGCCGCGACTGAGAGATGATTTGCACTCCCGCTCAAAGATGGAGGCGGAAAGTGGACATCTCCTATCAACGACCATCACCGGGTCATGCCGCACCGGAACTTTTGCCTTATGCGGCGCCTGGCGATCGGCAGCCCCGGCGCCGGCGGCAGGTTGCCCTGGAAAATTGGGAAAATGAGGGCGGAAACCTCCTCGTCGCCCTTCGTCCGACGCTGACGGGTGATCGGTCTGCTCGGGAGGCTGACGCCCTTGAAACGGCACTCCGCGATATGACGCAGGCCCTGTCCCGCGACTTCTCCGAAGGACGGGTCGGAGCACGCTACAATAGCTATGCGCACCGCTCCCGCGTGCTTCGCCAACTTGCGGCCCGACTCCTCGCCATGCGCGGTCAGAACCCTGCAGCATAGCCTGAAGGGAGGCCGTGGCTCGAACCGCCACGACCTGCGTGAGGGCTCAGAGCCACCAGCGATACAGGGCCACCATCGCGGGCAGTGCGACGATGAACGCCGCCAAGCCGTAGTTGAGGGCGACTATATGAGAGGGCAGAGCGCTGTTCTTGGCTATATCCATGAATAGGAGAACGCAGCGGCGACAAAGTCGGGCCCGAATTAATACATCGCACCGTTCGAACTTATTTTGCGCGCGTGCCGTATGTCGGTACAATACACCTCAGCTATAAATCTGTTCAGGTGAGCGACATCTGCCAGGGCGCTAGGTGATTGCAGACGCCCGGGGGCGTTCTTCCAGGAGAATTCGAATGAACAAGTTCATCGCCACGATGGCGGCCGTTTCGGCCTTGGCCATCGCCGCACCGGCGGTCGCACAGCCCGGCTATGGCGGCCAGCAGCAAAACAACTATCGCGGCGGCAACGCGGATGCGAACCTGTCGGCACGGATCGACCAGCTCCAGATGAGGCTTCAGGCCGGAGTCCAGAGCGGATCGATCACCCGGCAGGAAGCGATGCCGCTTCGCCAGCAGTTGCGCCAGCTTACCCAGCTCCAGCGCCAATATGCCCGAAACGGTATCAGCGGCCAGGAGCGCGGCGAGCTTCAGCGCCGAATGCGCGACCTTCGCCAGGGAATCCGCCGCGCCGACGGTAATGAGCAGGCGCGCTGGGACCGCTATGACCGGGAGGACGGCTATGGCCGCGACGGCCAGTGGAGCGGCGGCTACGCCGACGAGGGCCAGTATCAGCAGCCGCGCTCGGGCCTCGGCGGAGTGATCGACAGCGTGTTCGGCGGCGGCGGCCTGAGTGTCGGCCAGCGCGCATCGAGCGGGCTTTACGGCCTGCAGGGTGGCTATCGCGACCAGTATCGCGACGGCAACGGCGCCTATTATCGGACGGACGGTCGGCAGATTTACCAGATCGATGCCCGCACCCAGACGGTGGTTCGCGTCTATCCGATGAACCGCTGATCTCCATAAGAGTGAAGTAGCGTAAGCGAAGCGCCCCGGCCCACCGGCCGGGGCGTTTTGAATCAAATTAACGGTCGGCCGATGCCCGCTAGGCGTCTGCGAACTCGATATAGAGTTGCTCGACCTTGTGTTGCTCCGCCCATTCGAGGCCAGCCGCCACGGCCATATCGAAGCTGGGATATGCCTGTGGGTTGACCGAGTTCGTCACCACCGGGTGGGAAGGGGCGGGCTTCTGTATTGTGCTTACCCCTCGAAACTCGAACGAGCCGCTGGGCAGTTCGATGATGGTGATATGATCGCCATCGGAGGGGGCCCGGACACCGCGCGTCAGCCTCGTCGTTTCCACCCTCGTCTCCTTGGTTGAAGCGCCAGCATATAGGAAGCGACGTATAGGCGCGACCGGCCAGTACCCTAATAGAAGTTGGGATCGGCAGTGCCCGCTTCCCGCACTGACGCCCGAGAGCAGACATTCCGCTTCAGGCGACGTCCGGAGCAACGAAAAAGGCCCCGCGATCGCTCGCGGGGCCTTCTCTGTTTCTGGCCTTGAAGGGCTGAACGCCTATCGGGCCCCGATCAAAATGAGAGAGGGTCGACATCCCCGGATGTCGACTTGGATCCACTCTCATCACCTTGATGGGAAGTCCCTTAGTCGCGGTCGCCGCCTCAGCTGATCGTTGACGCTGCCGGTCGATCCGCACCCCTTCAGAAGCGGAAGGCGTCCAGGACCTCCTGGGGTCGCACCTCCGGGACCCTGGCGCCGTCATAGCATTGCGCCACGACCAGCGGGTAAGCGTCGTTGGTGTTGGCCGCGAGGGCCGCTTCGGTCGCCGCAATGCAGGCGGCGCGGCTTTCGTAGCCAGTTTCGAGCAGGGCGATCTGCTGGCAAGGCGCCTCGCCCTCGCCGCATCCGAGAAGCGCCATCAGATAAACCACCGCCGTCATCGCCCGTATCCAATTCCTGTGCTGACGAGCGGATCATGGCGGGAGCCGGCGCGAAGGCCCATTCCGGTCTTGTACGTAGGCCATGCATGCAAAAAGGCCCCGCGATCGCTCGCGGGGCCTTCTCTGTTTCCAGCCTTGAAGGGCTGAACGCCTATCGGGTCCCCATCAAAGTACCACTTTGATGGGAAGTCCTTAGTCGCGGTCGCCCGTCAAAAACGCCGGCGCGAACTCGGGCGCGGGGCCGTCGTCGTTGCCGCCGCCGTCGCGGTCGCGGCGGGGACGGTCGCCGCCCTCGCCACCGCCACGGGGACCACGGTCGCCACGGCCTTCGCCGCCACGACCACCACGGTCGCCGCCGCCGCCACGGCCGCCGCGGCGGTTGCGGTCGCCGCGCTCGCGGTCGCCGCCACGGCCGCCTTCGCGGTCACCGCGGCCTTCACCACGGGGACGCTCCTCGCGCGGGGGACGGGTATCCTCCAGCTCGGCGCCGGTCTCCTGGTCGACGACCCGCATCGACAGGCGGACCTTGCCGCGCTGGTCGACCTCGAGCAGCTTGACCTTCACTTCCTGGCCTTCGGACAGGACGTCGCGGACATTCTCGACCCGCTCGTTCCTGATCTCCGAGACGTGGACGAGGCCGTCCTTGCCGCCCATGAAGTTCACGAACGCGCCGAAATCGACGATGTTGACCACCTTGCCGTCATAGATCTTGCCGACCTCGGGCTCCTCGACGATTCCGGAGATCCATTTGCGGGCCGCCTCGATCTGGCTGACGTCGGACGAGCTGATCTTGATCACGCCCTCGTCGTCGATGTCGACCTTGGCGCCGGTCTGCGCGACGATCTCGCGGATCACCTTGCCGCCGGTGCCGATCACGTCGCGGATCTTGTCCTTGGCGATCTGCATGGTCTCGATGCGCGGCGCATTGGCCGACAGCTCGGTGCGGGCCGAGCCCAGCGCCTTGCTCATCTCGCCGAGGATGTGCGCGCGGCCTTCCTTGGCCTGGTGAAGCGCGGTGCGCATGATCTCCTGGGTGATCCCGGCGACCTTGATGTCCATCTGCATCGTGGTGATGCCGGCCTCGGTGCCCGCGACCTTGAAGTCCATGTCGCCGAGGTGATCCTCGTCGCCGAGGATGTCGGAGATGACTGCGAAGTCATCGCCCTCGAGGATCAGGCCCATCGCGATTCCGGAGACCGGGCGCTTGATCGGAACGCCGGCGTCCATGAGCGCGAGGCTGCCGCCGCACACCGTCGCCATCGACGAGGAGCCGTTGCTCTCGGTGATGTCGGACAGGACACGGATCGTGTACGGGAACTCCTCGTGGGTCGGCAGGATCGGGTGAAGCGCGCGCCAGGCGAGCTTGCCGTGGCCGACCTCGCGCCGCCCCGGGGCGCCGAAGCGGCCGACTTCGCCGACCGAGTAGGGCGGGAAGTTATAGTGGAGCATGAAGCGCTGGTAGGAGAGGCCCTCCAGCCCGTCGATCATCTGCTCGGCGTCCTTGGTGCCCAGAGTGGTCGTGCAGATCGCCTGGGTCTCGCCGCGGGTGAACAGGGCCGAGCCGTGGGTGCGCGGCAGGAAGCCGACCATCGCCTCGATCGGGCGGACGGTCTTGGTGTCGCGGCCGTCGATGCGGCGTCCTTCCTTGAGGATCGCGGTTCGGACGATCTCGGCCTCGAGCTTCTTGACGAGCTTGGTGGCGACCATCTGCTGCTGCGGCTCGGCGTCGGCGAACGCGGCCTTGGCCTTGTCGCGGATCACTTCGAGCTGCTCGCGGCGGCTGCCCTTGTCGAGGGTCGCATAGGCCTTGGCGATGTCGGCGCCGACGAGGTCGCGAAGCTGCTTCTTCATCGCCTCATTGTCGGTGCCGGCGTCGAGCTCCCAGGGCTCCTTGGCGGCCTGCTCGGCGAGGCGGATGATCGCGTCGACGACCTTCTTGATCTCGTTATGGGCAAACATGACGCCGCCCAGCATGACCTCTTCCGAAAGCTCCTTGGCTTCGGATTCGACCATCATCACCGCGTCGCGGGTGGCGGCGACGACGAGGTCGAGCTCGCCTTCCTTGACCTGCTCGCTGGACGGGTTGAGCTGATACTCGCCGTCCTTGTACCCGACGCGGGCGGCGCCGATCGGTCCCATGAACGGAACGCCCGAAATGGTCAGCGCCGCGGACGCCGCGACCATCGCGAGGATGTCCGGCTCGTTCTCCCCGTCGAAGCTCAGCACCTGAGCAATGACGTTGATCTCGTTATAGAACCCCTCCGGAAACAACGGCCGAATCGGCCGGTCGATGAGGCGGCTGGTCAGCGTTTCCTTTTCGGTCGCGCCGCGCTCGCGCTTGAAGAAGCCGCCCGGGATGCGCCCGGCGGCCGAGAATTTTTCCTGATAGTGGACGGTGAGCGGGAAGAAGTCCTGTCCCGGCTTCACTGACTTGGCGGCGGTCACAGCACAGAGGACGACGGTGTCGCCCAGGCGCGCCAGAACGGCGCCATCGGCCTGACGCGCAACGCGTCCGGTCTCGAGGGAGAGGGTCTTTCCGCCCCACTCGATTTCTACGGTCTTGGTATCGAACATGTGATTTCCTTCAAACACCCGCAGCCGGATGCTGCGGGGGCCTCTTGGTGCGGGAACTCTTCCCGCATGGTCGGACCCCTAATGGTCCAGACCGCCGCACCGCCGAATTGCGGGCGCCGGATATGCGAAGCGGCCCGCGAGGGGCCGCTTCCTTGTTACTTGCGAAGGCCGAGCTTCGCGATGAGCTGCTGGTAGCGCTCCTGGTCCTTGCGCTTCAGATAATCGAGAAGCGACCGGCGCTTGTTGACGAGCATGAGCAGGCCGCGACGCGAATGGTTGTCCTTGGCGTGCGTCTTGAAATGCTCGGTGAGATTGGTGATCCGCTCGGTCAGGATCGCGACCTGGACCTCGGGCGAGCCCGTATCGGTCTTGGTGCGGCTGTTGTCCTTGATCAGTTCCTGCTTGCGGTCGGCGGTGATCGACATCGTCATCCTTTCACGTCTAGAGGTTGAAGCCGCGGACCACCCGGAGAACCCCTCCGGAGCACTCCACGAGCGCGACCGGAACATCGTCCAGAAGTGCAAGATGGAGGCCTGGCCTTGCGGCTGACCCGGTCGGCTGCTGCCCAACGCGGAGCAGGTCGGCCTCTCGGGGTGTGACGGTCAGAGCCGGGATGTCGTCCAGCCCCGCCGCCAGAGGCAACAATGCCTCTTCAAGCCGCCGCGCCTTAGCGAGATCGGCCAAATTGTCCAGCGAAATCGATTTGGCGAGGGTGAACGGCCCCGCCCTGGTCCTGCGCAACATGGTGACGTGACCGACACTGTTCAACGCATGCGCGATGTCCCGCGCGAGCGAGCGGATATAGGTGCCTTTGGAAACACGGGCTGAGAGAGTGATTTCGCTGAGCCCCGTTCCGTCATTCCCGCGAAAGCTGGAATCTCCCTGCCTTTCAGCCCCGGCAGAAGAAGTGAGATCCCAGCTTTCGCTGGGATGACGGATGGTAAGCTCCCGGATGGTCACGCTCCGCGTCGCCAGCTTCACCTCCTCCCCCGCGCGGGCGAGGTCGTAGGCGCGTTTGCCGTCGACCTTCAGCGCGGAGTAGATCGGCGGCAGCTGGTCGATGGCCCCGGTGAAGCGCGGAAGCATCGCCTCCACATCGGCCAGCGTCGGCCGCCGTTCCGACGTCGCCACCACCTTGCCTTCGGCATCTAGCGTGTCCGTCTCCTCGCCGAAGCTTATGGTGAAGTCGTACGCCTTGTCGGCGTCCAACATGCGGCCGGACAGCTTGGTCGCCTCGCCGAGCGCCACGGGAAGCACCCCGCTCGCCAGCGGATCGAGCGTTCCGCCGTGCCCGACCTTGACCTTGGCATAGCCGCCCTCACGCAGCGCGCGCTTGACCGCGCCCACGACCTGGGTCGAGCCGGGGCCAACCGGCTTGTCGATGATCAGCCAGCCATGCATCAGGCGTTGTCGTTGGTCGGGGCCAGGGTCAGCCGAAGCTGCCGCTCCTCCGCTTCCTTGAGCCGTTCCATGAAATGCCGCCGACACAGGGCGATGTAACGGTCGTTGCCGCCGATCTCGGTTTGCTCGCCGGCCTTCACCGCGCGCCCCTCGGCGTCGACTCGAAGGTTCATCGTCGCCTTGCGCCCGCACTCGCAGATCGCCTTCAGCTCGACGAGGCTGTCGGCGAGCGCGAGCAGCGCTCCGCTGCCCGCGAACAGATTGCCCTGAAAGTCGGTGCGGAGGCCGTAGGCGAGCACCGGAATGTTGAGTTCGTCGCAGATGCTCGCCAGCTGCAACACCTGGTCGCGGGTCAGGAACTGCGCCTCGTCGACGAGGATGCAGTCGACCTTGCGCTTCTTCAGCTCGGCCTCGACCTCGGCGCGAAGGTCGGTCACCGCCTCATAAGTATGCGCCATCGTCTCGAGGCCGATGCGCGAGCCGATCGTGCCGCAGCCGACGCGGTCGTCGAACGCGGCGGTGTAGAGCATCGTCTGCATGCCCCTCTCGCGGTAGTTGAAGTCCGCCTGGAGCAGGGTCGTCGATTTCCCCGCGTTCATCGACGCATAATAGAAATAGAGCTTGGCCATCGCGCTCCGCCTTAGCGCGCCCGCCACTCGTCGGCGAGGATCGAGAACAGCACGGTGTCGCGGACATGGCCGGTCCAGGTGATGCGGTCGGCGCGAAGTAGGCCCTCGCGAACCCCGCCGATCTTCGCCATTGCGGCCTGGCTACGCAGGTTGCGCGCGTCGACGCGGAACTCGATTCGCCTGAAGCCGCAGTCAATCGCGCGGCCGATCATCAGGTCCTTCACCCGCTGGTTGAACCCTGTCCCGCGCAGCCGCGGCACATAATAAGTGTTGCCGATCTCGAGCACGCCGCGCTCCGGCTCGATGCTGATAAGGGCGCTCATCCCGACCACCTCGCCATGAAGCAGGATCGCGAACGCCTGCCAGTTCGGCCGCGACCGCAGCAGGTCGAAGCTCGCGTCGAACCGCTCCGGCCCATAGGAGACCGAATAGATCTCCCAGATATCCAGGTCCTCCGCGCAGGCCGCCTTGAGCGCCGAGCGATGCTCCTCGGCGAGCGGCTCGATGAGGAGGTCGCCGTCGCGCATCGGCGCGGCCAGGTTAGAATGCTGCATAGGGTCCGTCTGACGGAAGTTCCGCGATCCCGCCAGCGCTCGCCCGAACCGAATCCGGGTCGATCCGGCCGCTCTCGACCTCGCCGATCATCCACAGCGGCTGCCACTCGCCTTCGACGGCGAAGTCGCCGGCGCCGCGGCGGAGCAGGCAGGCGTCGGCCGGCGCATAGGCGACGAGCGCCACCCGGGTGCCGTCGGCGCTCCAGCGCCGGCCGGACACTCGCAGCTCGCCCCGGCGCCCGAGGCAGGGATAGCGGCTCACCATCTCGCGGCTTGCCTCGGCAAACAGAGCCGACCTCTCGACAACGCTCCCGTTGACGATCTGGAACAGGCGCAGCCGCTCCTCGCCCCGGCCCATGGAGTGGTTGACGAAGAACCAGTCGGAGCTTGGCGACCATTCGAGGACGAAGGCCCGGCCGTCGGCGAGGCTCGCGATATCATCGATGGTCAGCCCGTCGCGACCAGCGAGCCGCACCGCTCCGGTGCGCTCGATCATCTCGACGCCCCAGCGCCCGTTCGGGGCGATCGAGCGGCCGGCGCAAGGGGATTGGAACGAGTAAGCGCTGGCGCCCGGCTCGCGGCCCACGGCGCTGCAGTCGGCATCGCGCACTCTGCCCCGATCGCTCCGCTGCGCCGGCGTCGTCTGTCCGTCCTGCGGCAGCGCCACGACCGGCGTTCCGTCCCGGTTGAGCGGCACGAACCGAAGCATCCATGCCGGGACATTGCCAGTCGCAAGCGCGCCAATGAAGACCATGACCGCCGCCGTGCAGAGTGCCGCCCGCGTATGGAGAGACTGCGCCATGCCCGGTTTATGCCCGCGCGTTGGCAGGCTTTGAAGAGCGCCTATTCGTCGCTCTCGCCGAGGTCCTGCGCGACCTTGGGATCGCGCAAAATGCGGTCGATGCGGCTGCCTTCGTCGAAGCTCTCGTCGGGCAGGAACTTTAGACGCGCGGCATATTTGGTGTTCACCCGCCGAGCCACTTCGCCCTGGAGATAGGCGGTGTTGGTGCGGAGCGCCTTGATCACCGCGGCCTCATTCGTGCCGAGCAGCGGCTTCACGAAGACAGTGGCGTGACGGAGGTCAGGCGACATCCGCACCTCGGTGATCGACACCGGGTGGCTAGCAAGCACGTCGTCATGGACATCCCCGCGCATCAGGATGTCGGACAAGGCATGTCGCACCTGCTCGCCGACGCGGAGCAGACGGACCGACCGGGTCTCGGAAGTGTCGTTGTGACGCATAGTTCATCCTTAGCCCCTCTCCCCTAAGGGAGAGGGAGCTAGAGCGTGCGTGCGCGCTCCTCAACCTCGAACACTTCGAGATGGTCGCCCGCCTTGATGTCGTTCGTGTCGGCAAGGAGCACGCCGCATTCGAGGCCTGCGCGCACTTCCGCCACGTCATCCTTGAACCGGCGAAGCGACGAGATCGTCGTCTTGGAGACGATGACGTCCTCGCGGGTGAGGCGGGCGTGAAGGCCCTTGCGGATAATGCCCTCGACCACAAGCAGGCCGGCGGCCTTGTCCTTCTTGCCGGCCGGGAAGACCTCCTTGACCTCGGCGCGGCCGACGACCGTCTCGACGATCTCCGGACCGAGCTCACCCGCCATCGCGTCCCGCACCCAGTCGGTGAGGTGGTAGATGACGTCGTAATAGCGGAACTCGACCTTGTTGCGCTCGCCGACCTCGCGCGCCTTCGCGTTCGGGCGGACGTTGAAGCCGATGATCGGGGCGTTTGAGGCCGAGGCCAGGACGACGTCGCTCTCGGTGATCGCGCCGACGCCCGAATGGAGCACCCGAACCTTGATCTCGTCGGTCGAGATGCGGTTGAGCGCACCGACGATCGCCTCAACCGAGCCCTGAACGTCGGCCTTGACGACCAGCGGGAACTCGATGGTCGTGCTCGCCTTGTTGGCGAACATGTTCTCGAGGCTGACCGGCGCGGTGGTGGTCCGCTTGCGGTCCATCACGCTCTGGCGATAGGCGGCGACCTCGCGGGCACGCGCCTCGTTCTCGACCACGGTCAGCGTGTCGCCGGCCGACGGGACGCCGCCGAGGCCGAGGACCTCGACCGGCATGGACGGGCCCGCTTCCTTAACCTGCTTGCCCTTGTCGTCGATCATCGCGCGGACCTTGCCGCTGACCGAGCCGACCACGAACACATCGCCGACGCGCAGAGTGCCGCGCTGGACGAGGACGGTCGCGAGCGGGCCGCGGCCCTTGTCGAGCTTCGCCTCGACCACGGCGCCCTCGGCGGCGCGGTCGGGATTGGCCTTGAGCTCCAGGATCTCGGCCTGAAGCTGAATCGCCTCGAGCAGCTTGTCGAGGTTGAGCTTCTCCTTGGCCGAGACCTCGACGTCCTGGACGTCGCCGCCCAGGTCCTCGACGATGATCTCGTGCTGGAGCAGCTGCTCGCGCACGCGCTGGGCATTGGCTTCCGGCTTGTCGATCTTGTTGATCGCGACGATCATCGGGACGCCGGCGGCCTTGGTGTGATTAATCGCCTCGACGGTCTGGGGCATGATCGAGTCATCGGCCGCCACCACCAGGATGACGATGTCGGTGACGTTGGCGCCGCGGGCGCGCATCTCGGTGAAGGCCTCGTGGCCCGGCGTATCGAGGAAGGTGACCTTCGACTTGTCGGGCAGGGCGACCTGATAGGCGCCGATATGCTGAGTGATCCCGCCCGACTCGCCCTTCACCACCGACGCCCCGCGGATCGCGTCGAGCAGCGACGTCTTGCCGTGATCGACATGGCCCATGATCGTGACGACCGGCGGACGCGGCTTCAGCGTCTCTTCCGGATCGACGTCGGTCTCAGCCTGGATGTCGACGTCGCTTTCGCTGACGCGCTTGATGTTGTGGCCGAACTCGGTGACCAGCAGCTCTGCGGTGTCCTGGTCGATCGTCTCGGTAACGGTGACCGGCATGCCCATCTTGAACAGGGATTTGACGAGATCGGCGCCGCGCTCGGCCATTCGGTTGGCGAGCTCCTGGACGGTGATCGCTTCCGGAACGACGACATCGCGGACCTGCTTGGCGGACGGGCCGCTCTGCTGGTGATGGCGCTTGTCCTTCTCGCGGGCGCGGCGGAGCGCGGCGAGCGAGCGGGCGCGGGCGCCGCCCTCATCGTTGAGGGCGCGGGTTACGGTGAGCTTGCCGGACTGGCGGCGGTCGTCGCGGCCGCGCGCCGGACGCGCCGGCTCGGGCCGCTTGGGCGGCGGCGCGGGACGGGCAACGGGCGTAAAGCGCACCGGACGATCCTCGCGCGCGGCCGGAGCTGCGGCGGTCTCTTCCGTCTTGGGCGCGGCGGCCTCGACCTCCGCGGCCTTCTTCGCTTCCTCGGCGGCCTGGCGAGCCGCCTCGGCGGCAGCCTCCTCGGCCTTGCGATTCTCTTCGGCGCGGCGCTTCTCGTCCTCGGTCGCGGCCTTGGCATCGCGATCCTCGCGGCGGCGCGCTTCCTCGAGTGCGCGCATGCGCTGCTCCTCGGCCTCGCGCAGGAGACGCGCTTGGCGCTCCTGGGGAGTCTCGGTCGAGACCGGCTTCGGCGCCGGCTTGGGAGCAGGCGCCGGAGCAGGGACGGGCGCAGGCGCGGGCGCCGCCTCGATGACCTCGGGCTTCGGCGCCTCGACGGCCTCGCCCGGGCGGCCGAGCACGCGGCGCTTCTTCACCTCGACCACGACCGTGTTCGAGCGGCCATGGCTGAAGCTCTGCTTCACCTTGCCCGCCTCGACGGTGCGCTTGATGCCGAGCGGTGCGCGCGCTCCCAGCTTCGGCTTGTCGGTCGTGTCGCTCATTCTTGTCCTTCGTATCCTTCACCCGCCCCATATTGGGCGGAAGCGCCGGAAGCCGCGGAAGCGGCCTCTAGCGCAGCATCTCTTCCGATAAAAGCGCCCCACCTGCTCAGCAGGTCGCGAACCCGCGCGGCAGCCGCCGGATTCAGAATGGCGACATGTACCACATTTTGCCGGCCGAGGGCCAACGACAATATGGTCCTGTCGGCCGGAAAAACCAGTCCTTGCCGCTCTTCGCCATCTGTTCCCACGCGGAGCGCCTGGTCGAGCTTGCCGCGCCCGTCCGCGCCTGCGTCCGAGGCGTGGATGAGCAGGCGCACCTCGCCGCGGCGAAGCGCCACCTCGATCTTCTCGCCGCCGGTGACGAGATTGCCGGAACGCGCTTCGAGCCCGAGCCGGTCGAGCACCGCCTGACGAAGCGCCGCCTCGATCCGCTCGCCGAGATCGTCGGGAACGGTCACCGCGCCGGTCTTGAACGCCCGCGCCAGCGCCGCCTTCAATTTGCCCTTGGCTTGCGCCGCCTCGAGCGTGGCGCGATCGACACCGATCCACGCGCCGCGCCCCGACGCCTTGGCACGGACGTCGGGCGCGACAACGCCGTCCGGCCCAAGCGCGAGCCGGATCAGCGACGCCCGTGGCGCCGCTTCTCGGGTCAGGATGCAGGTGCGCTCGGGGACGTGCCCCGAGCCACCGTCGCTCAGCTCAAGCGTGTCATTGGGAGGTTTCCGCAACCGCGTCCTCCCCTTCGTCCTCGAACCAGTGCGCGCGGGCAGCCATGATGATCTCGTTGCCCTGCTCGTCGCTGAGCCCGTACTCGGCGAGGATCCCGCCCTTGTCCTCGGGCCGCTCGGCGCGCTCGCGCTGGCGGCGCTGCTCGGGCCGCTTCTTCTGCACCAGCTCGTCGGTGGCAAGATCGGCGAGGTCGTCGAGGGTCTTGATGCCCGCCTTACCCAGAGTCACCAGCATCTGCTCGGTGAGATAGGGCATTTCGGCAAGCGCGTCCTCGACTCCCAGCGCGCGGCGCTCCTCGCGGGCCGCGGCCTCGCGGCGCTCGAGCGCCTCGGCGGCGCGGCTCTGAAGCTCGGCGGCGAGCTCGTCGTCGAAGCCTTCGATCGAGGCGATCTCGTCCGGCTCGACATAGGCGACTTCCTCCAGCTCGCCGAAGCCTTCGGCGACGAGCAGCTGGGCGAGCGTCTCGTCGACGTCGAGTTCCTCCTGGAACATGGTCGAGCGCTCGACGAACTCGCGCTGGCGCTTCTCGCTCGCGTCCGCCTCGGTCATGATGTCGATCTGCGAGCCGGTCAGCTGCGAGGCCAGGCGCACATTCTGGCCGCGGCGGCCGATGGCGAGGCTGAGCTGGTCGTCGGGAACCACCACCTCGATGCGGCCTTCCTCCTCGTCGATGACGACGCGGCTGACGGTCGCCGGCTGGAGGCCGTTGACGACGAAGGTGGCGAGGTCCTCGGACCAGGGGATGATGTCGATCTTCTCGCCCTGCATCTCCTGGACCACGGCCTGGACTCGGCTGCCCTTCATGCCGACGCAGGCGCCGACGGGGTCGATCGAGCTGTCGTGGCTGATCACGCCGATCTTGGCGCGGCTGCCCGGGTCGCGAGCCGCGGCCTTGATCTCGATGATGCCGTCGTAAATCTCGGGCACTTCCTGGGCGAACAGCTTCTTCATGAAGTCGGGGTGGGCGCGCGACAGGAAGATCTGCGGCCCGCGCGTCTCGCGGCGGACGTTGAGGATCAGCGAGCGCGTACGGTCGCCGACGCGAAGCACTTCGCGCGGGATCTGCTGGTCGCGGCGGATGACGCCTTCGGCGCGGCCGAGGTCGACGACGACGTGGCCGAACTCGACGCGCTTGACCACTCCGGTGATGATCTCACCGACGCGGTCCTTGAACTCCTCATACTGGCGCTCGCGCTCGGCGTCGCGGACCTTCTGGAAGATCACCTGCTTGGCGGCCTGGGCGGCGATGCGGCCGAACTCGATCGGCGGCAGCGGGTCGACGATATAGTCGCCGACGACCGCGCCCTTCTGGAGCTTCTGGGCGTCGTCGAGGCTGACCTGCTTGAAATAGTCCTCGACCTCTTCGACGACCTCGACGACGCGCCACAGGCGAAGGTCGCCCGAATTCGGGTCGAGCTTGGCGCGGATGTCGTTCTCGGCGCCGTAGCGGGCGCGGGCGGCGCGCTGGATCGCGTCCTCCATCGCCTCGATGACGATCGCCTTGTCGATCAATTTCTCGCGCGCGACGGCGTCGGCGATCGCGATCAGCTCGGCCTTGTTGGCGGAGACGGCGCCGGGAGCGGCGGGGTTCGGGGCGGTGGTCGCCATCTTAGCTTTCCTGTCCTTCCACTTTGATCTGGTCGGCGCCTTCCGCGGACAGCGGCGCGGTCGCCTCGATGAGTTTGTCGGTCATAACGAGCTTGGCGCTTCGGATGTTCGCCAGAGTCACCCACATCTCGCCATGGCCGGGAACGTCGATCCCGATGAGCTCGCGCTCGACCCCGAGCAAAGGACCGGCGACCTGCTTGCGCTCGGCCACCGGCTCTTGCAGCGCGACGCGGGCCTCATGGCCCTTCCAGTCCTCGAAGTCCTGGAGCCGGGTCAGCGGCCGGTCGATTCCCGGCGAGCTGACCTCGAGCCGATAGGCGCCCTCGATCGGATCCTTGCCCTCGGCCTCGAGCGCGTCGAGCATGTCCGACAGCCGCCGCGACAGCCGGGCGCAATCGTCGAGCGTCAGCTGGCGGGTCGCCGGGTCCTCGGCCATGACCTGCAAGGTCGGGTCCGACTTGCCGCCCGTCATCTTGACGCGCACCAGCGCGAGCCCCTCCGCCTCGACGGCGGGCTCGATCAGCTGCTGCAACGCGGCGAGGTCGGCCAACAGAATCTCCACGCGAAAAAACCAAGTCCTCCCGCGCCGGCCCCGACCCCGGGACCAGCCTCAGGCATCTGACGATGTCGAGGAGGTAGAGGTCATATATGCGCGACCGCGCGGCGCGGCAACCGCTTTCGCCGGGCGGTGCTTGACCTACGCCCGCGCGCCTTCGATTGAAGCCGCAACTTCATTCTAGGAGCCCGACACATGCGCCGCATCTTCCAAGCCGGACTTCCCCTCCTCGCCCTTGTCGCGTGCGCCGGCAACGGCGACGCTGCCGGCACGGGTTCGGCGAACAGCGGCGCGGCGCAGGCATCGGCGCAGCCGTTCAACATCGAGGTGATCGCGGATTTCGAATCGCCCTGGGCGATGACCTTCCTCCCCGACGGCTCGGCTTTGGTCACCGAGAAGACCGGCCGCCTCGTCCACTGGTCCCGCCAGAACGGACAGAACCGCACGGTCGAGGTCTCCGGAGTGCCGCAAGTCGACGCCGGCGGCCAGGGCGGTCTCGGCGACGTCGTCCTCCACCCGCAATTCGCCAGCAATCGCCTCGTCTATCTAAGTTTCGCCGAGGCGGGCGAAGGCGGGACGCGCGGGGCCGCAGTCGGTCGCGGCCGGCTGGTCGTCGAGGGCGGCACACCGCGCATCGAGGGCTGGCAGGTGATCTGGCGCCAGGTGCCCAAATTCGACGGGCGCGGCCACTATGGTCATCGCATCGCCTTCTCGCCTGACGGCCATCTCTTCATCAGCTCGAGCGAGCGCCAGGAATTCGATCCGGCTCAGGACATGAACTCCAACGCCGGCAAGATCCTTCGCCTGGGCGACGACGGCTCGGTCCCGGCCGACAACCCCTTCGCCGGCCGCGGCGGAGTGACCGCCCAGATCTGGTCCCTGGGCCACCGCAATCCGCTCGGCCTCGCCTTCGCGCCGGACGGCAGGCTGTGGGAGAATGAGATGGGCCCGGCCGGCGGCGACGAGTTCAACCTCATCGAGCGCGGCGCCAACTACGGTTACCCGGTCGTCTCGAACGGCGACCATTATGACGGCCGCCCGATCCCCGACCACGACACAAGGCCGGAGCTCAACGCGCCGGAGATCACCTGGACCCCGGTCATCTCCCCATCGAGCCTGATCTTCTACACCGGCACCCAGTTTCCCGAGTGGCGCGGAAACGCCCTGATCGGCGGCCTGTCCGGCCAGGCGCTGGTTCGTGTCGCGATCGATGGCAACAGCGCCCGCGAGGTCGCCCGCTACCCGATGAATGCCCGGATCCGCGAAGTGGAGCAGGGTCCCGACGGCTCGATCTACCTGCTCGAGGACGGCGGTCGCGACTCCCAGGGCCGGCTACTCCGCTTGACCCCGGCGCGATGACCACCCGCACGGCTTCCTGCCCCTGCGGCCAGCTGAAGGCGGAGTGCACCGGCGAGCCGTTCCGCATCTCCGTCTGCCACTGCCTCGATTGCAAGCGGCGCAGCGGCAGTGCCTTCGCCTACCAGGCGCGCTGGCCCGAAGAGCAGGTCAGGATCAGCGGCGAGCATAAGACATGGGAGCGGGTCGCCGACAGCGGCAACAAGGCCTGCTTCCTGTTCTGCCCGAATTGCGGCTCGACCGTCGCCTACACTTCCGAGGGAATGCCGGGCACCATCGCTATCCCCGCGGGTGGCTTCGCCGACGTCGATTTCCCAGCGCCGCGTGTCTCGGTCTACGAGGAACGCAAGCCCAACTGGGTCGAGATCACCGGCGACGACGTCGACCGCCAATGGTGACGCCGCCGCGTCACACCCGCTGGTAGCGGAAATACCAGACTTCATGTCCCTTGCGGCGGGCCTTGGCCTCATAGCGGGTCTCGGGCCACCCGCCGGGGCGGGTGAGGAAATCGGACGCCTTCTCCACCAGCCAGCGGAAATCGCTGCGCTGGCGCATGATCATCATCGACCATCGGCAATAGACGGGATCGTCGGTGCCGAGCCTGAACTCGCCGCCCGGCTGAAGCTTGGCCGCGATCAGGTCGAGCGGGCCGTGATTGACCATCCGCCGCTTGGCGTGGCGCGCCTTCGGCCATGGATCGGGGTGGAGCAGGTAGACGAACCGCAGGCTCGCGTCGGGTAGCCGCTCGAGCACGTCCAATGCGTCGCCCATGTGGAGACGCACGTTGGTGAGACGCTTGTCGCGGATCTGGTTCAGTGCGCCGACCACGCCGTTGATGAACGGCTCGGCGCCGATGAAGCCGTGATCCGGCAGCATGTCGGCGCGGTAGCCGAGATGCTCGCCCGAGCCGAAGCCGATCTCGAAATGAAGCGGCCGATCGTCGCCGAACAGCAGCGTCGACGACAGCGGCCCCTCCTCCGGCACCGACACTTCGGGAAGCAGCTTCTCGACGAGTTCGGCCTGGCCCATGCGTAGCTTGTGCCCGGAGCGGCGGCCGTAAAGGCGGCGGATTGTAATAGGATCGTTCACGTGGCGCGGGTTAGTCGCGGCAAGACAAAGAGCCAAGCCGGAGTGAGTAGAATGAGATCATTCGCAGCCGCCGCTTTCGTGACCGCCGGATTGCTCGTCGGCGCCAGCCCGGCGCTCGCCACCAGCAGCGCGTCCTGCCGAGGCACGGTCAATCCTGATATCACGCTGGATCTCGTCATCGGCCACATGGTCGGCCCGGTGATCGCCCAGGCGCGGTTCGGCGACGGCACCGTCACTGGGAACGGCGGAGCGATGATCTCCCAGTCCTGGCTCGACGAGCAGGCGCTCCACCTCGACATCGTCGATTCGAACGGCAGCCGCTATGTCGCCCGCCTGCGCACCACGCGCCCCAGCGAGCGCGGCCAATATGCCGGCACGCTTCGCTATGGCGGCCGCCAATATCAGGTCCGCTGCCGGATCGAGGGATAGGGTCTCAGTCGATGATGACGGGGGTCGGGCGCCGGGCCCCCAGCGCCACAACGAGCCCGGCAACGGCGAGCACCCCGCCGGCCGCGGCGAGCGCGGTCCAGCGATAATCCTCGAAGATCGTCGACAGCAGCATCGCCACGATCGGCACCAGCACGCTCGAATAAGCCGCCTTGCCCGGGCCGATGACCCGCAGAATCCGGTAGTAGAAAAAGAAGGCGAGCGCCGAGGCGATGAGGCCGAGGTAGAGCAGCCCGAGCCAGTAGGTCGGCCTGCTCTCGACCACCGGCGCGCCATAGAGCGCAAACGCGATCCCCGCATTGGCGATCGTGCCGTAGAGCATCGCCCAGGCGAGCAAGCTTGCCACCGGCATCTTCTTCACCTCGTCGACGAGCTGAAGCAGGTTCCCCGCCGACGCCGACAGTATGGCGATCAGAGTGAAGCCGATTCCGAGCATGACCTGCCCCGGGCGTGCTTCCGAAACGCGCATCTCGGCGACGAACAGCAGGACGACGCCGGCCATCGCCACGAACGAGCCGACGAGGAACCGCCGCGTCAGCTCATGGCCGAAGAACAACTTGGCGAAGCCCGCATTGGGCACGACCAGAAGCGCGAACACCACCGCGACGATGCCGGAGGTGACATATTGCTCGGCCGCGTAGACGAAGTTGAAGTTGAGCACGAACTGGGGGATCCCGATCGCGAGCGCGAGCAAATGCCCCTTGCGGCTGAGGCGCAGCGGCGCCCCGCTGATCCGCGCCATGACGAACATCGCCGCGCTGGCGAAGGCGAAGCGATAGGCGACCGACCAGGACGGGGGCACCGCGTCCGCTCCGGCGCCGAGCTGGTCCTTGATGACGATCCAGGTCGAGCTCCAGATCAAAGTGATCAGGAGGAAGGGGATCAGGATCGACGGGGCCGAAAGCCCCTGCTCGCGATTCTCCACCGGCGCCTCAGAGCGCGCGGATCGCGGCGGCGAGCGAGTCGACATGGGCGGGATCGCTGTCCCAGCTCGTCACCAGCCGAACCTCGCCCGGCGCCCAATCGTAGAAGTCGAACCCTTGCGCGCGCAGAGCCGCGGCTTCCTCGGCGCTGACCTTGAGGAACAGCTCGTTGGCCTCGACCGGCTCGACCAGCCGCTCGGTGCCCGCGGCCGCCGCGATCCGATCGGCGGCCTCGTTGGCGAGGCGGCCGTTGCGCAGCCACAAATCGCCGTCGAGCATGGCGTGGATTTGGGCGGCGAGATATCGCCCCTTGGACAAGAGGTGCCCGGCGCGCTTGCGCCGATAATGGGTCGCCGCCGCGCGCTCCGGATCGAAAAAGACGAGCGCCTCGGCCGACATCCCACCATTCTTGACGAAGCCGAACGACAGGATGTCGACTCCCGCCCGCCAGGTCAGATCCGCCGGGCTGCATCCAAGCCGAGCCACCGCATTGGCGAAACGCGCCCCGTCGAGATGCAGGCCGAGCCCGCGTTCGCGGCACAGAGTGCCGATCGCCGCCGTCTCCTCGGGCGTATAGACCCGGCCATATTCCGTCGCGTTGGTGATCGAGACGGCGTGCGGCTTCATCCAGTGGACGCCGTCCGGCACGAGGTCGAGCCGCCCGCTCAGCGTCTCCGGCGTGAGCTTCGCCCCCGGCCCCTCGACCGTGAGCAGCTTGGCGCCGTGGGTGTAGAATTCCGGAGCGCCGCACTCGTCATTGTTGATGTGCGCGTCCCTGTGACAGATCACCGCGCCGTGCGGCGGGCACAGCTCGGCGAGCGCCAGCGAGTTGGCGGCCGTGCCGGTACCCACCCAGAGCGCCGCGACCTCCCTCTCGAACAGCTCCGAAAAGGCCGCCGAGAGGCGCTGGCTCAAGGCGTCGCCGTCATAAGCGGTGTCGAGCCGGTTGGCCGCGGCGATCGCCGCCATCACCTCGGGGCAGACGGCGGCGGCATTGTCGGAAAAGAAGCGCATGGCGGCTCCCTTGCGAGCCTTCGGCGGGCGCGTCAACGCGCGCGATCTGCCCACAGAAATCCGCCCGCCCGGGCACCGGGTTTAACCCTCCATTAGGGACGAACGACCTAGGGTGGCCCAAGCATGCGAGGCTGAAGAATGGGCGTAGAGAATTTCACGGCGGCTCCGGTTTCTGGCACTCGACGGGCGAAGCGCGCCCGCGTGCTTCTCGCCGCCAAGTTGCAAACTCCGTATGGCGAGATCGACGCGCGGCTTCGCGACCTGTCGCAGAAGGGCGCCCTTGTCGAATGTTCGCCGACTCCGCCCGAAGGCAGCGAGGTCGTGTTCTCGCGCGGGCCGATCACCGTGCCGGCGCGAGTCGCCTGGTCCGGCACCGGCCGCGTAGGGCTCGAATTCCACCACGAGATCGACGAGAACGAGATGCTGGTGCAGCTGAAGCGGGTCACCAACCTGCAGGCGCGCGAGCGCTTCCGCCGGCCCGGCATCCGGGAAAATGCGAGCGAGCGTGAGCGCGCCCTGGCGGCGGCGTGGGGCGTCCAGGTCGGGATCAACCTACCCGACGGCGATTTCTGAGCCCCGCCGTGGACGCGCTCGGCACCCCTTGGCAGTCGGGCCTCGGCAGCGACGGCAACGGCTTCGAGGCCGAGCTGACGCACTGGCCCGCCCCGGCCCGCGAGCGCAAGGCGCGCAAGTCCGAGCGGGTGGCGGTCGAAGTGAACGCCGGTCTTCGCCAGCGCGGCGCGTCCGGCGTCTCGGTGCGCGTCCTCGACCTCTCGCCCGAGGGCTTCCGCGCCTCCACCCATCTCGAGCTCAACAACGGCGTGGACGTGTGGCTTCGCCTGCCGGGCCTCGAGCCGCTTCACGCCACCGTCGCGTGGAGCACGGGCCATTTCATCGGCTGCGCGTTCGAGCGGCCGCTTCACCCGGCCGTCGTCGACATGATCGTCCGGAAAGCCGGCGCCTGAGCGTCGGCTCCCGAACCGAGCTTTAGCCGAGCCCCAGGGCCGCCTTGTAGGTTTCCAGAAGCGCCTCGGCCTCGTCGCGGGCATTCTTCTCCATCTTCCGAAGCCGAACGATGGTGCGCATCGTCTTGGGATCGTAGCCGCGCGCCTTCGCCTCCGCGTAGACGTCGCGGACGTCGTCGGCGATGCCCTTCTTCTCTTCCTCGAGCCGCTCGATCCTTTCGATCAAAAGCCGCAATTCGTCGGCCGCGACCGATCCTTCCGCCATGTGATTCTAATCCCCGCAAAAATGGTGAGCGGCGCGTCTAGGCAAACGACCGCCCCGGCTCAACCCTGCCTTGCACTGTTGTCCACAGCGGTTATGCGCGCCTCATGCCGACCCGTGAATCGACGCCGAGCCGCTTCGTCCCCCGCACCCGCAAGGTCCGAATCCTGGCCACCCTGGGGCCGGCGAGCGAGACCCCCGAGATGATCCGCGCGCTTGCCGAAGCGGGCGCCGACGCCTTCCGCCTCAACATGAGCCACGGCGATCACGACGGCCACCGCAAGCGCATCGAGGCGATCCGGGCGCTGGAGAGCGAGCTCGACCGGCCGACCACGATCCTCGTCGACCTCCAGGGGCCCAAGCTCCGGGTCGGTCGCTTCGAGAACGGAAAGGCCGAGGTCAAGAAGGGCCAGATTTTCCAGTTCGACCGCGACCCGACGCCGGGCAACGACCAGCGCGTCGAGCTTCCCCACAAGGAAATCTTCGAGGCGCTCCAGCCCGGCACCCGCCTGCTCGTCGACGACGGCAAGCTCGTCTTCCGAGTCGCCGAGATCATGCCCGACAGGATCGAGGCCTATGTCGAGGTCGGCGGCACCATCTCCAACAACAAGGGCCTCAACGTCCCCGACGTGGTGCTTCCGCTCGCCGCGCTGACCGAGAAGGACCGCCGCGACCTCGCCTTCGCGCTCGACCAGAATGTCGACTGGATCGCCCTCTCCTTCGTCCAACGGCCCGAGGACGTCGCCGAGGCGCGGCGTCTGATCGGCGGCAAGGCCGCGCTCCTCGTCAAGATCGAGAAGCCGCAGGCGGTCGCGCGGTTGAACGAGATCCTCGAGCTCGCCGACGCCTGCATGGTCGCGCGCGGCGACCTCGGCGTCGAGATGCGGCCCGAGCAGGTCCCGCCCTTCCAGAAGAAGATCGTCGAGACCGCGCGCCAGATGGGCAAGCCCGTCGTCGTCGCGACCCAGATGCTCGAATCGATGATCACTTCGCCGTCGCCGACCCGTGCCGAGGTGTCGGACGTCGCGACCGCGGTCTACGACGGCGCCGACGCGATCATGTTGTCGGCGGAGAGCGCGAGCGGCGCCTGGCCGATCGAGGCGGTGACGATCATGAACCGGATCGGCACCGAGGTCGAAGCCGACCCCAGCCATCATGCCCGGGTCCACTTCACCGAGACTCCGGCCGACCCCACCACCAACGACGCCATCGCCGAAGCGGCCGGCGCCATGGTCAACGTCGTCAACGCGGCCGGGATCGTCTGCTTCACCGCGTCGGGAAGCACCGCCCGCCGCGTCGCCCGCGAGCGCCCGACCGTGCCCCTCCTCGTGCTGACCCCGTCGTTGCGCACGGCGCGCCGGCTCGGCCTGCTGTGGGGCGCCCATGCGGTCCGCACCCGCGACGTCGCCAGCTTCGAGGAGATGGTCGGCAAGTCGAAGCGGATGGCGCTCCGCCACGGCCTTGCCTCCGGCGGCCAGCGCATCATCATCACCGCCGGAGTTCCGTTCGGCACTCCCGGCTCGACCAACGTGCTCCACATCATCCGCCTCGTCGGCGACGAGCTCGAGCGCTACCACCGCGAAACCAACGGCGAGTGAGGCCGGTCACTCCATAACGGCACCGAAGCGGACCAGCCTCTTAGCCGATCGTTAGTCGGGCGCCGCTAATCCGGCACCATGGCCAGCATCCCTCCGTTCCGCCGCCGCGGCCGCCGGCTTCAGCCGAACTGGCGGGTCTACAGTTCGTCGCGCCGCCGCTGGCGCGAAATCCGACTCATGGCCGAGGCCGGGGTGCTGATCGGCCTGTCGGTGTTCGGCCTTGCCCAGTTCGCCTCCGCCAACCTCCCCGCGGGATCGGCGGCGAGCGCAAGCGTGTCCGAGGCGTCGGCGCAGGCGACCAATCCCTACGCCGAATCCGAGCGATCGCGTGCGATTCTCGCCGCGCAGGAAGGCGGCCCGCAACCGACGAGGCTTGCAAGTACGGGCCGGAGCACAGTCGCCTCGAACGCTTCGCTCCGGGTGATCGACGGCGACACCTTCGACTATGGCGGCGAGCGCATCCGCATCGCCGACATCGACACGCCGGAGGTTCGCGGCCGCTGTCCCGAGGAGCGGGCGCAGGCGGCGCTCGCGACCCGGCGGCTGCGCGCTCTGCTCGCCGCCGGCCCGTTCGAGCTGGTGCGCAGCGGCCGGGACGAGGACCGCTACGGGCGCAAGCTCAGGATCGTCGTGCGCGACGGCCGCTCGATCGGCGACATGCTGGTCGCGGAAGGGCTGGCCCGGACTTGGACCGGGCGGCGCGAGCCGTGGTGCTAGTCCGAGTCCCCTGAACTCTGGTTCGCATTCTTCTGAGACAGGCCGAGCCGCTTCTCGATCAGCCCGACGACCACCAGCAGGACGAGGCCGAAGCCGGTCGCGACGATCACCACGTCGAAGTGCGCGGCGCCGGCGGCGATCCCGAGCGCCGAGGCCAGCCACAAATTGGCCGCCGTCGTCGTGTTGTGAACGGTGTCGCGCGCGGCGAAGATCAGGCCGGCGGCGATGAAGCCGATCGCCTGGGCCAGGCCCTGGATTGCACGCAGCGGGTCCGAATCGTCGAAGGTCTCGGTGAGCTTCAATGCGCTGACCGTCACCGCCGCGGAGCTCAGCGCGACGAGGGCATGGGTGCGGATTCCCGCTGGAAAGCCGCGGACCTCGCGGTCGAAGCCGAGCATGAGACCGACGAGGGTGGCGACGCCGAGGCGGACGAGGACTTGTTCAAGGGGCATTGTTCCGCCCCTAAAACGTGAACCGGCCTCGCGGTTCCCGATCGTTGAGTTTAGGCGGCCCCGGTCGCCCGAGCGACGGCGAGCGTGTCGACATATTGGCGGAAGCTGGTGATTCGGCCGTCGGCGACGCGCAGGACATGCGCCATTTGCGGGTTCATCGCCTTGCCGGTGGCGGCGCAGGTGCCGGTATAGCGGCCGAGCACGACCACCGTGTCGCCGCCGTCGATATATTCCTCGGGATGGGCGCCGAAGCCCTGCCATTCGGTGCCGAGCCGACCGAACACGCCGGTCAGGACCGCTTCGGGCCCACGATAGGGATTGTTGTCCGAATAGGGGAAGTTCTCCGCCTCCACCCATTCGATGTCCGGGCTCATCAGAGCGATGATCGTCTCGACGTCGCCGGCCGCGAAGGCGTCGTAGAGGCGGCGCACGGTTGCGACATTTTCCTGCGACATGAACGGCTTCTCCCCCCGAAGATGCCATGACTTCATGCCACGGGAGCGACGCGCGGGGAAGACTAGTCAGTCGACCGCGACCGGCTCGCGCTCTTCATAGGGGTAGCGGCCGCGGATTCGCGCGTTGAAATGGCGGCCCTTTGAGAAGGCGCGTCGGAACGCCTCGGCCGCCTCGGGCGGCACGTCACGATAGACGTAGCGACGCCCGGTGGTGAACAGCACGTCGAGCTCGCACGAGGCCGGGCGATAGTCGAACGCTCGGATGATCGTCGACGGCATGGGACAAGAACGCCGGAACCGGGGAAGGGGTGCGCCGGCTCCGGCGTCCCAAGTTAGTCGTCGTCGCGGTCGCGCCAGCGGCGGCGGTCGCGGCGATCGTCGTCGCGCCAGTCGTCACGATCCCAGCGGCGGTCGTGGCGCCAATTCTGCCGGTAGCGCCGCTCCAGCTGGGCAAGCTCGCGGCGGCACTCGCGCTGGGCGCGGATCACTTCCCGTCGAGTGTCGGCACGGCGAAGATCGCGCCGGCACTCCCGCTGGATCTGGCGAAGCTCGCGCTGATAGGAGCCGCTGTGCCAACCGGACTGGGCTTCGGCCGGCGTCGGCACTGCCGACGCGGCGATCAGGCCTGCGGCGGCGATGGCGATGAAGCGCATGTCACTCTCCCTTGCGAGTCACGGGCGCGGAACGCCACAGGCGCCGTGACGGGGAAAGAACGACGGGCGCCTCGCCGCTGTTGCATGAACCGAAAACTACCTCCCGTTCACGCCCGGTTTAGCCACCCCGCGGGAGGCGTAGGCTTGACCGGGGGCCGCATGAGCGCATGCTGCGGCTGGGAAGGGACCGGACATGCGCGCTGCCATCTTGCTGATTCCGGCGGTTGCCGCGGCTGCCGTCGCAATGGCCGGCGCTCCGCCGGGCCTCGGAAACGGCGTGATGGATATGAACACGACCGCCGGATTCAACACGCTGAACATGGCCGAGCTGGAGATGAATGCGGCGGTGGCGATGGGGCCGTCCTGGGTCGCCGACGGCGAGTGGATCTACGGCGGAACCGATGAGTCCGGCGCGATGTGGTTCATCGACCTGCGGGCCTCGGATCTCGAGGCACGGCCAACGCGCGTGCTAGCGCGCGCTGATGAATCTGAGATTGAGGGCAGCCGCTACGGTTTCACCGAGCGCGAGCTGACCATCGACTGCGGCAAATATCGCTACCGGATCGAGCGGACGCGTCATTACGACCGCGACGGCCGCTCGGCTGGGCCCGAACAGCGCGGCGGCGGGCCGCTGATCCTGGCCGACGTGGAAAGCATCCACGCCAGCGTGGCCCATGCCGCCTGCACCCACGGCACGATCACCGACGAGATGATTCGCAACGTGACTGGCGGGATGTAGGAGCCAGTCAGCCTCGGTCTGGGGCGGCGGCGGCCGGAGCGGCGGCGATGGCTTCGGTCAGGAGGGCGAGCGACAGGAACAGGCGCTCGCGCGCGTCGACGCCGAGCATTTCATGCGTGAGCCGGTCGAAACCCGGGCGGTCGCCTTTCGCGGCGGCGGCGGCCATCGCGGCGATCAGCGCCTCGTCATGGCTGGTGCGCCGGCAGCACACCGGGCTGAGGTGGAACGGCTCGGGCCACGTGGCCCCGATCTCCTCGATCAGCAGCTGCAGGTGCGCGGCTGCCCGGCCGCAGCCGAGATGCTCCTGAAGCGCTCCCACCGGCCACCGCCCGAACCGGTGCGCCGCCGCCCATTGGCGCAGGCCGGTAACGAGCCGCTGCTCCACGGCGGCAAAGCTTGACAGGGGAATCGGTCGGACAATCCAGGCAGGAGACATCGGCACCTCTTGGCCCGATTCTTATTGCGATCAATTCTCATTAGCAAGCACCATCGGGGCCCGCCGGAACGGGTCCGCACCATCCACAGAAATGCGCCGAGCCGAGTCTTTTCCGCAACATTAGCGGCTTGCCCCCGAGTCCCTGCTGGCACAAGATGCTGCGGTTGAATGGCTGGGGCGGCCCCATACATGGTGTTAGTGGACGATATTTGTTCCACCGTTTTCGCTCCCCTGTGGATATCGGGGGCGAAGCGAAGGAAGTGCGCCACAACCCCTTCCATTCGCCTAAGCTGGCGGTAGATGCCGCTGGAACGTAAGTAGAACGAGGGGTAGAGTGATGGATCTGTCAGGCAGCAGCGAGTCGGGAGTATCCGACGTCATGAACGCAACCATCGAGGCTACCGAGGCGACGGCCAAGGCGAAGAAGGCCAAGAAGCCTGCGGCGGAGACCGATTCGAAAACGGTCGCTCCGGTTATCTACCCCGTCGAGGTCGACCATAGCCGCGACGCCCTCCTCACCGATTTCGGTAAGGAGACCCTGAACGACCGCTATCTGCTGCCAGGCGAGACCTTCCAGGACCTCTTCGTGCGAGTCGCCTCGGCCTATGCCGACGACGCGGCCCACGCCCAGCGCCTCTACGATTATATCTCCAAATTGTGGTTCATGCCGGCCACGCCCGTGCTGTCGAACGGCGGCACCGGCCGCGGCCTTCCGATCAGCTGCTACCTCAACAGCGTCGACGACAGCCTCAACGGCATCGTCAACACCTGGAACGAGAATGTCTGGCTCGCCTCGCGCGGCGGCGGCATCGGCACCTATTGGGGCAATGTCCGCGGCATCGGCGAGCCGGTCGGCCTCAACGGCAAGACCAGCGGGATCATCCCCTTCGTCCGCGTGATGGACTCGCTGACCCTCGCCATCTCGCAGGGCTCGCTCCGCCGCGGCTCGGCCGCCTGCTATCTCGACATCTCGCACCCGGAGATCGAGGAGTTCCTCGAGATCCGCAAACCCTCGGGCGACTTCAACCGCAAGGCCTTGAACCTCCATCACGGCGTGCTCGTCACCGACGAGTTCATGGAGGCGGTGCGCGACGGCCGCGAGTTCACCCTTCGCTCGCCCAAGGACCAGTCCGAGCGGGGCAAGGTCGACGCCCGCGCCCTCTTCCAGAAGCTGGTCGAGACCCGCCTCGCGACCGGCGAGCCCTACATCATCTTCATCGACCAGGTGAACCGGTCGATGCCGAAGCATCACCGCGACCTCGGCCTCAAGGTGTCGACCTCGAACCTGTGCTCCGAGATCACGCTGCCGACCGGCCGCGACCATCTCGGGGCCGATCGCACCGCGGTCTGCTGCCTCTCGTCGCTCAACCTCGAGACCTGGGACGAGTGGAACGGCGACAAGACCTTCATCGAAGACGTCATGCGCTTCCTCGACAACGTCCTCACCGACTATATCGACCGCGCCCCCGACGAGATGGCCCGCGCCAAATATAGCGCGGAGCGCGAGCGCTCGGTCGGCCTCGGCGTGATGGGCTTCCACTCCTTCCTCCAGGCCCGCGGAATCCCGTTCGAGGGCGCCATGGCCAAGTCGTGGAACCTGCGCATCTTCAAGCATATCGCGGCCCAGGTCAGCGAAGCCTCGATGATGCTCGCCAACGAGCGCGGGCCGTGCCCGGACGCCGCCGACATGGGCGTGATGGAGCGCTTCTCCTGCAAGATGGCGATCGCCCCGACTGCTTCCATCTCGATCATCGCCGGCGGCACCTCGGCCTGCATCGAGCCGATCCCGGCCAACATCTACACCCACAAGACGCTGTCCGGCTCCTTCTCGATCAAGAATCCCTATCTCGAGAAGCTGCTCATCTCGAAGAGCAAGAATTCCGACGCGGTGTGGAACTCGATCCTCGAGCGCGGCGGCTCGGTCCAGCACCTCGACTTCCTCACCCCCGAGGAGAAGGCGGTGTTCAAGACCAGCTTCGAGATCGACCAGCGCTGGCTTCTCGAGCTCGCGGCCGACCGCACGCCCTATATCGACCAGGCCCAGTCGCTGAACCTGTTCATCCCGGCCGACGTCGACAAGTGGGACCTGCTGATGCTCCACTTCCGCGCCTGGGAGCTCGGCATCAAATCGCTCTACTACCTGCGCTCCAAGTCGGTTCAGCGCGCGGGCTTCGCCGGCGGGGTCGAGGCGGACAACACGCCCGATCTCAAGCAGATCGAGCTCGCCGCCACCACCGACTATGACGAATGCCTGGCCTGCCAGTGACCGCGGAGTGAGCGATGAGCATGCGCGCCTCCCTTCTTTGCACCGGCCCGCGAGGGAACTGGGAGGCGCGCCGTTCGCTCATCGGTCATGAGCCTGTCGAGCGGCGTTCTGATCACCGACGCGCTGGCGATCCTCGCCGCGATCGCCGGCTTCCACATCGCGTTCCGGCAGAACCAGGTGCGGCGCTGGCTTGCCCGGCTCTCGGACCGGCCGCCGCCCGCGGCATCGCTCGGCACCGAGGACCCGGCCCATTATCCGATGATCATCGCCGGAACGATGCTGATGGCGTTCGGCCTGATCATGTTCGCCTTCACCACCTCCTACGCGCTTCTCACCGCCTCCCCCTGAGGAGGGCGGCATGAGCGGCGAGTATTTCCTCCTGTTGGTCACCGTCATCGTCGCGGCGCAGGTCGGCATGGGCCTGCATCTGATTCGAACGAAGCGAAACCCGTGGGCAGGCCGCCGGCTGCTTGGAATGCCGGTTCGCGGTTCCGACCTCAGCCTCGCTCAGATTCGCCGGATGGGGTTCTTCTTCCTCATCTTCGCGCCTCTGTTCTGGCTGCTGATCGCGGCGATGACCTTTGGCTTGCTCGGCCCTGTCGATGGCATCGAGCCGATCCGCGACCTTCCTTGGAGGACGGCATGATCACCGCCTATCCCGTCGTCGGCATCCTGATCGGCCTGCTGCTGGTCGGCACCGGCCTCTATATGCGCACCGCCCCGCGGCGGCTGTTCACCCGGCCCGACGACCCGTCCGAATATCGTCCCCAGGCGACCGAGCTCGACTCCGAGCAGGGCCGCTGGATGACCCGCACCTACCCGCCGATCCTTATCCTCGCGGGCCTCGCCCTCATCGCCTTCCAGATCATCACTTTGCTGTCGGAGTAACGCCCATGTCCCTTCTCGAAGCCCGCAAGCAGTACAAGCCGTTCGAATATCCCTGGGCGTTCGACTTCTGGAAGCGCCAGCAGCAGATCCACTGGATGCCGGAGGAGGTGCCCCTCGGCGAGGATTGCCGCGACTGGGCCCAGAAGCTGACCGAGCATGAGCGCAACCTGCTGACGCAGATCTTCCGCTTCTTCACCCAGGCCGACGTCGAGGTGCAGGATTGCTACCACGACAAATATGGCCGCGTGTTCAAGCCGACCGAGGTCAAGATGATGCTGACCGCCTTCTCCAACATGGAGACGGTGCACATCGCGGCCTACAGCCACCTGCTCGACACGATCGGCATGCCCGAGAGCGAGTACAGCGCCTTCCTCCAGTACAAGGAGATGAAGGACAAGCATGACTATCTCGCCACCTTCGGCGTCGACAGCGACGAGGACATCGCCAAGACGCTCGCCATGTTCGGCGGCTTCACCGAGGGGCTTCAGCTGTTCGCGTCCTTCGCGATGCTGATGAACTTCCCGCGCTTCAACAAGATGAAGGGCATGGGCCAGATCGTCAGCTGGTCGGTCCGCGACGAGAGCCTCCACTGCGAAGGCATCACCAAGCTGTTCCACGCCTTCGTCAAGGAGAGGAACTGCCTCACCCGCGACGTCCGCGATTCGATCGAGGAGGCCTGCTTCAAGACGGTGAAGCTCGAGGACGCCTTCGTCGACCTCGCCTTCGAGCTTGGGCCGGTCGAGGGGATGACCGCGGACGACATCAAGTCCTACATCCGCTACATCGCCGACTGGCGCCTCAACCAGCTCGGCCTCAAGCCGATCTACCGCATCAAGGAGCACCCGCTCCCCTGGCTCGCCCCGCTCCTCAACGGGGTCGAGCACGCCAACTTCTTCGAGACCCGCGCGACCGAATACTCAAAGGCCGCGACCAAGGGGAATTGGAACGAAGTCTGGGACAACTTTGATCGTCGTAAGTCCGCCAAGGCCGCCAACGACACGCCGGAAGGCGACGGCGGCGAGGATATGTTCGAGCGAGCGGGGGTGGCTGCGGAGTAAGCTAGAGGACCGAACCACTAATAACCGAACTGTCACCTAAACCAGCCCCGGGGGGGGGGGGGGGGGGGAGGGGGGTTTTTTTTGTGGGGGGCGCTGCC
>JBKBPQ010000001.1:0-434545 GCA_046293155.1 Allosphingosinicella sp. | reverse complement strand
GGCGGCGCATAGGCGCCGCCGGGGCTTCTCTTAGGTGAGCGACTCTACTCCTGCATGGACGAAGCTTCGGCTGTCTCCGAGATGGCCGCCGGCGTTACATCTTGCGGCTGGGAACGCTCTTCCGTGATCCTCGGCGCCGGCGGCTGCCACGCTCGCAGATGCTGGCCTACCACCTCATAGAATTCGGGCACCGCACGCTCCAGCTCTTCAATGAAGCTACGACGCTGCTCGAAGCGGCGACCGAGGTCCGCCACTAGGATCACCTCGAAGCCGGTTACCTGGAGTTTCCCTTTGCCTTCGTCGATCTTCGTCGGGTCCTCACGCAGTTCCTGAAGCTTGAACTGGGTGGGGACCGAAGTCTTCGGCCATTGGCAGCGGATGTGCAGGTTGCCCTGCGCACTTTCCGGAATCTGCCGCAGCAGCCAGTTCAGCCGCGCTCGGCTCGAAACTTTGTCGTCCGGCGCTCGCAGCTTCATCGATACCAACACGCTGCGGCCGCGCAGATCCGCCCGTACGTTGAGCGGTGCCGCGGTGTTGGGAATGTCGAAGGTCACCGAAAGCGCCTGCTCGGTGCACAGCCCGTCCAGATCGCCTTGGAATCGTACCTCAGCATCTGCCGCCGCGGCCCGGCCGAGCCGCTGCGACACCTGGCGCCGCAGCTGCCGGCTAAGGATCAGACAAAGGTCCCGCGTTTCCTGCTGCCATGCTTCTGCAACGGCGGACGTATCTGCCGTCTTCTGGAGCATCCCCCCGGCTTGAACCTTGGATACCACATCCGACCACGCTGCCGGCATCTGCGTGAAGCCCTGCACCCCAGCGCTTTCGTGGCTGATGAAGCGCAGAAACTCACTCAGCATATAGGCTTGATCGTCGTCCTCGACATCCTGATTGACCGTGAGGAGGTCGGCCTCGGTGAGGATGTGCATCCACGAGAAGTGGAAAAGCTGGACGCCCTTATATTTGTTGAGCTTGATCTTGAGCGGGTGGTGCTGGGGAACGGCTGAGAACTGGTTGGAGATGGTGATAACCGCGTCCAGCTTGTTCTGTTTCGCCAACTCGAGGTAGCGCTCGACCTGCTCCTGCCCGATCTCGGTCTTTCCGATCTTGGCCTCCACGAGCGCCGTCCAGCGCCGCCCCCAGGTTTCCAGCACGAGAAGCCCGTCTGGCCGGCCGAGATTTGGCTCGCCTTTCGCGCACTTGAATACAACTTCGGTGAAAGTCCTGAGTTTTGCCGTCGTTCCGACTCGAAGACCCATCGAGTTCAGGAAGCTCGTGCGAAATTCCCTGACGGCAGCGAGCGTTGCAAGGAAGATAGAGAGCGTTCGTCCCTCCTTCGAAGTTTCAGCCAATATTGGAAAGAGCCGAGCTCTTTCCGCCCGTTCGATACAAGCAGGAAGATTGGACATTGATACCCCCCCTCAAAAGATATGAGTAGAAGCTTCAACAATTCTCTTGAGGTTTCAAGGCGCTCATTGGGCCTCGAAGGAGGTCCACTCCGGGATTGGTTTGGCGCAGATGGAAATTCCACCTCTCTGCTCATCCCGGCCCGCGAGGCGGGCCGCAACTCCCAGCCAACTTCTCCTTAACCTACCCCCGTCTAGCCTCCCTCGCTGAGGGAGATTGCGGTGTTTCTCAAATCATTGGGCCTGTGCGTGCCGCTCGCCGCCGGCGCCCTCTATTTCGGCGGCGTGCTCGACGCCGGCTATTCTCGCGACGTCGCCAAGAGCCCCGACCAGGTGATGGCCGCGCTCGAGGATCTCGACGTCCGCCGCCAGCCCGGCTCGCCCGGCACCGATCCGTCGCGCTCCGGCGGGGTCGCTCCGGTCTTCCGCACCGAGCGTACGGACAAGGCGATCAGCTTCGTGGTGATGAGCGGCAATGAGGTCGCCACCCGCATGACCGCTCATCTGGAGCCGCTCGACGGCGGCGCCCGCACCCGCGTGACCGCCACTGTCGAGCGCGGCACAGCCCCCGACGAGCGCACATCCCCCGCCTTCCGCTCGGAGGGCCTCACCATGGGCCTGTTCGCCGCCGCCCTCCAGGACGAGCTCGACCAGCTCGAAGCGCCGCCCCACGCCACCGCGCAATTCTGCGCCGATCTCGAGCAGCGCCTGCTTAGCCAGAATGGCGGCGCCTCGGGAGTCGCCGCTGTCGCCCGAGTCCACCAGATGGGCGCCGAGATGCGCCGCAACGGCTGCCCCCTCGACGGCCCCGGCGGCGGCGAGTTCCAGCCCGTCCGCTCGCAAATGGGCCCCGCCACGCCTGAATCCGGAAGCTGGGGCAAGGCGGGCGGCTCCGGTCCGGAGCAGGGCGGCTGGGGCGGCCGCTGAGCGGGGCCGACCGCCGGACCCTCGCCCCCGGCTCCGGCGGCTGATCCGCGGCGCCCTGCGGCCGACCCGGACGCCAACTTCCTCGCCGCGAACGTCTTTAGATCTGTCCGATCCGGCGCCGATCCGGACCAGGTCGTGGTGCCGATCCTGGAGAGCGCTGGCTACTCTTGCCGCACAAGCAGGAGGACGGACATGACCTATCGTCAGGCGGCTGGAAGCGACACGTGGCACTGGTGCAGCAACTGTAGCCTTTGGCCCGAAAATCCCGCCCGCACCTCGACCTCGAAGCCCACCACGGGCGAACTCTGCAATCAGTGCCGGTCCAAGCAGGACAACGGCACCTGCAAGAGCTGAACCAGCATGCACGCGAGGATCATCGACGGATCGACTTACAAGGACGAGGACCGGCCCTACCCTCCGAACGAAGGCGAGCAGGTGCGGATCGTGGTGCCCGGCGCCCGCACCCGCGACCTACGAGTCCAGTCGCGAATTTGGGTCTTCGAGCCGGGCCAGCCGCCCCGCGTCGACGTCGAGTGCGCTTGAGCGTCCACGCGCGGCGCGTTCGTCGCCTAACCGTCCGTCGGCTGGATCAGCGCCAATAATCGTGCCGCTCGGCGCCGTCGAAACCGGCCGCCGCTCAGGCAGCAGCGTTTGAAATCTCTTCCCCGAGCCGCACGGGCACGGATCCTCGCGGCCGAGCTTCTCGACCAGTTCCTTCTCGCCGCCGCGTACGAAGCGCAGGCCGCGTTTGACATGGATCTCGGACGGGAAGCCCTTACGCCGCTTCGAGCTGACCTCGAAAGCAGGGCAGGTCGTCGATGTGCCGTTTGCGTGCCATGGCAACCTCCTCTCGTTGTGGGAGGCGCGCCGCTAGAGCATCGCCCTTCGCGAGGCAAGTGGACTAATTCAAATCACTTTCCTACAGTGTACCAAATGGGATAAGATGTCTGCTCCTCGAGTCGCAGGAGCAAGAATCATGAAGCGCAGCACGTCACGGAGTGTCGGGCGAGATGTCGGCGCGATTTCCGCTCGTCTTCGGAGAACCTACCCGGTTCATCTGCCACGCGCTTCCGTTCCAAGCCCGCCGCCCTGTGAGGCGCCGCGCCCCACGCTCCGACGGGAGAATCACCCCTGGAGAAGCCGCGTCTCCGGAAAGTTCACGAAAACCCCTCGGCATCGTGAACTTCATGAACTTCGTCAGCAAGATTCCGACATTCCTGAACGAAACGCGCCCGCCACCGCTTGGTAAACCCTGGATGAACGGAACGTAGTTTTGAGTTCATGCAACGCGGCGCATGGTCGGCCGGTTCTGTCGTGGCGAAGTCCGTCACGCCGGACGCCTGTTTCTGTGGAGACTTGTGATGCGTAAACTGCTCATTGCCGCGGCCGGCCTTGCCACCGTCGCGCTGCCCACCGCCGCTTCCGCCCAGGGCTATTATTATCCGCGGCCGCCTTACGCCTATGGCCATTACGATCGCGACGTCGCCCGCGAGATGCGCGAGTGCCGCCGCGAGCTTCGCCGCGCCGACAGCCGCCGCGAATATCGCCGCGAGCTTCGCGAATGCCGCCGCGAGCTTCGCCGCGCCCAGCGCGACGATCGCTACGACCGGTACGATCGCTACGACCGCCGCGGCCGCCGCTGGTAATCGCCCCGGCGCCGCCGCGCGCCGGGTCTTCCAGCATTAACAACCGCTTACGTTGGCATTCAGCCCTCGCTCAACGCGAATCGGCGATTAGCGGCTCGGCGGACCCGACAGGCGTGCTTGTGCTTTGCCCGTCTTCCCACCGCGGGTTCGACAGTTCCCTCGCGTAGCGTATCGAGGGAGGGGCCGGCGTCTGGCGCGACCAGGCGCCGGCCCCACCTCTTCAGCCCGCCGCCATTTCCTTGAAGCGCTGGCGCAGAGTCACCTTGTCGATCTTGCCGGTGCCGAGCTTGGGCAGCGGCTCAGCCGAGACCGCGATCGAGGCGGGCACCTTGAACGGCGCGAGCCGGCCGGCGACATGGTCGCGAAGCGCCTCCTCGCCCAGCGTCTCGCCTTCCTTGAGGTAAACGACCGCGACCGGCACCTCGCCCAGCCGCTCGTCGGGCATCCCGAACACGCTCGCCTCGGACACCGAATGGTGGCTGTAGAGCGCCGCCTCGACCTCCGGGCAGGCGATGTTCTCGCCACCGCGGATGATGATGTCCTTCTTGCGGTCGACGATGAACAGATAGTCGTCCTCGTCGAGATAGCCGATGTCGCCGCTGCGCACGTAGCCGTCGGCGGTGAACGCCGCGGCGGTCGCCGCCGGATCGCGCCAATATTCCTTGAAGTTCGCCGCCGAGCGGATGGCGATCTCGCCGCGCTCGCCGCTCGGCAGCGGCCTGTCGTCGGGCGCGAGGATGACGAGGTCGACCAGCGGCCGCTGCGGCCGTCCCGTCGAATCCGGCTTGGCGGCATAGTTGGACCACACGTTGCCGCAGCCGACCGCGTTGGTCTCGGTGAGCCCGTAGCCGAGCGCCGGCTGAGCCGTCTTGAACGCCTCGCGCAGCCTCGCGACGTGGGCCGCCGGCCGCGGCGCCCCGCCCGCGGCGAGGTCGGTCAGGGTCGACAGGTCGTATTTCTCGCGATCGGGATGCTGCATGAGCTCGAGGCTCATCGTCGGCACTCCGACGAAATAGGTGATCTTCTCGTCCTGGATGAGGCGGAGCGCCTCGCCCGCGTCCCATTTCCTCATCAGCACCATGCAGCGGTTGATGACGAAGGAATTGAGCATCACCGGAACCTCGCCGGTGACGTGGAACAAAGGCACGTTGATCAAGGTGCGCGGCGGGTTGGCCGGCGGCCGGCCCTCGCTCTCGAGGATCGCCTTCAGCGCCGCGAGCGAGGCGGAGTAGGTGTAGGTCCCGGTGGTCACCGCCCGGTGGGTCGACAGCGCGCCCTTGCACAGGCCTGTCGAGCCGGAGGTGAACAATATGGTCGCGTCGTCGTCCGACCCGACCTGCGGAAGCTCCCCCTCCCCGCCTCGCTCCAGCAGCGGCGCCAGCGCCTCCGCGGCGGGCCGGTCGACAGGCAGGGTGATGGTCTCGATGCCGAGGCCGGTCGCCGCCACCCGCTCCGCGCGCGCCGCGTCGGCGATGACCAGCTTCGGCTCCGTGAGCTTCAGCGCATGCTCCAGCTCGTGCGGCTGCCACCAGCCGTTGAGCAGGGTCGCGACCCCGCCCGCCTTCACCACCGCCATATAGGCGAGGATCCAGGCCGGGCAGTTGCGCATCGCGATCGCGACTCTGTCGCCCTTGCGGATTCCGAACCCGCCCACGAGGACCGGCGCCAGCCTGTTGGCGTGGGCGAGAAGGTCGCCGAAGGTCAGCCGCTCGCCGTCCGCGACCACCGCCTCGGACGTCTGGTTGAGCATGCAGAAGGCGTCGAAGAAGATCGGCAATGTCGGCGGCAGGTTGGTGACGATCACCCGTCCGTCATGGTCCGTTCCAAGCTTGATCGGGCCGTTTTCGCCGGTCACTGCGGCGATCATCTGGTCCATCTTGCGGTCAAGCTCGGTGGGCATCTTCGGTTCGGCTCCTCTCGTGGCTTTTCGCTTTGCTTTGCCCCCTCTATGAGGGCGGCAGGCTCAAGGGGGAAGCCCTCGCGATATGACTGCAATGACCACTCTTCCGGCCCCGGCGGCCACCGGCACCCACTGGGTCCACAATCTCGATCCGGTGGCGCTCGATCTCGGCTTCTTCCAGCTGCGCTGGTACAGCCTCGCCTATCTCGCCGGGATCGTCATCGGCTACCTTTACCTGCTGAAGCTGGTGAAGCAGCCGGGCTCGCCGATGGCGCGGCGCCATGCCGACGACATGGTGTTCTACGCGACGCTCGGAATCATCCTCGGCGGCCGGCTCGGCTACGTGCTGTTTTACAAGCCGATGGACTATCTCCAGAACCCGCTCGAGATCGTGCAGCTGTGGGACGGCGGGATGTCGTTCCACGGCGGGCTGATCGGCACCATCCTCGCAATGCTCTACCTCGCCCGCAAGAACGGCCTCTCCTTCCTTCGCGTCTCCGATTACGTCGCCTGCTGCGTGCCCTTCGGCCTGTTCTTCGGCCGCCTCGCCAATTTCGTGAACGGCGAATTGTGGGGCCGGCCGACCGACGTCGCCTGGGCGGTTCAGTTCCGCGAGCTGGTCGGGCCCGGAACGGTCGCGGTCGGACCGCCGCGCCACCCGAGCCAGCTCTACGAGGCGGGGCTCGAGGGCATCGTCCTGTTCCTCGTCCTGTTCGTCCTCTTCTGGTGGACCCGCGCCCGTTACAAGCCCGGCCTGCTCGCCGGCGTGTTCGCCTTGGGCTATGGGCTCAGCCGCTTCGTCGTCGAATATTTCCGCGAGCCCGACGCTCACCTTACCTGGCTCGTCGAGAGCACCGGGCTGTCGATGGGTCAGTGGCTGACCGTGCCGATGATCCTGATCGGCCTCTATCTGATCTGGACCTCGCGGAAGCGGGAGCCGGTCTATGCGCCGCCGAGCCAGCCGGCCGCCGATGCTGTCGAGGCGCGGGAAGCCGCCTGATGCCATGTCGCTTGCCGACGCGCTGAGAGAAAGGATCGCGGCCGAGGGGCCGATCAGCGTCGCCGACTATATGGAAGCGGCCAACGCGGCTTATTATGCCAGCCGCGATCCCCTCGGCGCGGCCGGCGACTTCATCACCGCGCCGGAGATCAGCCAGATGTTCGGCGAGTTGATCGGCCTGTGGCTCGCCGACCTGTGGCTTCGCGCCGGCAAGCCAGGCGGAGTCCATTATGCCGAGCTCGGCCCGGGGCGCGGCACGCTCGCCGCCGACGCGCTTCGCGCAATGCGCGGGATCGGCCTTCAGCCGCCGGTCGAGCTGGTCGAGACCAGTCCCGCCCTCAGGGACGAGCAGCTCAGCCGCCTCGCCGCCGCGCGCTGGCACGACAATGTCGACAGCCTGCCGGCGCAAGGCCCGCTTCTGATCGTCGCCAACGAATTCTTCGACGCGCTTCCGGTGCGCCAGTTCGAGCGCCAAGCGGATGGCTGGCGCGAACTGGTCGTCACAGCCGACGGCAAAGGTTTTCGCCGTGAGGCTGGTCCGCCCGCCGAGGAGCAATTGCCGCCCGCCGAGCCAGGCGCGATCGCCGAACGATCGCCGGCATCGGTCGCGGTCGCGGCCACACTCGCCCGACGGCTTGCGGCGCGGGGCGGCGCTGCACTGTTCATCGATTACGGCCACGAGCGGCACTGCGTCGGCGACACTCTGCAGGCGGTCTCCGGCCATGCCTATGCCGATCCCTGGGCCGCGCCGGGGACCCGCGACCTCACCGCCCATGTCGATTTCGAGGCGCTCCACGACGCGGCGAAAGCGGAGGGCGTTCGAGTCTACGGAGCAATCGGTCAGGGCGCGTGGCTGCGGGCGATGGGCATCGACCTTCGCGCCGCGCAGCTCGCCAAGTCCGCGCCGGAGCGGACCGAGGAGATCGTCGCAGCGCGCGAGCGCCTGAGCGCGCCCGAGCAGATGGGACGATTGTTCAAGGTGATGGCCCTGGTCGCCCCGGGCTGGCCAGAGCCGGAAGGATTTTAGACGTGATCGAATACCGCAATGGCGGACCCGACGACGCCGCGTTGATGTCGCGGCTCGGCAAGCAGACCTTCGTCGAGACGTTCGGCCATCTCTACACGCCGGAGAACCTCGCCGCCTTCCTCGAGAACCATAGCGAGGAGAACTGGCGCGGCGAGCTGACGAACCCGGACTTCGCGGTGCGCATCGCCGAGGATTCGGGCGAGGTCGCCGGCTTCGCCAAGGTCGGCCCGCCGTCGCTGCCGTTCGAGGTGACCGGCCCGACGGCGGAGCTTCGCCAGCTCTACGTCCTCAAGCCGTGGCACGGCCAGGGCATGGCCCATGCGCTGATGGACTGGGCGATCGCGGAGGCGAAGCGGCGCGGCGCGGCGCAGCTCTACCTCTCCGTCTTCGTCGACAACCACCGCGCCCGCCGTTTCTACGACCGCTACGGCTTCGAGGCGGTCGGTACCTACGACTTCATGGTCGGCACCCACGCCGACCTCGACATCATCATGCGCAAGCTCCTGTAGCGCGGGTGGCGCGGGCGCGCCCTCGTCGCTACATGCCCAGCGATGAGCGATGTCCGTCAATTCACGGTGAGCGAGGAGGATGACGGAATCCGCCTCGACCGCTGGTTCAAGCGCAACCTGCCGGAAGCCAATTTCACCGCGGTCGCGCGAATGGCGCGAACCGGCCAGCTGCGCGTCGACGGTAAGCGCGCCGCGCCCGGCGACCGCGTCGAGGCGGGGCAGGTCATCCGAATCCCGCCGATCACCCCGGAAGAGCATGCGCCGGCGCCGAGGAAACAGATCCGCAAGCTGACCGACGAGGAAGTCGCTTTCGCACGCTCGATGGTGATCAGCGAAGATCCGGCAGCGATCGTGCTCAACAAGCCGCCGGGGCTGGCGACGCAGGGCGGGACCAAAACGACAGAACATGTCGACGGCCTGCTCGGCGGCCTGGTTGACGAGGATGCCGCGCGTCCGAAGCTCGTCCACCGGCTCGACAAGGACACCTCCGGCGCGCTGCTGGTGGCGCGCACGCCGCGGGCGGCGGCGTTCTTCTCCAAATCCTTTTCCGGCCGAACCGCGCGCAAGATATACTGGGCGGTGGTGATGGGCGTGCCGTCGATCGACGACGGAATCATCGACCTTCCCATCGCCAAGCAGCCCGGCACCGGCGGCGAGAAGATGCATGTCGACGAGGAGAACGGCCAGGCCGCGCGCACCCGCTACCGGGTGATCGAGCGCGCCGGCAACCGCGCCGCCTTCGTCGAACTCCAGCCCTTCACCGGCCGAACCCACCAGCTGCGCGTGCACATGGCGGCGATCGGCCACCCGATCGTCGGCGACGGCAAATATGCCGGGCAGGAAGCCTATCTGACCGGCTCGATCAGCCGGAAGCTGCACCTCCACGCCCGCCGCCTGCGTATCGACCACCCAGACGGCGGCCGGATCGACGTCACCGCCGAGCCGCCCGAGCATTTCGCAGCCACCCTCGCCTCGCTCGGTTTCGATCCCGCTGCGGGCGACCTCGAGATCGAGGAAGCGCCGCCGCCCAGCCGCGAGCAGCAGAAGGCCAAGGCCAAGCAGCACGCCAAGCAGGTCCGCAAGGAACGCCGCGGCGAGCGTCGCAACCGCGGGGGCAAGAGCGGTGGCGGTGGCAGCGGCGGCCGCCGCTAATGCACCCGAACCGCGTCTTCCACTGGACCGACGAGCAGGAGATGCTCGCCTTCGTCGCGCAGGTGTCGTTCGCGACGATCTGCGTGGACGGGCCGGCGGTGGTGCACGCGCCGTTGGTGTTGGCGGGGCGAGACCGACTGCTCTTCCACGTGTCGCGGAGCAATCCGGCGGCGGCGAAGCTTGAGAACGCCCGGGCCATCGCGTCGGTGATGGGGCCTGATTTCTACGTCAGCCCCGACTGGTACGGAACGCCCGACCAGGTGCCGACCTGGAATTATCTTGTGGTCGAGGCGGAAGGGCCACTGCGGCCGCTAGACGAGGTGGAGCTTGCCGCTTTGCTCGACCGGCTCAGCGCCGACCATGAAGAGCGGCTCACTCCGAAAATGCCGTGGACCCGCGGCAAGATGACGCCCGGCCGCTTCGAGGCGATGCTGAAGGCCATCATCGGCTACGAGCTCACCATCGAGGCGCTGCGCGGCACCCGCAAGCTCGGCCAGAACAAGAAGGCCGAAGAGCGGGAAAGCGTCGCTGACGCGCTCGCCGCGCTCGGGCGCGATGATCATGCGGCGCTCATGCAGCCCTCTCCCGCGGGCGGGAGAGGGTTGGGTGAGGGCAACGGGCTCAGCGCCGGATCGAAGCCTGTCCAGCCTGCCTGCACCTCGCGCCCTCACCCCAGCCCTCTCTCGCGAGCGGGAGAGGGGGCATGAACCGCCTCGCCATTTTCGACTGTGACGGGACGCTCGTCGACAGCCAGCACAATATCTGCGCGGCGATGGAAGCCTGCTTCGACGCGTTCGGGCTGCCCAGGCCGCCGCAGGAGAAGACGCGCCGAGTCGTCGGCCTCAGCCTCGTCGAGGCGATGCAGGTGATGGCCCCCGATGCGCCGCCCGAGCTTCACGTCGAGATGGCCGAGGAGTACAAGAGCGCCTTCCAGCGCATGCGGCTCACCGGCTCGGTCGACGAACCGCTGTTCGATGGTGTCGCCGAGCTGCTCGACGCGCTGGAGACGGACGGCTTCCTGCTCGGTGTCGCCACCGGCAAGTCCGACCGCGGCCTCAACCTGTGCCTCGACTGCCATGACATCGCCCACCGCTTCGTCACCCTGCAGACCGCCGACCGTCACCCCTCCAAGCCGCATCCGAGCATGATCGAGCAGGCAATGGCGGACGCGGGCGCGGCCCCGGAAACGAGCTGGATGATCGGCGACACCAGCTACGACATCGCCATGGCGCGCGCCGCCGGCGTCACCGCGATTGGAGTCGCCTGGGGGTATCACGCGCCGGAGGAGTTGTGGGACGCGGGGGCGCATCACGTCGCCAGCCACCCGCGGGAGATTATCGAGCTGATGAGGAAGGCGGCATGAACGAGGTCGGCGAGCGCACCTGGCGCAACCGCTTCATCGCCATGAACCTGGTGCAGATCGGCGGCACGATCGTCGTCCTGCTCGCCTTGCTCCTGTGGCAGACCAGCGTGTTCGTCGAAGGCGGCCACTGGATCGGCTTCCCGATCGCGCTCGTCGGGCTGGTGATCAGCTTCTTCGCACCGCGCGCGATGGCGAAACGATGGAAGCGGCCGCCCAATCCATGAAGCGGTTCTACAAGCAGGTAACCGTCGCGCCGGAAGGACCCGGCTTCGCGCTCCGGCTCGACGAGCGCGGGGTGAAGACCCCGGCACGCGCCGGCCTGGTCGTGCCTTCCGCCGCGCTGGCCGACGCCATCGCGCAGGAATGGCAAGCGCAGGGCGAGGAGATCGACCCGCGCACCATGCCGCTCACCGGCCTCGCCAATGCCGCGATCGACCGGGTCGCCCCGGACGCGCAAGCGTTCGCGGCGCGGCTCGCGGAATATGCCGAGAGCGACCTGCTCTGCTACCGCGCGGAAAACCCGGACACGCTGGTCGCGCGCCAGGCGGAGCGCTGGGACCCGATCCTTGCCTGGGCGCGCCAGCGTTTTGACATAGAGCTCGCCGTCGTGTGCGGGATCATGCACCGCAAGCAGAGCGATGCCGCGGTCCAGCAGCTCGCGCGCGCGGTCGCGGCGCGGGACCCTTTCGAGCTGGCCGGCCTGTCGCCGCTGGTGACGGTCAGCGGATCGCTCGTCATCGCTCTGGCGCTTGCCGAAGGCGCGATCGATCTCGATCAGGCGTGGGATGCGGCGAGCCTCGACGAGAAATGGCAGCTCGAGCAATGGGGTGAGGATGCCGAGGCCAGCGCGGCGCTCGACGCACGACGGCGCGATTTCAAAGCGGGAGCGCGCTTCCTCGAGCTGCTTCGCTAGACGTCCGTTGGCGCGTCGGCGGGAGCCTCTGCGCGGCGATGCGGGATGAACCACGCGACAACCAGACCACCGATCGCCAGCGCAAGCGCATTGCCGAAGAACGTGTAGAGCGCATTGCCCCAATCGTGGTGGAGGTAGAGCGGCTCACTCAAATGCATGAAGGCGGCGGCGCCGACCGCGAACGGAATGACGAGCCGGGCGCGCGAAGCGAAGTCGCCGACACGCCGATCGATGCCCAGCAAGCCGAGCCCGATCAGAAGCGCGGTGACGAAGTTGAGGACGAGGCCATAGACGATCATGGTCGGATCGCCGGCCGCATAGCCGCCGGTATTATAATGGATCGTCGCGACCGGGCCCTGGCCGTACATCACGGTCTGTTCGGCGGTATTGGGATCGGGCACGGCATAGGTGCCGGTGCGCGGCAGGTTGAGCGCCAGCGCGCTCTGCAGCTGGGCCGCCTCGGCATTGCCGACATTGCCGGTGCCGAGCCCATTGAGCGGCGTCGCAAACAACAGGAAGCCGACGATCAGCATCGCAATCGCGGCGACCGCCGCACCGATGATCACCCGTACCATCGCGCTCTCCCTTGGCTGTTCCTCTCCAACCTAGAGCAACAACCGTCTGGGCGGAACGCGGTTGCGAGGCTTCAGGCCGGGCGGGCGGCGATCAGCTCGCGAACGAAATCGTGGAGGAAGACGCGGCGTGTCGCCTTGAGGCGCTCGGCCTTCAAGATGTTGTGGACGAGCTCGCGGCACTTCTCCGCGTTATTGTTGATGAGGACGTAGTCGTACTCGGCCCAGTGGCTGATCTCCGCGGTGGCTCGCGACATTCGGTTGGCGATCACCTCCTCGCTGTCGGTGCCGCGGCTGCGCAGGCGCCGCTCCAGCTCCGTCATCGACGGGGGAAGGATGAACACGCGGACGATATCCGGGTCGACCTGCTTCAGCTGCTGGGTGCCCTGCCAGTCGATGTCGAGGAGGACGTCGCGGCCGTTCTCGATCGCCTTGATGACCTCGTTGCGAAGCGTTCCGTAGCGGTAGCCGAAGACGTGCGCCCATTCGAGGAAAGCGCCGGTCTCTCGCATCCGGTCGAATTCCTCGTCGGTGACGAAGTGATAGTCGACGCCCTCAACCTCGCCCGGCCGCTTGGGCCGGGTGGTGGCGGAGACTGACATGGCGATGCCGTCGTCGGCTTCGAGGATCATTCGGGCGATGGTGGACTTGCCCGCGCCGCTCGGGCTGGACAGGACGAACAGCAGCCCGCGGCGCTGGAAGGCGGATGCGATTTCCATGAGGGCTAGTGGCTGAAGGGCGCGCCCGAGGTCAAGGAGGGACAATGCGTTACGTCGCTTTGTTGCGCGCTGTGAACGTCGGCGGGTGCAAGCTGCCGATGGCGGAGCTGCGCGAGGTCTGCGCGGAGCTCGGCTGGGAGAAGGTCGAGACCTACATCCAGAGCGGCAATGTCGTGTTCGAGGCAACGGGCAAGCCGGAGGCGCTTGAGACGGCGCTCGAGAAGGCGGTGGCCAAGCGATTCGGCTTTGAGCGGCCGGTGATCGTGCGGAGCGCGAAGCAATGGACGGACTATGCTGAGGGTTCGCCATTCCCAGAGGCGGAGCGCGACGAGCCCAACCGGCTGATGCTCGGCTTGTCCAAATTGCCGCCCAATGCCGACGCGCCCAAGCTGCTGGAGGCAAAGGCGGCGGCCGGTGAGCAGGTGAGGCTCAAGGGCGACGTCTTGTGGATCCACTATCCGGCCGGCGCCGGAACGTCGAAGCTGACCCCGGCCCTGTTCGACAAGGCAGCCGGCTCACCCGTCACCCAGCGCAACTGGCGGACGGTGTTGAAGCTCCAGGAGATGTTGCAGGCCTAACTCAAGCCCCGCCGATCCCTTCGATCACCCGGCCGGTGCCGAGGCAGGTCGGACAGGTGCCGCCGTCGACCTGACCTGAGCCGTTGCAGTCGGGGCAGACATTCTCGCCGGTGCCCGGGGTCCCCGGCGGCGCCATGTCTCCGGGAGCGATCTCGTCCTTGGCCATGTGCAGGCCTCCTCATCCTTTCCGTCCGTCAAAGCGGCGCGGCGGTCGATGTTCCCCGATGCCGGTCGGCACAGTCGTTGCCTTCGTCGCGGCGTGCATGCCGCGGGGCCGGTTTCGCGACACAAAGGAGAGGCAAGCCATTGAGGGGACACGTGATGAGAAGCATTGCACTGGTCATCTCCGCCTTTGCCGGAATCGCCGGCATTGCCGGAGTCGCGACCAGCCCGGCGCAGGCGCAGGCGTCGGACCGCAGCGCCCGCTGCGTCGTCTCGACCGAAGGCTATCTCACCTATCGCGGTCCGTGCCGCTTCTACCCCGAAGGCGCGGGCAGCTTCACGGTCACTCCGCTGCGCGGGACCTTCCCCGGCGAGGTGACGGGGATAAGCGTGTCCATCAGCGAGCGCGGAGTCGCCGAAGTCTATGGCCTCACGCCGGCCGGCGCGGCGTCGCGCTGGGGCACCGCGGTGCGCTCGCGTCGCGACCGCGCCTGCTGGAACGGTCCCGACTTCTCGGTCTGCGCCTACTAGCGGCCGAGCATCAGCTCCGGCTTGACCACGCGGTCAAACGTCGCCTCATCCACGAGGCCGAGCTCGAGCCCCGCTTCCTTCAGCGTCAGCCCCTTCTTGTGGGCGTGCTTGGCGATGGCGGCGGCATTGTCGTAGCCGATCTCGGGCGCGAGCGCCGTGACCAGCATCAGCGAGCGACCGACGAGCTCGGCGATCTGACGCTCATTCGCCTCCATCCCCTCGACGCAGCGTTCGGCGAAGCTGGTCATGCCGGTGGCGAGCAGGTGGATCGAGCGGAGCACGTTCGCGCCGATCAGCGGCATGAACACGTTCAATTCGAAATGTCCCTGCATGCCACCGATGGTCACCGCCTGGTGATTGCCCATCACCTGCGCCGCGACCATCGTCAGCGATTCGCACTGGGTCGGGTTGACCTTGCCCGGCATGATCGAGCTTCCCGGCTCGTTCGCCGGGAGCGACAGCTCGCCGAGGCCGGAACGGGGGCCCGAGCCGAGGAAGCGAATGTCGTTGGCGATCTTGTTGAGCGCCACCGCGAGCGTGTTGAGCGCGCCCGAGAAGAAGACGAGTCCATCCTTCGCGGCGAGCTGCTCGAACTTGTTGGGCGCGCTCTCAAACCGCGTGCCGGCGATGTCGCTGATCGCGGCGGTCATGTCGTCGGCCCAGCCCTTGGGCGCGTTGAGGCCGGTGCCGACCGCGGTTCCGCCAATGGCGAGCTTGCGGATGTTGCCGTCGAGCGCGCCCTGGATCCGAGCGCGGCAGCTGATCAGCTGGGCGACATAGCCGGAAAATTCCTGGCCGAGCGTCAGCGGGGTCGCGTCCTGGGTGTGGGTGCGGCCGATCTTGACGATATGGTCCCACGCCTCGGCTTTGGCTTCCAGCGCGTTGGTCAGGACCTCGAGCGCCGGCAGGAGCACCGCCTCGGTCGCAAGAACCGTGGCGACGTGGAGCGCCGTCGGGAAGCTGTCGTTGGACGACTGGCTCATATTGACATGGTCGTTGGGGTGGACCGGCGACTTGCCGCCGCGTGTGCCGGCGAGCTTTTCGTTCGCGTAGCCGGCGATCACCTCGTTGACGTTCATGTTGGTCTGGGTGCCCGACCCGGTCTGCCAGATGACGAGCGGGAACTGGTCGTCGAGCTCGCCCGAGGTGATCGCCCGGGCGGCGTCCTCGATCGCGGCGACGATCTTCGGGTCGAGCCCGTGCTTGGCGTTCACCCGCGCCGCGGCCTGCTTCACGATCGCCTGGGCGTGGACGATGCCGATCGGCATCCGCTCGGCCGCTCCGAACGGGAAATTCTCGATCGAGCGCTGCGTCTGCGCGCCCCAATAGCAATCGGCCGGAACGTCGATCGGGCCGATGGAATCGGTTTCGGTGCGGGTCTGGGTGCTCATCTGCATGGTTCCCCCCTATGAAATTGCGTCGCCTCGGCGCAAGTCAGGGTCTCGGGGCGCACGCGCTTTGGTGACGAATTCCCCGCTGCGGCCGGACCACGCGAGAAGCTATTTCTTCCGGCTGAAATCCACCGACACGACGTTGCTGCCGTCCTCGACCGGCTCCGCGGCCGGGCGGTCGTTCTCGGCGTCGTGAGTCTCCTCCGCCTCGTCGTCCTCGTCTTCCGACGCCTGGAACTGGAGCTGAAACTTGACCTCGGGGTCGAAGAAGACGGTGATCGCCGAGAAGGGGATATGGAGCTTGGCCGGCATCTGGTTGAAGCTGAGGCCGACCTCGAACCGGTCCTCCTGCACCTTGAGGTCCCAGAAGCGGTTCTGGATGACGATGGTCATCTCGTCCGGGAAGCGCTCGCTAAGGTGCTTGGGGATGTCGACGCCCGCGGCGCCAGTCTTGAAGGTGATGTAGAAATGGTGGCCGCCGGGCAGTCCGCCATTCTTCTCGACCTCGCCGAGCACCCGGCCGACCACGGCGCGCAGGGCCTCCTGCACGATCTCGTCATAGGGAATCAGGCTGTCGGGAGTCTCTTCGGTCATCGCCGCCGACGGTAGCGCCGCCGGTGGGAGGGTCAACCCGGTTGGAACCGCAGATTTCGCCAAACAGGGTTAGGAACCGGGCATTGTCGTCCCCCCCAGCGCAAGCTGGGGTCTACCGCGCGCCTCGACTCTGGTAGATGCCAGCCTTCGCTGGCATGACGAGGCTAGTTGCGGAGCCATTCCATGCCGATCGACCCGACCCTGCCCTATGACGACACCAACATCTTCGCCCGCATCCTGCGCGGGGAACTGCCCTGCTCGAAGGTCTACGAGGACGAGCATGTGCTCGCCTTCAACGACATCTCGCCCCAGGCGCCGACTCATGTCCTGGTGATCCCCAAGGGCCCCTACGTCTCGTGGGACGATTTTTCGGAACGCGCGAGCGACGCGGAGATCGCCGGTTTCGTCCGCGCGGTCGGCAGGATCGCGCGCGACAAGGGCCTTGTCGGCGACGGCTACCGGCTGCTCGCCAATGTCGGCCGGCACAGCGGACAGGAAGTGCCTCACCTCCACGTCCACATTTTCGCCGGCGGGCCGCTGGGACCGATGATCAGTCGGTAACCCCGTCCCGCTGCGGAAGAATCGGCCGCGCGATTTAATATTGCGCGTCCGTGACAAGCCACTAGGCTCCCCGCCCACGAAGCGGCAGGCGTGAGACGCCGCGGACTTAAGGGGACGATGATGATTTTTGGGCGGGTAAAGCCACTCGACGCCATTTTGGCGACGGCGGAAAAGAAATCGCTTCACCGGTCGCTGGGGGCTCTCCAGCTGACCTTGTTCGGAATCGGCTGCATCATCGGCACGGGCATCTTCGTGCTGACCGCCGCCGGCGCGCAGAAGGCCGGACCTGGCCTGATGCTCGCCTTCATCATCGCCGGCGCGGTCTGCGTCGTCGCCGCCCTCTGCTATGCCGAGATCGCCGCGATGGTGCCGGTCGCCGGCTCCGCCTACACCTACACTTATTCGGTGATGGGCGAGTTCCTCGCCTGGACGGTCGGCTGGGCGCTCGTCCTCGAATATGCCATCGCCGCCAGCGCCGTCTCGGTCGGCTGGTCGGGCTATTTCACGGGCACGATACTCGAGGAATTCGCGGGCATACACCTGCCCAACTGGCTGCGCGGCGGACCGCTCGCTCTGGGCGGCATCGAGGGCGGGTTCATCAACTTGCCCGCGCTCGTCATCGCCTTGCTCGTCACTTGGCTGCTGATGATCGGCACCACCGAGAGCGCCCGCGTCAACGCCATCCTGGTGGCGATCAAGATCACTGCGCTCACCGCCTTCATCGCGCTGACGCTCCCGCAGGCGGACGCCGCCAACTTCAACCCGTTCCTTCCGGCCGGCCTGTTCGGCGGCTTCGGCTCGGGCGTCGGCGCGGTCGGCGCGGCGGCGACGATCTTCTTCGCCTATGTCGGCTTCGACGCGGTCTCGACCGCGGCCGAGGAGACCAAGAACCCGCAGCGCAACGTTCCGATCGGCCTCATTGGTTCGCTGCTCATCTGCACCATCTTCTACATCCTCGTCGCCGCGGGCGCCGTCGGAACGATCGGCGGTCAGCCGATCATGGGTCCGAACGGCGTTCCGTTCCCGGCCGGCTCGGAAGAGCTCGCCCGCCAGTGCGCCATGCCGGAATATGCACAGATGCTGGTCTGCTCGAACGAGGCGCTCGCCCACGTTCTTCGCCAGATCGGCTACTCGTCGATCGGCAACGCGCTCGGCATCGCCGCCTTCCTGGCGCTGCCTTCGGTCATCCTCATCCTGCTGTTCGGCCAGACCCGCATCTTCTTCGTGATGTCGCGCGACGGCCTGCTTCCGGACGGCCTGTCGAAGGTCCACCCGAAGTGGAAGACCCCGTACGTGGTGACCGCCCTCACCGGCATCGTGGTCGCGATCGCGGCGGCCTTCCTGCCGGTCGGACAGCTCGCCGACATCGCCAATGCCGGAACGCTCTACGCCTTCTTCATGGTGGCCATCGCCGTCATGCTGCTTCGGCGCACCGAGCCGAACCGGCCGCGCAGGTTCCGGACTCCGGCGCTGTGGCTGGTCGGCCCGCTGACCATCGTCGGCTGCCTGTTCCTGTTCCTCAACCTGCCGTTCGAGGCGATGCTGGTGCTGCCGATTTGGACCGCCGTCGGCTTCCTCGTCTATTTCGGCTACAGCTACCGCAACAGCCATCTCGGCCGCGGCATCGTCGAGGTTCACGAGACCGAGATCCACGACATCCAGCCGCCGATCCCCGGCGTCGATGAGGATCGCGAGCACGATCCCAACGCCAACCAGCCGATCTGATCGGCTCGGTCTGAACGAAGAAAAGGGCGGTCCCACTAGGTGGGCCGCCCGTTTCGCAACTGGCCAAGGGCACCCGGCGTTCAAGGCGGGTAAGGAGACCTGCCTTGGCCACACCCCCGCCGCCCGAGACCCCGGCACCGGCCCAGCCCGGCCAGCCGACCCAACCGCCGCCCGAGATCGTCCCGCCGACGCCCGACATCGACCAGCCCGATCCCGCGCCAGGCCAGACGCCCGACACGGCGCCCGGGCAGCCGATCGACTAGAGAACGCAAGAATCCTCGCTCGTCCTGAGCGAAGTCGAAGGGCGCTTGCGCAAAGTTCGGCTCGGGCGCCCTTCGACTGCGCTCAGGACGAGCGGAAACTTGAGTGGGTTACCCGGGAGCACCCTCCCCATCGCCTTCGGCGATGGGGAGGTGCCGGCTTTTACCCCAGCTTCTGCTTTACCAGCGCCTTGAGGTCCGCCTCGGGACGGGCGCCGTAATGGGAGATGACCTCGGCCGCGGCGATGGCGCCGATGCGCAGGCACTCTTCGAGGCTGCGGCCCTGGACGTGGCCGTGGAGGAAGCCGGAGGCGAACAGGTCGCCGGCGCCGGTCGTGTCGACGACGCGCTCGACAGGCTCCGGCTGGATCTCGACTCGCTCGCCATTCTGGACGGCAACGGCGCCGCGCTCGCCGCGGGTCACCACCACCAGCGGAACGTCGCGGGCGAGTGACTCGATCGCCGTCTCGGCATCGGTCCCTTCCAGGATCGCCGCTTCTTCCTCGTTGGCGAACAGCATGTCGATGAGGCCGTCGTTGATGAGGCTGCGGAAGTCGCCGCGGTGCATGTGCACGCAGAAGTCCGCGCAGGTCGCCAGAGCGACCTTTCGGCCGGCCTTGCGCGCGATGTCGATAGCGCGGCGCATCGCGGCGCGCGGCTCGGGCGGATCCCACAGATAGCCTTCGAGAAGCAGGATCGACGCGCTCGCGACGAGTTCGTCGTCGATCGCTTCCGCGGGCAGATAATGAGACGCGCCGAGCAGGGTGTTCATCGTGCGCTGGCCGTCGGGCGAGACGAGGATGAGGCAGCGCCCGGTCGGCTCGCCTTCGCGCTCCGGGGTATCGAACTGCACGCCCGCGGCGCGCAGGTCATGGCGGTAGATCGCGCCGAGCTGGTCGTTGGCAACCTGGCCGACGAACGCGGTGCGCGCGCCCAGGGTGGCGAGGCCTGCGAGCGTGTTCGCGGCGGCGCCGCCGCTGATCTCGCGGCCGGGCCCCATCTTCTCGTAGAGGTCGACGGCGCGCTCGGCGTCGATCAGCCGCATCGAGCCGGCGGGCAGCCCCTCGCGCTCGAGAAAGGCGTCGTCCGTATCGGCGATGACGTCCATGATGGCATTGCCGATGGCAAGCACGTCGAGGCTGGCTGCGGTCAAGATCACTGGCTCCTGCTGGAAAGCGCCGCGCCTAGCGGGGGTTAAGCCGCGGGGCAACCTTGGGCCTATGCATCACCTCTCATGACAAGATGGCGTTGTCTTGCATGCCTCGCCGGCCGCCCCCATAGCTCGCCTCGATGAAATGGTTCCTGGCCTGCGTCGCGGCAGGGGCGGCGAGCGCCTGCGGCTTCGCTCCCCTCAACCTGTGGCCGTTGACGCTGATCGGCGTCGCCTTCCTGCTGTGGGCGATCGAGGAGGCGCCGGGGCTGCGCGGCGCCTTGCTCCGCGGCTGGGGCTTCGGGCTCGGCCAGTTCGTGCTCGGCCTGAACTGGATCGCCACGGCCTTTACCTACCAGTCGAACATGCCGGCCTGGCTCGGCTGGATCGCCGTCGTCCTGCTGTCGCTCTACCTCGCCGTCTATCCCGCCGCGGCCGCCGGCCTCGCCTGGCGCTGGTCCGGCGGAAACCGGTTGCGGATGGTGCTGGTGTTCGCCGCCGCCTGGATCGTCACCGAGTATCTGCGCGGGGTGATGTTCACCGGATTCCCGTGGAATCCGCTCGGCGTGTCGCTTCTGCTCACCCCGGCCTCCCTGTTCGCCGCCTTGTTCGGCACTTATGGCCTCAGCGGCCTCGCCGCGCTGATCGCCGGAGGACTCTACCTGCTCGCCCGTCGCGGCTGGAAGGAAGGCGGGGGATTGGCCGTCGCGGTGGCGGCGCTGGTCGGCATCGCCTGGATCGCCACCCCGGCGCCGAACGGCCAGGCCGGGCCTGCGGTGCGCATCGTCCAGCCGAACATCGACCAGGCGACCAAGCATTCGGAAGGCTATGGCCCGCAGCTTCGCCGATTCCGCGAGTCCGCGATGAACACGACCGGCACGCCACGCCTCCTGCTGTGGCCGGAGGACGGCGTTCCCTTCCTCCTCGACGAGGACCCCTACGCCGCGCGCATGATCGGCGACTGGCTCGGCGAGGGCGACCTGCTTCTCACCGGCGGATTCAAGATCGAGCGCGACTCCGCCGGCCGCCCGCTCGGCGCGCGAAACGCCACCTGGGTGATCGATCCCGAGGGTCGCCTGCTCGGCCGCTACGACAAGGCGCACCTCGTTCCCTATGGCGAGTATCTGCCGATGCGCTCCCTGCTCGAGCCGATCGGCCTGTCGCGCCTCGTTCCTGGGTCACTCGACACCTGGGAAGGGCCGGGGCCGCGCACTCTGGACCTGCCGCGCTTCGGCCGCGTCGGCCTTCAGATCTGCTACGAGATCGTCTTCTCGGGTCAGGTGGTCGAGGACGGCAACCGCCCCGACTTCATCTTCAATCCGTCCAATGATGCCTGGTTCGGCCGCTGGGGCCCGCCCCAGCATTTCGCCCAGGCCCGGCTTCGAGCGCTCGAGGAGGGGCTTCCGGTGCTCCGCTCAACTCCGACCGGCATTTCCGGAGTGATCGACGCGCGCGGCCGGGTGCTCGCCTCGCTCCCGTGGCAGCAGCTCGGGGTCATCGACACGCGCCTGCCGCCGCCGGCGCCGCCGACCCTGTTCACCCGCGCCGGCAACTGGATGCCCTTCGTCTTCGCACTGCTCCTGGTCATCGCCACGGCAGCGCTCGCGGCGTTGCAGTCGCGCTCAAAGCGGGCTAGTGAGCGCCGCACATAAAGACTTCCTTATATCCGCATAACCACCCAAACCTGAGCGAAAAGGCCGTTCTTGCGATGCGCAGCAACTACATCTTCACGTCCGAATCGGTGTCGGAAGGCCATCCGGACAAGGTTGCCGACCAGATTTCCGACGCGATCGTCGACCTGTTCATCGGCAAGGACCCGGAGGCGCGCGTCGCCTGCGAGACCCTGGTGACCACCCAGCGCATCGTCATCGGCGGCGAGATCCGCTGCAAGGGCGCGTTCGACGAAGAGAAGTTCGCCGACACCCATGGCTGGGCGCCGGGCGTCCGCGACGAGATCGAGCAGGTCGTCCGCCACACCGTCGAGAAGATTGGTTATGAGCAGGACGGCTTCCACTGGCAGACCGCGAGCTTCGACAACCACCTGCACGGCCAGTCCGCGCACATCGCGCAGGGCGTCGACGAGAGCGGCAACAAGGACGAAGGCGCCGGCGACCAGGGCATCATGTTCGGCTACGCGACCGACGAGACCCCGGACCTGCTCCCCGCCACGCTTTACTACTCGCACCGCATCCTCGAGCGGATGGCCGAGGACCGTCACTCGAAGAAGGTCGACTTCCTCGAGCCGGACGCCAAGAGCCAGGTGACCCTCCGCTACGAGAATGGCGAGCCGGTCGCCGCGACCGCTCTCGTCGTCTCGACCCAGCACGCGCCGGGCTATTGCGACGACGGCCGCGAAGGCTCGGACCCGGCGAAGTACGCTGAGCTCCGCGACTATGTCGTCGGTGTGTTCAACGACGTTCTTCCGAAGGGCTTCATCACCGACGAGACCAAGATCTACGTCAACCCGACCGGCCGCTTCGAGATTGGCGGCCCGGACGGCGACGCCGGCCTCACCGGCCGCAAGATCATCGTCGACACCTATGGCGGCGCGGCCCCGCACGGCGGCGGCGCCTTCTCCGGCAAGGACCCGACCAAGGTTGATCGCTCGGCCGCCTATGTCGCGCGCTACCTCGCCAAGAACGTGGTCGCCGCCGGCCTCGCCAAGCGCTGCACGATCCAGCTTTCCTACGCGATCGGAATCGCCGAGCCGCTGTCGCTCTATGTCGACCTTCACGGCACCGAGCAGAACGGCGCGACCGCCGAGAAGCTCGAGCAGGTGCTTCCGACCCTGGTGCGCCTGACCCCGAAGGGCATCCGCACCCATCTCGGCCTCAACAAGCCGATCTACTCGCCGACCGCGGCCTACGGCCATTTCGGCCGCAAGGCGGACGGCGACCTGTTCAGCTGGGAAAAGACCGACCTGGTCGACCAGCTCAAGGCCGCCCTCTAACGACGAGACGGCCCGCTCGAGCGTTCGGGCGGGCCGCTCTTCCCACGACTCCATTTGCGAGTCCCTGCCGGGCGGCCTAAATCCCGGCCATGCTCGACGCCCAAAGCGCCCCTGCGGCCCCGCCCGCGGCCATCCGCCGCGAAGACTATCGTCCGCCCGCCTGGACCGTCCCCGAAATCTCGCTCGAGTTCGATCTCGGCGCCGAGCGAACGCTCGTCCGAAGCCGCCTCACCGTCCAGCGCAATGACGGCGATGAACCGCTGACCCTGGACACAGAGGCGGGCAAGGTCCTCAGTGTTCGCGTCGACGGCGAGCCGGTCGACGTCCGGCCCGCGAACGACAGGCTCGTCATCCCCCTCACCGGCGCGTCCCATGTCGTCGAGACCGAGACCGAGATCTCGCCCGCCGCGAACACGCAGCTAATGGGCCTTTACGCCTCCGGCGGCCTGCTCTGCACCCAGTGCGAGGCCGAGGGTTTCCGCCGGATCACGCCCTTCCCCGACCGCCCCGATGTGCTGAGCCGCTACCGGGTCAAGATGATCGCCGACAAGGCGACCTACCCGGTGCTCCTGTCCAACGGCGATCCCGTCGGCCAAGGCGACCTCGACGGCGGCCGCCACTGGGCCGAGTGGCACGATCCCTTCCCCAAGCCCTGCTACCTGTTCGCGCTGGTCGCCGGCGACCTCGTCGCCCGCAAGGACCAGTTCGTCACCCGCTCCGGCCGCGCCGTCGATCTGGGCATCTGGGTGCGCGAGGAGGATCTGCCGCGCACCGAGCACGCCATGAACGCCCTCAAGCAGTCGATGAAGTGGGACGAGGACACTTACGGCCGCGAGTACGACCTCGACGTGTTCAACATCGTCGCAGTCGCCGATTTCAATTTCGGCGCGATGGAGAACAAAGGGCTCAACATCTTCAACTCGCGCTACGTGCTGGCGGACCCCGACATCGCCACTGATGCCGATTACGACGCGGTCGCCGGGGTCGTCGCCCACGAATATTTCCACAACTGGTCGGGCAACCGCGTCACCTGCCGCGACTGGTTCCAGCTGAGCCTCAAGGAAGGCTTCACCGTCTTCCGCGACCAGAATTTCTCGGCCGACATGGGTTCGGCCGCGGTCAAGCGGATCGAGGATGTCCGCGCCCTTCGCGCCGCCCAGTTCCCCGAGGACGGCGGCCCGCTCGCCCATCCGGTGCGCCCCGATTCCTATATTGAGATCAGCAACTTCTACACGGCGACCGTCTACAACAAGGGCGCCGAGCTGATCCGTATGATGCGCACCATCCTCGGCTCCGAACGCTTCCGGGCCGGCTGCGACCTTTATTTCGAGCGTCACGACGGCGAGGCGGTGACCTGCGAGGATTTCGTCCGCGCGATGGAGGATGCGAGCGGCGAGGATCTCTCCCGCTTCCGGCGCTGGTACAGCCAGGCCGGCACGCCCCGAGTGCGCGCGAGCCTCACCCACGAGCCCGGCGACGGCCGCGCCCATCTCGTGCTCGAGCAGGAGGTTCCAGCAACCCCCGGCCAGCCCACCAAGCAGCCGATGCCGATCCCGCTCGGCCTTGCGCTGTTCGGCGAGCGCAGCGGCGACAAGCATGAGGACCGGCTGGTCGTGCTCGAGGACGAGCGCACCGAGTTGGTCTTCGACGGCGTCGGCGAGCGCCCAATCCTGTCGATCAACCGCGGCTTCTCCGCCCCGGTCATCGTCGAGACCAATCGCAGCGCCGCCGACCTCGCCTTCCTGTCGGCGCGCGACGACGATCCTTTCGCCCGTTACGAGGCGATGCAGCAGCTGATGCTCGACACGCTGATCGCGTCGATCAACGGCGGCGGCGATCACTCCGCGGTCGTCGAGGCGGTCGAGCAGACTCTTCGCGATCCTGCCCTCGACCCCGCCTTCGTCGGCGAGGCGGTGCTCCTGCCGAGCGAGGCCTTCATCGGCGACAATCTGCCGGTCGTCGACCCGGAGGCGGTCCACGCCGCCCGCGAGGCGTTACGCCGAGCGCTCGGCGAACAGCTCGAGGATCTGTGGCGCGCCGCCTACGCTTCCTCGACCGCCAACCGCTACGAACTGTCGCCCGCCGCCAAGGGCCGCCGCCGCCTGCGCACCGTTTCGCTCGGCTACATCTCGGCCGCCGGCGCTGAGGACGCACCGGCGCTGGCGCTCCAGCAGTTTGACGAGGCCGACAACATGACCGACCGCCAGGGCGCGCTCGGAGTCCTGGTCAACAGCCATGCGCCGGAGCGCGAGACGGCGCTCGACTCCTTCTACGAACGCTATCGCGCCAACGCGCTGGTGCTCGACAAATGGTTCACCGCCCAGGCGCTCTCCACCCGCGACGACACTGTCGACGCGGTCGAGCGGCTCGCCCGGCATCCCGATTTCACTTTGACCAATCCCAACCGGCTGCGCTCGCTGGTCGGCGCCTTCGCCGCGAACCAGCGCGCCTTCCATCACGAATCGGGCCGCGGCTACCGCTTCCTCGCCGACATGATCGCGGCGACCGATAAATTGAACCCGCAGACCGCTGCCCGACTGGTCCCCCCGCTCGGCCGCTGGCGCCGCTTCGGCGAGCCCCGCGCGAACCTGATGCGCGACGCCCTCCAGCGAATCGTCGACCAGCCGGGCACGTCGAAGGACGTGTTCGAGCAGGCCAGCAAGAGTTTGGTCTAACGATCCTCCCCGGCAAATGCCGGGGAGGATAGTTAGAGCAGTCCCTCTGCCATCAACCTTTCGCGCAGATCCTCGGCGCTGGTGAACAGATGCGCCCGCATCCCCACCGCGAGCGCGCCATCGACATTGATCTGGCGGTCGTCGATGAAGAGCGCGTCGCGCGCCGCGACCCGGAAGCGGTCCAAGGCGAGATAGTAGATCGCCGGATCCGGCTTCATCAGCTTCTCCGCGCCCGACACGACGATGTCGCGAAATCGGCTGAAGAAGGCGTGCTCCCGCTCCACGAAGGGCGGCCAGAAGTCTGCGGAAAAATTGGTGATGGCGAAGAGGGGCACGCCCTTCTGATCCAGCGCGGCGACGATCTCATGGACCCCGGGAACCGGATCGGTGATCGTCTCGCCGAATCGGTTGCCCCAGGCGGCGATCAGTTCGGCGTAGGCCGGGAAGGTCTCGGACAGCTCCGCCGCGGCCTCGTCGAACGGCCGTCCGCCGTCGAGCGTGTCGTGCCAGGCGTAGAGGTTGGTGTCCTCGATAAACCGGAGGCGCTCCGAATCGTCGGCGATCTGCCGGACGAGGAAGCTCTCTGGGTCCCAGCCGTAAAGGACGTTGCCGACGTCGAAGATGACGACCTTCGGAGGAGCGGCGCTATTCGTCATGCCGTGCTTCCACCGAGCGCGATACGCACACGAAAACGCACCCTGAAGCCGAGCCCAGGGTGCGCGGTCGCTGCAGACGCCGGGCTATTAGCCCTGGCGCGCCTTGAAGCGGCGGTTCGTCTTGTTGATGACGTAGGTGCGGCCCCGGCGGCGGATGACGCGGTTGTCGCGGTGGCGCTCCTTGAGCGACTTCAGAGAGTTGCGGATCTTCATGGCGCGACGACCTGACCTGTTCCTAAACAGAAGTGAATTGAGTTGCCGGGAAAAGCGAGGCGCCCACCTAGGCAAGCAAGCGCCCTTAGTCAACCCGCTGGCGATGCTCCCGCTTCAGGCCGCGCGCACCTTGAACCCGACCGCCTCCCTCTCCTTGATCCCGGTGTTGCACACGATCAGGTCGGCGAGCGTCCGGTTCTGCTTGATGATCTCCATCCCCTCCCTGGAGAAGGTGTCCTCGCAATAGACCGACTTGGCGAGCAGCGGGTTGGTCAGCGCCTGGGTGAAGGCGTCGTTGGCGACCATGGTGACGAGCAGCTCGCCCATCATCGCTTCCTGGTCGTAGCCCTCGGCGAACAGGCCTACGAACCATTCAAGCCTGTCGATGTCGCCGTACAGCGCCTTGAGCTTGCCGGCGAGCTCGCTCTCCCCGGTCAGCGCCTCGAACGAGGCCTTCGGCTTCAGGCCGTAATATTTGCGGTAGGCATTGTAGCTCGGAAGCCGGCAGCCCCGCGCCATCTCCAGGCTCGCCTCCTTGACCGGCAGCAGGAACTCCGCCGTGTTCCCAAGCCCGATCCGGCCCGCATATTGGCGGCTCGCGTCGCGAAGCAAAGTGTCCATGCCCGCCGTCTTCAGCAGCTGGTTGGCGCGGACCATCTGATCGCCGCGATAGGAGTTGCCGGCGACCGTGAACGTGTCCGGGATCAGGTCGTGCCAACGGTAAAGGAGTGCGAATTCCACCGCCATCCAGTTGGTCCGGTACCATTGCTCGCGCTCGGCCATGCCGGGCACCGCCTCGATCCGGATGTCGATCGGCGCGATGTGGACGATGTAGTCGCTGATCACGATGTTGAGCAGCTCGACGATCACGACGTTGCGCGTGGTCTGGAACACGCGCTCGTCGTCCCAGTCCGGATGAGCCTTTGCGATGATCCCCGCCACCCGGTTGTGCTCGCGCATGAAGAGCGTGTTCATGATCGAGTTGCCGAGGGTGGAGCTGCCATGCTCCAGCCCGACTGCGAAGGCGTGCCGCTTCTGGTCGTCCGACCAGGGCGGGTTGGACGTGATGTAGACCCGGCGGAAATTGTCCGCGGTGTAGAGGTTCGCATAATCGGCAGCGAGGTCGAGCTTGCCGTCCGTTTCCGCGAACAGGTTCATCGGATACTCTTCGCCGTCGATCACCTGCATCCGCAGGCGGCCGCGGCGCTCCGAGCTCTTCTCGCGCAGCGTGTCCGTTTGCGCCTCGGTCATCCCGTAGATCGAGCAGAGGTCGATCTCGTGGTTGCTCTCATTCTCCTGGAATTTGCGCTGGTCCCTCGGCTTGTCCTCCCACTTGGTGCGCAGGAAGCTGTCGACGAACCATTGCGCGAAGAAGGGAAAGAGCAGGCTGGTGTCGTTCGCGCGCCGGAACTCGCGCCGCCTGAACAGCTCGATCACCGCGTCCTGGTCCGGCCGTGCGGGTGCGACATCGTCCTTGGGGACCGGCAGGTGGCGGCCCGAATAGCGGCGGTCGGTAAGGCCTCGCCACGTCACATAGTCCGCCGCCATCGACACCGCTCTGGGCCGGGGCGGAGCCGCATAGCCATAGCGGTTGATCGTCTTCTTGCTGACCCAGCGCCGAATCGGCGTCGTATTGTTGACGATGTTGATCAGCGCCGGCCGCACCGGCCGCGGAATCCAGGACAAAGGTCCGCCGTTCGCCATGACACCCTCCCAAGTCGAGTCGAACAATTGGAGCCTCTACTACTTACTCCTTTTCGAAGAAGCGCGGGAGCGTCTATTCGCCTGTTGTAAAATAGGATTTCGACTGCTTTACACTGTCGGATGACAGATCACGGCTTCCCTCTCCACGACATCGGCCCCACCGTGCGGGAGCGGCCTACGCATTTCGCTGCAGGTCGTGAACTTCATGAACTTCACCCCTTGTCCCGCGAGATTTTTCCCGGGAAGGCGGCTCTCCGGGAAGGAATTTCCCCGAATCAGCGGAGCGCCTCGATGGACCGAACCGACCTCAAGATCCTCGCCATCCTCCAGGAGGATGCCTCGATCCCGGTCGCGGAGATCGCCAAGCGGGTGAACCTCTCGCAGACTCCCTGCTGGCGCCGGATCCAGAAGCTTGAGGCCGCTGGCGTCATCACCGGTCGAGTTGCCCTCCTCGATCCCGAGGCGATCGGCGCGGGGATCACCGTCTTCGTCGAGGTCGAGACCGGCGACCATTCGGCCGAGTGGCTCGCCCGCTTTGCCGACGAGGTCCGCGCCATGCCGGAGGTGATGGAGGTCTATAGGATGGCCGGCGACGTCGACTATCTCCTTCGCATCGCGGTCGGCAGCATGACCGCGTTCGACGACTTCTACAAAAGACTGATCGGCGCCGTCCCGCTCAAGAACGTCACCTCGCGTTTCGCGATGGAGCGGGTGAAGAGCACCACCGCCTATCCGCTGCCCGAGCCGGCGCCGCGCCCGGCCCGCTGATCCTGGCGATATGCAGCAAAAGTCGCGGAGGATCGTTACACCGCCGACAGGTTCCAGATGACCGTGAGGGTGAGATGAAGCTTAAGCTCGTGCGCGGCGCGGTCATCGGCCTTGCCGCCCTGGTCGCGGGATGCGCCACCAATGACGGAATGGTCAGCTCCGGAGTCGATGTCACCCGCTTCCATCTCGGCCACGAGCCGGCGCGCGGCACCATCTCGGTGGAGCCGGTGTATGCGAGCCAGGCCGGCAGCTTCGAGTTCCACCGCTTCGCCAACGCCGTCGAGCGCGAGCTCACCCGGCTGGGCTGGCAGGTCTCACGCGGCAACGCCCGCTCCGAGCAGGTCGCCCTCGTTCGGGTCAGCCAGGGCGCCCGCGAAGGCGCCCGACGCTCCGGGATCAGCATCGGCATCGGCGGCGGCGGCTATCTCGGCGGCGGCTTCGGAGTCGGCACCGGGATCCAGGTGCCGATCGGCGGCTGGCGGCCCAATATGATCGTCACCACCGAGCTCGCGGTTCGGCTCCAGCGTCGCTCCGACGGCACCGCCATCTGGGAAGGACGCGCGCAGATGGACGCGCGCGGCAATTCCCCGCTCGCCAATGCGGCCAATGCCGTCGACCGACTCGCGGCGGCGCTGTTTCAAGGCTTCCCAGGAGAATCCGGGCGCACTATCCGCGTGCCATGACTCTTTCCATCACCAGCCCCTTCGACGGCGGCAACATCAAGCTGGTCGCCGTCGAAGGCGACCGAATCGACCTTGAGATCGTCAAGGACCACCAGTCGGACTTCTACCAATGGTTCTATTTCCGAGTGACCGGCGCCGCCGGCCGCGACCTTGAGCTCCGAATCCTCAACGCCGCCGGCTCGGCCTATCCCAACGGCTGGGACGGCTACCGAGCCTGCGTCTCCTACGACCGCGAGGAATGGGAGCGGACCGATTCGAGCTACGATGACGGAATCCTCACCATCCGCCTGAGCCCCGCCGCCGACAGCGTCTGGGTCGCCTATTTCGCGCCCTACACGATGGAGCGACACCACGACCTCATCGCCTCGGTGATCGAGCACCCCGGAGTCGCCTACCGCTCGCTCGGCCAGACCCTCGACGGCCATGAAATCGACTATCTGCGCATGGGCGAGGGCCCGCTTCAGGTGTGGATCTACGGCCGCCAGCATCCCGGCGAGACCATGGCTGAATGGTGGATGGAAGGCGCTCTCGAGAAATTGCTCGACACATCCGACCCGGTCGCCCGCCAGCTCCGCCAGCGCGCGACTCTCCACATCGTCCCGAACATGAACCCGGATGGTTCGCGCCGTGGTCATCTTCGCACCAACGCGGCTGGCATCAACCTCAACCGCGAATGGCACGCGCCGAGCCTCGAGAAGAGCCCCGAGGTCGCCCACGTCCTCAAGGCGATGGACGAAAGCGGCGTCGACTTCGCGATGGACGTCCATGGCGACGAGGCGATCCCGCACAACTTCCTCGCCGGCTTCGAGGGCATTCCGAGCATCAAGGAGGAGCAGCTCGAGCTGTTCCACCGCTTCGCCAACGAGCTCGTCGCCCGCTCGCCCGACTTCCAGACCCGCCACGGCTATGAGGTGTCGAAGCCCGGCCAAGCCAACATGTCGATGTCGACGGCTCAGATCGCCGAGCGGTTCGGAGCGGTGTCGATGACCCTGGAGATGCCGTTCAAGGACAATGATGACCTGCCGGATCCGGAATATGGCTGGTCGCCGGACCGTTGCCGGGCGCTGGCGCGCTCGTGCCTCGACGCGCTTCACGGCATCCTCGACGAGCTCGCGGACTATCGCGCCTGATGCCTCGTCTTGTCCTGATCCGCCACGGCCAGTCGGCCTGGAATCTCGAGAACCGCTTCACCGGCTGGTGGGACGTCGACCTCACCGAGCAGGGCGAGCGCGAGGCTTGGGCCGCGGGCGAGCTGATGCGCGACCGCGGCCTCGACTTCGACCTCACCTTCACCAGCTTCCAGACCCGGGCGATCAAGACCCTTCACTTGGCGCTGGAGGCGATGGGCCGGCTGTGGCTCCCGGAGGAAAAGGACTGGCGCCTCAATGAGCGCCACTATGGCGGCCTCACCGGCCTCGACAAGAACGAGACGCGCGCCAAGCACGGCGACGAGCAGGTCCATATCTGGCGCCGAAGCTTCGACATCCCGCCGCCGCTTCCGGAGGAGGGCAATCCTTGGGATCTCGCCAAGGACGTGCGCTACAAAGGCGTTCCGATCCCGCAGACCGAGAGCCTCAAGGACACGATCGCCCGGGTTCTTCCCTATTGGGAGGAGCGGATCGCCCCTGCTCTCCGCGACGGCCAGCGGGTGCTGATCTCCGCCCACGGCAACTCGCTTCGCGCGCTCGTGAAGCACCTGTCCAGCATACCGGACGACGAGATCACCGGCCTCGAGATCCCGACCGGCCAACCGATCGTCTACGAGCTGGACGATGATCTGAACGCGCTGGAGCGCTACTACCTCAAGGACCGGTAGGCGCATGGTCGCGGCCCGGCTCGACGTCCTCGCGATCGGCAATGCCATCGTCGACGTCATCGCCCCCGCCGACGAGGCGCTCGTCGAGGGCGCCGGCCTCGTCAAAGGCTCGATGCGCCTTCTGTGCGAGGCCGAGGCGCTCGACCTCCATGCGAGGATGGCCGGCGCGCGCGAGATCAGCGGCGGCTCGGCCGCCAACACCGCGGTCGGCCTCGCCGCGCTCGGCGGCAAGGCTGGCTTCGTCGGCCAGGTCGGCGACGACCGCCTCGGCGCCCTGTTCACCCGCGAGCTTCACGACGCCGGTATCGAATATGCGACTCCCGCCAATGGCCACGGAGTCGCCACCGCCCGCTGCCTGATCCTCGTCACGAACGACGCCCAGCGCTCGATGTGCACCTTCCCCGGCGCCGCCCACCTCCTCTCGCCGGAGATGATCGACGCCGGCCAGGTCCGCGACTCCGCGATCCTCTATCTCGAAGGCTATCTGTGGGACTCGCCGATCGCCCGCTCGGCGATGGAGCATGCCATCGCCATTGCCCACGAGGCGGGGCGCAAGGTCGCGCTCACGCCGTCCGACATCGCCTGCATTCGCCGAGAGCATGACCGCTTCACCCGCCTCCTCACCGAGGGCAAGATCGACATGCTCTTCCTCAACGAGGTCGAGCTCGCCGCGCTCGCCGACACGGACAATCCCGAGGCGGCCATCGCCAAGATTTCCGCACAGGTCGAACTGCTCGTGGTCACCCACGGCGCCGCCGGCGCGACGGCAATCCACCGCGGCGAGCGGGTCTCCGCTCCCGCCCAACCGATCGAACGCGTCGTCGACACGACCGGCGCCGGCGACCTGTTCGCCGCCGGCTTCCTCTACGGCCACGCCCGCAGCGAGCCGCTTGCCGAGTGCCTTCGTCTGGGTGCGATCGCGGCGGCTGAGGTGATCTCCCATTTTGGTGCCCGCCCCGAGGCGGAGCTCAAGACGCTGATCGCGCGCTGACGCTTTACTTGGCCGACGGGCACGCGCATTCGTCCGCCGCATCTTGAAGGTAGGAAAATGTGAAGCGACTGGCGGTCTATTGCGGCTCCTCGATGGGCACCGACCCGGCCCATGCCGACCTCGCGCGCAGGCTCGGCACACGCATGGCCGAGCGGGGCATCGGCCTCGTCTATGGCGGCGGCCACCGCGGGCTGATGGGCGTGATCGCCGATTCGGTGCTCGCTGCGGGGGGCCAGGCCTTCGGGGTCATCCCTCAGGCTTTGGTCGATCTGGAGGTCGCCCATACCGGCCTCACCGAGCTCCACGTCGTCACCTCGATGCACCAGCGCAAGGCGCTGATGACCGAGCTCACCGACGCCTTCGTCGCCATTCCGGGCGGCATCGGCACCCTCGATGAGCTGTTCGAGGCGTGGAGTTGGAACGCGCTCGGCTACCACGCCAAGCCGTTCGCGGTGCTGAGCGAGGACGGCTTCTGGGACTCGATGCTCGCCTTCCTCGACACCGCGGTTGAAGCCGGCTTCATCTCGCCGGCGCGGCGCTCGCAGCTGCTCGTGACTCGCAATCCGGACGATGCGATCGACCAGCTGTCGGGCGCCTGCGGCGCGACCGAGCGAGGAATGGTCTGGTAGGTCGCCTCAGCGGCCGTTGTTGACGATCAGCGCCACTTCCGAGCCGCCCTGCGCGGGCGTCACGATCAGGTAATAGGCTCCGTCGGTGCGCGGATTGACGCCGGCGAGGATCTGGTCGCCGCCTCGCGCCTGCTGCTCGGCATCGAAGCCGGCGCGGAGCGCCGCCTCTCGATACCAGCCGATCACCTGCTGCCAATTGTGACCGGTCGTGAAGGTGACCACGCGCATCCGGCAATTGCCGTGATTGACCCCGGCCGCCTCGGTCACACGTCCGCCCGGGTAGGCTGGGAACTCGGCCGGCAGCCGCTCGGCCCATTCGCGGCCATATTGGATCGGCACACCGCAGGCGCCTGCGATCGGCGCTTCGGGATTGGCGGCGGATGCGCCCTGGCCGGAGGCGCCGGCACGCGCCAGCGGATATTGCGCGCTGAGCGGCCGCTCGGGCTGGCGCACCGCATTTGCGTTCGACTGCTGGACCAGCGCTGGGTCGACGAGAATGTCGTCCTGCAGAGCGCTGGTCAGCGCCGGATCGGCGTCGGCCGCGGCGATCGCATTGTCGAGCTGGGCGAGATTGTTGGCCTCGGTCCCGCCGCCGCATCCGGCGAGCAGGAGGAGGCCCGCGGAAGCGGCGCAGAAGAGCATCCTATGGCCTGTTCGGTCGCGCATCGGGATCAGGCTTATGCCTCATCCGCGGCGACAATGGGTGAGCGTCTGTGGTTAACTGCCGTCTCTCGATGGGACCGTCCCACCCCGGGACGTCCAGAAGGCGAAGCTTTGCGCCTGAAGATCGGCAATGAAGCTTTTCGCCTCCGGCCCCTCCCACAGCCCCGAATAGCCATATTGCTTGGCCGCGCCGACCCACCAGCCCTGGCCCGGCAGCCCGTCCGATTGACGCACCACCAGCACCGCCAGCTCCGGCTCGTCGCGTGCCGCGCCGATTGAGTCGACCTCGCCGAGCAGAACGCAGAGCTGGCGCATGCGCGGCCGCGAGAAGGGATAGCCGAGCCGCTCGAGCAGCTCGGAATAGGTCAGTGACGTACCCGCCGCCGCGGCGCCGATCAGATGGGCGCGCACCTCTTCGGGATCGGCGAGCGCGGCCATTCAGCGGTCCGTGAACAAGATCATGCCGCTGGTGCCGCCGTTGCGGCCGGGCGCAAGTCGGATGGTGAAATCGCGGTCCGGCACACGGGTCGAGCCGCTCAGCACATATTCGGCGCCCTCCCGAAGTTCGCTGCCAAGCTGGAACTCGCGCTCCGCACTGCGGTACCAGCCCACCAGGCGCAATGGCGGGTCGCGGCTGTCGAAGGTGATCGTCTCTGCATCGCCTGACGGCGAATCGCCGCCGATCACCGCGTCGGGAGGAAGCAGGTCCGCGCGGCTCGCCGTCCGCACCGTCTCCTCAAGTGGCGGCAGGCCTTCGTTCGCGGAAGGAGCGGGCATCGCCGACTGCTCGTTACGCGGCGGGGCGCCGCACGCGGAGAGCGCGGCGGTTGCGAGAAGGATCGGGATCAAGCGGAGGCGTCGCATAAATCCAGCTTATTAAGTTGCAACGTAAAACGAGGTTGCCGGTCCATTGCTCCTGCTCTACTCGCTCGCCGCCTCATGAGCACGACCCCTGCTCCGGACGCCGCGCGGGATCGCCGCGCAGGCCTGATCTACGGCCTCTCGGCATATCTGCTGTGGGGCGTGCTCCCGCTTTACTTCAAGGCGCTGGCGCACGTCTCCCCGGGCGAGATCCTCGCGCACCGGATCATCTGGTCGCTCGTCTTTCTGGCTGTGCTCGTCACCCTGTGGCGGCGGTGGGTTTCGGTGAAGACGGCGCTCGCCAGCCGCCGCGTGTTCCTTACCCTTGTCGCGAGCGCGGTGCTGATCGCGGTCAACTGGCTCGTCTACATCATGGCCGTGGTCAGCGGGCACGTGCTCGAGGGCAGCCTCGGCTATTACCTCAATCCGCTGGTCAACATCCTGCTCGGCGTAGCGCTGCTCGGCGAGCGGCTGAGCAAGGCGCAGATCTTCGCGACCTGCCTCGCTGCCGCGGGAGTCGCGGTGCTCGCAGTGGGCGCGGCCTCGGGTCTGTGGATCAGCCTCACGCTGGCGGCGAGCTTCGCGATCTACGGTTATCTGAGGAAGATCGTCGCGGTGGACGCGCTCGAAGGCCTTTCGATCGAAACCGCGATGCTCGCGCCGATTGCCCTCGGTTGGATTCTGTACCTCGATGCGACCGGCCAAGGCGGCCTCGGCAGCTGGAGTTGGGCAACGACCCTTCTCCTGATCGCGGGCGGAGCGATCACCGCCATTCCTTTGTTGCTGTTCACGGCGGCGGCCCGGCGCCTGCCTTTGTCGACCATGGGCTTCCTGCAATATATCGCGCCGTCGCTGCAGTTCCTGATGGCTGTGGTCCTGTTCGGCGAAGCTTTGACCACTGCGCACATCATCTGCTTCGGCGCGATCTGGACGGCGCTAGGCATCGTCACGGTGGACGGCTGCCGGCGCGCGATGCGCTCGCGGCGGGCGCCCGCGCTGGAAGTCGAATCGCTTGCCTGAGCGCGGGAGCGGGAGCATCCTCCGAGCCCGATGAGCAGAAATCCACGCGTCGACGCGTACATCGAGAAGCAGGCCGAGTTTGCGCGGCCGATCCTAAATCACATCCGCGATACCGTTCACGCCGCCGGCGATTTCGACGAATCGATCAAGTGGGGCATGCCCTTCTTCCTCTACAAGGGCCGTCCCCTCGCCAACATGGCGGCGTTCAAGGCGCATGCGGTGATGGGGTTCTGGCAAGGCCAGCAGCTTCGCGAGGGCGACGCCCGCCACGGGGCGATGGGCGAGTTCGGACGACTGACGAGCGTTGCCGACCTGCCTGATCGCCCGGCGCTGATCGAGCTCACCCGCAAGGCGATGGCCCTGATCGACGAGGGCGTGAAGCCGGTCCGCAACAAGACCGTCAAGGAAGCGATCCCGATGCCGGACGACCTGGCGCAGGCGCTTGCCGCCAACGCGGCTGCGCAGGCGAGCTATGATGCCTTCCCGCCCAGCGCACAGCGCGACTATCTTGAATGGGTAGTCGAGGCAAAGCGCCCGGAGACCCGAGCCAAGCGTGTCGCCCAAGCGGTCGAGTGGATGGCCGAGGGCAAGCGGCGCCACTGGAAATATGAATCCTGCTGACGAACCCTTCGGCCTGATGCCGGCCGGTGCGGCGGACACGCCGGCAATTCGGCACAACAGCAGGGAGCATTTCGAGGCGCTGTTGGATGCTATGGTCGAGTGCCCGGACGAGCGGTCGCGAATCGCCGCGCAGATTGAGCGCGACTTCGGCGAGGTGCGGGCGGTGATGGTGCTCGACATGAGCGGTTTCTCGATCACCACCCAGTGCCACGGCATCGCCTGCTTCCTGCTGATGATCCACCAGCTGCGAGCGGTCGCGAAGCCCGCAGTCGAACGAGCCGGCGGGCTGGTGGTCAAGGCCGAGGCCGACAATCTCTACTGCATGTTCGAGGACGTCCCCGATGCGATCGCCGCCGCCCGCGAGATCAACGCGCGCCTCAAGGACGTGCCGCCCGTCTATCCGGACAGTCCTGCGATCAGCGTCTCGATCGGTATCGGCCACGGCCGGATCCTCAACATCGACGAGAAGGACATGTTTGGAGACGAGCTCAACATCGCCTCCAAGCTAGGCGAGGACCTCGCAAGGCCGGGTCAGATCCTGCTCACCGAGGCGGCGAGCGCTCGGGCCAAGGCGCTCGGCATCGACACCCGCGAATGCGGCCGCGACACGCATGGCTCAAGCCTCGTTCTCGCCCGCTTCGAGCTTCGTTGAGTCTTACCAGCCGTTGAAGCGCGGCCAGCAAGCGGCAACCTGGCCATCCTCCACAACCTGATATTCGCCGAACTGCGCGGCGGTAGCGCAGGCGTGGTTGGGTAGGATACGCAGCCGCGTGCCGTAGGGCAGGTCCGGCAGCGGTGCCGATGAGCCGTCCCGGATGGCGAGGATGCCATGTTCCTGGCTGGCCGCGATCATGATGAGGTCGGTAAAGGGATTGCCTGCCGCGTCGCAGACCAGGCCATAGCCCTGGTCGAGCGACTGGTTCGCGGTGCCGCGGTCGCGCGACATCGCCATCCAGCCGGCGTCGACGAGAATCCAGCCTTTGTCGCGTTGGTGGCCTATGACGGTGGTCAGCACCGACAGGGCGATCTCGTCGATCGCGGCAACCCCGATGCCGTGCATGACGAGGTCGAAGAAGAGATAGACTCCGGCGCGCACCTCGGTGACGCCGTCGAGGCCGGTGGCGCTGAGCGCGGTCGGGGTGGATCCGATGCTGACCACCGGCGCGGCGAAGCCGGCGGCGCGCAATGTCTCCGCGCAGGCGACTGCCGAATCCCGCTCCTGGGCGGCAATGCGCACCAGCTCGGGGCGCGTGCGAGCATCGTAGGACCCGCCGGCATGGGTCATGATTCCGCGCACCTGGGCCCCGTCCGACAGGGCGCGGGCGATGGCGACGAGCAGCTCGGGCTGGTCCGGCCGGACTCCGGCGCGATGACCGTCGCTGTCGATCTCGATCAGGACCGGGATCGGCTCGCCCGCTTCGCGCCCCGCAGCGGCCACGGCCTCGGCTGCCTCGACATTGTCGGTGACGATCGAGAGGTCGATTCCACGACGGCGAAGGGCGATGACGCGCTCCAGCTTGTTGGGCGCGATTCCGACTGCGTAGAGGATGTCGCTGAAGCCGGCTGCCCCGAAGCGTTCGGCCTCGAGCAGGGTCGAGACGGTGATCGGCCCGCCCGCGCCTGCCACCAGGCGGGCAACTTCGATACTCTTCGCCGTCTTGAGGTGGGGTCGGTGGCTGACGCCTCCGAGGCTGGTGAGTTGCGTCCGCATCCGCGCGATGTTGCGCTCGAGCTTGGCGCGATCGAGCAGCAGTGCCGGGGTTTCGAGCTCTGTCAGCTGCATGGGATCACATCCCGTTGCGATAGGCCTTATCCGACGCGCCCTCCTGGAACATGTTCTGGGTCGGCGCCGGCGGCGGCAGCCCCTCGCAGCGCGGCAGGGACAGCTGGCCGGCCTGGGCGCAGTCGCGCACCTGAACGTCGCCGTTGGGGGCGATGTAGACGGCGAACCGCTTCTCCTCGACGCCGCACTCCGCGACCCACATGCGCATGTTGAGATGTTCTTGCTGGTAGCCGGCATTGTCGACGCGCTGGCAGCGGTTGCGCGTCGCCCGGATCGCTCGCATCATGTACAGCCGCTGCGCGTCCGGCGGCAGCCTCAACAGCCCCTCGTGAGTCTCGTTGCGCATGGTGATGCGCCGCTCACCCTGGGCATTTGCCTCTTCGGTGGGCAGCTCCGCGTCGCGACCGTCGGCGCAGGCTGCGAGCGCCAGCAATGAGCCGAGAATGATTGTCCGCGCGCGCATGCAAGTCTCCCTTTGTGCCCGCGGCTTCAATGCGCGCGGGACCGGGCCGGTTGCAAGGGGCGCTAGCGGCCGATCCAGTTGGCAACCTGCTCCGCGACGTCATTCGCCGCCTGGTTGAGCGCCGGGGCGACGACCGCTGTCACCGGCTGCGCCACCGGCACGCGCGATTCAAAGCGCTGCGTCTGCACCGACCGGGCGCCGCGGGCGAGCGAAGCCTCGAAGGTGACCACCACGGCAGCCTGGGTCGGGTCGTAGCCGAACTGGAGCAGCTGTCCGGTCAGCGTCGGTCCCTGCACCTCGGTGTACAGGTCCGGATTGAGGACGAGGCGGCCGGTGCGGCCGGAGATGGTCTGAGCGAGCAGGCGCCGGAACAGGTCCTTGGGCGGCTCGACCCAGTTCGCGTCCTTGAGATATTGGATAACGGTCGGACTGACATAGACCGGGATTCGAGTGGTGCTGAGCGCCTGCGGCACGCTCGGGGTCAGCACCGCCAAGCCGTCGCCCGGACCGCCGGAGCGGGTCGCGCCGGCGGCGGGCGGATCGTTCGGGGTCAGGGTCAGCAGCTCGCTCGGCACGTTGCCGCCGCCGAAGCAGGCGGCGAGCGACAGCGCCAGGGCGGCGATCACGCCCGCTTTTGCAAAAAGCCGTCCACGCATGATCGTCACCTCAATCCGGATTGTAGTCGGGCAGCCGCTCGCCGCCGAGAATTCCGCCGACGCCGCGCTGCTCCAGCCGCTCGGACACGTTGCGAAGCGATTCGGACGTCGCCCGAAGGTCGCGGATCAGTGCGCCCACTTCCGGCAGGGTCCGCGTCGAGAAGGTCTGGATGCCGGGCCGGGCGTCGTTGACCGCCGCCTCGAGCGCCTGCAGCGAGGCCGACGCCGACTGGATCGACTGGCGGAGGTCGGCAGTCAGCGCGGGGCCCTCCTGGTTGAGCAGCCGGTCGGTCGAGGCGGCAAGCTGCCCCATCTGCTCGACCGCCGTGCCGGCCTGGCGCAACGTATTGCGCGCCTCGGCCAGGGTCGCCGCGATCTCCGGCCCGCGCTCGCCAAGCGACCCGGTTAGCTGCTCCACATTGTCGAGGATCTGAGCGATCGACTGCTGGTTGCGATCGGAGAAGACCGCGGTCAGCCGCTCGGTCAGCGAGGTCACGCGTTCGAGCAGCTCCGGGGCGCTGTTGAGGATCGCAGCGAAACCGCCCGGCCGCGGCGGGATGACCGGCACGCCATAGGGACAGACCGGGCTGGCGCCGTCATTCGGACAGGTCAGCAAAGCCCGTTGGCCCGGAGCACGCGCGGAATCCGGCAAGGTCAGCTGGATCTCCGACACGCCGGTGAAGCCGATGCCGGAAATAGTCGCGGTGGTGCCGTCGTTGGCTGACTGGCCGTTGGGGAGGCGCGTCGGCGCGAGGACCGGGGTCGTGTCGCGAACCGTGATCCGCACCCGCACAAATTGCGGATTGCGCGGGTCGAGCTCAATCAGGTCGACCTCTCCCACCGGGACTCCGGAATAGGTGACTCGGCTGCCCTTGTTGAGGCCCTCGACCGACTGCTGGAAGAAGATGTCGTAGCTTTTGCGCCCGCCTTCCGAGAGCTGGCTCAGCCAGATCATGAACACCACGATCGCGAGGATGAGGCCGAGCACGACGGCGCCGACCAGGATCTGGTTGGAACGAGTTTCCATCAGCCGGCTCTGCCTCGCTTCACTGTCCCGGTCTCCTGACGCCTGCATGCTCGGTCACGGCCCGGCCGCGGGGACCGCGGAAATATTCCTGAATCCAGGGATGGTCCAGCGCGAGCAATTCGTCGATCGTCCCCACTGCGATCACCTTCCTGTCCGCGAGCACCGCCACTCGGTCGCAGATCGCGTACAAAGTGTCGAGATCATGAGTGATCAGAAAGACGGTAAGATGAAGCGCGTCGCGAAGGTCGAGGATCAGCTCGTCGAACGCCGCAGCGCCGATCGGGTCGAGGCCCGCTGTCGGCTCGTCGAGGAACAACAAATCGGGATCGAGCGCCAGCGCCCGGGCAACCCCGGCACGCTTCTTCATGCCGCCCGAAAGCTCGGCCGGATATTTGGCGCCGGCGTCCTCGGCGAGGCCCGACATGGCGATCTTGTAGGCCGCGATCTCGTCCATCATGTCCTGGTCGAGGCCGGGGAAATATTCGCGGATCGGCAGCTGGACGTTCTCGGCGACGGTGAGCGTCGAGAACAGGGCCGCGGCCTGAAACAGCACGCCCCAGCGGCGGCGGATGTTGCGCGCCTCGGTCTCGTCCTTGCCGATCATCGAGGTGCCGAACACCTTGATCTCGCCCTCGACCGGCGTCTGAAGGCCGATGATCGAGCGCATCAGCACCGACTTGCCGGTTCCCGAGCCGCCGACCACGCCGATGATCTCGCCGCGGCGGACGTCCAGATCGAGCCCTTCGTGCACCACCTGTTCGCCGAAGCAATTTTTGAGGTCGCGAACGCAGATGACGATGTCGCCGTCCGGCTCCTCGGCCGGATCGGCCGTCTTGCTGAGGTCTGCTTCGGCCATGATCAGATCCACCCGATCGAGCTGAAGAAGACCGCGAAAAAGGCGTCGAGCACGATCACCAGGAAGATCGCCTGGACCACCGCAGCCGTCGTCCTGAAGCCGACTTCCTCATTGTTGTTCCTGACCTGCATGCCCTGGAAGCAGCCCGACACGGCGATGATGATGCCGAACACCGGCGCCTTGATCAGACAGATGAAGAGGTCGTTGACCGGGGTCGCCTCCTGGGCCCGCTGGATGAAGGTTATGGGCGTGATGTCGAGCTGCGCCCAGGCGAGCATCATTCCGCCGAAGATCGCCATGATCGAGGCGTAGAAAGCGAGCAGCGGCATCGCCAGGACGGTCGCCAGAACGCGCGGGAAGACCAGCGCCTCCATCGGCGACACGCCGATCGTGCGCATAGCGTCCACCTCCTCGGCGAGCTTCATCGAGCCCAGCTGGGCGGCGAAGGCACTGCCCGAACGGCCGGCAACCATGATCGCGGTCATCAGCACGCCCAGCTCGCGGAAGCTGATCCTGCTGACCAGGTTGATCGTGTAGAATTCCGCGCCGAACTGGCGGAGCTGGACCGCGCCCTGCTGGGCGATCACGATTCCGACCAGGAAGCTCATCAGGCCGATGATCCCGAGCGCGTGGACTCCTACGATCTCGAGCCGCTGAACGACCGCGTGCCAGCGAAGCTTGCGCGGGCGCATGATAATCTCGCCCGTGGTAATCAGGAGCGCTCCGAAGAAGCCGAGCAGGCCGAGCAGGGTGCGCCCCGCCTGGAGCACCGACTCGCCGATCATCGCGACCACGCGAGCGAAGGGCGGCGGAGCGTCGGGACGAAGCTTGGCCGGGCGGTCGGCGGCCGCCGACACCGTGTCGAGAAGGTCGAGCTGCTCCTGGCTGGCTCCGACGAGCTCGACCTCGTGGTCGCGGCGCAGCCGATGGATGAACCAGGCGCCGACCGTGTCCATTCGGTCAACGTCGGAAAGGTCGACGACAAGGCGCTCGCCGGGCTGGACCTCGACGTCGCGGGTGATGCTGCGAATACGGGCGAGCGTCATGCTTCCGGAGAAGCTCAGGACCCTGGGCTCCCCCGCGGCGACATGGCTTGGTTCGGCGAGTTCGCTCATTCGGGCGCGACCCTGCGTTAATTCGGCTTTCGCGGCAAGCGGCTAGACAGGGCGCGGCGGTCATGCTTGGCGGCGATGCCATGACCAAGGTCGCGCTCGCCATCTACGACATGGACAAGACGGTGACCCGTCGGGCGACTTTCACCCCGTTCCTTCTCCATGCCGCGCGGCGGCTGGCGCCGTGGCGGCTGCTTCTGCTTCCGGCGGTTGCGGTGACCAGCCTCGGCTACGCGCTGAAGCTCTACGACCGGGCGCGGCTGAAGGAGCTCAACTATCGCCTGCTGATCGGCCACGTGCCGCCTGATCGGCTGGAACCGGTGATCCAGAGTTTTGCAGACGAGCAGCTCCGCGCCAACATCCTGCCGGGCGCGCGCGAGCGGATCGCGCACGACAAGGCAGCGGGGCGGCGGCTGGTGATGGCGACGGCGTCCTACCGGCTCTACGCCGCGGCGATCGCGCAGCGCCTCGGCTTCGACGACGTCATCGGCACCGAGCAGGCGATCGACCGCAAGGGCAGGGTGCTTGCGCGGATCGACGGTGCCAATTGCTACGGCGCAGCCAAGCACGACATGATCCTCGCCTGGCTCGAGCAGGAAGGCCTGGACCGCGGCGCGCTCCACATCCGCTTCTATTCCGACCATGTTTCCGACGCGGTCGTCCACCATTGGGCCGACGAGGCCTTCGCCACCAACGCGCACCAGCGCCTCATCGACGTGGCGCGGACGGAAGGCTGGGAAGTGCTGGATTGGCGGAAGTAAGTTCCTACCCGAGCTTGCTCGGGGAGGGGGACCATCAGCCGCAGGCTGATGGGGGAGGGGTAGGGGCGGCGCAGAGGATTACCCCTCCACCGCCTGCGGCGGTCCCCCTCCCCACGAGGCTACGCCTCACAGGGAGGAACTGAACTAAACCGCGCCGAGCGCCTGGTCGAAGTCGGCGACGAGGTCGTCGGGGTCCTCGACTCCGATCGAGATGCGCACGAGATTGTCGGTGATCCCAAGCGCCTGCTTGCGCTCCTCGGGCACCGACAGGTGGGTCATCGCCGCGGGCGCGCTCGCCAGGGTCTCGGTGCCGCCGAGGCTGACCGCGAGATGGGCGATCTTCAGCGCGTCTAGGAAAGCGAAGGCCTCGCGCTCGCCGCCCTTCAAATAGAGCGAGAAGGTCGAGCCGGCGCCGGTGCAGTGGCGGCGGTAGATGTCGGCCTGGCGCGCATCGCCGCCATCCTCGAGGAAGCCGAGATAGCCGACGCTCTCCACCTTGGGATGGTCCCGAAGGAAGGCGCAGACCTTGGCGGCATTCTCGCCCGCGCGGGTCATTCGCAACTCCAGGGTCTCGAGCGACCGCAGAAGCATCCAGGCGGTGTTGGGATCGGTGATCGTGCCGATCGTGTTGCGGAGCATGCGGATCTGGTTGATCAGCCCCTTCGAGCCGGTGATTCCGCCCGCGACGAGGTCGCTGTGGCCGCCGGCATATTTGGTCAGCGAATAGACTGACAGGTCGGCGCCCTGGCGCAGCGGCTGCGCCCACAAGGGCCCAAGGAAGGTGTTGTCGATCGCGATCGGCGGCCGCTCGTCGCCGCTGAACGCCGCGTCGCGGGCGGCGCGAACCGCCTCGACGTCGACCAGCGCGTTGGTCGGGTTGGCCGGGCTTTCGAGGTAAATGAGCGACAGGCGGCCCTGCTGCTTGGCGCGGTCGATCACAGCGGCGATCTCGTCTCCGGTCGCTCCGGCCGGGAAGTCGAGCCAGGTCACGCCGAAGCGGCCGAGGATCCGACCGATCAGAGTCTCGGTCGCCGCGTAGAGCGGGCCGGAATGGACGATGACGTCGCCCGGCTGGACGAAGGCCAGGAGAAGGGTGGCGATCGCAGACATGCCGCTCGAGAAGGTGAGCGCGTCCTCGGCATCTTCCCAGACGCTGAGGCGATCCTCGAGGATCTCCTGGTTAGGGCCATTGAAGCGCGAATAGACGAGACCCTCGGCGCCGCCCGGGCGCTTGCCGGTGACGCCCTCGAAGTGGCGCTTGCCGGCCGCTGCGTTCTCGAACACGAAAGTCGAGGTGAGGAAGATCGGCGGCTTCAGCGAGCCTTCGGAGAGGGCCGGGTCGAAGCCGTGGCCCATCATCAGGGTCGACGGCTTCAGCCGGCGGCCGTTGATCTCCAGAACGTCGCGCTTCGGGCGCCGCCGCGGGGTCGCACCGGTGATGTCGGATTCGTCTTCCATTGTAATTGCCTCCTATTCAGCCACTCGCATTTGCTGCGTGGAGACCGAGCCTGCCGGAGGTCAGGCTCACCGGCCGCGTCAGGTCGCGCGGCCCCGGGGGGTGAGGTCTGTTTGCCCGCGGGCTCCCTAGCCCAATCGGCGGCCGGGTCGCTAGCCCCGATGCGGCAGGTGGGCGGCCTAGCCGAACAGGTTGCCGACAGCCCAGACGGTGCCGACCATGATCGGGATTCCGGCAAGGTCGAGCAGAAGGCCGGCCTTAAGCATGCGCGGAAGGGCGATATGGCCGGTCGCCCAGCCGATGGCATTGGGGCCGGTGCCGGCGGGGAGCATGAAGCCCCAGCTCGCGGCGAAGGCGGCAGGGATGGCGAGGAGCAGGGGATCGACCCCGGTCGCCAGGATGAGTCCGCCGACGACCGGCATGATCCCGCTCGCCGCCGCGACGTTGGAGGCGAATTCCGTGACCAGGATGACGATTCCGGTGACCACCGCCGCGATGATCAGCGGATGGACTCCGCCGAGCGGCTGAAGCGCCACGCCCAGCCATTGGGCAAGGCCGGATTCGCCGATTCCTGCCGCGAGCGCGAGGCCGCCGCCGAACATCATGATAACACCCCAGGGCGCGCGGTTGGCCTCGTCCCAGTTGATGATCGCTCGGCCGGTCCCGTCCGGGATGACGAACAGCAGCATGGCGCCGACGATGGCGATGGTGCCGTCGCTGAGGGAATCGCGCGGCAGCAACGGAGTCACGAACGGCAGCGCGATCCAGCAGGCGACGACCGCGGCGATGAGCGGGATCAGCCGCTTCTCCGCGGTGGTCCAAACGCCGACCTCGCCGATGCCGCTCTTCGCCGCTTCCGGGTCGAAGTCGGTCGGCCGGACATTCTGGACCTTCATCAGGATCAGCCAGCACAAGGGGATCGAGATCAGCACGACGGGGATGCCGAACATCGCCCAGGTCACGAAGTCGATGGTGACGCCGGTGATGCGGTCGACGATCCCGACGGCGATGGCGTTGGTCGGCGAGCCGACGATGGTGCCGAACCCGCCGATCGTGGCGGCAAAGGCGATGCCCATCGCGAGCGCGCCCGCGAAGCCGTCGGTCACCTTCTCCTCAATCTTGGCGGCCTTCAGAACCGCCATCGCGATTGGCATCATGATCAGGGTCGTCGCGGTGTTGGAGACGATCAGGCTGATCATCGCCGTGGCGGTCATGAAGGCGAGAAGCATCGCCGCGGGAGTCGAGCCGCCGCGGCTGATGATGGCGAGCGCCAATCGGCGGTGGAGACCGGTCCGCTCGATAGCCAGCGCGATGATCGCTCCGCCGAGCACCAGGAACAGGATCGGCGACCAGTAGGCCGCCGCGGATTCGGTCGCGTTCATTACGCCGATCATCGGAAAGGCGAGGAAGGGTACGAGCGCGGTGACGGTCAGCGGCAGCGCCTGCGTCATCCACCAGGTCGCCATCAGAACGACGATCGCCGTGGTCCGCCACGCCGGGAGCGGCATCCCCTCCGGCGCGGGCAGCAACAGCAACAGAATGAAGACCGCCAAGCCGCCCCACAGGCCAATGCGTGCCGCCACAAGCTCCCCCTCTTTTGCGGGCAGAAGAAAGGAAGGCGGAGCCGGGATCAAGTCCGCGTCGCAATCACTCCGGGACGGCGATGATCGAGATCTGGCGGCCGTAGCTGGCCTCGCCGCGGTGGGTGGCGCGGCGGTAGCTGTAGAAGCGATCGGGATCGGAATAGGTGTCGAGGCCGAGCGCCTCGATCCGCTTGACCCCGGCATGGGCAAGCCGGGCGAGGACGTAGCCTTCGAGATCGAACTGGTAATGGCCCGGGCGGCCGTCACTGAAGAACAGGTCGTTGTCCTCGTCCACGGCGAGGAAGCGCTGGAAGAAGTCGGCATCGACCTCATAGGACTTGCGGCCGATGGTCGGCCCGACTGCAGCGACAATCCGCGCCCGCTGCGCCCCCAGCTTCTCCATCGCATCCACGGTGGACGCGAGCACGCCGCCGAACGCGCCTTTCCAGCCGGCATGGGCGGCGCCGACGACGCCGGCCTCGCGGTCGGCGAGCAGCACCGGAGTACAGTCGGCGGTGAGGATTCCGAGGGCCAGCCCCGGCCGATCCGTCACAAGCGCGTCCGCCTTCGGCCGCTCGTCGTCGCGCCAGGGGTCGGACACGATCACGGCATCGGGGGAATGGACCTGATAGACGGTAACGAGGCGGGCGCCGGGCGCGACCGCCTCGACCGCGCGTCGCCTGTTCTCGGCGATCAACGCCGGGTCGTCGCCGGACCCATGACCGACGTTGAGCCCCCAGCACACGCCCTCCGACACGCCGCCGCTCCGGCCGAGAAAGCCGTGCGGAATGCCGTCGAAAAGGCGAGAGCGGATCACTTCGACCATGCGATGGTTCCCTAATCGTGCCAGCGACCACGTCCAGTGAGATGACTAGGCTCCGCCACACCTTCAACTCGAGCGCGCTCGATCGTGCGGACTATGACACACAGACCTGCGTCCTCCACCTCTGGTACAGTGGCGGGGACCGCTACAGCTATTTCATGGTTCCGCGACGCATCTATGACGCTCTGATTTCGGCCCCGTCGGCCGGCACCTTCGTCAACCAGCAGATCAAGCCGCGCTACCGCTACGAGATTGAGGAGCGGCGCCGCCGCTTCCGGCCGTCGGACGACTAGCGGGCGGGCTCCAGCAGCGGCGCGACATCGGGAGATTCCTCGATCGAATTGAGGAAGCGGGGTTCGACGCGGGCGCGGCTGGCCTGCTCGTAGGCGTAGCCTAGCGACAGGATCAGGGCGTCGGACCATTTGGGGCCGATGAATGACAGGCCGACGGGAAGGCCGCGAACGAGGCCCATCGGCACGGTGAGATGCGGATAGCCGGCGACCGCGGCAAGGCTGCCTGCCCCGCCGCCACTGATCTGGTCGCCGTGGACGGCGTCGATGGGCCAGGCGGCCGGCATAGTTGGGCCTACGAGAGCCACGACATTGTGGTCGCGCAGAAGCTTGTCGATGCCCTCGGCGCCGGCGAGGCGAAGGCTGGTGGCGCGCGCGGTGCGATACGCTTCGCTGTCGAGGCCGGGAGTCGCTTCGGCGGCTTCGAAAACGTCCTGGCCGAACAAGGCGAGTTCACGCGGCGTCGCCCGGTTGAACGCGATGACGTCGGCGAGGGTGCGGGTGGTGACCGTCGCCGGCGTCATGGCGAGATAGTCGTTGAGGCCGGCCTTGAACTCGTTGAGCAGGACGGTGAATTCGTTGCGGCCAATCTCGCCGCGGTTTGGCCCTTGCTCGATGTCGACGAGGATCGCGCCGTTCGCTCGAAGCAGGGCGAGCGCGGCTTCGAACCGTTCGTCCGTCCCGAAACCGTCGGCGAAGCGCATCACGCCGATGCGGCGGCCGCGCAGCGAGTCGGGTGAGAGCCGTTCGGCGTAAGGCTCGCGGCGGCGATCCGCCTCCGGGGTGGCCGGGTCGGCGGGATCGCTGCCGGCCATTGCCTCGAGCATCAGGGCTGCGTCGCGGACGGTCAGAGTCATCGGCCCTGGCGTGTCCTGGCTGGCGCTGATCGGAACGATATGGGTGCGCGGGACGAGCCCGACCGTGGGTTTGAATCCGACAATGCCGTTGATCGCGGCCGGGCAGGTGATCGAGCCGTCGGTCTCGGTGCCGACCGCCATCGGCACCATGCCCGAGGCGACGGCGACCGCGCTGCCGGAGCTGGAGCCGCAGGGATTGCGGTCCAGCGCATAGGGGTTGCGCACCTGGCCGCCGATTGCGCTCCAGCCGGAGATGGAATCATTGTCGCGAATGTTCGCCCACTCGCTGAGATTGGCCTTGCCGACGATGACCGCGCCGGCGAACCGCAGGCGCGCAACCAGCGGCGAATCGCGGTCGGTGACATTGTTGGCGAGAGCCATGCTGCCGGCCGTGGTGGGAAGCGGTCCCAAAGTCTCGATATTGTCCTTGATCAAGACCGGCGTGCCGAACAGCGGGCCGCGAGCGCGCCGGATCCTGTCGAGCGTCTGGGCCTGCTGAACAGCGGTCGGGTCGACGGCGATGACCGCGTTGAGGCGGGGGTTGAGCTCGGCGATCCGCTCGAGCGCCACCCGAGTCCTCGACTCCGCCGAAGCAGCGTCGAGGACGATTGCCGATGCGGAGGAAGGCGGCGCCTCCCGGTTCTGCATGCAGCCGGCAATCGCCAGCGCGAGCAACGGAAGCGCGCCCCCCCTCGTCGACATCAGACCGTATGGACCTCCTCGCCCGTGGCCTTTGCGGCCTTGGCCCGTTCAATCGAATCCATGATGATCCTGCAAGCCTCTTCCTTGCCAGCCCAATGGCCGACGCGGACCCACTTCTCGGGCTCGAGGTCTTTGTAATGGGTGAAGAAATGCTCGATCTGCTGGCGGACGATCGCGGGCAGGTCGTCCGCCTCCTCGACCTTCTCGTAATAAGGGAAGGTGCTGTGCTCCGGCACGGCGAGGATCTTTTCGTCGCCGCCGGCCTCGTCCTCGAGGATCAGCACCGCGATCGGGCGGGCGCGGACGACGCAGCCCGGAACGAAGGGCGAGCGAGCAACCACGAGGCAGTCCAGGGGATCGCCGTCGTCGCCGAGCGTGTGCGGGATGAAGCCGTAATTGGCGGGGTAACGCATCGGGGTGTGAAGGATGCGGTCGACGAACAGGGCGCCGGACGCCTTGTCGAACTCATATTTCACGGGCTCGCCCCCCAAGGGGACCTCGATGATGACGTTGACACTTTCGGGCGGATTGTCGCCCACGGGAACCAGATCTATGCGCATGGCGCGGCCCATAGGCGCAGCGTGGCCGGAATGGAACCTGCAACGACCTTTCGCCAAACGACAAATCTGCTAACGGCCGCGACATGAGCAAGAGCCCGCAGCGCATCCGCGGAACGCAGGATATTTTCGGCGAGGACGCCGATCGATTCCAGACGGTTGTCGCGGCCTTCGAACGGGTGCGCAGGCTGTATGGCTTCCGCCGAGTCGAGATGCCGGTGTTCGAGGCGACCCAGGTCTTCGCCCGCTCGATCGGCGAGACGACGGACATCGTCTCCAAGGAAATGTACAGCTTCGAGGACCGCGTCGGCGACAGCCTGACCCTTCGGCCGGAATTCACCGCCGGCATCTGCCGCGCCTATCTCTCCGAAGGCTGGCAGCAATTTGCACCCGTCAAGATCGCCACCCACGGCCCGGCCTTCCGCTACGAGCGGCCGCAGAAGGGGCGTTACCGCCAGTTCCACCAGCTCGACGCCGAGATCATCGGAGCGGGCGAGCCCGCCGCCGACGTCGAGATCATCGCGATGGGCGCGCAGTTGCTGGACGAACTCGGCATCGGCGAGCGCATCGAGCTGAAGCTCAACACGCTCGGCGACCCTGAGACCCGCGACGCCTGGCGAGCGGCGCTGGTCGAGCATTTCCGCGCGCGGCAGAACGACCTGTCGGACGAGAGCCGGTCGCGGCTGGAGAAGAATCCGCTGCGGATCCTCGACAGCAAGGAGCACCAGGACTGGCCGATCGTCGACAGCTCGCCGGTCGTCGACGACTTCCTCACCCCCGAGGCATCCGACTATTTTGGGCGAGTGACCGCCGGCCTCGACGCGGCGGGCATCAAGTGGACGCGCGACCCGCGCCTGGTCCGCGGCCTCGATTATTACCGTCACACGGCGTTCGAGTTCGTCACCGAGGATCTCGGCGCTCAGAGCGCGGTGCTCGCCGGCGGGCGCTATGACGGGCTGATCGAGAGCATGGGCGGCCCGCACACGCCAGCGGTGGGCTGGGCGGCGGGAATCGAGCGCCTGTCGATGCTGATCGAGCAGCCCGGCACCACCGGCATGGACGCGGCCCTCGTCCCGCTCGGCGAGGCGGCCGAGGCGGCGGCGGTGCGAATCGCCGCCGACCTGCGCCGCGCCGGGGTCGCTTGCGAGATGGCCTATCGAGGCAACATGAAGCGGCGCATGCAGAAGGCCAATGCGAGCGGCGCGCGCTACGCGATCATCATCGGCGACGACGAGCTCGCGCGCGGCGAGGCGGCGGTGAAGAACCTCCAGACCGGCGAGCAGCAGAACGTCGCCCTCGACAGGCTCGCCGAGGCGGTCCGCACCGGATGACTCGAATCCCCGCTGAACGGATCGCGCAGATCGAGGCGCGGCGCGACGAATTGCAGGCGCAGATGGCGTCGGGCGATCTCGACGCTCAGGCCTTCGTCAAGCTGTCCAAGGACTATGCCGAGATCGAACCGGTCGCCGAGGCGGCGCGGGAGGTGCGGCGGCTTCGTTCCGAGGCGATAGCGCTCGAGGCGATGACCCATGACGGCGATCCCGAGCTTCGCCAAATGGCATCCGAAGAGTTGCGCGAAAATGAGCAGAAGCTGGAAGCCGCCGAGCGCAACCTCGCGCTGAAGCTTCTGCCGCGCGACTCCGCCGACGAGCGCGCCGCGATGCTCGAGATCCGCGCAGGGACCGGCGGCGACGAGGCGGCCCTGTTCGCCGGCGACTTGCTGCGCATGTACCAGCGCTACGCCGAGGCGCAGGGCTGGCGGGTCGAGATCATCTCGGCGAGCCCGTCCGAGGTCGGCGGCTACAAGGAGGTGATCGCCTCGATCACCGGCGCCGGCGTGTTCGCGAAATTGAAGTTCGAGAGCGGCGTCCACCGGGTCCAGCGCGTCCCGGCGACCGAGAGCGGCGGGCGCATCCACACCTCGGCGGCGACGGTCGCGGTCCTGCCCGAGGCCGAGGATGTCGACGTCCAGATCGACGAGGCCAAGGACCTGCGCATCGACGTGTTCCGCGCCTCCGGTCCCGGCGGCCAGTCGGTCAACACCACCGACAGCGCCGTGCGCATCACCCACCTCCCCACCGGCCTCATCGTCATCCAGCAGGACGAGAAGTCTCAGCACAAGAACAAGGCCAAGGCTTTGAAGGTGCTGCGCACGAGGCTGTACGAGATCGAGCGGGAGCGGCTCGCCAGCGAGCGCGCCGGAGCGCGCAAGTCGATGGTTGGCTCGGGCGACCGCTCGGAGCGGATCCGCACCTATAATTTCCCGCAGGGGCGGGTGACCGACCACCGCATCAACCTGACGCTGCACCGCCTGCCCGAGATCCTCGAGGGCCCGGGCCTCGACGAGGTCGTCTCCGCGCTGATCGCGCAGGACGAGGCCGAGCGTTTGGCGGCGCTCGATGCGTGAAGGTTCGCCAGGCCCTCGTTGAGGCCGAACGGCGGCTGGCCGAGGTCCCTGGGCAGCCGCGCCAGGATGCCGAGCTTCTGATGGCCGCGGCTCTGGGGGTGAGCGCCGGCGAGATGAAGCTTCGCCATCTGGACGATCCGGTTCCGGGCGCGTTCGACAACTTCCTGCGCCGCCGCCTCGCCCGGGAGCCGGTCGCCTACATCGTCGGCCATGCCGGCTTCTGGACGATTGAGCTTGAGGTCGGGCCGGGCGTGCTCATCCCGCGCGCCGACAGCGAGACATTGATGGAAGCGGCGGTCGATCATTTCCGCGGCCGCGCGCCTTCCACCATGCTCGACCTCGGCACCGGTCCGGGCACCTTGCTGCTCGCGGCGCTGGACCAGTGGCCGGGAGCCCGCGGCTTCGGCGTCGACCGGTCCGCTCAGGCGCTGGACTATGCCCGCCGCAATGCCGATCGCCTCGGCATGGCCGACCGCGCCGAATGGCGGCTCGGCGACTGGGCGGAGGGCTTAGACGGGATGTTCGACCTCGTCCTGTGCAACCCGCCCTATATCGAGTGTGACGCCCCGCTCGATCCCGACGTGGTGGAGTGGGAGCCGCATGGCGCGCTGTTCGCCGGGGCCGACGGTCTCGACGACTATCGACGGCTCGCAGGTCAGTTCGGGAGGCTGGTCGCTCCCGGCGGCGTCGCCTGCGTCGAAATCGGCCAGGGCCAGGAAGATGCAGTCGGCGAATTGTTCGCCGCGACCGCGTTCACCATATCGTCACGTAAGGACCTTAGAGGTGTGACCCGCTGTCTGGTCCTGCGCCGTTAAACCAGGGTTATGCTTTTTTCCTTGGATTTTCGGCCACTGGTCACTAGATAGGGGGTCAGGGACGGGGCCAGCCACAACGCTCGAGTATTGTGGAGCCGACCGTCGCTCAACCCCGATTGCTTCGTCGCAACGGCGCCTTTGGCGGGCGCACGCGGCTACGACAGGAGGGAGCCTGCCGCAAAGCGGGCTTCTGGCCCCTGTGGGTGCTTCCCTAAGCCCCGGGCCGTGAGGATCGCGGTTGAGCCTTGTGTGTGCGGCTGGGTGCCGCCAGCCGGTGAGGGAAAGAATAACCACCTTTGGCTAGGATTTTGATTTGATCAACAATCGTCAGGGCGGCCGCAGGCGCGGTCGTGGCGGCGGCGGTCGCGCGCCGAACAGCGGTCCCAACACGGGCAATCGCCAGGACAACCGCCAGCGTGGTAACGCGGCGCAGCTGCTGGAGAAATACAAGCAGCTGGCGCGTGACTCGCAGATGCAGGGCGACCGCATCCAGACCGAATATTATCTGCAGTTCGCGGATCATTACTTCCGCGTTCTTAACGAGAACCGCGCTCGCTTCGAGGAGCATCGCCGCTCCCGCGAGGACGAGTATGGCGATGAGGACGAGGGCGAGGACGAGACCGTCGCGGCCGAGGCCGACGGCGACGAGGCTGCGCAGCAGCAGGGCGACGGCGACCAGCCGCGCGCCCGCCGTTCCCGGGAGGACGGCGACCGCAACGGTGAGGCGCGCTTCGGCGACGGCCAGCGCCGCCGACGCGGCCGCCGCGATTTCAACGGCGAGGAGGGCCAGCCGCAGCAGGCGGAAGGCGAGAGCCGGATCGCGCTCGACAGCCTGCCTCCGGCCATCTCGCCTGCGCCTTCGGGTGACGAGGGTGACGCCGAGGAGGCTCCGCGCCCGCGCCGCCCCCGCACCCGCCGCCCGCGCGGCGAGGAAGGCGAGGCCGCTCCGGCCGCCGCCTAAGCAGAGGCGCTTTTGAAAACAGGAACCCGTTCGGCGCGACCGCGCCGGACGGGTTTCTTGCATTTGGGCTAAGTCTCTTCGCGGATTGCTTTTCCCGGCGGCGTCGCACAGGTTCGCTCGACGAGCCGGGGAGGACTGTTCATGCGTCGCCTGCTGCCCATCTGCGCCTTCATCGCCGCGCCTGCCTTGGCGCAGGATAATGCGATCCCCCCGCCCGGCGCCTCCGCCCAGGGCGACGTGTCCGTCACCATCCACAATAACGACCTCGCCCTCGTGCAGGACGTGCGCCAGCTCAACATCGCCTCGGGCCGGGTGCGGCAGGAATTTCCCGACGTTTCCGCGCGAATCCAGCCGCAGACGGTGACGATGACCGGCGACGGGCTCGAGATCATCGAGCAGAATTTCGATTTCGACCTGCTCTCGCCCCAGGCGCTGATGCAGAAGGCGGTCGGCGAGACGATCACGCTGGTGCGCACCAACCCAGCCACCGGCGCCGAGGTGCGCGAGCAGGCGCGGGTGCTGGCGGTCAACGGCGGCGTCGTGCTTCAGATCGGCAACCGAATCGAGGTGTTGCGCGACGACGGCCTGCCGGTCCGGGTTATCTTCGACCAGGTGCCGGAAAATTTGCGCGCCCGGCCGACCCTGTCGGTCACCTTCGACAGCCGCCGCGGCGGCACTCGCCCGGTGAACCTCACCTATCTCACCAACGGACTCGCCTGGCAGGCGGATTATGTCGCCTTGTTCGACCAGGCCGCCGGTCGGATGGACGTCCAGGGCTGGATCACGCTGACCAACAACAGCGGCACGGAATATCGCAACGCCAACACGCTTCTGGTCGCCGGCAATGTCGACGCGAACAGCAACCAATATGGCTACGGCCGGCCGGTGCCGCCGCCTCGGCCCGGCGCCCGCCGTGCCGGCACCGAGACGGCGGACCGCGAGCGGATCGGCGATTTCTACCTGTATCCGCTGCCGGAGCGGACGACGATCGCCAATCGCCAGACCAAGCAGGTCAGTTTCCTCGACGTGTCGGGCGCGCAGGCGCAGCGTGCCTATGAGTATCGCAACGGCTGGCTCGCGACGTTCGACGAGCCGCAAAACGTCAACACCGTGCTCCGCTTCTCGAGCTCGCGCGACCAGGGGCTGGGCGACGCGCTGCCGGCCGGGACTGTGCGGGTCTATCAGCGCGATGCGCGCGGCAACCCCCAGTTCGTCGGCGAGAGCCGGATCGATCACACGCCCATGGGCTCCGAGCTCGGCCTCACCACCGGCCAGGCCTTCGACGTGAAGGTCCAGCCGGTGGTCGAGAACCGCCAGCGCCTCACCGAGGAGCAATGGCGGCTGACCGACCGGTTCCGCATCACCAACCCGGACGGCACCCGGACCACGGGCGAGCGCGAGACTTTGCAGCGCACCGATTATTGGCAGACGCAGATGCGCTACACGGTCAACAATGCGCGGCCGGAGCCGGTGACGGTGAGCATCTACCAGTCGGGCCTCGGCCGCTGGTGGGCGGATTCGCGGATCATCCAGGAGACGCTTCCGCACGAGCGAATCTCGGACGACCAGGTCGTGTGGCGCGTGCCGGTGCCGGCGAACGGCACCGTCAGCCTCAACGTCACCTACCAGACCCGCTACTGAGCCGATGCGCCGCTGGCGCCTCCCGGCCGCCGTCCTCGCGTCGCTCGCGCTGGGCGCGGGAGTCGCGGAGGCGCAAAGCGTGGTGGCCTCGCCCGCTCCGGCCTCCGTGGACGTCACCGTCTACCGTAACCCGAGCCGCGGGCCCGCTCAGGAGCTCGATCTCGACTGGCTCGGCGGCTTCGCCTTGGTCAGCGAGACCCGCACGGTTACGCTTCCGGCGGGCGAGAGCGAGATCCGCTTCGAAGGCGTGGCGGGCGGAATCGTGCCGCAAAGCGCGATCGTAACCGGCTTCCCGGAAGGTATCGTCGAGCGCAACCGCGACGCCTACCTCCTCTCGCCGGGCACCCTGCTCGAGCGGTCGCTGGGCCGGCGGGTCACCATCCGCCGAACGTCGCGCGCGACCGGCGAGGTGCGCGAGGAGGAGGCGGTGATCCGGAGCGGGGCCGAGGGCGCGGTCGTGCTTCAGACCGCAGCCGGTTTCGAGGCGCTGCGCTGCACCGGCCTCAGCGAGACGATCGTCTATCCCGAGGTGCCGCCGGGCCTCTCGTCACGGCCGACGCTATCGGTGCGGGCGCGAAGTGCGCAGCCGATCACCGCGACGGTCACGCTGTCCTATCTCGCGCAAGGCTTCGACTGGCAGGCCAATTACATCGCCGACCTGTCGCCGGACGGACGCACTGTGCAGCTCTTCGCCTGGCTGACTTTGGCGAGCACTGACGAAACCAGCTTCCGCGACGCCGACGTGCAGGCGGTCGCCGGCCGCCTCAACCGCGAGCAGGTTGAGATCCAGGAACCGGAAGCCAGCCCGCTAAACCTGCAATGCTGGCCGGCCGCGAGCACGAGCGACATCGACACGGAGGAGGATCCCCGCGCCTATGGCCGCGGCCCCGCGCCGCCGTTGATGGCGCCGTCTCCGATGGCCGCGGTGTCGGCTGAAGAATATGACAACATCACCGTCACTGGCTCGCGTATCGTCCGCCCCGAGGAGCTTGGCGACCTCAAGCTCTTCCGGTTGCCCGAGCCGGTGACAGTCGCCGCCAACAGCCAGAAGCAGGTTGCCTTGCTCGTCCAGCCGCGGGTGGCGGTTCAGACGGTGTTTCGCTCGCGGCTCGACCCGTCTTCGGTCGACGAGTCTCTGCCGACGACCCGCTACCTCGTCACCCGCAATCGCACGGCCGAGGGGCTCGGCGTGACCCTGCCAGCCGGCGGCGTTTCGCTGTTCACGCGCGCCGCCGGCCGCCGTCTCCTCATCGGGCAGGGCAGCGTCGCCGACCGCGCCATCGGCGACGATGTCGAGATCCAGCTCGGCGAGTCCAGCGGCGTCCGCGTGACCGTCAGAGAGGGCGAGGTCGGCGAAAACTGGGCCAACTACATCCTCACCGTCACCAACGACCAGGCGCGGCCGGTGCGCTACGAAGCCGAGTTCGCGCTCGACGATGACGAGCGCTTCGACCCGCGCACGGCGCCGCGCCAGCGCCGCGACGGCCGGCCGCTGTGGACGACCACCGTGCCGGCGAATGGCCGAGCGACCTTCCGATATCGAATCTACGAAGTGGATGAAGCGGACTAGGCGCGCTTGACCGGCCGGGGGCGATGCTCTTCGTCAAGGGCGACGAAGGTGAACAGGCCCTCGGTGACCTTCACGGCCTGGCGGCCTCGATCGCGCATCGCGACGACCTCGATCCGGATCGAAATTGAGGTTCGGCCGATCCTCTCCACCCAGGCGTAAACCGAGATCACGTCATGAAGGAGGATCGGGGCGATGAACTCCATCGCCTGGATTGCGACGGTCGCGACGGCCCCGTCCGCCTCGCGCGCCGCGACGATACCTGCGGCGATGTCCATCTGCGACAACACCCAGCCGCCGAAGATGTGGCCGTTCGAATTGATGTCGCCCGGCCGCGGCACGACCCGCAGGATGGGCTCGCGCTCGGGCTTACCGCCCTCCTTCGAGGCGCGGGCTTCAGCAGTCAGTTCGGTCGTCATTCCATTCTCCGAAAGTGGCATCCTCGTCGTGGCGCCGCCGCCGGTGAACGGGATCGCGAGGTGGCATGGCTTTCAATTGGGCGCAGGGCGTGGAAGGATCAAGCACGAGTCGAATGGCACGCGAATGCACAGGAGCAGGTAAATGACGGTCGCCGCGATCCTCGAAACCCGCACAGGTGAGATCATCACCGGCGCCCCTGACATGCCGGTACGCGACGCGGTGAGCCTGCTGTCGCAGCGCAAGATCGGCGCGGTTCCGGTCATGGAGAATGACCGTGTCGTCGGCGTGATGTCGGAGCGCGACGTCATCTATTGCCTGGCGCGGGACGGCGCGGCGATCCTCGACTGGCCTGTCAGCAAGATCATGACGTCGCCGGCGATCACCGTCGATCCCGAGACGACCGCGCTTTCGGCCCTGTCGCTGATGACCAGCCGCCGGATCCGCCACTTGCCTGTGGTCGAGGGCAAGAAGCTGGTCGGAATCGTGTCGATCGGCGACCTCGTCAAATACCGCCTCGACAAGATCGAGCAGGAGGCGGCCCAGATGCTCAACTACATCCAGAGCGCCTGATTATCCTCCCCGGCTTTTGCCGGAAAGGGGGACCATGCGCAGCATGGTGGAGGGGCCGCCGCAGGCGGTTCCTCACGGCAAGACGCTCGCTTCGCTCGCGCCCCTCCACCGCCTTCGGCGGTCCCCCTTCCCGCGAAATCGCGGGGAGGACATGATCACCGCGCCAATAGCACCCGCGCCTGGGTGGCGATCTGAGCGAGCATGGGGGCGGTGGTGACGGAGGCCGTGCGGGCGCGCTCGACGGTGCGGCGGAACTGGTCGATCCGCGCGCCCTGATCGACGACCCATTTCTCGACCTCAGTGCGCGGGTCCTTGCCGGCCTTGGCGCGGCGCTCGAGGAAGCTGAGGCGAAGCTCTTCGAAGTCGCGGGCGAGGCCTGCGGTGAGCAGCCGCTCCCACTGGTCGCCCCCGCGGAAATGGTTCGCCGCATTTTGGGCCCAGTCGAGGCCGAGCGCCTCGCCGAGCTTGGTATAGGCCTTGGTGAGGGCGATCTCGTCGACGCCGATGCGCTGGCCGAGATTGGCGAGACCGATCGCGCCGTTGAGCTCCTGGAGCCGCACGATGCGGTCGACGAGGTCCTCAGGCCCGCCGAGCGCGACGAGGCGCGCACGGACGCCGGCCGCGTCGGCGCGCGGCTCGGGCCGAAGCAGGTCCTGAAGCGCCGCGTCGAGCTTGCTGAGGCCCGGCTGCAGCAGCGTGACGATCTCCCCGGGCATCAGGCTCGGCGAGGTGCAACGAAGGATGTCGGCGATCTGCATCTGCAGACCGCGCGAAGCCTCCGCAAACAGCCGCAGGCGGACCTGTTCCGGGATATCGGCCGTGTCGAGATCGGCCCACAGGGAATCCATGCGGAACAGCCGCTCGGCCGCGATGAACGCCGCCGCGGCCTGGCCGAAGGACGCCCCTTCCTCCTCGGTCAGGGCGAAGGATGCGGTGATCCCGAGCCGGTTGACGAAGCGGTTGGCGACCTTGGTAGCGATGATCTCGCAGCGCAGGCGATGGTGCTGGATCGCGTCGCCGAACCGCTCGCGCATCAGCCCGGGGAAGGCGCCGGCAAGCTCCGGCGCCATGGTCGGGTCGTTGGCGATATTGGTCTTCTCGATCGCGTCCTGGAGCGCCATCTTCGAGCTCGACAGAAGCACCGCCAGCTCCGGCCGGGTCAGCCCGCGGCCCTCCTGGGCGCGGCGCAGAAGCTCCTCATTGCCTTCCAGCCCCTCAACCGCCCGGTTGAGCCGGCCGGCCTCCTCGAGAAGCTCGATCGCACGGACCTGCGACGGCAGCGCCTCGGCGCCGCCCTGCTCGGCGATGGACAGCGCCAGGGTCTGAAGGCGGTTATCCTCCAGCACGATCGCAGCGACGTCGTCGGTCATCTCGGCGAGGACGGCGTTGCGGTCCTCGAGGCTGAGGCGACCTTCCTGCATCTCGCGGTTGAGCGGGATCTTGATGTTGACCTCGTTGTCCGAGCAGTCGACGCCGGCCGAATTGTCGATGAAGTCGGTGTTGATCCGGCCGCCATGTTGGCTGAACTCGATGCGGGCGGCCTGGGTGACGCCGAGATTGGCGCCCTCGCCGATAGCCTTGGCGCGCAGCTCGTCTGCATTGACCCGGACGGGATCGTTGCCCGGATCGCCCGCGTCGGCATGGCTCTGAGTCGACGCCTTGATGTAGGTGCCGATACCGCCGAACCAGAGGAGGTCGACGCTGGAGCGCAGGATCGCCTGGATAAGCGCGGTGGGTTCGATCTCTTCGACTTCGAGGCCGAGCATTGCGCGCACTTCGGGCGAGAGCGGGATCGATTTCTGGCTGCGCGGGAAGATGCCGCCGCCCTTCGAAATGAGCTTCTCGCTGTAATCGGCCCAGCTGGAGCGCGGCAGGTTGAACAGCCGGTCGCGTTCCTTCCAGCTCTTCGCGGGATCAGGATCGGGGTCGAGGAAGATGTGGCGGTGGTCGAACGCCGCGACGAGCTTGATCGCCTTCGACAGGAGCATGCCGTTGCCGAACACGTCGCCGGACATGTCGCCGACGCCGGCGACCCGGATCGGCTCCTTCTGAACGTCGATGCCCATTTCGCGGAAGTGGCGCTGGACCGAGACCCAGGCACCGCGCGCGGTGATGCCCATCGCCTTGTGGTCGTAGCCGTTGGAGCCGCCGCTCGCGAACGCATCGCCGAGCCAGAAGCCGCGCTCGGCGGAGATGGCGTTGGCGACGTCGGAGAAGGTCGCGGTGCCCTTGTCGGCCGCGACGACGAAATAAGGGTCCTCGCCGTCGCGGATCACGACCTTCGGCGGGTGGACGACCTTGTCCTCGACGATGTTGTCGGTGACGGACAGAAGCGAGCGGATGAAGATCCGGTAGCTCTCAGTCCCCTCCGCGAGCCAGGCGTCGCGGTTCGACGGCGGGGGCAGTTGCTTTGCGTAGAAGCCGCCCTTCGCGCCGGTCGGAACGATGACGGCGTTCTTCACGAGCTGCGCCTTCATCAGGCCGAGGATCTCGGTTCGGAAGTCGTCGCGGCGGTCGGACCAGCGAAGGCCGCCGCGGGCGACCGGGCCCCCGCGCAGGTGGATGCCCTCCACGCGCGGCGAATAGACCCAGATCTCGCGCCACGGCACCGGCGCCGGAAGGCCCGGCACCTGCGAGGAATCGAGCTTGAAGGCGAGCGCTTCCTCCGCCGCCGGCGAGAACGCGTTGGTGCGAAGGGTCGCGGCCACCACGCCGCGGATCAGGCGCAGGATCCGGTCCTCGTCAATCGCGGCGACCTCGGCGAGGCCCTTCTCGATCTTGCGGTTGGCCAAAGCGATCGCCCTTTCGCGATCCTCGCCGAGAGCGGGATCGTGCATGGCATCGAACAAGGCGACGAGGCCATGGGTGACGACCGGCGCCCGGCGCAAAGCCTCGACGACCGTGGTCATCGAGTAGGAAAGGCCGGTCTGGCGCAGGTAACGGAACCAGGCGCGAAGCAGGATGACCGCGCGCGGCTCGAGCCCGGCGGCGACGATCAGCTGGTTGAAGACGTCATTCTCGGACGCGCCTTCGAGGACCGATGCGACGACCTCTTCGATGACCTCGGCGCGCTCGAGGATCGGCGCGGCGGAGGCGCCGTCGGCCGTGACGACCGCGAACTCGTGGATGTGGCTGCTGCCCTGGTCCTCAAGCCGGGTGGGAGTCTCCTTGAGGACGTGGAAGCCGAAATTCTCGAGCACCGGTACGACGTCCGAGAGGACGACGAGACCGCCGGCACGGTAGATCTTGAGGCGGAGCTGGTTCTCGGGATCGACCGGCAGCCTGTAGAGGCGCACGGAGCGGTCCTGGGAATTCTCAAGGGCTTCCAGGCGCACGACGTCCTGGGCGGCGTCGTCGATCGGGTAGCGCGACCGGTAGGCCGGCGGAAAATACTGCGCCCGGCTCATGGTCAGAGTCGCCGCTCGGCGCGGTCCGACGAGCGCGCCGAGCGCCTCCTCAAGGCTCGGCTCCCAGCCGCGCACCATTTCGTCGAGCTGCTGGTCAAGCTTGGTCGAATCCGGGGTCGGGCGCTTGGGATCGACGATCAGGGTGTAGCGGACCGACGCCAGGTCGCCGTCGCCGAGATCGACCGACCAGCTGGTCATCGTGCCCTTGGCGGCCTGCTCGATCATCTCGCCGATCTGGATTCGCCGGCGCGTGGTGAGCTCGTCGCGCGGCAGCCATACGAAGGCGAAGAGGTGGCCCTTGAGCGTCGAGCGGACGAGCAGGAGGGTCGGCCGCGGCCGGTCGGCGAGCGACATCGCCGTCGCGACGAGCGACTTCACCGAGCCACTGTCGAGATTGACGAGAAGATCGTGGGGAAGCGAGCTGATCGCGTGGCGGATGGCCTTGCCGCTATGGCCCTTGGGGTCGAAGCCGAACGATTCCTCGAGCTCCTTCAGGCGCCGGCGAAGCACCGGCACGTTCTCGACCGGCGCCTTCAATGCCTTGCTGGTCCACAGGCCGGCATGGACCCCGATCGCCGCGATCTCCCCCTTCTCGACGATCGGCACCGCGATCAGATCGAGCGGGACGTGACGGTGGACGTTCGACTTGCGCTCGGCCTTGGCGACGAGCGGCACCTGGCCGCCCTTCCTGAAATAGGCGATGGCGCTTTCGCAGCCGCCCTCGTCGTCAGGCGGAGTCGGGGCCCGGAAAATTCCCAGGCCCCCCGATGAGGGCTGGCCCGGTCGCTCGACCTGATAGCCGAGCAGGGTCATGGCGCCGCCGGCGAACCATTCGAGCAGATCGCGGCCTTCCGGATCCTCGGCGAGCGCAGCGTCGGCACGCATCTGCTGCTGCATCGCGCGCCAGTCGGTCACCGCGGAGCGCACGTCGGCGAGAACCTTGTGAAGCTCCAGGGTGAGCTCGCGGCGGATGCGCGCGTCGGCGCGGTCGACCTCCATGTAGATGATCGATTCGCGAATGGTGGAGTCGCCCGCCGAGCCGCCGGCAGCGACGAGGCAGCCATCCTCGTCCCGCACGACGTTGATGACGGGGTGGAGCAGGCGGTGGATCAGCAGTCCGCGCGCGGTGATCGCGGCGGCGGTCGAATCGACCAGGAACGGCATGTCGTCATTGGCGATGCAGATGCGCATGCGGCGGTGGCCGATGGCGCCGCCCGACGATTCGATGCTGACCAGCGGCACGCATTTCGGCCGGCGCGCCGCGCACGTCGCGACGAACTCCGCCGCTTCGCGGCAATCGGTCTCGCCGAACCCTTCGATCTCGCCGGGCAGGGCGTTGTCGCACAAGGCTTTGCCGAGGGAGGTAAGGAGGCGCTGGCGAGCGGTGATGTCCGCCCCCATGCTGTCCGCGTTCATATGGGCCGCTCCCGAAATTCGCTGGGACGCACAGGGCGTCTGTCCGTTCGCGGCGGCTATAGACCTGCCCGAGCGGGCGCTTCAAGGCTGGCCTGAATTGAGCGTGTCAGTCGGAAGCGCGGGCGATCGCGCTGTCGACCAGCCTGGAGTCGCGAAGTGCCGGGGCGAGCACGGCAAGGCTGCCGTCGCTCTCCTTGCGGGCGACGAGCAGGACGATCTCGCCCGCCTCGGCGCCGCCGGCGTCGATGCCGTCGACGAGAGCGAGCACAGGCGCGGCCTGCAGGCGGGCGCGGCGCTCGGCGGCCCGGTCGGGTTTCGGCTCAGGCCGGCGCGCGGCGCGCTCGGCAGCGACGATCCCTTTAAGGCCGCCGTCGAAGCGCTCGAGCACCTGAGCGAAGCCGCCGATCTCGATTTCCGAGCGGCGCGCCCAGGACAGAGCGGCGGCGAACTCGGTGACCCGCGTCTTGTCGTAGTCGCTCCCGAAGATAAGCTTGATCAGCGGGGTCATCGGGGCCCGCTGCTGCGCCTTCAGCCCTGCATCGTCGAGAAGCTCGGCATATTCGTCCGGAGCAGCGTCGGCGGCGAGGGAGAAATCATAAGCAAGGCCAAGCGCGCGGTAGAGCGCGGTGCGGCTGCGATGATCCGCGGAGCGCGCATATTCGGCGCCCGCGCGGGCATGGCCGAGGCGGTCGGCGAGCGCCGCATCGTCGGGCAGTTCGCCGAGCTCGTCGTCGCGGTCGCTGTCGGGCCACAGGCTCAGCGTCGAGCCGTCCCGCTGCTCCGCGATCTCGGCAAGATCGTCATGCTCGGCATTGGGGCCGTCGGCCCAGACCGGCAGGTCGCCCCGCTCAGGGACCTTGGCGATGGCGCGGTCGATGGCGCTGGCAAGACCGTTGGCGGTGCCGTTGTCTGCCAGGTCCTTCCAGTTGATCACGCCGTAGATGAAGTCGATCTCGTCGCCGTTGGACGACAGCGGCATGAGGATCCCGCGATAGAGCGTGTTGATGCCACGGTGGCTCAGGAACTCCGCCTCGAAGCCGATCGGCGCGTGGTTCGCGATGATCTGCATATAGTGGTCGGTGAGGCGCGACAGCAAAGAGCGCGCCGGCACCTCGCTGATCCGTTGGCGGGCGAAGTCGATCCCGCACTCGGCCTTGAGGTCGGTGCCGAGGAAGGCGATGACCGGATCGTCCCGGTCGTCGGTGAAGTCGAGAAGAACGCTGTGCGGCCCGAAGTCGCCGATCTTCTCGGGCTTCAAGTCCTCGATCGAGGGATAGGGACGGCCGTCGAGCAGCGACACCCAATGATTGTAGGCGCGCACATGCATGCGGCGCTCGTCGAAGCCGATCGAAGGCGGGCGCTCGATGGCCGGCTCGTCGTCGCCATGCGGCGACCAGCCACTGTCCTCGTCAAACCCGCGCAAGCTGTCCATGCTGCCGTTCGTCCCACAGCGTTCCAGCCTGCGTAGGTGCACCGGACGTGGTTGAGATATGGTTAAGTCCGTGGAAAAGCTTGGCCGCTTGTGTCCGCGCGGGGCCGCTGGTAAGGCCCCGCCGCACCGGCGCCGTTGTAGCTCAGCTGGTAGAGCAACGCATTCGTAATGCGTGGGTCGGGGGTTCGAGTCCCTTCAACGGCACCATCCTTTCCGCGACATCAAACTGACGCGGTGCGCGCCTAGGACCACGGTATGTCCAACAACCAGCGGCTCCAGTTGAGCCGGCGCAGCTTCAGCCTCGGCCTCACATCCCTGGCCTTTTCCGGACTCGCGGCGTGCGCGCAGCGGCCGCTGCGCGCTCCGGCCGTCGCGGCGCCCGGGCATGGCCCGCTGATCCCGGATCCCGCCGGGCTCCTCGATCTTCCGAGCGGTTTCTCCTATCGCATCATCTCGAGCCGCGGCGACCGAATGGACGACGGCTTCGTCGTTCCGAACCGCTTCGACGGAATGGGCGCCTTCGCGCTGGACGCGCAACGGACGATCCTCGTGCGCAATCATGAGCTTCGGGCGAGCCATGGCAATGAGGGCCCGTTCGGCAACGCGTCTCCGTCCGGCATTCGTGCCTTCGACGCGAGTGGCGCCGGTCCGCTCCCCGGCGGCACCTCCACGCTGGTCTACAACCACCGCACCGGCCAGGTGGAATCGCAGCATCTCAGCCTCGTCGGGACGATCCGAAACTGCGCTGGCGGGATCACGCCCTGGGGTAGTTGGCTGTCCTGCGAGGAGGATGTCAGCCGCGCCGGCACGGGCGGGCTGTCGCGAGACCACGGCTGGGCGTTCGAAGTTCCGGCGCGCGGTCGCGGCCTTGCCGACCCGGTTCCGCTCACCGGACTCGGCCGCTTCAATCACGAAGCCGCTACCGTCGATCCGGAGACCGGCATCGTCTATCTAACCGAGGACCGCGGCGACGGGCTTCTCTACCGCTTCCTGCCCGATGTTCGAGGTCAGCTCGCGCGCGGCGGCCGGCTTCAGGCGCTCGCTTTCACGGGAGATTCGGACGGGCGCGACACCCGCAACTGGGACTCGGCGGATTTTCCGCCGGGCAGCTGGCGCGCCGTGCGCTGGATCGACCTCGACCATGTCGACTCGCCCGACGGCGACGATCTACGCGAGCGCGGCGCAGCTCGCGGCGCGGTGCTGTTCGCACGCGGCGAGGGCATCTGGTTCGGCGACCGCGAACTCTATTTCGCCTGCACGTCGGGCGGAGCGAGGAAGCTCGGCCAGATCATGCGTTATCGTCCGTCGCGCTTCGAAGGGCAGTCCGGCGAGGCGCGCGAGCCCGGCCGTCTCCAGAACTTCGTGGAATCAACGCGGCCGGACATGCTCAACTATGGCGACAACGTCACCGTGGCGCCGAACGGGCACCTGATCGTTTGCGAGGACCAATATACTGACGTGACCCGCAACCATCTGCGTGGGATCACGCCGCAGGGCGACGTCTATCCGCTGGCCCTTCTCCATCTGCAGACCGAACTGGCCGGCGCCTGCTTCTCGGCGGACGGATCGACCCTGTTCCTCAACGTCTACAGCCCCGGCCGGACGCTCGCCATCACCGGGCCGTGGCACGGACGGGTGACCTAGTCCGTTCAGACAGGTGCAAGGCGCCGGGGGGCATGACCCGCGGCCCGATGACTCGTCGTCTCCGTTCGATCCTTCTGATCGCCGCTCTGGCCGCGATCATCCTTGCCGCGGTGCTGCCGCTGCTGCGCGGAGTTCCCATCGAGCCCCCGCCTCCGCCGCTTCCCAGCGAGAAGGTCGATGGGGCGAAGGCCGGCGTGAATTCGGCCTAACGGCGCGGGCCGAAGTGATTGCGCGGCGGCGCCTTGCGCGTGGCCGTGGTGAGCTGGTCGAGCGTCGCCTGGTGAAGGGGCGTGGTGAACTCGAAGCCCGCCTTGCCGCTGTCGACCCACACCACCGTGCAGCTGAGCGCTTCAACGCCCGGCAGCTTCAGGAAGAGAGATTGGCCCGCCTCGAGAGGCATGTCGCATTCGGCCATGAAGCCTTCCGTCGAAAGGTTGCGCACCTCGGCATCGGCCACCGCCGCGCCGGGCTCGCGAAGGCTCGCCGCGAGGTTGACCATGCGCCGCTCGGTGCGGCGCCCTTCCGCTGCCGGCAGCACCGCCAGCTGACCCTTGTACATTATGTTCTCCGCCGGTTTCCGGGCGGTCATGCCGTGCCGCCTGTTAGGCATTGCTGAAGCGCGATGGTTAACGCGGAGCCAAATCGTGCCCCGGTACGTTCCGCAGGCAAAGTTTATCAATCAGCGGAGTGGTTTGTGCGTCTCAACAAAAGCTGGCTGGCCGCCGCCGCGGCAATGGCGGTGGCGACCGGCGGGTGCAATCTCGTAAGCGGTGGCGACGGCGCCGCGCCAGCCGGAGTCACCGCCGAAGCGTTGCAGGGCGCCGCGCAGGACGCCGAAGTCCGCCGCTTCTACGAGGCGCGGCAGTGGCAGGCGGCGTGGGACCAGGAGCGGGGCGATCAGCTCGTCGAGACGATCCGAGGTGCCGTCCGCCACGGCCTCAACCCCGAATCCCTGCTTCGCGAGGTCGAGGCGGCGGGATCCCCGGTGGAACGCGAGGTCGCTCTGACCAAGGCCGCGCTTTCTTATGCCGGAACGCTTGCCCATGGCGCGACCGATCCCAGGCGGCTGACTGCGGTCTATGAGGTGCCGCGTAACCAGGTCGATATCGTACGCGGCCTTGCCGAAGCGGTGGGCGCCAACAATGTCGGCCAGTGGATCGAGGCGCAGGCGCCGCAGGACGAGGAATATCGCGCCCTGTCCGCCGCCTACGTCCAGCTCCTCCAGGCGCAGCAGCAGCAGCAGCAGCCGCAGCCGCAGGCGGGTGCGGCCCAGCAGAACGTTCAGGGCAATGCCCAAGCGGGAGCCAATGTGCAGGCCGAGGGCAAGGAGAAGGACGACGAGCGGCCCGCGCAGGCGAACGAGCTGCCCGCAGACGAGCGGGCCATCATCCTCGCGGTCAACATGGAGCGGCGGCGTTGGCTGGAAAGGCAGCCCCCGAACACGCGCATCGACGTCAACACCGCCGCCGCCTTCCTGCGCTACTTCCGCGACGGCAATCTCGCCGATCGGCGCGTGGTGGTGGTCGGCGAGCCGGGCTGGGAAACTCCGCAATTGGGGTCGCCCATCTTCCGCCTGGTCGCCAATCCGACCTGGACGGTGCCGGAATCGATCGAGCGTGACGAGCTCGCCAGCCTGAGCGCCGGCCAGCTCGCGCGGCGCAACATAGAGCGCGAGAACGGACGGCTGGTGCAGCAGCCGGGGCCGCAGAACGCGCTCGGCCTCGTCAAATTCGACATGGAGAACGACCACGCAATCTATCTCCACGACACTCCGGCCAAGCAGATGTTCGGGCGGGATGACCGCCATCTCAGCCACGGCTGCGTGCGGGTGCAGGACGCGCTCGGGTTCGCTCGCCTGCTCGCCCAGCACGAGGGCAAGCTCGACCAGTTCGAGCGCGCCCAGCGCGGCAACAACCGCCAGCCCGGAGCGGAGGTCGAGCCGACCTTCATCAACCTGGAACGGCGCATTCCGGTGCGGTTACTCTACCACACAGCCTATCTCGACAACGGCCAGGTGATGTTCACTCCGGATGCCTATGGCTGGGACGCCGCGGTCGCCGAGGGCTTGGGCCTGAGGGCTCCGGGCGAGAGCGGCGAGGCTCTCCAGCGTGCGCGGCGCGAACGCGCCGAGCGTCAGCAGGGCGCCGATTTCGGCCCCTGAACCTTTGGTCGGGCGGTGGGCACGGCACAGCCGTTCCGCCGCCGTCTCCTCTCCGTGGAATCGGAACGGCCGGCACCGCTCAACCGTTGATCCAGAGCAGTTTCTTGCACCCCCGCAAGTCCATGAGGAGGCACATGATGGCCGACTATCGATACGGTAACGAGCGCTCGCGCAGCTCGATTTTCTCCGACGACGACAACGACCGCTGGCGCAGCCGCGAGCACGGCCGCTGGGGCCGCGACGACGACCGCAGCCGCGGCTGGGATCGCGACCGCGAGCATGGCCGCGGCGGCAGCGACGACCGCGGCTTCTTCGAGCGCGCCGGCGACGAGGTCCGCTCCTGGTTCGGCGACGAGGAAGCGGAGCGCCGCCGCGAGATGGACGCGCGCCGCTACGAACAGGAGCATGGCACCGGCGGCGGCGACTGGCGCAGCCATGACGACCAGTGGACCGGCCGCCCGATGTCGCACCGCGACGATCATCGCGGCGTCGGCCGCAGCAGCTACGGCCAGAGCAGCAGCTTTGGGCAGAGCTCGTACGGGCAGGGCGGCTCCGGCGGCGGCGACTTCGGCCGCGGCAGCTTCGGCCAGAGCAGTAGCGGTTACGGCCGCAGCGACATGTCCAGCTATCGCTCGCAAGGCGGCCAGACCCAGGATCACGGCCGCAGCAGCTATGGCGGCGGCGGCTATGGCGAAGGCGGCTTCGGCGGCTACGAGCGCAGCTCCGGCCAGTCGTCGGCCGGGCAATCCGGCCAGAGCTACGGCTCCAGCGGCTCGTCCGGCGAAGGTTATGGCGGTCTGAGGTTCGGCGGGTCGGGCCAGATCATGGGCTCGGCCGAACGCGGCTTCGGCGAAGGCAGCCGCGGAAGCACGCCCCATGACGAGAACTACCGCCGCTGGCGCGACCAGCAGATCGCCCAGCTCGACCGCGAATATGACGAATATTGCCGCCACCGGCAGCAGCAGTTCGAGCAAGACTTTTCGAGCTTCCGTCAGTCGCGCTCGGGACAGAGCAGCCAGGGCGGCCAGATGAGCGGCCAGTCGGGGCAGACCGGCCAGATGGGCGGCCAGTCCGGCTCGAGCATGTCGGGTTCGGGCATGTCCGGTTCGGGAAGCAGCGGCTCGGTCGGTACCCACTCGATGGGATCGAGCACCAGCGGAACCAGCACCCAGAGCGCGACCGGCAGCAACGCGGGTTCGACGACCGCGGGCGCCGGCAACGCCTCGGCGGCCACCTCCAGCACTGGAAGCAGCGGCGGCACGGCCGAGACGGCGACCGCCGGCGCCGGCACGCGCGGCAGCCGTTCGCGGTCGCGCTGAGCGAGGATGGGCGGGCGGCGCGATGCCGCCCGCTCGTTATCCATTCTACGAGTGACGAAGGAGCAGGATGATGGCTGACAGACGCTATCGCGACGACGACAGGGGCGGCAGCGGCTGGACCGAGGATATCGACCGCAACCGCAGCTACGGGCGCAGCCGGAGCGACGATTATGGGCGCGGCCGCGACAGCCGCTCGATGTTCGGATCGAACTGGCGCGACCGCGACGACCAGCTCGAACGCGACCGCGGCGGTTGGGGCGATCTGTGGGACCCCCACGAGGACCGCCGGCGCGAGCAGGGGCGAAGCCGCGCTTGGTCGCACGACGAGGACCGCAGCCGCTCGCGCCGCGGTGATGAACATGGCCGCCACCGCCCGTGGGACGACGAGCGCGAGCGCTACGGCCCCGACGACCGTCGCAGGGGTCTGCCGATCGACGAGACCGACCGGCTGATCGCCTCCAACAAGGTCGAGGGCACTGCGGTCTACGGGCTCGACGGCGATCGGCTCGGAAGCGTCTACAATTTCATGGTCGATAAATATTCGGGCAAGGTCGAATATGCCGTGATGAGCTATGGCGGCTTCCTCGGCATGGGCACGCGCTATTACCCGCTGCCCTGGAAGCTGTTGAAATACGACACGCGAATCGGCGGCTATCGGGTCGAGATGACCCACCGCGACCTCGAGCGCGCCCCGAGCTTCGACCGCGGCAGCGAACCGCGCTTCGACACCGCCTATGGCGAGCGAGTCCACGGCTGGTACGGCCTGAGCTATTGATCGTCCACGCTCCTCTCCTTCGGGAGGGGAGCGTTTCTTTCCGCCACTGACGGCGCTAAGCAGCCGGCATGTTCCGGCCGCTGCTCCACGATTATTTCCGTTCGTCGGCGTCCTACCGCGTTCGGATCGCGCTTCGGCTGAAGGGCGTCGAGCATGACAGCGTCAGCGCCGACCTTCGCGCCGGCGACCAGCGCTCGGACGAATACAAGGCGCGCAACCCGCAAGGCTTCGTGCCGATGCTCGAGATGGACGGGCACAAGCTGACCCAGAGCCTGGCGATCATCGCCTATCTCGAGGCGGTTCGGCCGGAGCCGCGGCTGCTTCCCGCCGATCCCGCCGACCAGGCCCATGTCCGCGCGATGGCCCTGCTCATCGCCTGCGACATCCACCCGCTCAACAATCTTCGCGTCCTCAACTATCTCAAGAACGAGCTGGATCACGACGAGCCGGTCCGCAACGACTGGTACCGGCACTGGATCGCCGAGGGCTTCGCCGCGCTCGAGGCTCTCGCTGCGCCGCGTGCCGGCCGCTTCCTGTTCGGCAACGAGCCGACTCTGGCGGATGTCTGCCTGGTGCCGCAGATGTACAATGCGCGGCGCTTCGACGTGCCGCTTGACGATTATCCGCTGTTGGTGCGGGTGGATGAGGAGGCGAACCGGCTGGACGCCTTCGCCGCCGCCCATCCCGACCGGGTGGCGGGCTGACAGACGAGGAGACGGACATGGGACGGGTCGACGCCATCAACCGCGGGATGGAGCAACTGAGCCCGCTCGCCTCGGTCGAAGTTCCGTCGCTGGAAGGGCGGGTCAGCGCGGAGGAGTGGAAGGTCCGCGTCGACCTCGCCGCCGCCTATCGGATGGTCGCCCATTTCGGCTGGGACGATCTCGTCTTCACCCATTTGTCGGCGCGCGTGCCGGGGCCGGACCATCATTTCCTGCTGAACCCGTACAATCTGATGTTCGAGGAGGTGACCGCGTCGTCCCTGGTCAAGGTCGACGTGAACGGCAACCCGGTCGAGCCGACCCCGTTCATCACCAACCCGGCAGGCTTCGTCATCCATTCGGCGCTGCACATGGGCCGCGAGGACGCGCATGCGGTGATGCATCTCCACACGCCGCATGGCCAGGCGGTGTCGGCGCACCGCGACGGGCTTCTGCCGCTGACCCAGACCGCGATGCTGGTCCGCGACGAGATCGCCTTCCACGAATATGAAGGAGTCGCGGTCGACCTCGACGAGCGCGAGCGGCTGGTCGCCGACCTCGGCGACAAGAGCCTGATGCTTCTCAGGAACCACGGCACGCTCGCGGTCGGCGAGAGCGTCGGCGAATGCTTCATCAAGCTCTATTATCTGGAGCGCGCCTGCCAGGCGCAGGTGATGGCGCTGACCGCCGGCGAAGCCAATGTCAGCCACCCGCCGCAGGGATCGCCCGAGGTCACCGCACAGCAGGGCAAGGTCGGCCTCAAGGTCGTCGCCCAAGCGCTCGCCTGGCCGGCGCTGCTTCGCAAGGCCTACCGGCTGGACCCGGGCTTCGCGAGCTGATCAGCCACGCTCGCCGCTCCGCGCCGGGGACGCGAGGAAATTGCGAACCTCGGTCACGAACAGGTCTGCCTGGTCGTACATGATGAAGTGGCGCGCGTTCGGCACGCGCTGAAGCCGCGCACCCGCCAGGTTGCGGTAGGAGAGCTGATAATATTGATCCATCTGCGCGTCGGTGAGCGGCGCGCCGTGCGGAGTCACGTAAAGGACGGTGGTCGGCGCGGTGATCCGGCCGAGCTCCGGTCTGAGGTCGGTGGTGATGAGCTCGTACATCGAGCGGCCGGACACCGAGCGGTCGCTCGCCATCGTGTCGGCGACGGCGGCGGGACGCTCGCTCTCGGTCGCGATCATTCCGGCCAAGGTCTGCTCGTTGCGGGCGCGGTATGCGTCCAGCGGACTATCGGTGATTCCGGCGCGGACCTGCTCTGCGATGGCGCGGACACCTTCGGGCGACTGGCCGGGACCGAACATGTCGGCAAGCGAGGGGAGCATGTCGACGACCATCAGCCGGCTGACCCGCTCCGGATGCCGAGCGGCGACCATCATGGCGATGGTGCCGCCCATCGAATGGCCGATCACCGGCGTGGGTCGCCCGATCGCCTCGCCAATATAGCGCGCGATCTCCTCCGCCACGGGCGCGGCGACCGGGCCGGTGCCGGCATTGCCCTCGGCAGCGACGCCGGCGAAACCCTTCACCTGGACGAGATGATAACGATAGCCGGGCAGCGCCTGGACCAGCCCGCGCCACACCCGCGGCGACGAGCCGAGGCCGTGGACCAGCACCACGTCGGAGCCTGAGCCGGTGGTCGTCACCTGGATGCGGTCCGACTGAAACTGCGCATGCGCGGTGGCGGGCGCGAAAAGGCCGAACAGCATCGCCAAACCCATCAGGAACTGCCGACGCAGCATGGAAACCTCCCCCGAAATCGAAAGCGGACCGTTTACCGGTACCAGTCCTTTGGCAAGCGCTTGGCCGCGGCGAAGTAGAGCAGCGAGCTCAACAGGTAGAAGACCAGGCCGTAGAGGATCGAGTAGCGCAGCGCATCCTCGCCATAGGCCGCGGTCATCGAATCCGACATGAAGCCGAGGAAGAAGATCCCGAAGCCGATCCCGATCAGGTTGTTGATGAACAGGAAGCTAGCCGAGGCGGTGGCGCGCATGTTGGGCGGGACGATGTGCTGGACCGCGGCAATGACCGGCCCGAGCCAGGCGAGCGCCAGCATCTGCCCGATCGCGAACAGGATCCAGCCGACGACGAGGCTGGGCGCGAACAGGCCGGCGGCGAAGACCGGCGCCGAGATCAGGAAGCAGATTGCCGGGATGAGGGCATAAGTGCCGGGGCGGTCGGGGCCGGTGCGGTCGCCGAGCCAGCCGCCGAGCCAGGTCCCCGCGATCCCGCCGACCAGAACGATCGAGCCGTAGAACCAGCTGACCTCGACCAGCTCGAGGTCGAAGCTTCGGTTGAAGAAGCTCGGAAGCCAGAAGATGAGGCCGTAGCCGAGGATCGAGCCGGAGGCGGCGCCGAACGACAGCAGCCAGAAGCTGGGAGTCCGCGCCAGGCGCGCCGCAACCACTCCGAAAGGCGGGGCCGGCTCGCTGGCCTGGCCGTCGACCGTGTCGAAGCCGCCTCGAACCGGCTCCCTGATGCCGATCTTGACGAGCAGAGCGGCGGGAAGGCCGGCGAGGCCGACGATGAGGAAGGCCGAGCGCCAGTCGAGATTGCTTGCGATCCAGCCGCCGAAGAACACGCCAAGTGCGGAGCCGATCGGGATTCCGAGCGAGAAGAGCGCGAGCGCCCGCGCCCGGCGCTCCTTCGGGAAGAAATCGGAGATGAGGGCGTAGGACGGCGCGACGCCGCCCGCCTCGCCGATGCCGACGCCCATCCGGGCGAGGAACAGGTGCCAGAAATTCTGGGCGACGCCGCACAGCGCTGTGAAGGCGCTCCAGAGAGCGACCGAGAAGGCGATGATATTGACCCGGTTCTTGCGGTCCGCGAGCCACGCCACGGGAATCGCGATGCCGCTGTAGAACAGGGCGAAGGCGATTCCGCCCATGAGGCTGAGCTGGGTATCAGTGAGCTGAAGCTCCGCCTTGATCGGGATGGCGAGCACCCCGATGATCTGGCGGTCGATGAAATTGAAGATGTAGGCGAGGAGCAGGATCGCCAGCACGCGCCCGCCAGGAGTACGCGCCGACGCCCCCTTCCCGCTCCTCGCCTGATCGCTCACCGGAAGTTCAGACCGACGGTGAGGAAGACCTGTGCCGGATTGCCGTAATAAGCAGTCAGCACGCCGGTGCTTCCAAGCGTAGAGCTGAGGCCCGGCTGTCCGTTGGCCAGAATGAACTGGCCCGTGTCGGGGTTCTGCCGGAGGAAGTTGTAGCCTGACACGATGTAGCGCTCATCCGTGATGTTCTTGGCGTGAAGCCCGATCGAATAGCGGTCGTCATCCGAACGCCACACCAGGCTCGCATCCCACAACGCATAAGCCGGCTGGTCGAGCATCGCGGTCGCAAGCTCGAACTGCTGGCTGTCGCCGCGGTAGGACACCGTGGTGATCGCGTTGAGCATGCCGCCCGCGAGCGGAATGCCGTAGTTGAGCGTGCCGCTTGCCGTCAAATCCGGAGTATTCTGAATCGCCCGGCGGTCGGCAACGTCGATTCCGCGGGCGTCGATGAACTCGTCATATTGCGCATCGAGATAGCCGATGGCGAAGCTGAAGTTCAGCGAGTCGCCATCGCGCCCCAGGTTGCGGGCGAGCACGGCGTTCCCCTCGAACTCGACGCCCTTGAAGGTCGCGGCGGCGGCGTTGGTGGTCACGCCGATGAACGTCTGCTGCCCGTTGAGCACCGTTCCGATCGAGCCCGGAACCTGAACGTCCTGATAGTCCGCATAGAAGCCAACGAGGCTGAAGTTCAGGCGACGGTCGAAGAAGGAGGCGCGCCAGCCAAGCTCGTAGCTGTCGACCGTCTCCGGATCGAAGCTCATGAAGTCGAACAGTTCCTGCGGATTGCAGACGCCGCCGGTCGAGTTGCGACAGGCGGTCGACACGCCGCGCGGATCGAAGCCGCCGCCTTTGAAACCTCGCGAATAGCTCGCATAGATGTTCATATCCTCGGTCGGACGGAAGCTCACCGATGCGCGCGGGGTGAACTCCTCGAAATTCGCCGTGCCGTTGAAGTCGGAAGTGGTGGCGAACAGCACCCCGGCCCCGTTGAAGAAGGGCGATCCGCCGCCGAGGAAGGTCTGGCGGAGGATGTCCGAGTTGCGCTCGTCCCAGGTGTAGCGGCCCCCGATCGACACGCTGAGCTGGTCGGTGATGTCCCAGGTGATGTCGCTGAACAGCGCATAGGTCTCAGTGTCGACGTCGCCGAAGGTCAGTGCGGTGACTCCGCCCGGAAGGCGCACGTCGAAGATCGTGCGGGCGTTGGCGTCGAGATAGTAGAAGCCGAGCAGGGCGTTGACGTTGCCGATGTCGACAAGCGCCTGCACTTCCTGGCTGAGCTGCTCGTTCTGATAGACCGCCGGAACGTCCACATCGACGGCGGGAAGCGCGTCGAAGTCGATCGGGGTGCCGCTGTCGTCCATGCGCAGCGCGGTGATGCTGCGCAGGGTTAGCCAGTCGGTCGGCTCGACCTGGGCGTAGAGCGAGAAGCCATGCGATTCGACGCGCTGGTCGGGATCGAGCAAGCCGCCGCGCGTGTCATACACGTTCGGAAGCACCGGGATGCCGCCGTTGAGGCTTGGGATTAGCCGGTGGCCGCCGCGGGGATTGCTGTCGTCGATGGTCAGGTCACCCGAGAGACGAACGAACACGCGGCCCGATTCCGGATTGATCTCGAGCGCGGCGCGGCCCGCCCAGATGTCGCGGTTGTAGTTGGCCTGGCCGGTGGTGAGGTTCTCGCCGAAGCCGCCGCGCGACAGGCGCGCGACGGTTGCGCCGGCGCGGACGGCGGGATCGCCGACGGGAGTGCTCACGCCGACGACGAGGTCGGCATGCTCATAATTGCCGATCGTACCGCGCACGCGCAGGCTCGGAGTATCGGGCAGTCGACGCGAGACATATTTGATCGCGCCGCCGATCGTGTTGCGGCCGTACAGGGTGCCCTGGGGTCCGCGCAGAACCTCGATCCGCTCGACGTCGTAGATGTCGAGCAGAGCGGCCTGCGGACGGTTAAGGTAGACGTCGTCGATATAGACGCCGACACCCGCCTCGAAACCGGCGACCGGATCCTGCTGGCCGACGCCGCGGATGAAAGCGGTGAGCGTCGAATTGGTCCCGCGCGACGCCTCGATGGTCACGTTGGGAGTGGTCTCGCCGATGTCGGTGAGGTCCTGGGCGCCGATCGCCTCGAGCTGCTCGCCGGTATAAGCGGTGATTGCAACCGGGACGTCGATCAGCCGCTCGGCACGGCGACGCGCCGTAACAGTGATGAAATTGTCACCACCCTGGACGGTCTCGTCGACCAGCCCCTGATTAGCGGCGGCCGCCTGTTCCTCGGGCGTCGGGGGCAGCTCCGCAGTTCCGGGCTGGGCCAGAATGGGGGCGGCGGCAAAGAGGGCGCCGGCGGCGACGCCGAGCTTCAGGCCCACGAGCATCCTTTGCTTCAACATCATCCTATCCTCCTGTTTCGCAATTCATCTTGGTGCTGGTGACTGGCGGCAGGCTCGCCGCGAATTCGGTGACGGTCCGGTTGAACAGGGCCGGCTCCTCGAGGTGCGGCGCATGGCCGGACCCGGCGAAGCGGACCGCGCGCGCATTAGGCAGCGCCGCGACGAGATGGTCGGCGGTGTCCGCGCCGTAAAGCTGGCTCTGAGCGCCGTGGACGATCAGCGTCGGGTGGCGGATATGGCTGAGCAGCGGACGCAGGTCCTGCTGCTCGAGCGAGGCCCACAATTGAGCGATAGCGGCGGGGTCGTTGCGGGCGAACTCCGCGCTCGCCCAGTCGGCGGTGGCGCGCTGCGCCTCGGCGACGGGCTGGGCGAAGATTGCCTGACCCGCATTGTTGGCGAAGGTGCGGTAATCGTCGCGTATGGCCGCGGAACGCGCCGCGCAGGCCTCCGGCGACAGACCGAGATCCCAATCGGCGGCGTTGCGCACGCGCGCGGTCATGTCCACCACCACCGCGCCGGCGAAGCGAGAGGCGACCGGCCCGGCGAGAACTTGCCACAGCACCGTCGCGCCGAGCGACCAGCCGATTCCGATTGCGTCGCGAAGGTCGAGCGTCTCGACCAACTCGGTGACATCAGCGGCGGCGCGCTCGACCGTCGCATTGGCGGTGGCTGAGCGACCCTGCCCGCGAAGATCGACGGTGATCAGGCGAAACTGCTCGGCGAGGACCGCCTGCTCGCGAAAGAAGCCGCCATGCGCCATCAGCCCGTGCAGAAGCACGAGCGGCCGCGCCGACAAGTCGCTCGGACCTTCGTCGCGATAGGCGATCACGCCGCCGTCAGATGCGGTGAATGATTCCAAGACCCCTCCCGGCGCTGCGCCCCTGTTCGGAGTCTCGCCCTTTCGCCGGCTTTTGACCTCTGCCGAAAGTTGAGTCAAGGTTCATGTTGAGGGGTGAACCGTGATTCAGCTTGTATCCTGCTCGTGGCTTAGGCAGGTTTGTGCCCAGGCTTCAGCTGCCGGAGAGCGGCGAGCCGCAGCGCCGCTGGACACCGCCGAAGGAGCGTCCGGCAAAGGCCGCGGGAGGGACGATGCAGGAAGGTCAGGCGATCGCCGACAAGACGCCGCGCACCGAGCGGGGCCGACGCACCTTGCGCAAGCTGCTCGAGGCCGCTGCGCAGGAGTTCGGCACGCGCGGCTATCACGACGCCGCGATCACCGGGATCACCGCCCGCGCCGGAGTCGCGCTCGGCAGCTTCTACACCTATTTCGAGTCGAAGGAGGCGGTGTTCCGGGCGCTGGTCCGCGACATGAGCCAGGCGGTGCGAAGTCATGTCGCCGAGGCGGTCAAGGATGCGCCGGACCGGCTGGCGGCTGAGCGGACGGGGCTCGCCGCCTTCATCGCCTTCACTCGCAAGCATCCCGAACTCTATCGGATCATCGAGGAGGCGCAGTTCGTCGCCGAGGACGTGTACCGGCAGCATTACCTGACCTTCGTCGACGGCTACCGGCGCAACCTGTCGGCAGCGCGCTCCCGTGGCGAGATCAGCGACGGCCCTGACGAGCTTCGCGCCTGGATGCTGATTGGAATGAGCGTGTTCCTGGGCATGCGCTACGGAATTTGGGACAAGGACCTGTCGCCCGACCAGGTCGCGGATGAGACGATCCGCTTCATCTCGGAAGGCCTCGCGGTGCGATGATCCGCCACCTGCCCGACCTGCTCGCCAGCCGGGCGGCGCTGTCCGGCGATGCCGTCGCGATCGAGGAGACCGCGACCGGCAAGGCGATCACCTATGCCGACCTCGATCGGCGCGCATCGCGGGCCGCGGCTGCGCTGGCGGCGCGGAATGTAAAGGCCGGCGACCGGGTCGGGATCCTGTGCCGCAACCGCGCTGCCTTCTTTGAGCTGCTGTTCGGCTGCGCCAGGATCGGCGCGGTGCTGGTGCCGTTCAACTGGCGGATGCCGGCGGCTGAGCTTGAAGCGCTCGTCGTCCATGCCGAGCCGGTGCTGCTCTGCCACGATTCCGAATGCCGCGATCTCGTCGCCCAACTCGATGCGGCGCCCGCCAGCCTCGATCTTGACGGCAACTACGAGCGGCTCCTGAGCGACTCGAAGCCCGCAGAGACGCGAACGACCTGGCCGGCGGGCGACACCTGGTACCTGCTCTATACGTCCGGGACGACAGGGCGGCCCAAGGGCGTGATTTACACCTACGCCATGGCACTCGCCAATTTCATCAATGTCGGCAGCGCCACCGGGCTCGGCGCCGCGGACCGCGTGCCGGCTTTCCTCCCGTTCTTCCACACCGCGGGAATCAACCTCTATGCGCTTCCGACCTTGTTCGCCGGCGGACGCGTGCTGGTCATGCCCGGCTTCGACGCGGCGGCACTTCTCGGCCTGATCGAAGAGCGGCGGATCGACCTCGTCTTCGGCGTGCCCACCATCTTCCACGACCTGATCGAGCATCCCGCCTTCGAGTCCGCACCGCTCGGCCAGGTCCGTCACTGGGGTTGCGGGGGCGCGACCCTGCCCGACCGGCTTGCCGAGCGCTACCGCGATGCCGGCATCAGACTGTGCAACGGCATGGGCATGACCGAGACGGGACCGATGGCACTTCTGATGGCACCCGGCGACGCATGGGAACGGATAGGGTCGGTCGGAAGGCCGCAGCTTCTGTGCAGCGCGCGGATCGTCGATGAGGCGGGACGCGACGTGCCCGACGGCGAGGTGGGCGAAGTGCTCTTCGCCGGACCGGCGGTGACTCCCGGCTATTGGCGCAACGAGGAAGCGACCCGCGCCGCCTTGACCGCCGACGGCTGGCTGAAGTCGGGCGACCTCGCCCGCCGCGATGCGGACGGCCTCTTCTGGGTCGCCGGGCGGCGCAAGGAGATGTTCGTGTCCGGGGGCGAGAACGTCTATCCGGCCGAGGTCGAGAAGGTGCTCGCCTGCCATCCGGCGGTTCTCGACGCGGCGGTGCTGCCGGTGCCGGACACTCGCTGGGGCGAGACGGGCGAGGCTTATGTGCAGCTCGCGCCCGGTGCGGGCGCTCTGCCGCCCGAGGACCTGCGCGCTTTCTGCCGCGCCCGGCTGGCGCCGTACAAGGTGCCCAAAAGCTTCCGCTTCGTCGACGATTTCCCGCGCACGTCGGCGGGCAAGATCCAGAAGCACCTGCTCGCCTGAGCGGCAGTTGCGGCGGGGCGCGCCGCCTAAGGGGGGATGGAGCGCGTCCCGCCGCCTACTCGTTCGGCCGCCACTGGGACACGCGGCCGATACGCGATTCTAATAAGCAAAGATGTTGAAGCGGCTGTTGCCGACCCACTGCGGGTAACACGGTGAAATCCGCGGCTGAACCTTTCCGCCTGTGAAACGTCTTGGCCGGCAATGGCCGATCCCAACCGCTATCCCTTACTCGCGTCGCCACACATCCGCCTGATGGGCGATGTCGACTATGACATGTACCGGCAGTTCCAGCAGGGCCTGGCATCGGCACCGGCCGAGGGGCCGATCGTCGTCTCCATCACCACGCTCGGCGGCAATCCAGAGGTCGCCCGGGCAATGGGCGAGGACATCCGCCTGCTCGGCGCCTATCAGGATCGCAACGCCATCTTCCTCGGCAAGGTCGCGGTCTATTCCGCCGGGGCGACCTTCATGAGCTATTTCCGCCGGGAGAACCGCTTCCTCACCCGCGGCACCCGGATCATGATCCACGAGCGGCTGCTCACGCGGACGATCAACCTGGAAGGGCCGCTGCGCACCTGCGTCGCGAACCTGAAGGCGGTCCTCAACGAGGTCGAGCACTCAATCGCGATCGAGGAGGAGGGCTTCCGGTTGCTCGTCGAGCAGTCCGAGATCGACTTCGACGAGCTCCGCCGCCGGGCGCCTGAGAATTGGTACATCGAGGCCGAGGAAGCGCGCGACCGGGGGCTCGTCCTCGACGTCATCTAACTCCTTTCGCGCACCTGGCGTGCGGACGAGGAGAGAATGAGCGCTTTTCAGCAAGTCCTCACAAGTCGCTCATGCCACTCACCCGCGGGTGAGGCAGGAGCAGGACAGATCCCACAGCAGGAAAAGCGCCCGCATGGATACCGTCGCTGCCGCCACCCGCTCGCCCGCCTTCCGGCTCTTCGTCACCATCCTCGTGGCGCTGGCCCTCACCATTCCGCTCCTGTCGGTTTGGGTCCTCGTCTATGACCGGCAGGAGCAGTCGAACGTCGCCCAAAGCTCGATCGCCGAAGGCTGGGGCGGCCCCCAGGTGGTTTCCGGCCCGCTGCTCGTCATCCCCTATCGCACGGCCTCCACCGAGACCGAGACGGTCAACGGCCAGCCGGTGACCCGCTCGGTCGAGCGCTGGGAAACGCGGGTGCTGTCGCCCGAGATCGTCGACCTCGAGACCGAGCTTCGGCCGGAGAAGCGCAGCCGGTCGATCTACGAGGCGATCATCTATGACGCGGCGATGCAGGGTCGGGCGCGTTTCGCCCTCCCGCGTGACATCCAGCGCTACGGCATCGATGCGGCGCGGCTCGACCTCGCCCGCGCCGAGCTGCGCTTCGGGCTTTCGGATCCGCGTGGTCTCGGCGCCAATCCACGCGTGACGGCGGGCGGCAACCAGCTGCCGCTCCATCCCGGCGGCGGCACGGGCGAGAACCGGTCGCCGGGCTTCTTTGCCTGGCTCGACGCGGGTTCGCTCGCGGCGCGGCCGATCGACGTCGGCTTCGAATTCGACCTGCGTGGCAACCGCTCGCTCGCGCTGGCGCCTGAGGCGGGCGACACGAGCTGGCGGGTCCGCTCCACCTGGCCCCATCCCAGCTTCGGCGGCGGCTTCCTCCCGGCCGCTCACGACATCAACGACGGCGGCTTCACCGCGACCTATCGAGTCGGCAATCTCGCCCTCGGCCACAATCTGATCGGCAGCGAGGTCCCGCCGCCGCCTGCCACCGCCGAGCAGCAGCGCTACGACATCGCCACTCCGGCAGTGGAAGGCGGGCCCCGGCAATCGGCCCGCATCGACCTCATCCAGCCGGTCGACCTCTACGACCAGGTCAACCGCGCGACGAAATATGGCTTCCTGTTCATCGGCTTCACCTTCCTCGCCTTCCTGATGTTCGACATCGTCGGCGGAGTGCGGGTGTCGGGGGTCGAATATCTGCTGGTTGGCGCCGGCCTCATCCTGTTCTTCGTGATGCTGCTCGCCTTCGCCGAGGTGATCGGCTTCACCCTCGCCTATGTCGTGGCAGCGGCGGCGATCACCGGCCTCATCACCTTCTACTCGGCGGCGGTGCTGAACAGCCGCAAGCGAGCGATGCTCGTGGCCGGCCTGCTCGTCGCGCTCTACGCGGCGCTCTACCTGCTGCTCAGCCTCGAAGCCTATTCGCTGCTGATCGGCTCGCTGATGCTGTTCGCGGCGCTGGCGGCGACCATGTACCTCACCCGCAACCTCAATTGGGGCGGCCGGACTGCGGAGGAAATGGCGCCTGCCGAGCCGGCTGCCTGAGGCGGTGAAGCGCGCCTGCTCCTAGACCATTGAGCAGGCGCGCTTCTGCCGCTATCGCCAAGGCCGAAAAAGCTGGGGACCTGCCGTGGCCGAATTCTTCCTTCCAAAGAACAGCACCATCAAGAAGGGGAAGACCTATTCCGCTCCGGCGGGCGGGACGAAGGTCCGCAAGTTCAAGATCTACCGCTACGATCCGGACGCGGGGGAGAATCCGCGCTACGACACCTATGAGATCGACCAGGAGAGCTGCGGGCCGATGGTCCTCGACGCCCTCATCAAGATCAAGTCGGAGCAGGACCCGACGTTGACCTTCCGCCGCTCGTGCCGCGAGGGCATTTGCGGCTCCTGCTCGATGAACATGAACGGCAAGAACGGCCTCGCCTGCACCACCGCGATCGAGGACCTGAAGGGCGACGTTCGCATCACGCCGCTGCCGCACATGGACGTGATCAAGGACCTCGTCCCCGACTTCACCCATTTCTACGCCCAGTACGCATCGATCGAGCCGTGGCTGAAGACCGCGACGCCCGAGCCTTCCGGCAAGGAACGGCTCCAGTCGCCGGAGGACCGCGCCAAGCTGGACGGCCTCTACGAGTGCATCCTGTGCGCCTGCTGCTCGACCTCGTGCCCGAGCTATTGGTGGAATGCCGACAAGTTCCTGGGCCCCGCGATCCTGCTCCAGGCCTATCGCTGGCTCGCCGACAGCCGCGACGAGATGACCGGCGAGCGGCTCGACCAGCTCGAGGACCCGTTCCGTCTCTATCGCTGCCACACGATCATGAACTGCGCGAACGTCTGCCCCAAGGGCCTCAATCCCGCCAAGGCGATCGCGGAGACCAAGAAGCTCATGATGGAGCGCGCGGTCTAGTGACCTCCCCTCCCGCTTGCGGGAGGTTTCGTGCAAAACGAGAACTCTCCGCTCGTCCTGAGCGAAGTCGAAAGGCGTCCGCGCAGAGTCGGGGCAGGCGCCCCTCGACTTCGCTCGGGACGAGCGGGTAGGCCAGCGCTTCCATGCATATCCACCCCGCAATCCGCCACGACCCCGCGCCCGACCATCCTGGCTGGATGACCTGGGACGTAACCGGGCCGGAGCGGTTCAACAATTCGATCGGCCGGCTGCTGGTCCGACGAGGCGACGATGGGCGCGACTGGTGCCGGATGTTCCCGGCCCAGCCGCACTCCAATCTCGGCAACAAGGTCCATGGCGGCGCGCTGATGACCTTCGTCGACATGGCGCTCTATGCCGGTGGTGCGATGGCCGGCGCGAACGTGGCCATGGCCGTCACCCTCGATTGCTCGGTCCAGTTCCTCGACGCCGGCGAGCTCGGCGAGCCGCTCGACGCCGAGGTCGAGCTTCTGCGCGAGACCGGCCGGCTCGTCTTCGTGCGCGGACGGCTGCTCCAGGGTGATCGGCTGGTTGCGTCATTCTCGGCAAGCCTGCGCAAGGCGGTGCTGCCGCGATGAGCCAAGTCGCCGCCCGCTACCGCGAGCTCGTTGCCGCCGGGGAGCTTCGCCCCGACCCGGACCAAGAGCGCGCCGCCGCCGCGCTCGATAGCCTCGCCCAAGTACTGGAGCGGCAGCCGCGCAACGGCGGCGGCTTCTTCTCGCGGCTGCTCGGGTCGAAGACGGAGGCGCCGCGCGGGATCTACATGTGGGGCGGCGTCGGGCGCGGCAAATCCATGCTGATGGACCTCGCCTTCGACACGATCGACTTCGCACCGAAGCGGCGGATCCACTTCCACGAATTCATGCTGGACGTTCACGAGCGGCTCCGCGTCGAGCGCTCCAAGGAGAGCGGCGACCCGGTGCCACCGGTCGCCGCCGCCATCGCCGAGGAAGCCAAGCTGCTCTGCTTCGACGAGATGGTGATCAACAACACCGCCGACGCGATGATCCTGTCGCGCCTGTTCTCGCACCTGCTGGAAGCGGGCGTGACCGTAATCACCACCTCCAACCGGCCGCCCGACGACCTCTACAAGCACGGCCTCAACCGCGAGCTGTTCCTGCCCTTCATCGCGCTGATCAAGCAGCGCCTCGACGTGATCGGCCTCAACGGCCCGACCGACTATCGGCTCGAGCGCCTCGGCGGAATGCCGACCTGGCACGTACCGAACGGACCCGCAGCGACCGAGGCGCTGCGCGACGCCTTCTTCAGGCTCACCGACTATCCGGTCGAGGACGCCGCGCATGTACCGACCGCCGATCTGCAGGTGCCGGGCGGACGAATCCTCCACGTGCCCAAGGCGCTCAAGGGAGTCGCGGTCTTCTCGTTCAAGCGGCTGTGCGGCGAGGCGCGGGGCGCGAGCGACTATCTCACCGTCGCTCGCAACTTCCATACCGTAATTCTGGTCGGGATCCCGAAGCTCGGCCCGGAGAATCGCAACGAGGCGGCGCGCTTCGTGACGCTGATCGACGCGCTTTACGAGAACAAGGTGAAGCTGCTCGGCGCCGCCGACGCCGAGCCCGACCAGCTCTACATCGCCGGCGACGGCGCCTTCGAGTTCGAGCGCACCGCCTCGCGCCTCATGGAAATGCAGAGCGCCGACTATCTCGCCGCCGGCCACGGCGAGGATTAGCGCTCAAGACGGTTGCCCCTCCGGGCGCGCGGGTCTAGGCGGCTTCGCAATCGGCTGCGCCCGCAGCCCCTTCGCTTTTCAGATTCACGGAAAGGGGGAGCTTCATGGCTCGCAAGAAGATCGCGCTCATCGGGGCTGGCAATATCGGCGGAACGCTCGCCCATCTCGCCGCCCAGAAGGAGCTTGGCGATATCGTCCTGTTCGACGTCGTCGAGGGCGTGCCCCAGGGCAAGGCGCTCGACCTCGCCCAGTGCGGCCCGGTCGAGGGCTTCGATGCCAAGCTGACCGGAACCAACGATTATGCCGACATCGCCGGTGCCGACGTGGTGATCGTCACCGCCGGCGTTCCGCGCAAGCCGGGCATGAGCCGCGACGACCTCCTCGGCATCAACCTCAAGGTGATGAAGGCGGTCGGCGAGGGCATCAAGAACAACTGCCCCGACGCCTTCGTTATCTGCATCACCAATCCGCTCGACGCGATGGTGTGGGCGCTCCGCGAATTCTCGGGCCTTCCGCACAACACGGTCGTCGGCATGGCCGGCGTTCTCGACAGCGCGCGCTTCAGCCATTTCCTCGCCGAGGAGTTCGGCGTGTCGGTCAAGGACGTGAACAGCTTCGTTCTCGGCGGCCACGGCGACACGATGGTGCCGGTGGTCCAGTACTCCACCGTTGCCGGGATCCCGGTCCCCGACCTCATCAAGCAGGGCCGCTCGACCCAGGAGCGGATCGACGCGATCGTCAAGCGCACCCGCGGCGGCGGCGGCGAGATCGTCGCGCTGCTCAAGACCGGCTCGGCCTTCTACGCCCCGGCGGCGAGCGCGATCGCGATGGCGGAGTCCTATCTTGGCGACCAGAAGCGCCTGCTCCCCTGCGCCGCCCACCTCACCGGCCAATATGGCGTCGACGATCTCTATGTCGGCGTCCCGGTGATCATCGGCGCCGGCGGAGTCGAGCAGATCATCGAGATCGAGCTCGACGACGAGGCCAAGGCCAACCTCCAGGTCTCCGTCGACGCGGTCAAGGAACTGCTGACCGCCTGCAAGGGTATCGACAGCTCGCTGAGCTGATCAGTCTAGAAAGAAACCAATGAGCATCCTCGTCAACGCGAATACCCGCGTCATCACCCAGGGCATGACCGGCGAGACCGGCACCTTCCACACCCAGCAGGCGCTCGCCTACGGCACCAAGATGGTCGGCGGCGTGACTCCGGGCAAAGGCGGCACCACCCATATCGGCCTGCCGGTGTTCGACACCGTCGATGAGGCGGTGAAGGCGACCGGCGCCGACGCTTCGGTCATCTACGTTCCGCCGCCCTTCGCCGCGGACTCGATCCTCGAGGCGATCGACGCCGAGGTTCCGCTGATCGTGTGCATCACCGAAGGAATCCCGGTGCTCGACATGGTCCGCGTCAAGCGCGCGCTGGCCGGCTCCAAGTCGCGCCTGATCGGCCCGAACTGCCCCGGCGTTCTCACCCCGGACGAGTGCAAGATCGGAATCATGCCCGGCAACATCTTCCGCAAGGGCAGCGTCGGAATCGTCAGCCGCTCGGGCACGCTCACCTATGAGGCGGTGTTCCAGACCTCGAACGCGGGCCTCGGCCAGACCACCGCGGTCGGAATCGGCGGCGACCCGGTCAAGGGCACGGAGTTCATCGACGTCCTCGAGATGTTCCTCGCCGATCCCGAGACCAAGTCGATCATCATGATCGGCGAGATCGGCGGCTCGGCCGAGGAGGAGGCCGCCCAGTTCCTCGCTGACGAGGCGAAGAAGGGCCGCTCCAAGCCGACCGTCGGCTTCATCGCCGGCCGCACGGCTCCTCCGGGCCGCCGCATGGGTCACGCCGGCGCGATCGTGTCGGGCGGCCAGGGCGGCGCCGAGGACAAGATCGCGGCGATGGAAGCGGCCGGCATCCGAGTCAGCCCAAGCCCGTCCGAGCTCGGCACCACGCTCGCCGACCTGCTCGCCACCGCCTGAGGGACGAGAGGGACCCCCTCGGCTTTAAAAGCCCAGACGAATGGCTAGATTGCGGCCATTCCTGAAAAGAGTTCGAGACGAGTCATGGCCCGCGAGGATGATGGTGTTGACATGCTGGAGGGGGTGAGCCCCGCTTACCTCCAGTCCCTCTACGCGCGCTATTCGTCCGACCCTTCTTCGGTGGAGCCGCACTGGCAGCGCTGGTTCGAAGGCGCCTCGCAAATGGTGTCCGGCCCGAGCTGGCAGCGGTCCAACTGGCCGCCGTCCGACACCGACGCGCTGACCGCCGGCTTCGACCCGACCCAGGCCGCGATCGACAAGCCGACCAACGGCAAGGCTGCGGTTACCGTGGCGGCGCCGTCCGCCAAGCCGGCACCGGTGAGCGAGGATGCGATCCGCCAGGCGTCGCAGGACGTCGTCCGGGCCATGATGCTGATCCGCACCTACCGGGTGCGCGGTCATCTCGCCGCCGACCTCGACCCCCTCGGCCTCCACGAGCGCGAGCTGCCCGAGGACCTGACTCCGGAGTTCCACGGCCTCGATCCGAACAGCGACCGGCCGATCTATCTGGACGGCGCCCTCGGCTTCAAGAGGGCCACCGTGCGCGAGATCGTCGACGTGCTTCGCCGCAATTATTGCGGTCATGTCGGCCTCGAATATATGCACATCAACGACCTTGCCGAGCGCCGCTTCCTTCAGGAGCGGATGGAAGGCAAGGACGCGGAGATCGCCTTCACGCCCGAGGGCAAGCAGGCGATCCTGGGCAAGGTGATCCAGGCGGAGCAGTGGGAGAAGTTCCTCGCCCGCAAATATGTCGGCACCAAGCGGTTCGGCCTGGACGGCGGCGAATCGATGGTTCCGGCGCTCGAAGCCGTCATCAAATATGGCGGCCAGTTCGGAATCTCCCAGATCGTGATCGGCATGGCCCATCGCGGCCGCCTCAACGTGCTGTCGAACGTGATGGGCAAGCCCTATCGCGCGATCTTCTCGGAGTTCGCCGGCGGATCGGCCAACCCCGAGGATGTCGGCGGCTCGGGCGACGTCAAATACCATCTCGGCACCTCGTCGGACCGCGAGTTCGACGGCGCCAAGGTCCACCTGTCGCTGGTCGCCAACCCGAGCCATCTCGAGGCGGTCGACCCGGTCGTCCTCGGCAAGGTCAAGGCCGAGCAGACCGCGATCGGCGACAGCGAGGGCGCCAAGGTCCTGCCGGTGCTCCTCCACGGCGACGCCGCGTTCGCCGGCCAGGGCATCGTCGCGGAGTGCTTCGGCTTCTCGGACCTCCCGGGCTACGACACCGGCGGCTGCCTCCACTTCGTCATCAACAACCAGATCGGCTTCACGACGAGCCCGCGCTTCGCGCGTTCCTCGCCCTACCCGTCGGACGTCGCGAAGATCGTCCAGGCGCCGATCCTCCACGTCAACGGCGACGATCCCGAGGCGGTGACCTTCGCCTGCAAGCTGGCGATTGAGTATCGCCAGCGCTTCCGGCGCGACATCGTCATCGACATGTGGTGCTACCGCCGCTTCGGCCACAATGAGGGCGACGAGCCGAGCTTCACCCAGCCGCTCATGTACGCCAAGATCCGCAAGCATCGCGCGGTCTCAGAAATCTACGCCGAACGCCTTGAGAGCGAAGGTGTGGTCGACTCCAAGCAGGTGGAGGAGATGCAGCGCTCCTATATCGCGACGCTCGAGGATGAGTTCGAAGCCGCGAAATCCTATCTGCCCAACAAGGCGGATTGGTTCGGCGGGCGCTGGTCGGGCCTTGGCCGTCCCGACACTCCGGAGACCGAGCGCCGCAACGTCGTCACCGCAATCGAGCCGGAAACCATGGCCGAGATCGGGCGGATCATCACCACGGTCCCCGAAGGCTTCACCATCCACAAGACGCTCCAGCGCGTCCTCGATGCCAAGAAGGCGATGTTCGAGAGCGGCGAGGGGTTCGACTGGGCGACCGCCGAGGCACTCGCCTTCGGCACCCTCGTCAAGGAAGGCCACCAGGTCCGCCTGTCGGGCCAGGACAGCGGCCGCGGCACGTTTAGCCAGCGTCACGCAGTGTGGCGCAACCAGGAGACGGGCGAGCGCTACATTCCGCTATGCACCGTCGACGGCGGCCGCTTCGAGGTGCGCGACAGCCCGCTGTCCGAATTCGGAGTCCTGGGCTTCGAATATGGTTATGCGTCGGCCGACCCGCGCAGCCTTGTCCTGTGGGAGGCGCAGTTCGGCGACTTCGTCAACGGCGCGCAGGTCATCATCGACCAGTTCATCGCCGCCGGCGAGGTGAAGTGGCTTCGCGCCAACGGCCTCGTCATGCTTCTGCCGCACGGCTACGAAGGCCAGGGCCCCGAGCACAGCTCGGCGCGTCCCGAGCGCTTCCTGCAGCTGTGCGCCGAAGACAATATGCAGGTCGCCAACTGCACGACCCCGGCCAATTACTTCCACATCCTGCGCCGGCAGATGCGCCGCGATTTCCGCAAGCCGCTGATCATGATGACCCCGAAGTCGCTGCTTCGCCACAAGATGGCGGTGTCGAGCGCGAGCGACTTCACCGGCGACAGCCACTTCAAGCGGATCATGTCGGACACGGCGCCGCCGGCCGACAAGGACGTCCGCCGCCTCGTCCTGTGCAGCGGCAAGGTCGCCTACGACCTCATCGAGGCGCGTGACAAGGCGGGCGCTAACGACACCACGATCGTTCGCGTCGAGCAGCTCTACCCCTTCCCGTCCGAGCCGCTGGTTGCGCGCCTCAAGCGCATGACCAACCTCGAAGAGGTGGTGTGGGCGCAGGAAGAGCCGCGCAACAACGGCGCCTGGTTCTTCGTCGATCCGCTAATCGAGCAATGCCTCGCCGAGGCGGGGGTGAAGCCGCAGCGGGCCCGCTATGCCGGCCGCGCGGCCTCCGCTTCTCCGGCGACGGGCCTTGCCAAACGCCACGCAGCCGAGCAGGCCGCGCTCATCGCCGACGCGCTCGGCATCGACAGCAAGTCCTGATCCCGCGGCGCGCGGGCTGAACAAGAGGGTTTTTAGATGGCTACCGACGTCAAGGTTCCAACGCTTGGCGAGTCGATCACCGAGGCCACTGTCGGCCAGTGGCTGAAGCAGCCGGGCGACGCGGTCGCGGCCGACGAGGCGATTGCGAGCCTCGAGACGGACAAGGTCGCCGTCGAGGTCAACGCGCCGGTCGCCGGAACGATGGGCGAGCAGCTCGTCGCCGAGGGCGACAATGTCGAGGTCGGCGCTGTGATCGCCCGGATCGAGACCAATGGGGCGGCTGCCGCTCCCTCCTCCGCTCCGCAGCAGGCGGTCGCCGAGACGGTGCAGGAAAATGCCGGCGAGAATATCGAGCTTCGCGACGACGAGGATGAGGGCGGCGTCGACGAGCAGGGGAATTTGACGCTGTCGCCGGCGGTGCGCCGCGTGGTGCTTGAGCATCATCTCGACCCGTCGAAGATCAAGGGCACGGGCAAGGACGGCCGCCTCACCAAGGACGACGTGCTCGCCGCCGCCAAGGCGCAGAAGGCCTCGCCGGCCCCGGCCCCGGCCGCTGCCCCGGCTCCCGCTCCGGCCGCCGCCGCAACCGGCGAGCGCCACGAGGAGCGGGTGCGCATGACCCGCCTCCGCCAGACCATCGCCAGCCGCCTCAAGGAAGCGCAGAACACCGCCGCGATGCTGACGACGTTCAACGACGTCGACATGAGCGCGGTGATGGAGGCGCGCAGCCGCTACAAAGACCTGTTCGAGAAGAAGCACGGCATCCGCCTCGGCTTCATGAGCTTCTTCGTGAAGGCCTCGACCCTTGCGCTTCGCGACATCCCCGCGGTCAACGCCTCGATCGAGGGCGACGAGATCGTCTACCGCGATTATGCCGACATCTCGGTCGCGGTGTCGGCGCCTCAGGGCCTCGTCGTTCCGGTCATCCGCGACGCCGACAAGATGAGCTTCGCCGAGGTCGAGAAGACCATCGCCGACTTCGGCAAGCGCGCCAAGGACGGCACTCTGAAGCTCGAGGAGATGCGCGGCGGCACCTTCACCATCACCAATGGTGGCGTGTTCGGCTCGCTGATGTCGACCCCGATTCTCAACCCGCCGCAGTCGGGCGTGCTCGGAATGCATCGAATCGAGGAGCGGCCGGTGGTCAAGAACGGCCAGATCGTCGCCAAGCCGATGATGTACCTGGCCCTGTCCTACGACCACCGAATCGTCGACGGGCGCGAGGCCGTCACCTTCCTCGTGCGCATCAAGGAAGCGCTCGAAGACCCGATGCGCCTGCTGATCGACCTCTGATCGCGACACCAACGAAAGACGAGTTATGGCTGACACCAATTTCGACGTGATCGTGATCGGCGCTGGGCCGGGCGGCTATGTTGCGGCGATCCGCGCCGCGCAGCTCGGCCTGAAGACCGCCTGCGTCGAGAGCCGCGAGACCCTCGGCGGCACCTGCCTCAACGTCGGCTGCATCCCGTCCAAGGCTCTGCTCCACGCCTCGGAGCTGTTCGAGGAAGCCAATCACGGCGTGCTCGCCAAGTGGGGGGTGAAGACCAGCGGGGTCGAGCTCGACCTCGGCGCGATGCATGCCAGCCGCCAGGAAGCGATCAAGGGCCTCACCGGCGGGATCGAGTTCCTGTTCAAGAAGAACAAGGTGACCTGGCTGAAGGGCCACGCCAAGTTCACCGGCGCCGACACGATCGACGTCGCGGGGGCGAGCTACACCGCCAAGAACTTCATCATCGCCACCGGCTCGTCGGTGACCCCCCTTCCGGGCGTCGAGATCGACCAGGAGCGGATCGTCGATTCGACCGGAGCTCTCGAGCTCGGCGAGGTTCCCGAGCATCTCGTGGTGATCGGCGGCGGCGTGATCGGTCTCGAGCTCGGCTCGGTGTGGCGCCGCCTCGGTGCCCAGGTCACCGTCGTCGAGTTCCTCGACCAGATCCTTCCGGGAATGGACGGCGACGTCCGCAAGGAGGCCAACAAGATCTTCAAGAAGCAGGGCTTCGCCTACCGCCTCGGAACCAAGGTGACCAAGGCCGCGAAGAACGGCGCGGGCGTGACGCTCACCGTCGAGCCGGCCAAGGGCGGCGCCGCCGAGACGATCGAGGCGAGCCATGTGCTGGTGTCGATCGGCCGCCGGCCGAACACCGAAGGGCTCAACCTCGAAGCCGCCGGCGTGAAGGTCAACAATCGCGGCCAAATCGAGGTCGACCACGATTTCCGCACCGGCGTTTCCGGAATCTACGCGATCGGCGACGTGACCCCGGGCCCGATGCTCGCACACAAGGCCGAAGACGAGGGCATCGCCTGCGCCGAGGTGATCGCGGGCCAGATCGGAATCGTGAACCACGACGTCATCCCGAGCGTCGTCTACACCATGCCGGAGATCGCTGGAGTCGGCCTCACCGAGGAAGACGCCAAGGCCAAGTACGGGGAGGTCAAGGTCGGCAAGTTCCCGATGCTCGGCAATAGCCGCGCAAAGACCAACCGCGAGCCCGACGGCTTCGTGAAGGTCATCGCCGACGCCAAGTCGGACCGGGTGCTCGGCGTGTGGATGATCGCCTCGGTCGCCGGAACGATGATCGGCCAGGCCGCCCAGGCGATGGAGTTCGGAGCGACGTCCGAGGACATCGCCTACACCTGCCATGCCCACCCGACCCATTCGGAGGCGCTCAAGGAAGCGGCGATGGCGGTCAACGGGAAGCCGATCCACGTCTAGCGCAGGCGCCCGGCCGATGCGTCACCAGCTTCGCCGGATCCACATCTGGCTCGGCTGGATCGTCGGGATTCCATTGCTGATCTGGACGGTGAGCGGCCTCGTCATGGTCGCCTTCCCGATCGAGACAGTGCGCGGCGAGCATCTGCTGTCCGAGCCCCGCCCCATCGCGCTCAGCGCCCCCGCGGTCGTGCCGCCGCTCGGACCGCGCCCCGTTTTGTCATTGAGCCTCGAACAACGCGCCATCGGATCGCGGTGGCTGGTGCGCTTCGCCGACGGCGAGGTGCGGATGGCCGACCCCGCAACGGGGCGCGTGCTTCCACCATTGTCAGCTGCCGAAGCTCGGGCCGAAGTCGAGGCCCGCTATCAGGGTGAGGCCAGCGTCACCGGTGTCGAGCGCACGTCCGCCGACAATCCGCCAATCGAATTGAGGCGACCTATCGAGGCGTGGTGCGTGACGATGAGCGACGACACCCGGTTCTACGTCAATTCGGCAACCGGGGAGATCACCGCGCGGCGCACGCCGCTGTGGCGCTTCTACGCCTTCATGTGGGGACTCCACATCATGGATCCCGGCGGTCGCGACAATTTCAACAATGTCTGGGTGAGGATATTCTCAGCGGTCGCCGCCGTGGCTGTGCTCCTCGCCCTGGTCCTGCTGCCGATGACCATCCGGCGTCGGCGCAGGCGGCGCTGCGGTGGCCGAGTAGATGCCGGTCGACACCGTTCCCGCCGCGGTCGGACCGGCGCTCGCCTTCCTTGATCTCGCCGGAATCTTCGTGTTCGCGGCCTCCGGCGCCCTGCTCGCCGCGACAAGCGGCAGACCCTCGTCACCTTCATCTTCTTCGCGGTGATCACCGGGGTCGGCGGAGGCACGGTGCGCGACCTGTTGATCGGCGCGCCGGTCTTCTGGATCGGTCAGAATGCGGTGCTGATCATCTGCATCGTCGCCGCGCTGATCGTATGGATGCTTCCGCAGCGGCTTCTGCAGGGCCAGCTGCTGCTGTGGCTCGATGCTGTGGGCCTCGCGGCATATGCCAGCTTCGGAGCGGCCAAGGGCCTGGCGTTCGGCGTGGCACCGCTCCCCGCCATCGGAATGGGCGTTCTCACCGGGTGCATGGGCGGGATCATCCGCGACGTCCTGGCCGGCGATCCCAGCATCCTGATGCGCCCCGAGCTCTACGTGACCGCCGCTGCGCTGTCGGCGGCCCTCACCGTCGCGCTACTCCTGATCGGGGTGCCCGGCTCCGTCGCTGGACCGGTCGCCGCCCTCGCCGGCTTCACCCTTCGAGCCGCGGCCATCGCCCGCGGCTGGTCGCTGCCCGGCTACGACAGATAGTCGATCGTCACGGCCGCCGCCGACCGGCGGGCGAGGCTTCGCGCCTCGCTGACGTCGCCGCCCCGGGCGAGCGCCACCCCCATGCGGCGGTTCGGCCGGGTCATCGGCTTGCCGAAGATCCGGACGTCGACCGGCTTGCCCGCCGTGCCGAGCGCCAGCGCGTCGGCGAGACCGGCGAAGCGAAAGCGCTCCGCCTCGCGGTCCGCCAGGATTACCGCCGATGCCGACGGGCCGCGGAAGCCGACGTCGGGGATTGGAAGCCCGAGAATGGCGCGGGCGTGGAGGTCGAACTCGGACAGCTCCTGAGAGACGAGTGTCACCATGCCGGTGTCGTGCGGGCGAGGGCTTAGCTCGGAGAAGATCGCCTCGTCGCCGCGGATGAAGAACTCCACGCCGAAGATGCCGTAGCCGCCGAGATTCTCGACGACCGCCCGCGCCATGTCCTGCGCCTGGGCGAGCGCCACATCGGGCATCGCCATCGGCTGCCAGCTTTCGCGATAGTCGCCATGCTCCTGGGTGTGGCCGACTGGCGGGCAGAAGATGATGCCCTGGCGGGTGCGCACCGTCAGAAGCGTGATCTCATAGTCGAAGGCGACGAATTCCTCGACGATCACCCGCGGCCGGTCGCCGCGCATGTTGGCGACGGCATATTTCCACGCGGCCTCCAGCTCGCCCGCGTCACGCACGGTCGACTGGCCCTTGCCGGACGAAGACATGACCGGCTTCACCACGCGGGGAATTCCGGTGTGCTCCGCCGCCGCCAGAACCTCTTCCAGACTTTCGGCGAAGCGGTAGCGCGAGGTCCGGAGGCCTAGGGTTTCGGCGGCGAGGCTTCGGATCGCGTCGCGGTTCATCGTCATCGCCGCGGCGCGGGCGGACGGGACGACATGCCAGCCCTCGCCCTCAAGCGCCTCCAGCTCCTCGGTGCGGATCGCCTCAATTTCCGGAACGATGAAATCGGGACGATGCTTCTCGACCGCCGCGCGCAGCTTGGTGCCGTCTAGCATCGGGAAGACTTCGGCCGCGTCGGCGAGCTGCATGGCCGGGGCGCCGGCATAGCTGTCGCAGGCGACCACGCGGGCGCCGAGGCGCTTGGCGGAAATGGCGAATTCGCGGCCGAGCTCGCCCGAGCCGAGCAGCAGAATCTTGGCGATGTGAGACATGGAAGATCGCTAAGGTCGCCCACGGCAGGACTCAAGCGGCTTGACTCTTGATTGAGCGTTCAACTAAGCTTTGGCCATGGCGCCGAGCGACACCCGGTCGAAGATCATAGAGGCGGCGATGGAGCTGTTCTGGCTCAAGGGCTACGGCTCGACTTCGATCGCCGACATCCTCAGCCGAACCCAGCTCAACAGCGGCAGCCTCTACCATTTCTTCCCGGGCAAGCAGGACGTGCTGGTCGCGGTGCTCGAAGCCTATCGCGACGGCATCCACGATATGCTGCTTGAGCCGGCCTGGGGCGGCGAGCCCGACCCGGTCGAGCGGGTGTTCAAATTGCTCGCTTTGTATCGTGGCCTGATCCTGCAGACCGAGTGCAGCTATGGCTGCCCGATCGGCAGCCTCGCGCTCGAGCTGCACGAGGCGGACCCGGCGGTTCGCCAGCGGCTCGCCGAGAACTTCCAGGCCTGGGTCGCGGCCGTGCGCGCCTGCTTCGAGGCGGCTTCCGATCGCTTCCCGCCGGACACCGATTTCCAGGCGCTCGCCGAGTTCGTGCTGACCGTCATGGAAGGCGGCGTGATGCAGGCCCGCACCCATCGCGACGTCGGCTATTTCGATCGCAACGTGGCGCAGCTTCGCGCTCATATCGACCTGCTGACCGGAGCGAAGGTGCCGGCCGCAGCCTGAAGGGGAGAAGGACATGCTGACCGGACTGCTCGCGCTTGCCTCCGTCCAGCTCGCCACGCCGCAGCTCGAGCCGATGGCGTTCCTCGTCGGCCATTGCTGGCAGGGCGAGTTCCAGAACGGTCGCCGCGACACCCACTGCTTCGAGCCCGCCCAGGGCGGCCGCTTCATCCGCGACACCCACGAGGTCACCGGCGGCTATGCCGGCGAGACGCTGTACAGCTGGAACGCGGAAGCCGGCCGGGTCGAATATGTCTATTGGGCCAATTCGGGCGGGGTCAGCCGCGGCAGCATGACCCCGCGCGGCGACGTCCTCGATTTCGGCGACGAGGTCCATCGCGGCCGCGACGGGCGCGAAATCCGGATTTCAACGACCTGGCACCGGGTGGGCGACGACGCCTACGAGGCGCGCATCACCTCCGCCAACGACCCGACCGGAAGCCGGGTGGTGCGCTACACCCGCCTCGACCGGGCACCGGTGCAGATGGACGAGAGCACCTCGGCGGACGGCAGCCGGACGCTCGTCCACGAGGTCGTGGTGCCGGCGCCGCCGGAGCAGGTCTATCCGGTGTTCGCGACCCCCGACGGCTGGCGCAGCTGGGCGGTGCGCCAGGCCTGGGCGTCCGAGGACGATCCGGACCTGATGGAGACGAGCTACGTTCCAAACGCCGATCGCGGCGACCCGCGCAACATCCGCCAGCTTTACCTGCTGCGCGTGCCCAACCGCCTCGTCGCGTTCCGCACCGTGCAGGCGCCCACGGGCTTCCCGCATGCGGAGCAATTCTACCGAGTCACCCACATCGTCGAGCTTGAGCCGGCCGGCGGCGGCACGCGCGTGCGGCTGACCGGCGCAGGCTATCCGGCCGGCCCAGCCGGAGACACGCTGGTCAACTTCTTCCGCGATGGGAATCGCACCAGCCTGGTGCTGCTGCGCAGGCGTTTCATCGACGGTCCGATCGACTGGACCCGACAGCAGGCGACGGCGGGGGATTGACGTGACAGCCGCCCCTTCCCGCTCATGCTGAGGAGGGGCTGAGCGGCTCCTCAGGATGAGCGGCTATTTAGAGCCGGGGTCCAACCCCACCTCCCGGTACGGCCTCGGCTCCTGTGGCGGCGTTTGCTGCGGGGCGAGGGCGCGTTGCCAAAGGGCGACGTCCCACCACTGGCCTAGCTTCCAGCCGACCTGGCCGTAAGTCCCGCATTTCTTGAAGCCCATCGCCCGGTGAAGCGCCGCGCTCGCGTCATTGGGCGCCGTCAACGCGGCGATGGCCTGGGTGAAACCTTGGCGGGTCAGCAGGTCGATGAGCACCATGTAGAGCCGGCGGCCGAGCCCCGCGCCCTGGCGGTCCGGCGCGACATAGACCGACGTCTCGACGGTGAACCGATAACCCTGGCGCGGGCGGAAGCGCGAGGCCGAGGCGAAGCCGGCGACGCCCCGCTCATCCTCCGCGACCAGCCACGGATAAAGGTGGCCGCCGCCGGCGATCCTTGCGGCCATCTCGGTCACCGTCGGCGCGCTGTCCTCCAGGCTCACCGCGCTTCCCTCGACGAAGGGCGCGTAGAGAGCGGCGATCGCCGCCGCGTCGGCGGGCGCGGCGAAGCGGACGGTCATCGAGTCGCCGCGCGCTCCAGCAGGCTTCGCCACAGGCTGGCGGCGCCGGCGCTCGGGACCGCCTCGAAGGAGGGCGGGCATTCGAGGCAGCGGGCCTGGATCGCCGGGCCGCGAAGCAGGCTGTGCGCATCGTTGATCGCGCGCGCGATCAGCGCCTCGGGCCGGGCGCGGAGCCGGGCGAAGGGATCGGGCTCGGCTGCCGCGGGCGCCGCGAAGCCCTGCGCCAGATGGCCGAAATAGCGCTCGAACCAGTCGGTCTGCGGGACGAAATGGACCGCATGCGCCTGACCTTCGGCGAGGTTGGCGCGCCGCGCCGCTTCGTTGACCGCGTCCTCGAGCGAGCCGAACTGGTCGACGAGCCCGAGCTGGCGGGCGGTGCCGCCGTCCCACACCCGACCCTGGCCGATCTCGTGGACCCGCTGGACCGGCAGGTTGCGCGCCTGCGACACCAGCGTCAGGAAGCGGCGGTACATGCCTTCGACTCCGAGCTGGAGGAGCCGGTCGGCCTCGTCCGAGGGTCCGCGCAGCAAATCCGGTTCGCCCGACAGCGGCGTGGTTCGGACGCCGTCAACTCCGACGCCGATGTTGCGCAGCGTGCCCTCGAAGCTGGGCAGGACTCCGAACACGCCGATGGAACCGGTGATGGTGCTCGGCTCGGCGAAGATCCGGTCCCCGGCCGCGCCGATCCAGTAGCCGCCGCTGGCCGCGACCGAGCCGAACGAAACGACGACCGGAATGCCCTGACGCTTCACGTTGAGAAGCGCCTGGCGGATCCGCTCCGAGCCGGTCGCGGAACCGCCCGGCGAATCGATCCGGACGACGAGCGCCTTGAGGTCATGGTCGCGCATGCCCTGCTCGAGCGTGCGGACAATGGTCGCGGCGCCCGCCTGGCCGGTGCCGGTCTCGCCGTCGCTGATCTCGCCGGCGATGGTGAGGATCCCGACATTGCCCTGGCGCGCGAGCGGGTTGCGCTCGAGGAAGGAGCGGTACTGGACCGCCCGGAAGCTGTTCGGAACCGCCTCGTGGCCGCGCCCGACCAACTCGGCGACGCGCGCGTTGAACGTCGCCCGGTCGCCGATCCGGTCGACGAGGCCCATCTCGCGGGCGGTGTGGGCCATGTCGCCATTGTGGCGCATGACCGCGCCCGTCGGGTCGGCGACATAGGGATCGATCTGGGCGCGCGGACGGGCGCGCCCGACCTCCTGGCGCCACTGCTCCCACAGCGCATTGGCGAGCGCCTGGCTCGCCTGCCGCGCCTCGGGCGACATGTCGCTTCGAATGAACGGCTCGACCGCCGACTTGAACGCGCCGACCCGGTAGACATTGGCGGTGATCCCGAGCCGCTCGAGGAGCTCGGCATAATAGAGATTGGTGCCGCCCGGCCCTGTGAACAGAACCGCGCCCATCGGGCTCAGCCAGATCTCATCGGCATGGGAGGCGAGCTGGTAGGTGTCGTCGGAATAGCCGGTCGCGTAAGCGAGGACCCGCTTGCCGCCGGCGCGGGCGCGGTCGATCGCCGCGGCGACGTCGCCCAGCGCCACCTGCCGCCCGCCGGCGAACAGGTCGAGATCGAGCACCACGGCGCGGATCCGATCGTCGGTCGCTGCGGTGTCGAGCGCGTGGACGAGATCGGCGACTCGATATTCGCGCGGAAGGCTAGAGCCGCCGAGCGCGAGCCAGGGGTCGACCTCGGCCGGCTGCTCGACGATCGGGCCGTCCAGGCGCAGGACCAGAGCGCCGTCGGTCGGGCCGCCGGCATGAGGGGTGGCCGAAAGTGCGGCGTAGAGCCCGCCGAAGAACAGCAGCAGGAGGAGCAGGACCAGCGCGTCCTTGATCCCGACGAGGACCTTCCAGAGACCTTTGACGAAGCGCATGAGCCGGCTTTCTCCTTCCGTCTTGCCTAGCTAAAGCACCCGTTCGCCGCTGTAAACGAAACCGGCCGCGCCACCCTTGACGCCCGATGAACCCCGCCTAAATGGACGGGCATTGGCACTCGCACTTCGTGAGTGCTAACAGTTCAACCGCAGCCGCGGGCGCTCCACGCACATGGGGGGCTGTCGCGCGCAAATGAAAGAGGTGAGCGCATGAATTTCCGACCCTTGCACGATCGCGTGCTGGTCCGCCGCGTCGAGGCCGAAGAGAAGACGGCCGGCGGCATCATCATCCCCGACACCGCTAAGGAGAAGCCGCAGGAAGGCGAAGTCGTCGCCGCCGGCGCCGGCGCCAAGGCCGAGGATGGCAAGGTGACCCCGCTCGACGTCAAGGCGGGCGACCGTATCCTGTTCGGCAAGTGGAGCGGCACCGAGGTCAAGATCAACGGCGAGGACCTCCTCATCATGAAGGAAAGCGACATCCTCGGGATCGTCGGCTGACCCCTATTCACGTCGTGCCAGCGCAGGCTGGCATCTACCGAACTCAGTGGACCCCAGCCTTCGCTGGGGTGACAGCTAGAAGGAATTAGAAACATGGCAGCGAAAGACGTTCGCTTTTCGCGTGACGCCCGTGAGCGGATCCTCCGCGGCGTCGACACCCTCGCCGACGCGGTGAAGGTGACCCTCGGCCCCAAGGGCCGCAACGTCGTCATCGACAAGAGCTTCGGCGCTCCGCGCATCACCAAGGACGGCGTCACCGTCGCCAAGGAAATCGAGCTGAAGGACAAGTTCGAGAATATGGGCGCGCAGATGCTGCGCGAGGTCGCGTCGAAGACCAACGACCTCGCCGGCGACGGCACCACCACCGCCACCGTTCTCGCCCAGGCGATCGTCCGCGAGGGCATGAAGTCGGTCGCGGCCGGAATGAACCCGATGGACCTCAAGCGCGGCATCGATCTCGCCGTCGGCAAGGTCGTCGAGGACCTCAAGGGCCGTTCGAAGGACGTCCAGGGCTCCAATGAGATCGCCCAGGTCGGAATCATCTCGGCCAACGGCGACACCGTCGTCGGCGAGAAGATCGCCGAGGCGATGGAGAAGGTCGGCAAGGAAGGCGTGATCACGGTCGAGGAGGCCAAGGGCCTCGAGTTCGAGCTCGACGTCGTCGAGGGCATGCAGTTCGACCGCGGCTACCTCAGCCCCTATTTCATCACCAACCCGGAGAAGATGACGGTCGAGCTTTCCGACCCGTACATCCTCATCCACGAGAAGAAGCTGTCGAACCTTCAGGCGATGCTCCCGATCCTGGAAGCGGTCGTCCAGTCGGGCCGTCCGCTCCTCATCATCGCCGAGGACATCGAGGGCGAGGCCCTGGCCACGCTCGTCGTCAACAAGCTGCGCGGCGGCCTCAAGGTCGCGGCCGTGAAGGCTCCGGGCTTCGGCGATCGCCGCAAGGCGATGCTTCAGGACATCGCGATCCTGACCGGCGGCGAGATGATCTCGGAAGATCTCGGCATCAAGCTCGAGAGCGTCACCCTCAACATGCTCGGCCAGGCCAAGCGCGTCACCATCGACAAGGACAACACCACCCTCGTCGACGGCGCTGGTCAGGCTGAGGAGATCAAGGGCCGCGTCGAGTCGATCCGCCAGCAGATCGAGAACACCACCAGCGACTATGACCGCGAGAAGCTCCAGGAGCGTCTCGCCAAGCTCGCCGGCGGCGTTGCCGTGATCAAGGTCGGCGGTTCGTCCGAGGTCGAGGTGAAGGAGCGCAAGGACCGCGTCGACGACGCGCTTCACGCGACCCGCGCGGCCGTCGAAGAGGGCATCGTCCCCGGCGGCGGCACCGCTCTCCTCTACGCCACCAAGGCGCTCGAGGGCATGAAGGGCGTCAATGACGACCAGACCCGCGGCATCGACATCGTCCGCAAGGCGCTCCAGGCGCCGCTGCGCCAGATCGCCGAGAATGCGGGCCATGACGGCGCGGTCGTCGCCGGCAAGCTGATCGATGGCGCGGACCAGACGATGGGCTTCAACGCCCAGACCGAGGTCTATGAGAACCTGGTCCAGGCCGGCGTGATCGACCCGACCAAGGTCGTCCGCACCGCCCTCCAGGACGCGGCGTCGGTCGCCGGTCTGCTCATCACCACCGAAGCGGCGGTGAGCGAGCTTCCGGAAGACAAGCCGGCCCCGGCGATGCCGGGCGGCGGCATGGGCGGCATGGACTTCTAAGTTCGAGCCACTCGAGCCATCAGGCAAAGGAAGGGCCGGGGCAGCGATGCTCCGGCCCTTTTCTTGTCTCTGAAGCTTGAACTGCCGTGCCCGGTCGGACCTATCAGGGTCTTACTGAGCGTTCGCCTCGTTCGCGGCGGCCGCGCCGAGCGTGTTCAGGTCCGTCGAGGCCGCGTTGGCGGCATTCTCGTCAAGGACGAGGCTGTCGGCGGAGGTGTCGAAGGTCTGCTGGTTCTCGACCATGGCCGCGGCATTGTCGATCTGCTCGCGCTCCTTGGCGGTGAGGCCGTCGTCGCCGCGCTCGTCGCCGCCGCCGCAGCCGGCAAGAGCGAGCAAGGCCGTCGCCGCGAGAGCTGCATGAAAACGCATGTGAGTTGTCCTTCCGCGCTGCCGTGAGCCGGCATCTCCGCACGGAAGCCTCAGAAAATCAAGCCGCCCCCGAGACGAGGGCGGCCCGATTCGCGACGGCTTATTTCGGCTTGGCTTCGTTGCCTTCGACCGCGCGCTCGATGTCGTTGCCGACGTCGCGGGCGACGTTGCCGACCTCGGCCGCGCCGTTCTCGATCACGTCACCGGCGCCGGCGGCGATGTTGCTCGCGCCGTTGATCAGGTCCTCGGTGCCGTTGCCGATGTCGCTGGCGGCATTGTCGCTGACATTCGCCGAGGCCCCGTTGTTGCTGACATTGGCCTCGCAGCCGGCGAGCGCCAGGCCGGACAGAGCGACGGCAGTCAGGACGATCTTCTTCATGTGCATTCCCTCTCCTTGGCTTCGGCCCTTCACGCCGGGCCGGCGATTCTTCGAAACGCAGCGGGCATGCTTACACAGAAAAAGGGCCGGCCCTGCAAGCAGGACCGGCCCTCTTCTCTCATTCGGCTTGCGCCGGATGCTTACTGAGCGTTCGTCGCGCTGTTCGCGGCGGTGTCGTTGGCGGCGGTGTTGCCGGCAACGTTGCCGAGGGTCGCGTTGGCGTCGGCGTCGAGGGCGTTGGTGGTCGCGGCCTCTTCGACGGTCAGCGCATTGTTGACGTCGGCGATCGCTTCGTTGGTGGTCTCACCGGCGGTGTTGGCGGCGGTGTTGGTCTCGGTGCCACCGCAGGCGGCGAGGCCGAGCGAAGCAACGGCGACGAGAGCGAAAACAGTCTTCTTCATAGTCAAAGCCCTTTTGAAACCATGCGAGGATTTCGTCGCGGCCCACTGGTCCCCTGAGGGCCTGTCGACAGGATCCCACATACCGCAGCGGAATTCCGGATGTAAATACATTCTCTACTCAATTGGTCGATTTAGTGGCTGTTGACGCATATAAGGATATCTTTATATGCGAATATCATGTTGACCGCGCCGCGCACCTTCGCCGCTCTGGCCGATCCGACGCGGCTTCGCATCCTCGCGCTCCTCCGCGCGATGGAGCTGTCGGTGGGCGAGATTGCCCAGGTCTTAGGCCAGAGCCAGCCGCGCGTGTCGCGCCACGTCAAGATCCTTGCCGAGGCGGGGCTCGTCGAACGACGCAAGGAAGGCAGCTGGGTGTTCCTCAGCCTCGGCGCGCGCGAGCGCATGGAGCCGCTCTTCGCCCTGCTCGACCGCTGGGCCGAGCAGGACGGCGAAGCCGGCTGGGCGGAGGCCGACGCCGAAAGGCTGAGCGCCGTCCGTGCCGAGCGTGCCGCCGCGGCGCAGAATTATTTCGACGCGCGTGCCGAGGAGTGGGACCATCTGCGCTCGCTCCACGTGGCGGAGGCGGAGGTCGAGGCCGGTATCGCCCGCGCGCTCGGAGCCGAGGGGCGCGCCACCGGTCGCCTTGTCGACATCGGCACCGGCACCGGCCGGATGATCGAGCTGTTCGGACGCGACGCGGAGCACGCGCTCGGGGTCGACCGCTCGCCGGAGATGCTTCGCCTCGCCCGGGTCAAGCTGACCGAGGCGGGTCTCGACGCCGAGCTTCGCCAGGGCGACATGTACGCCCTTCCGCTCGCCGCGGGCACCGCGGATACGGTGATCCTCCACCAGGTGCTCCATTATGCGCAAAACCCCGCGGCCGCGATCGCCGAGGCGGCTCGGCTGCTTACGCCCGGCGGAAGGCTGCTGATTGCCGATTTCGCGCCGCACGAGCGCGAGGAATTGCGAACGCTCGACGCCCACGCCCGGCTCGGCTTCGCCGACGAGGTCATGCTCGGCTATCTCGAGGCCGCGGGTCTCGAGGGCGAAGTGGTCGAGCATCTCGAGGGCGGCGAGCTCACCGTCACCATCTGGGCCGGCACCCGGCCTGAAACCCGTTTGAAAGTCGTCGCATGACTACGTCCCCCACCGGTGCGCCGGCGCTGTTCGAGAATGTCGCCGGCGACATCGCGGTCAGCTTCGAATTCTTCCCGCCCAAGACGGAGAAGATGGAGCAGACCCTGTGGGAATCGATCCAGACGCTTGCGCCGCTCGGCCCTCGCTTCGTCTCCGTGACCTACGGCGCCGGCGGTTCGACCCGCGAGCGCACCCACGCCACGGTGGCCCGGATCGCCCGCGAGACTCCGCTGAGCGCGGCCGCCCACCTCACCTGCGTCCAGGCAACCAAGGACGAGATCGACGAGATCGCGCGCGCTTACTGGGATGCCGGTGTCCGCCACATCGTCGCGCTTCGCGGCGATATGCCGACGCTGGGCGACCCGTTCGAGGCCCATCCCGAAGGCTACGCCAATGCCGCCGAGCTGGTCGCGGGGCTCAAGAAGATCGCGCCGTTCGAGATTAGCGTCGCCGCCTATCCGGAATGCCACCCGGACAGCCGCAACCGCGCCGCCGACCTCGACAATCTGTGGCGCAAGATCGACGCCGGCGCCGACCGAGCGATCACCCAGTTCTTCTTCTCGCCGGAATGCTTCTTCCGCTTCCGAGACCAGGCCGCGGCGATGGGCATCGATGCCGAGATCGTCCCGGGCATCCTGCCGGTCTCCAACGTCGCGCAGACCCGCAAGTTCGCCGGCGCGTGCGGCGCGAACATTCCGGACTGGATGGACCGGCTGTTCGAGGGTCTCGACGACCTTCCCGCCGCGCGCCAGCTCGTCGCGGCGACGGTCGCCGCCGAGCTGTGCGGTCGACTCTACGCGGGCGGAGTCCGCCACTTCCACTTCTATACCCTCAACCGCGCCGAGCTCAGCTACGCCATCTGCCACCTGCTGGGGCTGAGACCGCGCGGCGCAACCATCCAGGAGCAGGCCGCATGAGCGCCGCACAACGTCTTCGCGATGCCGCCTGCGAGCGCATCCTGATCTTCGACGGCGCCTTCGGCACCCAGATCCAGAACAAGGGCCTGGTCGAGACCGACTATCGCGGCAGCCTCGATGTCGGCCGCGACCAGAAGGGCAATAACGACCTTCTCGCGATCACCCGGCCCGACGTGGTCGACGAGATCACCCGCGCCTATCTGACCGCCGGTGCCGACATGGTGTCGACCAACACCTTCAGCGCCAACCGCATCAGCCAGGCCGATTACGCCGCCGAGCATCTGGTTGCCGACATCAACCGCGAGTCCGCTCGGATCGCCCGCGCCGCCGCGGACGACTTCGCCGCCAAGGACGGCCGCCCGCGCTTCGTCGCCGGAGCGATCGGCCCGACCAACAAGACTTTGTCGCTGTCGCCCGACGTCAACGATCCCGGCTTCCGCGAGATCGATTTCGACGGCCTCAAGGACGTCTATCGCGAGCAGAGCGCGGCGCTGATCGAGGGCGGAGTCGACTTCATCCTGATCGAGACGATCTTCGACACGCTCAATGCCAAGGCGGGGATCATGGCTGCCAAGGAAGCCGCGCGCGACGCCGGCCGCGACGTTCCGCTGATGATCTCGATGACCCTCACGGACCTGTCGGGACGCAACCTGTCGGGTCATACGGTCGAGGCCTTCTGGCACGCGGTTCGCCACGCCAAGCCGCTGACCATCGGCCTCAACTGCTCGTTCGGAGCAACCCAGCTTCGCCCGCACGTGCAGGCGCTGAGCGCGATCGCCGACACTTTGATCCTCGCCTATCCAAATGCGGGCCTACCCAACGAGCTTGGCGCCTATGACGAGTTGCCCGACGAGACCGCGGCCTTCGTTCGCGAATGGGCCGAGCTTGGGCTGGTCAACATCCTCGGCGGCTGCTGCGGCTCCTCGCCCGCGCACATCGCCGCCATCGCCAAGGCGGTCGCCGGAATTCCCCCCCGCCGCATCCCCGGCTGCCCGGGCGGTACCCGCCTCGCCGGCCTCGAACCCATGACGATTGCTGCTTGACCATGGCCACTGCTTACCGCCCCGACGCCGTCGAGGGCTCGTCCTCTTCCGCCGCTGACACCGCTGCTGCAGGGTCCGCCTTCGTCAATATCGGCGAGCGGACCAACGTCACCGGTTCGGCCAAGTTCAAGAAGCTGATCATGGCGGGCGACTATGCCGCCGCGGTCGAGGTCGCGCGCGACCAGGTCGAGAACGGCGCCCAGATCATCGACATCAACATGGACGAAGGCCTGCTCGACGCCGAGTATGCCATGACCACGTTCCTGAAGCTGATCGCGGCTGAGCCGGACATCGCCAAGGTCCCCTTCATGATCGACAGCTCCAAGTGGAGCGTGATCGAGGCCGGGCTCAAATGCGTGTCGGGCAAGCCGATCGTGAACTCGATCAGCATGAAGGAAGGCGAGGAGGCGTTCCTCGAGCAGGCCCGCAAGGTCCGCGACTATGGCGCCGCCGTCGTGGTGATGGCCTTTGACGAGGTTGGCCAAGCCGACACCAAGGAGCGCAAGGTCGAGATCTGCACCCGCGCCTACGACCTGCTCGTCGCCGACGGCTTCCCGCCCGAGGATATCATCTTCGATCCCAACATCTTCGCGATCGCGACCGGCATCGAGGAGCATCGCCGCTACGCGCTCGACTTCATCGAGGCGGCGCGCGAGATCCGCGCCCGCTGCCCCAAGGCGCACATCTCGGGCGGCCTGTCGAACCTCAGCTTCAGCTTCCGCGGCAACGAGCCGGTGCGCCGAGCGATGCACAGCGTGTTCCTCTACCACGCGATTCCGGCGGGCCTCGACATGGCGATCGTCAATGCCGGCCAGCTCGACGTCTACGACCAGATCGACCCCGAGCTTCGCGAGGCTTGCGAGGACGTCATCCTCGACCGCCGCGACGATGCCACCGAGCGGCTGATCGAGCTCGCCGAGAAGTATCGCGGCACCGACGCCGCAGCGGAAAAGGCCGCCGAGGAATGGCGCTCCTGGCCGGTCGCCAAGCGCCTCGAGCATGCGCTCGTCAAAGGCATCGACGCCTATGTGGTCGAGGATACCGAGGAAGCGCGCCAGACCGCGTCCCGCCCGATCGAGGTCATCGAGGGCCCGCTGATGGACGGCATGAATGTCGTCGGCGACCTGTTCGGCTCGGGCAAGATGTTCCTTCCGCAGGTGGTGAAGTCCGCCCGCGTCATGAAGAAGGCCGTCGCCCACCTCCTCCCCTTCATCGAGGCGGAGAAGGAGAAGAACGGGGTCACCGCCGGCAAGGGCAAGGTCGTGATGGCCACCGTCAAGGGCGACGTCCACGACATCGGCAAGAACATCGTCGGCGTCGTTCTGCAGTGCAACGGCTTCGAGGTGATCGACCTCGGCGTGATGGTGCCTTGGCAGAACATCCTCGAAGCGGCCAACGAGAACCAGGCCGACATGATCGGCCTGTCCGGTCTGATCACCCCGTCGCTCGACGAGATGGTCACGGTGGCGAGCGAGATGCAGCGCGCGGGGCTCAACCTGCCGCTGCTGATCGGCGGCGCGACGACCTCGAAGGTCCACACGGCGCTTCGCATCGATCCGGCCTATGAGGGCCCCGTCATCCACGTCCTCGACGCGAGTCGAGCGGTCGGGGTCGCCTCGAGCCTCGTCTCCGACACCCAGAAGGAGCCACTCGTCGACAAGACCGCGGCCGACTACACCCAGATCCGCGAGACCCGCGCCAACAAGGGGCAGAACGAGCTAGCGACGCTCGCCGAAGCCCGCGCCAACGCCTTCCCCTACGATCTCGCGGGCAAGGCCCCGGCCCCGGCGCGCCCCGGCATTCACAGCTTCGGCGAATGGCCGCTTCGCGAGCTTCGCTCCGCGATCGACTGGACGCCGTTCTTCCGCGCCTGGGAGCTGGCCGGCACCTATCCCGCCATCCTCGACGACGAAGTGGTCGGCGAGAGCGCCCGCAACCTGTTCCGCGACGCCGAGGCGATGCTCGACAAGATCATCGCCGAGCATTGGGTGACCCCACGCGGCACGGTCGGCCTGTGGCGCTGCAAGCGCGAGGGCGACGACATCCTCGTTCTCGCCGGCAACGACTGGACCCGAGTGCCGATGCTCCGCCAGCAGGTGAAGAAGCGCGAGGGCCGGCCCAACATGTGCCTTGCCGACTTCATCGATCCCGCCGGCGAGGACTGGATCGGCGGCTTCGCGGTCGGAATCCACGGGCTCGAGCCGCACCTCGCGCGGTTCAAGGAGCAGAATGACGATTATTCGGACATCCTGCTGAAGGCGCTCGCCGACCGTCTCGCCGAGGCCTTCGCCGAGACGCTCCACGCCCACGTCCGCGAGAGCATGTGGGGCTATGCCGGAACCGAGCACCTCACCAACCAGGACCTCATCCGCGAGCAATATGAGGGCATCCGACCGGCGCCCGGCTACCCGGCCTGCCCCGACCACAGCCTGAAGCCGGTCCTGTTCCAGATGCTCGGCGGCGACCCCGCGGGAGTCACGCTCACCGACAATTTCGCGATGCTTCCGACCAGCGCCGTCTCCGGCTTCTATTTTGGCCACCGCGACAGCCAGTATTTCGGGGTCGCCCGGATCGGCCCGGACCAGCTCGAGGACTACGCCGCACGGCGGGGCGTCGACCTCGAGCAGGCCACCCGCTGGCTGAGGCCGAATCTCGACTGAGAAGAACCACCCCCAGCCCCTCCAACAAGGGCTGGAGGGGAGCAGGTAGGCGCCGGTTAGCTCCCCTCGGCGCCTTCGCGGAGGGGCTGGGGGTGGTTCTTACTTTCTCGGCGGGAGTGTCCCGCCCTGATCCGCCCTTCATTACCGGATCGACCGCGCTTCCTTCTCATGGCACCCCATTCCCATGAGGAAGCTCGCCTTCGCCGCCTTGCTCGCGCTCTCCGCTAGCCCCGGCCATGCCCAGTCGATCGGCGAGCCGGCGGCGCCGGTGTTTGTAATCCGGGAGACCGGCACCGGCTACTTCACCCTCCAGGAAGCGGTGCGGGCGATCGGCGATGGGCGCGGGACAATACAAATCCCGCCCGGCACCTACCAGGAATGCGCGGTCCAGGACGGCGGCGACATCTCCTACGTCGCGACCGAGCCGGGCCGAGTGATCTTCGACATGGTCACCTGCGAGCAGAAGGCCGCGCTGGTACTTCGCGGGCGGTCGGCACGGGTCGAGGGAATCGTCTTCCAGAACATGGCGGTCCCGGACGGCAACGGCTCGGGAATCCGCATCGAGGAGGGCGACCTCACCGTCCGCGAGAGCCTGTTCCGCAACAGCGAGAGCGGGATCCTGTCGGCGTCCGACCCGGACGGCACGATCCGGGTCGAGCGCTCGACCTTCTCCGGCCTCGGCCGCTGCGACCGCGACCTCGACTGCGCCCACTCGATCTACGTCAACGGCTATGGCGCCCTGTCGATCGCCAACACGCGCTTCGAGCGCGGCACCGGCGGCCATTACGTCAAGAGCCGAGCGGCGCGGATCGAGGTCGTGGATTCGAGCTTCGACGACAGCGCGGGGCGCACGACCAATTACATGATCGACCTGCCCAACGGCGCGAGCGGCCTCATCGCCCGCAACGCCTTCGTGCAGGGGCGCGACAAGGAGAATTATAGCGCCTTCATCGCGGTCGCGGCCGAAGGGCTGGAAAATGATACGTCGCGGCTGGCCGTCGCCGACAACGAGGCGGCGCTGGTGCCGGACCTCTATCGCCGCACCTCGTTCGTCGCCGACCTGTCCGGCGCGCCGATCCGCCTCCAAGGCAACCGCGTCGGCCAGTATATCGCGGAGTTCGAACGGCGGCGGTGAACCCTCCATCGTCATGCTGAACTTGTTTCAGCATCCATCTTCGAGCTGCGGTGCGAGTGGGAGAATGGACCCTGAAACAAGTTCAGGGTGACGGCTTGGTGCAGATGTCGGCTTAGCTGCTATATCGGCACCGACATGGCCCGCCTGCTCTTGCTTCTCGCATCTCTTTTCTTCGCCGTCCCGGCCGCAGCCCAGCCGCTCGCCGCGGGGCGCAACCATATCGCCGCCGAGCTGGTCGCCGAGAGCGCGACGCCTGCGCCGGGGCAAACCGTCACCATCGCTTTCTCCTTCACTCCGGAGCCGGGCTGGCACGGCTACTGGCTCAATCCCGGCGACGCGGGGCAGCCGGCGCGGGTGCAGTGGCAGCTGCCGCAGGGCGTGGAAGCGAGTGAGCTGCGCTATCCGGTCCCCGAGCGCCTGGTCATCCAGGGGCTGATGAACCACGTGTTCAACGGCCCGCATGCCTTTCTCGCGACGCTTCGGCTGCCGGAGGCCATCGCTCCGGGCACGGCGATCCCGGTGCGCGCGCGGATCGATTATCTCGCCTGCACCGACCAGATTTGCGTTCCGGAGCGCGCCGATCTCAGCCTGAACCTCACCGCCGGCGACGGAAGCGTCACCGCCGAGCAGCGCGCGCGCTTCGACGCTTGGCGCGCCGCCCTGCCGAGGCCGCTTGGAAGCGAGGGCCGATTCGAGCTGCGGGACGGGCGGCTGCGCGTCGCGGTGCCGCTGCCGGCATCGGTGGCAGTCAGCGATCCGCACCTGTTCGCCGCGACACCCGACGCTGTCGTCTACGCCGCCGACCAGGCGATCAGCCGCAACGGCGACACTCTGATCGTCGAGACGCAGGCGGGAAGCCAGGCGGACGGCCTCGACGGGTTCGAAGGGCTGATCAGGATCGGCGCCGGACAGGGTCTGGCCTTCGCGGCCCGGCCCGGACCGGTGCCGGCGGCGGGTGAGCCGATCGGCACTGCGGCGGGCGAAGGGGTCAGCCTGGTCGTCGCACTGCTCGGAGCGATCCTCGGCGGGCTGATCCTCAACGTCATGCCCTGCGTTTTCCCGATCCTCAGCCTCAAGGCGCTGAGCCTCGCCCGCGCCGGGGAGACTCCGCAGAGGGCGCGGGCGGAGGCGCTTGCCTACAGCGCCGGCGTGATCGTCACCTGCCTCGCGCTCGGGGCGCTCCTGCTCGTCCTGCGCGCGAGCGGCGAGGCGGTGGGCTGGGCCTTCCAGCTGCAGGAGCCGCGGGTCGTCCTCCTGCTCCTGCTTCTGACGACGGCGGTGGCGCTCAACCTCGCCGGCCTGTTCCGTCTCCCCGGCCTGTCGCTCGACCGCGCCGACGGCGGCCGAACCAGCGCCTTCGCGACCGGCGCGCTCGCTGCCTTCGTCGCGACTCCCTGCACCGGCCCGTTCATGGCTGCCGCGCTCGGCGCCACCCTGGTGCTACCTTCAGCGGGGGCTCTGGCGGTGTTCGGCGGCCTCGGTCTCGGCCTGGCGCTGCCCTTCCTTCTGCTCGGCTTCATGCCCGTCTTGCGCCGCCGGATTCCGCGGCCCGGGCCGTGGATGGTGAAGCTCCAGCGGCTGCTGTCGATCCCGATGTTCCTGACCGCGCTCGGTCTCGCCTGGGTGCTGGGACGCCAGACCGGCGTCGACGGAATGGCGCTCGGCCTTGCCGCGGCGCTCGCGCTCGGACTGCTGCTGTGGTGGATCGGCGCGCGCGGCGAGAGGGGACATCGGGTCGCCGCCGCCGGCGCGATGGTCGCGGTGGTTGTAGCGTCGCTGCTGGTCGTGCGTACCGGCGACAGCGCGCCGCCGAGCTCGGCCGGACTGCTCGGAGCGGAGCCGTTCAGCGAGGCTCGGCTCGCTTCGCTACGCGCCGAGCGGCAGCCGGTCTTCGTCTATTTCACGGCGGACTGGTGCCTCACCTGCAAGGTCAACGAGCGCGGGCCTCTGGCGAGCTCGGCGGTGACCGACGCATTCCGAGCCGGGGGCGTGCGCGTGCTGGAGGGAGACTGGACGCTGGGCGACGCCGCGATCGGGCGCTTCCTCGAGCGCCACGGCCGCTCGGGCGTGCCCCTCTACCTCTATTATGCGCCGGGGCAGGAAGCCCGGGAGCTTCCGCAGATCCTGACCGCCAGCACCCTAACCGCGCTCGCCGGCTGAGGCGCCGCTCGACCACACACGCTCGCCCCCGATCCAGGTCTCGAGCACCTTCGTGTCGCGCACCTGCTGCTGGTCCATGCCGTTGAAGATGTCGCGGTCGATGAAGATGAAATCGGCATGGCGGCCCGGCTGCAGGCTTCCGATCTGGTCCTCGGCAAAGCCGGCATAAGCCGCTCCTGTGGTGAAGGCGGCGAGCGTCTCCTCCAGGGTCAGCCGCTGCGCCGGCAGCCAGCCCCCGGGGGGGCGGCCCTGCGCGTCCTCGCGGCTCATGCCGGCGGCGAGGCCGTGGAACGGGTTCGGGCTCTCGACCGGGAAATCGGAGCCAAAGGCCAGCCGCGACCCCGCATCCAGCATGCTCCGCCACGCATAAGCGCCGCCAAGCCGCGGCAGGCCCATCCGCGCCTCGGCCATGTGCATGTCGCTGGTCTGGTGGACCGGCTGCATCGAGGCGATGATCCCGTTGCGGCCGAAGCGCGGCAGGTCGGCGGGATCGACGATCTGGGCATGCTCGATGCGCCAGCGCCGGTCGCCCGGGAAGCGCTGCGCGAGCGCCTCGATGGCGCTTAGCAGCTGCGCGTTGGCGGCGTCGCCGATCGCGTGGGTGGCGACCTGGAAGCCGCCGGCTGCCGCCGCCTCCATCTGCGCCCGAAGCTGTTCGTCGGTGAGGAAGCCGAGGCCGCGCTGGCCCGGCGCATCGCGATAATCATGCTTGAGCCAGGCGCCGCGCGAGCCGAGCGCGCCGTCCGAATAGATTTTGATCCCGCCCATCCGCAGCCGGTCGCCGTAGAGCCACGGCGTCGGCCCGCTCGGAGCGACGGTGCGGAGCGCATCGAGGCTGCTCGCATAGCTCATGATACGGACCTGCAGCCGGTCCGCCTCGCCGGCGCGGCGCATGGTCTGCCAATCCTCGACGCTGGTGCCCATGTCGGCGGCGGCGGTGATCCCGGTCGACAGCAGCAGCCGCTGCGCCTCGGCCAGCGCCCGGTCGCGCTGCTCGGAGGTCGGCTCGGGCACGTGGCGCTGGATCAGTTGCTCGGCGGCGTCGATGAAAATGCCCGACGGCCGGTCGCCGATCCGCTCGATCCGCCCGCCTTCCGGAGACTGGGTCGCGGCGGTGATCCCAGCCGCGCGCATCGCCGCGCTGTTGGCCCAACCGGCATGACCGTCAACGCGGCCGAGCCACACCGGACGGTCCGAAACGGCGGCGTCGAGATCGGCAGCGGTTGGAAATCGGCCGAGGCCCCAGCGCTCCTGGTTCCAGCCGCGCCCGATGATCCACGGCAGGTCGGGGTTGGCTGCGGCATAGGCGCGGATCCGCGCCTGGGCCTCGGCGAGGCTGTTGGTGTCGCTGAGGTCGAGCTGGAGCGCCGCGGTCCCAAGTCCCATGACATGGCCGTGAGCGTCGATCAGGCCGGGGATCAGCGTCCGTCCGCGGCCGTCCGCCATCCGGATGCCGACTGGCGGCGCCAGCGCCCCTCCGCTGAACAACTGCCGCACCCGTCCGTCGGCGCCGATCTCCATCGCGGTAAAGCGCTGGAGCCTGCCGTCGGCGCCGATCGTGTAGCCGTTGACGTTGTGGACCAGGGTCTGGGCCGAGGCCGGCGCGGCAAGCCCCAGCAACGCGAGCAAAGCGAGAAGGAAGCGGATCATGTTCACGGGCTTAAGGCCTGTTTGCGCGGGCCGCCAGATGGGTCTAGACGCCGGCCCATGGCCCGAACCGCCGCGAGCGTCACTCACCTCCCCGTCACCATCGCAGACGTCGAAGCCGCCGCGGCGCGCATCGAAGGCGCGGTCGCCCAGACCCCGACGATGATCAGCCGCACATTGTCCGAGCGGACCGGCGCGACCGTCTATGTGAAGCTGGAGAACCTCCAGTTCACCGGCGCTTACAAGGAGCGCGGCGCATTGAACCGCCTGCTCCACCTCAGTGACGAGCAGAAGAGCCGCGGAGTCATCGCCGCCTCGGCCGGCAACCACGCCCAGGCGCTCGCCTATCACGCGCGCCGCCTCGGCATCCCCGCGACCATCGTCATGCCGGCGCCGACCCCGTCGGTGAAAGTGTCCCAGACCGAGCGCTTCGGCGCCGAGATCGTTCTGGAAGGCGAGACGTTCGACGAGGCGCTCGCCTGCGCGCTTCGCCTCCAGGAGGAGCGCGGCCTTCTCTTCGTCCCGCCGTTCGACGACCCCTATATCGTCGCCGGCGCCGGCACCGTCGGCCTCGAGATGCTGACCGAGCAGCCCGACCTCGACGTCCTCGTCGTTCCGATCGGCGGCGGCGGCCTCATCTCGGGGATCGCCATCGCCGCCAAGGCGATGAAGCCGGACATCGAGGTGATCGGAGTCCAGGCCGAGCTGTTCCCGTCGATGTTCTGCAAGGTGACCGGAGAGAAGCGGCCATGCGTCGGCGACACCATCGCCGAGGGCATCGCGGTCAAGCGTCCCGGAGCGCTCACCGGCCAGATCGTCGACGCTCTGGTCGACGAGATCCTGCTCGTCCCAGAACGCGACCTCGAGACCGCGGTCAGCCTGCTGATCCAGCTGGAGCGCACGGTTGCGGAAGGAGCCGGCGCCGCCGGCCTCGCCGCCCTGCTCACTCATCCCGAGCGCTTCGCCGGCCGCAAGGTCGGAGTGGTCGTCACCGGCGGCAATATCGACACTCGCCTGCTCGCGACCGTGCTCCTTCGAGACCTCGCCCGCCAGGGCCGAATGACCCGCCTCAAGATCCAGATCCACGACCGGCCGGGCGCGATGTACGGGGTCGTCCGGATGTTCGAGAAGCACCAGGTCAACATTATCGAGATCGACCACCAGCGCATCTTTACCAAGCTCCCTGCCAAGGACGCGTTCATCGAGATTGAGTGCGAGGCGCGCGACACCGGCCAGCTCGACCGGATGATCGCCGACATCCGCGCCGAGGGGATGAACGTCGAGACGGTAGCGATCGACTGAGATTCAGTCCCCGGCCGGGACGGTGGCCGAAGGCTGGGGATAAGCGGCCTTCTTTCGCTTTCCTGCGAGTCGCGTTGACACCATAATGCGCCTGTAACCGTTCTTCACGAAAAGGGCTGAGGGCCAGGTGAGCGCACCGTTTCGCTTTCCCCGATTCTTTGTCACGACGCCCTCGCCGTGTCCCTATCTCGCGGGCAAGACCGAGCGGAAGGTGTTCACGGAGCTCTCGGGTCCGCACTCGGACGAATTGAACGACGCTTTGGGCCGCATCGGCTTCCGCCGAAGCCAGAACGTCGCCTACCGCCCCAGTTGCATCGATTGCGCCGCCTGCGTGTCGGTTCGCGTCGTCGCCTCGGAATTCCAGGCCAATCACAGCCAGAAGCGCACCCTGAAGCGCCACGCCGATTTGGAGGTCACTGCCTGCAAGCCTTGGGCGACCAGCGAGCAATATGAGCTCCTTCGCCGCTATCTCCACGCCCGCCACCCCCAAGGCGGAATGGTCGAGATGGACGAGCACGACTTCTCCGACATGGTCGAGCAGTCGCCGGTGCGCACCTTCGTCATCGAATATCGCGAGCCCTCGGTCGACGGCCGTCCGGGCAAGCTCGTCGGCGCCTGCCTGACCGACCAGCAGGCGGACGGGCTGTCGATGATCTACAGCTTCTTCGATCCCGAGGCGGAAGGGCGGCCGGGGCTCGGCACCTTCATCATCCTCGACCATATCGTCCGGGCCGCCCGCGCCGGCCTGCCCTATGTCTATCTCGGCTATTGGGTCGAGGATTCACGGCGCATGGCCTACAAGTCCCGCTTCCGCCCGATCGAGAAGCTCGGCCCCAACGGTTGGCACCGCTTCGATCCCGAGCAGCGCGAGCTTCCGCTCACGGTCTCGATTCCGGCTTGAGGGCTTAGGACCCGGCGGTCTGCGCCGTGGCGTTACGGCGGGACGCGGCGAGAGCGTCCGTCAGGTCGCGCGCCTGGTTGCTGTCCTCGCCGAATTTGGACCGTGCCGCAGCAAGGCCGCGCTCCAGCTCGGGGGTGAGCTCGGATAGGCGCTGGACTCGGTTGAGGTAGATCGCCAGCTCAAGAAGCGACTCGAGCGTCTGCGCATTGTCGAGGCCAAAGGCCCGCTCCCGCGCCGCATAGACCCGGCGCAGCAGCGGCTCCGCATCCTCATATTGGCGCAGCTGGACAAACAGCTGGGCGAGATTGGCGAGCGCGTTGAGGGTCTCGCGGTCGTTCGGGCCGGCGACTCGCTCCAGCCCGGCCGACGCCTCCAGGGCGAGCGGCAGCGCTGCCGCATAGTCGCCCTGCAGATAATGGATCACCGCGATGTCGTTCATCGTCTGGAAGGTCAGGCGATGCGTCCGTCCCAGACGCCGCTCGGCGACGGCGCGGGCCTCGGTCGAAAGCCGCAGCGCCTCGGCAAAATTGCCGGTGCCGAAGGCTTGGCGCGCCTGGTCGTTGATCGAACGGAAGGCGGCCTCCGCCGAACGGGGCTGCGCATGAACGGCCGGCGGCGCCACGCAGGCCAGCAGAATGGGCAGGGTCTTCAGGACAATCTTGGAACGCATCGCGCAGACATGCGGCGGCGGACCGGCAAGTGCAAGGTCGGGAGGTGGCGGATGGCGCGAAAAGCGTTACAATCCGGCGACAAGGGGGATTCGATGCGGCATCTGCTGATCGCGGGACTGCTGCTCGCCGGCTGCGCGCCGGCCGCCGCGCAGGACGTTCGCCGGGTCGTGCCGCCGCGCTCACCCATCGCCAATTCGGTCGAGGTGCCGCCGGGAAGCCGACTCGTCTATGTCAGCGGCACGGTCCCCGATATCGCGGACCCGAACGCGCCGGAGGGCAGCGTTGAGCGCTACGGCGACAGCACGACCCAGACCAGATCCATCCTGCGATCCATCGAGCAGCGCCTGCGCGAGCATGGCCTCGGCCTCGCCGACATCGTCATGATGCGGGTCTTCCTGGTCGCTCCGCCGGGGCAGGAGCGGATGGATTTCGCCGGAATGATGACCGCCTATCGCGAGTTTTTTGGGACTGCGGCGCAGCCGAACCTGCCGGCGCGCTCGACGATGCAGGTGGCGGGGCTCGCCGTGCCGGGCTGGCTCGTGGAGATCGAGGTGACTGCGGCCGCGCCGCCACGCTGAAGGGGGGAGAGAGATGGGGCTGACTCGGCGGGCTTTCCTCGAACGGCTGGGGGCGCTCGGCGGCTACAGCGCCGTCTATCTCGGAATGGAGGCGATGGGCCTCCTCAATTCGCCGCCCGCCAGCGCTCAGCCGTTCGAGCTGCCGCGCCAGGCCGGCCGAAGCGTCGTCATCCTCGGCGCCGGGATCGCCGGCCTCGTCTCAGCATATGAGCTCAAGCGCGCAGGCTGGGACGTCACCGTGCTCGAAGCCCGAGACCGGATCGGCGGGCGCGTGTGGACGATCCGCGACGGCGACCGGATCGTCCAGAACGGGCGCGAGGACCAGATCGCCCGCTTCTCCGATGGCCTCTATTTCAACGCCGGCGCTGCCCGAATCCCGGCGGCGCACCAGACCATCCTCGGCTATGCGAAGAGCCTCGGCGTTCCGATCGAGGTCATGGTCAACGCCAACCGCGCGTCCAAATGGGATTTCGGAGGGCGGGCTTATTCGAACCGCGAGGTGACCCATAGCCTGCGCGGGCGGTTCAGCGAGCTCCTGTCGAAGGCGATCGACCGGCATGCGCTCGACGCCGAGATCCCCGCCGGCCAGCGCGACAATCTGCGCGGCTTCCTCGCTTTCTACGGCGAACTCAACCAGCGCGGCGACTACGAGCCGGCCGGCCGCACCGGCTATGCCGAGCATCCCGGCGGCTACAATGCCACCGGCCGGGCCAATGGCGGCCTGACCCTCGAGCAGATCATGAGCCAGCCGGCCTGGGCGCTGCCGCTCGTGTTCGAGGAATTTTTCGACCAGCAGTCGCCGATGTTCCAGCCGGTCGGAGGCATGGATCGGATCGCCCACGCGCTTTTCGAGCAGGTGCGGCCGCAGGTCCGGCTGAACAGCCCGGTGCTCGAGATCCGCCGGGCGGGCGAGCGGGTTCGGATCATCCACGGCCCCGGGCGGCAGGCGCTGGAAGCCGATTATTGCCTGTGCACTCTGCCTTTGAACCTGCTGGAGCGAATCTCGAGCGACTTCTCGCCGGCCAAGCGTGCGGCGATCGGCGGCGTCCCCTATGTGCCCGGCGGCAAGGTCGCGTTCGAATCCCGCCGCTTCTGGGAGGATGAGGGCATTTACGGCGGTCTCGGCTGGACCGACCAGGTCACCGAGAACCTGCTCTACCCGTCGGGCGGCTGGCATTCGGACAAAGGGGTGCTCGTCACCGCCTACGTCGCCGGCTGGACGTCGCAGAACCATCCCGCCGAGTTCACCGCGCTCAGCCACGAGGACAGGTTCCGCATCTCGCGCGAGGTCGTCGAGCGGCTTCACCCCGGCCAGAGCCGCGAGCTCGTCAACCCGGTCACCGTCTCCTGGGCCCTGACGCCTTGGTCGGAAGGGATCGGCCCCGCGCATCCGGACTGGTTCGCGAGCCCGCGCCCGGCCCGCTACGCCGAACTGCTTCGACCCGAGGGGCCGATCTTCTTTGCCGGCGAACATCTGAGCTACATCCTGTTCTGGCAGGAGGGCGCCGCCTTGTCGGCGCACGAGGCGATGCGGCTGATGAGCGCCCACGCCGCGGAACGGCGGCTGGCGGCAGCATGAGGAGAGGGAGGAAGGCGATGATGCTGAAGCGGATGACGATTGCGGCTGCGGCCCTGCTGGCGCTGCCGTCGTGCATGACCACGCCGCCGCCCGACTTCGCGGCTGCGGTGGCGGCGCCGGGGCGGAGCGAGGAGCATCGCCGGCTCGACGAGGTCCGTCGTCCCGCCGAGATCCTCGCCTTCATGGGACTGGAGCGCAGCGACCGGGTCCTCGATTACTTCACCGGCAACGGCTATTATGCCGAGCTGATGGCGCAGGCGGTGGGGCCGGAGGGCTCGGTCGTCGGCTGGAACAGCGCGAGCTTCGGCGCCAACCCGCAGGTCCGCGCGAGCCTCGACGCCATCGCCGCGCGCAACCCGAACGCCACCTTCACCGCCTCGCCGGTCACCCAGCTGTCCTTCGCTCCAGAAGCGTTCGACTTCGTGATGATGCACCTCGTCTATCACGACGCTTATTGGGAGAGCGAGCGGTTCGGCCTGCCGCGCATCGATCCTAACACGGTGACCCGCGCCGTCTATCAGGCGCTGAAGCCCGGCGGCGTGGTCGCGGTCATTGATCATGTCGCAAACCCTGGCCGCGACACCCGCGCCGAGGTCGAGGCGACCCACCGGATTCTGCCCGAGACGATCCGCGCCGATTTCGAGCGGGCGGGCTTCGTGCTCGAGGCGGAATCGCCGCTTCTGCGCAACCCGGCCGACAACCGCTCGGTCAACGTGTTCGACCCGTCGATCCGCGGCCGCACCGACCGCGTCGTCTATCGCTTCCGCAAGCCGCGGAGGTAGCGCCGATGGCCGAGAACAAGACCAAGCCGACGCAGGTCAGCGTCGCCGAGTTCATCGAGGCGGTCCCCAACGCGCAGCGACGTGAGGACGCGAAGAGGGTCTGCGCGATGATGGAGCGGTTGTCGGGCTATCCACCCGTGATGTGGGGGCCGAGCATCGTCGGCTTCGGCTCCTATCATTATCGCTATCAGAGCGGGCGCGAGGGCGATGCGGCGAGGATCGGCTTCTCGCCGCGTTCGACGTCGCTCGTCCTCTATTTGGCCGACGGCTATAAGGGGAAGGAGGCGCAGCTCGCCCGGCTCGGAAAGCACAAGACCGGCGTATCCTGTCTCTACATCAACAAATTGAGCGACGCGGACGAAACCGTGCTTGAGGAGATGGTCCGGGACTCGCTGGCCTATATGGACGAGAAATATCCCCGCTCGGACTGAGTCGGACCGCGGAGGCTTTGCAGGCCGCCGCCACCATGTCATGGGATTGTCACAAATCCTTCACGAGGCTTTCCCATTCGCCAGATCGCGGCTCTTCCGTACCGGAGCACCGGCACCGCCATCGACGCGCCCGTCAACGTCCTTCTGGTCACCTCGCGCGAAACCAAGCGCTGGGTGATCCCGAAGGGCAATTTGTCGGGCGCGGCGGCTCCGCATGCCGCGGCCGCGGAGGAAGCGGAGGAGGAAGCCGGCGTTCGCGGCGCGGTCTGTCCGACCCCGCTCGGCTCCTACCGCTACCGCAAGCGGCGGGCGAACGGCGCGTCCCTGATGTTTGACGTCGACGTGTACCCGCTCGCGGTCACTCAGGAGCTTGAATCCTGGAAGGAAAGCCACGAGCGCGAGCGGCGCTGGTTCCCGCTTGCCGAAGCGGCCGACGCGGTGGAGGAGCCGGACCTCGCCGATCTTATCCGCTCGTTCGGGCCGGCCGAATTCAACAAGGCGGCGCGGCGCGGGGGAATGTTCGCCGCGGTCGCCGAAAAATCGAAAGTGGGGCCGATGTTCGCCTGGTTTCAAAAGCTCTTGCCGAAGACGGGAGGGTTCTTCGAGCTGTTCGAGGCGCATGCCGTGAGCATCGTCACGGCCGCGACCGCAGTGAGCCGGCTGCTCGAGGGCGGCCCTTCGATGGCCGATCATATCCGCGAGATCCACGAGCGCGAGCATGACGCCGACAATGTCATACGCGACGTCCTGACCACGGTCCGCCGCACCTTCCTGACGCCGTTCGACCGCGGCGCCATCACCAGCCTCATCGGCTCGATGGATGACGCCATCGACGAGATGCAGGCGCTCGCCGCGGCGATCGACCTCTACGAGCTCAAGTCCTTCGAGCAAGAGATGAAGGACATCGCGGCGATCATCGTCGACGCGGCGCGGCTCACCGCCGAGGCGATGCCGCTGCTTCGCGACGTCGGCGCCAACGGCGCGCGCCTCCACGAGCTGACGGGTCGGCTCGTCCGCATGGAGGGCCATGCCGACGAGATCCACGCCGCCGGCCTCAAGAAGGCCTTCCAGGTCTATGGCGCGGCCGACACGCTCCACTTCATCGTCGCCCGCGAGATCTACAAGCATCTTGAGCGCATCACCGACTCGTTCGAAGACGTCGCGAACGAGATCGACGGCATCGTCATCGACCACAGCTGAGGCGCTCGAAACATGCACGAGCTCGCGCTGCCGCTGCTGGTCGGCCTGATCATCCTCGCCCTGGCGTTCGACTTCCTGAACGGCCTTCACGACGCCGCCAACTCGATCGCCACCGTGGTGGCTACCCGGCTTCTGGGCCCGGTCCAGGCGGTCGCCTTCGCCGCCTTCTTCAACTTCGCGGCCTATTTCCTGATGCTGGCCTTCCCGGCGCTCCACAAGGTCGCCGAGACGATCGGCAAGGGCCTGATAGACAAGGATCTGGTGACTCCCGCCGTGGTTTTCGGCGCGCTGGTGGGAGCGATGTTCTGGAACGTCGTCACCTGGCTCAAGGGCATCCCATCCTCGTCGAGCCATGCGCTGGTCGGCGGGATCGTCGGTGCGGGAGTCGCCCATGCCGGCTTTACCTCAATCCAGTGGACCGGCCTCAACATGACGCTGATCGCGATCGTCCTGTCGCCGACCTTGGGCATGATCCTGTCGATGATCATCATGCTCGTGACGAGCTGGCTGATCGGCCGCGCGACGGTGTCGGCGGCAGAGCGCAGCTTCCGCGCCCTCCATCTCGTTTCCTCGGCCGCCTACTCGCTCGGCCACGGCCTCAACGACGCCCAGAAGACGATGGGCATCATCACCGTGCTTCTCTACTCGACCGGCTATCTCAGCGGAGAATTCCACGTCCCGCACTGGGTCGCGATTAGTTGTTACATCGCCATCGGCCTCGGCACCCTGATGGGCGGGTGGCGGATCATCGAAACGATGGGGTCACGAATCACCAAGCTGTCGCAGCATCAGGGGTTCAGCGCGTCGACCGGGGGATCGGTGATGCTGTTCGCCGCCTCGGCGCTGGGCATCCCGGTGTCGACGACCCACACCATCACCGGAAGCATCATCGGCGCCGGAGTCGCCCGCCGCGCCTCAGCCGTGCGCTGGGGAGTCGCCGGCAACGTGCTCGCGGCCTGGTTCATCACCATCCCCGCTTCCGCGACCGTCGGAGCGATCTTCTATTTGCTGACCCGTCTGTTCTAACGACTCCCAACCGATTGCCGCGGAATCGTCGAGCGTCGCTCGCTCCTGGAATCGACGGATGATCTCAACGGCATGGTCCGCGCTTCTCTCGGCGGCGGCGAGCGCCTCTTCGAGTTGCTCGACGCTTCGCCCGGCCGGCGACGTGATCGCCCGTCTGATCCCCCGCAGGTGATCGTCGATCGCGGTCAGCGGCGGGCTGAGCTCGTGGGCGAGCACGCCCGCCATCGCGCCCGCTGTGCTAAGCCGCGACACCTGGACGAGCTCCGATCGGACGCGCTCGAGTTCGAGCTCGATTTCCTTGCGCCGGGTGATGTCGATGTCGAGGCCCACAATACGCTCGGGCTCGCCATTCTCGTCGCGGATGACCTCTCCGAGCCCCAGAACCCAGCGGTGGCCGCCATCCCCGGCGCGTGTCCGGAACACGGCCCGGTAGGAATCGCCTGTCTCAAAGGCCTGTTCGAGCCTGCGCCGCGTCGTCGCGACATCGTCCGGATGGAGCTGGGCCTCCCATTCGTCGAGGGTCAGCGTCTCGGGGTGATCAGGCCTGAGCCCGTGCATCTCGTTGCTTCGCGGGCAATGACGGATGCGGCGAGTCTTGAAATCGAGATCCCAGGTGCCGGCACCGGCTCCGCGTTGGGCAGCGTTGAGCCGTTCGAAGGCCTCTTGCGCACGCGCCTGCTCGTCCTTCCGCTCGGTGATGTCGGAGCTGCTGCCGACCATGCGCGTCGCGGCGCCGGTCTCCGGATCGCGCGCGACCACTCGACCGCGATCGAAATTCCACATCCAGCCCCCGTTGCCGCCCCGGATCCGGAATTCGCATGAGTAGATCTCGGTACGGCCTTCCAGGTGATCGTTCAGAGTGCTCGAGAAGTGCGCCCAGTCATCGGGGTGGATGAGCTCGCGCAGCCTCTCGAAGCGGTCCGTCATCAGCGTGGGCTGATGGCCGAGGCGCTCGATCAATCGCGGCGACATGTCGATCTCGCCGGTAGCGATGTTCCAATCCCAGGCGCCGTCGCCGGTCGCCTCAAGCACAAGCCGAAGGGTTTCCTCGCTCATCTTGAGCGACGCCCGGGCCTTTCTCTCCGGAGTAACGTCGCGGAAGAAGACCTGCTGCCCCGACGGCATCGGCCGGACATTGACGTCGAACCAGCGGCCGAGATCGGCCTGGTAGAATTCGAAGCGGACCGGCTGCCGGTCCGCCGCCGCCTTGTACATCAACTCGCGCGCCCTGGATTCGGCGCTCAAAGGAAATACGTCCCAGATCACTTCGCCGATCGGGTCGCGTCCCGGCATCAGCTCCCGGGCGTTGGCGTTGAGATAGGTGAAGCGCCACTGGCCGTCGAGCAGGAAGGCATAATCCGTGGTGCCTTCGAGCGCATCGACGACCTCGGGAAGCACCAGAACCGGCTCGGCGCGCTCTCCGGCCCCGCGCGCACGTGGCGCGGGCGCGAGCGGTGCCGGGCCAATGGCCGGCGCGGAGTCGTTGTCTAGCGGCGCCAGCTCGGCATCGATTGCGAGCCGGATCGCCTCAGGCAGGCTGGCGATGCCGAGATCTGCCATCATATTGGCGCGGTGCATTTCGACCGTTCGGGGGCTGAGGTCGAGCTTGCGCGCGATCGCCTTGTTCGGGAGGCCGGCGAGCAGGCCCTGGAGTATCTGCCGCTCGCGGGGCGACAGGCGCTCCAGCCGAGCCACCGCAGCAGTCTTCGCCTCGCTTCGCCCACGGCGCTTGTTGGCGGTGTCGAGCGCCCGCTCGATCGCGGCGATCAACTCGCCTTCCTGATAGGGCTTCTGGAGGAAGTCGACGGCGCCGAGCTTCATGGCCTGGACTGCGTGGCGCAGCTCGCCACGGCCGCTGATCATGATGACGGGTAGGCTGACGCCGCGGCGGGGCAGTTCCTCGAGCAGATCGAGGCCGCTTCGCCCGTTCATGTGCAGATCGAGCAAGATGCAGCCGCCGGCCAGCCGCGCCTGCGCCAAAAACTCCTCTCCATCTGCATAGACTTGGGTCGCATAACCTTGGCCAGCAAGAAGGAAGCTGGTCGCGGCGCGAACCTGGGGGTCGTCGTCGACAATATGTATGACGATGGACAAGGTTAGCTCGAATTCTGGCGCGCGGAACCGGTCAGAGATAATTAGCGCAATTCGCAGTTTCTAGGAACTTTGCTACCGTGGCAATGCGGTAAAGCTAACCAAGGTTAACAAATACTAACGGGGCCGTGACATTCCACGTCCGGGTCCGGCCAATCGACGAACGTGCCCATTCCAGCGACGAAACGGCTTGCCTGTCTGCTACACCTGTAGCATGCTACAGGTGTAGCAGGGAGACTGTGTTGATCGAGTCGCTTCCGCGCCGCGAGCGCGAAATCTTCGAAATCCTGTGCCGGGGCGAGGCAACCGCGGCCCAAGTGCGCGAGCAGATGAAGGACCCGCCGAGCTACTCGGCGGTCCGCACCATGCTTGCCCGGCTCGAGGCCAAGGGGCTGGCGAGCCACAAGACGGTCGACCAGGCTTATGTCTACAAGAGCGTTCCGCGCCCGGCGACGGTGCGCGACTCCGCCCTGAAGCAGGTCGTGCGCACCTTCTTCAACGGATCCGCGGCGAGCGCCGCAACGGCCCTTCTGGGCCTTACCAAGTCATTGTCCGACGACGAGCTCGAGGCGCTTCAGAAAGCGATCGACGAGGCAAAGGAGCGGCAGTCATGACGAGCTGGTTCTTCATCGAGATGGCCGCCAAATCGGCTCTGATCTGCGGCCTTGCCCTCATCCTGGCGATGGCGCTCAAGGACCGCGCCGCGGCCGACCGCGCGCGGGTGCTTCAGATCGGCATCGCCTTGCTGGTCGCCCTGCCGGTGATCGATATCCTGTTCCCGGTGCTTCGTGTGGAGGCGTTCGCGGCCCCTGAGCCGCTGACTCCGGAGCAGATCGACGCGCTCGTGCTGCTCGCCGCCGCCACGCCAGCGGGCGAAGCGAGCATCTGGGACGATCCAGCGCCTCTCATCCTCCTGCTGTGGGCGGCGGGCGCGGTCGGCGTCGGCGCTCGCCTGGCGGTCGGCCTGATGACCCTGCGCCGCTGGACCCGCAACGGCGTGCCGGCCACGGATCCGGTGTGGATTGAAGCGTTGGAGCGCGCCCGCGAGGCATGCGGCGCGCCCGCAAGCCTGCGGCTCCTCGTGGCCGACAAGGTGCCGGGACCGCTCGGCTGGGGCCTGATGCGGCCGGTCATCCTGATCGATGCCGACACCTATGCCGAGCGCGAGGAAGCAGACGCCATCCTCGCCCATGAGGTCGCGCATGTCGCTCGCCGCGACTGGCCGGCGCTGATCCTCGCACGGCTCGCCACCGCGCTGTTCTGGTTCAATCCGCTAAGCTGGGCGCTCGCCCGTGAGGCGGTGCAGCAGGCGGAGGAGGCCGCCGACGCCTATGCCGCGCGCGTCGTCGAGCCGACCCGTTATGCGGAGACGTTGCTCAGTTGGGCTCAGCTCGACCGCGGCGACGGCGTCCCCGCGACCTCCATCGCGCCCGGCCGTCACGGCCTGTCGCGGCGGGTGCGCGCGGTGCTCGAGGAGCGGCTGCGCGACCGGCCGGCCGGTACTTATTTTGCCCGAATGGCGATGCTGCTCTGCATCGGGGTCGCGGCCCCGGTGGCGGCGCTCGAGCTGGTCGAGGCGGCGCGGCCGCCCGCCGAGTCGTCACGCCCGGGCTCGTTCGCCGCCGTCGCTCAGGACAGCGGGGCGCAGGCTCCGGCCGCTTCCGGACGTCCCGAGGCTCCGGCCCAGGCGCGCACTCCCGGGGCGCCGCAGGAACCCGGCGCGCCCGAGACGCCGGAGATTCCCGACATCGAGGCTGCGATCGCTCCCGCCCTGCGGACGCTCGACGAAGTCCTGCCGCGCGTTCCGGTGATCGTGGCCCGGGCGATGGATTCGGAACACATCGCCGCCGCGGTCGCGCAGGCCCAGGCCCAGGGCGTCCGAATCTCCCACGAGGAGCTGGAGGCGCGGCTCGCCGAGGCGCGTGCCCGGATGCCCGATCCGGAGCGGCTGCGCCGGCGGATCGAAGCCGACATAGCGCGTCACCGGGAAGTGCGAGTCCAGGTCCGTCATGCCCTCGCCGACAGCCGGCGCCACATGGCGCGTGGCGCGGAGGGTATGGAGCGAGGCGCCGCGCAGATGGAAGAGCAGGCCCGCCGCTTCCGCAATCGCGACGAGCGCGAGCGGATCATCGCCCGCGAGCGTGAGCGCGGCCACGCCGTCACTCACGAAGAGCTGCTCGAAGCGGCCGAGGGCATGGAGGAAGGCGCTCGGGGCATGCGGGAGGCCGCCCGCGAGATGCGCCGCGGCGTCCGGGATATGGCCCAGGACGACTGACCCTTTGCGGGCGGGGCGCCCCTGACAGGCCCCGCCCGGCCCTTCCTTTTTGAACCCTCCGCCGTTGCGCCGCCCGCGCCAGAGGCTATGCTTGGGCGATGGGGCAACGCGGCAGGACAGGGGGGCGACCGAAGCCGCCGATGAATCAGCGCGCCTTCGCTGGCGCTGAGGCGAACCGCCGCTCATGACTCTTGCCATGGGGCCGGCGGAAGCCGCCCGACATCCTCTGCAATGGTGGGAGCGCCGCTGGACCGTCGTCGCGCTGGTGTTCGCTTCCATGATCCCGTTGCTGTGGCCGGAGGTAATCCCGCTCGTCGACCTGCCGGGGCATATGGGCCGCTACCGTGTCCAGCTCGACCTCGACCGCTCGCCTGAGCTCCAGCAATTCTTCAGGTTCGAGTGGGCGATCATCGGCAATCTGGGCGTCGACCTGATTGTCGAAGTGCTGGCACCGGTCCTGGGCTTGGAAACCACCGTGAAGCTGGTGGTGATGACGATTCCCTCACTCACAGTGGCGGGTCTGCTGTGGGTCGCGCGCGAGGTCCATGGCAGGGTTCCGCCGACCGCCTTGTTCGCACTGCCCTTCGCTTACAATTATCCGTTCTTCTTCGGCTTCGCGAACTTCGCGCTGGCGATGGCGATGGCCCTGCTCGCCTTTGCCTTGTGGCTAAGGCTGGGAAGAACCGAGCGAGTCCGGCTGCGCATCGCGCTGTTCGTGCCGCTCTCGAGCATCATCTGGGTCGTGCACGCTTTCGGCTGGGGAACGCTCGGCGTGCTCGCGTTCTCCGCCGAGTTGGTTCGGCAGTTCGACCGTAGCCGCCGCTTCTTCCAGTCGGCGTGGTATGCAGGCCTCCACTGCCTCGCGCTGACGCCCCCGATCCTACTGATGCTGGCCTGGCGCAGCAGCAGCGGCGGCCAGACTTTCGACTGGTTCAATTGGAAGGCGAAATTCAACTGGATGAAAATGGTCCTGCGCGACCGCTGGGAATTATTCGACGTTGGCGCCGTCGTGGTGGCGTTGTTGCTGTTCGCCTTGGTGGTGATGACCAGACGGCTGACATTTTCGCGCAATCTCGCCGCCTCCGCATTTTTCCTGCTAATCGTTTATCTGCTTCTGCCGCGGGTCGTGTTTGGCTCCGCGTACGCCGACATGCGGCTCGCGCCCTACATCTTCGCCATCGCCCTCATCGGCATTCGCGTGCCGGAAGGGCATTTGCGCTTCAGCCGCGCCCTCGCCGTCGCCGGCCTCGCTTTCTTCCTCGTCCGCCTCGGCGGCAGCGCCGCCAGCATGTACCTTTATGATCAACGCTACGATCGGGAACTCGCCGCCCTCGATCACCTTCCGCATGGAGCACGGGTCGTCAGCTTCGTCGGTCGCAACTGCAGAGAGCCTTGGGCGATGTCGCGCCTGTTGCACCTTCCCGCCATGGCCACGGTGCGGCGGCATGCATTCACGAACGACCAATGGACGCTCGCGGGGGCGCAGCTGCTCAAGGTCGACTATCCGCCGGGCGGCCGCTTCGTCCGTGACCCATCCCAAGTCGTGACTCCTTGGCCCTGCGCGAAGGAGGTGTGGCGGACTCTCAATCAGTCGCTCGCACACTTTCCGAGAGCTGGGTTCGACTATGTCTGGGTAATCAATCCGCCGCCGTATGATCTGCGCTACGCGGTGGACTTACGCCCTATCTGGCGAAGCGGCACCAGTGTCCTCTATATGGTCGACCATTCGTCGGCGCCCGCCCCTCCAGCGGAGGGCGCGGAGCCGATCCATTGAATGCTTATGGAAAAGCTGTGATCCGACCTGCCCTTTCCATCGTCATCCCCTGCTACAATGAGGAGGCGTGCCTCAAGGAGCTGCACCGCCGGGTGGGCGCGGCCGCGCAGGAGGCCGTCGGCGCGTCCCACGAGATCGTCCTGATCAACGACGGCTCGCGCGACGCCAGCTGGCAGGTGATGCAAGAGCTGAGCGCACGGGACAGCCGGGTCGTGGCGATCAACCTATCGCGCAACCACGGCCACCAGCTTGCGCTGACCGCGGGCCTCGACCTGTGCTCGGGCGAGCGCATCCTGATCATCGACGCGGACCTCCAGGACCCGCCGGAGCTCGTCTCCGAGATGATGGCGGAAATGGAGCGGCAGCAGGCCGACGTCGTCTATGCGGTGCGCCGTGCGCGGGTCGGCGAGACGGCGTTCAAGAAGGCGACTGCCAAGATCTTCTATCGGCTGCTCGACAAGTTGACCGATGTCGAGATTCCGCTCGACACCGGCGACTTCCGGCTGATGAGCCGCCGCGCGCTCGACGCGTTCCTGAGCCTTCCCGAGCAGGCGCGCTTCATCCGCGGCATGGTTTCCTGGGTCGGCTTCCGCCAGGTGCCGTTTCTCTACGACCGAGCCGAGCGCTTCTCGGGCAGCACCAAATATCCGCTCAGGAAGATGATCGCCTTCGCGCTCGACGCGGTGACCGGCTTCTCGACCGCGCCGCTGCGGCTCGCCAGCCATATCGGTTTGTGGCTCGTGCTCGCGAGCGTGCTTCTGCTCGTCTACATCGCGATCGGCTTCTTTACCGGCAGCGCAGTCCAGGGCTGGACCTCGACGATGCTCGTGGTGGTGCTTCTGGGCGCGGTTCAGATGTTCGTGCTCGGAATGATCGGCGAATATCTCGGCCGGCTCTACATCGAATCCAAGCGCCGCCCGCTCTACATCGTCGCCGATATCGCAGGCCAAGCGCATGGCCGCCCCCAGCTCGGCCATGTTGCCACGGAGGAAAACGTCTCCGTCCAGGCCGAGACCGTCGAGGCCCTGCCCTTCCCGTCACCGGTTCAGGAAAAGGACGTGCCGCTCGCGGGGCAGGCCGACGTCGCCTAGGCGCGCACCACCGCCGCGATCGAGACGCCGGGGGTGAAGGGCAGCCGGGCGATCGCGTGACGCTCCAGCCCGAACAGCGTCTCGAACAACGCGTTGACGGGTTTGGGCGGCAGCTTGTCGTCGCTTTCCTCCTCGCCCGTGAGCCGGCCCGCGAGGCGCGCGGCCGCGGCGAGCGGGAACAGGATCGAGTTGAAATAGCCGACGAAGTCCACCTTCAGGCCGGCATCGGCGATGGCGGCATTGAGCGTGCGCTTGGAATAGCGCCGCTGATGATGGTTCACGACGTCATGCGCGCTCCACATCCATTGGAAGGCCGGGACGGTGATCAGGATGGCGCCGCCGGGTTTCAGCCGCCGGGCGATGCTCCGCAGTGCAGCGCGGTCCTCCTCCACATGTTCGAGCACATCGAGAAGCGCGACCATGTCGTAGCTCCGCTCCGGCACGCCTTCGAGTTCCGGAAGTCGGGCCCCGAGCACCACGCGGCCGAGCCGGGCGCTGGCGACCTCGCGGGCCGCGTCATCGAGCTCGATCGCGTCGACATGACCGAACTGGCCGAGCATTTCGAGGTTGTGGCCAGTACCGCAGCCGATCTCGAGGATCCGCGCGCCCTCGGGCGGCTTGACCTTGCGCGCGATCAGCGCGGCAAGCACCTCACGCCGCGCCCGATACCACCAATGGCGGGTGTCGAGCTCCGCCATCCGATCGTAGACGATCCGCTCCATCAACCGCGCCCTATCACGCAAACACCCAGCGGCGGTTAAGCGTAAACGTGACGAGCGGGGTCACGAATAGCATTGGGATGACAGGCGTCCACACGGGAAGCGCGAGCGGCTCCGTCATCGTCCAGACGAACAGACTGTTGAGGCCGAAGCTTATGAGGCTGACGGTGACGAAGCGAAGGGTCCGCTGGGCGGGATTGTCGCGGCTGCCATGGCCGCGGAAGCTCACCTTGCTGTGAAGCACATAGCCGGTGGCCATCGCCACCGCATAAGCGAGCACGTTGGCGAGCAACGGCGCCACGCCCGAGAGCGCGGCGACGAGATAGGCGCCGGCGCCGAGCGCGGTGACGAAGCCGCCGACCAGCCCGAAACGGATCAATTGTCCCAACACTTCGGAGCGGCGTGCCCACTCCACCCAAGAGATCATCAAGCGATTGGCCTTGTCCTCGAACCGCCGCCGCGGCCTTGCCGTTTGCGATGCGTCGAGTAGAGCGGGGCCAGCGGCTTGAAAAGGGGCATGAATTGAACCTGGCGGACGCGTTCCAGCGCCATTGGCGGCCCCTCGTGCTGCTCTTCTGGGTCTGTACGGCAGTCTATCTCGTTTGGGAAAGGTGGGGCGGAATCCACGGTTTCGCGCTCGGCGACACCGACGACAACCTGCGCATCATGCAGGTGCGCGCGCTGCTCGAGGGGCAGGGCTGGTACGACCTCAGGCAATATCGGCTGAGCCCGCCCGAAGGGCTCAACATGCACTGGTCGCGCATCCCCGACCTGCCGATCGCTGGCCTCTACCTGGTGCTGAAGCCGTTCTTCGGCGGGATGATCGCCGAGCGCTGGGCGGTGGCGATCGCACCCATGCTGCCGCTGCTCGTCGCTCTGTTCGCGATGGCGCTGACGGCCCGACGGCTGCTCTCGCCTTATGCCTTCTGGCTCGGGCCGACGATCCTGGTGTGCGGCGGCTCGGTGCGGGCGATGTTCGCGCCGCTGCGCATCGACCACCACAACTGGCAGCTCGCCATGGTGGCGGTGGTCGTCGCGGGCCTCGCCGATCCCAACAGGAAGCGGGGCGGTATCACCGTCGGAGTCGCGACCGCTTTGTCGCTGGCGATCGGCCTAGAGATGCTGCTCTATCTCGCCATCGCCGGAGCGGCGATCGGCCTGCGCTGGGTAATCGACCGCGAGGAGGCGCCGCGGCTCGGGGCCTACGGCATCAGCCTTGCCGGCGGCACCGCCTTCGGCTTCCTGGTCTTCTCCTCTGAGGCCAACCGACTGCCGGTGTGCGACGCGCTGTCGCCGGTGTGGCTGTCGGTCATGCTGCTCGCCGGCGTCGTCGCCGTGGTGCTTGCTTGGCTTCGGCTCGAATCGCCCTGGCTGAGGCTGGCCGGCGGCGCGGTGGGCGGCGCCCTCCTCGCCGGCTTCTATGCCCTCGCTTGGCCGAACTGCCTCGGCCGGCTGGAAGGCGTGCCGCCCGAACTTGCCGAGATGTGGCTCAACAATGTCCGTGAGGCGATGCCGCTTTATCGCCACGGCACCACGACCACCATCGCCATCGCGACGCTGCCGGCGATCGGCCTGATTGGCTATCTGGTCATGCTGTGGCGCAGCCGCCGGGAGACTGACCAGCTGGTGCGCTGGGCCTCGATCGGAGCGATGGCCGCGCTCGCCGCCGCGCTCCTGCTCTGGCAGACCCGCGCCGCAGCCGCTTCGCAGCTGCTCGCCGTTACCGGCGCCGCCGGGCTCGGCTGGACCCTGATCATCTGGTTCCATGCGCGCGCCAACATGCTCGTCCGGGTCGGCGGGATCGTCGGCGCCTTCCTGGTCGTGTCGGGGGCCTTGTCCGGCCAGGCTGCCGGGTGGTTCGACAAGCCTGAGCCCATGACCCCGGCCCGCCAGGCGATCAACCGCGCGAACAACAGCTGCCCGACACCCGCGGCACTGCGCCCGGTCGCTCAGCAGCCCAAGGGCTATGTGCTGACCTTCAACGACCTCGGCCCGCGCCTCGTCACCCTCACCCACCACGACGCGATCTCGGGGCCCTACCACCGCAACCATCAGGCGATCCTCGACGTGATGCGCGCCTTTCGCGGCGACGAAGCCAACGCGCACGCGATCGTCGAACGCCGCGGCATCGACTATGTGCTGATCTGCCCGAACATGTCGGAGTCGACGATCTATCGCTCCGCGGCCCCCAACGGCTTCTATTCGCAGCTTAGTCGCGGACGGGTGCCGGCGTGGCTCGACCCGATCAGTCTGCCGGCCAACTCCCCCTACCGGATGTGGCGGGTGCGGCGGTAAGCCCTTTAGGCGATCGTCGCTTCGAGACCGTCGAGGACGAACTGGACCGCGAGCGCAGCGAGGATCACGCCCAGAAGTCGCGTGATCATCCCTTCCAGCTTCTCCCCGATCAGCCGCATCAGCGGACCCGCGGCGAGAAGGGCGGCGAGAGTCAGCAGGAGGATGCAGCCGAGCGCGCCGAGCACGATCAGAGTGCCGATAACCCCCTCGCTGCGCGCGGTCAGGAGCATCACGGAAGCGATCGAGCCGGGGCCCGCGATCATTGGGATGCCCATCGGGAAGACCGAGATGTCCTCGACCTCGCCGTCGCGCTTCACGTCCTCGGCGCGGCTCGAGCGCCGCTCCTGGCGCTTCTCGAACACCATTTCGAGCGCGATCAGGAACAGCATGATCCCGCCGGCGATCTTGAAAGCGCTCAATGAGACTCCGAGCGCGCGAAGCAGGTCCTCTCCGAGAAGGGCGAAGAAGAGGAGAATTCCGGTCGCGATCAGCACCGAGCGCACCGCCATGGCGCGGCGGTGGGCGGCCGGAGCGCCCTGCGTCAGGCTGGCGAAGATTGGGGCGCAGCCCGGTGGGTCGATGATCACGAAGAAGGTGACCAGAGCGGAGACGAACAGCTCGGTCACAGCCCTGCCGGTGCCTCCAGCCCGCTCCGCGCGTGCGCGGCGACGAGAGTGTTGCGCAGAAGCATGGCGATGGTCATCGGCCCGACGCCGCCAGGCACCGGAGTGATCGCGCCGGCGACCTGTGACGCGGAGGCGAAGTCGACGTCGCCGACGAGGCGGCCCTTGCCGTCTTCGGTGGGAAGTCGATTGATTCCGACGTCGATCACCGTCGCGCCCGGCTTCAGCCAGTCGCCCTTGACCATTTCGGGCCGGCCGACCGCAGCGACGACGATGTCGGCGCGGCGGACCACGTCGGGAAGATCGCGGGTCCGGCTGTGGGCGATGGTGACGGTGCAGCTCTCAGCAAGGAGCAGTTGCGCCATCGGTTTGCCGACTATGTTGGAGCGGCCGATCACCACGGCATCGAGGCCGCTGAGGCTGCCGAGCTGCTGCTTGAGCAGATAGAGGCAGCCGAGCGGCGTGCACGGCACCAGCGCCGGGAGACCGACGGCGAGGCGTCCGGCGTTGACCACGTGGAAGCCGTCGACGTCCTTGTCCGGGTCGATCGCGGCGATGATCGCCTGCTCGTCGATATGGGCCGGAAGCGGCAGCTGGACGAGGATGCCGTCGACGGCGTCGTGGGCATTGAGCTGCGCGACCAGCTCCAGCAGATCGTCCTGCGAAATCTCCGGGGGCAGGCGGTGCTCGAAGCTCTCCATGCCGGCCTCGCGCGTCGCCCTGCCCTTGGAGCGGACATAGACCTGGCTGGCGGGATCGTCTCCGACCAGCACGACGGCGAGCCCCGGCGCGCGGCCGGCGGCCCCTGCGAAGGCCGGCACCTCGGCCGCGACGCGCGCGCGGATTTCGGCCGCGGCCGCCTTTCCGTCGATGAGGGTCGCGGCCACGCCTAGAGCGGCATGCCGGTGAGGCTGGACCGGATCACGATCTGGATCGCCTTGATCAGCAGAAGCACGACCAGCGGCGAGAAGTCGATCCCCCCGAAATCGGGGAGGATCCGGCGGATCGGCCGGTAGATCGGGTCGGTCATCCGGTCGAGTGCCATCAGGAAGCGGCGCATGCCGTCGCTGCGCGTGTTGATCACGTTGAACGCGACCAGCCAGCTCAGGATCGCCTGACCGATGATCAGGATGATGAGGACGTTGAGCAGGAAGTCGATGGCGAGGAGGAGGCCGGCGAGCATCTTTGATCCCTAGAATGTTGCCGCGGATGTAGCGGTGGGGCCGGCCAAGGGCAATGCGCGCTGGCGGCCGCGAGGGGCGGTTGTTAAGCTGACGTCATGATCCTCCTGTCCCTGCTGCTTGCCGCCGCAGCGGTCCAGGACGCGCCGACCCCGTCGGAGATCCACAATTTCCACGACTGGGTGGTGACGTGCGACAACGGCCTGCGCTGCCAGGCGGTGTCGCTTGTGCCGGAAGAGACTCGAAGTGCCGACCAGAGCGAGACGCAGAAGGAGGAGCAGTTCCCCTGGGAGCGCTATGCCGTCCTTCGCCTGGAGCGCGACCCGGAAGCGAATTCGCTGCTCGACATCGTGATACTCGACTTCGAAGGAACCCCGGCGCGGCTCGTCCAATATGGAAGGCCGCTTGACGGGATCAGCTTCGCACGGATCGCCGACGGCGAATGGCGGGTGCAGGCGGCCGACCTGCCGGGCTTCATCCAGAGCCTCTATTCGGAGAGGATGATCGTCCAGGACGCCAGCGGGCGGACCATCGCCGAGCTGGCGGTGCACGGGTCCCACGGCGCTTTGCTTTACATGGAGGAGCGGCAGGGCCGCCTCCACACCGGCACCTCCTACATACGACCCGGCAATCGCCCGGCGAGCGTCGTTCCGCCCGCCCCTGCATTGCCGATCGTCACCGTCGCGCCGCGCACCAATGACCGCCCGCTCGCTGTTCCCGCCGCTCGGATCGCCGCCGTCCGCCGCTCCAACGGGTGCCTCGCGAGCGAGATTGGGGGTCCGGAGGAGGAACAGGCCTTCGCGCTCGGCAACGGCAGGACCCTGATCCTGCTGTCGTGCGGCGCGGGCGCCTATAATTACAATTCGGTGCCGCTGATTGCCTGGCGCGACGGGCGCGACATCCGGATTGAGGAGGCGCGGCTCGATGTTGAGCCACAGGAAGGCGTGGACGAGACCCCGCGCTACTATCTGACCAATGCCGAGTGGGACCCGGAGCGGCGGATGATCCACGAATATGCCAAGGGCCGCGGTCTCGGCGACTGCGGCGTGCGCTCGTCCTATGCCTGGACCGGCGAGATCTTCCGGCTCGCCGAGCAGGAAGAGATGAGCGAGTGCCGAGGCACCTATTTCTACCTCACCACCTGGCGGGCCGAGGTGCGCTGACGCTCACGGCGCGAAGCGCGGCGCCTCCGCCTCGGCGAGCAGGATCGCGAACTTGTCGTCCGGGTCCGTCCATTCGCGCACCACGCCCCAGCCGGCTGCGAGCAGGAGCAAACGCGCGTCGCGATGGCCATATTTGTGACTGTTCTCGGTGTGGATGGTTTCACCCGCCCGCATGGCGAAGGCCCGGCCCGCCACGGTGAAGCTGGTGTCGCGCACCGCCTCCAGGTGCATCTCGATGCGTGCGTGGGAATCGCGCCAGATGGCGCGGTGGCGGAAGGCGGAGATGTCGATCGTGCCGTCGAGCTCGCGGTTGATCCGGTGGAGCAGGTTGAGGTTGAACTCGGCAGTAACGCCCTCGGAATCGTCATAGGCGGCGATCAGCGTCGCGACGTCCTTGATCCGGTCCATGCCGATCAGAAGCCAGGACCCCGAGCCGAGTGTGTCCTTCATCGCCCGGAGCAGGTCGACCGCGGTTCGTGCGACCATGTTGCCGATGGTCGAGCCGGGAAAGAAGCCGAGCTTGTGGGCGCCGCGCACCTGCTCCGGCAGGACGATCGGGCGCATGAAATCCGCCTCGACCGGCAGGATCGGCAAGGTCGGAAATTGACGTTTCAGCCCGGCGGCGGAGAGGCGCAAGAAATCGCCGCTGATGTCGATCGGCACATAGGCGGACGGCGCCACCGCATCGAGCAGGATCGGCGTCTTTGCCGAGGAGCCGGAGCCAAACTCGACGACTGCTTCGCCGGCACCAACAATAGCGGCCACCTCGCCGACGATGGCGGTCAGAAGAGCGGTCTCGGTACGAGTGGGATAATATTCGGGAAGCTGCGTGATCCGCTCGAACAGCTCGGAGCCGCGCCGGTCGTACAGCCAGCGGGCCGGTACGGCTCGGATGGGTGCTGAAAGGCCGGCGAGGACATCGTCGCGAAAGGCGTTGTCGCTCACGGTCATCAAGCGTCCTTCGCCAATCTTAATCCCGAAAACATCCACCGCTGGTGGGGATAGAAGAAGTTGCGGTAGCTGGCGCGGACATGGCCGCGCGGCGTCCCGAAGCTGCCGCCACGCAGCACCATCTGCCCGCTCATGAACTTCCCGTTATATTCGCCGACCGTACCCTCAGCGGGCCTGAAGCCTGGATAAGGGAGGTAGGCGCTGGCCGTCCATTGCCAGACGCCGCCGAAGAATTTCTCGACATGCGGCGGATGGAGCGGCGACCGAGGCCGCACCGGGCCGGGGGAATCGAACAAGTCGCCCTTGCCGGGATCATCCATGATCGATGCGGCATGCTCCCATTCCGCCTCGGTCGGCAGGCGGGCGCCGGCCCAGCGGGCATAGGCGTCAACTTCGTAGTGGCTGACGTGGCAGACCGGCTCGTGCGGATCGACTTCGCGCATCCCGTCAAGGCCGAAGCGCAGCCAGCCGCCGTCGCCGCGCTCCCAGTAGAGCGGCGCCTCGATCCCGTTGGCCTGAACCCAGGCCCAGCCGTCGGACAGCCACAGGCGCGGGTCGGAATAGCCGCCGTCGGCCATGAAGTCCTGCCACTCGCGGTTGAGGATGACCCGATCGGCGATTTGGTAAGGGCGCAGGAATTGCTGGTGGCGAGGCTGCTCGCAATCGAAGGCGAAGCCGGGCCCGCCATGGCCGATCTCGACGAGACCGCCCTTCACCATGATCATGCAATAGGCGTCATAGTCCGGCGGCGCGCGGTGTGGCGCCGGATCGTAAAGCGCCGGCTTCAGCGGGTTCTCGGCAAGCGCGGCGAGCATGTCCATCAGCAGCAGCTCCTGGTGCTGCTGCTCGTGCTGGAGGCCGAGCTCGACGAGATCCGGCGGCAGAACGTCCATGACGTCATGAATCGCCGAGTCGACCGCGTCGCGATAGGCGAGCACCTCGTCAAGCGACGGGCGGCTCAACATCCCCCGCCGTGGCCGGGCGTGCCGATCGCCCTCGCCTTCGTAATAGGAGTTGAACAGGTAGGACCAGCGCTCGTCGTGGAGACGGTAACCGGGCACATGGTCGCGCAGAAGGAAGGTTTCGAAAAACCAGGTGGTGTGGGCGAGGTGCCACTTGGCCGGCGAGGCGTCGTCGTGCGGCTGGATCGTCGCGTCGGCGTCGGACAGCGGTGCGGCGATGGCGCGGCTGAGCCGGCGCACCTCGGCATAGCGATCCGCGAGCCCCGCCTGGCACTGGGTTACTGCCGGTGTGGCCATGTCACACCCTCCTGCCCCGCCGGGCCCCGGCTCAGCGCGTCGCGCCCGGCTTCCACAGGATATCGCCCTCCGCACGCGCCGCATAACGCGCTGCGACGAACAGATGGTCCGAAAGACGGTTGAGATAGGTCAGCGCGAGCGGGTTCAGCGCCGCGCTCGCCGCTGCCGCGACCGCACTTCGCTCGGCCCGCCGAGCGACGGACCGGGCGAGGTGGAGATAGGCGGATCCTTGGCCCCCGCCCGGAAGGATGAAGCTCCTGAGCGGCGACAGTGATTCGTTCATGACGTCAATCTCGCGCTCGAGCCGGTCGATCTGCTCCTGGACGATGCGCAGAGTCATCTCGTTCGGGGCGAAATAGTCGCCTGGCGTCGCGAGGTCGGCGCCGAGGTCGAACAGCTCGTTCTGGATCCGGGCGAGCATTGCCCTGAGCCCATCATCGGCGACATGGAAGAGCACGACTCCGATCGCGCTGTTCGCTTCGTCGACGTCGCCGATCGCCGCCATTCGCGGGTCCGACTTGGCGACGCGCGAGCCGTCGACGAGTCCCGTCTGCCCGGAGTCGCCGGTACGGGTGTAGATCTTGTTGAGCTTGACCAAGCCCGGCCTCAGCGCGCGCCGAAGGTCAGGAGGAGCAGGACCGCGAGGAGGATCGCGATCGCCTGGTAGAGGATGCGCTTGCGCATCAGCTCCTGGCTGCGCTCGGGCGTCTGGTTGTTGGCGAGGCCGATGACGCCCTTGATGAGCACGAACAGGGTCGCGAGCGCCGCGCCGACGAGCAGGAGGATGAGGATGATCTGCATCGCCCCTCTCTAGTCCGCGGCGACCGAATATCCAGCCGGAAGCGCGCCGTTCCTGAGGCTTTCGACCAGCACCCCCGGGTCCGCGCCGGCCGCGCGAAGCGAGGCGATGGTCGGCGCGCCGTTGCGCTTGGCAAGGCGCTCGCCGTCGGCGCCCCGGATCAGATCATGATGATGGTAATCGGGCACCGGCAGGTCGAGCAGCGCCTGAAGCAGGCGATGGACATGGGTCGCGGCGAACAGATCCTTGCCCCGGACGATGTCGGTGATGCCTTGGGCGGCGTCGTCTATCGTGACTGCAAGGTGATAGCTTGCCGGGGCGTCCTTGCGGGCGAGCACCACGTCTCCGAAGCGTTCGGGTTCGGCGGCGATCTCCTCGCCACGCTCGCACCAGGTAAGCGGACCAGCTACCCGTTCTAATGCCGCCCCCATGTCCAGCCGCCAGGCATGAGGCTTCTCCTCGAGCAGTCGGAAACGTTCCGAATGCGAAAGTGCGCGGCAGGTGCCGGGATAGACCGGTCCCTCCGGACCGTGCGGCGCGGCGGCGCTCGCGGCGATCTCGGCGGCGATCTCCGAGCGCGTGCAGAAGCAGGGATAAAGCAGGTCCTGAGCGCGCAGCCGGTCGAGCGTCTGCTGGTAGAGGGGGAGCCGCTCGGACTGGAAAAGAAGCTCGCCGTCCCAGTCGAGGCCCAGCCAGGAAAGGTCCTCGATGATCGCGTCGACATACGCGCGGCGCGAACGGCCGGGATCGATATCCTCGATGCGAAGCATGAACATGCCGCCGCGCGCCCGCGCGAAATCGTGGGCGAGGACCGCAGAATAAGCATGGCCGAGATGGAGCGGCCCGGTCGGGCTCGGCGCGAAGCGGGTTGCGGTCTCATGCGCCGGGGATAAAACGGAAATCGACTCTTGACCGCGAGTCGCGGCCTGTGTTGTCATCATGGCGTCACCTTAGACGGCCATGGGGTGGCGCGACAGGAGAAGAGGCTCGGCGGAACGCCTGTTCTCCCTCGTTTCTGGGTGCGACAGGTCCGGGGGCGGCGTTTCGGGGAAGTCTTTTCCCAGAGACGGAGCTCGTGAGTGTACCACCCCGACCTTCTTCGGCATCCGGATTCCTGCCCTGCTCTGGTGCTGAACGCGGACTATACCCCGCTCAGTTACTACCCGCTGTCGCTCTGGCCATGGCAAACCGCCGTCAAGGCGGTTTTTTTGGAGCGTGTCGACATCGTCGCCTCCTACGAGCGCGAGGTCCACAGCCCGACGACGGCGTTCAAGCTGCCCTCGGTGATCGCGCTCAGGCAGTTCGTCCGGCCGAGCGAATATCCGGCCTTCACCCGGTTCAACCTGTTCCTTCGCGACAAGTTCGCCTGCCAATATTGCGGCGACCCGAGGGAACTGACCTTCGACCACGTCATCCCGCGCGCCCAGGGCGGGCGCACGACGTGGGAGAATGTCACGACTGCCTGCGCGCCCTGCAACCTGCGCAAGGGCGGGCGGACTCCGCAACAGGCGCATATGGGGCTCGACCGCTGGCCCTTCCGGCCGACCAGCTGGCAGCTGCAGGAGCACGGCCGGGCCTTCCCGCCGAACTACCTCCACGACAGTTGGATGGACTATCTCTACTGGGACATCGACCTGGAGGCGTGAGGAATTTCCTCCCCGCGATATGGGAGGCAATCCTGAGCGGGATGTGCGGCGGGACGCGGTCCTTACCGCGCGCGGCATCAGGACCATGCGCCTTCCGGCCATCGAGCTGCTTCACAATCTCGACTTTGTGGTCCCTGCGATTGTCGAAGAGTGCGCTTCGCGCACCCCCTCCACCGGCATTCGCCGGTCCCCCTCCCCGCGAAATCGCGGGGACGAAAGTTAGCGGCGCCGCCGCGTCGGGACGTGGAAGTCGGGGTCCTTGTCTTCGATCCAGCGGAGGAATGTCTGGATTTCCGGGTGGGCGCGCAGGGCGTCGGCGCTTGCGAAGGTGCGTTCCAGCTCCTTGTTGGTGAAGGTCGCGTGGATGGTGCGGTGGCAGATCGGATGGACGGGCTCGGTGTGACGCCCGCCGCGACTGCGCGGAACCGGGTGGTGCCACTCCACGCGGCTGCCAAGCGGGCGACCGCAGAGGAAGCAGCTCAGCCCCTCTCGCGAAGCCAATAGCGCCACATGAAATAAACCGACACCGCTGCGCCGACGGCAATGCAGAACAAGACGACGCCCCAAAATGCCCAGGCCTCGCGCGCAAAGGGGATACCCTCGACGTTCATGCCGAGGAGGCCGGTGATGAAGGTCAACGGGAGGAAGATGAAGGCGACGATCGCGATGTGAAGGCTGCGCTGGTCGAGCTGCTCGGCGCGAAGATCGGTGATCTGTTCGTGGAGCAGGGCCGCACGCTCGCGCACAGCCTCGAGTTCCTCGGCCATTCGCGCGAACCGATCGCCGGCCTCACGGATGTGGAGGCGATCGTCGTCGCCAAGCCATTCGACGTCGATCGCGGCGAGGGTCATCAGCGCATCGCGGTCCGGCGCGACGAAGCGGCGGAAGGCGATCGCCTCGCTTCGGATACGAGTGATTTGGGTCCGGTAGCGATAGAGGCTCTTCGGCTCCTCGAGGTCGCTTTCGACGTCGTCGAGACGGTCGCCGAGGCCCGCGACCTGGGGGTCGAGCTCGGCGCTGATCGTTCGGGCGTAAGCGGCGACGAGATCGCCTGGATCGCGCAGCTTGCCGTCCTCGAACATGCGCATGACCGTCGCGGTCGCGTTCATCCGGCGGCGGCTGAGCGAGATGACCCGGTTGTCGTGAATCCACAGGCGGATCGAGACGAGGCGGTCGGAATCGGCGGGATCGTTGTCGCCCGGCCCGCGCAGGTTGACGATCGCGCCGTTCTCGATGCGGTCGCATCTCGGCCGGGTCTCGGTCGCGACGAGGGCGCTCGCGGCGACGCCGGGGATCCCGGGCTGGCGCTTCAGGAAGGCGAGATCGTTCTCGTCGCGGCCGTGGAGGTGAAGCCACAGGAAGCCGGGACCTTGATAAGACTCCGCCTCCTCGACGGTGAGCCGCCGGAACGGACCGTCACCGAAGAGGAGGCCGCATTCCATGGCTTTAGAGGTCCGCGATATAGGCGCGGACCTGCGGCCCGATATCCTCGCGCCGCAGCGACAAGGCGAGGTTGGCGATGACGAAGCCGACCTTCTCGCCGCAATCGTGGCGCTCGCCGTCGAAACGGAAGCCGTGGAACGGCTGCTGGCCGATCAGCTTGGCCATCGCGTCGGTGAGCTGGATCTCGCCGCCCGCGCCCTTCTCCTTGGCGTCGAGCACCTGCATCACCTCGGGCTGGAGGATGTAGCGGCCGGGAAGCATCAAGTTGGACGGCGCGGTGCCCTGGGGAGGCTTCTCGACCAGGCCCTTGATCTCGACGAGCTTGCCGTCGTCAGTGCCGGGGACGACGACGCCGTAGCGGTGGGTCTCGGACTGCGGCACTTCGAGCACGGCGACGATGTTGCCGCCGACCCGCTCATAGGCGTCGACCATCTGCTTCAGGCAGTTGGGCTCGCCAATCATCACCTCGTCGGGGAGCAAGACCGCGAACGGCTCGTCGCCCACGATGTGCCGGGCGCACCAGACGGCGTGGCCGAGGCCGAGCGGCTCCTGCTGGCGGACCGAGATCACCGAGCCGGGCTCGGTGCGGGTACTCTGAAGCACGTCCAGAGACTTGCCGCGCGCGGCCATCGTCGTCTCGAGCTCGAATGAGATGTCGAAATGCTCCTCGAGCGCGCCCTTGCCGCGGCCGGTGACGAAGATCATCTGCTCGATCCCCGCCTCGCGCGCCTCCTCGATCGCATATTGGATGAGCGGGCGATCGACGAGGGTGATCATCTCCTTCGGGATCGCCTTGGTGGCGGGCAGGAAACGGGTGCCGAGACCGGCGACCGGGAAGACGGCCTTGCGGACGGGTTTCATCATTGCTCCTGGATTATTCGGGCTGGTCGGCCTCGCCCGGCTCTTCCTCGAGCTCGGACGTATTCGATTCGACCTGGCCGCCGACATCGGGCGGCGGCAGGTCGAAGCGGTCGGCAGGCCGCTCCTCGGACCGGGTCAGCGGCTCGTCGACCCGAAGCGGGCGCATCTCCGACGACACGGCGAGCATCTCGTCCGAGGTCAGCGCGCGCGGCGCCAGCGCAGGTGCGACCGGCATCGCCTGGCCCTCGGCGGGGCGTAGCGGCTGACGCAGGCCGCAGCCGGCGAGAAGCAGAGCCCCGGCGAGGATCGGCACGGCAAGCTTCAGGTTCATGCCTCGATTCCCAGCGCGGCCTTCGCGGCCGCCACCTGAGCGCGTACCTGATCCGGAGCGGTGCCGCCATAGCTGGTGCGGCTTCGCGCCGAGGCTTCGGGCGAGAGGACGTCATAGACCGAGGCGTCGATACGCGCATCGACGCCGCGCAGTTCCTCCATCGAGAGATCCCACAGGTTGGCCCCGCGATCGTCGGCCAGCTTCACCGCCCGGCCGGTGATGTGGTGCGCCTCGCGGAACGGCACTCCGGCGAGCCGGACGAGCCAGTCGGCGAGGTCGGTGGCGGTGGAATGGCCGGACGCGGCGGCGGCCCGCATCCGCTCCTTGTCGAAGGTCACCGTTCGAACCATTCCGGTCATCGCCGCGATCGAGATTTCCAGCAGGTCCTGAACCGCGAAGACCGGTTCCTTGTCGTCCTGCATGTCCTTCGAATAGGCCAGCGGCAGGCCCTTCATCGTGGTGCACAGAGCGACGAGCTCGCCGACGATTCGGCCCGAATGGCCGCGGACAAGCTCGGCGGCGTCGGGGTTGCGCTTCTGCGGCATGATCGACGAGCCGGTCGAGAAATCGTCGCCGAGCTTGACGAAGCCGAACGGCTGGCTCGCCCAGATGATCAGCTCCTCGGCGAGGCGAGACAGGTGAAGCGCGCACTGAGCCGCGGCCATCAGGTGGTCGAGCGCGAAGTCGCGATCGGAGACGCTGTCGAGGCTGTTGGCGGTGGGACGTGCAAAGCCGAGCGCCTTCGCGGTCGCCTCGCGGTCGAGCGGGTAGGAGGTGCCGGCGAGCGCGGCGGCGCCGAGCGGGCATTCGTCGGCCCGGGCGCGGGCGTCGGCGAAGCGCGAGCGGTCGCGGCGGAACATCTCGTAATAGGCCATGAGGTGATGGCCCAAGGTTACCGGTTGCGCGACCTGGAGATGGGTGAAGCCGGGCATGATCGTCTCCGCATGCTCTTCGGCGCGGGCGACCAAAGTCTTCTGGAGGAACTCGAGGCCGACATCGATCTTCTCGCCAGCGCGGCGCACCCACAGGCGGAAGTCGGTCGCGACCTGGTCGTTGCGCGAGCGGGCGGTGTGGAGGCGGCCGGCCGCGGGGCCGATCAGCTGGGTGAGGCGATGTTCCACATGCATGTGGATGTCCTCAAGCGCCTTATCCTCGGGGACTCCGTGCTCGTCATACTCGCCGGCGATCGTGTCGAGGCCCTTCGAGATCGCCTGGGCATCCTCGACCGGCACGATTCCCTGAGCGCCGAGCATCGCGACATGGGCCTTGGACGCCTCGATGTCCTGGCGCCACATCCGCTTGTCGAAGGCGATGGAGGCATTTATCTCGCGCATCAGAGCGGAAGGCCCTTCCGCGAACCGTCCGCCCCACATCGTGTTGGAGTTTGAATTGCGGCTCGTGATCGCCCTTCTCCTTGGCTTGGCAGCCACCCTGCCCGCGGGCTGCGCTAGGGATAATGAGGCGGCGCCACAAGGCAATGAGGTTGCGGCGGCAGCGCCGGGAAACGCCGTTACGCCGGTCACGGGGCGGCTCGACCGCTCGCACGCCGGGACGCCAGCGCCGAGCTTCACCTTCCAGGACGAGAACGGCCAGCCGACCAGCATGGCGGCGTTCCGAGGCAAGCCGACCCTGGTCAATTTGTGGGCGACCTGGTGCGCGCCGTGCATCGTCGAGATGCCGTCGCTCGATGCGCTCGCGGAGCGCGAGGGCGACGCGCTCAACATCGTTGCCCTCAGCCAGGATCTGGACGGCCGCGAGCAGGTCACGCGCTTCTTCGGCCAGCGTGATTTCCGGCATCTCGAGGCCAATCTCGACCCCGAGATGCGGTTCATGACCGAGATGCGCCTCGACACCCTTCCGACGACGATCCTCTACGACTCGGAAGGCCGCGAAGTGTGGCGAATGGTCGGAATGGCCGAGTGGGAGAGCGAGCGCATCGCCCGCCTCCTCGACGAGGCGGAAGCCGGCTAGCCGATCAGGCCCTCGAGGTCTGGATCGGGCCGGGCAGGTCTCACCCGCACGCGCGCGGGTCCTGGCGGACCGATATCGGCGCGCGACCCCTCGAATATGATCTCCAGCCGGTCGGCGCGGTCGTCATAGGCGGTATCGTGGCGATCGAGAGAGGTTTCAATGCGAGAACACCAGCTGTCCGTAGCGCCTCGACCACAGCCGGGCACAGCCGAGACAGAGTCGATGCGCTCGGGTCGGTAGCGGGAGAGCAGGGCGAAGCAGCTGCGGTCGTCCAGCGCCTCGCCGGCGAGTCCCTGACAATCGAGCGCCACACTAACTCGGCCGGCGCGGGCGCCGTCGATCAGATCGGCGAAATTCGTCACCGCGTCGGTGACCTCGCCGGGCCGGCTGGCAACGATGAGTGGCACCGTGCGGGGATCTATTTCCGAGCAGGAAGACTGGTGATCGATCTCGCCCGCTCGCGCCCGGGCAAGGTCGGCGACGAAGTAGCTGTTGTCGTATAGCGCGACCCGTGCCGGCTGGACCGGCGGATCGTCGCGCCGAAGCGTGTAAGGCGCCGTCTCGAACATGACGATGAGAAGGTCGGTCTGGCATATGCCGGACAGGCCGGCGCCATAAGGGCGCGTGTAGAATTGAAGCGCCCTGACTCCGCCCATCGGCAACGTCCGCTGCCGGCGCGGATAGACCGGGTAGACGATCCGGCTCAGATCCCCGAACAGCCGGCGAGCGATCTCCTCCGGCGGGGTTGCCTCAAGCTCGGCCGCCGTGAGCGTTCCCGACGGCAGGCTCGCCTGCTGGGAAGCCAGCGCACCGGCGAGAGCGGCAACGCCTATCATCAATCGCGAAGCAGCTCGTTGATGCCGGTCTTGGCGCGGGTCTGGGCGTCGACGCGCTTGACGATCACCGCGCAGGCGAGGCTGGGGCCGCCATTCGCATCGGGGAGGGAACCGGGCACGACGACAGAATAAGCAGGAACGCGGCCGCGAGTCACCTCGCCGGTGGCGCGGTCGACGATCTTGGTGGAAGCACCGAGGAAGACGCCCATCGAGATGACCGCACCCTGCTCGACGACGACGCCTTCGGCGACCTCGGAGCGGGCGCCGATGAAGCAGTCGTCCTCGATCACCACCGGGCCGGCCTGGAGCGGCTCGAGCACGCCGCCGATTCCGGTGCCGCCCGAGATGTGGACGTTGCGGCCGATCTGGGCGCAGCTGCCGACCGTGGCCCAGGTGTCGATCATCGTGTTTTCGCCGACATAGGCGCCGATATTGACGAAGCTCGGCATCAGCACCGCGCCCTTGCCGATAAAGGCGCCGCGGCGGACGATCGCGCCCGGGACCGCACGGAAGCCGGCCGCGCCGAACTCGGCATCGCCCCACGCGGCGAATTTCGACGGCACCTTGTCCCACCACATGGCGCCGCCCGGCCCGCCGGGGATCGGCACCATCGGGTTGAGCCGGAAGGACAGGAGGACCGCCTTCTTCAGCCACTGGTTGACGGTCCAGCCGTCGGCGCCCTTCTCCGCCACTCGGGCCTCGCCGCTGTCGAGCAAGGCCAGGGCGCGGTCGACTGCGGTGCGGACGGCGCCCTTGGTGTCCGGGCCGAGGCTGTCGCGGTCGTCCCAGGCGGATTCGATGGTCGATTGAAGGTCGGCGCTCATACGGGTTCGTCTCCCAATATCTCATGCAGCCACGCCGCGACGTCGCCGGTTCGGTGATCGATGAAGCTGTCGTCGGCGCCGTGAGCGGCTTGCTCAGAGCCGTTGTCGACCCACAGGGTCGTCATCCCAATGGCTTTCGCCGGCACGAGGTTCCGGGCCATGTCGTCGGCGAAAAGCGCGCGCCACGGGTCGATATCGTGGCGCTCGCAGATCTGCGCATAGGCGCGGGGATCGGGCTTGGGTACATAATCCATGGCGTGGATGTCGTGCATGCCGTCGAAGGCGTTGGCGAGACCGAGCTTGTCGAGGACGCGCCGAGCGTAATTCTCGTCTCCGTTGGTGAAGACGAACTTGCGGCCCGGCAGCCGGTCGAGCGCCGCGAGCATGTCGGGGTCCGCGGTCAGGCGCGCCAGGTCGATATCGTGGACGAAGTCGAGGAATTCGTGCGGATCGACGTGGCGCTCGCGCATCAGGCCGGCGAGCGTCGTGCCGTGGTCGCGGAAATAGCCTTTCTGAATCCGGTAGGCCTCATCGTGCGGGCAGCCGAACAGGCGGGCGATATAGTCGGTCATGCGCACGTCGATCAGCGCGAACAGGTCGGTCGACGCCGGGTATAGGCTGTTGTCGAGATCGAAGATCCAGCTGTCGATATGGGCGAGCTCGGCGCGCATGGCGGCCTCCCTAGCGCCAGGTTCGGCGCTCGTCACGGCAGGCCGAGCGGAAAGCCGCTTCCACCGACCCCCGCTCAAGGAGTAGAGTGGCGCCAGGCGAGTGCGGGAGTGCGTTGAATGTTGACGATATTTGCGATGGCGGCGGCGCTTGCGACGGCGGCGCAGAATGGCGGCGAGTGGCAGGATTTCGGCGCGGGGCCCGACGGCGTCCGCGTGCGCGTTAATCTCGACTCGATCGCTCCTGGGACTCAAGGGCCCGAGGCGATGGTGCGGTTGAGCCATGCCCGGCCGGCCGCGGGCCAGGCGGCTCAGTCCGACTACCGTTCGATCTTCGATTGCTCGGCGCGCACGGTCGCGCGGCTTCGGATGGTCGATCTTGACGCGAACGGCGCGGTCACCTGGCGGGACGAGAACGGGCAGCAGGCCACGCCGCTGAACGCGCCCGCCGGCACCCCGCTCGGCCAGGTGCTCGACCTCGTCTGCGAGACGGCAGCGGGCTGAGACTCAGAGCGATTTGCCGAACACGACAATGCGCTCGACCTCGGCGAAGCCGGCGGCCTTGTGCCAGGCGTGGCTGAGGTCGTTGTCGAGAAGCGCGTCGGATCCGAGATAGGTGAAGCCCTCTGCGCGCGCCCATTGCTCGGCGGCGGCGAGCAGCGCGTTGGCGACCCCGCGGCGGCGGTGGTTGGCCTCGACATAGATGCCTTCGACATAAGCCGAGGGGCCGTCCGGGCCGCCTTCCGCATAAGAGCGGACGCCGATTTCGATGAAGCCGATGAGGGCGCCTCCGTCCTCGGCAACGAAGACGGTCTCACGCATGTCGCCGAGCTCGCCGGCCAGCTCTTCCGGGTTTTCATCCGGCCAAAGGCGAGCGCGCATTGCGCAACACGCCTGATTATCCTCGTCACGGATCGGCCGGACGATCAAACGGTGAAGCTCTCGCCGCAGCCGCAGGCTCCCTTGGCGTTCGGGTTGTCGAACACGAAGCCGGCGGTGAAATCGTCCTCGACCCAGTCCATGGTCGAGCCGATCAGGTAGAGGACCGAGGCGGCGTCGATGTAGAAGTCGCCGCCGGGGGTCTCGATCTTCTCGTCGAGCGGGTCCTGCGCGGCCACGTAATCGACGGAGTAAGCGAGGCCCGAGCAGCCGCGTCGCGGGGTCGAGAGCTTCACGCCGATCGCGTCGGCCGGCGCGCGCGCCATCAGATCGGCCACGCGCGCTTCGGCAGCGGGCGTCAGCTTGACGGCGGCGGGGCGGGCTCTGGTTTTTACTTCAGTCATGTCAGCACAAAACTCCTCGCTCGTGCCGAGCGCAGTCGAGGCGCGTCTGGCACGAACTCTTCACGAGCGCCCCTCGACTTCGCTCGGGACGAGCGGCGAGACAGCGCCCTGCACATCTTAGAGCATCCCCAGCTCTAGTCGGGCTTCGTCGCTCATCTTGCCGGGGTCCCAAGGCGGGTCCCAGACGAGGTTGACCTCGGCGTCGCCGATTCCGGGGACGGAGCCGACCCGAAGCTCGACCTCGCCGGGCATCGATTCGGCAACCGGGCAGTGCGGCGTGGTCAGGGTCATCGTGACCTTAGCGTGATTTTCCGGAGTGATCTGGACGTCGTAGATGAGGCCGAGGTCGTAGATGTTCACCGGGATCTCGGGGTCGTAGATGTCCTTCAGGGCATCGATCACCGCCTCGTAGAGGTCGCCGCCGGGCTCGGCCGCGCCGGGCTCGAGCGACTTGGGCTGCTGGGCGAGGAAGCCGGCGAGATAGTCCTTCTTGCGCTCGAAAGTCTCGGCGATCGGCTCGACTCGAGCTTTCGGCGGCTTTGCCGGCTCGTCCACGTCCTCGACCCTGATCTGGCTGTGCTCGTTCATCCGAAAATCTTCCTCACCCGCTCCAGCCCGTGCATGAGAGCGTCGATGTCCTTCTCGCTGTTGTAGACGCCGAAGCTGGCCCGCGCCGTCGCGTCCACGCCCAGATGCTGCATCAAGGGTTGGGCGCAATGATGGCCGGCGCGGATCGCCACCCGGCTTTCGTCCAATATGGTGCCGACGTCGTGCGGATGCACCCCCTCGACCGCGAAGCTGACGATGCCGGCGCTGTCCTCAGGCCCGAACAGGCGGACCGAGTTGAAGCTGCCGAGCCGCTCGCGGGCCGCGCGGACCAGCGCCGCCTCATGCGCAGCGATGGCGTCGAGACCGATCGCCGTAACATAGTCGATCGCGGCGTGGAGGCCGAGGACGCCGACGACGTGCGGAGTCCCCGCCTCGAACCGCGCCGGCGGCGGGGCGAAGGTGGTGCGCTCGAAGCTGACCTTGTCGATCATCGCTCCGCCGCCCTGCCAGGGGGGCATGGAGTCGAGAATCTCGGAGCGCGCCCACAGCACGCCGATGCCAGTAGGGCCGTAGAGCTTATGGGCGGAGAAGACATAGAAGTCGCAGCCGAGCGCCGTGACGTCGACCGGCATGCGCGGCACCGCCTGGCAGCCGTCGAGCAAGAGCTTGGCACCCACCGAATGGGCGATGGCCGCGGCGCGCGGGGCGTCGAGCACCGAGCCGAGCACGTTCGAGACATGGGCGAGCGCGACCAGCTTGTGCTCCGGCCGGATCATCGCCGCCATCGCGTCGAGGTCGATGCGGTGGTCGGGGGTGAGCGGAACGACGTCGATCGCGGCGCCGGTGCGCTCCGCGACGAGCTGCCACGGAACGATGTTGCTGTGATGCTCGAGCGTCGAGAGCAGGATTCGGTCGCCGGGCTTCAGGTTCGCGCCGCCCCAGCTCTGCGCGACGAGGTTGATGCCTTCGGTCGCACCGCGGACGAAAACGATCTCCTCGGGCGCGGCGGCGCCGATGAACTCGGCGGTGCGCCGGCGGCTCGCCTCGAAGGCAAGCGTCATGTCGGCCGAGCGCTGGTAGACGCCGCGGTGCACCGTCGCGTAGGTCTCGGCATAGGCCTTGTCGATCGCGTCGATGACGACTTTCGGCTTTTGCGCGGTCGCGGCGGTGTCGAGATAGGCCCAGCCGTCCGGGATCGCCGGGAAGTCAGCGAGCCAGTCGAGGGGTCTCGCCCCTCTCCCTGCAGGGGAGAGGGGGGGACCCATTGCGTCAGCAATGGGGGGGTGAGGGCCCGAGAAGGTGTCGGTCATGCCCTCACCCTCCCACTCGCTCCGCGAGCGGGCCCCTCCCTCTCCCCTGCAGGGAGAGGGGCTTGTTCGAACCACCTCTCGACGTCCGCGTAGAAGGCGTCGCGCACCGTCTCCTCGCCGATGCGGTCCAGGGCGTCGGCGACGAAGGCGTGGGTGAGGAGGGCGGTGGCTTCCTCGGGCGGAACTCCGCGACTTTCGAGATAGAAGAGCGCGGCCTTGTCGAGCTCGCCCACGGTGGCGCCGTGGGCGCATTTCACGTCGTCGGCGAAGATTTCGAGCTCGGGCTTGGCGTTGATGGTCGCCGTTCGGCTCAGCATGATGCCCTTGAGGCTCTGCTCGCCGTCGGTCTTCTGGGCGTGGCGGGCGACCTCGACCCGCGCCGCGACGGAGCACACGGCCAAGTCGTCGGCGACCGAGCGCCAGACCTGGCGGCTGCTGCCGTTCGGCTGCTCGTGACGGATTGCTAGATTGGCGTCGTGGCGCTGGCTGCCGCGGGCGAGCAGGGCGCCTGCCGCCTCGGCATAAGCAGCCTCGCCGACGAGGCGGATGTCGCCGTCGAGGCGGGTGTCGACTCCGCCAGCGGCGAGAGTCGCCGAGACGAAGCTCGCGCCCTCCCCAAGCTCCGCGCGGTCGGTAAGGCTGACGAAGCCGCTGTCGCCCAACAGGCGGCGGCTCAGCATCAGGCGGGCGCCTTTGTAGAGGCGGAAATGGCTCAGGCGGTTGATCCAGCCGGAGCCGATGAAGGTCTCGACGACGCTCGCCTGGGCATCGACGTCGAGGACGATCTCGGCGGGCAGGTGGTCGGCGGCACCGGTCGAGACGTGGATGATCTGGACGAGGCCCTGCGGCGCATGGTCGCGGCCCATGCGAAGCCGCCAGCCCTCGGAGCCGACGAGGCGGGCGAGGGCATGGTCGCGCGGCTCGACCTCGACCGGCCCGATGTCGATAGCGCCGGGGTTGCTCTGCTCGGCGACCAGCATGCCATCGACAAACAGCAGGCGCGGCCCGTCGCCATAGCCGTCGAGCCAGGGCAGCTCGCCGGGAACGGTGCCGACCGGAGCGCGCGCAGCGATCTCGGGCAGAGCCGAGAGATTGCTCCAGCGCCAGCCTTCCTCACGGGCCGAGGGGAGGTCCAGAAGCATCAGGCGGCGATCTCCGCGTAGCCCTCGCGCTCGAGCTCGTGGGCAAGCTCGGGGCCGCCCGAACGGACGATCTTCCCTCCGGCGAGGACGTGGACGAAATCGGGCCGGACGATGTCGAGCAGGCGCTGATAGTGGGTGATGAGGAGCACCGCCTTGTCGGGCTTGCGCATAATCCGGTTGATGCCGTCGCCGACGACGCGAAGGGCGTCGATGTCGAGGCCGCTGTCGGTCTCGTCGAGGATGGCGAAGCGGGGGTCGATGATCCCCATCTGCACCATCTCGTTGCGCTTCTTCTCGCCGCCCGAGAAGCCGACGTTCACGTGGCGCTTCATCATGTCCATCGACAGGCCGAGCTTGTCGGCCTGCTCGCGGGAGAGGCGAAGGAAGTCGCCGGCGCTCAGCTCCGCCTCGCCGCGAGCGCGGCGCTGGGCGTTTAATGCCGTGCGCAGGAACTGGACGTTCGACACGCCGGGGATCTCGACAGGATATTGGAAGCCGAGGAAGATGCCCGCCGCGGCGCGCTCATGCGGCTCCATGTCGAGCAGGTCCTGGCCGTCCAGGGTCGCGGAGCCGGCGGTCACCTCATAGCCGGGGCGGCCGGCGAGGACGTAGGACAGGGTCGACTTGCCCGACCCGTTCGGCCCCATGATCGCGTGGATCTCTCCCGGATTGATGGCGAGGCTGATCCCCTTGAGGATCTCCTTGCCGTCGACGGTGGCGTGAAGGTTTTCGATCTTCAGCATCATTCTCTTTCGAGGTCTTCGGCGATTGCCGACGAGGCGATGGTGTTCGCCCATCGGATGGTCGCCTCGTGTATCAATTCATCCTTGGCGCCATCGCTCGGAAGGCGGTCGACAGCAGCGAAAACAAAGGCGGCGAGGGCCTCCCGAGCAGCTTCCCGTTCTGCGGAACATGCGGTGCTGATCCGCTGCAAAAGCACGTCGAGAGGCTGGTGCTCATTTCCCTCTGCTCGCGCGTTTGCTCGAACGATAGGCGCTAGGCAGAGTTGATACGCTTGGACGGAGGCCTGCTGCGCCGGAGAAGGCGGAGGAAGCGCGGGCTGAGCCAGAAGCCCGAGGGCTGCGGTGATCATCCTACGCTCCCCTCGAGGCTGATGCCGAGCAGCTTCTGCGCTTCCACGGCGAACTCCATCGGGAGCTGCTGGAGGACTTCTCGGGCGAAGCCGTTGACGATGAGGGCGACGGCTTCCTCGGAATCGAGGCCGCGGCTCATTGCGTAGAAGAGCTGGTCGTCGCTGATCTTCGAGGTGGTGGCCTCGTGCTCGATCTGCGCCGACGGGTTGCGGACTTCGATATAGGGGACGGTGTGGGCGCCGCACTGGTCGCCGAGCAGGAGGCTGTCGCACTGGGTGAAGTTGCGCACGCCCTCGGCGTTGGCGAGCACCCGGACGAGACCGCGATAGGTGTTGTTGCTTCGGCCGGCGCTGATGCCCTTCGACACGATGGTTGAGCGCGAGCCCTTGCCGATGTGGATCATCTTGGTGCCGGTGTCGGCCTGCTGCATGTTGTTGGTGAGGGCGACCGAATAGAATTCGCCGACGCTGTCCTCGCCCTGGAGGATGCAGGACGGATATTTCCAGGTGATTGCGGAGCCGGTCTCGACCTGGGTCCAGCTGATCTTCGAGCGCGCGCCGCGGCAGGCGCCGCGCTTGGTGACGAAATTGTAGATGCCGCCCTTGCCCTGGGCGTCGCCGGGGTACCAGTTCTGCACGGTCGAATATTTAATCTCGGCATCGTCGAGGGCGACCAGCTCGACCACTGCGGCGTGGAGCTGGTTCTCGTCGCGCATCGGGGCCGTGCAGCCTTCGAGGTAGGAGACGTAGGACCCCTTGTCGGCGACGATCAGGGTGCGCTCGAACTGGCCGGTATTCTCGGCGTTGATCCGGAAATAGGTGCTGAGCTCCATCGGGCAGCGCACGCCCTCGGGGATGTAGACGAAGGTGCCGTCGGAGAAGACCGCGCTGTTGAGGCAGGCGTAGAAATTGTCGCGCTGGGGAACGACCGAGCCGAGCCACTTGCGGACGAGGTCGGGATATTCCTTCACCGCCTCCGAGATCGACAGGAAGATGACTCCCGCCTTCTTGAGCTCCTCGCGGAAGGTGGTGGCGACGGAGACGGAGTCGAACACCGCGTCGACCGCGACCTTCCGGGCGCCCTCGACGCCGGCGAGCACCTTCTGCTCCTCGATCGGGATTCCGAGCTTCTCGTAGGTGCGGCGGATCTCCGGATCGAGCTCGTCGAGGCTCTTCAGCGTCGGTTTCTGCTTGGGCGCCGCGTAATAATAAGCGTCTTGGAAATCGATCGGCGGGATCTCGAGCTTGGCCCAGGTGACCTCCTCCATCTCCTGCCAGGCGCGGAACGCCTTGAGACGCCAGTCGAGCAGCCATTCGGGCTCGCCCTTCTTGGCGGAGATGAAGCGGACGGTGTCCTCGTTCAGCCCCTTGGGCGCGAACTCGGTCTCGATGTCGGTGACGAAGCCGGCGTCATATTCGGAGGCGCGCTCGGCGGCCTCATAGGCTTCGCGGTTCTTGATGTCGGTCATTGGGCGAGAAACTCGGGATTGGTCTGGGAGAGCTGGTCGAGCGTGACCGCGGCGAGGGCGCCGCGGATCGTGCCGTTGACCAGGCTCATATGGGGGCGAACCGCGCAGCCGCCTTCGAGCGCGCATTCGTGGCGGGCGGAATCGACGCAGGTCGTCATCGCGATCGGCCCTTCGACCGCCTCGACGATGTCGGCGAGGCTTATGTCGTGGGCGGTTCGGGCGAGGCGGAAGCCGCCGCCGGCGCCGCGCGCGGTCTCGAGGAGGCCGGCGCCGGCGAGGCGGCCGGTCAGCTTCTGCGCGGTCGGCAGCGGAACTCCCGTCTCCTCCGCGAGAAGGGTCGCGCTCAACCGTTCGCCCGACGGATGACGGGCGGCGGCGGCGAGAAGGACGACCGCATAATCGGAGAGGGAGGTTAGGCGCATGTTCCTTTCTCTCGCGCTTCCGGGCGGAAAACCGGTTCCCACTTTTCCTGAAGCGCTAATTCGGAGTGATTTGGTCGGATTGCATGTGGTCCGATTCGTGGCCGGATGCAACCCTTTCGGGCTTTCGCCAAGGGGGTGATTTGGCCATAGGCCGCGCGTGGCTCTCTATTCCCTGCTCCGCCCCGCCATCTTCGCGCTCGATGCCGAGAAGGCGCACCGGCTGACGATCGCGGCGCTGAAGCTGAAGCCGGCGGGGCGGCCGGTGGCGGTGGACCCGGTGCTCGCGACGCGGGTGGCGGGGCTCGATTTCCCCAGTCCGGTCGGGCTCGCGGCGGGGTTCGACAAGGACGCCGAGGTGTTCGCGCCCCTGCTCGGGCTCGGCTTCGGCTTCGTCGAGGTGGGGACACTGACCCCGCGGCCACAGGCGGGCAATCCCAAGCCGCGGCTGTTCCGGCTCGCCGAGGACGAGGCGGTGATCAACCGCATGGGCTTCAACAATGGCGGTCAGGACGCGGCCGCGGCGCGGCTGGCGCGGCGGCAGCCGGGCGGCATCGTCGGGATCAACATCGGCGCCAACAAGGACAGCGCCGATCGTATCGCCGATTATGCGCAGGGCGTTCGGGCGATGGCGCCGCTCGCCGACTATCTCACGGTCAACATCTCCTCGCCGAACACGCCGGGCCTGAGAGCGCTGCAGGACAAGGGCGCGCTGACCGAGCTGCTCGCGGCGGTGGTCGAAGCGCGCGGGGCCGGCGGTCCACCGATCTTCCTCAAGGTCGCGCCGGACCTCGAGCCGATGGACGTGCAGGACATTGCCGACGTCGTGATCGCCCAGCGGCTCGATGCGCTCATCGTCTCGAACACGACGATCAGCCGGCCGCCCCTCCGCTCGCGCTACGCCAAGGAAATGGGCGGCCTGTCGGGAGCGCCGCTGAAACCGCTGGCGCTGAAGCGGCTGCGTGATTTCAGGCGGGCAACCGAGGGCCAGGTGCCGTTGATCGCCGCGGGCGGCATCGCCAGCGGCGCCGACGCCTGGGCGCGGATCAAGGCCGGAGCGAGCCTTGTCCAGCTCTATTCAGCGCTGGTGTTCCACGGGCCAGGGCTCGTGCGGCGCATTGCCGAGGAGCTTCGCGACCTCGCGCAGCGGGAAGGCTTTGCGAACATTGCCGAAGCCGTGGGCAGCGAAGAGCGGAACGATCGATTAGTGTGAGCGAGATTCCTTCGTTGAACTTTTGCGAGTGATTCTCATTTAGGTCGATGGGAGACTTTCCATGCCGACCGACCTGATCAAGACTCTGACCTATCTCGCGCTGCACCTGATGATCGGCTTCACGGTCGCCTATCTGCTCACGGGCTCGGTCGCGATCGCCGGCGGAATCGCGCTGATCGAGCCGGCGGTGAACGCCGTCGCCTTCTTCTTCCACGAGAAGGCGTGGAACGGCGGCCTGTTCGGCGGCCGGGCGCTCGGCGCCTAGCGGCCGCTCTCGACCCTCACCACGCCCTCGCGCCGCGGATCGGCGCCGCCATCGACCCGGCCCTGGCGAAGAATCACGCCGTGAAGGCCTGAATCCTCACCCTGACCCGACCGCACGGTGATCCCCCGCGCGCGCAGCCCCTCCAGCACGGCGGGCGGGAAACGGCCGACCTCGCCCTGATAGCTGCTACCGCGGGCGATGAGGTTCGGGAGCGCGATCGCTTCCTGCATCGGCAAGTTCCAGTCGATCACGCCGACGAGCGCCTTGCCGACATAAGCGAGAATCGAGTTGCCGCCGGGGGAGCCGAGCGCCCCGACATAGCGGCCGTCGCGGGTGAGGATGATCGCCGGGGTCATCGACGAGCGCGGGCGCTTGCCCGGCGCGACCGCGTTCGCAGCCGGCCTGCCCTGAGCATCGCGGGGCTGGAAGGAGAAGTCGGTCATCTCGTTGTTGAGGAAGAAGCCGTCGACCATCCGGCCCGAGCCGAAGATCGATTCCACCGTGGCGGTCATCGACACCACATTCCCCTGAGCATCACCGACGATGAAATGGGTGGTGCCAGCCGGCTCGCGAGTCATGTCCGGCGCCATCGCCATCGCTCCGGGGGGCGTGCCGGGGAGCGGCGGCGGACCAGCCTGCGGCCCGATCAGCGCTGCACGTCCGGCGACATAGGTCGGATCGAGCAGCCCGGCGGTCGGGACGGAGACGAAGGCGGGATCGCCGACATAGCGGTCGCGGTCGGCGTACATGAGGCGGCTCGCCTCGGCGAACAGATACCAGGCCTGCGGATCGGCGGGACCGCGACCGGCGATGTCGGTGCGCTCGAGCATCCCCATCAGCTGGAGCAGGGCCACTCCGCTGGACGGCGGCGGCGGCACGCAGACGACATAGGCGCGGTAGGGCCGGCACAACGGATCGCGCTTCACCGGGCGGTAGCCGGCGAGGTCGGCCGTGGTCATCGTGCCGGGCAGCGGCCCGGCAGCGGTGCGCGCGACGATGCGGCCGGCAGTCTCGCCGCGATAGAGCGCGTCCGGCCCTTGCGAGGCGAGGCGGCGCAGGAAATCGGCATAAGCCGGGTTCCGAAGCCGGTCGCCGGGATCGACGGGCGTTCCGTCGGCTTCGGCGAAATAGGCGCGCACGTCCGGAGTGGCGCTTTGCGGATAGCTGCCGTTGGTGAATCGGCCGAGGCGCGGGCTGACGATGAAACCCTCGCGCGCGGTGCGCTCGGCGTCGCCGAACAGGCCGCTCCACGGCAGCCGGCCGTGCTCGCGATGCGCCATCTCCAGCATCCGGACGACTCCGGGGACCCCGGTGGCGCGGCCGCTGACCACCGCCTGGCTGAACGGCAGCGCCTCGCCATCGTCGTCGAGGAACATGTCCGGCGTCGCGCCAGCCGGCGCGGTTTCGCGGCCGTCATAGACGCTCACCCGGCCCGCCGGGGCATCATAATAGGTCATGAAGGCGCCGCCGCCGAGACCGGAGCTTTGCGGCTCGACCAGGCTCAGCATCGCCTCGACGGCGATCGCGGCATCGACCGCGCTGCCGCCGCGGCGAAGCACGTTCATCCCTGCCTCGGCCGCGAGCGGATTGGCGGCGATGACGTAGAATTGCTCCGCAGGCTGCGGCGCAGACTGGCCCTGGGCCTCGAGCTGAGACTGCGGCGTAGCGCAGCCGGCAAGCGCGGCGGCGGCCGCAATCCACATCAGGCGGAGGAACGCGCTCATGACTCGACCCCACAACATCCAGGTCGGGGCGGCCTAGCCAAGGGGCGACGAGGCGTCCACATCTGATCGGCCCGGCTCGACAGCCTCGGCGAAAACTGAAAGAACCCGCCGTTCGCGACGCGAAACAATCGCGCGGAGAGGGCAGGGATGCGTCAGCTCGAACATTTTCCAAATCTCGTCACGATGTTCTTCACGCGTGCGGAGGAGCAAGGCGACAAGCCGTTCCTGTGGGCGAAGAAGTCCGGTCAGTGGACTTCCACCAGCTGGCGCGAAGCCGCCGGGACAGTCACAAAGCTCGCTGCGGCGCTGAGGCGGATCGGGCTTCAGGCGGGCGACCGGGTCATGCTCGTCTCGGAAAATCGGCCGGAATGGTTGATGGCCGACCTCGCGATCATGGCGGCCGGCTGCGTGACGGTGCCTGCCTATGTCACCAACACCGAGCGCGACCACCAGCACATCATGGACGACAGCGGCGCGCGCGCGGTGATCGTGTCGACCGCCAAGCTCGCCAAGACGGTGCTTCCGGCGGCGATCCGCGGCTCCAATTGCGAGCATGTTATCGGCATCGAGCAGATGGCTGGAATCGGCCAGTCCGGCGAGGTCGAATTCCATCAGTGGGATGCGCTGATCGCCGCCGAGACGGCGGCGGTCGCCGACTGCGCCGCGCGTGCCACCTTCAAGCGCGAGGACCTTGCCTGCATCATCTACACGTCGGGCACCGGCGGAGCGCCGCGCGGGGTGATGCAGCATCACGGCGCCCTCCTCCACAATGTCGAGGGCTGCACCGCGCTGATCGCCGAGGATTTCGGCTGGGACGAGGAGGTGTTCCTGTCCTTCCTGCCGGCGAGCCACGCCTATGAGCATACCGGCGGGCAGATGTTCCCGATCGCGCTCGGCGCCGAAATCTACTACGCCGAGGGGCTCGAGAAGCTCGCCTCCAACATCGAGGAAGTTCGGCCGACGATCATGGTCGTGGTGCCGCGGCTGTTCGAGGTGCTCCGCCAGCGGATCCTCAAGCAGGTCGAGAAGCAGGGCTGGTTCGCCGAATATCTGATGGCGCGCGCGCTCAACATCGGCGCCAAGAGCTACGAGGGCCGCCGCAACCCGCTCGACGTGCCGATGAACTTGTTCCTGTCGCGTACCCTGAAGCCCAAGATCCAGCAGCGGTTCGGCGGCCGGATCAAGGCGATGGTGTCGGGCGGCGCGCCGCTCAATCCCGAAGTCGGGATCTTCTTCCACTCACTCGGGCTGACCCTGCTCCAGGGCTACGGCCAGACCGAGGCGGCGCCGGTGATCAGCTGCAACCGGCCGAAAGCGGGCCTCAAGATGGACACGGTCGGCCCGCCCATGCCCAACACCGAGGTGAAGATCGCCGAGGACGGCGAGATCCTGGTCAAGGGCGAGCTCGTCATGCACGGCTATTGGCGCAATGAAGCGCTGACCGAGCGGACCATCGTCGACGGCTGGCTCCACACCGGCGACGTCGGCCATATCGACGACCAGGGCCGGATCGTCATTACCGACCGCAAGAAGGACCTCATCGTCAACGACAAGGGCGACAATGTCGCTCCGCAAAAGGTCGAGGGGATGCTGACCCTGCAGCCCGAAATCCTCCAGGCGATGGTCGTCGGCGACAAGCGCCCCTATGTGGTCGGCCTGATCGTGCCCGATCCCGAGTGGACAGCGGAATGGTGCACGAGCCAAGGTCGCAGGTGCAATTTCGCAGACCTCGCCCACGACCCCGATTATCTGCGCGCGCTCTCGGGAGCGGTCGACCGTGTCAATGCCGACCTTTCGGTGATCGAGAAGGTGCGGCGCTTCATCGTCGCCGACGAGCCCTTCACGGTCGAGAACCAGCAGCTCACCCCGTCGATCAAGATCCGCCGCCACGTCCTCAAGGAGGTGTACGGCGCCCGCCTCGACGCGCTCTACGCGCGCTGAGGCTCAGGAAGGGCGGTCGTATGGAACGAACTCGCCCAGCGTGCAGCTTCCGACCGGGCCGGTCGGCACGTTCACGATCTGGACGATGTCGCCGCGGCACAAACGATTGCTCGGGGTGCGGGTGACCAGCGTCTCTCCGATGCGCAGGCGACAGCCGCCGGCCGGCCGGTTCACGTAGACGCGGTCGCCAACGCCCTCGAACAGAACGACCTCAGACCCGATGCCGCGGTTCCCGCGTAGCTCGGTGAGCTGGACGCAGGCCTGCGGCGGTCCGGCCTGGCGTCCGCGCAGCTCTTCGGCGAGCTGAGCTTGAGCTTGCAGCGCTTCCGACTGGGTCGCGGCGGACGGTCGCCCGTCCATGGTGCAGCCGGCAAGCAAGGTTGCCGTCCCGATCGCAACGAACGCGATTTTGATCATCGCACCCTCCTCAGCCTTTGAACCTGTCCTTCTCAAGACGCCGCGCAGCGAGCTGATCCGCATCGGCCGAGCGCATGAACGGGTTGGTGGCGAGTTCGAGGGCAATCGTCGTCGGGACCGTGGCGACTCCGGCCGAACGCGCCGCCTTCACCTCCTCGACACGCTGCCGGATCGCTTCATTGTCCGGTTCGGCAACAAGGGCATAACGCCCGTTGGAGAGGGTGTATTCGTGGGCGCAGTAGACTTCCGTCTCCGGCGGAAGCTTTGCAAGGCGCTGGAGATTGGCGTGCATCTGCGCCGCAGTCCCCTCGAACAGCCGCCCGCAGCCCATCGCGAACAGGGTGTCGCCCACGAAGACGACGCGTTCGTCCGGGAGATGATAGGCGATGTGGCCGGCGGTGTGGGCGGGGACTTCGAGCACGTCGGCCTCGTGTCCGCCGAGGCCGACCCGGTCGCCCTCCCTCACCTGACGGTCGAGAGTCGGAATCTTCGCCGCCTCCGCGGCCGGGCCGGTGACGCTAGCGCCGGTCGCGGCCTTGATTGCCGCGTTGCCGCCGGTGTGATCCGGATGCCAGTGGGTGTTCCAGATCTGGGTGATCCTCCAGCCGCGCCGCTCGGCCTCCGCAAGCACCGGCTCGGCCTCCGCCGGGTCGATGACGGTCGTCTCACGGGACTCGGGCTCGTGGACGAGCCAGATGTAATTGTCGCTGAGCGCGGGAACGCGCGCGATCTCAAGTCGCGATGGCATCATAGCCTTCCTGGTTGAACTCGATCAGGCAGAAGCCGTGGCCGAACGGATCGGCGAACATGGCGAGCTTGCCATAACGCGCGTCGCACGTCTCGCCTTCCTGCACGGCCCCGGCAGCGACGGCACGGGCGACCGCCGCGCCGATGTCCTTCACGACGAAGTCGGGATGGATGGGAGTCCAGTGCCGCTCGTAGCGGCGTATGTCGCCGCCTGCGGGCCCGATCGAGGTTCCAGCGTCCTTCTTCAGAAGGTAGATCGGCGCGTCGCTTCCGAGCAGCTCGACGAAGTCCGGGCCGAAGCGGCGCCCGACGGCGAGGCCGAGAGCCGCGGTGTAGAAGGCTTCTCCCGCCGCGATGTCCGGCACATCCACGTTGAGGAGAAGCCCGGGCACCTTACCAGGTCCCCGTATTCGGCATCGACGCCCACGGCTCCTGCGGCGGCTTCGCGGGGCCGGCCTGGAGGAGCTCGATCGAGATGTTGTCGGGGGTGCGCACGAAGGCCATGTGGCCGTCGCGCGGCGGACGGTTGATGGTCACTCCGGCGTCCATCAGCCGTTGGCAGGACTCGTAGATGTCGTCGACCCGATAGGCGAGGTGGCCGAAATTGCGGCCTTCGCCATAGGGCTCGTCATGGTCCCAATTGTGGGTGAGCTCGACCTGCGCGTCCTCGTCGCCCGGCGCGGCGAGAAAGTAGAGGCTGAAGCGCCCCGCCTCGTTGTCCATCCTCCGGACCTGTTTGAGGCCGAGCAGCTCGAAGAAGCGCAATGTGGCTTCCGGATCACGGACCCGGATCATCGTGTGCAGATATTTCATTTGTCTCACTCAACTCGTCGATAGAAAGCAACGGTTCATCGCAGCTCTGTCAGGTGAGTCGCAGCGGCCGCGTGGTGCACCGCTGGCTCAGAGGAGCTGATATATGCGCCTTCCTGCTCTCACCAACCGCAACAACGTGCTTGTCGCCGCTTTGCTGCTGGCGGCGGGACTTATCGTCGGCGGCTATCTCCTCGGGGACGGGCTGAGACGCGCGCGAATGGCCGACCGGTCGGTGACGATGCGCGGCCTCGCCGAGCGTGACGTCACCGCCGATCTTGCCACCTGGTCGCTGAACTTCACCGCGTCCGGCACCGATCTCGGTGAGGTGCAGGCCAAGATCGACCGCGACCAGCGCATAATCCAGGACTTCTTCCGCGCCGCCGGATTTCCGGCCGGAGCGCTGACCGACGGCGGCGGGTCGATCAACACCATCTACGACAACGACCGCCAGGCCAATGTGGTGACGATCAACCGGACGCTCGATTTCCGGACCAACGACGTGATGCGGGCGCAGCGGGCTTATCTCAGGCAGTTCGACCTCATCCGCGGCGGCGTCCAGCTCGACGGATCGGGGATGAACTACCGCTTCACGCGATTGAACGAGATCAAGCCCGAGATGATCGGAGCGTCGATCCAGGACGCGCGGCGCGGGGCGGAGCGGTTCGCACAGGATTCGGGCGCGAGCGTCGGCGCGATCCGGTCGGCGACCCAAGGTTATTTTTCAATCGGCGCGCGCGACGGCGATGCGGACACCGACGGCGGCGGCAGCGGCACGGCAACGCCCCTTCAGAAAGTCCGCGTGGTGACGACGATCGACTTTTATCTGGGCTGAGGCTGGGCCGGCGCGGGTTGCGGGGCCGGTCCCGGTCCCTCGACCTCGCGCGCGGTCTGCAGGCTCGCGGCGGCGGCTCGGCCGGCGTCGGTGTCCGGAAAGCGGTCGGCGACCTGGCGGTAGAGCCGCTCGGCCTCGCCCATGTCGCCGGCGCGGCCCGCGATGGTGCCGGCGAGCAGAAGCACGTCGGGGTCGTTCGACGCCATCTGTCGTGCTCGGGCGATGTCGGTTCGGGCGCGGGCGATGTCGTCCTGGCGAAGCGCAAGCGCCGCGGAGAGGTACCAGGCCATCGGGTCGCGCGGCACCAGCTCGAGCGCGCGGTCGAGATTTTCGCGGGCCGGCGGGAGATTGTTCTGAGCGACGAAGGCGCGGGCGCGGTCGAGATGGACCTCGCCGCGAAGCTCGGGGGTCAGGTTCTGGCTCGCAAGGGCGGTGTCGAAGGCGAGCAAAGCGCGGGCCGGATCGCCGCCGGCGAGCCAGGCATTGCCGGCTTGGACCCAGAAATCGGCGACCCGGCTGTCGTTGAGCCGCTGTGCTTCCTGTGCCGCCTGCTCGTAGATGGTCGCGGCGTTGGTCCACTGCTCGAGCGCGGCGTAAGCGAGGCCGACGCACTGGCGCGTGAGAAGCCCGCCGCCGGCCGACTGCCAGCGATTGGCGACCCGAAGCGCCTCCTGCGGTGCTCGGCGGACCGTCGCCTGACAGGCGGCGGCGCGGCCTTCCTCGGTCTCCGGCACCGGTGCGGGCGGGGCGACCTGGGCGGCGGCGAGAGCGAGGGCTGCGAGGATCATTCAGGCTTCCAGCAATTGCGACAGGGTGGCGGTCAGGAGCACGATGTCCTGCGGGCGCGAGAGGCGATGGTCGCCGTCCTTGACGAGGATCGTCTGCACGTCGGCTGAACGCAGCCGCTCGGCGATACGCAGCGAGATGTCGAACGGCACGTCGGGATCGGCCTGGCCGTGGAGCAGGCGAACTGGCGCGTCGATCGGGATTTCTGCCCCGAGCAGTTTCAGGCTCTCGCCGCTGTCCCAGAAGATGCGCGTCGTGACATAGGACTGCTCGCCGTAGGGCGTCTCTTCGACGAGGCGACCGTCCCGGGCGATTGTCGCCTTGTCGGAAGCGCTGAAGCCCCAATCGGTGAAATCGGGCGCGGCGGCGATTCCGATGAGCCCAGCGATCCGCTCCGGCCGGGCGAGCGCGGCCAGAAGCATGATCCAGCCACCCATCGACGAGCCGACCAGAATGACTGGCCCCTCGACGCTGTCGATCATCGCGACCGCGTCCTCACGCCAGTCGGCGAGGCCCTGGTCCTCGAAGTGGCCCGGACTGACGCCGCAGCCGCCATAGTCGAAGCGCAGGAAGGCGCGGCCCTGGCCCTCGCACCATGAGTCGAGCGCCAGCGCCTTGGATCCCTCCATGTCCGACATGTAGCCGGGGAGGAAGATGACTGTCGGGCCGCGGCCGACGCGGCGATGATGGGCGAGGCGGCGGCCGGCAGGGGTGGCGAGGAAGTGCGGGTCGGACATGCGCGCCCTCTAGCATGCCCGACCGGGTGCGTGGCTAGCGGGCGAGAAAAGCGTTCAGCTCGGTCCGGAACCGCTCGGGCTGGTCGAGCATGATGAAATGCATGCTGTCCTCGACCGGCACCAGGCGGATGCCGGGCGCGGGCGCATATTCGCCGGTCCACAAGGCGCGGGCACGCTCGGCGATCTGCGGCGGGACGGCGTAGAGCACCGTCGTCGGAACCCGCGAGATCGCGGCGAGATCGGGTCGCAGGTCCATCAGCGCATCCTCGTAGAGCGCCTGGCCGACGACGGCGGGATTGGCGGCGCGCGACCAGCGGGCGACCTGGAGCCGGCCCTCGGGGATCGCCGACATGGTGGCGACGGACGGGTCGCTCCCGGAAGGCTCGGCATCGCGACCGGCGCCGCTGGCGATCATCCCGCGCATATTGTCGAACGTCGGCCACATCGACTCGACCGTCGCGGAGGGGCCGAACAGGCTTCCGAAGAAGGGCAGCGCATCGACTACGAGCAGCCGGTCGACCCGATGGGGATGGTCGCGGGCCAGCATCATGCCGACGACCCCGCCCATCGAATGACCGACGACCGCGGCCTTCTGCCCGGGATGCTCGCGCTCGAGGAAGGCGGCAATGTCCGCCACCACGCCGGGGAGGATTCCTTGGCCGGCGTTGCCGCGCGGATCGTCGCCGCCGAAGCCGTTGACCGGGACGAGAAGCACCCAGTGGGTTCGGGCGAGCTCGGCGACGAACGGGGTCCACACCTCGCGCGGCGTGGCAAGGCCGGGGATCAGCACCAGCGGCTTCCCGGATCCCGTCGCCTGGATCGAGACATGCTCCATCTGGGCGGCCTCATAAGGTGGGACGAGCAGCTCCGGCGGCTGGGCCGCGAGAGCGGGAGCCGCGGTCGCGAGCAGGAACAGGAAAGCGAGGAGCGTCTTCACTGACTGTCCTCCCGGGCGGGATTGTCGAAGATCTGTTCGATCGGCAGGCCGAAAATGTCGGCGATCCGGAAAGCGAGCGGGAGCGAGGGATCGAAGCGGCCGGTCTCGATCGCGTTGACGCTCTGGCGCGATACGGCGAGGCGCTCGGCGAGATCCTGCTGGCTCCACGCCCTCTCGGCACGAAGCACGCGGAGGCGGTTCTTCATTCGCCGCCGTCCCGCTGCAGCGTCAGCCAGTTGAAGCAACTGCCGATGCCGAGACCCATGAACCACAAGATGGCGACGTAGAAGGCATCGACATGCGGCACGAGGTCGAGATTTTCGAGGAAGCCCCACACTGTAACGATGGTGAGCGTGAAGCCGGTCGCGACGAGAGTCTGGCGCACCAGAAGCAGGCGGAGATATTCGTCCTGCTCTTCAATCAGAAGGCGTCCGATGGCCCAGAACACCCCCGCGACGGACAGGCCCGGAAGAACGCCGAGCAGGTAGGCGAGCGGGCCGGTGACATTGCCCCTCCCGACGAAGTGAAGCGCGATCCCAAGCGTGATGACATAGGCCGTCATCGCGATCGCCAGCCGAACAAGGTAGCGACGCTCAGCCGCGGATTTGACCCTTACCATGACAAGCCCCTTTTCCGTTATGGAAAGTGAACTTGTCAGGAGCGCTATCTGGTGTCAAGCAAGCTTTCCATCCGGTGGGACGAAGCTTGGCGCGCACCTCATTGATTGGCTCGCCCCCTAGACGCGGGCCGGTGAAGGGAGGCGCCGCCCGCGCATGCGCGCGGGCGGCACCGATCTCGCTGCTGCGCCTAGGAGGCGAAGCCGTCCTCGTAATAGACGAAGACCCATTCGTTGTTCACGCGCTCGCAGCGCGTCGTCGTCCTGCTCGCCCGGTTGAATTCCGAGCCGGTCAGGTCCTCGTAGGCGGCGCCCCTCGTCTCGGGGTTCCGCCGCTGATCGTTGCGCACTTGCGCGAGCGCGCTCTCACACTGGCCCCTGTTGGTGTACGAACCGTACTCGGCGAGCACGATACCGCCACTTTGGGCCATGGCCGGAACTGCAAGCGTTGCCGCGGCCAGAGTCACAATCAGCTTTTTCATCAATCCACTCCTCATCTGCCAACAGGGCAGACGACGAGGAACGATCACCGACTGCAAAGGGCCCTCGCGTCGGCGAGCCGACTGCACAACTCGCCGTATCACGACAGCGGGCACCGGCGATCGACGCTCAGCCCCTAACGCGCAAGGACGATGAGCTCCGTCCGCCGGTTCTCGGCGCGGCCCTCCGAGCGGTCGTTGTCGGCGACGGGAGCGCGCTCGCCGCCGGAGCGGGTTTCGAGGCGCTCGGGCGAGACTCCGCGCGCGACCAGGGCTTCGGCGACCGCATCGGCGCGCTCCTCGCCGAGTTCGGCATTGGAACGGCCGCTGCCTTCGGCGTCGGTGTAGCCGATAATGGCGACGCGCGCGGTCGGGTAGGCGAGCAGGACCTGAGCGAGCTGGTCCATGTCGACGACGTCGGTCTGGCGCACCGCCACCGAGCCGCGGTCGAAGTTGAGCCGGTCGAAGGTGAAGGTGCGCGGCGCACGCTCGTCCGAGCGAAGGAAGCGGTCGAGGTCGCCGGCGATGGTGCCGGGCGCATAGGCGCCGTCGCCGCGGCGGGTCTCGGTGATGCGCGCGCGGTCGTCGTCGTCGCGGCCTTCGCGGCCGTCCTCGACCCCTTCGTCGAGCGCGCTCAGCAGAAGGAAGAGCAGGAAGAGCAGGAGCAGGGCGCCGAGGATCCACGGCAGGTAATAATTGCCGCGCGGCTTCGCCCCCTCAACGACCGGATTGGCGACCGGCGGCAGCGGACCCGGCAGCTCGTCGCCGCTCGTCGGGGTCGCGGTCGCGCCGGCGATCGTCGTGGCCCCGGCAGCCGCGGCTGTCAGGCCGGCCAGCTTGTCGCGGCCGACATTGAGATGGACGTGAGCGTCGACCCGGTCGATCCAGCCGAGCGGCACCAGCTTATGCTTGCCGTCCGCTCCGGGCGAGAGGCGGATCGCATCGCCCTCGACTTGGTCGACCCTACCGGCGTCGGTGCCGTCCGCGGCGATGACCTCCATGCCTGAGCGAATCTGCGAACGATCGACCATCACGCTACCCTCTCCACCTGTTGCGCAGGCAGAATGTTCATGTGCGCAGGAGCGTTCCCACCGGTGTGCGGGTTGATCGTGACCGGGCGCGCGTTACATGCGAGCGGTCATGACGCAGCATTTCAAGATCGCCCTTCCCGACGGCTCCGTTCGCGAAGTCGAGGCCGGAACCACGCCGGCCGACGTCGCCGCGGCGATCGGGCCGGGCCTTGCCAAGGCGGCGCTCGCGGCGCGCGTCAACGGCGAGGTGCGCGACATCATGCGCCCGTTCGAGGGCGACTCGGAGCTCGCGCTGATCACCTCGCGCGACGAAGCCGACGCGCTCGAGTTGGTGCGCCACGATTATGCGCATATCCTGGCCGAGGCCGTTCAAAACCTGTTCCCGGGCACGCAGATCACCTTCGGTCCCGCGACCGAGGACGGCTTCTACTACGACTTTGCTCCGAGCCCGGAGCGCGGGCCGTTCACCGAGGAGGACCTCCCCGTCATCGAGGAGGAGATGCGGCGGATCATCGCCAGGGACGAGAAGCTCGTCCGCGAGGTGTGGACCCGCGAGCAGGTGCGCCAGTTCTTCATCGACCAGGGCGAGACCTTCAAGGCCGAGTGGGTGATGGAGCTGCCCGAGGGGGAGCCGATCACCATGTACCGGACCGGCGAGTGGCTCGACCTGTGCCGCGGGCCGCATTTGGCGTCGACCGGCAAGCTCGACCCGCAGGCGTTCAAGCTCACGCGCGTGTCGGGTGCCTATTGGCGCGGCGATCAGAAGAACGCGATGCTCTCACGCATCTACGGCACCGGCTGGCTCAACAAGAAGCAGCTCGATGCCCACCTGGTGCGGCTGGAGGAAGCAGCCAAGCGCGACCATCGCAAGATCGGCCGCGAGATGGACCTCTACCATCTCCAGGAAGAGGCCCATGGCTCGATCTTCTGGCACCCCAAGGGCTATCTGATCTGGCGCGAGCTTGAAGCCTATATGCGCCGGGCGATCGACGACGCCGGCTATCGCGAGGTGAAGACCCCCCAGGTGATGGACGCGCGCCAGTGGGAGCAGTCCGGCCACTGGGGCAAGTATCGCGAGAACATGTTCGTCATCCCTGACGAGGTGCCCAACACCGAGGACGAGGGGCCGATCGTCAGCGACGAGGCGGACTGGATGGCGCTGAAGCCGATGAATTGCCCGGCCCACGTCCTGATCTTCCGCCAGGGCATCAAGTCGTACCGCGACCTGCCGCTTCGGCTCTACGAGAATGGCTGCTGCCACAGGAACGAGCCGCATGGCGCGCTCCACGGGCTTATGCGGGTGCGACAGTTCACCCAGGACGACGCCCACATCTTCTGCACCGAGGATCAGATCGTCGAGGAGGTGCAGGCCTTCTGCACGCTCGCCGACCGGATCTACCGCGACTTCGGCTTCAGCTACGAGATCAAGCTCGCTCTGCGCCCCGAGAAGCGCTTTGGCACCGAGGAGATGTGGGACAAGTCCGAGGCCGAGCTTCGCGACGCGGTCGTCGGCGCGGGGCTCGCCACGCCCGAATATGGCTGGGAGGAGCTTCCCGGCGAGGGCGCCTTCTACGCGCCGAAGCTCGAATGGCACCTCACCGACGCGATCGGCCGCACCTGGCAGGTCGGGACGATCCAGTCTGACCGGGTGCTCCCTGACCGGCTCGACGCCTCGTACGTCGGCGAAGACGGCGAGCGACATCGGCCGATCATGCTCCACCGTGCCATCTTCGGCTCCTACGAGCGCTTCATCGGCATCCTGATCGAACATTATGCCGGCAAGTTCCCGCTGTGGCTGGCGCCGGTCCAGGCGGTGGTCGCGACGATCGTGTCGGACGCCGACGACTATGCCAAGGAGGTCGCTGCCAAGCTCGCCGCCGCCGGGATCCGTGTCGAGACCGATCTTCGCAACGAGAAGATCAACTACAAGGTGCGCGAGCACAGCCTGGCGCGGGTGCCCAACCTACTCGTGATCGGCAAGCGCGAGGCGGAGGAGCGCACCGTCGCCCTGCGCCCCCTCGGCGTCGACGCCCGTCAGGAGGTGCTCGCCCTCGACGCGCTGGTCGAGCGGCTGCGCTCCCAGGCGCTGCCGCCGGACCTTCGTTGACCGCTCGCCCGCAACGGTGAAGCGATAACCCGGCCGCCGCCGCTTCCTTTTGGCGGCGCGCGGCACTAAGTAACGCGCCTCTATCGAACCATTTCAGGAGTTACGCCCCATACGTCCGCCAATGTCACGCCGCCCCATGGCGCCGCCCATGAATGGCCCCCGCTTCAACGAGTTCATCCAGTCGCCGACCGTTCGCGTGATCGACGAGAAAGGTGAGAATGTCGGGGTCCTGAACACGCAGGTCGCGATTGCCCGCGCCGCCGAGGTCGGTCTCGACCTCGTCGAAGTGTCGCCCAACGCCGACCCGCCCGTCGCCAAGTTCCTGGACGTCGGCAAGTACAAGTATGAGGCGCAGAAGAAGGCCAACCTTGCCCGCAAGACCCAGAAGACGCAGGAGATCAAAGAGATCAAGATGCGTCCGAACATCGACGATCACGATTACGACGTGAAGATGAAGAAGATCCATGACTTCATCGGCGAGGGCGACAAGGTCAAGGTGACGCTTCGCTTCCGCGGGCGCGAGCTTGCCCACGGCCAGCTCGGCATGCAGCTGCTCCAGCGCGTCCAGGAGAATGTCGCGGAGATCGCCAAGGTCGAGCAGCATCCGCGCATGGAAGGCCGCCAGATGCTGATGGTGCTGGCGCCCAAATAAGTCTGGCATCCCGCCTGTCGCAAAGCCCCGCCCCACCGGCGGGGCTTTTTGCATGCCCACTTGCGATGACCGTCACCCAACGCCGGAGGACCAACTCCGCCTTTCCGTAGCGTCACTGCGAAACGATAAGTTTCGCTGTGCAACCAATCTGTTGCGGAAATGCAATGAAGTGCCGAAACTCGCGGAAATGCGCGGGTTTCGCATGGCAAAAGGCCGGTTTCGCTGTAGCTTCCCTTCCAAACATTAGACGGAGGGGAAGATCACGATGTCCAAGGCCTTTTGGATGCTGTCGGTGGGCGCGTTCGCGCTGTCGACGCCGGCTTATGCGCAGGACGAGCAGCCGACGACCGAAAGCCCGGTCGAGGCCGGCGCCGTCGACCAGGGCCAGAGCGAGGACGTCGTCATCGTCACCGCGCAGGGCCGCCAGCAGGCCCTCCAGGACGTTCCGATCGCAGTGAATGTCGTCAACGGCGAGGCGCTCCAGAACAGCGGCGCGACCGACATCCGCGCGCTCAACCAGCTTGCCCCGTCGCTGCTCGTCTCCTCGACCGGAAGCGAAGCCAACGGCTCGGCGCGTATCCGCGGCATCGGCACGGTCGGCGACAATCCGGGCCTCGAAAGCTCGGTCGCCGTGTTCATCGACGGCGTCTACCGCTCGCGCTCGGGCATCGGCCTCAACGAGCTCGGCGAGATCGAGCGGGTCGAGGTGCTTCGTGGCCCGCAAGGCACCCTGTTCGGCCGCAACGCCTCGGCTGGCCTGATCCACATCATCAGCCGCCGCCCCAACATGAGCGAGGTCGAGGGCTTCGCCGAGCTCACTTACGGCAATTACGACCATATGCGCGTCGCCGGGGCGATCAGCGGACCGCTGACCGAGACGATCGGCGCCCGCCTCGACGCGGTCTATGTCCGCCGCGACGGCTTCTACACCGTAGTCCAGCCGACCGGCGGCACCGAGCCGGACGTCAACGACCGCAACCGCCTGTTCACCCGCGCCCAGCTGCTGTTCGAGCCGAACGACGCGTTGTCGATCCGGTTGATCGGCGACTATACCTGGCGCGAGGAAAGCTGCTGCGGCGCGGTGTTCATCGAGACCCGCGAGACCCTCGACCCGACCCCAGGCGTGCCGGGCGACTTCGCTTTCTCCCCGACCGAAAACCGCATCGTGAGCGTCCTGCGCTCGCTCGGTGCCCGCTTCTCGTCTCAGAACGATCCCTATAACCGCCTAATCGACGTGTCGCCGGGCCGCACTTACCTCAACGAGACGACCGATTACGGTGTGTCGATGCAGGTCGATTATGATTTCGGCAACGTCAACCTGACGTCGATCACCGCCTATCGCGGCTACAAGTCGGGCGGCGCTGGCGACATCGATTACAACAATGTCGACATCCTGTTCCGCGCAGCCGACGGCAACGTGTTCCGCGAGTTCAACACCTTTACCCAGGAACTCCGCTTCAACGGGACGGCGTTCGACGGCATGCTCGACTGGCTCGTCGGCGGCTATTTCGCCCAGGAAGACCTGACCGTCGTCGACAACACGATGTTCGGCAGCCAATATGGCGCCTTCGCCGCCTGTCGCCTGGTCACGAACATCAGTCCGGTCGCCGCACTGCGCAATCCGGCGGCGCCGGGCTGCCTCAGCGCAGCCGGCCGGGCCACGGTCACAGGCGCTTTCGGAGCCGTCGCGCCAGCGGTGCTCGCCGGCCTTGATCGCTTGAGCACGGTCAACAATGTCGGCGATATTCGCGCGGAATATCTGCAGGAGAGCCAGAATTACGCGGTCTTCACGCACAATATCTTCAACATCACCGACCAGCTCGCACTGACGCTGGGCGCTCGCTACACCTGGGAGAACAAAGACTTCGAGGGGCATTTCAACAACAACAACACGATTTGCCCAGTTCAGCAGGCGTCGCTCATGCCGTTGGCGGCGAACCCGGCGGTCCCGGCCTCGGCGCGAGCCTTTATCGGCGGCATCGTCACCCTCTCCTGCGTTGGCAACTCGAGCAGCAGTCTCAATGCCCTCAATCCGACGGACAGCTTCGACGACGGCGAGTTGTCCGGCACTGCGGTGCTGTCGTTCCAGCCGAACCCCAACACCCTGGTCTATGCGAGCTACTCCCGCGGCTTCAAAGCGGGCGGCTACAACCTGGATCGATCTGACCTCGGCTCAGCCTTGTCGCCGCGTTCGAATGCCGACGCGGCCAATCTGCGGTTCGCGGCTGAGATCAACGACGCCTACGAGGTCGGCTTCAAGCTGAGCGGCCGGAACTTCCAGTTCGCGGCGGCGGCCTTCCACCAGCGCTTCCGCGACTTCCAGCTCAACACGTTCAATGGCACGGTATTCATCGTCCAGAACATCAACGGCTGTAACGACCTGATCGGCGGCAACGGCGCGGATTCCGATCCCTCCGCGACGACGGGCGGCTGCGCGGTCGACGACGTGACCTACGGCGTCACCTCGACGGGCATTGAGCTTGAGTTCAGCATGCGGCCGCACCCGGACCTGGCGATCAATTTGGGCTACACGCTGGCGGACACCAAGTACCGCAGCAACCTGATCGGAAGCAGCACCGGCGAACCGCTCGATCCGTTCCTCTTCCTTCTCCCGGGCGACAATTTGTCCAACGCCCCGATGCATGTCGCGACCGCGTCGGTCTCGTGGACCCCGCCGATCGGCAACAGCGGCATGTCCGGCCTCTTCTACCTCGACGGCCGACTGACGGACGACTTCAACACCGGCTCCGACCTGTTCCCGGAAAAGGAGCAGAACGGCTTCCTGGTCGTGAACGGTCGAATCGGTCTGCGCGGGCCGGACCAGCGCTGGTCGCTCGAAGTGTGGGCGCAGAACCTGTTCGACGAGGAATATACCCAGGTCGCGTTCAACACGCCGGTGCAGGGCGCCAACAGCCGCGCGCATGTCACCAATTTCGGAGCGACTCAGGGTTTCGGCAACGCGACCCAGCTGTTCTCGGCCTTCCTCGCCGAGCCGCGGACCTACGGCATTACCGGGCGGTTCCGCTTCTAAAGGCCAAGACCGACGAGGAGAGAGGGGGCTCCGCCGCAAGGCGGGGCCCTTTCTCTATCGGCTATTCGGCGGCGAGATCGGAGTCGCGGCGGCCGGGTTCGAGCGCCGCGTGAAGCAGGCTCGAACGGATCGCCTCGAGGTGGAAGATAGACTCGATCTTCCGGCCGTCGCGATCGGTCAGGTAGAAGACGTCGACGGCGCGCTCGCCATAAGTGGCGATATGCGCCGAATGGATCGTCGCCTCATTGTCGAAGATCGCCTTGGCGAGTTCCGAGAGAAGGGCGGCGCGATCGCGGGCATTGACCTCGACGACGGTGTAGCGACCGGACGCCTTGTTATCGACGAACACTGCCGGCTCGATCGAGAAGGCCTCGGCGCGCAGCAGTGGCAGCGCCCGCGCCTCCAGCCGCTCGACCGACGGCTCCTGCCCTTCGACCGCCGCTCGCACCGCTTTTTCGAGGCGTGCAAGCTGGCGGGGGTCGCCATACGGGCCGCCGAGGCTGTCCTGGACGAGCAGATTGTCGAGCGCCATTCCGTCGGCGGTCGTGTGGATCCGCGCATCGATGATGTTGCCGCCCGACAGCGAGATGGCGCCCGCGATACGGTAGAAGAGGCCCGGCTCGTCGGGTGTGTAGATGCTGACCAAGGTGGCGCCGCGGTCCGGTTGCGGCACCAGCTCGACCGCCCGGGGCGGGCCGTCTGAAGCGTCGGCGTTGGCGACGAAGCGAGCGTTGCGCTCGATGACCTGGGGCGGCTCGGCCAGCCAGTAGCTGTCGGCGAGGCGGCTGGCATGCGCTGAGAAGCGCGGGAGGTCCCAGCCGAGGCCAGCGGCGGCATCCTCCTGGACGGCGGCGATGCGGTCCTGCCGGCCCCGTTGCTTGTGACCAAGGCGCAGCACCTCCTCCGCCGCCTCGAACAGGTTGGTGATGAGCTGGCCCTTCCAGCTGTTCCAGGTGCCAGGGCCGACGGCGCGGATATCCACCACCGTGAGAATGTGGAGCAGGCGAAGCCGCTCAAGGCTCTTCACCCGCTCGACGAAGTCGCGGATCGTCTGCGGATCCGAGATGTCACGCTTCTGCGCCGTCGAGGAGAGCAAAAGGTGCCAGCGCACCAGCCACGCGACCTGCTCGGTCTCGGCCGGAGTCAGGCCGAAGCGCGGGCACAGCTTCTTGGCGATCTCGGCGCCGACGACGCTATGGTCGCCGGGCCGTCCCTTGGCGATGTCGTGGAGAAGAACCGCGACATAGAGGACCCGGCGCGATGCGATGCGCTTGAACAGGCCGGTGGCGAGCTTGTGTTCGTCCTTCAATTCGCCGCGCTCGATCCGCGCCAGCAGGCCGATGGCGCGGATGGTGTGCTCGTCGACCGTGTAATGGTGGTACATGTCGAACTGCATCTGGGCGACGACACGGCCGAAATCGGGAACGAAGCGGCCGAACACGCCGGCTTCGTTCATCCAGCGCAGGACCACGTCCGGCCGGCGCGGGCTGGTCAGGACGTCGAGGAACAGGGCGTTGGCACGAGGTTCGGCGCGCACTGAGGCGTCAATCAGCTTGGCGTGGCGCGCGATCGCACGCAGAGCCATCGGGTGGATCTCTAGATTGTGGGCATCTGCCAGCTGGAAGGCCTCGATCAGCCGAACCGGGTCCTCGGTCAGGAAATCGTCGCTCGGCACGGCGAGGCGTCCGCGGTCCAGCATGAAGCCGTTGAGGTTGCGCGGGCGCCGCCGAAGCGTCGGGAACATCAGCCGCCGCCCGCGCTTGGCGAAGCGTTCGTCGAGCTGGGCGAGGAAGGCGCCGGTGAGGTCGCCGACGGTTCGGGCGTGAAGGAAATAATGCTTCATGAAACGCTCGACCGGTGCGTTGCCGTGGCGCCCGGAATAATTCATCCGCTCGGCGATCTCGCGCTGATAGTCGAAGGTGAGACGCTCCTCGGCACGTCCGGCGACGGTGTGGAGATGGCAGCGCACCGCCCACAGGAAGCGCTCGGCGCGCTGGAATTGGCCAAGCTCCGTCCTAGAGAGCAGCCCGACATCGACGAGATCGGCGGCCGAGCGGACTCGGTAGGCATATTTGCCGATCCAGAAGAGCGTGTGGAGGTCGCGGAGGCCTCCCTTGCCTTCCTTGACGTTGGGCTCGACGACGTAGCGGCTGTCGCCCATTCGGACGTGCCGCGCCTCCCGCTCGTCCAGCTTTTCGGTGACGAACTTGCGAACGTCGCCGGCGATGACCTCGCTCTGGAATCGCGCCTGCACCTCCTCGTGGAGCCGCTCGTCGCCCCAGATGTAGCGGGTCTCAAGCATCGCGGTGCGGGCGGTATGGTCGTCCAGTGTCGCCGCAATCACCTCGTCGACCGAGCGCACGGAGTGGCCGATGGTGAGGCCGAGGTCCCACAGCAGGTAGAGCAAGGATTCGATGACCTGTCCGGTCCAGCCCGTGGCCTTGGCGGGCGTCACGAAGCTGAGGTCAACGTCGCTATGGGGCGCCATCTCGCCGCGGCCGTAGCCGCCGAGGGCGAGGAGGAGCAGGCGCTCGTCGGCGCCCGGCGCAGAGGTCGGATGGAGGCGCTCGACGACGAAATCGTGGGCGAGGCGCAGGATCTGGTCAGTGAGGAAGGCGGTCGCGGCGGCGCTTTCGGTGCCGGCGTAGGGCTGATCGATCAGGCGCCGCGCGATTTCGGCGCGCCCGGAGGCGAGCTTTTCCTTGAGAAGGCCCGCCGCCTCGGCGCGATCCGCCTCGCGCAGGCGATCGGCGAGGCTGCGCCGGTCGATGATGGCGCGGCGGTTCGCGAGGCTGTCGAACAGGCCGGACATTGGCAGCAAGATAGGAGGTGCCGGAGGACGCGTCACGCGATTAGGGTAAGGCGATGGTCCACCCGCTCGACCGCCCCGTGTGGAACGCGCTCCACTCGCGCCAGGCCCATCTCGCGATCGGCGGCCGGAAGGCGGTCGGCTACCAGCGTCCCTATGCGATGTTCATCGCCGGCGCCGACCATTCCGAGGAGAGCCTGGCGGCGATGGCCGAGCTGGTACCGGAGGATGGGCAGGCGGCGCTGGTCGAGCGCGAGCGCTGGCCGCTGCCGCCCGGAACGCGGGTCGTTGCGGACGCCGTGATCGTTCAGCTGGTCGCCCCAAACGGGATCACGGGATCAGAGGCGGATTTTCCGTTCCGGGAACTGGGTGAGACGGACGAGCCGGACGCGCTGGCGCTGGCGACTCTGTGCCGGCCAGGCCCCTTCTTCGCGCGCACCTCGGCGCTCGGCGGCTTCATCGGCGTTCGCGACGAGGGCGGGCGGCTCATTGCCATGGCCGGCGAACGGATGAAGGTGGGCGAGTTCACCGAGGTGAGCGCGGTATGCACCCATCCCGACCATCGCGGCCGCGGCCTCGCCAGGCGCCTGATCGGCATCGTCGCCGAGCGCATCGTCGAGCGCGGCGAGATCCCATGGCTCCATTCCTACCCGGACAATGAGGCGGCCCTGGCCCTGTACGAGTCGCTCGGCTTCCGCCGCCGTGCCGAGGTCAACTATACGATCATCGAGAGGGACTGAGGTTACTCCCGAGCGAGCGCCTTCAGCTTGTACAGCGTGTCGAGCGCCTCGCGCGGGCTGAGGCTGTCGACGTCGAGGCTTTCGACCGCGGCGCGGATGGCATCGCATTGCGCTTCTTCCTCTTCCTGCGCAGCGGCGAAGAGCGGGAGGTCGTCGAGTCCGGCGGCGATTCCGCCGGTGGCGGCTCGGCCGCTTTCGAGTTTCGCCAGGATCGATTTGGCGCGCGCGAGGACTGCGGGTGGCAGGCCGGCGAGTCGGGCGACCGCGATTCCGTAGCTGCGGTCGGCTGGGCCGGGCGCCACTTCGTGGAGGAGGACGAGATCACCCTTCCACTCGCGCGCCCGGACATGGTGGAGCGAGAGGGCGTCGAGCCGTTCAGCCAGGCGCGTGAGCTCGTGATAATGGGTCGCGAACAGGCAGCGGCTCCGGCAGCGGTCGTGGACCCATTCGACCACTGCCCAGGCGATGGCGAGGCCATCATAGGTCGACGTGCCGCGGCCGACTTCGTCGAGAATGACGAAGCTGTTGGGAGTCGCCTGGGCGAGGATCGCCGCGGTCTCGACCATCTCGACCATGAAGGTCGAGCGGCCGCGCGCGAGATTGTCGGAGGCGCCGACCCGGCTGAACAGGCGGTCGACGAGGCCGAGCTTCGCCCGAGCAGCAGGGACATAGGCGCCGGCCTGGGCCAGGACGGCGATCAGCGCGTTCTGGCGGAGGAAGGTCGATTTGCCGCCCATGTTCGGGCCGGTGACGAGCCACAGCCGCTTCTGCTCGCCGAGGCTGAGATCATTGGCGACGAAACGCTCGCCGCGGGCGCGGAGGGCCTCCTCGACGACCGGATGCCGGCCGCCCTCGACATCGAAGCACGGCTCGTCCGTGAAGGAGGGCCGTGACCAGCCGCCCTCAACAGCGCGCTCGGCGAGCCCGGCGGCGACATCGAGCCGGGCAAGCGCGTCGGCGGCCGCGGCGATGGGTTCCGAGCGGTCGAGAGCGGCGGCGATGAGCTCCTCGAGATGGGCGGCTTCGGCGGCCAGCGCGTGATTGCCGGCCTGGGCGACCTTCATCGCTTGCTCGTGGAGGTCGGGCGCGTTGAAGCGGACGACCCCGGCCAGGGTCTGGCGGTGGGTGAAGCCGCTGTCCGCCGCCATCAGCGCGTCGGCATGGCGAGCGGGTACCTCGACATGATAGCCGAGCACGTTGTTGTGGCGGATCTTCAGAGCTGCGATGCCGGTTGAGGCGCGGTACTGCGCCTCGAGCGCGGCGATGGCGCGGCGCCCCTCGCCCCCGGTCGAGCGCAGCGCGTCCAGCGCGGCGTCATAGCCTTCAGCGATATAGCCGCCTTGGGAGGCGTCGATCGGCGGGGACGGTACGAGCGCCCGGCTCAGCAGGTCGACGAGTTCGCCGTGGCCGGTCAGGGCCGGAAGCAACTCGGCCAGCAATGGCGGAGCGTCCCCCAGAACAGCGAGGCGGTCGTGGAGGCGGCGGGCCTCGTCGAGGCCGTCTCGAAGCAGGCCGAGATCGCGCGGGCCGCCGCGGCCGACGACGAGGCGCCCCAAGGCGCGGCCGAGGTCGGGCAGGGCCTTGAGCGTGGTGCGCAGCCAGTGGCGCAGGGTGGAGTCGCCTTCCAACCGGGCGACGAGGTCCAACCGCGCCTCGATTGCGTGGCGGTGGGTGAGCGGTGCTGAAATGTCGGCGGCGAGGAGACGGGCGCCGGCGCCGGTGACGGTGCGGTCAACGGCCTGGAGAAGGCTGCCCGGACGGCCGCCGCCTTGCGCGGCGACCAGCTCGAGGCTCTCGCGCGTCGACGCGTCGATCATCATGTGCGCTGACGAGGAGACCGGCACCGGCGGGCGGAGGAAGGGGAGCGTCTCGCGGCCGACCTCTTCCAGATAAGCCAGCATTCCGCCCGCCGCGGCGAGCGCGGGACGATCGAAACTATCGAGCGTGCCGAAGCCGAACCGCTCCTTCAGCCTGCGCTCGGCGGAGACCGAGTCGAACTCTGCGTGCGGCCGCTCGGAGAGCTGTGCTCCGGCGAAAGTGGGAAGGCTCCCGGCCGCGATGATCTCGCTCGGGGACAGCCGGGCCAGCTCGGCGTCCAGGTTTGCCGGAGAGACACTAGTCAACTCGAAGCGTCCGGTCGAAACGTCGGCGGCGGCGAGTCCGATTTTCTCCCCCAGCGGCGCCAGAGCGACCAGCCAATTGGCGGCGCGGCTGTCCAGAAGGGCTTCCTCGGTCAGCGTTCCGGCGGTGACCACCCGGACGATGGCGCGGTTCACCACCGACTTGGAGCCGCGCTTCTTCGCCTCGGCCGGGCTCTCGGTCTGCTCGGCGATGGCGACCCGATGACCCGCCTTGATCAGCCGGGCGAGATAGGCCTCGGCGGCATGGATCGGGACGCCGCACATCGGGATTGGAGCGCCGTCATGCTCGCCGCGCGCCGTCAGCGCGATGTCGAGGCACGCCGCCGCCACCTTGGCGTCCTCGAAGAACAATTCGAAGAAGTCGCCCATCCGGTAGAAGAGCAGGCAGTCCTCGGCCTCGGCCTTGAGGGCGAGATATTGCGCCATCATCGGGGTGGGCGCGGAGTCGGTGAGAGGGCGGGCGGCCATGACTAGCCGAGCCTAGAGGATGGAACAGGGATGCGGAACGCCGCATTGGGCATAATCCACACAAAGCAGCCAGTGCTTGCCGCGCGGTGGCGATGCGGCATAGACCGGGCCGCGCCGGCGACACGACAAAGGGGGACGGCCGATGAGCGAAGGCAGCAACGTCAAATTCTCGGAAGCCGAAGCCCTCGAATTCCACTCCCAGGGCCGCGCCGGCAAGATCGAGATCATCGCGTCGAAGCCGATGGCGACCCAGCGCGACCTCAGCCTCGCTTATTCGCCCGGAGTCGCGGTTCCGGTGCGCGCCATCGCCGAGGACCCGGCCGCCGCCTACGACTATACCGCCAAGGGCAATCTGGTCGCCGTCATCTCAAACGGCACCGCGATCCTCGGCCTCGGCAATCTCGGGGCGCTTGCGTCCAAGCCGGTGATGGAAGGCAAGGCGGTGCTGTTCAAACGCTTCGCCGACGTCGATTCGATCGACATCGAGCTGGCCACCGAGGATCCGGACAAGTTCATCGAGGCCGTCGCGCTGATGGAGCCGAGCTTCGGCGGCATCAACCTGGAGGACATCAAGGCTCCGGAATGCTTCATCATCGAGCAGACCCTGCGCGACCGGATGAACATCCCGATCATGCACGACGACCAGCACGGCACCGCGATCATCAGCGCTGCCGGGCTGATCAATGCCTGCCACCTCACCAACCGTGAGCTGAAGGACGTGCGCGTCGTGGTGAACGGCGCCGGAGCCGCGGCGATCGCCTGCACGGCGCTGATCAAGGCGATGGGCGTGCGCCACGACCATGTCCTGATGTGCGACCGCAAGGGCGTAATCTACCAGGGCCGCGGCGACCTCGACCAGTGGAAGTCGGCACACGCGGTCGACACCGACCGCCGTTCTCTGGAAGACGCGCTCGTCGACGCGGACGTGTTCCTCGGCCTCTCTGCGGCCGGCGCTCTGAAGCCCGAGATGGTCGCGAAGATGGCGCCCCGGCCGATCATCTTCGCGATGGCCAATCCGGACCCGGAGATCACTCCGCCCGAGGCGAAGGCGGCGCGTCCCGACGCGATCGTCGCCACCGGCCGTTCGGACTATCCCAACCAGGTCAACAACGTCTTGGGCTTCCCCTTCATCTTCCGCGGCGCTCTCGACGTGCGAGCGACGACGATCAACGAGGAGATGAAGATCGCCGCGGCGCAGGCGCTCGCCGAGCTGGCGCGCGAGGCAGTGCCGGAGGAAGTGGCTGCGGCTTACGGCAAGGCGCACAGCTTCGGGGCCGACTACATCATCCCCGCCCCGTTCGATCCGCGGCTGATGGAGGTAGTGCCGGCCGCCGTGGCGCAAGCGGCGATGGATTCGGGTGTTGCCCAGAAACCGATCGCCGACATGGCGGCGTACCGAACGGCACTCCGTTCCAGGCTGAACCCGACCACATCGGTGCTCACGCTCGCTTATGAAGCGGCGCGCGGGAATCCGAAGCGGGTGCTGTTCGCGGAGGGAGAGGAAGACACCGTCCTGCGCGCGGCGATGGCCTTCCGTGATGGCGGCTACGGCATTCCGGTGCTGGTCGGCCGCGACGACGTCCACGACCGGCTCCGTGCGCTCGGAGTCGAGGACGCGACCGGCATCGAGGTATTCAACAGCCGCACCTATGGCCGGGTGCCCGAGATGGTCGATCATCTCTACAAAAGGGTTCAACGCCGCGGCTATCTCCACCGTGAGGTCGAGCGGCTCGTCAACCAGGACCGCAACATCTTCGCCTCCCTGCTTCTGGAGCTCGGCGAGGCTGACGCGATGATCACCGGCGTGACCCGGCCTTACGCTCAGTCGCTTCGCGAAGTTCGGCGCGTGCTCGATCCGGTCGAGGGCGTGACTCCATTCGGAATTCACGTGCTGGTCGGCCAGAGCCACACCGTCTTTCTCGCCGACACCACGGTGACCGAGCGTCCCAGCGGCGAGCAGTTGGTGGACATCGCCTGCCACACCGCCGAGGTCGCGCGCCGAATGGGCCACGAGCCGCGGGTCGCCTTTCTGTCCTATTCGACCTTCGGCAATCCCGAGGGCAACTATCTCGAGCGGATCCGCGAGGCCGTGAGGCTCCTCGACGCTCGCGGGGAAGTCCCGTTCGAATATGAAGGCGAGATGCCGCCCGACGTCGCGCTCAATCCGAAGATGCAGAAGGTCTATCCGTTCAGCCGCCTGACCGGACCCGCCAACGTGCTGATCATGCCGGGCCTACAAACCGCCAATATCGCCGCCAAGCTGCTCAAGGAGCTGGGCGGGGATGCGATGATCGGGCCGATGCTGGTCGGCATGCAGAAGCCGGTCCAGATCGCCTCGATGACGGCATCAGCGTCGGACCTGGTGACGCTCGCCGTGCTCGCGGCGGGCGGAATCGCTCGCTAGCCCCGTCTCGCTTGCGCGAGAGCTGATCTTATTGCGGATTGTCGGCGGTCTGGCCGCCCGTGCCGCGGCCGCCGACGGCGCCTATATTGCCGAAAATCTCTTCGAAGAAGCTGCGGTTGCTGCCCAGCGTCGGAGTTCGGCCGCCCATCGGCTCGACGGCGCGGGCGAGCTCGAGGCCGGTGCGCTGGACGCTCTCGACGGTGCCGGCGTCGTTGAAGCGGACGTGGAGCACGGTCTGCTGGGTCGGCTGCGGACGCGCGAAGGCGAGCTGCTTGGTCAGGCGCGACACATAATACCAGTCGCGCTGATCGAACTGGCCGACGAAGCTCGGCCGGCCAAGCGTCCCCTGAACCGATTCGCGATTGTCGACGCCGGGTTGGATGGTGCCGATGAGGGCTTCGTCGACGACGTAACCCTGGTGATCGCGGATCGAGGTGCAGCCGGCGCTGGCCAAGGCGAGGAGACCCAAAGCGGCAAGGGCGCGGGGCCGGACGGACATCGGCATTGAAACTCCTGACGGCACCGCTTCGTGCACGAAGCGGGCTTGAGCGTTTGCGTAGCCCGACCAATATGAACATCGAGCAACCGGCGCAAGCAGCCGCCGAACCAAGGAAAACCGTGTCGACCAATCTCGCCGCCGCCCGCAGCCGCTCCGGCTGGTTCTCCCGCTTAATCGGGCGGACCAGGGAGCGCGACCGGATGCTTCCGCTCTACCGCGCAATCGTGGGCGCGGCGCGCGACCCGCTGTGGTACCGCGACGGCCAGGTGCCGGACACCGTCACTGGCCGGTTCGACATGCTGTCGGCCGTGACCGCGCTCGTGCTGGTGCGGATGGAGCGGCTCGACGAGCAAGCGGCCAAGCGCGATTCGGTGCTTCTGACCGAGCTGTTCATCGCCGACATGGACGAGAGCCTGCTCGAGCTTGGGGTCGGCGACTATTCGGTCGGCAAGCATGTCGGACGGATGGTCGGCGCGTTGGGCGGACGGCTCACCGCGTTCCGCGAGGCCTCGAACGAGCATGACTTCACGCCGGCCGTACATCGCAACATCTTCCACGCGACGCCGCCGAGCGACGACGCGCTGGCGTTGGTCGCCGGACGTCTCGCTTCATTCGACAAGGCGCTTGCCGACCAGTCGCACGCGGATCTGGTTGACGGACGGTTGCCGAAACCATGAGCGAGACGGAGTTCAGCCGTACCGTGCGTGCCGACACGATCGGCGCCGAACCCAAGCGCCTTCATGTCGAGGCCGAGGAGCCGGAACGGGCGGCATTGGCGAGGCGCTTCGACCTTGAGTCGCTGGATCGCCTGGAAGCTGACGTCCAAGTCAGCCGCGGCCGCTCCGACATCATCGTCGGCGGGCAGGTCCGCGCGGCAGTCGTGCAGAGCTGCGTCGCGACCGGAGAGCCGGTCCCGGCCGAGATCGACGAAAGCTTCGTCGTCCATTTCCGCCCGCCGCCTGAAAGCGGCGGCGGCGAAGAGGAGGTCGAGCTCGGCGAGGACGAAATGGACGTGATCTTCACCGACGCCGGGATGGTCGATGTCGGCGAGGCGGTCGCCCAGACCCTCGCCCTGCACCTCGATCCCTATCCGCGAGCGCCGGGCGCCGAGGCGGCGCTCAAGGAAGCGGGCGTATTGGACGAGGGCCAGGCCGGGCCTTTCGGAGCGCTGGCGGCGCTCAAGGATAAGCTCGGCAAGTGACCGTCATTCCAGCGAAAGCTGGTATCTCCCTGCCTTGTTCCGAATCTAGAAAGTGAGATCCCAGCTTCCTCTGGGATGACGATTGTGTTCCCTCAGAACGGCACGTCGTCGTCGAGATCGGTGTCGAAGGCCGGCGCCGGACGGCTGCCGCCGCCCCGGGACGAGCTGCTTCCGAACGAGTCGGAGCGGCCGCCGGACGAGCTGCCATAATCGTCATCGCCATAGCCGCCGCCGAAGCCGCCACCGCCGCCGCCCTCGCGGCGGTCGAGAAGGACGAGCTCGCCGCGGAAGCGCTGGAGCACCACCTCGGTCGAATATTTGTCCTGGCCCGACTGGTCAGTCCACTTGCGGGTCTGCAGCTGGCCCTCGAGATAAACCTTGCTGCCCTTCTTGAGATACTGCTTGGCGACCCGGCCGAGATTCTCGTTCCAGATCACGACCCGGTGCCACTCGGTCCGCTCCTGGCGGTTGCCGTCGCGATCTTTCCAATTCTCGGACGTCGCCACCGAGAAGTTCACCACCTCGCCGCCCGACGGCATCGAGCGCGACTCAGGATCCTGCCCGAGATTGCCGACCAGAATCACCTTGTTGACCGAACCGGCCATGGATCGTCTCCCTAATGCGTTGGCCGCACCCTAGAGGGGGCACGCGGCCGCCGTCCAGAGATTCAGGCGCTCGCCGGCTGAGGAGGCGCACCGCGCCGCGTCACGATGAAGCCGACCGCGAGCATGGCCGCCATTGCCACCTGAGCGACGATCGTCTCGACGGTGGGATAGATGCCAAGCATCGGGCTGCGCGGAGCGCCCGGAACCAGGGTCACGCCGATCCAGCCGGCTTCCTGAAGCGCCGCGATGCCCTTGCCTGCCAGCACCACCGCCAGCACCGCGATGAGGATCGCGCTCCAGGCGAAGAATTTGGTGATCGGGAGCCGGCGTCCCACGACCAGCATCGCCCAGGCGATGGCGGCGAGCAGCACCACGGCCAAGGCGGCCCCGGCAGCGAGCGGAAGCGGGTCGCCCTGTGCACCCAATGCGGCGTAGAAGATGATCGTCTCGAACGCCTCGCGATAGACAGCGATGAAGGCGAGGCCGGCGAGGAACCACGCCGAGCGGGCGGTGAGCGCCTTGCTCAACCGGTCGCGCATATAGGCCTGCCAGGCGCCAGCCTGCGCCTTGCCGTGCATCCAGATGCCGACGAACAGCAGCACGCCGGCGGCGAGCAGGGCGGCGACGCCCTCCATCAGCTCGCGGTCGGCGCCGCTGATCGTGATGAAGTAGGTCGCGGCGGCCCATGTCGCGACTCCGGCGACGAGCGCCGAGATCCAGCCGATATGGACATATTTGAGCATGTCCCGGCGATCGGCGCGGGCGAGGAAGGTGACCATCGCGATGACAATGAGAAGCGCCTCCAGCCCTTCGCGCAAAAGGATTGCGAAGGCGCCGACGAAGGTGGAGACCGAGCTCGCCTGGTCGGGGGCGAGGGCCTGCTCGGCCTCGACGAACAGCGCGTCCAGCCGCTCGACCAGGGGCTCGAGCTCGGCGACCGGCACGCCGTGGCCGATGCCGCCGCGAAGCTCGGCCATTGCCTGCTCGACGGCGATGACGATCCGCCCGTCGCGGGCGGCGAGGAGGCTCTCGACCGGCTCGAACCCCTCGAGATAGGCGTTCAGAGCGAGCTGCTGGGCAGCGCTGCGGTCGCCCGAACGGTAAGCCTCGAGGCTGCGACCGAGAAGCTGGCGGGCGAGGTCGAGCGTGCCGGGGCCGGCGTAAGCGGTCACGGCCGCCGGATTGGAGCGCAGATAGGCGATCACCGCCGCCGCCCGCTCCTCGCCGATATCGCGGGCGAGCGCGGCCGGAGTGAGTGCCGCGAGCGCCGCGAGGTCGGGGATTCGGGCGCGCAGCGCTTCATCGCCTTCCCACAGCTGGCGACCGGTTTCGACCAGCTCGGCGGGATAGGCGAAGCGTCCGGAATGGAAAGCGAGGGCCCAGCGGTCCTCCTCCGGCAAATGGCCGAAGCTCTGCATCGCAGTGCCTTCGAGGCCCTGGTTGATCACCTGATAGAAAGCGAAGGCGCTTCGCTCCCTCGCCCGGTCGCGGTCGGTGAAGTCGATCGGCGGCGGCTCCATGCCACGGGCGAGCGGGCCGTCGCCGGCGCCGGTGGCGCCGTGGCAGGATGCGCATTGCTCGGCATAGAGCGCCGAGCCTCGCGCAAGATCGGGCGCCGAGCGCGGCGCGAGGGTCACCGGATGGGCGGCGAGCAGATCGGCGGCAAGCTGGCGCGCCTGACCCGCCACCCGCGCCGGATCGGCTCGGGCAGCGATCGCCTGCTGGAGGGCGCCGGCGCGTTCGACGAGTGATTGCTTGGCTGAGGATTGCGGAAGCGCGGCGATCTGCTGGGCGATCGTCGCGGAGAATTCGCGCATCTCGTCATATTCGAACTGGTTGACGACTCGTCCGTCGGCAACCGCCTCGCGATAATCGACCGCGACATAATCGAGCAGCCGCCACGTCGTCTGGACCGAGCCGGTATCGCCCTGCGCCGCGGCGCCCCCAGCACCGAGGCAAAGCAACAGGACGAAAGCAAGGTTGCGGATCACGGCAAGCGGGCGGGCGGCGACGGTCACGGCGGCTCCTCAGGTCAGGAGGGCTGCCTAACCAAGATGCAAGTGATTATCAATAACGGGAGCGTCAGCCCTGGGCTGCCTGAGCCGCAGGCCGCAGATCGTGCAGGCGCGGCGGCAGGGGCCTGGCCGCCTCCTCCTCGTCCGCCTCGTCGGCGACCACGCAGCCGCAGCGCTCGGCCGACTTGGCGCGATAGAGGGCTTCGTCGGCAGCCGCGATCAGGGCGTCGAGACTGCCGACCCCGTCTCCCTGAAGCGCCGCGCCGACGCTCGCCCCGATCAGCACGCCCTGCGAGCCGATGACATAAGGCAGGCCGGCGACGGCAGCGATCAACGCCTCGCCGCGAACCCGCGCGTGAGTCGCGCCGGTCATCGGCGCGACGAGCAGGAATTCGTCGCCGCCGATCCGCGCGAGGATATCGCCGGACTGGATCGAATCGCGCAGGCGCGCGGCGACCATCGCGAGAAGGTCGTCGCCGGCGGCGTGGCCCATCGTGTCGTTGACCCGCTTGAAGCCGTCGAGATCGAGGAACAGGCAGCCGAGGCGGGCGCCCGCCGGAACCGCCGCGACCGCGTCGGCAAGCCCGCTGCGGTTCAGCAAGCCGGTGAGCGCGTCGTGGCGGGCGCGGTGCCGATTCTCATGCTCCGCGCAGAGGGCCGTCAACATGGTCCGGTTCATCCACCATGCGGCGCGGGTCATGATCACCACGTAGAGCGGCATCTGGATCGCGGCGATCAACAGGATGGCCTCGCCCGACAAGGCGCAGGCGATCGCGCCGGGCAGAGTGGCGACGATCAACATCGCGCAGGCGAGGCGAGGCGCTCCGAAGAAGCGGAAGGCGAGCCCGCCGAGCATCGCCGCCGACGACATGCCGGCGATCGTCGCGGCGACCCAGTCGCCGCTCGTCACGACGACGAAGGTGCCGAAGCCGATTCCGGCGCCCCACAGGAGCGACAGGATGACGTAGATGTCGACAGGCGCCGGCGCTCCCGAGCGGATGGCGCGGCGGCAGGTCAGAAGAACATGGAAGCGGACTGCGGCGAGCAGGATCTCGAAGCCGGCCCAGATGTAGAGAAGCGGCGATTCGATGCGCGCAGCGAGGACGGCGGCGACGATGATCGTGTTGAAGACCGCGCCGACGTAGATGGTGAGAGAGCCGAAGACGTTGGCGAGCAACCGGCCGCGGACGGGCGCCGGGATATCCTTGCCGATATCGAGAAGCCAGCGGATGGCACGCAAGCGCGCCGTGCCGCCATAACTTGTCCCGTCCACTTCCGCGACGACCCTTCCTGTACGCGGAGGCCTTCCCGCGACACCCAAGGGGCTAACGAAAGGTAATTAAGGGACAGCGAGAAGCCACGGTTAAGATCGGCTCAACCACGACCCGGGCTGGCTTCAGTTCGGGTAACGCAGGCGACCCAGGAACCGGCTGAGCGAAGGGCGGCGACCGGCGCGGGAGGTGAAGCGCGCCTTCACTTTCTCGAACTGCATGACGTCGTCGATGCGCCGCGCGAGGAAGGCGCGCGTCGCGGCCATGTCCTCGCTCTCGTCGTCGAGGAAGACGAAGGTGGTCGAGCCGTACACGCCGATCAGGATCGCGCGCTTGGTATAGTGATTATAGTCGGTCGCGGTGTCGCCGGCGGTGCGCCAGATGCGGTCGGCGCTTCGCCAGGCGAGGCGGCCGGCGGCGATCGCGTTCTGCGGCATTGCGAGGGTGGCGAGGGCGCGGCGGAGCGCCTCGCGATAGGGGCGCAGGAGCTGGAACCGGAACAGGATCAACTCCCCGATCCGCTCGCGGATCTTCATCGCCGCGATCCGCTCCGGCGGGAAGGCGAGCAGCATCGAGCGGTCGACCCAGTCGAACCAGGCGTCGATCATGTCGACCGCGCCGCCGGGGAAGGCGATCCGGGCGCGATCCGCCGGAACCCCGAGCTCGGCCGCGGCCATGGCGAGCGCCTGTTCCGACCAGCCGTCGAAGGCGGTGTGGCCGCCGAGCAGCGGCGCGAGCGCTTCCTTGAGCTCGTCGAGGGTCATGTCGGCGGGCGGGATCGCGGACGTGGTAGCCATGACGTCTCAATGATCCTCGGGGGGATTGGTGGCAAGGCCGCGCTGCGGCAGGCGGATGAGGACGAGGCCGACGCAGATCAGCAAAGCGCCGACCATGTCGACGGGGCCGAGCCGCTCGCCATAGACGCTCCAGCCTATCGCCGCTGCGGCGATGGGTTGGGTGAGCAAGCCCAGGCCGGTGACGACCGGGCTCAAATGGCCCATCGCGAACACGAGAAGCGACTGCCCGATCAGCTGGCTTCCGATCGACAGCAGGATGACCGGCCCCCAGTCGCTTGGCATGACCTGCTCGCCGAGGAGGATCGCGAAGAGAAGGATCGGCAGGGTGCCCGCGGCGGTGGCGATGGCGAGGGTGGGGAATGGCGCGAGGCTTCGCCGCGCCCGGTCCACGGCGATCAGGTAGAAAGTGTAGAACAGGCCGGCGAGCAGGCAGAGCAGGTCGCCGACGAGATTGTCGGGCGAGAGCTCGTAGCTTCTGGCGAGGAGCAGGAAGGTGCCGAAGACGGCGAACAGGATCGCTCCGCCTTGGACCTTGTCGGGCATCTGGCGGATCAGGATGAAGCCGTAGATTGCGAACAGGAAGCTGGCGAAATTGCCGAACAATGTCGCGTTGGCGAGCTTGGTCTGGAGGATCCCGACATGCCAGACGGCGAGGTCGGCGGCAAAGAACAGACCGCCGACGGCGACCGCGCCGATCAGGCTCCAGGCGGGGAGCGGCTTTCCCTTCTGTTGCCACGCGGCGAGTACGGCGAGCAGCGGAAGGGCGAGGGCGAGGCGCCAGAAGCCGGCCGCCACCGGCCCGACGTCGGTCAGGCGCACCATCCAGGGGCCCGCCGCCAGGAACAGGTTGGCGACGATCAAGGCCGGAAAGGCCAGGCGGGGCGCGAGCGGCTTCGACACGGGCGGCGCCTTGGCACAGGCGGGGGGTGAAAGGCCATATCGACTAAGCGGGGGGGCGCGGCTTAATCGCGGGCCGAACGAAGGAGCAAGCGATGGCGGAGAGGCAAGGGAGCGGTCGCGGTCGGAAGCTCGCTTATGGCGTGGTGGGCACACTCGCGGTGCTCGGCGCGGGCTGGTTCCTGTATCGCGAGAAGTCCGTCGAGAAGCCGAATTATCGGGTGATCGAGGAGGACGGCGAGTTCGAGGTGCGGGAATATCCGGAGCTTCTCGTCGCCGAGACGGTGGTTCAGGGCGACCGCGAGCACGGGCTCGACCAGGGCTTCGCGCGGCTCGCCGATTATATCTTCGCGCGCCACCGCGAGGGCGAGAAGGTGGCGATGACGGCGCCGGTGCTGTCGTCGGCCGCGCCGGGCTCCGGTTGGCTCACCCGTTTCGTGATGCCGGCTTATTATACCCGCGAGTCGGTGCCCGAACCGGGCGACGACATCAGCATCGCGACGATCCCGGCGCGTCGGGTCGCGGCGCTCCGCTTCCATGGTGGGCCGGACAGCGCCGCTCTCGGAGCGCGCGAGGCGCAGCTGCAGAGCTGGGTCGGCGCCAAGAAGCTCAAGGCGACCGGGCCAGCCGAGCGCGCCTTCTACAATTCGGAGCGGATCCCGGGCCCATTGCGGCGGGCCGAGGTGCTGATACCGATCGAGTAGCGGCTAACGGCCGAACCTTTGGCGCAGGTCGAGCAGAGCGATGGCGGCCTTGGCCGCCTCGCCGCCCTTGTCCTTCTGGGCGGGATCGGCGCGGACCAGGGCCTGGGCCTCGTCCTCGACCGTCAGGATGCCGTTGCCGATGGCGAGGCCGTCGAGAGTGAGCGCCATGATTCCGCGCGCGCTCTCGTTCGAGACGATCTCGAAATGATAGGTCTCGCCCCGGATTACCACGCCGATCGCGACGAAGCCGTCATAGCGGCCGGTCTCGGCGGCAAGGGCGATGACGGCGGGGATCTCGAGCGCGCCGGGGACGGTGACGACTTCGGCCTGATGGCCGGCCGACTCGATCGCGGCCTTGGCGCCGGCGACGAGCATGTCATTGAGGTGGGCGTAGAAGCGCGCCTCGACGATCAGGAAGTTGGCCATAGTCAGCGCGCCGCCAGCGGGATCGGCCGCTCCTCGACGATCGACAGGCCATAGCCTGCAAGCGCCACCGGCGTGTGGTGAGTGTTCGACAGCAGGATCATGTCATGGACTCCGAGCGCGGCGAGGATCTGCGCGCCGACGCCATAATCGCGGAGCGCCTCGCTGTCCGGTTGCGCCGGTTCGCCCGAGCGGACCTTGAGCGCGCGCGACAGGGCGCCGGGCATGTTGCGGTTGATGACGACGATCACACCGGAGCCGGCCTCGCCGATCTGCTGCATCGCGCCTTCGAGAAGGCGGCCGCGGTCAGACGCCTCGCCGAAACCGTCGGAGAGAAGGTCCAGCGCGTGCATGCGCACCAGCACCGGCTGGGTCGGGTCGAGCGCGCCCTTCACGAGGGCGACATGCTCCTGGCCACCGGCCTTGTTGACGAAGGTGCGCGCTGTCCAGGTGCCGCCCCAGCGGCTCTCGAACTTGGCCGAGGCGGTCTCCTCGAGCAGCCGGTCCTTGCGGAGGCGATAGGCGATGAGGTCGCGGATCGTGCCGATCTTCATGCCGTGAAGCTTGGCGAAGGGGATGAGGTCGTCGAGGCGGGCCATGGTCCCGTCCTCCTTGAGGATCTCGCAGATCACGCCCGACGGATTGAGGCCGGCGAGGCGCGACACGTCGACCGCCGCCTCGGTATGGCCGGCGCGGACGAGAACGCCGCCCTCGCGCGCCATCAGCGGGAAGACGTGGCCCGGAGTCACGATGTCGTCGCGGCCCTTGCCCGCGTCGATCGCGACCGAGATGGTCCGCGCGCGGTCGGCGGCGGAGATTCCGGTGGTTACGCCCTCGCGCGCCTCGATCGAGGTGGTGAAGGCGGTCTCGTGGCGGGTGCCGTTGTTGCGGCTCATCGGCTCGAGGCCGAGCTGGTCGACCCGTTCCTTGGTGAGCGTCAGGCAGATGAGGCCGCGGCCGTGGCGCGCCATGAAGTTGATCGCCTCCGGAGTCGCCATCTGGGCGGGGATGACGAGGTCGCCCTCATTCTCGCGGTCCTCATCGTCGACGAGGATGAACATGCGGCCGTTGCGTGCTTCGTCGATGATCTGCTCGGGCGAGGCCATGACGTCACCCGGCCCCGAGGCGAGGAAGCGTTCGAGCTTCATCAGCGTCTCAGCGGTCGGGTTCCAATCCGCTTCGCCGAGACGGCGCAGCGAGTTGGGGTGAAGCCCGGCGGCGCGGGCGAGGCCGGAGCGGCTCATCTCCCCGGCGGCGACGAGATCGTTGAGGCGATCGATCAGGATGGTGCTCATGAAAGACCAATATCACACTGCAATGTGATATTACTAGACCTCGGTCACATCAAAGCGTGCAACACGCCGTTGCTCAACCTGCACGGCTCGCGAGCATCCGCTCCAGGTAGCGGGCGATCAGGTCGATCTCGATATTGATTTCGCGGCCGGCTCGGAGGTCGCCCAAGGTGCTGTGCTGGGCGGTATGAGGAATGACATTCAGGCCGAAGCGGACCCCATCGGCGAGCGGTTCGACGGAGTTCACGGTGAGCGACACGCCGTCGATGCACACCGAACCCTTGGTGGCGATGTAGGGCGCGATCTCCGGACCAGCGGCGATCGTCACGGCAAGGGAATCGCCGACCTGCTCCGCCGAGACGACCGCGCCGATGCCGTCGACGTGACCGGTGACGATGTGGCCGCCCAGTTCATCGCCGATCCGAAGCGCGCGTTCGAGATTGAGGCGGGCGCCTTCCTCCCACAGTCCCGGCGCGGTGCGGGCGCGGGTCTCGGCCGACACGTCGACCGCGAACCAGTCCGGGCCCTTGTCGACGACGGTAAGGCAGACGCCTGAGCACGCAATAGAGGCGCCGAGCGCGACGTCGCTCATGTCGTAGCCGCATTGGATGCGCAGGCGCAGGTCGCCCCGCTCCTCATGGGCCAGCACTTGCCCGACGTTAGTGACGATCCCGGTAAACATCAGCGCGTGCGCTCGTAGACTTCGAGACGGTCCATGCCAAGGCCGCGGCTCTCCGCGAAGGTCCAGCGCTGGTGGGCGTCGGCAAGGTTGGTGAGGCCGATATAGCCGACCGAAGACTTGCCCTCGCCGATCAGCAAGGGCGCGCGGTAGATGAGCAGCCGGTCGACAAGGTCGGCAGTGAGAAAAGCGGAGGCGGCGCCGGAGCCGCCCTCGACGAGCAGGTCGTTGACGTCATGAAGATCGTAGATCGCCTCCGGAGACGACAGGGTGGTCCAGCCTTCGACCGGTTCGCCGCGGGTGAGGAGTGCGCGGCGCGGGCTGCGATGTTCGAGGCCGGGCAGGCGAACGTCGAGGTTCGGAGCGTCGGCATTGTAGGTGCCGCGGCCGACCAGGATCATGTCGGCGCGCGCGCGCTCGAGATGGACGTGCTGGCGGGCCTCGACCCCGGTGATCCATTTGCTCTCGCCCGACGGCAGAGCGATCTTGCCGTCGATCGACAGCGCGAGCTTCAAAGTCACGTAAGGCCGGCCAAGCCGGGTCCGGGTCAGGAAGCCGGCGAGCGACCGCTCGGCCCCTTCGGCGCCGACTCCGACCTCCACCGCGATTCCCGCCGCCTTGAGTCGCTCGAAGCCGGCGCCGTCGGTGCGCGGATCGGGATCGCGCAAGGCGGAGACGACTCGGGCCGGCTGGGCGGCGACGAGGAGGGCGGCGCAAGCCGGGCCGCGGGTGCTGACATGGGCGCAGGGTTCGAGCGTCGTGTAGATGGTGGCACCGCGGGCGCGCTCGCCGGCGGCCTCGAGGGCCGCCGCCTCGGCGTGGGGGCGACCGCCGGGCTGGGTCATGCCGGACCCGACCAGCTCACCATCCCTGACAATCACGCAGCCGACATTGGCGCCGGGCGCGGTCGTGCCCCGCGCCTCCTCGCCGAGCGCGACCGCCTCGGCCATCCAACGCTGATCGTCGTTCAAAGGCCCATATTCTGGAGGCCGTCTTCCAGTCGCTGGAACTGCTGCCGCCGCTCCGCCTCGAGCGCCTGGCGGCGCTGCTCGTCAGCCTTCTGCTTGGCGACGATCTCCTCGGTGCTCCGGTCGGCGGGCCAGCTTTCGAGGTAGATGACGGTCGGGCTGACCCGGTGAGCGTCGAGCGTGTCGTAGAAGAAAGTGATTCCGATCGCCGCCGGAATTGCGAGCGCCAGCGCGGCGGCCAGCCACTGATGGGGCCGGCGCTGGCCGAGAAACTCGCGGATATCGGTCCAAAGCGCCTTGGGGCTGGCGGGGCGAGGGAGGCGCATCATCTTGATGTGAGAGATAATGCGGTGACTCCCCTCCCGCCAGCCCCCTCACCATGCACCCCTTACGAGCCGTCCAATCGGAAGTGCACAGTGAGTGTCTTGGAGCTTTCGACCGGGCGGCCGTCCTCGGTGGCCGGGCGGAAGCGCCAACGGGCGAGCGCGTGGCGCTCGGTCGCGCGCCAGAAGGCGTCGCTCGTCGCGCTCAGGCGACTGATCGCCTTCACGCGCCCGTCGATGCCGATTCGGACCTGGACGCGGACATTGCCTTCGCGCTCGGCGCGCAGCTCGGCTACCGGATAAGGCGGCTGTTGGTCGCCCCCGCGTGAATCGAACAACGCTTCAGTACGCACAGGCGCCGGGCGTGGCCGCTCGATCGGGAGGACGGTCCGCTCGGCGAAGCTTGTCCCCTCCGAAGTCCCGGTTGTCCTGGTATATGTCTCGGTCGGCTCGCCCTGAGTCATCTCCGCCTGTGTAACCGGGGTATCGACTTCGCGCTGGGGCGGGCTAGGCAACTGGCGGCGAAGCGTTTCCGTCTCGACCTCTTCGCGGATGGGGTCGGGCGGCGGCGGAGGCTCGGGCGCGCGGATATCGATGATGTCGATGGGCTGGCTCTTGCCGATGAACTCAGGACCTTTGATCATCACGACGCCCGCGATGGCCGCGCCATGGAGCAGCAGCACCAGGCCGAAGCCGGTCGGGCTGCGCGGTTTCTGCTCGAGGAAGCCGGTAGCGGTCATGTCTCCTCTCCTTTCACGCCTCTGCGCAGGCTCTTCCCGAAACCTGCGGATACCCGCATGTTACAACATCACATAATGTAATGCTATAACATTTTGTTCCGTTCGTTCGTCTAGCGGATGAAGGGACGGCAGGAGGAGATCAGACCGGGTTTGCGGCGTTACGCAGGCGGGCGACGGCTTCGTCGGGACCGATCAGGGGGAGGAGCGCAGCCATCTCGGGACCGCTGTCGCGGCCGGTGAGGGCGCGGCGCAGCGGCAGGAACAAGGCCTTTCCGGAGCGGCCGGTGCGCGCCTTCAGTCGTGCCACAAGGGCAGGCCAGGGCGAGTCGCTCCAGTCGACCGCGCCGGCTTCCTCCGCGGCCGCCTCCAGGAGTTCGCGGTCCTCCGCCTCGGCAGTGCGCTCGACATGGCCGTGAAGGATCGTCCACCAGTCGCCCGCCTCCGCGACGCTCTTCAGGTTGGGGCGGATGGCGTCCCAGTCGGCCTCGGTCATTTCGCCCGGCAGCCGATCGGCAACCGCGGCGAACGGCAGGAGGTGGACCACTCGAGCGTTGAGCTGGGCGAGCTCCTCGAGATCGAAGCGCGCCGGCGCCCGGCCGAACGTCGCAAAATCGAAGCCGTCGATCAGCGGCTCCGGCGCCGCGACCGGCTCGACCGGAAGGCTGGTGCCAATTCGCGCCAGCTTTGCCATCAGCGCGATCGGCTCGATGCCCTGCTCCCTGATCTCGTCAACTCCGAGCGAGCCGAGCCGCTTGGACAATTTGCCCTCGGCCCCGACCAGAAGCGCCTCGTGGGCGAAATGGGGCGACGACGCGGCGAGCGCCTCGAACATCTGGACCTGCACCGCGGTGTTGGCGACATGGTCCTCGCCGCGCACGACGTGAGTAATACCCATGTCGATGTCGTCGACCACGCTCGGGAGCATGTAGAGCCAGCTGCCGTCCTCGCGGCGGATGACCGGATCGCTGAGCAGGGCGGGGTCGAAATGCTGGGGACCACGGATGAGGTCGATCCACTCGATCGCGCGCGCATGGTCGAGCTTGAAGCGCCAGTGCGGGCGGCGGCCCTCCGCTTCGAGCCGCGTCCGGTCCTCATCGCTCAGCGCGAGAGCGGCGCGGTCATAGACCGGCGGCAGCCCGCGACCGAGCTGGACCTTGCGCTTGAGGTCGAGCTCCTGCGCGGTCTCGTAGGCGGGATAGACCCGGCCCTCCGCGCGGAGCCGCTCGAGCGCCGCCTCGTAACGATCGAAGCGCGCCGACTGGCGTTCCTCGGCATCGGCCTCGATCCCGAGCCAGGCGAGGTCGGTGCGGATCGCACGAACAAAATCCTCGCTGGAGCGCGTTTGGTCGGTATCGTCGATGCGCAGCAGGAAGCGACCGCCGTGGCGCTTGGCGAACAGCCAGTTGTGGATCGCGGTGCGCAAATTGCCAACATGGAGTCGGCCGGTGGGCGACGGAGCGAAGCGGGTGACGACGGACATGGCCGCCCTCTAGGCCGCGGCGCCCGTGCCAGCAATGTCGCGGTCTTGCCCCCGCGCCGTCATTGGCTAAGAGCGGGCTTCTCCACTCAAACGGGAATGCGCGCGCCATGAAGCTGATGTCCGGCAACTCCAACCTGCCGCTGGTCCAGGCGATTGCGCGTTATCTCGAGATCCCGGTCACCGAGGCGAGCGTCCGCCGCTTCGCCGACGAGGAGATTTTCGTCGAGATTTTGGAGAATGTCCGCGGCGAGGATGTGTTCGTGGTCCAGTCGACCTCCTACCCAGCCAACGACAATCTCATGGAGCTGCTGATCATGATCGACGCGCTCCGCCGCGCGTCGGCCAAGCGGATCACCGCGGTTCTCCCCTATTTCGGCTATGCCCGCCAGGACAGGAAGCCCGGCCCTCGAACGCCGATCTCGGCCAAGCTGGTCGCCAACCTGCTGACCACCGCAGGCGCCAACCGCGTGCTGTCAATCGACCTTCATGCCGGCCAGATCCAAGGCTTCTTCGACATTCCGACCGACAACCTCTACGCCGCTCCGGTGATGTCGGCGGACGTCCAGGCGCGCTATGCAGACCGCAACATCGCGGTGGTGTCGCCGGACGTCGGCGGCGTGGTCCGCGCCCGAGCGCTCGCCAAAAGGATCGGCAACGCCCCGCTCGCGATCGTCGACAAGCGTCGCGAGAAACCGGGCGAATCGGAGGTGATGAACGTCATCGGCGACGTGTCGGGACGCTTCTGCATTCTCGTGGACGACATCGTCGATTCGGCCGGCACCCTGTGCAACGCCGCTGCGGCGCTCAAGGAAGCCGGCGCCGAGGACGTCATCGCTTATTGCACCCACGGCGTCCTCTCCGGCGCGGCGGTTCAGCGGGTCGAGAAGTCCGAGCTACTGGAGCTGGTCATCACCGATTCGATCGCGGCCTATGACGCCGCCTCGGCGACCGACAAGCTTCGGATCCTCACCGTCGCTCCGCTCCTCGCCGAGGCGATCCGCCGGATCGCCGACGAGACCTCGGTCTCCAGCCTGTTCGACTGAGAGCATTGCGGATAGGTGAGGGCCGGGTGGGGAGTTAAAGGAGACGCCCCATGCCCACTTTGCTGATCACCGGCGCCAACCGCGGGCTCGGGCTCGAGTTCGCGCGCCAATATGCCGCCGACGGCTGGAAGGTCATCGCCACGGTCCGCAACCCGCAGCGCGCCGACGACCTACGCAAGGTTCCGGGCGACATCCGCATCGAGCAGCTCGACGTCGCCGACCTAGATGCGATCCGCGCCTTCGCCGAACGCATCGACGAGCCGATCGACCACCTCATCTGCAATGCCGGAGTGATGGGCAAATATAGCGAGGTCGACCCGGACAGCTGGGCCTACACGTTGCGGGTCAATGCGATTGCGCCGACCATTCTCGCCCAGGCGCTGGTCGACCGTGTCGCGCCGGGTGGCAAGGTGGTGGCGATCACCAGCAAGATGGGCAGCATCGCCGACAATGAGAGCGGCGGCGGGATCATCTACCGATCGTCCAAGGCCGCGCTGAACGCTGCCTGGCGAAGCCTCGCCATCGACTGGCGCGGCCGCGACCTCTCCGTCGCGATGCTCCACCCGGGCTGGGTGCAGACCGCGATGGGCGGTCCTTCCGCCCCCACGCCCGCTGAGGAAAGCGTCGCGGGCCTTCGCCGGGTCATCGCCGGCCTGACCCGCGAGCGGTCGGGCAGCTTCCTCGACTTCCAAGGGAAAGTGATTCCATGGTGAGGCCAAGTTTGCTTCTTCTCCTGCCGCTGACCGCCTGTGCGGCGGCGACGGCCCAGCCCCAGGCCGCCGCGCCGGTTCCGGCGCAGGCGCGCGCACCCGGCTGGACCGAGCAGCAGACTCGCGAGATCCTCGAGCGGACGGAGACGATCCGCCTCGCGCCCGACCTCTCCCATCTCGGACCGGGCGAGCGCGCGGCGGTCGCGAAGCTGATCGAGGTCGGCCGAATCTTTCAGGAGGTCTATGAAGCGCAGCGCCACCATCAGGCGCTCGCCGCCCGCGCGCGCCTCGTCCCGGGCTCGGGGGAAGCGACGCTCTACCGGCTGTTCCAGGGCCCGATCGCGACCACGCTCGACAACCGGCGCGTCCCGTTCCTCGCGGTCGACGCGCCGCCCCCGGGCAAGAACGTCTACCCGCTCGACCTCACCGCCGCCGAATATGAGACCTATCTGGCCGCGCATCCGGAGCGGCACGACGAGCTCACCCATCTGCGCTCGGTCGTCCGCCACGCCGACGCCGCCAGCCTGGAGCGCGACATCGCCAAGCTGCGCCAATATCCGGTGCTTCACACGCTTCACCCGGCGCTGCGCGGCAGGCTGGAGCAGCTCGCGGCGGCGCCCGACCGGACCCAGCTCTACGCCGTTCCCTATTCCGTCGCTTATGCCGACGAGATGATCCGAGCATCCGGCCTGCTGTTCGAGGCGGCGGACGCCGTCGCCGGCGAGGACGAGGAATTCGCCCGCTTCCTTCGCAACCGCGCCCGCGACCTGCTGTCGGACGATTACGAATCGGGCGACGCGGCCTGGATCACCAGCCGCTTCCGCAACCTCAACGCCCAGATCGGTGCCTACGAGACCTATGACGACGAGCTGAGCGGTACCCGCGCCTTCTACTCGCTGAACGTGCTCGCCCGGCGTCCCGACGAGACCGATGCGCTGCGCCGCGGCCTTCAGGGGCTTCAGGCAGTCGAGGACGCCTTGCCCTACGAGCGGCGCAAGCGGGTGCGCGAGGACATTCCGGTCGGAGTCTATGACGTCGTCGCTGATTTCGGCCAGTCGCGCGGCGGCAACACCGCCACAATCCTGCCCAACGAGGCCTACCTCGCGCGCCGCTACGGGCGGACGATCCTGCTTCGCGCCAACATCATGCGCTCGCCGCAGATCTTCAGCTCGGGAAGCTCGGCGTGGAGCGCCGTCGTGGCGCCGGAATTTGCTCAGCACCTCACCGCGGACAGCCAGTTCAACCGCACCTTGTGGCACGAGATCGGCCACTATCTCGGCGTCGACCGCACCGCCGACGGCCGCGACCTCGACGTCGCTCTTGGTACCGATGCCAACTTGGTCGAGGAGATGAAGGCAGACCTCGTCTCGCTCTTCGCTGGCCGCCAACTCAGGCAGAACGGCTATTTCACCGAGGAGCAGCTGCGTTCCCATTATGCGAGCGGCATCTTCCGGACGCTTCAGAGCAACCGGCCGCGGCGCGACCAGCCCTATCAGACGATGCAGCTGATGCAGTTCAACTGGTTCCTCGACCGCGGCGTTCTGCGCTTCGATCCCGCGGCCGGGCGCCTGTCGATCGATTATGGCCGCTACCATGATGCGGTCGAGGCGCTTCTCCGCGAGGTGCTGGCGATCGAGGACGCCGGCGATTCCGCCCGCTCCGACGCATTCGTCCGCCGCTGGACCAGCTGGGACGACAATCTGCATGGTCGAATCGCCGAAGCGATGCGCACCCAGCAGCGCTACCGCTATCGCCTGTTCACTTATGCGGCGCTCGGCGAGTGAGCGGGCCTTGCCTCTCCGCCGCTTCCTCTCTATAGGCGCCCGCTTCCAGCATTCTGGAAAAGATTGACGAACGGCCCGGCCGGTAAGGGCTGCCGTGGCTGTTCACTGACGTCAAAGGAGACGAAAATGCCCAAGCTCAAGACGAAGAGCGGCGTCAAGAAGCGCTTCAAGCTCACCGCCACCGGCAAGATCAAGCATGGTGTCGCCGGCAAGCGCCACCGCCTGATCAGCCACAACGCCAAATATATCCGCCAGAACCGCGGCACCTCCGTCCTGTCCGATGCGGACACCAAGACGGTGAAGCTGTGGGCGCCCTACGGGCTGAGATAAGGAGGATATAGACCATGGCACGCGTCAAAAGGGGTGTAACCACCCGCGCCAAGCACAAGCGCGTTCTTGAACAGGCGAAGGGCTATTATGGCCGGCGCAAGAACACGATCCGGATCGCCAAGCAGGCCGTCGAGAAGGCCGGCCAGTACGCCTATCGCGACCGCAAGGTGAAGAAGCGGAGCTTCCGGGCTCTGTGGATCCAGCGCATCAACGCCGCGGTTCGCGCCGAGGGCCTGACCTACAGCCAGTTCATGAACGGGCTGAAGCTCGCCGGAGTCGGGCTTGACCGCAAGGTCCTCGCCGACATCGCGATGCACGAGGGCGAGGCGTTCGGCGCCATCATCGCCCAGGCCAAGGCTGCCCTGCCGCAGCAGGCTCAGGCGTAACAAGTTCTTCCCCGCGCTCGCGCAGGGAGGCAAAGTCGAGAAGGGCCGCCTGCGAGGGCGGCCCTTTTCTTATGCTTGCGGTGCGGTGCGTCCGAGCCGGTGGTGAAGGCTCACATATTTGACCGAGCGCGGGTCGTCTCCGATCTGCCGGACATAGGCGGCGACGGCTTCACGGAGCAGGCCGAAATCCTCGGTCGAGAAGGTCGCGCGGGCGGGGCTGGGCTGGGTCATGTCTGGTCTCCTTATTCGGCTGCGATGGCGGTGATGAACTGGTCGGCCTCGGTGCTCTCGGCGAGCGCCGTTGTCGACGCGCTGCCGCCCGAGACGGTCTGGGCGACGAGATCGAAATAGCCGGTGCCGACTTCGCGCTGGTGGCGGGTGGCGGTGTAGCCGTCGGCCTCGCGGGCGAACTCGCGCTGCTGGAGCTCGGAATAAGCGGCCATGCCGCGGTCGCGGTAGCCTGAGGCGAGCTCGAACATGCCGAGGTTGAGGCTATGGAAGCCGGCCAGGGTGACGAACTGGAACTTGTAGCCCATCGCCCCGAGCTCGCGCTGGAACTTCGCGATGGTGTCGCGGTCGAGCTTCGCCTCCCAGTTGAAGCTCGGCGAGCAATTATAGGCCATCATCTTGCCGGGATATTCGCGCTGGATCGCCTCGGCGAAGGCGCGCGCTTCCTCGAGGTTCGGCTTCGACGTCTCCCACCACAGAAGGTCGGCATGCGGCGCGAAGGCGAGGCCGCGCTTGATACAGTGGGCAAGGCCGGTGCCCTCTTTGAGGCGGAAGAAGCCTTCCGGCGTGCGCTCGCCCGTCAAAAATTCGTGGTCGCGGGCGTCGACGTCCGAGGTGATCAGCTTGGCGCTCTCGGCGTCGGTACGGGCGACGAGCAGGGTCGGAACCCCGCACATGTCGGCGGCGAGGCGCGCCGAGTCGAGGTTGCGGATATGCGCCTGGGTCGGGATCAGGACCTTGCCGCCGAGATGGCCGCACTTCTTCTCCGACGCGAGCTGGTCCTCGAAGTGAACGCCGGCGGCGCCCGCCTCGATATAGGCCTTCATGATCTCGAAGCAGTTGAGGGGCCCGCCGAACCCGGCTTCGGCATCGGCGACGATCGGCGCGAACCAGTCGCGGGCGGCGCCGCCTTCGCTATGCTCGATCTGGTCGGCGCGCTGCAGGGTGCGGTTGATGCGGCGGCACAGCTCCGGGCCCGCATCTGCGGGGTAGAGCGACTGGTCGGGATACATGGCGCCGGCGGTGTTGGCGTCGGCCGCGACCTGCCAGCCGCTGAGATAGATGGCCTTGAGGCCGGCCCGGACCATCTGCATCGCCTGGTTGCCGGTGAGGGCGCCCAACGCATGGACATAATCCTCGCTCTTGAGCAGTTGCCAGAGCCGTTCCGCTCCGCGCCGGGCGAGGCTGTGCTCGATGTGGAGCGAGCCGCGCAGCCGCTCCACATCCGCCGGCGTGTAGGGCCGTTCGATGCCGTCGAAACGGCCGGCGGCGGCGGGAACGAGGGAGGCGAAGTCGCTCATGGTAACAGGCCCCGGAATGTTGAAATGTGGAGGCAAGTGAACATCGGACCAAGCGTCGCGGCAGCATCGAAAAGGGTGCAGCTGTAACGGCTACACTCGACAACATTGTAAATCCGTGACAGCTTCACAGAACAAGATGACCGAGCGCAAACTCTTCCTCGGCGGCCGTGTCCGCCGCCTTCGCCGCGAACTGGGGCTGAACCAGAACGCGATGGCGGCCGAGATCGGCATCTCGCCCAGCTATTTGAACCTGCTCGAGCGTAACCAGCGGCCGGTCACGGCGCAGGTGCTGGTCCGCTTGGCCGAGGTTTATGACATCGACCTCAGGGCGCTGACCGCCGAGGGCGCCGAAGGCACCGGCGTCGATGCGCTGTCGGAAATTTTCGCCGACCCGATGTTCGGCGACCTCGCCGTGCCCCGCTACGAGCTGGTCGAGCTCGCCGACAGCGCGCCCGCGGTGGCCGACGCGGTGGCGAGGCTCTACGCCGCCTTGGTCGAGGCGCGGCGCAATCCGGCGGGGCCCGACGAGGACAAGCCGGCGCTCCGCCCCGAAGACTGGGTACGCGACCATATCCAGGCGCAGCGCAACCATTTCGGCTATCTCGAGGAGGCGGCGGAGACTCTCGCGGCAGCGCTCGGCGAGCCGGCGCTCGCCTTCGAGCCGCTCCGCCGCCGCCTCAAGGACGGGTTCGGCGTGGAGGTGCGGCTGGTGCCGCCGGACGTGCTCGACGGCACCAGCCAGCATTACGACATCCACCGCAAGCGGCTCATGCTGTCGAACATGCTTCGGCCCGAGAGCCGCACCTTCGCGGTCGCCTACCAACTCGCCCTGATCGAGTTCCGGCCGCTGCTCCAGCGCATGCTCGATGCCGCCGCGCCGCCCGATATGCCGACGCGGCGCCTGCTCCACATGAGCCTGGCCAATTACGCCGCCGCGGCGATCCTGATGCCCTATGAGCCGTTCCTGGCGGCGGCCGAGCGACACCGCTACGATATCGATCATCTGTGCGGCATCTTCGGCACCAGCGTCGAGCAGATGTCGCACCGCCTCACGACCCTCAATCGGAGCGGCGCGCGCGGCGTGCCCTTCTTCATGCTTCGCGTGGATGCGGCCGGGAACGTGTCGAAGCGCTTCGCCGGCGAGAGCTTCCCCTTCTCGCGCTTCGGCGGCACCTGCCCGCGCTGGAACTTGCACGCCGCCTTCCAGACGCCCGGCCGCGTAGTCACCCAGGTGGTCGAGACCCCGGACGGACAGCGCTTCTTCACCATCGGGCGCACCGTCGAGCGCGCCGTCAGGCTCGATCCGCGCGAGGACAGTCACCTCGCGATCGGCCTCGGCTGCGACGTCAAGCATGCGGCGCGGCTCGCTTATGCCGACGGCGTCGATCTCGCCGAGCCTCTGGTGACGCCGATCGGCCCCGCCTGCCCGGTCTGCCCGCGAATCCGCTGCCCTCAGCGCGCCGCCGCTCCCGCCGGCCGAACGCTCACCGTCAACGAGCTCCAGAAGACGATCTCGCCCTACCCCTTCCTCGGCTAGACCGAGCGCGGGATCCGCGGCTTGCCCACGGGGCATTCGAGAGCGGGGCGATGCCAGTTCGCCAGATCTGCTGCCGCTTCGTAGGTCGAGTTCAGAAAGGCGAGCAACGCCGCATCCGGGTCTGCCGCGCTGCGCACCGCCCCATAGTCGAGAACGAACTCGCCCAAATCCTTGTCGAAGCGCGCCGCCTCCGGCCGCACCGGCGCCTCCGCGAACCCGTCAGGGCCGGGATATGCGTAGGAATAGAAGAACGGTCCCCCTTCAGCGCCGGCACCGCCAGGCCAGAAGCCGGCGCTCGACACTTCGTGGCTGTAGGCCTCGCGAGTCACTTTATCGGGCAGGTTTGGGATCCCGCCGGGATGGAGCGGCGCCGGACGTCCGGAAAAGCGGGTGACCGCAAGGTCGAAGCTGCCCCAGAAGAAATGAACGGGGCTGACCTTGCCGAGGAAGCCTGATCGGAACTTCTTGAAGACCCGGTCGGCGGCAAGAAGCGCGCCGTGAAGCCGCTCGGCGCTGCCGCGGTCGTAGCTGCGCGGCGCGCGGTCTTCGGCAAAGGGAATGGCCGGCTGAACCTCGTTGGGCGCGGGGTGGATGGCCACTTGCCGTCCGCTCTGCGCGATCAGGGTCATGAACGCCGCGTGGAAGTCCGCCATCGTCGTCGACCTCAGCGGAATCGATGCCTCGCCGCGCCCGTCGATAAGACAAACGCGGTGGCCGACGAGGTCGATGGTCAGCTCGAACGGCTCGCCGGCGCCGTAGAGCGGTTCTGTTCGGAGGCCGCGGGACGTCACCTGTAGGGTGAGATGCCAGCCATGGTTGCGCCAGGGCAACAAGGCGGTCGGCACCTTGCCGACGATCTGACTGACCAGATGAAGAGTGACGATCGTCGCGCGATCCCGCTCGCCTGACAAAGCCGGCCAATCGCTGGTCGCCGCGCCCATCGACTCACCCCCCGGTAAGAGATTGGCAATGACGGCCAGCTTATCACGAACCGACCAAAGCGAAAGCGAGGGCGGGCATGGGCGTGATGACCAGGGTCGAACGGGGTCCCCCCGAGCTCGCCAACCGAGGCTACCAGGTACTGTTCCGTCCCAATGAGAGCAATCGCTGCCCCGGCTGCGGCAATGCGCAATGGTATGTCGGGCGGGTCAGCGCCGAATGCTTTTTCTGCGGCACCGCTTTGCCGCTCGCCGACGCGAAATGGGGAGGCGACGGGCTCAGCCACCGCTTCCCACACACAACGATCGCGAGCGCGGCCGGAGCGTCCGAGCGGCGAAGCAACGCCCGCCGCCCGGTTCGCGGCCGCGCCGTCCACCTCCTGATCGACGGGTCGCCCCAGGCCTTTGCCCTCCACAACGTCTCCGCCGGCGGTGCCAGGATCGAGGATCCGAACGGCCTGATCAGCGCCGGCCGAATCGAGCTGGTTTCAACCGCCGGCGAGATCGTGCCCGCCGAAGTGCGCTGGACCGCCGACGGCGCCGCCGGCCTCCAGTTCGCCCGACGTCTCCCGATCGACGCTTTCCACCCGGAAGGCTGACGCCACGTCAAAGGCGTGGACAAAGGGGCGTGCGCCACCTCATGGTGCAGCGATCGCCTGCGTTCGAGATTAAGACATGTCCCTGCTGCTGACGTCCCTCGCCGCTTTGCTTTCCGTCGCCCAGGCGGATGCCCCGCCGCCACCCGAGCTCGTCGAGCGCTTCATCGCGGCGCTTCCGCAACCGCAGCGCCGGCTGGACGAGGTGGATTCCGCTACGCTCGATCGGCTCAAGGCGCTCAACCCCGGACGCGAGAATGACCTTCGGCCGATCCTCCAGGCCCATGCCTTTTGCACCGCCCCGCTAATGCGCGGATCGACCGACCGAATGCTGCACCAAGTCGCGGCACGTCTCGGCGCGGCCAATCTCGAGGCGCTGATCCGTTTCTACGAAGGGTCCGACCTCGCCCGCTTCGGCACGCTCGCCGAGAAGACGGACAGGACTGCCGAGGAAAGTGCCGAGTTCGAGCGGCTGATGAGCGCCTATCCGGTGGAAGCGTTCATGGAGGCGATGCAGGCCTCAGCCGCCAGCGCTCTGTTCGACGACGAAAGCTTCTTCGTGGCGATGAACGCCTGCGATCGCCAGCAAAGCGAGGCGCTCGCCCGCGCCAACCTGCGGTCGCAAGACTGACAGAGCAGGGTTCAAATCCCAATCGGATTGGCTAGAGGGGCCGGATGTCCAGCCCTGAAGACCTCGAACAGCAAATCCTTCCGCAGGTGGCGGAAGCCGCCGACCTGGCGGCGCTCGAAGCCGTGCGCGTCTCGGCGCTCGGCAAGCATGGCGCGATCACCGGCTTGCTCAAGACGCTGGGCGGGATGTCGCCGGAAGAACGGCAGGCTCAGGGACCGCGCATCCACGCGCTTCGCGAGGCGGTGACCGCGGCGCTCGCCGACCGTAAGGCCGCGCTCGAAGCCGCCGAGCTCGACGCGCGCCTCGCCCGGGAACGGATCGACGTCACGCTTCCAGTCCAGCCGGCGCCGCGCGGGTCAGTCCATCCGGTCAGCCAGGTCATGGACGAGCTCGCCGAGATTTTCGCGGACATGGGTTTCTCGGTTGCGACGGGTCCAGAGGTCGAAACCGACTGGCACAATTTCACGGCCCTCAACTTCGCCGACGACCATCCGGCGCGGGCGATGCACGACACCTTCTACCTGGAGGAGCCGGGGCCGAACGGCGAGAAGATGGTTCTGCGCACTCACACGTCGCCGGTGCAGATTCGCGTCATGACGTCACAAAAGCCGCCCATCTACGCGGTGATGCCGGGCCGCGTGTACCGCTCCGACAGCGACGCCACCCACACGCCGATGTTCCACCAGGTCGAGGGGCTGGTGATCGACAAGGGCATCACGCTCGGCCACCTCAAATGGACGCTCGAGACCTTCCTCAAGGCCTTCTTCGAGCGCGACGACATCGTGCTTCGCCTTCGCCCGAGCTACTTCCCGTTCACGGAGCCGTCGGCCGAGGTCGACGTCGGCTACACCATGCAGAACGGCCGCCGGGTGCTTGGAGGAAGCGACCATTGGATGGAGCTTCTCGGTTCCGGAATGGTCCACCCCAACGTGATCCGCAATTGCGGGCTCGATCCCGACGAGTGGCAGGGCTTCGCCTTCGGCTGCGGAATCGACCGCCTCGCCATGCTCAAATATGGCATGGACGATCTGCGCGCCTTCTTCGACGGCGACCTGCGCTGGCTCAGGCATTACGGCTTCGCGTCGCTCGACGTGCCAACGCTCAGCGGGGGAGTCGGCGCATGAAGTTCACTCTGTCCTGGCTCAAGGAGCATCTCGACACCGACGCAACCCTCGACGAGGTCGTCGCGCGGCTGAACGCGCTCGGCCTCGAGGTCGAGGGCGTCGACAATCCGGGCGAGAAGCTCGCCGCGTTCAAGGTGGCCGAGATTCTCACCGCGGAGCGCCACCCGCAGGCCGACAAGCTCCAGGTCCTCACCGTCGATGCGGGCGAGGGACCGATGCAGGTGGTGTGCGGAGCGCCCAATGCCCGCGCCGGAATGAAGGGCGTATTCGGGGCGCCGGGCGCCTATGTGCCGGGCAGCGGAATCACGCTGAAGATCGCGGCGATCCGCGGGGTCGAAAGCCGCGGCATGATGTGCTCGGTGCGCGAGCTGGAGCTCGGCGACGCCCATGAGGGCATCATCGAGCTTCCCGGAGACGCACCGGTCGGCACGGCCTTCCCGGAATATGCGGGTCTCAACGATCCGGTGATCGACATTTCGGTCAATCCGAACCGGCCTGAGGCAATGGGCGTGTACGGAATCGCCCGCGACCTCGCCGCGTCGGGCCTCGGCACCCTGAAGCCGCTCGACGTGCCGGAGATCGCAGGGACCTATCCGTCGCCGGTCGAGATCCGCATCGAGGATACCGAAGGCTGCAAGGCGTTCTATGGCCGCGTCATCCGCGGGGTCCGCAACGGTCCGTCGCCAGATTGGCTCGCGCGCCGGCTGCAGGCGGTCGGGCAACGGTCGATCAGCGCACTGGTCGACATGACCAACTATATCACGCTGACCTACGGCCGGCCGCTCCACGTCTACGACCTCGCCAAATTGAGCGGTGCTGTGGTCGCGCGCAAGGCGAAGCCGGGCGAAGAGGTCGAGGCGCTGAACGGCAAGACCTACACGCTCGACGAGACGATGACGGTGATCGCCGACGAGGTCGCGGTCCACGACATCGGCGGGATCATGGGCGGGGAGCATAGCGGCGTCACCGAGGCGACGACCAATATCCTCATCGAATGCGCCTGGTTCGATCCGCACGCCATCACCCGCACCGGACAAAAGCTTGCGCTTGCGTCGGACGCCCGCACCCGCTTCGAGCGCGGCGCCGATCCCGCCTTCGTCGAGCCGGGAATCCAGCTCGCGACAAAATGGGCGCTGGACCTTGCCGGCGGCGAGCCGTCGGAAGTGGTCCGCGCCGGCGAGCCGCCGTTGGAACGGCAGACCTTCGCCTACCGGCCGACGCGCTGCGCCGCCCTCGCCGGAATCGACATTCCTGAGGAGCGCCAGGAGGAAATCCTGCGCAGCCTCGGCTTCGACGTCGCCCGCGGAGATCCCTGGCAGGTGACGGCGCCGACCTTCCGTCCCGACATCCATGGCGAGGCGGACATCGTCGAAGAGGTCGCCCGGGTTCACGGCTTCGACAAGATTCCGTCGACGCCGCTGCCGCGCGCCGACGGCGTCGCCCGGCCGACCGCAACCCCGGAGCAGCTCATCGAGCGCCGCGCCCGCCGGTCCGCCGCCGCGCGCGGGCTCAACGAGGCGATCACCTGGAGTTTCATCTCCGAGGCGGAAGCGGGGCATTTCGGCGGCGCGGCCTGGACCGTCGCCAACCCGATCAGCGACGACCTCAAGGTGATGCGGCCGTCGCTTCTGCCCGGCCTCATTGCCGCTGCGCGCCGCAACCGCGCGCGCGGGGCAGAAAGCGTACGCCTGTTCGAGATCGGCCGGCGCTATTTCAAGGACGGCGAGCCGCTCACTGTCGGCGTCATCCTCGCCGGTGAGCGGACTCATCGTCACTGGCGCACCGGCCGCGCCGCGCCGTTCGACGCCTTCGACGCGAAGGAGGAGGCGCTCGCGCTTCTCGCCGCCGCCGGCGCTCCGGTCGACAATCTCCAGGTCGGCGCCGGCGCGGGCGAGACCTATCATCCCGGCCGCTCCGGCAGGCTGACGCTCGGCAAGGCGGTGCTCGCCGAATTTGGCGAGCTCCACCCGCGGATCCTCAAGGCGTTCGACCTCGACGGGCCGGCCGCGGCCGCGCAGATCTTCCTCGACGCGCTTCCGCCGAGGCGCGGCGGCAACGGACGCATGCGCCCGGCCTACACGCCGCCGGCGCTCCAGGCGGTGAAGCGCGACTTCGCCTTCCTGGTGCCAGAGGATCTCGAGGCGGACCGGCTGCTCCGTGCCGTTCGAGGCGCCGACAGGGCGGCGATCGCCGCGGTGAGCCTGTTCGACGTCTTCACCGGCCAGGGCGTGGCCCAGGGCGAGAAGTCGCTGGCGCTCGAGGTCGTGCTCCAGCCGACTGACAAGAGCTTCACCGACGACGAATTGAAGGCGATCGGCGACCGCATCGTCGCCGCGGCCGGCAAGCTCGGCGCGCGCCTGCGCGACTGATCACTGGGTCTGGACGGCCTCGTCGGTGAGGTTCCAGACGCCGTCGAGCCAGGCGACGATCTCCGCAGCGCCCGGATGGGCGAAGCTGTCGTAGCGGGTGCGAAGGATCGGCCGGCGATGCTCTAGCCGGTCGAGGCCGCGATCCTGAAGCGTCAGGATGTCGCGCTGGACCTGCGCCGCGAGGTCAGCGCCGAGCACCTCGCGGGCCGCTCGCTCGAACGCGGCGACATAATCGTAATCCTCCCCCCGCCTGTAGCTGTCGGCGAGGGTGAGGGCGGGGATCCGGCTCAGCACCGCCTGCGACGCCGGATTGACGCCGTGCGCGGAGATGTGGCGGCGGATCTCCGCCGGGCGGCCGGTGAAGCCGCGCAGGTGCAGGTGCTGCGACATGCGCGCGCCGTCATTGACCGGATAATTGTCCCACAGGAACGGCTTGCGCCCGATCTCGCCCGCCACCCGGGCGAGGTGGCCGGGCGACAGTTCGCGGCTGCACACTTCAGGGCCTGTCCACATGATCTCGATCGCGGGGTCGAGCAACCGGCCAAGCTGGCGAAGATAACCGTCGGGGCGCTGCCCGAAGGCGCTGTCGAGGACCGGGTCGTCGGAATAATAAGACGGGCAGCACAGGATCCGGGTCGCCTTGGTGCGCTCGGCGGCGAAGGTGACGATCGCCGCCTGGCGCTCGGCGAGGTCGGAAATGTCGCCGCGCATGTCGTCGAACAGGATGGCGAGGTCGTCGAGTCCGAGTGCGTCGAGATGGGCGAGCTTGCGCGCCAGCATGTCTTGCCAGCCGCGCTCCGGAGCGAGGTGGAGCTCGAACGGGCTTAAACCGACACCGAAGCGGACGCCGATCGCCCGGCATTCGGCGGCGAAGGCGGCGAGCTGCGCCATCTCCCCGTCCGGGTGAAGCTCCTGCCAGCGGCGGCGAAGGAAGGCGTCGGCTTTGGGCGCGTAGAGATAGAAGAGGTAGTTGTGCGGGCGCAGGGAACGGATCGTCTCCGAGCGCTCGCGCCAACTCCACGGCCGGCCGAAAAAGCCCTCGATGATTCCGAGCTCAGGGATCACGCCGCTGCCTCCAATGCGTTGATGGCGTCATGCACCCTCTGCTCGACCTCCTTGCGCGGAAGCCCCGGCGGGATCGGAGCTCCGAAGCGCATGGTGACGGTGCCGCTGCGCTTGATCCAGCCGCGTGGCCACACCCGGCCGCTGTCGAGCGCGACCGGCACCACCGGCAGGCCGAGCCGACGGTAGAGGCCGGTGAACCCCGGCTGCAGCGGCGGCCGCTCGCCCGGCGCCACCCGAGTGCCCTCCGGAAAGATCAGGATCGCCCGCTGCTCGGCAAGCGCCAAGTCCGCCTCACGCATCATCGACCGAAGCGCTGAGGCGCCCCCGCTTCGGTCGATCGCGATGCAGCCGTAGCGGCGCGTCGCCCAGCCGAACACGGGGATGTCGGCGAGCTGGCGCTTCATCACCACCGCCGGCTCGTCGAGGATCCGGACGAGGTCGAGGGTCTCGTACATCGCCTGGTGCTTGGCCGCGATCAGCACCGGCTCGGTCGGCACGTCGCCTTCGATCCGGGTTCGGATCCCGAGGATCCAGCGGCAGCACCAGGAGTGGAACGTCACCCAGCCGAGCACGTAGCGCCGCAACGGCCGCCGCCCGAGCGCCGCCACCGGCACCGTCAGGAGCACGATCGGCACCGTGACGGAGTAGAACACGATCATGAAGATCAGCGAACGAAGCGCAGCCAGCACACTCACTCCAGGCCCAGCTCCTCGCCGAACGGACTGATCAGATATTTGTTATATTCGACGAACAGCTGCTTGAAGGTGCGCTCCGAATGGACCGCGTCGGGAACGATGCGGGTCGTGCTTCCGAGCCTCCAGCCAATCTCCTTGCGCGCCCGCGGCATGTGCCAGTCGTTGGTCACCACCCGGATCGAGCGAAGCCGCCGTCGCTGCACCCATTCGGCTATCTCCTGACCGTTGGTGCGGGTATCGGTGGCGGCGCGGCCGAGGTCGACGCAGCAGCGGATCGTTTCCATCGGCACGTCATAGCGAGCGGCGAGTTCCTGCGGTCGTACTACGCTTGCCACGCCGGAAATAAGCAGCCGGTCGGCGGCGCCGCGCTCGATCAGCTCGAAGCCGCGCGCCACGCGACCCTCGCCCCCGGTCAGAACGACGATCCCGTCCGTCTTCTCGGCCCCCGCCGGCCCTGGCAGGCTGTTCATGAACCAGACGAGCCCCGCCCCGTAGAGCAGGATCGGAAAGATGCTGAACTTGACGAGTCCGCGCACCGCTAGAGCATCCTGCCGAGGGCGCGCTGAATGGTGATCCGGGCGACCAGCAAGGCGAGCGCCGCACCCGCGAACGGCAGCAGCGCCAGCACGGCCCAGGCATGATCCGGAAGCGCGATCGAGCCCAACAGCTCCGACCCGATCGCCGCCACCCGTCCGCCGATCAGCACGAGCACGAGGATTGCCAGTGCTGCGCCGACGATCCCGCCGAAAAGCACGTCAAGCGCGATACGGCGCTGGAACATGCGCGCGATCTGCTGGTCGGTGGCGCCCATTAGGTGAAGGATCTCGATCGTCTGGCTGTGCGTGTTGAGCGAGGCGCGCGCCGCAAGCACCACCGTCGCCGCAGTCGCCGCGATCATCAGACCGACCAAGCCCGCCGCCAGCCATTGAAGCGAGGCGAGCAGCCCCGAAAATGGCTGGAGCCAGTCGGCGACGTCCGACACCACCGCCGCCGGCGCGACCTCCTGGACCGCCTCACGCAACTGGGGCAGCCGTGAGCGACCGCCTGCGTCGAGGTCGACGTCGATCAAGGCGGGCACCGGAAGCTCGGCCGTCGCGGCGGAAGCGCCGAGCCATGGCTCGAGCAGTTGGTCGAGCTCCTCCTCCGGCACTGGCCGCACCCGAGTGACGCCCTCCGCCCGTTCGAGCAGCGCAGCGACGGCCGCGGTCTGGCGGTCGCGAAGCTCCGGATTGGCCTCGACAATCTGGACGGTGACGCGGTTGCCGATCTGCCCTTCGATCCGCTCGGCTCCGGCCGCCAGGCCGAGCCCGGCCGCAGCGGCGAGCGCGGTCAAAAACATCATGATCGCGATCACCCAGGGCATCGGGCCGGACAGCCGCCCTTCCGGGAACAGCCGCCCGTCGCGGGCGCCGAAGTCGCGCGCCGCAACGTTCATCGCACGCCTCCCGCCTCAGCCTTGCGCGGCGGGTTGCGAAGCGCGCCGGTGGGGTCGGCGAGCTGGCCGCGGTCGAGCCGGATCATCTCGGCGTTTGGAACTGACGTCAGCAGATGGAGGTCGTGGGTCGCAACGATTACCGTCGTGCCAAGCTTGTTCAAGGCATCGAACAGGTGGATGAGGCGCTTGGCCATTTCCGGATCGACGTTGCCGGTCGGCTCGTCGGCGACCAGAAGCTCAGGGCGGGCGATGACCGCACGCGCGATCGCGACACGCTGCTGCTCGCCGCCCGACAGTGTCGCCGGCCGGGCGCTGGCCCGGTCGGACAGGCCGACCCAGGCGAGCATCTCGTTGACCGGAGTGGCGATGTCGCGCTCGTCCACGCCGGCGACGCGCAGTGGAAGAGCGACATTGTCGAACGCCGACAGATGCGGGACCAGCCGGAATTCCTGGAACACCACGCCGATCCGCCGCCGGAAACCGGGCAGTCGCGACCGCGGCATGGTGACGATGTCCTCGCCAAACAGGCGGATGAGCCCCCGGCTCGGCCTCAGCGCAAGATAGAGCAGCTTCAGAAGTGACGTCTTGCCCGCACCGGACGGGCCCGTGAGGAAGTAGAAGCCGCCGGTGCGCAACGAGAAGGACAGGTCGGACAAAGTCTCCGCGCCCGTGCCATAGCGCAGCCCGACATTGTCGAACCGGACGATCGGACCGGGAGCGTTCACGGGCGGCTGGCAACCTTCATCGCGGCCAACCAATGGCATGCGGGCTTATGGCCCTCAAGCGGCAGAAAAGCCCGCATTTGCTTGATGGTGTCCCCAGCCCGTGCTTAGAGGCCGGTATCAGCCGCAACAGGTGCCTTGCGTAGATGATCCTGACCTGCCCGTCCTGCCGGGCCCGCTACGAGGTTCCAGACAGCGCCGTCGGCGCAGGCGGCCGCAAGGTGCGCTGCGCCAAATGCCGCTTCAGCTGGGTCCAGGAAGCGCCGGAGGAGTCCTTCGCTCCGGGCGAGCCGGCCGTGCCGCCTAGGGCGCCCGAGCCTTCGCCGCCTGTCGACGAACCGCTTCCTCCCCCGCCTCCCCCGCCTCTCGCGCCCGAGCCCGAGCCTGACGTCGAGGAACCGGAGGAAGAGACGCCGCCCGAATGGATTGGCGAGCATGAGGCGGTCGGGGACGAGGAACTTCACCGTCGGCGCCGACGCCGCTTGTGGCCGATCATCGCTGTCGTCGCGGCCTTGCTGATCGTCGGCGCCGCGGCCGCCCTTTACGCCTTCGGCTGGGCGGAGATCGGCCAGCGTCTCGGCTTCGCCGCGGCGAATGCCGAGCGGCTCGCGATCACCGGCCGAGTCAGCCGCGAGCCGGGGCCGCCCAACACCGAGCTGCTGACGGTGACCGGCGAAATCCGAAACCTCACCGACGAAGTGCAGCGGGTGCCTCAAATCCGCGCCGAGTTGCTCGATGGCACAGGCCAGGTCGTCTATTCCTGGTCGATCGCGCCGCCCCGCGCCGAGCTCCAGCCGCGCGAGGCGGTCACCTTCTACAGCGCGTCGACCGACGTCCCCCCGGGCGGCCAGAATCTCAACCTGAGCTTCGCGCCGCTGACCTGAGCGGCCCCTCCCGCACCTTCAGCAACATAAGCTAAGCGGCCAAATTGAAGCGCCGCCGTCACGAGCATCCCCATCCCGGCGGCCCGCGCGAGCACGTCGCAGATGCTAAGCCGGCTCAGGTTGTCCGGCATGGCCGCCGCCGATAGACGAGGCCCGACCCGAGGCAAAGGAGTTGCGCATGCGTATCGGCATCCTCACCGGCGGCGGCGACGTGCCCGGCCTCAACGCCTGCATCCGCTCGGTGACCCTGTCCGCGGACGATCTCGGCTGGCAGGTCACCGGCTTCCGCCGCGGCTGGGAAGGCGTGATGGCGATCGACCCTAACGATCCCGCCAGCGTCGCCGCCCATTCGTCGCCGCTCGACCGCGAGGCTGTGCGCGGAATCGACCGGATGGGCGGCACCATCCTCCACACCTCGCGAACCGACCCGCGCACCCACAAGGCCGGCGACCAGACCGGCCATGTGCTCGAAGTGCTCGAAAAGCTCGGCATCGACGCGATGATCACCCTGGGCGGCGACGGCACGTTGCGCTTCTCGGCCCATCTTTCCGACCAGGGCGTGCCGGTCGTGTCGGTGCCCAAGACGATGGACAACGACGTTTACGGCACCGACTATTGCATCGGCTTCTCGACCGCGGTCAGCCGCTCGGTCGAGGCGATTAACGCGCTTCGCACCACCGTCGAGAGCCACGAGCGGATCGGGGTCGTCGAATTGTTCGGCCGCCGCTCCGGCGAGACGGCGCTGCTCGCCGGCTTCCTCGCCCAGGTCGACCGAACCGTCATCGCGGAGATTCCGGCCGATCTCGACGTGCTCCTCCCACTGCTCGCCGAGGACAAGGCGTCGAACCCCGCCGGATACGCCATGTGCGTCATCTCGGAAGGCGCGCGAATCGTCGGCGAGGACAATGGCGAGGACGTCGAGCGCTCCAAATCCGCGCTCGACCGCCGCGAGGTCGGAGTCGGGCAGCGCCTCGGCCGAGTGATCAGCGATCGGCTCGGCAGCGGCGCCGTCATCCAGGAGCTCGCTTATCTGATGCGCGCGGGCGAGCCCGACGCGATGGACCGAATGGTCGGCTTCGCCTTCGGCGGCCTCGCCGTCCAGCTCGTCCAGCAAGGCAGCGCCGGCCGGATGGTCGCGCTCAAGGACGGCAATTATTGCCACGTCCCCATCGACACCCTGCTCAAGGGCCAAAAGAGCGTCGACGTCACCGGTCTCTACGACCCCGAACGCTACCGCGCCCGCCTCCTGCGCGTCGAAGGCATGCCGATGTTCCTCTATTGAGAGGCTCCGGCGCGAACTTCACAAACGCGCATTGCGCCCCACCTTTGGCTTTGCTAGGGGCACCCGCCTACCCGGCGCCGACGATTCACGGCGCCGTTTCCATGATGTGCGGTCGTGGCGGAACTGGTAGACGCGCAGCGTTGAGGTCGCTGTGGCCGAAAGGCCGTGGAAGTTCGAGTCTTCTCGACCGCACCATCTTTTCTCCCTTGTTGGCAACAAACTTGCCCGGCTGGGCACCAGCCCACGCCGTCATCCCAGCGAAGGCTGGGATCTCACTTCCTTTGTCGCCGTCCCGAGCAAGGGAGATTCCAGCTTGCGCTGGAATGACGAGGCTTCGACAAGCCGCGGCACGGAGGTGCAGATGACGGATCCGCGATCAGAGACCCCAGCACGCCGCCCATTCGGCTTCTGGGTCTGCCTCGCCCTCGTCATCGGCAACATGATCGGCTCCGGCTTCTTCCTGATGCCGGCGACCCTGGCGCCGTTCGGGTGGAATGGCGTCATGGGGTGGCTGGTGACCAGCCTCGGCGCGCTCACCCTCGCCATCACGTTCGGAAGCCTCGCCCGGGTGATGCCGCAGGCGGGCGGGCCCTATGCCTATTCGCGCGCTGCGTTCGGGCCGTTCGCCGCCTTCGTGGTGGCGTGGAGCTATTGGGTCTCGATGTGGATCGGCAACGTCGCCATCGCGACCGGCGTGGTGGCCCCGCTCAGCACCATCGTCCCGGGAATCGCCGAGGACAGCGTGATCTGGACTTTGGCCATCGTCTGGCTCCTGGCCGCGATCAACTGCTTCGGCGCCGCGGCGGTCGGCCGGATCCAGCTCGTCACCACCATCCTCAAGATCCTGCCGCTCGCCGCCGTGCTCATCCTCGCCATCATCGTGCTGATGCAGGGCGGCGGAAGCGAGGCGCCGCCGCTAAGCGCCGACGGTCTGACCTTCTCGGGCGAGCTCGGAATCGCCGCCGCGGCGACCCTGACTTTATGGTCCTTCCTTGGCCTCGAATCGGCGACGGTTCCGGCCGAGCGGGTGGCGGCGCCCGAGCGCAACATCCCGCGCGCCACGCTGATCGGAGTGCTCGTTACCGGGATCCTCTACACCTTCGTCTGCTCGGCCGTGGCCCTGCTGATGCCGGCTGAACAGATCGCCAATTCCGGCGCGCCGATGGCCGACTTCATAGGGCGCCACTGGGGCGGACCTGCGGGCGTGGTCATCGCCTTGTTCGCCGCCATCGCAGCCTTCGGCACCTTGAACGGCTGGATCCTGATGCAGGGCGAGTTGCCGTGGGCGATGGCGAGAGACGGGGTCTTCCCAGCCTGGTTCGCCAAGCTGTCGCGCCACGGCACGCCGGTGCGCGCCCATGTCACCGCGAGCCTTCTCGTCACCGTCGTCCTGGTGCTCAATTCGGCGCGGTCGATGACCGACCTGTTCGGTTTCCTGATCCTGCTCGCGACCTGCGCGTCCTTGGTCGCCTATTTCGCCTCCTCGCTTGCCGCTTTGAAGCTGAGGGTGGCGCACAACAAAGCTGCGATCTTCATGGTCGCGGCGCTGTTTTCCGCCTGGGCGATCTACGGCGCCGGTCGCGAGGCGGTGTTGTGGGGGGCGGTCCTGATGGCCAGCGGCGTGCCGCTCTATTTCCTCAGCCGCGGCTCCAGCCCGGCGGCGGAGGCTGCTCCAGCCGCGCCTCCGGAATGAGTTCGCGCAAGCGCGTCGCAAAGCTCCTCAGCGAAACCTCGCTCTCTCCGAGCGGCCCCGGCCGGTAAAAGCGTGACGTCATGCCTTGCTGAACCCGCCGGATCAGCGCGGTATCCTCCGCGTTGACCCGCCGGTTGATCCGCCAGTTGAGGTAACGCGCCACCTTCATCTCCCGCCGCCCGTCCGGCACCGCGTAGCTGACCTCGCGGATCAACGTCTCGGTCGCCGACACCGGCACGAAGTGCATGAAGTCCACCTGGTCCGGATAAACATCGATCGCCACATTCGGCCACAGCTTGAAATAGAGCCAGCGGCGCTGGAGGTGGGCGGGCAGATGCTCCACCGCCGGCAGGAAATGCTGGTAGGCGCGCTCCGACGGTTTGGACGACGGCCGATCGACGAGATCGCCGGCCATTCGGTCGACATGAGGCCCTGCCTCCAGCGCATAATCGCCGCCGAACAGGCGGGTGAGGCCGGGATGGGCGACGGCGATGTGGAGGCCGTCCGAATAATTGTCGGCGACATTCTTCCAGTTGACGTCGCGCGGCCGAAGCGTGATCCGGCCGAGCGCCTGAAGCTCGTCGAAACGATAGGGAGCGACCTCCTCCTCGTGCGGCGCCATCATCTCGGCGACGCTCGGGCCGCCGCCCTCAAGCCGAACGAAGACGAAGCTGCGCCACAGCTCGAGCTCGACCGGGATCAGGCCCCAATCGGCGAGGTCGAGGTCGCCATAGCTCGCCCGCTCCGGAAGCGCGATCAGCCGGCCGTCGCTGGCATAGGTCCAGGCATGATAAGGGCAGGTCAGCCGCTTCGCGCAGCCCTCGACGCCGTCGACGAGACGGGAGCCGCGGTGACGGCAAACATTGGCGAAGGCGCGCACGACGCCATCCGCGCCGCGGATCACCAGAATGCTTTCGCCGAGCAGATCGAGGGTCCGCCACTGGCCCGCGTCCGCGATGTCGCTGACATGGCACACGATCTGCCAGCTCGGGCGGATCACCCGCGCCATCTCGACGGCAAAATATTCGGGGTCGTGATAGAGCCACCCCGGCAGGCTCAGCATCTCCGCCATGCGAACGGCGTAGCAGCGACAGGTGGCAAAGTCGCGCCAGACGACTTCGCTTCCCTTCTGCCGTGGTTAAGGATTGGCTGCTAAGGCTGGCCCCGTCGCTTGTGGGGGCGTGCGGCACTCCTTACGCTAGGGTCTAGATGGCAAGCAGCTTCGTCAGCCGGGTTCGGCGCATTTCCTGGATCGGCTTCAAGATCGCGGCCTACGGTGCACTCCTCGGCATCGTAGCGCTGGGTGTCGCGGTGTCGGTCGCGGTCAGCCAGCTGCCGAGCTACGAGGAGCTCGTCCGCCGCGACGATCTCGGCAAGATGATCCGCGTGCGCGCCGCCGACGGCACGGTCATCCACACCATGGGACCCAGCTTCGGCGAATGGCTGCCCTATCGCCGAATCCCCCAGGTCATGGTCGAGTCGATGGTCGCGGTGGAGGACCGCCGCTACGACTACCACTTCGGAGTCGATCCCGTCGGCATGGCGCGCTCCTTCTGGGTGCGCATCAACAGCGGCGTGTGGAGCCAGGGCGGCTCAACCATTACGCAGCAGCTCGCCCGCAACATCTTCCTCAACAACACGCGGACCTTCGGGCGAAAGATCAGGGAAGCCATCCTCGCCATCGCACTCGAATGGCGCTTCTCGAAGGAGCAGATCCTCGAGCTCTACCTCAACCGCGTCTATTTCGGCGGCGGCGCGTACGGCGTCGATGCGGCGTCGCGGCGCTTCTACGGAACCAGCGCCACCGAGCTGAACCTGGCCCAAGCGGCGATCATCGCCGGCCTCGTCAAGGCGCCGTCCAACTATTCGCCGACCGCGGACGCGGAAGCTGCGCGCGGACGCGCCGGAGTCGTGCTCGGACTGATGGAGGAGCAGGGACTGATCACGCCAGCCGAGCGAGCGGCCGCCGATCCCGCCGGCGTCGATATGGTCCGCCCGGTCGAGCGGGCGCACAGCACCCGCTACTTCACCGACTGGGTGCTTCCGCAGCTCGACATCCTCGTCGACCAAGAGGTGAGCGAGCCGATCGAGGTGTGGACCACCATCGACGTCGCCATGCAGCAGCAGGCCGACGCCGCGGTTCGGGCCAACGTGCCGCAGGGGGCGCAAGGCGCGCTGGTCACGCTCGACCGCGACGGCGCGGTTCGGGCGATGGTCGGCGGCCTCGACTATGTGACCTCGATCTATAATCGCGCCACCCAGGCGACCCGGCAGCCGGGATCGGCGTTCAAGCTGTTCGTCTATCTGACCGCTCTCCAATCGGGATACACGCCGGATTCGACGGTCAGCGGCGGTCCGATCACCGTGAACGGCTGGTCGCCGCGAAACGACAGCGGCGGATTTCCGGGAAACATCTCGCTCCGCCAGGCCTTCGCTTATTCCGTCAACACCGCGGCGGTGAGGTTGTCCCAGGACGTCGGAACTCGATCGGTCGCCTCCACCGCGCGCCAATTCGGCATCACAACGCCGGTCACGACTCAGCCGTCGATGGCGCTGGGTTCGTCCGAGGTTCGCCTGATCGACATGGTCCGCGCCTACGCCTCCGTCGCGCGCAACGGCACTGCGGTGACGCCTTATGGCGTGCGCCGGGTGACCACTGCGGGCGGCACCGTTCTCTACGAACATCATGACGACGACCGGCGCGCCCTCGTGACGCCCTGGGTGGCGGCGCAGATGACCGATCTCTTGAAGGCCGTCGTCGACGGCGGCACCGGCCGCGCCGCTGCGCTGGGGCGCCCGACCGCAGGCAAGACGGGGACGACCAGCTCCAACAAGGACGGCTGGTTCGTCGGCTTCTCGAGTGGTCTCACCACGGGCGTGTGGATCGGCCGCGACGACAATCGCCGCCTCCCCGGCCTGTCCGGCGGACGAGCGCCGGCGCAGACCTTCCATGACTTCATGATCCACGCTGTCGCCAACCGGCCGGCCGAGGATCTGATCACCGACGTGCCCGGGCCGACCATCGAGACCGACGCGAACATCTCCGCCGAGCCGCTCGACCCCGCCCTAATCGATCCTTACGCGCCTCCGGAGGAGGAGCTGCCGATGCCGGGCGAGGAAGAGGATATCGGCGCCGCGCCGCTTCCGCGCACGCCCGAGGAACGGCGCGAGACTCTCGACCAGGAATGGCTGGACAGAGCGATCAATCGCCCGCCGCCGCGTCCCCAGCCCCGCCAGCCCGTCCAGCGCCCACCCGCCCAGCAGCAGCAACCGGCGCCCGAGCCGGTCAACAAGCCGAACTAGCGCCCAGCGCCGATCCGGTGGAGTGCGCCGCCTTCACGGCGCAGCCAGGCCCGAGCCGGCGCTGGATCGTCCCCGAGCAGCTCGCGCACCGTCGCGTGGAAACGGGGGCTGTGGTCCATATGGACGCGATGTGCGACTTCGTGGGCGACCGTCGCCCGCCGCACGAAGTCGGGCGCCATGATCAGCCGCCAGCTATAACGGATCCGTCCGTCGCTCGCGCAGCTTCCCCAGCGCGAACGCGGGTCGCCTACCGCCACCGACGCGACGCTGACTCCGGCCTTGGCGGCGAATTCCTGAGTTTCGCGGCTCAGCAGCGTCAGCGCCTCCGCCTTCAGCCAGCGTAGCACTCGGGCCTCAAGGCCTTCGGCAGGCCCACCAACGGCGACGCGGTCCTCAATCCGGGTGACACGACGCGCCCCGCCGACCGCGTCGATACGGTGAAGCTCGCCGAACAGCGGCAGCGTCGCGCCCGGGACGATCGCCACGCTCTCTGCGATGGCGCCGATCGACTGCGCCGCCCAGTCGGCATGGCCCGCCGCCCATTCCAGCGCGCGCCGGCGCGACACGCCGGGCGGAACGGTGAGAGTCAGCGATCGGGTGCGCGCGTCCACGCGCAGCCTCAGCCGCCGCGCGCGCCTGTTCGGCTTGAGCGTGAGCGGGGCACCGCCGAGCTGGAGATCAGAGCTCACGGTCGATCACGAACTGATCGATAGCGTCGCCGGCATCCTGTTCCGATATCGTCCAGCCGCGCACCGATATGCCGGCGTCGTGGACCGATTCCGGGTCGCCGCTGATCAGATAATGCCAGTCGTAGAGCGGGCGCCCCTCGGCGCGCAGACGGTAGGCGCAGGTGCTCGGAAGCCAGTCGATCTTGTCGACGCTGTCGGCGGTCAGCCGGACGCATTCCGGAACATACATCTTGCGCGCGCGATAGTCGCTGCACCGGCCGCTGCGGCGGTCGAGCAGCTTGCAGGCGACGTTGGTCGCATGGATCTCGCCCGTCTCGGCGTCTTCGAGCTTGTGCAGGCAACATTTGCCGCAGCCGTCGCACAACGCCTCCCACTCGGCGCGATTGAGCTCGGCGAGCGGCAATTCCCAGAAAAGGGGCCTCAGCGCACCCATTGGTCCAGCGCCTGGGCCACACCGTCGGCGCCCTGGTCATGCGGCACGATCGCGATTGGCGCATTGTCCGGCCCCATCAGCAGGATGAAGCGCGTGTGATTGACATTATAGCCGCCGGCCTCGTTGGGCTCGTCGGGAAGCGCCGAGCCGCCATAAGCGGTCACCACCTGCTGGATCTCGTGCTCGCTGCCGGTGAGGCCGATCAGCCGCGGGTGGAAATTGGCGACGTAGCGCTTGAGCACGGCCGGCGTGTCGCGTTCCGGATCGACGGTGATGAAGATCGGCTGGACGCGCTCTGCCCGCGAGGGATCGTCCGTCTCGAACTGCCGCAGGCCCGCGCCGAGCACCGCCAGGTCGACCGGGCACACGTCCGGGCAATTGGCGAAGCCGAAGTAAAGCAGCCGGTATTTGCCCGCGAAGCTCGCGTCGCTGACTCGCTGCCCGTCCTGGTTGACCAGGTTTAGCGGCCCACCGATCGACGCGCCCTTGAGCGGTGGATCGGCGGCCTGCTCGGCGCAGGCGGCAAGCGCCCCGACGAGCAGGATTGCGAGGAATGACGACAGGAAAGCGCGAAGGTTCATGACAGTGGCAGCCTTGCTTTGCTAGGTTGGCACGATCAAGCCAAAAGCCAAGTCCTCCGGGGGTTTAGATGAATCGCATCCACCGCATCCTGCTCACCGGCGCACTCGCCGCGGCCGTTGCGGTGCCGGTCGCGGCCCAGCGGCAATTTTCCGATAACACGACAATGCTGAAGGCCGTGCGCGAGCGGGACGGCGCGACGGTCGAGGGTCTGTTGTCCGATCCCTCGTCCAACGCCGCCAATGCCCGCGACCCGTCGACCGGCGAGGGGCCGCTTCACATCATCGTGCGCCGCCGCGACATCGAGTGGCTCGCCTATATGCTCGGCCGCGGCGCACGCGCCGACATGCAGTCGAACGACGGCTCGGCGCCGCTCCACCTCGCCGCATCGATCGGCTGGCTCGAAGGAGTGCAGCAGCTGCTTGCCCGGCGCGCCAGCGTCGACATCGCCAACAATCGCGGCGAGACGCCCTTGATCCTCGCCGTCCAGGGCCGCCAGCTCGAGGTCATCCCGCTGCTCCTCCAGCAGGGCGCCAACCCCAATCATACCGACAGCGTCGCCGGCTATTCCGCGCTCGATTATGCCCGTCAGGACCGCCGCGACCCGACCATCGCCCGCATGCTTGACGCCGCGCCGGCGCGCCAGCAGACGCAGCAGCAGGTCTACGGCCCGATCCGCTAGTAATCGATCGCGGGGAGACCCGGGTCCATCTCACCGGCGAGACGGCGCGCGGCCCGGCGTGCGAAGCGCAAGGTCTCGGCCTTTCGGCGCGCCGCGGCGAGCTTGCGCAACGGTGCATGGCGGACGATCTCGGCATCGTAGCGGTCGGCGACGATCAGGCCGGAGCAATCCTCACCCTTCTCGGCGCAGGCGAACGGCTCGAGCGCGAAGCCGGCCGGCACCGCCCAGAAGAAATAGTCGCAATAATCGAGATAATCGGGCCATTTGCCGTCCCCCATCAGGTCGGCGCGCGACACCTTGATCTCGACGATGGTAATGAGGCCGGCGCCGTCGATCGCCATCAGGTCGGCGCGGCGGCCGTTGGGGAGCGGCACCTCACAGATTGCGAACTGATCCTGGCGAAAGAACAGGCGCCCGACTCCGCGCGCCACGTCCTGGGCGATCAGCGGCGCGTCCTGGAGGCAGGAATCGGGAAGGGAGGCCATTGCCCCAACCTAGAATGAAGGGGGAACAAATGAAAGGGGCCGGACCTGATGGTCCGGCCCCCGGCCCTCTCCCAAGGATCCTGAAACTCAGCGGTAGAAGATGTGATTGCCGATGCGGGCGATGCGGGCGCTCGGGCGGCCCCAGCTCGGGCGAACATAGGTCGCGTGGAAGAACAGCGAGTCGTCGCCGGTCACGTCGTGAAGGTTGTCCATGGCGATGCGGGCGATTGCGACGGCGCGGCTCCAGGCGGCGCTGGCGCGGTTCGGCTCGGGGATCCGGCCGCCACGCACGAAGGAAAACTGGCTCGGCTGGGTGACGACGTCGCACACCGTCGAGCGGAAGCGACCGGAGGCGACGCGGTTGAGGATCACCTCGGCGACCGCGAGCTGGCCCTCGAGCGGCTCCCCGCGCGATTCGAAATAGACGGCGCTCGCGAGGCACTGGAACTGCTCGTCCTCGCTTTCGGCGGCGGCATGCTGCTCGACCAGGGCGGCGAGGGACAGGCCGGAGGCCGGCCGGGCGGTGTCGCTCTCGGCGCCGTCCGGGCGGGCGCGGCCGACGATGGCGGTAATGCCCTGCGGGGTGACGATCTGGTCGCCGTCGCGGGCTGGAAGGGGGGTCAGCGAGGTGTCGGCGGTGGCATGGACGACCGCGACGGCCGGAGTGGCAGCGTTGGTCGCGACAGCGGTCACGTTCGTCGTGGCGCTGCTGATTTGCGCAGGCGCGGCGGCATGAACGGACGGAGAGACGGTCGCAGCAGCGGGGATTGCGGTGGTGGCGGTCTGAGCGCTCGCCTGGGCGGCGTTGGCGCACAGAAACAAGGCCGCCGCGGTCACGCCCGCGGCGCGGATCGTCTTGAACATCAAAGGATCAGCTTCCTTGCGGTGAACCCGGGTCGCTCTGGGGCATTGAAAAGCCCTGGATTGATGGAATTCCCCGTCTCGCCCAGCTGCCGGTCAAAACACGCCCCGGCGGCCCGCTATTGCTCCCTGAACATCTGGCAACGAGGCTTGAGGCCCGCCCGGTTAAGCGTCAATCAATCGCGCTCATTTCAGCGGCGAACCGTTCGGCTGACGCGACGTCCAGTTCCAAAATCCACAGATCGGGGTCGAATCTTTGCCGGCGGGCGAGGAACTTAACCATGTCTTCTTCGTTGTTGCCCGCTTCCGGCGAATCTCTCCAGCCATAGCTGCCGTCCGGCTGAAGCAGCCGTTCGAGCACGGCTTTGCGTTCGCCGCGCTCCACCATCACGATGAGGATCGATCCCGCGGTCGGATCGCCCTTGGATAGCACCGCCGCGAAGCCGCCCTGCTGCTCGGCGAGCCGGATGAGCCCGTTGACGATGACTGAGGAGGCGAGACGCCCCATCAGCTGTCGCGGTATCCGGGAAGTCCGGCGAGGGCGATGTTCGAGCGCATGAAGGTGCCAGTGCCGCGCGCCGCTTCCTCGCCCTCGGAGTCGATCAGCCGCGCCTCGCCGATCAGCACCCGGCGCTTGCCGCTGATCCAGCACCCTTCCGCGATCGCCGGACCCGGGCGAAGCGGCTTCGTGAACATCAGGTTGAACGCGGTCGTCAGCAGGAAGCGGTCGCTCACCCGCGAATTGCAGGCGTAGAAGGCCGCGTCGTCCATCATCTTGAAATAGAGCGTGCCGTGGGCCGCTCCGGCGGCGTGGAAATGCCGGTCCTCAACGTCGAAGCGGATCCGCGCGACGCCGGCCTCGACGATCTCGAGCTTCGAGACGAAACCGTCGTTGATCGGCGCCGAATTATAGAGCGATTCAAGGGCGCGGAAGTGCGCCTCCTCACCGGCGAGGTCAGGCGGCATCCCGCGTTTCCGCTCCGGTCAGCACGGCATAGATGGCGTCGTTCGAGCGCGCGCCGCGCAGCTTGGCGCGGATTTGCTTGTCGCGCAGTGCCCGGCTGACCTGGGCGAGCGCCTTGAGATGCTCGGCGCCGGCGTCCGGCGGGGACAGCATCAGGAAGACGAGGTCGACCGGCATCCGGTCAACCGCTTCGTAATTGAGCGGCTCGGCGGTGCGCACGAACAGGCCGTAGATTCGCTCGAGGCCTTCGACCTTGCCGTGGGGGATGGCGACTCCGCCGCCGAAGCCGGTTGAGCCCGCTTTTTCGCGGTCGCCGATCGCGGTGGCGATATGCTTGGCCGCGAGACCGGTATGCCGCGCCGCAATGATCGCGAGCTGCTGGAACAGGGCCTTCTTGCTGGTGGCGCTGAACGACGCCTCCACCGCTTCGGGCGCGAGAAAATGAGATAGATCGGTCATGGGAAGGTCTGCCGTTTAGGGCGGGAGGCTTTCTTTGTCAGTCCTGCTGGGGCTCGACCCAGCCGATCGTGCCGTCGCCTCGTCGGTAGACCATGTTCAATTTTTGCGTGCCGCTGTTGCGGAACATCAGCGCATTGGTGTTCCTGAGATCGAGGATCATCACCGCATCCGACACCGACGCGTCGGGAATGTCGACCCGAGTCTCGGCGACGACCGGCGGATTGTCGGCCGGTTCCTCCTCCTCGGGCGGCGGAGCGAAGATCGTGTAGCTGGCGTCGATCGTCGACGTCATCTCTGCGGCGTGGGCGGCCGCGGCGGAGCGGTCCTTGAGGCGGCGCTTATACCGGCGGAGCTGGGTCTCGATTCGGTCAGCGGCCTGGTCGAAGGCGGCGCCCGCCTCGGCGCCGCGGCCGGAGCCTTTGAGCACCACGCCCTGCGGCACATGGGCGACGATATCGCACGTGAAGCTGCGGTCGTACGGGCCGCGACCGAAGGTCACCTGGGCTGAGATGGCGCGGGCGAAATATTTGTCGGCGATCGCGCCGAGCCGGCCCTCGACCGACCCGCGCAAGGCCTCGCCCGTCTCGATCTGGTGCCCTGAAACCCTGACTTCCATCCCGCCCTCCGCTGATGTGGGGTGGATGTGGAGCCCGCCTATGCGGGCGTCAACCGCAGGCCGCGACCCGGTTCCAGATGGGGTCGGTAATGCCCTTGAGGAACTCGGCGTGGCGCTCCAGCTCTTCCTCCGTCGGCGCGTGCGGCCGCACCGGATGGACGGTGATGCTGTTGGCATATTCCTGCACGAGCAGGACGTCGATCTTTTCTTCGCTGCTGCTGCTTCGCTCCTCGGCGACGAGGCCGAGGCCGATCTGGCGGCCGCCGGTCAGCTCGACATAGACCTGGCTGAGGAGCTGAGCGTCAATCAGAGCGCCATGCTTGATTCGGATCGACCGATCGACCCCGAAACGCGTGCACAGGGCGTCGAGGCTGTGCTTGGCGCCGGGCAATTTCTGCCGCGCCAGAACCAAGGTGTCGATCATCCGGGTCATGCAGACCGACGGCCGGCCGCACAGGGAGAATTCGTTGTTGAGGAAGCCAAAATCGAAGGGCGCGTTGTGCGCGATCAGGGGCGCGTCGCCGATGAAGTCGAGCAGCTCTTCGCAGAGTTCCTCGAACAGCGGCTTGTCCGACAGGAACACCTCAGAAAGGCCGTGCACGGCTTCCGCCTCCGACGGCATCGCGCGGCACGGATTGAAATAGGCGTGAAAGGTCCGGCCGGTCTCGACCCGGTTCATCAGCTCGACGCAGCCGATCTCGACGATCCGGTCCCCACCCAGCGGGCTGAGGCCCGTGGTTTCGGTGTCAAAAACGATTTCCCGCATGGTGCAAGTCTATGGATTTGAGGTGCTTGCGAGGCAAGCGATGATTTCCCTCACCTTGTCGCGAGTCTCATCCAGGCTGCCGTCGGTGGGGATGACGAAGTCGGCGCGCGCGCGCTTCTCCTCGTCGGGCAGCTGAAGAGCGAGGATCTGGCAGAATTTGGCGAGCGTCATTCCCGGCCGGGCGAGAACCCGCTCGCGCTGCACAGGTCCGGGCGCCGACACGACGGCGATCTTGTCGACATGGTCGGCGCCGCCTTTTTCGAACAGGAGCGGGACGTCGAGCACGACCAGCGGCGCCTCGGCATGGCGGGCGAGGAAGGCCCGGCGCTCGCGCGCGACCGCGGGGTGAATGAGGCCCTCCAGATTCTGCAGCGCCTCCGGCTCCGCGAGCACCCGTTCGGCGAGCGCGGTGCGATTGACACCGGCCTCACCGGTCGTGCCGGGGAAACGCGCCTCGATTGCGGCGACCAGCTCGCCCTCGGGCCCTTGGAGCTGGTGGACGACCGCGTCGGCATCGAACAGCGGCACGCCTTCGTCCTCGAACATGCGCGCCACCGTCGACTTGCCCATGCCGATCGACCCGGTGAGGCCTAGGATGACCGTCATGACGTCACTATAGCCTGCCGCCTCAGCTCTTCCAGAAGCGGGATGAGCGGCAATCCCAATATAGCGAAGTGGCTGCCCTCGATCCGGTCGAACAGTTGGGCGCCGAGCGCTTCGACGCGATAGGCGCCGGCGCTGCCGAGCACCGCCTCGCCCTCGCGCTCGAGATAATCGTCGAGAAAGTGCTCGCTGAAATTCCGCACGGACAGAGTCACGCTCTCTACGCAGCCCCACAAGCGCTCACCATTACAGACGAGGACCGCTGCGCTGTGCAGTTTGTGATCGGCGCCGCGCAGGGACAGCAATTGTTCGCGCGCGCCCGCGCGTGAGCCCGGCTTGCCGAGAATTACGCCGTTCTCGCGCTCTAGAGTCTGGTCGGCGCCAAGCACGAGTGCGGCGGGAGAGGCCGTGACGCTCTTGGCTTTGAGCTCGGCGAGCATCTCCGCCATGTCGCGCGCGTCGAAGCCGCTTCGGAGCAGTCCCGCCTTGGCGCTGTCCTCGTCGAGCGGCGCAGAAACGGCTTCGAATGTTATTCCGGCGGCTTCCAGCATCCGCCGCCGCGTCGGGCTGTGAGACGCGAGCAGCAGCCGGGTCATTGCGCTGCCTGCTCGACCCGCTCCGTCACCAGCTTGACCACCGCGAGCGAGGTTTCCTCGATCGAACGACGGGTGACGTCGATCACCGGCCATCCCTGATCGGCGAAGATGCGCCGAGCGAAGGCGAGCTCGGCGCTGACCGCTTCCATATCGACATAATCGGTCTCAGGCGGCTGGTTGAGCGCGAGCAGGCGGTTGCGGCGGATCTGGATCAGGCGCTCGGGATTGGTCGTGAGGCCGACGATGAGCGGGTGCTTGAGATTGTACAAAGCGGGCGGCGGCGGCGATTCCGGCACCAGGGGCACGTTAGCGACCTTGTAGCCGCGATTGGCGAGATAGATGGCCGTCGGAGTCTTGGAGGTGCGCGATACGCCGGTGAGGACGATATCCGCTTCCTCCCAATTCTCCGGCTGAAGGCCGTCGTCATGGGCGATGGTGAACTGGATCGCGTCGACGCGCGCGAAATAGGCGGCGTCCATCGCGTGCTGGCGGCCCGGCCGGCCCTTGGTCGCCTCGCCGGTCACGGCGGACAGCGCGTCGATCACCGGATCGAGCACCGACACCGCATAGAGGCTTCGGCGCCGGCAATTCTGCTCGAGTGCCCGACGGATCGCCGGGTTGACCAACGTATAGAGGACCAGGCCCGGTCGCTGCTCGATCTCGTCGAGAACGCGTTCGAGATGGCCTTCGGAGCGCACCATTGGCCAGAAGTGGCGGATGGCGTCGACCTCGTCGAACTGGGCGAGGCAGGCCTTCGCGACGATATCGAGCGTTTCGCCGGTCGAGTCGGACAGGAGATGGAGGTGAAGTTGCTTCACTTTGGCCCCGAGTCGGATCGTTTCGGGATTGAAAGGAGCGCTCTGTGGAAAACCATGTTGAGATCGCTAGCGGAACCCTGGTTGCGCTTTCAAGGATAGCTTCCGCCCCCGGTCCGCGGGATTCAACCCACAGCGCCGCCAACAGTGGACGAGATCGGCCCACAGGATGTGGATAATGGGGAAGCGTTTCGCGACTCGTTGGACCGCCACGATTCTTGCCCCGTCAAGCTGTTGGCAAAAATCCGCCGAGCCAATAAACCCCGCGTTCGCGCCGCCTACTCTCTTCAACAACTCAGATTCTATAAAAGAATAGATATAAGGAAGGGGGCGCTCCGAGCCCGTGACCCGATCGTCTAAGTCATTGATAAACGTCCTAAAAGGCGAGCGTGCGAGCGTTCCGCCGATGTGGCTCATGCGCCAGGCCGGCCGCTATCTGCCGGAATATCGGGCGCTTCGGGCCGACAAGGGCGGCTTCCTCGAGCTGGTCTACGATACCGATGCCGCGGCCGAAGTGACGATGCAGCCGATCCGCCGGTTCGGTTTCGACGGCGCGATCCTGTTCTCGGACATCCTGATCGTGCCGCATGCGCTCGGCCAGGATCTGCGGTTTGAAGCGGGCGAGGGTCCTGTCCTGTCGCCGCGCCTGGTTGACGCCGCGCTGACCTCTCTGGAGCGCGCTCCCGAGCGTTTGCGGCCGATTTACGAGACTGTGGAAAAAGTCGCGGCGCAACTGCCGGAAACAACCACTTTTCTTGGTTTTGCCGGAAGTCCCTGGACGGTTGCCACCTATATGGTCGCCGGCCGCGGATCCAAGGACCAGGGCGAGGCGCGGCGCTTCGCTTATGGCGATCCGCAAGGCTTCGGGGAGGTAATCGACGCATTGGTCGACATGACCGTCGATTATCTCTCCGGCCAGATCAAAGCCGGCGTCGAGGCGGTGCAGCTGTTCGACAGCTGGGCCGGGAGTCTCGCCCCGGCCCAGTTCGAGCGCTGGGTGATCGGTCCCAATGCGCGGATCGTCTCCGCCCTGCGCGAGCGGCACCCGGAAGTGCCGGTGATCGGCTTCCCCAAGGGCGCGGGCGCCAAGCTGCCGGCTTATGCCCGAGAGACCGGGGTCGACGCGGTCGGGGTGGACGAGACCCAGGATCCGCGCTGGATTGCGGCGAATATGCCGGCGGATCTCCCGGTCCAAGGCAATCTCGACCCGCTCGCGCTGATCGCGGGCGGAACGGCGCTTGAACAAGCGGTGGCTTCGATCCTATCTGCGTTCGAGGACCGACCGCATATCTTCAACCTTGGCCACGGCATCCTTCCCGACACGCCGATCGCCCATGTCGAGCGGCTGATCGAGCTGGTCCGTGGACGCGGCGAGGGAGAGGCTGCTTGACTGACTGGGAGATCACCCTCGCCGTGCTGTATCCCTGGCTGAAGGCTGCCCACATCATCTTCGTGATCTTCTGGGTCGCGGGTTTATTCCTGTTGCCGCGTTACTATATCTACCATCAGGAAGCGGCGGCCGGCTCCGACGAGGAAGCGCGCTGGGTGGAGCGCGAGCGCAAGCTTCGCAACATCATCCTTACGCCATCGATGATCATCGTGTGGGCGCTCGGAATCGCCCTCGCCTTCGTCCTCAATGTCTGGGACCAGGGCTGGCTTCACGCCAAATTGCTCTTCGTGATCGGCCTGTCCGTCTATCACGGCTATATGGTCGGCTACGGCAAGAAGCTCGCCAAGGGGCAGCACCCGGTCAGCGGACGAGCGCTGCGCATGATGAACGAGGTGCCGGGGATCGTCACCGCGGTCATCGTCATCCTGGTCGTGGTGAAGCCCTTTTGACTCCTGGCGCCGTCACCGCTTTCCGAAAGCGTTGACTCGGCTTTGGGCGGAGCATAGGGCGGAATCGGTCGTTAAACCTGCCGTCCGCGCGGGATTTCCTTCGCCTCATTCCACAATCCCATTCGTCCGCCGGTTCTCGCCCGGACTCCGTTTCACAAGAGTTTTCCTATGCATCTCAACGACTTGAAGCAGCGCAGCCCGGCCGAACTGGTGGCCATGGCGGAAGAGCTCGGGGTCGAAGGCGCGTCCACCCTGCGCAAGCAGGAGCTGATGTTCTCGATCCTCAAGGTCCGTGCCGAGGGCGGCAACGAGATCATGGGCATGGGCACGATCGAGGTCCTGCCCGACGGATTTGGCTTCCTGCGCTCGGCCGATTCCAACTATCTCGCCGGCCCCGACGACATCTACGTTTCGCCCAACCAGGTTCGTAAGTTCGGCCTGCGCACCGGAGACACCGTGGAGGGCGAGATCCGCGGCCCCAAGGAGGGCGAGCGCTATTTCAGCCTCGTCCGCGTCGTCCAGGTCAATTTCGACAGCCCCGAGGCCGTCCGCCACCGCGTCAACTTCGACAATCTGACGCCGCTCTACCCGGACGAGAAGCTCACGCTCGACAGCGCCGACCCGACCGTCAAGGACAAGTCGGCCCGCGTCATCGACATCGTCGCCCCGCAGGGCAAGGGCCAGCGCGCTTTGATCGTCGCTCCGCCGCGCGTCGGCAAGACCGTGCTTCTCCAGAACATGGCGAAGGCGATCACCGACAACCATCCCGAGGTGTTCCTGATCGTCCTGCTCATCGACGAGCGGCCCGAGGAGGTCACCGACATGGAGCGCAGCGTGAAGGGTGAGGTCATCTCCTCGACCTTCGACGAGCCCGCCCAGCGTCACGTCCAGGTCGCCGAGATGGTGATCGAGAAGGCCAAGCGCCTGGTCGAGCACAAGAAGGACGTCGTCATCCTGCTCGACTCGATCACCCGCTTGGGGCGTGCCTACAACACGGTGGTGCCGAGCTCGGGCAAGGTGCTGACCGGCGGCGTCGACGCCAACGCCCTGCAGCGGCCGAAGCGCTTCTTCGGCGCCGCGCGCAACATCGAGGAAGGCGGTTCGCTCTCGATCATCGCCACCGCTCTGATCGACACTGGCTCCAAGATGGACGAGGTGATCTTCGAGGAGTTCAAGGGCACCGGCAACTCCGAGATCGTGCTCGACCGCAAGGTTGCGGACAAGCGCATCTTCCCGGCCCTCGACGTTGGCAAGTCGGGCACTCGCAAGGAGGAGCTGCTCGTCGACCAGGGCACCCTCACCCGCATGTGGATGCTTCGCCGCATCCTCATGCAGATGGGCACGGTCGATGCGATGACCTTCCTCCTCGACAAGATCAAAGATTCGAAGAGCAACGAAGACTTCTTCGCCACGATGAACCAGTAACGCGGCCTCTCCTCCCCGAGTTTTCTCGGTGAGGGGACCGCCGAAGGCGGTGGAGGGGCGCCGCGAAAGCGTCGCTCTTTCCTTTTGTGCAGGACGAAGGGCTCGCTTCGGCTCGCTACCCCTCCACCATGCTTCGCATGGTCCCCCTCCCCGGCAAATGCCGGGGAGGAACTCAGCCGATGTGCCGCGCGAAGAACTGCTCGGTGCGCGAGTCCGCCAGTTGGGCCGCTTCTTCGCTGCGCCTCTTGCCCATCTCGGCGGCGAAGCCATGGTCCACGCCCGGATAGGAGTGGATCGTGACGTGCGGGTTGTCTCTCAATCCCTCCGCAATGGTCTTCTGCGCGTCCTTCGTGACGAAATGGTCCTCCTCGGCGATGTGGAGGAGCAAGGGATTGGCGATGGCGTGCTGCTCGCCGAGCAGGCCGTCGAGGCCGACGCCATAATAGCCGACGCTGGCATTGGCGTCGGTGCGTGCCGCGGACATGTAGGCGAGCCGTCCGCCCAGGCAGTAGCCGACGACGCCCACCTTGCCGTCCGCCGGCAGCCGTGACCGAAGCGCTCTGATCGTCGCCTCGATGTCCTTGATCGCCAGATCCTGGTCGAGCTGGCCCATCAGCTGGAGCGCCCGCTGGAACTCCTCCGGGACATCGGGATCGAGCTCAACGCCGGGAGCAAACCGCCAGAACAGGTCGGGCGCCGCGGCGAGGTAGCCGAGCTCGGCCCAATGCTCGACCTTGCGGCGGATGCCTGGATTGATCCCGAAAATCTCCTGGATGACGATGATTGCGCCCCGCGGATTCCCCTCCGGTTCGGCGACATAGGCCGGGAAGCGGTCGTCGCCGTCGAACGTGGTGATTTCCATCTGCGCCATCGCCGATCTCCTGCTTGCGGACCTGCTCCCTATAGCCATAGGAAACGGGCCGCTCGCAACAGGAGGCAGTGGCATGAAGGTGAGTGTCGACATCGACTGCACGCCGGAGGAGGCGCGCCGCTTCCTCGGCCTTCCCGACCTCACGCCGGTGCACGAGGCCTATGTCGACCGGATGACCAAGATGGTCACCGACGGTGCCTCGGCCGAGACGTTCGGCGAGATGATGAAGAATTGGGGGCCGATGAGCGAAGCCGGCCTCGCTATGTGGCGCCAGATGGCGGAGCAGATGACGGGCAAGCGGGGTTAGCCGACCTCTAGCTGCATGTCTGACGCCGACACCATCTTCGCCCTGTCCTCCGGCCAGCCGCCGGCGGCGATCGCGATCGTTCGGATCAGCGGTGCTGAGGCGCTCGCCGCAGCGGGGGAGCTGACGAGCGCCAAGCTCGAGCCGCGGCGCCCGCGCGTCGTTGCCCTGCGGGCGGATGGCGACCTTCTCGACAACGCGCTCGCCCTCTTTTTTCCGGGCCCGAACAGCTCGACCGGCGAGGACACGGTTGAGTTTCACCTCCACGGCGGTCGTGCGGTGGTGAATGCCGTGCTCGCCGCGCTCGCGCGCAACCCGAAGCTGCGCGCCGCCGAGGCCGGGGAGTTCACGCGCCGGGCCTTCGCCAACGGGCGCATCGATCTCGCGGAGGCCGAGGGACTGGCCGATCTGCTCTCGGCGGAGACGGAGGCGCAGCGCCGATCCGCGATGCTGCTCGCCGGCGGGTCGTTCAGCCGCGAGGTGCACGAATGGACGGCCGAGCTTCTTCGCCTTGCAGCAGGGGTCGAGGCACTTCTCGACTTCTCGGACGAAGGCGATGTCGACGAGGGTCTGCCGGCGCAGTGGCATGCCGACCTCGCACGTCTTGAATCCGGGATCGAGGCAGCTCTTCGGCGGCCGTCCGCCGAGCGGCTGCGCGACGGGATCCGGGTCGTGCTTGCCGGCCCGCCCAATGCCGGCAAGTCCACCCTGTTCAACCGCCTGGTCGGGCGCGAGGCGGCGATCACGCACGAAATTGCCGGAACCACGCGAGACCTCATCGAGGCGCCGGTCGCGATCGGGGGCCTCCCCTTCCTGATGATCGACACGGCCGGCCTCAGGAGCAGCGCCGACGCGGTCGAGACGATCGGCGTCGATCGCGCTCGCGCGGCGCTCGACGCGGCCGACTTGGTTTTGTGGCTCGGTTCGCCCGGGGATGCTCCGCGACATCATGACGTCATCCGCGTCCGCTCTCGATGTGACGAGCTAGCCATTGATTCCACGGCGGATTTCAATGTCTCTGGTCGAACTGGTGAAGGCGTGGACGCGCTTGTCGGCAATATGCTGAGTCGCGCCAGGGACACGCTGCCGGTGGCCGGTGAGGCGGCGCTTCACGCCCGCCACCGGGACGCGCTTCAGGACGCTGCCTCCGCTCTGAGGGAGGCCAACGCGAGTGACGACCTATTGATCATAGCCGAGAGTCTGCGCCTCGCGCGCGCCGCGCTCGATCGCATCACCGGTCGCGCCGGGGTCGAGGATATGCTCGACACCCTGTTCGGCCGCTTCTGCATTGGGAAGTGACGTTCCACGTGGAACACCGTTCCTCCGCCGGGGTCGAAATCTAGACCAAGCTGCCCTATGTGCTCGCCCCAATGACAAGCTTCGACATCATTGTCGTCGGCGGCGGACATGCCGGGACGGAGGCCGCCGCGGCCGCCGCGCGCATGGGGGCGTCTACTGCGCTAATCAGCTTTTCGCGCGAGCAGATCGGCGTGATGTCGTGCAATCCGGCGATGGGTGGTCTGGGCAAGGGCCATCTAATCCGAGAGGTTGACGCGTTTGACGGGCTCATCGCCCGGGCGTCGGATGCGGCGGCGATCCATTATCGCATGCTCAACGCAAGCAAGGGGGCGGCCGTCCGCGGGCCGCGCATCCAGGCTGATCGCAAACTGTACAAGCGCGCCATCCAGGACTTGGTGGCGCCCTTGGCTGAGCTCGACATCGTGGAGGGTGAGGCCGCGTCACTCATCCTCACGAGCCGCAAGGCCGAGGGAGTCCGTCTCGCCGACGGGCGCGAGCTTCGGGCCAAAGCGGTGGTGCTCGCGACCGGCACCTTTCTTGGCGGTAAGCTCTATTTCGGTCTCGACAGCCGCGGCGGCGGCCGTGTCGGCGAGCGGCCCGCCACTGCGATGGCGCATCAGCTCCGCGCGATGAACCTGCCGATCGCCCGGCTGAAGACGGGAACGCCGCCGCGTCTCGACGGGCGGACCATCGACTGGTCGGTGCTGGAGCGGCAGGAGTCGGACGACGGCGACTGGACTATGTCGCCAGTGACCCGGGCCCGGGTGAACCCGCAGCTCTTCTGCGCAATCACCCGGACCAACGAGCGCACGCACCAGGCCGTGCGGGACTCCTTCGACCGCTCGCCCCTCTTCTCTGGCGACATCGAAGGCGTGGGCCCTCGCTACTGCCCGTCGATTGAGGACAAGGTCCGCCGCTTCGGGGACCGTGACGGCCATCAGGTCTTCCTCGAGCCGGAAGGGCTCGACGACCCGCTCATCTACCCAAATGGGATTTCGACGTCCCTGCCCCAGGACGCCCAGCTCGCCATGGTCCGCACCATGGCCGGGCTTGAGCAGGCCCGGATCGCTCAACCCGGCTATGCTGTCGAGTATGACCACGTCGATCCGCGCATCCTCGATCCGACGCTCGGCGTGCGAGAGGTCGAGGGCCTTTATCTCGCCGGCCAGATCAACGGGACGACCGGCTATGAAGAGGCCGCCGCGCAGGGGCTGGTTGCCGGTCTGAACGCTGCCGCCTGGGCGGCGGGCGCGGCGCCGGTGCTGTTCGACCGCTCGACCTCATATATCGGGGTCATGGTTGACGACCTCGTTCTCCAGGGCGTCACCGAGCCCTATCGCATGCTGACCGCCCGCGCCGAGTACCGCCTGCGGTTGCGCGCCGACAACGCCGAGGCACGCCTGTCGGCCGTCGCCGAGGCCGCCGGGTGCCTTTCGGCGGAGCGGCGGCGTCATCTCGACACCGACGCGAGCGAGCGAGCGCGGATCCAGACGCTGCTATCGTCCCGAGTCCGCGCCGGCGAGCTACACGCCGATCTGCGCGATGACGGGGTTGGACGTTCTCTGGGCGAATGGCTTCGCTTTCCTCAGATTGATGCCGAGGTGCTCAAGTGCGCCCAGCCGGAATTGTGCGATGCGACGCCTCGGCTCCTCGAGGAGATCGTCCAAGACTATCGCTACGCGCCCTACCTCGAGCGCCAGGATGTGGAGGTATCCCGCCTTCGCAGCGACGAGGCCGTGATGATCCCGGCGGGCCTGGACTATGGTCGGGTGCCTGGCCTGTCGCTCGAGATGGTGGAGCGTCTAATGGCAGCTAGGCCCGCGACTCTGGGGGCGGCGTCACGTGTCCGGAGCATCACGCCGGCCGCGGTTGCGGCGATCCTCGTCCATATTCGCGGGCGCAAAGCGGCATGACTGCGGACGAGGCGAAAGAGTGGATACTAACGCAGCTGGATGTTCCACGTGAAACAGTGGACAGGCTTCAAGCCTTCGCGGGTCTACTCCGGACCGAGAATGAGCGCCAGAACCTCGTTTCACGTGGAACATTGAACCGAGTGTGGGAACGGCACTTCCTCGATTCTGCCCAGTTGCTCCGTTTTGTCCCCTCGCGAGAGGCCACGTGGCTCGACCTCGGCACGGGTGCCGGATTCCCCGGCCTGGTAGTCGCGGCCATCCATGGGGGACCAGTGACGATGATTGAGTCGCGCAAGTTGCGGGTCGACTTCCTACAGCGCGCTGCCGAGTTGCTCGGAATTGCTGACCGCGCGACGATAATTTTGGACCGGGTCGAGCGCGTCCCGACGCAAAAATTCGACGTGATCAGCGCGCGGGCGTTCGCGCCCATGCGTGAACTTCTTGAACTTGCGCACCGCTTCTCCACAGAAAAGACGCGCTGGGTTCTCCCCAAGGGACGCAGCGCGCAGTCGGAACTGGAAGCGGCCGAATCTTCGTGGCAGGGTTCGTTCCGTCTGGAGCCGAGCCTCACGGATGCTGAGTCCGGCATCATCATCGCGGACGCCGTGCGGCCGCGGGGCAGGAAGCGAGCATGATCCGGATTGCGGTAGCGAATCAGAAGGGCGGCGTCGGCAAGACCACGACGGCGATCAATCTCGGCACGGCCCTTGCGGCGACCGGCGACCGCGTGCTGATCGTCGATCTCGACCCCCAAGGCAATGCCTCGACGGGGCTCGGCATCACTCAGTCCCAGCGTGAGCGCTCCAGCTACGACCTGCTGACCGGTCAGGCGCGGCTCAACGAGTCCGTCATCCACACTCGGGTGCCGCGGCTCGATATCGTGCCGGCCACTGTCGACCTGTCCGGCGCCGAAATCGAGCTGGTGGAATATGACAATCGCACCCACCGGCTCGACCAGGCGATGGAGGGGGAGGAAGGCCGCTGGGACGTTTGTCTCATCGACTGTCCCCCTTCCCTCGGCCTGCTGACGATCAACGCGCTCGTGGCAGCCAATTCGATCCTGGTGCCACTCCAGGCCGAGTTCTTTGCGCTCGAGGGCCTCAGCCAGCTTCTCCAGACGGTCGAGCGGGTTCGTGCCCGCTTCAACCCGGAGCTCGACATCCTCGGCGTGGCGCTGACCATGTACGACCGCCGCAACAACCTGTCGTCGCAGGTCGCGGAAGACGTCCGTGCCTGTCTCGGCAAGGTGGTGTTCGATACGGTAGTGCCGCGCAACGTGCGGCTGAGCGAGGCGCCGAGCCACGGCATCCCCGCCTTGATCTACGACCAGCGCTGCTCGGGCTCGACCGCCTATATGGACCTCGCGCGCGAATTGCTGGCGCGGATGCCGCGGCGGACGAAGGAAGCGGCATGACCGACGCGCCTCGCAAGCGCCCGCAGAGCCTCGGCCGAGGTCTGTCCTCACTGCTCGGCGAGGTCGTGCAGGAGACGCCGGTTAGCGGCTCGACGCGCGGTTCAGTTCAGCAGATCCCCGTCGCCAGCATCGAACCGCATCCGGGCCAGCCGCGCCGCCATTTCGACGAATCCGCGCTCGCCGAGCTCGCCGAGTCGATCCAGCAGCGCGGAGTCATCCAGCCGATCGTCGTCCGCCCGCACGGCCACCGTTTCCAGATCGTCGCGGGCGAGCGCCGCTGGCGCGCGGCCCAGAAGGCACGGCTTCACGAAGTCCCCGCAATCGTCCGCGAGTTCAGCGACGAGGAAACGCTCGAGGTCGCGCTGATCGAGAATATCCAGCGCGCGGACCTCAACGCGATCGAGGAAGCGCAGGCTTATTCGCGGCTCATGGCCGATTTCGGCCACACCCAGGAAGAGCTTGGCAAGCTCGTCCACAAGTCGCGCAGCCACGTCGCTAACCTGTTGAGATTGCTAGAACTTCCCGCTGACGTGCAGGCGATGGTGGTAGACGGTCGGCTGAGCATGGGCCACGCCCGTGCGATCGCCGGGGCATCTGACCCATCGGCATTGGCGCAGGAGGTGGTGAGCCGCGGCCTCTCCGTTCGCGAGACCGAGAAGCTGGCCCAGGCGAACAAGCCGAAGTCGCGCAAGGCGTCCAGCTCGGCTCCGATCGACGCCGACATCGCCGCGCTGGAACGCCAGCTCAGTGAACTGCTCGGAGTCGGAGTAACGGTCCGCCATGCGGGCAATGGCGGCACCCTGGCACTGCAATATTCGAACCTCGATCAGCTCGACATGCTGTGCCAGCGTCTGACCGGCGGCGAGATCTGATCTAGGCGCGCGGCCGCGCCAGGCGCGCTATCTCCAGCAATTCCGCATCGGCCGAGACCGGTCCGAGCGCTCCGGCCCGCTTCACGGCACGCTCGGCTTCGCTCAGCCGGCGCACGCAGCGTGCAAGCCGCTCCGCCGGCCATGCTCGCAGCTGCCTTTCCACGCCGTCTTTCTCCTTCCAGAACAAGGCCTTGCCCTGGGCCGCGATGACCGATGAGGCGTTCTCGCCTTTCTCGACTCGGGCGCGCAGCTTGGCTAGCAGCAACGCTCTGCGAAGCGCGGACCGAAGCAGCACGATCCCTTCCGCGCCTTCGGCATGAAGCCGCTGAAGCTCGGTCTGCGCACCCTTGGGATCGCCATCGAACACACGGTCAACCAATTGGCCGGGATCACCCTCCTCCCGAGCCGCGCCGACCGCGTCGATAACGTCGTGATCTAGGGGCGTCGCGCGGCCCGGCTCGGCATCGAGATAGGCAGCGAATTTGGCCATCTCCTGCTCGACCAGCGCGCGATTGCCGCCGGCGGCCTCAGCGATGCGCTGTGCAACGTCGGGGCGGGTGTGGAGGCCGAAATTGCGGGCGATGTCGCTCACCATCCGGTCCCAGTCGCGCGCGTCGGGGAGATAGCTCGCGAAAGCGATCGCCGCGGGGCTCGCCAAGACCATCTTCAGCAGCGACGAGGAGGCCTTGAGATTGCCGGCGACGAGGGCGACCGGGTTGCCCGCCGCGGGCGCAGACAGCAGGGCGGAGACGGCTTCCGTGCTTTCATCGCCGGCGGGGTCAACGAGCACGTAGCGAGCGCCGCCGAACATCGAGATCGACGCGGCCTCGTCCGAGAGCCGCGCGGGATCCGACTTGAGCTCGGACCCTGCGATATCGACGCGCTCAGCGTCCGATCCGACCGAGATTGCAAGTCGCCGCGCCAGCGCCCGGCTGCCGGCGTCGTCGGGGCCGTGGAACAGGAACAGGCGGACGTTGACGGGAGCGGCGAGCGCCTTTTCCAGCTGCGGCTTGGTCGCCTTCACCGCGCCGCCGGTGTCCGACTCGCGTAGAGCGCGACCCGCGAGATGATCTGCTCGGCGACTTCGATCGACAGCCGCTCGAGCGCCGTCTGCTCGGCCGCGACGGTGGCATATTCGGAGCCGACCACGTCGATCCCGGCGTCCGAGCCGGCGGTGGCGTCGAGCACCACGGTCCCGCGCTGGGCCTCGACAAGGCGGTAGCGGGCGCGAAGAGTCCGTCGCTCGCGAGTCACGGCGTCGTCGAGCCGAATCCCGAAGCCGGTGATCCGGTCGTCGAGCTCGACCTCGAGCCGGTAGCGCACCGGACCCGATGGCTCGCCCATCCGGTCAACAAGAGCGCCGCGAACATGATAGCCGGCGCGCCCCGGGATCGGCGCGACGCTGATCGAGCGAAGCGCTTGCGACACCTGGGACCGGCTTCCGCCCGGATAGAGGGGCTGCAGCGTGCAGCCCGTAAGGAGAGCCGCGGCCAGCAAGGGCAGCGCCCGCCTCATGCGACCAGGTTCACCAAGCGGTCGGGCACGACGATGATCTTGCGTGGCGGCTTGCCCTCCAGGACCCGGGCGATCTTCTCTGACGCCAACGCCATTTCCTCCAGTGCTTGCTTCGGCGCGCCCTTCGGCGCCGTCAGCGTGTCGCGCAGCTTGCCGTTGACCTGCACCGCGATGGTGACCTGGTCGTCGACCAGCAAGGCCGGATCGGCTTGCGGCCAGGATGAGTCGGCAATCAGCCCTTCCTGGCCGAGCGCCGCCCACGCCTCCTCCGCCACGTGCGGCACCATCGGTGCGACGAGCTTGAGCATGGCGACCGCGGCTTCGTGCTTCGAAGCGGAAGGTCCGGCTTTATCGATGGCCGACGCAAGCTCGTAGAGGTTCGCCACCGCCTTGTTGAAGGCGAGCGCCTCTATATTGGCGCCCACCGAGGCGATCGTCTGGTGGAGCTTGCGGTCCAGCCCCGGGTCGCGGCCCTCGCCCTCACCGCTGCTGCCGGCGATCCGCCACAGCCGCTGAACGAACCGCCAGGCACCTTCGATACCGGATTCGCTCCATTCCAGGTCGCGCTCGGGCGGGCTGTCCGAAAGCATGAACCAGCGCACGGCGTCCGCGCCGTACTGCTCGACGATCGGCTCCGGATCGACGGTGTTCTTCTTGGACTTGGACATCTTCTCGACCCGGCCGGTCTCGACACCGGTGCCGGTCGCCGTCTCGATGATGCCTTCGGTGCCGACCTCGACCTCGTCCGGTGACAGCCAGCGGCCGTCGAGCGAACGATAGGTCTCATGAGTCACCATGCCCTGAGTGAACAGGCCCGCAAACGGCTCGGCGATGTCGAGTTGCCCCATGCGCTGGAGGGCGCGAGTCCAGAAACGGGCATAGAGCAGGTGAAGGATCGCGTGCTCCACCCCGCCAATATACTGGTCGACGGGCAGCCAGTGCGCAGCGACCTTGGGATCGAACGGACGGTCCGCTGGCTGGCTGGCGAAGCGGATGAAGTACCAGGAGGAATCGGCGAACGTATCGAGCGTGTCGGTCTCGCGCCGCGCCGCTCCGCCGCAGGACGGGCAGGATACGTTCTTCCAGGTCGGGTGGCGGTCGAGCGGATTGCCGGGCACGTCGAAGCTGACGTCCTCCGGAAGAACGACCGGAAGTTGGTCGCGCGGCACCGGCACCACGCCGCACGCCTCGCAATGGATGATCGGGATTGGCGTGCCCCAGTAACGCTGGCGCGAAACGCCCCAGTCCCTGAGGCGCCAAGCGACAGTTCCCTCCCCCCAGCCTTCCGCTTCGGCCCGGGCAATGACCGCCGCCTTCGCCGCTTCGACGCTCTTGCCGTCCAGAAAGCGCGAGTTGACCAGAATTCCGTCGCCGGTCTCGGCTTCCCCCGTGACCGGCTTGTCGGCATCGGCAGCGCTGGGAGCGACGACGCGGCGGATGTCGAGTCCATATTTGGTCGCGAACTCGAAATCGCGCTGATCGTGCGCCGGCACGCCGAAGATCGCGCCGGTGCCATAGTCCATCAACACGAAGTTCGCGATGAAGACGGGCAGCTCCCAGTCGGGGTCGAGCGGGTGGATCGCTTCGCCGATTTCCAGACCAAGCTTTTCTGCCGTCTCAAGCTCGGCAGCCGTGGTGCCCCCTCGTTTGCAGCGCGCGATGAACTCAGCGACTTCCGGTGAGCGCGCCGCATACTGCTGCGCAAGCGGATGGTCCGGCGACAGCGCGACGAAGCTCGCCCCGAAGATCGTGTCCGGCCGGGTGGTGAACACCTCGATCGAGTCGATGTCGCCCTTCTTTTCCGCTTCGATCGCGAAGCGGAACTTCATGCCGCGGCTCTTGCCGATCCAGTTCTCCTGCATCAGGCGAACCTTTTCCGGCCAGCGATCGAGGCCATCAAGGCCTTCAAGCAGCTCGTCGGCGAAATCGGTGATCTTGAGGAACCATTGGTTGAGCTTGCGGCGCTCGACCAGGGCGCCCGAGCGCCAGCCGCGGCCGTCGATCACCTGCTCGTTGGCGAGCACGGTCATGTCGACGGGGTCCCAGTTGACCTCGCTCTCCTTGCGATAGACGAGGCCGGCCGCCAGCATGTCGAGGAACAGCGCCTGTTCCTGGCCGTAATAATCGGGATGGCAGGTCGCGAGCTCGCGCGACCAGTCGAGCGCGAAGCCAAGCCGCTTCAGCTGCGCCCGCATCGTCGCGATATTGTCCCAGGTCCAGCTGCCCGGATGGACCTTCTTCTCCATCGCGGCATTCTCGGCCGGCATTCCGAAGGCGTCCCACCCCATCGGGTGGAGCACCTCGAAGCCGTTCATCCGCCGATAGCGGGCGAGGACGTCGCCCATCGTGTAGTTGCGGACGTGCCCCATGTGGATGCGCCCCGAGGGATAGGGGAACATCTCGAGGATATAGGCCTTCGGCTTGGCCGAATCGTCACGGGCCCGGAACGTCGCCCGTTCCTCCCAGACTTTCTGCCAGTGCGCGTCGGCTTTGAGCGGGTTGAAACGCTGGGCCGTCATGAGGAAAAAAGCTTATCCGCGGGCGGCGCGTCGCAGGTCACGGGCGCGGGTCAGGATGATCTCTTCGAGCCGCTGAACGGTGGCTGCGGCGACCGGAGCGTCAACCCAGGTGCCGTTCTGAAGACGCTGGCGGGCGGCCGAGACGCGGAGGGCGTCGGCACGAAGGGTTGCATCGAGGATCGCGACCGAGACCCGGACCCGATCGCTCGGATCGGCGGGGTTCACGTACCAATCGGTGACGATGACGCCGCCGTTCGAATCAGCCTGAGCGATCGGAGCGAAGGAGACGGTGTCCAGCGAAGCCCGCCACAGATAGGAATTCACGCCGATCTGGGTGAGTGTCGCAGGCGCTATGGTCGGTCCAGCAGCGCGTCCGCCACCGCAGGCGCTGAGCAGGGCAGCGCCGATCATGGCGACACCGATCGGGAAAACGCGATTCATCGGGAGGTCCTCGGCAACTTGCTACTTCGAGCGCCGTTATAGAGAGGCCCGCGCAACCGGCAAGCGTTACTCGGTCGCGCCGAGGCACCGGTTAATCGATGAAACCTGTCCAGAATCACCTTTTGTTTGTGGAGATGTTGCAACAGCCGAAATGAATCCGGGTTAACGTCGGGCGCTTCGCTGGATTGTGCGTTACGAAGCGACTAGATCGGGACGGTTATGGGAGCACCGGGTTTGCTCAGAGCGTGGACATTGGGATTGGCCGGCGGCGTGTCGCTGCTCGCCATCTCCTTGGCCGTGCCCGCGATCGGTGAAGCCCAGCGCAACCAGAATCGGGCGGCGCCCGCCCCTGAGCGCGTCATCGGCACCTTCACGCCGGCGGTGCGCGACCCGCGACTCGCCGCGATGCTCGCCAGTCGGCGGGTGAGCAGCGCCGACACCGCCTTCCGCTTCACGCCGGCTGCCACGCCCGATGAGCGCAGCCGCGCCGTTCGCGTCGCCGTCCGCGTCCGGCCGGGCGTCAACGCGCCGGAGCGGCTCCGCACCACCACATTGGCGGCGGCCGCGACGGGCACGCAAATCACGCCCAGCTCCTACAATCTCGGCGTCTCGGTCGGCTGGCGTCGTTTCGCCATCACCGGCGACGTCGCCCGAAGCAACGATTCGGCAGCTCTGGGCAGCCGCGAATCGACGCGGATCGGCGCGGAATATCAGGCCAATCGCCGCCTGACCGGCCGGGTCCAGGTCGGCGCCGAGCGGGCTGAGGGCGTCGAGCGCATCGTCGGCGACGACCGCGCCTATTCGCTCGACGTCGGCGGATCCTACTCAATCGCGCGCAACCTCGATGTCACCGGCGGCTTGCGCTATCGCGTGTCGCGCGACCGCCTCGAGCCGCTCGCCCGCGACGAACGCCGCGACAGCCAGGCCGTCTATATCGGCACGGCGATCCGCTTCTAAGCCAGCCAGGCGTCCACCGCCGCCCAGCCATAAGCCCCAAGCGCCATCAATCTGCGCGCGCGGTTCCGATTCATTCCGCCCAATGCGATGACCGGCAGCTCCGTACGGTGCGCCAGCCGTGCGAAGCCGTCCTCGCCGAGCGTCGGCGATCCGGGATGCGAGCGGGTGGGGTAGATGGGGGAGACGAACAGGATTGACGCGCCCGCCCGCTCCGCGGCGCGCACCTCGGCGAGATCGTGCACCGAAGCGCTGTGCAGCCCGCCGCCGCGTCCCCTACCGTGCCAGCCGTCGGCGCCCCAGCGTCGCGCCAGCGTCGGCGTTCCAGCCAGCAGCAGGAGGTGACCACGGCGGCGCGCGACGGTGCGGACATCCCGGAACAGCGCGCCGCGCTCACCCTCGGCGAGGCTGTAGTGGCGAAACAGGATGCCCGAGCCGAACGGCAGCCGCTCGACCGCGGGCAGAAACTCGTCACCGTGGCGCTCGTCGGTGACGAGCCAGGCTCGGGGCAGAGGCTGGCGAGCGGGCATGGGCCTGCCTATAGCAGCGGCAATGACGGATTCATCAGTTCAGGACCGGCTGGACGACGTGCTCCGCACGATCGCCGATGCAGCGCGGCTCGCCAATCGCAAGAGCGACGAGGTCACTCTTATCGCCGTTTCGAAGACTCATCCGGCCGAGGCAATCGTGCCGCTGATCGAGGCTGGACAGCGCGCTTTCGGCGAGAACCGGGTGCAGGAAGCCGCGGCCAAATGGCCCGAACTGAAGGCGCGCTATACCGACGTTCGGCTGCACCTGGTCGGCCAGCTCCAGTCCAACAAGGCAGAAGAGGCTGCGGAGCTGTTCGACGTCATCCACTCCGTGGATCGCTCATCCCTGATCCAGGCGCTCGCCCGGGCTGCCGGCAAGTCCGGTCGGCGCGCCGATTGCTTTCTCCAGGTGAACCTTGCGGAGGAGGCGCAGAAAGGCGGCTGCAGCGTCGCGGAGATTCCCGGCCTTCTGGACGAAGCGCGCGAAGCGGGATTGCCGATCATCGGATTGATGTGCATCCCGCCTGCCGACCTCGAGCCGGCGCCCTGGTTCGCTCTTCTCGCGGAGCATGGCCGACGCCATCATCTTCCGGCGCTCAGCATGGGCATGACCGCCGACTATCCGACCGCAGTGATGATCGGAGCCACCCATGTCCGCATCGGCACGGCCTTGTTTGGGCAACGATCGAAAGCCGCCTAGAGCTGATGCCCGCTACGGTCGCGCTTGGTGGCCAGATAGGCCTCATTGTGAGGGTTGGTGGGAACCTGGTGAGGAACGCGCTCCCTCACCTTGACCCCAAGCGCCTCGAGCCCGTCGACCTTGCGGGGATTGTTGGTGAGCAGGCGCACCTCGCCCTGGCCGAGCGCCGACAGGATGCTCGCCGCTACCGCAAAGTCGCGCTCGTCGTCGGCAAAGCCCAGGCGCAGGTTGGCGTCGACGGTGTCGAATCCCTGGTCCTGGAGTGCGTAGGCGCGGAGCTTGTTTATGAGGCCAATGCCCCGTCCCTCCTGGCGCAGATAGAGGAGGATTCCCCAGCCTGACCGGGCGATTTCCGCCAGCGCGCCATCGAGCTGCGGCCCGCAGTCGCATTTGAGCGACCCGAGCGCGTCACCGGTCAGGCACTCGCTATGAATGCGGACCAGCGGCGGCCGGCCGTCGGGCGCGCCGATCAGCAAGGCGACATGCTCGCTGGTGTCGTCATCGCTTCGGAAGGCGACGATCTCGGCTCCTTCCCCGTAGCGGCTCGGCAGGTGGGCGCGGGCGGCAATGCGAACGCGCGGCTTGTGCGCGTAGGTCTCGACCGCCTCCGAGGAAATCTCGACCTCGGCAGCGCCGTCGCGGCTGGTGAACATGGCGGGGAGCAAGCCGGCGAGGCGCGCCAGCCGCAATGCCGCCCGCGCAATTTGCGGCGCGCGAAGGGGCTGGGTGGTGAACGGTCCCTTGAACGGCGTCGAGAGGTCGAGTGCCGGATCGGCAACCGCGACGGCCGTATCGAAGTCGACCCAGGGCGAGCGCTTGATCAGGACGGGATCGGCCGGTTCTGCGGCGTTGAGCTGGTTGATCAGCTTGAGCGTCGCGGCGCGATTGCCGGAAATGAGAAGGTCGGCCGGCGCATCGCCGTCGAATTCGGCGAGAGCACCAGGATCGGCGGTCTCGATGGCGAGGAAGCGGACACCGTCGATGGCGATCGGCCAGCCGCGCCGGAGCGCGTCAATCGCTCGGGCGACGTCGCGCCCCTCGCTCACACCACGAACTCGGTGGTCAGCGGGACGTGGTCCGACGGCTTGAGCCAGGCGCGGCACGGCTCGAACACCTTGTGCGCGACCGCCTGGGCGGCGACGTCCTTCGTCGCCCACATATGATCGAGGCGACGGCCCCGGTCGTTCCTGGTCCAGTCGGGCGAGCGGTAGCTCCACCAGGTGTGAAGCCGCTGCGGCGCGGGGAAGAAGTGGCGGCCGAGATCGACCCATTCATTGCTCGCCTGGAGCCCCGTCAACGCCTCGACCTCGATCGGCGTATGGCTGACGACGTTGATCAGCTGCTTGTGACTCCACACGTCGCATTCGAGCGGCGCGACGTTGAGGTCGCCGACGAGCACCGTCGGGATACGGCACTCCTCCGACCAGCGGGTCATGCGCTCGATAAAGTCGAGCTTCTGGCCGAACTTCACGTTCAGGTCGCGGTCGGGGATGTCGCCGCCGGCGGGGACATAGACGTTCTCGAGCCGGAAGCCGCATTCGAGCTGGACGCCGACATGACGCGCCTCGCCGTTGGCTTGCCAGTCGTGGCGTTCTTCTTCTCGCATGGGGATGCGGCTAATCGTGGCGACACCGTGGTGCATTCGCTGGCCGCGGATGACGATATGTTCGTAGCCCAGTTTGCGGAACATCTCGAACGGGAATTCGCCGTCCTGGACCTTGGTCTCCTGAAGGCACAGCACGTCTGGCGCCTCCTCGGTGAGGAAGCGCTCGACGATGTGAGTCCGGGCCCGGACCGAGTTGATGTTCCAGGTGGCGATCTTGATGCGGCGTTCAGGCATTGGCTCGGCTGTAGCGGGTGGGGCCCAGACACGCAAAGGCCCCCGCTCCGGGGGCGTGGAGCGGGGGCCACCAAGCGTTGTTCGACGCGAGGTCGATTGCCTGGACCGCTTCGAGCAACAGGGGGAAAACCCGAAGCCGGCCTTCCGCAATCGATAGGTGTATTATTAGGCTAAGCTTCCTGTCGCGCCGATGAATGAAGCCTGCCGATTCATCGCTCTAGCGCCTCGGTCCACGGCCTCGCGCAGGCTCGAAGCGGAACAGGCTGTCCGCCACCGGCACGTTGTAGCGCTGGCCGGTCAGCCGCACCTGGGTGAGGTTGTTCTGGGCATCGAGAGCGTTCCAACCCGTGAGGGTCAGCCCGCCCGGACCGCTGCCGTTGCGAGCGAAAGCGAGGGTGATGCGGCCGAACTCGCGGCGGCGCGGATCGCGCGCCTCGACCATCAGCGTGTTGCCGTCGTTGCGGATCACCCGCGCATATTGCGACAGATCGCGGTTGGGGTTGAGAAGCACCGACAGCGGAGAGTCGCTGATCGGCCAGCTCTGCTGCTGCCCGACGTCGTAATCGAGGAAATTGAGGCGGGTGCCGTCGGCCACGACCAGCATGCGCACGCCGCGATACTCGAACCGGATCTTGCCCGGCCTCTTCAGCGCCAGCGTACCCGTCAGGGTGCGGCCGCGCGCGTCGGTCTGCGAGAAGTTGGCGGTCATGCTGTTGATGGCGCGGAGATGCGCCTGGACCTCGGCGAGCCCGTTCTGCTGGGCGACGGCCGGCACGGGCGCGAGGGCGGCCGTGGCGGCAAGGCCGAGCGGCGCGGCAGTCAGCGCAAGCGCACGCAAGAACATCATCGAAAATCTACTCCGTCCTGTTTCAGGATTTGGGCGCCGCAATGGGCGATCCGCGTTGAATGTCCGGTGAACCCGATCGTTCCGCCCGCGATCAGCTCAGGGGTCGGCCGTCGGTGTCGATCAGGACTTCGCGGCGGCCGACATGGTCGGGGGCGGAGACGATGCCGTCCTTCTCCATTCGCTCGATGAGGCGCGCGGCATTGTTGTAGCCGACGCGGAGCTGGCGCTGGAGGTAAGAGGTCGACGCCTTCTGGGCTTCGGCGACGATCTGGATCGCCTTGCGGTAGAGCTGGGTCTCGGCGTCGTCCTCGCCGGTCGGCTGCCCCTCGAAGAGATAGCCGCCGTCCTCGGGCTCCTCGGTGACTGCCTGGACATAATCGGGATGACCCTGCGCGCGCCAGAAATCGGCAACGGCGCGGACCTCGTCGTCGGACACGAACGGGCCGTGAACCCGGGCGATCTGCTTGCCGCCCGGCATGTAGAGCATGTCGCCCTTGCCGAGCAGCTGCTCGGCGCCCTGCTCGCCGAGGATGGTTCGACTGTCGATCTTCGAGGTGACCGCGAAGCTGATGCGGGTCGGCAGGTTGGCCTTGATGACCCCGGTGATGACGTCGACCGACGGGCGCTGGGTCGCCATGATCAGGTGGATGCCCGCGGCGCGCGCCTTCTGAGCGAGGCGCTGGATGAGGAACTCGACCTCCTTGCCGGCAGTGATCATCAGGTCGGCGAGCTCGTCAACGACGACCACGATCTGCGGCAGGACGTCGTATTCCAGCTCCTCCATCTCGTATTTTGGTTGGCCGGTTTCCTGGTCGTAGCCGGTCTGGACCCGGCGGCCGAGCGTCTGGCCCTTCTGCTTGGCCTCGCGGATCTTGGCGTTGAAGCTCGACAGCTGGCGGACGCCGACCGAGGCCATCATCCGGTAGCGCTCCTCCATCTGCTCGACGGTCCACTTCAGCGCGCGGATCGCCTTGCCCGGCTCGGTGACGACCGGGGCGAGGAGGTGCGGAATGTCCTCGTAGATGCTGAGCTCGAGGTGCTTCGGATCGATCATGATCATCCGGCACTGCTCGGGCGTCAGCCGGTAGAGCAAAGACAGGATCATGCAGTTGAGGCCGACCGACTTGCCCGAGCCGGTCGTGCCCGCGACCAGCAGGTGAGGCATCGGCGCGAGGTCGGCGACGACGGGGTCGCCGGCGATGTTCTTGCCGAGCACGATCGGAAGCTGGGCGACATGGTCCTCGAAGGCCGGGTTGGCGATCAGCTCGGAAAGGGCGACCATCTCGCGGCGCGCGTTGGGCAATTCGATGCCGATGACGCTCCGGCCGGGGATCGTCGCGACGCGCGCAGATAGCGCCGACATGTTGCGGGCGATGTCGTCGGCGAGGCTGATGACTCGGCTTGCCTTCACGCCGCGCGCCGGCTCGAGCTCGTACATGGTGACGACGGGGCCGGGGCGAACCTCGACGATCTCGCCCCGGACCGAGAAGTCCTCGAGCAGGGATTCGAGCAGGCGGGCGTTTCGCTCCAGTGCCGCCTTGTCGAGCGTTCCGCCGGTCGCGGGCGGCGGCGGCTTCAACAGGTCGAGCGGCGGCAGCTGGTAGGTGTCGCCGAGGGCGAGCGGGCGCTGACGGGCGCGGCCGCGGCCGTTCGGATCGGGCGCGCTCGGTCGGTCACCGATGATGGTCTGGCGCGGCTCGGGGGTGCGGACGATGGGCTTGCGGGACTTGCGCTCGGGGCGCTCGTCGAGCTCGGCTTCCTCCTCGTCCACGTCGAAATCGTCATAGTCCTCAGCCGGGGGCGCCGCCCGCTCGCGCCGCTCCAGCACCCAGCGCCATTCCTCCGCGGTCACTCCGAGGCCGAAGAAGCACAGGATGAGGCCGCCGAACGCGGTGAGCACTGCGATGGCGAGGCGGAACGGCGCCACGACGTCGGGCGTGCCGGCATAGCCGAGGCCGAGATCGACGAGACCCGCAAGGCCGAGGCCGATCGCTCCGCCCCAGCCCGCCGGAAGGCCGTTGATCGCTCCGCCGACGAGCAGGCTCGCCGACGTTCCGACGAGGAAGATGCCGCCGAGGGTCAGCCAGAAGGAGCGCCCCCACGGCCCGGCGCCCGCGCCGCGCGCGAGGCGAATGCCGGTGAGCAGAAGCAACGGCAGGAGCAACGCCGCGAGCGGTCCCACGAGGGTCAGCAGCAGGTCAGCGGTCCACGCGCCGGGCGCGCCCAGCACGTTCTGCACCGCGCCGCCCGAACGCGTGTTCATTGACGGGTCGCTCGGCCGGTAGCTGATCAGGGCGGCGAGGATCGCGAGCGCAGCCGCGCTCAGCGCCATGCCCAGCAGCATGACGCCAATGCGTCGCGCCGCTCGCTTGAAGCGGCCCTCACTCACTGCCAACCCGGTGTTCCGGCCGGCGCGCGAAGCCACACTCGCCATGCCCGTGCCTCAAATGTTCCCGCTGTGTCTCTCATGCGCCCTGCGTGACTCCGCGGTCAAGCGCTTGGCGTTGCACGCTTGCATCGCTAGGGCGGAAAAATGGAGCGCGCAGACGTCCTTATCCTCGGCGGCGGCCTGGTCGGCCTCAGCCTCGCCATTGCCCTCAGCCGCAATGGCGTCACCACCATCGTGGTCGACGCGGCCGAGCCGGCATCGCAGATCGCTCCCGCATTCGACGGCCGGACCACGGCGGTGTCGAGCTCGTCTTGGCGGATGCTGCAGGCGATCGGGGTCGGCGAGAAGATCGAGGCGCATGGCTGCCCGATCCGCACGATTCGCGTCAGCGACGGCCTTGCTCCGGGAAGCCTCACCTTCGATCCGAGCCGCGGAAGCCTCGGCGACGACGGCGACGCGGACCCGCTCGGGATCATGTTCGAGAACCGGCTGATCCGGCAGGCGCTCCAGCAGACCGCTGCCGAGTGCGAGCACATCACCGTCATCGCCCCGGCCCGTACCGGCGAGGTTGTGCGCGACGAAGCGGGTGTCCGTGCGGCTCTCACCGACGGGCGCGCCGTCATGGCGTCACTTCTGATCGGTGCGGAGGGGCGCAATTCTCCCACGCGCGAAGCGGCGCACATCCCGCTCGCCCGCTGGCAATATGATCATTCGGCGATGGTCACGACGGTCCGCCACGAGCGGCCGCACGAGAACGTCGCTTACGAGATTTTCTATCCGGCGGGCCCGTTCGCGATCCTGCCGATGCTCGACGATGAGGAAGGGCGTCATCGCTCAGCGATCGTGTGGTCGGTGTCGGCCGCCGACGGTCCCGCCTATATGGGACTGTCCGACCGCGCCTTCGCCGCCGAGCTTGAGAAGAAGATGGGCGGCGCTCTCGGCCGGGTCGAGATGGGAAGCCGGCGCTGGACCTACCCGTTGGGTTTCCATCATGCCGCGCAGATCACCGACCTTCGCCTCGCCCTCGTCGGGGATGCAGCCCACGGGATCCATCCAATCGCGGGCCAAGGCCTCAATCTCGGCTTCCGCGACGCGGCCGCGCTTGCCCAGGTGCTGGTCGAAGGCGCGCGCCTGGGGCTCGATCTCGGCGACGCGCAGTTGCTCGATCGCTACCAGCGCTGGCGCAGCCTCGATTCCTTCTCGGTCGCGCTCGCCACCGACAGTCTAACGCGGATCTATGGCGTGCCGGGCCGCACCGCCTCGGCGCTGCGCCGCTTCGGAATGGGCCTGATCGACCGGATCGCGCCGCTGAAGGACCGGCTGATGGCTGAAGCGCGCGGTGAATCCGGCGAGCTGCCGCTGCTCCTGCGCGGACTGCCGATCTAGCGACGCTTACTGAATCGTCTCTGCGGCGTCGGCGCCGCCGGGGGCCATGCGCTGGAACTGCATGAACTGGACGAGGAGGTCGGCGCGCGGCGCGAGACCGTCAGCTTCGAGAAGCGCCTGCTTCGAGCCGACGTCGAGCGGAGCGATCTGGGCGATACCGTTGACCAGCGATTCGTCGTCGAGGCGCGAGACCGCCTCCCAATTGACTCCGTAACCCAGCGAATCGGCGTAGCGCCGCGCTTCCTGCTCGAGTTCCGCACGCTGGGCGATTCCGAGAGGTTCGTCGTCCTCGCTATCGTCGAACGCGTCCCGGTCGATCTCGACCTGACGGTAGAGCGTCTCGGCCTTCGCCTCGCGGGCGATCCGGAACCGCCCAAGCCCTTCGAGGACAATGTTGTAGCGGCCGTCCTCAAGGGCCTCGCATTCCGAGATATGGCCGAGGCAACCGACATCGAACAGGGCCGGTGGCTCGGCGCCGTCACGCGGCTGGACCATGGCGATCAGCCGGTCGCCGGCCATCGCGTCCTTGACCATCTCGCGATAGCGCGGCTCGAAGATGTGAAGGGGCAGGTGGCCGCGCGGAAACAGCAGCGCGCCGGCCAGCGGGAATACCGGAACGCGCATCAGCTTCCGCGACATGCTCAGCCGAACAGGATGGCGGAGAGACGCCGGCGCTGCGCCGCGGCCCAGGGATCCTCGAGGCCGATCGCCTCGAGCATCTGGAGAAGCCGCTTGCGCGCCGCGCCGTCATTCCAGTCGCGGTCGCGGCGGATGATCTCGAGCAGCTGGTCGGCGGCGCCGTCGCGGTCGCCTCGCGCGAGTTTGGCGCCGGCGAGGTCGAAGCGCGCCTCATGATCGTCGCCGTTCGCAGCGACGCGCTGCTCGAGCTCGGCATCGTCGCCGGCCGGAGCCGCGGCTGCCAGCTCCAGGGCGGAGCGGGCGCGGGCGATTGCCGGGTCGTTGGCGAGCGATTCGGGCAGGTCGTCGAGGAGCGGCTTGGCTTCCTCCGCTCGGCCCGCGGCGATCAGCGCACGCACCAGGCCGGAGATCACCGCCGCATTGTCGGGGGCCATGTCGCGCAGCTGGGTGAAGATACCGACGGCCCGCTCGCCATCGCCTTCGGCGAGAACCGCCTCCCCCATCTCAATCAGCGGCTCAAGCTGCGCCTGCGCCTGCTGCTCGTCGCCCTGGATCGGGAGTTGCGCGAGGATCTGGTCGAGCATTCGCTTCAACGACGATTCGGTGCGCGCTTCGGTGAGGTCGGCGACCGGCTGGCCCTGGAAGAGGGCATAGACGGTCGGGATCGACTGGATGCGGAATTGCGCCGCGATGAACTTGTTCTCATCGACGTTGACCTTGATGAGCTTGACGCCCTTGCCGGCATATTCGTCGGCGACCTTCTCAAGGACGGGCGTGAGCTGGCGGCACGGGCCGCACCATTCCGCCCAGAAATCGAGGATCACCAGCGAGGTCATGCTCGGCTCGACGACGTCACGGCGGAACGCCTCCACCGCCTCGCGTTCGGCCGCGCTCAAGCCCAATGTCGCCACGTCTGATTCTCCGAAAGCTCGCGTCTTCGGGCTCCTATGTGGGATGAACGGCTAGTCTGCCAAGGCCGCGATTTTCCTGTCTCCGAGGGCTTGCGCCCCCGCCGCCCTTTTGTTAGCAGCCGCCGCCTTACCTCAGCCGCTCTCTCGGGCGGCACATGCCGAGCGGGCGTAGCTCAGGGGTAGAGCACAACCTTGCCAAGGTTGGGGTCGAGGGTTCGAATCCCTTCGCCCGCTCCAATTTTCACTCACTGAAGACGTGAGGCGTCAGACCGGTGGCTGACACACGTCGACCCAGCGCGCCTTTGTGATGCGCGCGAGGCGATGCGGCGTGATCTCGACCGAGGCGGTGCGGGAGCCGGCGGCGGGGAAGACCGTCTCAAACGCGTTCAGCGAGACGTCGCAATAGATCGGTAGATCGGCCCTGAGGCCGAACGGGCAGACTCCGCCAACCTGGTGGCCAGTAAGGGCCTCCGTCTCCTCGTGGCCCAGCATGCGCGGGCGAACGCCGAACTGGTCCTTGGTCTTGCGGTTGTCGAGACGGGCATCGCCGCGGGTGACGATCAGCACGACCTCCTCGCCGAGCCGAACCGACAAAGTCTTGGCGATCTGGCCGGGCTCGACTCCCAACGTCTCGGCGGCTTCCGCGACTGTCGCGGTGCTTCGGCCCTGGTCGATGATCGCGACGTCGGGGGCATGTTGCGCGAGGAAGGCGCGCACGTCTTCGAGAGCCATGGCGCGGGCTCTAGCGGGGCTTGCGAGCACCTGTCCAATCCGGGTGCGGAACGGTTGTCGCGGCGCGCCGTTCTGTGGTCTCCATGTCGACCCAGCTTCCCACCCTCGACCCCTCGGTCTTCGATCCTCCGCCAGAGGCGGTGGAGTTCTACGTCGACAGCCTGAAGCTGCTTCAGGAGCACGGATTCCAGTTCCTGCTGTCGGGCACCTACGCTTTGTCCTGCTACACCGGCATCGCCCGACCGACCAAGGACCTCGACATCTTCTGCAAGCCGTCGGACGCGCCGAAGATCCTGAGCTTCTTCAAGAACCAGGGCTACGAGATCACCATCGAGGACGAGCGCTGGATCGGCAAGGTGTGGAAGGGGCCCTACTTCTTCGACGTCATCTACAACATCTCGACCGCCTCGATCCCGATCACCGACGACTGGTTCAAGGAGGTCTACGAGGTCGAGGTGTACGGCACCCAGGTGCGGATCACCCCGCCGACCGAGTTCATCCTCTCGAAGCTCTTCCTCCAGGACCGCTACCGCTACGATGGCGCGGATGTTGCCCACGTCATCCTCAAGAAGCATGACGAGATCGACTGGAAGCGGCTGCTCGACCAGATGGAGCTCTATTGGGAGGTGCTCCTCATCCACATCCTCAATTTCCGCTTCATCTACCCGACCGAGCGCGAGTGCATCCCGCGCTGGCTGTTCGACGAGCTGATGGAGCGACTGCAGGCGCAGGCGCAGATGCCGGCGGCCGAGATGCGGATCTGCCGCGGCCGCCTGTTCTCCCCGCGCGACTATATCACCGACATCGTCGAGTGGGGCTTCGCCGACGTCGTCGGCAAGGGCATCGAGGAGAAGCATGAGCGAAAGACCTGAGGAACAGGCCGCCCCGCCGAACGGCACAATCACGGTCGCCGCGATCGGCGACCTCCACGTGGTCGAGACCGACGAGCACCGCTACCGCGAGCTCTTCGCCGAGATGTCGGAAGTCGCCGACGTCGTGGCCCTCTGCGGCGACCTCACCAATTTCGGCAAGACTAAGGAAGCCGAGATCCTCGCCGCCGATCTTCTCGCCTGCACCGTTCCGGTGGTCGCCGTGCTCGGCAATCACGACCATGAATGCGGCCAGCCCGAGGAAGTGGCGCGGATCCTGACGGCGGCGGGTGCGACCATCCTCGACGAGCAGGCGACGATGATCGAGGGCGTCGGCTTCGCCGGGGTCAAAGGCTTCATCGGCGGCTTCGACCGCGGCGAACTAGGCGCCTTTGGCGAGCCGGCGATCAAGACCTTCGTCGATGAATCAATCAATGAGGCGCGCAAGCTCGAAAACCAGCTGCGCAGCCTGCGCACCGACCGCACCGTCGCCGTGCTCCATTATTCGCCGATCGCCGAGACGGTCGCTGGCGAGCCGGAACCGATCTTCCCTTTTCTCGGCTCATCGCGGCTCGCCAATGCCGTGGATCGCTTCGACAACGTGAAGGCCGTGGTCCACGGCCATGCCCATCGCGGGAGCTACCGCGGTGCGACCCCGCGCGGGGTGCCGGTCTATAACTGCGCGCAGTTCGTGGTGCAGTCGCACTTCAACCGGCCTTACGCGCTGCTCGAAATCTAGCGCGGAGTCGTCGCTCCCGGAGCCGGTGTTGTCGGCGGTGACGTTCCGGCCGCCGGGGCCTCGCCGGCCGGCAAGCGCGGCTCGAGCAGGGATGCGACCTCGATCGTGTCCAGCGCCTTTCGCGCGGCGATGTAGCGCTGAGCCAGCGCGATCCATTCGCGACCATGCTCAACGCCCGGCATGCGCATGACCTCGGCCAGCGCGACGTCGGCCTGCCCCGCTTCCAGCCGGTCGGTCGCGCGCCGAAGCCGCTCCCGCGGGTCGGTCGACGGCGTGTCGGCGCGGCGGATGATGATCAGGTTCGCGAGTTCCTGCTTGAGCGCAGTCCATAGCCCGCGATTGGGGCCGGCGCCGGTCAGCAGTGGGCCGATCTCGGCGAGCTCCGCCTGGAGCTGCTGCAAGGTCACCGGCTGGCGCGAGGCCGCGATGATCGTATTGACAGCTTGCGGCTGGCTGGCGCCAAACCGCTGCCGAAGAAGCCCTTCGAGATAGCCGAGGCCGACCCCACGGTCGAGCGCGCGGCGGGCGGCGATCGCGATGAGCAGTCCCTCTGTCCGATCCGCATTGCCTACGGCCGAGCGGGCGCTCGTGTCGATCTCGGCAATGCGCTGCTCGAGTTCCGCCACTCGCCGCGCCACCGCGGGATCGATGACGATCGTATCGCGCCGGTTCGGACGCTGCTGGGCCTGCGGTTGAGCCTGTTGAACCGGCGTCTGCGGTTGTGGCGCCGCGACCTGCTGCGGCTCGGCGACGATCCCAAGATAGCGGGCGGCCGGTTCCCACCGGGTTAGAAGCCATGTCATCGCGCCGAGACCGAGCAGGAAGGCGACGAGCGCGAGCGCAAGCGGCCCGGTCCAGGATCGGCGCGGTTGGGTTCTCGGCAGTGGCGCCACGGCCGGAGCCTCGAGAGCCGGCGCGGTCGGCCGGGGCGTCGGGCGCTGCTTGATGGCGACGGATGCGGCAGCGTCGACGAGCGCGTCATCGCGCGGCTCGGACGCGACGACCACGTCGGCCCAACCGGTTCCGGCCGCCGCGGCCGCCGCGTCGCTGATCGCCGCGATTCGAGCGATGGACCGTCTCTCGTCGATGAGGTCGCCGAACAGCTCGGCGGCGCGGGGGGAGTGGAGCAGGACGACGGCGCCAGCATTGACCGCTGCGATCGCCTCGTCGGGCAAACGGTCGCCGGGCAGGGTAATATAGACGGGCACCTGGGTGAGCGCGATCTCGCTCCGCGGCAGCTCGGCCGGCTCGGGAGCGGTGAAATGGACGGCGCGGCGGATGCCGTCGGCTTCCATCAGACGGACTGCCGCGGCGCCGTCAGAAGGACCGATGCGGACCGTGCCGAAGCCGGCCTCACGCGCTGCGGCTGCCGAGGCGTCTCCGACCGCATAAGCCGGCAGATGAGTGAAGGCGGCGAGCGCTTCCCCGGCCTGGCGCGGCGCATTTGCGCTGGTCACCAGCACCGCGTCGAAATCTTCGGGAGACGGGGGGTCCCAGTCGAGCGGGCGAACCGTGAACAGGGGCGCGATGACCGGCTCGAGACCGCGCGCCCGGGCCCGGTCGGCCGTTTCATTCGCTCCCGGCTGCGGGCGGAGGATGAGCGCTGCCGGGGTCATGCGGCGTATCTCGCGCGGAGCGCCGGGCTCGCCTCCGCCAGTAAGTCGCGCGCTAGCTGGGCCGCGCGGTCGTGGTCACCGACCGCACAACGCAGCTCGCCCGCCACCGTTTCGCGCCCGTCCGGGCTCAATATCTCGGCCTTGAGCAGGATCGCCTCGCCGTCAGGCGCCGCATGAGCCGCAAGCGCGGAATGGCAATCACCGCCAGCGCCGAGCAGGAACGCGCGCTCCAGGTCCACGCAATCGTGCGTCGCCCGATCGTCGATCGGCTCAAGCAGAGCCAGAACCTCGTCATTGTCGGCAAGGGTTTCGATACCGATTGCGCCTTGCGACGGCGCCGGCAGCATGTCGTCGACCGGCGTCCCCATCGCGTGCATGCCGAGCCGGTCGAGCCCCGCCGCGGCGAGCAAGGTCGCGTCGACCTCGTTCCGCGCAAGCTTGGCCAGCCGAGTCTGCACGTTGCCGCGCAAAAGCATCACCTCCAGATCCGGCCGCCGCGCCCGCACCTGCGCCTCGCGCCGTGGCGATGAGGTGCCGAGGCGGGCGCCGTCCGGCAATCCGGCGAGGCTGTCGGCGCCAATCAGTCGGTCGCGCGCATCCGCCCTGGGCAGCATCGCGCCGATCACCAGCCGCTCCGGACGGATCGTCTCGACGTCCTTCATCGAATGCACCGAGATGTCCGTGCGGCCGTCGACCAGACAGCGGTCGAGCTCCTTGGTCCACAGCGCCTTGCCGCCGACCTCCGCGAGGGGGCGGTCCTGGATAATGTCGCCGCTGGTGTTGATTGGGATGATCTCGATCGCCTCCTCGCCCCAACCATGGGCGATCCGAAGCGCCGCCGCAACCAGCCGGGCCTGGGCCATGGCGAGCGGGGACGCGCGGGTTCCGAGACGAAGAGGACGTGACAGTGGAAGGGACATGCGCGGCTTGTGCTAGCGGCTCGTCCGGTGGCAGGGAAGGGCATGACCCTGATCCTCGGGCTTGAATCGAGCTGCGACGAAAGCGCGGCCTCACTGGTGACGGCCGACCGCCAGATCCTTGCGCACTGCCTTGCCGGGCAGGAAGCGGCGCACCAGCCGTTCGGCGGAGTCGTGCCGGAAATCGCCGCGCGCGCCCATGTCGAGACTCTGCCGCGCCTGGTCGAACAGGCGCTGGACGAGGCCGGCGTGCGCCTTGGGGACGTCGACGCCATTGCCGCGACCGCGGGCCCTGGCCTGATCGGGGGCGTGATGGTGGGTCTCGTCACCGCCAAGGCGCTGGCGCTGTCGGCGAACAAGCCGCTCGTCGCGGTGAATCATCTCGAGGGTCACGCTTTGTCGCCGATGCTGACCGAGCCGGACCTCGCTTTTCCCTATCTGCTGCTGCTCGTATCTGGCGGCCATTGCCAGTTGCTGCTGGTCGAGGGCGTCGGCGCCTATCGCCGGCTCGCCACCACGATCGACGACGCGGCGGGCGAGGCCTTCGACAAGACCGCCAAGCTGCTCGGCCTCGGCTATCCCGGCGGCCCGGCGGTCGAGCGTGCTGCGGCGTCGGGCAATCCGAAGGCGGTGTCGCTGCCACGCCCGCTCGTCGGTTCTGACGAACCGCATTTCTCGTTCGCGGGCCTCAAGAGCGCGGTCCTGCGCGCCGCCGAATCCGGCCGCTATTCCGTGGAGGATCTGGCGGCGTCGTTCCAGAAGGCGGTGATCGACTGCCTCGCCGACCGCACCGAGCGTGCTTTGACCGCGGCTCAGCAGGCAACGGCGCTGGTCGTCGCCGGCGGAGTCGCGGCGAACACGCCGATCCGGACGGCGCTTAAGGATTTGGCAGGGAGCCGCGGCCTGCCCTTCGTCGCGCCGCCCCTGTGGTTGTGCACCGACAATGCAGCGATGATCGCCTGGGCAGGAGCGCTGCGGTTCGAAGCAGGGCTGGTCGATCCGCTCGACGTGCCGGCGCGGGCTCGCTGGCCGCTCGATCCGACGGCGGAACGGGCGCGCGGCGCGGGGGTGAAGGCGTGAGCATCGGGGTTATCGGCGCCGGCGCATGGGGCACGGCGCTGGCCCAGGTCGTGGCCTCCAGCGGCGAGGAGGTGCGCCTGTGGGCGCGCGAGCCGGAGGTGGTCGACTCCATCAATGCGCACCGGGAAAACAGCCTTTTCCTGCCTGGAATCCAGCTGTCGGAGTCGATCAGGGCGTCCGGCGACCTCGCCTGGGTGGGCGAGGCCGGCCCGATCCTGGTCGTGGTGCCGACGCAGTTCATCCGTTCCGTCCTCGGCGAGCTGCCGCGACGCGGTCAGACGCTGATCTTCTGCGCCAAGGGCATCGAAGCCAGCAGCCTGCAATTTCCGGTGGATATCGCCCGAGAGACGATCGACGGCTCGGCGATCGCCGTCTTGTCCGGCCCCACCTTCGCGCACGAGGTTGCCGCAGGGCTGCCGACCGCGGTGACGGTCGCCGCGGAGGACATCGCGCTCGCCCGGCAACTGTCGGCGCTGCTCGCGCGGCCGACCTTTCGTACCTACGCCTCTTCGGACGTGATCGGCGCCGAGATTGGCGGCGCCGTGAAGAACGTGCTGGCGATCGCCTGCGGAGTGGTCGAGGGCATGGGCCTCGGCCTCAATGCCCGAGCCTCGCTCATCTCGCGCGGCTTTGCGGAGATGAGCCGGTTCGGGATGGCTCTCGGCGCACGTCCGGAGACGCTGGCGGGCCTCGCCGGGCTCGGCGATCTCGTGTTGACCTGCACATCGACGAATTCGCGCAACTTCAGCCTCGGCAAAGGCATCGGCGCAGGCGCGAAGGCCGCGGATCTGCTCGCGGACCGGCGCACCGTGGCCGAGGGCGCCTTCACCGCGCCGGTCCTGCGCCGCGTGGCGGAGCAGCGGGGCGTCGAAATGCCGATTGTCGAAGCGGTCTGCGCGCTGCTCGACGGCAGCGCTTCGGCGAAGGACGCGGTCGAGGCGCTGCTGTCGCGTCCCCTCCGGGCCGAGGTCGTCTGACGCGGCCTCAGAAGTCCCAGCAGATTCCCTTATTCTCCCAGTCGCCGTAGCGGATCGGCTCCAGTCCTTTGGGCCCGCCGCTTTCGGTTTCGCCCTCGACGGGCGGCTCCGGCTCGGGCAGGGGCGGGCTCTTGGGCCAGTGGGCGGGGCGTTGAACGTGCGGCGGTCGCTGGGCGGGCATGCGGCGTCCTTTGCGAGGTCGAGAAGTTGCCCCACATGTCGGACATGAAAGAGGCTCGGACAAGACGTGGCTGAACGCAATCACAGGGGCCGGCCGCAGCGCCGACCCGACCAGCCGCCGGCGGCGCCCGGAACCGCCACGCGCCGCGCCGCTCTCAGCCTGCTCGACGCCGCGCTGCGCAAGGGACTGCCGCTGGAGGCGGCGCTCGACAGCGCCGGGCGGGGCCTCAGCCGCCCCGAGGACCGAGCGCTGGCGCTGGCCATCGCCGCCGAGGTGCTGCGCCGCCTTCCCGATCTCGATTCACTGATCGACAGCGCCACGCAGCGCCCGCTGCCGGATGACGCGAAGGCGCGGTCGGTGCTGCGCATGGCATTGGTCCAGACCTTGGTGCTCGGAACGCCGCCCCACGCCGCCATCTCCACCGCGCTGCCGCTGCTCGAAGGCGGGCCGCGCCGACTAGTGCATGGCGTGTTCGGCGCGCTCATGCGCCGCGAGGCAACCCTGCCCGAACTGCCCACTCTGCCGCCGGCGGTGGTGGAACGGTGGCGAAAGGCGTGGGGAAATGACGTCGTGACGTCAGCCGCGCGCCTCATCGCCGCCCCGCCGCCGCTCGACCTGTGCTTCCCGCCTGAGCGGCCGCCCGAGCTCGAAGGCATCAGCTTCGCGCCCGGCCATTTGCGCCTGCCGCGCGGGCAGGCCGTCGTCGGGATGACCGGCTTTGGCGAGGGACAATGGTGGGTGCAGGACTTTTCGGCGTCCGTCCCGGCGCGCCTGCTCGGCCGGGGTGAACGGCGCCGCGCCTTTGATTTGTGCGCGGCGCCGGGCGGCAAGACGATGCAACTCGCGGCCGCCGGCTATGAGGTGACCGCGGTAGATGCCTCGGAAAGTCGTCTCGCGCGACTTCGCGAAAATCTCGATCGAACCGGCCTTCGCGCCGAGGTGGTGACGGCAGACCTGCTCGAATGGCAGCCGCCCGAACCTGCCGATGTCATTCTCCTCGACGCGCCCTGCTCCGCGACCGGCATCTTCCGCCGGCATCCGGATGTGCTGCATCGGGTCCGTCCCTCCGCGATCCAGGCCCTTGCCAAAGGCCAGGCCGGGATGCTTCGCCGCGCCGCCGACTGGCTGACGCCCGGCGGCACGCTCGTTTATTCGGTATGCTCGCTCGAACCCCAGGAAGGCGAGGAGGTCGCCCGCGCATTCCTCGCCGAGCGCAGCGACTTCAGGGTCGCGCCGCCGATAGGCGGTGAATTGCCGGAGCAGCTTGCGACGTCGCCTGACGGGTTCGTCCGGCTCCTCCCGGGCCTGTTCGAGGACCAAGGCGGAGCCGACAGCTTCTTCATCGCTCGGTTCGTTCGAAGCGGGGGATAAATCCCCCTGCCTTCCTTGCCGCGCGAATCGCGCCCGTTTAGGCTTGGGCCATGCAGCAGCCGGTCCGCATCGCCCCGTCCATCCTGTCCGCCGATTTCGCCCGCCTCGGCGAGGAAGTCCGCGCGATCGACGCGGCCGGCGCCGACTGGATTCATATCGACGTGATGGACGGCCATTTCGTGCCGAACCTCACCATCGGGCCGGGGGTGGTGAAAGCTCTCCGCCCGCACACGACGAAGCCGTTCGACGTCCATCTGATGATCTCTCCGGTCGACGCCTATCTGCAGGCCTTCGCGGATGCCGGGGCCGACACGATCACGGTTCATCCTGAGGCGGGGCCGCACCTCCACCGGACGATCCAGGCGATCAAGGCGCTCGGCAAGCGCGCCGGCGTGTCGCTCAACCCGGCGACCCCGGCGAAGATGCTCGATTATGTGCTCGAGGAAATCGACCTCGTCCTGGTGATGAGCGTCAATCCGGGCTTCGGCGGCCAGAGCTTCATCGACAGCCAGCTCCGCAAGGTCGAGGCCATCCGCAAGCAGATCGACAAGCTGGGCAAGGCCATCGATCTGGAAGTGGACGGCGGAGTCGACCAGTCGAATGCCGCGCGGGTGATCTCCGCCGGTGCCGACGCTCTGGTCGCCGGCACCGCCACCTTCCGTGGCGGCCCCGACACCTACGCCGCCAACATCAAGGCGCTGCGCGGGGCATGAGCCGCTACGAGCGAATCACGGGCAGGCCGCCGCCCGAGCCGGAGCCTGCGCGGCGGCGCGAACTGGTGCCGGTCCCTGCCGGCGGCCCGACCTTTCTCGGCCGGGTCATGGCGATGCTCGGCCTCGCGGGTCGGACGCCACTGCGCATCCTCGCGGTTCCACGCGATCCGATCGTCGGCAACAAGGGCGTCGGTTCGGCGCTGCTCGAGGGGCGCTTCATCGCCGGTGCCCATGAGTTCGACGTCGAGGATCTCTACCGCGCCGATCCCGACCTTCCCGCCGAAGTCGCCGAGCGGATCCACAGCTTCGCCTGGCTGCGCGACGTCGCCGCCGCGGCGACGCACGAGCGCGGGCGCGACGTCGGCGAATATCTCACCCGCGCCTGGCTCTCCCAGCATAGCGAACCCGGCGCCGGCCTTGCTTGGCGCGCCGACATGATCGGCCGCCGCCTGCTCACCTGGCCGGCCTACGCGCCCTACATCCTGTCGAGCCGCGATTCCGACTATCGCGCGCGAGTCCTGCGCACTCTCTCGCGAAGTGCGCGCGAGGCGGAGCGCCGCGCCGACAGCGCCGCGATCGGCCTTCCACGCATCGCGGCATGGAGCGGCGTCGTGGCGTCATCGCTCACACTCCAAGGTCGCACCGAGCGGCTCGCCAAGGCTGAGGCTGGCCTCGCCCGAGCAATCCGCACCGGACTGACCGAGGATGGCGGCCTCGTCAGCCGGGCGCCGCACCAGCAGCTCGACCTGGTCGAGCTGTTCGCGCTGTTGCGCGCATCATACGGCGCCATTCATGGCGTCATGCCCGATTGGCTGCGCGACGCTCAGGAAGGCGCGCTGTCGGCGCTGCTCAGCACCGTGCTCGGCGATGCCGGCCTGTCGAGCTGGCAGGGCGGCAATGGCGGCGACCCGCACCGCATCGTCGCCGCGGTCGAGGCGTCAGCCGCCCATGCCGGGCCGCTGCGGCAGTCGCGCGGCTGGGGCTATCAGCGCCTGCAGGGCAAGGACAGTCTGCTCGTGCTCGACGCCGCCCCCCCGCCGCCCCCCAAGGCGCTCAGTGGCGGCTGTGCGTCGACTCTGGCGATCGAGTTCAGCGCCGGCACGCAGCGGCTAGTCGTCAATTGCGGCGGCGCGGGCGACGCGACCGGGCAGCTCCCGGACGAGCTGCTTCATCTGCTGCGCTCCACCGCCGCCCATTCGACGCTGACGCTCGGCGACCGCAACTCGACCGCGATCCTCGATGGCGGCGCGCTCGGCAAGGGCGTCGAGAAGGTCGATCTCGAGCGCGGCACCCGCGACGGCCACGCTTTGGTCGAGGCCAGCCACGACGGCTACGTTCGGCGTTTCGGGCTCGTCCATCAGCGCACCGTGCTCCTCAGCCCCGACGGCAAGGCGCTAAGCGGCGAGGACAGCCTGATCCCGGCAGGGCGCAAGCGGCGCAAGGCCGACGTGGCCTATGCCGTGCGCTTCCATCTCCATCCTGCCGTCGAGGTGACCAGCACCGCCGACGGCCGCGGCGCTCTGCTGCGCGTGCGCGGCCACAAAGCGTGGCAGTTCCGCTGCCGCGGCGGCACTCTCGCAATAGAGGAGAGCCTGTGGATCGACGGCAGCGCCGTCCCCCACGCCACTCTGCAGCTCGTCATCAGCGGCGAGACCCCGCCCGACGGCATGACCATCTCCTGGGAGTTCAACGAGGCGGGCTAACGCCTTGTGACGGTAGCGAGCGGGAGGCTAAAGGCGCCGGAGAACGACCCGAGGGGCCCGCTTTTCCATGACCGAGATCCGAATTCGCCGTGCCTTGCTGTCCGTGTCGGACAAAGCGGGACTGACCGATCTTGCCGCCGCCCTGGCGCGGCACGGAGTCGAGCTGGTCTCGACAGGTGGCACCGCCAAGGCGCTTCGCGAGGCGGGTCACGACGTGCGCGACGTCTCGGATCTCACCGGCTTTCCGGAAATGATGGACGGCCGCGTGAAGACGCTTCACCCGATCGTCCATGGTGGCCTCCTCGGCGTTCGCGGCAACCCGGAGCATGAGCAGGCGATGGCCGACCACGGCATCGGTCCGATCGACCTGCTCATCGTCAATCTCTACCCATTCGCACAGACGGTCGCGAAGGGCGCCGAGCGCGACGAGATCATCGAGAATATCGACATCGGTGGCCCGGCCATGATCCGCTCTGCCGCGAAGAACCATGACTCGGTCACGGTCGTCACCGAGCCCCGCGATTACCAGGCCGTGATCGAGGAACTGGACTCGAAGAACGGCGCCACCGGCCTCGAGCTTCGCCGAGCGCTGGCCAAGCGCGCTTTCTCTCACACCGCGGCTTATGACTCGGCGATCGCGAGCTGGTTCGCCTTCGCCGATTCCGGCGAACGCTTCCCCCAAACTCTGCCGCTCGCGCTCCGCCTCGGCTCCAAGCTCCGCTACGGTGAGAATCCCCACCAACATGCGGCGCTCTATCTGCCGCAGGCCGTCGGCGCACCCGGCATCGCCCAGGCGCGGCAGGTGCAGGGCAAGGAGCTCAGCTACAACAATCTCAACGACGCCGACGCGGCGCTGGAGCTGGTCAGCGAATTCCGCGACTCCGGCCCCGCTTGCGTCATCGTCAAGCATGCCAATCCCTGCGGCGTGGCGGTCGGTAGCAGCGTGGTCGAGGCCTACGAGTCGGCGTTCGCCTGCGACACCGTCTCGGCCTTCGGCGGGATCATCGCGGTCAACCAACCGCTTGACGGCGCCTCGGCCGAAGCGATCACCCGGATCTTCACCGAAGTGGTCATCGCTCCCGACGCCGACGAGGACGCCCGCGCGCTGTTCGCCGCCAAGAAGAATTTGCGTCTTCTCCTGACCGGAACGATGCCCGATCCGTCGCGGCCGGGCCTCACCCTGAAGTCGATTGCCGGCGGCGTCCTCGTCCAGTCGCGCGACAACGGCCGGCTCGACGAGGAAGGTCTGCGCGTGGTGACCAACCGCGCTCCCACGGCGCAGGAGCTGGCCGACTGCCGCTTTGCCTGGACCGTCGCCAAGCACGTCAAGTCGAACGCCATCGTCTATGCCAAGAACGGAGTCACCAGCGGCATCGGCGCCGGCCAGATGAACCGTCTGGAAAGCGCCCGGATCGCGGCGTGGAAGGCCAAGGATGCTGCCGCCAAGGCCGGCTGGGGCGAGCCGCGCACGATCGGCTCGGCGGTTGCGTCGGACGCTTTCTTCCCGTTCGCCGACGGCCTGCTTGCTGCCGCCGAGGCGGGCGCGACCGCGGTGATCCAGCCGGGTGGGTCGGTGCGCGACGACGAGGTGATCGCCGCCGCAGACGAGGCCGGGCTGGCGATGGTCTTCACCGGCATGCGCCACTTCCGCCACTGAGGCGGCTTCAGGGCTCCAGAACAGGCAAGGTGGGTTCCTCGTCCTTGCGAAGGCGGAAGAGGACTCGGTCCTCGGCGGTGAAGCCGCGCGTCCACACCATCGCTCCGAACGCGATGAGGATCAGCGGCGCGCCGAGGCTGAGCTGGAACCAGTCGGGCGCCCACAGGATCGGCAGGCCGACGACCAGCCCGGCGGCTGCCGCCCAGCCAAGCGACCAGCGCCAGCCGACGACCGAATCGCCGAGCAGATGCTTGAGCAGCCGCGCCTTGAGTATTGAAGAGAGGCCGAGAGAGATCGCGAGCGCCCCGGCGGCGGCTGCCGACTGATAGACCTGGCGCTCTTCGTCGGGCAGGCCGAGTGCGCCGATGCCGGTCAGGACCGCCACCGTGAGGACGACCTGGACGACGATCATCAGCGACGAGATCATCAGGTTGCGCTTGCGCGCGACATAGACCAGCGCGCCTTCCGACACCGCCGCGGTCGCCGCGATCACCTCCGCGCCGAGCAGGAAGGCGAGCGCCAGGGCGCCGCCGGCGAAGGCGGAGCCGATCAGGCTCATCAGGGCCTCGCCAGGGATTCCCAGCGCCATTGCGATTCCGAGCTGAGCGGCGATGATCCAGAAGCCGACCTGGCGCACCTGCCTCGCGACGGCCTTGTAGTCCTTCGCCGCCAATCGCTCGGTGATCACCGGCGCCAGGATCGGGTCAAAACTCGTCTTCATGCGCTGCGGAAGCGACGCGATCTGCTGGGCGACATAATAGACGCCGACATAATAAGGCGACACGAACAGGCCGAGGATCGCTACGTCGAGGCGGCGCGAGCCCCATTCGATCGCGTCGGCCCCGGCGAGCGGAATGTTGTGCCGCGCCAGCTCCAGAGACTTGCCGGGATGCGGAGTCCAGCCGCGCGGCACGCCGTAGGCGCGGAGCAGCGGGATCAGCGAGGCGATCAGCCCGGCTGCGATCGAGATGACATAGGCGATGATGAGGCCGTCGCGCGACGAGAAGAACACCATCACCCCGGCGGCGATGCTGATCGTCCACGGCTCGACGATCGCCCGCGCTCGCACCGTCGCCGCGATATTGTGCTGGAAGGCGAGCGCCGCGAGCGCGACGTCGGCACCGGCGATTCCGAAGATGACGAGCGGCAGCAGCCAGTCGGCGCCGTAGATCTCGCTGTTGGGGAACATCACCTGTGGGAAGATCATCAGTACGGCGCTGGCGATCGCCGAGGCGATGAACGCGGCGAGCATCGAGTCCCAAACGACGCAAACATGCGGTCGGTCGGTCGTTCGCAGCTGCTGGGCAAGGCCGCGCTTCAGGCCGAGGGTCGCGAGCTGGGCCGCGAACTCAATGACGATGATCGCATAAGCGAAACGGCCGAGCACCTCCGGCCCGTAGAAATGGCCGGCGATGAACAGGAACGGCAGCCGCGCGACGAGACGAAGCACGAAGCCGAAGAAATTGGTCCTCCCGCCCTTGGCGAGAGCGGCGATATCGTCGTCCGGAGTCGCGGCGGCCTGGCTCAATGCGCGGCGCCCCAATTGGCTCCGGTCCCGATCTCGATCCCGAGCGGCACGGTGAGCTTCACCGCCGGCTCCGCGGCGCCGGCCATCACGTCGCGAATGACGGGCGTCGCACGCTCGACGTCCTCGCGGGGCAGCTCGAACACCAGCTCGTCGTGGACCTGGAGCAGCATGCGCACCCGATCCAGTCCCGCCGCCTTCAACGCGGGGTTCATCCGCGCCATCGCGCGCTTGATGATGTCGGCGGCGGCGCCCTGGATCGGCGCGTTGATGGCGGCCCGCTCGGCGCCCTGGCGCTCGTGCTGCACCTTCGACTTAAGCCCAGGGAAGTGGGTCTTTCGGCCGAACATGGTGGTGGTGAAGCCGGTCTCGCGCGCCTTCGACAGGGTTTCCGCGATGTAGTTTCGAACGCCCGGGAAGCGATCGAAATAACGGTCGATGATGTCCTGCGCTTCCTCCGCAGTGGTGGAGAGCCGCTGCGCGAGACCCCAGCGCGAGATGCCGTACAGGATCGCGAAATTGATCGTCTTGGCGCTCGCGCGGGTGTCGCGGTTGACCTCTCCGAACAGCTCCTGCGCGGTCATATTGTGGATGTCCGCCCCGGCAGCGAAGGCTTCCTTGAGCTGCGGAACGTTGGCGACGTGCGCGGCCAGCCTCAATTCGATCTGGCTGTAGTCGGCGGCCATCAGGACATGGCCTTCCTCCGCAACGAAGGCGTCGCGGATGCGCCGGCCGATCTCGGTGCGGATCGGGATGTTCATGAGATTGGGGTCGCTCGACGCCAGCCGCCCGGTCTGCGCGCCCGACAGGCTGAAGCTGGTGTGGACCCGGCCCGTCTCCGGGTTGATCTGTTCCTGCAATGCGTCGGTATAGGTCGACTTCAATTTGGTGAGCTGGCGCCATTCCAGCACCATCCGGGCGATCGGGACGCCCTCGCGCTCGAGCCGCTCCAGCTCGTTGACGTCGGTCGACCAGGTCCCCGACTTGCCTCTGCGGCCGCCCTTGAGACCCATCTGGTTGAACAGCACGTCGCCGAGCTGCTGGGGGCTGCCGATGGTGAAGGTGCAGCCGGCCTCGCCGCAGATCTGCTCCTCGAGGCTGGCGATCTGCGTGTTGAACTCCGCCGACAAGCCGCGCAGCGCCTCGCGGTCGACCTTGACCCCTTCCCGCTCCATCTTGCCGACCACGGCGACCATCGGACGGTCGACCTGCTGGTAGACTCGAGTGGCGCGTTCCAGCGGCAGCCGCGCCCTGAACCGTTTCCACAGCCGCATCGCCACGTCGGCGTCCTCGGCGGCATATTCGGTGGCGCGCTCGACCGGCACCTGACTGAACTTGATCTGCTTCGCGCCCGTCCCGCACAGCTCCTTGTAGGTCAGGCACTGGTGGTCGAGATGCTGCTTGGCAAGATCGTCCAACGCGTGGCTGGCGAGGCCGCCGGCGTTGAGGTTGAAGCTCATGATAAGGGTGTCGTCATAGGGCGCCATGCAGATGCCGCGCCGGTCGAGAACAACCCAATCGAACTTGAGGTTGTGGCCGATCTTGAGGACCGCCGGATCTTCGAGCAGCGGCTTCAATTTCGCGAGCACGAACTGCGCGGGCAGCTGGTCGGGCCGTTCGGCGAACATGTCATCGCCGCCATGCTCGAGGGGGATGTAGCAGGCCACGTTGCACTCGGTCGCGAGGCTGATGCCGACCAGGCGCGCGGTGACGCAGTCGCGGCCGTCGGTCTCGGTGTCGATCGCGACGAAACCCTGCGCTTGGGCGACGCCGATCCAGTGATCGAGCGCCTCCTCGGTGGTGACGGCGACATATTGGCTTCGGTCGATCTTCGGCTCCGGCCGCACCTCGGCCTGGCTCGGGACATCTGCTGGGGAAGTACCCGAATCCGGGACTGCCGCCGCGGCGCCGCTGCGGCCGTTGAGACGAGCCAGCAGGGTCTTGAAGCCGTGATGCTCAAGGAACTCGCGGAGCGGCCCGTCCGGGATGCCCTTCATCGACAGGTCTTCGAGAGGCTCCGGCAGCGGAGCGTCGCAGACGAGGCGCACCAGCTCGCGGCTCAGGCGCGCCATGTCGGCATGCTCGATCAGATTCTGCTTGAGCTTGGGCTTCTTGATCTCCTCGACGCTGGCGAGGACGTTCTCCACCGTTCCATATTGCTGGATAAGCTGGCTGGCGGTCTTGGGGCCGACGCCGGGGACTCCGGGAACGTTGTCGACGCTGTCGCCCATCAGCGCCAGCACCTCGCCGACCTGCTCGGGGCCCACTCCGAACTTCTCGATGACCTGTTCGCGGCCGATGCGGCGGTCGTTCATCGTGTCGTACATGTCGACGCTGCCGTCCTCGACGAGCTGCATCAGGTCCTTGTCGGACGAGACGATGGTCACCTTCCATCCCGCCGCCTTGGCCGCGGTGACGTAGCAGGCGATGATGTCGTCGGCCTCGAGGCCCTCCTCCTCGATGCACGGGATTGAGAAGGCCCGGGTTGCGTCGCGGATCAGCGGGAATTGCGGGACCAGCTCGGGCGGCGCCGGCGGGCGGTTCGCCTTATATTGGTCGTACATCTGGTTGCGGTGGGTCTCCTCCGACTTGTCGAGGATGACCGCGAGATGGGTCGGGCCGTCGGCCTTGCCGAGGTCCTCGGCCAGCTTCCACAGCATCGTCGTATAGCCATAGACCGCGCCGACATTGAGGCCGTGCTTGTTGGTCAACGGCGGCAGCCGGTGAAAGGCGCGGAAAATATAGCTCGAGCCGTCGACGAGATAGAGATGCGGGGAGGACATGACGGACCCGTCTAGCCGAGGGGAAAGCGGGTGCAAACCTTTCCAGCCATGTGCTGGCCGTGGGTCGTGCGACGGATGGAGGAACAGGAGCGAGTCCAAGCGATTAAGCCAGCGAGTCCGGCCGCAACAGGGAAGCCCCGATGGATCATCAGTTCAAAGTCCTCCTTGTCGAGGACGATCCGATCGTACTCGATGCGGCTGCAGAAACCTTGGAGGAAGGGGGCTGCGAGGTGCGATCCGCAAGCAGCTACAACGAGGCGATCGGGGCACTGGTCGATAATCCGGACCTCAGCGTTCTCGTCACCGACATCGTGCTGGAAGGTCCGCAGTCCGGCCTCGACCTCGTCGAGGAAGCGCATGCGCGCAGGCCCGATCTCGGGATCATCATACTCTCGGGTGAAGTGCGCCCGGAATCGGGCAGGCTCCCCGGCAAGGCCCTGTTCTGCACCAAGCCGTGCGCGCCCGGCGCGCTCCTCACCCTCGTCAATCAATGCAGGGAATGGTGAGCCGCTCGCCGAGCGGCGCGTCGTAATCCCTTGTTCAAACTGCGCAGGCTAGCAGCGGGCGCGTGAACCGCCGCGCCTTCCTCGTCCAATCCGCCGCCTTCGCGCTCGCGAGCAGCGCGCCGACTTTTGCCTTCGCGGAGCCCGCGCGGAGGGCTCATTTCCAGCCGACCCGCTTTTCGGTCCAAGTTGTCGGCACCGGCCCGGACGTCCTTCTCATCCCGGGCCTCACCTCCGGCAGGGACGTGTGGCGGCGGGCCGTGGCCGCTGTGCCCGGCTATCGTTATCACCTGCTCCAGGTGGCGGGCTTCGCCGGCGATCCTGCGGGCGGCAACGCCGATGGGCCCGTGGTCGCGCCGCTGGTCGAGGAGATCGCTCGTTATATCGAGACGCGCGCGATCGCGCGGCCGGCTGTGATCGGCCATTCGATGGGCGGCACGGTCGGCATGATGCTCGCGGCGCGACACCCGGGGCTGGTCGGCCGGCTGATGGTCGTCGACATGACCCCGCAGCCGACCAGCCTCTATGGCGGGGCGATGGGCTCGCAATTGGCGCGCGGGCTTCAGTCGATGGTCGCCAGCCGCGAGGGGCGCCAGCTTCTGTCCGGCATCATCTCGGCGTTCTCGCCGCCGGCGGCTGCCGATGCGCGCAGCGATCCCGACGTCGTCGCGCGCGCAATGCACGATCTCGGCACGCTCGACATGACCGGGGATCTCGCGCGGATCCGTGCGCCGCTGACCGTGCTCTATGCCTCACCCAGCGGCGACACCCGCGCCTCGACCGAGCGCAGCTTCGCCGCCGCCTACGCCAATGCGCGCGGCGCCCGGCTCGTCAGGATCGACGACAGCGGCCACATGATCATGGCGGACCAGCCCGACCGCTTCGCCCGCGAGATGAGCCACTTCCTGCGCTGAGCCGCGACCGATTCCGCTTTCGTGCAGCTTAGATGCTGGATATCGCCGCGCGCATGCCCGGTGATCTTTCAAGTGACAGGCCTGATCCAGTCCCGGAGCCGCTGAAGCCGCTGGTCGACTCTCCTCCTCCGGCGCCGCCCGGGCGGCCCTCGTCAGCGCTTCGATCTCTCCTGCGCAGCGAGGCCGCCGGCGGCTTGGTCCTGATGGTGGCCGCGGCACTTGCTTTGATCGTCGCCAACAGCGCGCTGGCAGACGTCTATTTCGGATTTCTGGCGACATATTTCGGGCCGTTGAGCCTGCTTCACTGGATCAACGACCTGCTGATGGCGGTCTTTTTCCTTCTGGTCGGGCTCGAGATCAAACGCGAGTTCCTGGACGGTCAGCTCGCCACCGCGCGGCGGCGGGTCCTTCCCGGTGTGGCCGCACTTGGCGGCATGGTGGCCCCGGCGATCATTTTCGTCGCGATCAACTGGCACAGCGGTGCGCTCCGGGGCTGGGCGGTACCGGTCGCGACTGACATTGCATTCGCCCTCGGCGTACTGGCACTGATCGGACGACGCGTGCCGGTGTCGCTCCGGATCTTCCTGACGGCGCTAGCCATTATCGACGATCTGCTCGCGGTCGCGATAATTGCCCTCTTCTACACCGACCAACTGTCGCTTCTCTGGCTGGGTTGCGCCGCGGCAACCATCGGGCTTCTTTGCGCACTCAACCGCCGCAAGGTGCAAAGCATCTTTCCCTACCTGGTGTTGGGTGCGGTGCTGTGGACCTTCACCTTTCTCTCTGGCGTCCATGCGACACTCGCCGGGGTCGCGCTGGCGCTCACCATCCCGATCACCCCCTCGCCCGGCTCTCCCGACGATGGCGAGTCTCCGCTTCATCGCCTGGAGCACGCGATCCAGCCGTGGGTCGCTTATGCGGTGATCCCGATTTTCGGCTTCGCCAATGCCGGCGTATCGCTTGCGGGACTTGGGCTCGATGCTCTCTTCCAGCCGGTCGCGCTAGGAGTTGCCGCTGGCCTGTTCTTCGGCAAGCAGATCGGCGTCTTCCTCGTCACCTGGGGCGCGGTTCGCCTCGGCTGGGGCGACATGCCTGAGGACGCGACGACCCGGCAGCTCTACGGCGTCTCGCTGCTGTGCGGCATCGGCTTCACGATGAGCCTCTTCATCGGCCTCCTGGCTTTCAACGATCCCGCACTTCAGGCGCAGGTGAAGATCGGGGTCCTCGCCGGTTCGATCCTTTCGGCCCTGGCTGGATCCGCGGTGCTCGCGACATCAAGGCGGGAGAAGGTGCCGACGCCGAGCCCGCGCGGATTATTCAAGACGGAGTGAGGATCGTGTCGCGCGCCTCGAGCGAGCGGTCGGGATAGTCGGCATTGTAGTGGAGGCCGCGGCTTTCCTTCCGCTCCAGCGCCGAGCGGACGATGAGTTCGGCAGCAGCGAGCAGGTTCCTGAGCTCGACGAGGTCGGGCGTGACCCGGAAATGGCCGTAATAGTCGGCGACTTCCTCCTTCAGCATGTTGATCCGAGTCTGCGCGCGCTCGAGCCGCTTGGTGGTGCGGACGATGCCGACATAATTCCACATGAAGCGGCGGATTTCGGTCCAGTTCTGCTTGATCACCACCTCTTCGTCTGAGTCGGTGACGCGGCTCTCATCCCAGGGGCGGATCGGCGGGGGCGGCGGCAACTCGTCCCAGCAATGCGCGATGTTCCGCGCCACCGCCTCGCCATAGACGAAGCATTCGAGAAGCGAGTTGGACGCGAGGCGGTTGGCGCCGTGCAGGCCGGACTGGCTGACTTCCCCGGCGGCGTAAAGGCCGGGAAGGTCGGTTCGGCCGTCGCGGTCCACGACGACTCCGCCGCAGGTATAATGCTGCGCCGGAACGACGGGGATCGGCTGCTTGGTCATGTCGATGCCGAGGTCGAGCAGCCGCGCGTAAATGGTCGGGAAATGGGCGACGACGAATGCCGGGTCGCGGTGGCTGATGTCGAGATGGACGTAATCCAGCCCGAGCCGCTTGATCTCGTGGTCGATGGCGCGGGCGACGATATCGCGCGGCGCAAGCTCGGCGCGATCGTCAAAGTCGGGCATGAAGCGGTGGCCGCTCTGCGGGAGTTTGAGGTGTCCGCCCTCGCCCCTCACCGCCTCGGTGATCAGAAAATTTTTGACGTCATGATTGTAGAGGCAGGTCGGGTGGAACTGCATGAACTCCATGTTGGAGACGCGGCAGCCGGCCCGCCATGCCATAGCGATGCCGTCCCCGGTCGCGCCCTTCGGGGCGGTGGAGAAGAGGTAGGTGCGGCCGGCGCCACCGGTCGCGAGCACCGTCGCATGGGCGGTGAAAAGCTCGACCCGGCCGGTGCGGCGGTTGATCGCGTAGCAGCCCCAGACATGGCCTGCTCCTGAGTAGCGCTGCTCGTGACGGCTGGTCGCAAGATCGATCGCGACCATGTCCGGCACCATTCGGATGTTGGGGTGGGCGAGCGCGGCCTTTAGAAGCGCGTCCTGCACCGCCCAGCCGGTGGCGTCGTCGACATGGACGATCCGGCGGTGGCTATGGCCGCCCTCGCGGGTGAGATGCCAGCGCCCGTTGCTCCCTTGCTCATGCGGCGTCGTGAAGGGCACGCCGAGCTCCGCGAGCCGCTCGATCGCAGCGGGGGCGTTTTCGACGACGAACTCGACCGTGGAGCGGTCGTTGAGGCCCGCGCCGGCGATCATCGTGTCCTCGATATGGCTGTCGAACGTGTCGCCTTCCTCGAGAACCGCGGCGATGCCGCCCTGGGCATGGGCGGTCGAACCTTCGTTGAAGCCGCCCTTGGCAAGGACGGTTACACGGAAGCGATCGGCAAGGTTCAGCGCCGCCGTCAGCCCGGCGGCGCCCGAGCCGATGATGAGGACGTCGCTCTGTCGCTCTTCCGCCAATGCCAACTCCGCTCAGGCGGGCCTGTCGAAGCCCTGCCTTTCTCTTTCTCTGCTAGAAGCAAGGACGGGCCTTCGACAAGCTCGTGCCGAGCGGGTGAGGGTGCGGCGACTAGATGTTGGCGCCGCGCGTGAGGTTCAGGAAGACGTCCTCGAGGTCCGCCTCCTTGGTCGACACGTCGACCAGGCGCAGCCCCTCGCGCTGCAATGCCGCGAGCACGTCGCCGGCATTCACCTTGTCCTTGCGATAGGTGATGGTGAGGGTCCGGGGGCCGTTCACTTCGATCTTTTCGAAGCAGGATGCGTCGGGCGCACCGGTAAGGTCGCGGTCCACCGTCACCTCGACGGCTTTCTCCTGCGCCATTCCGACCAGCGCCCGGGTTTCCTCGTTTGCGATGAGCTTGCCGTGGTTGATGATGGCGATCCGGTCGCACAGCTCCTCGGCTTCCTCGAGATAATGAGTGGTCAGTACGATGGTGACGCCCTGCGCGTGGAGCTCGCGCACGAATTCCCACAATTGCTGCCTGAGCTCGACATCGACTCCGGCGGTCGGCTCGTCGAGAACGAGGATGGGCGGCGAGTGGACCATCGCCTTGGCGACGAGCAGGCGCCGCTTCATTCCGCCCGACAGGGTGCGGGAATAAGCGTCGGCCTTGTCCTCGAGATGCACTGCGCGGAGCAGCTCCATCGTGCGCCTCTGCTCCTTCGGCACGCCGTAGAGCCCCGCAGTCAGTTCCAGTGTCTCGGCCGGAGTGAAAAACGGGTCGAATAGGATTTCCTGAGGGACGATTCCGATCGCCCGCTTGGCGTTACGCGGATGCTGATCGATGTCGAAGCCCCAGATCGACACGTCGCCGCCGCTCTTCGACACCATTCCGCTGAGTATGTTGATCAGAGTCGACTTGCCCGCGCCGTTCGGCCCGAGGAGGCCGAAGATCTGCCCGCGCGGCACGTCGATGCTCACCCCGTCGAGCGCGCGCTTGCCCCCGGCATAAGTTTTCTGGAGATCGCGGATGGATATGGCGGCGTCGGTCACGGGGTGCGGCTTAGAAGGTTTGCGGCTGCGACGGAAGCGTTGCCCGCCCGCTCCGCCTTCGCTAATCGCCGCGCATGGCCACCGACCCTTACACGCCTGAGATCGCTTATACCGAGACCCCGCGCGTCGCCTGCGACGGCGCGACTCATATCTCGGCGGCGCTCGGGCATCCGCGAGTCTATCTGCAGATCGACGCGAAGGGCTATGCCGACTGCGGCTACTGCGACAAGCGCTTCATCCTGAAGGGCGGTCCGGCGGACGAAAGCGGCAACGGCTGAATCGCAATGGCGGGGTGACGGGTCGAGGGAAGCCCCTATATCGGGTGAATGACCCCCGATCCCCGCTCCTTCCTTTACCGTCCCGGCGGCCTCGATCCCGACGCCGCGCTCCGCCTCACTGCCGATGCGCTCGGCCGGCTCGATGATGGCGAGCTCTTTCTCCAGTACACGGCATCTGAAAGCTTCGGCTTCGACGACGGCCGGCTGAAGACCGCCGACTTCAACACCCAGGCCGGCTTCGGCCTTCGCGGCGTGTCGGGCGAGACCACCGCTTTCGCCCACGCCAACGAGATCAGCGAGGCGGCGATCCGCCGCGCGGCCGAGACTCTGACCATCCTCGATCCGACCAAGGGCGCCCGCGCCGCGCCGCCGCGACGGACCAATGCGCGCCTCTATGTTGACGACGATCCGCTGAGCCTGATTCCCTTCGCCAAGAAGGTGGCGCTCTGTCAGCAGATCGACGCGGCCGCGCGGGCCCGCGACCCGCGCGTCGCTCAAGTGTCGGTCACCCTCGCCGCGTCTTGGAGCGTGGTCGAGATCGTCCGCGCCGACGGCTTCGTCGCCCACGACGTTCGCCCGCTCGTCCGCCTCAACGTTCAGATCGTTGCCGAGCAGAACGGCCGTCGCGAGACGGGCTATCACGGCCTCGGTGGCCGCTATCTCTACGACAGCTTGTTCGAGCCGGAGACCTGGAACCGGGCGATCGACATCGCGCTCGCCCAGGCGCTGGTGAACCTGGAGAGCGTCGCGGCTCCCGCGGGCGAGATGACGGTGGTGCTCGGCAATGGCTGGCCGGGCGTGCTCCTTCACGAGGCGATCGGGCACCCGCTGGAAGGCGACTTCAACCGCAAGGGCACGTCGGCCTTCTCGGGTCGCCTTGGCGAGCGCGTCGCTGCGCCGGGAGTCACCGTGGTCGATGACGGCGCGATCGACCGCCGCCGCGGCTCGCTCACCATCGACGACGAAGGCACGCCGACCCAGCGCAACGTCCTCATCGAGGACGGCGTGCTCAAGGGTTATATTCACGACCGGCTCAATGCGCGGCTGATGGGCGTCGAGCCGACCGGCAACGGCCGCCGCGAGAGCTTCGCGCATGCGCCGATGCCGCGCATGACCAACACCTTCATGCTCGGCGGAAAAGACGATCCCGGCGAGATCCTCGCCCGCGCCAAGAACGGCATCTATGCCAAGAGCTTTGGCGGCGGTCAGGTCGACATCACGAGCGGCAAGTTTGTCTTCTCCTGCACCGAGGCGTACAAGATCGAGAATGGCAAGCTCGGCGCTCCGATCAAGGGCGCGACCCTGATCGGCGATGGCCCCAGCGTCCTCACCAAGGTCGCGGCGATCGGCAACGACATGGCGCTCGATGAAGGGGTCGGCGTGTGCGGCAAGGGCGGCCAGTCGGTTCCCGCCGGGGTCGGCCAGCCGACCCTGCTGATCGAAGGCCTGACCGTGGGAGGCACCGCGGCTTGAGCTGGCAGCAGGAGATCCTCGATTTCTGGTTCGGGCTCGACGGCGAGCAGCATTGGAAGGTCGATCCGGAACTCGACGCTGCGTGCCGAGAGCGCTTCCTCCCTCATTGGGAAGAGCAGCGGACTCGCCCGGCCGAAGACTTCCTTGGATCGCCTGACGAAGCGCTCGCGGCCATCCTCCTGTTCGACCAGATGCCGCGCAACATGTTCCGCGGCGATCCGCGCTCCTTCGCCACCGACCCGCTCGCCCGCGGCATCGCCGCGGCCGCGGTCGATCGCGGCTATGATTCCGCGCTGCCGGTGGAGCGGCGGATCTTCCTCTACCTTCCCTTCGAGCATAGCGAGGAGCTGGCGGACCAGGATCGGTCGGTCGCCCTGTTCGAGGCGATCGGCAACGACTTCTACACCGATTTTGCTCGCAAGCACCGCGACGTGATCGCTCGGTTCGGTCGTTTTCCTCACCGCAATGAGGTGCTCGGGCGGCCTTCCACGGACGAGGAGATCGCCTTCGGGCTGGAGCCGGCCTGGTAGGATGGGCCTGGTCCTCGCCGCGCGCTTCTACAATGGCTTCGAGGCCGGCATCGCCCAGTCGCGGCTGACCGACGCGGGCATCGACAGCTACATATTCGACCTCGAGATGAACTGGGGCGGCCTCAACGGCGGCATACCGGTGCGGCTGATGGTGGCCGAGGAGGATCTGGCGGCGGCGCAGAAGCTGCTCCAATCCTAAACCGCGTGACAAACCAACGGATTGACGCCTACCCTCCTGGTGACTTAGGTAGATAACACACCTGAGCGGGGGAGGGAAATGAGCATAGCGGACAGCCCGGTCATCGAGCTGGAAGGGCTCGGCAAGACCTATGGCAGTGGCCCCCGCGCGGTGCGCGCGGTGCAGGACGTCACCATCTCGGTCGCTCCCGGCGAGGTCTACGGCTTCCTCGGCCCGAACGGCGCCGGCAAGAGCACGACGATCCGGATGCTGCTCGGCCTCATCGCGCCGACCGCGGGGCGGATCCGGCTGATGGGCCAGGATCTCGTGCAGCACCCGTCGGTGCTTCGCCATGTCGGAAGCCTTGTCGACGGCGGCAATTTCTATCCCTTCTTGTCCGGCCGGAAGAACCTCGAAGTGCTCGCCAGGACCCATGGCGGTGGCGCGGAGCGGATCGACGATCTGTTGGAGCAGGTCGGTCTCGCCAGAGACGGCGGCCGCAAGGTCAAAGGCTATTCGACGGGCATGCGGCAGCGTCTCGGAGTTGCAGCAGCTCTCCTCAATGATCCCGACATCGTCATCCTCGACGAACCCGCCAACGGTCTCGACGCCGCCGGAATCCAGGAGATGCGCGCGCTCATTCGCCGTCTCGCCGCCGAGCAGGGCAAGAGCGTGTTCCTGTCGAGCCACCTCCTCCACGAGGTCCAGCAGATGTGCGACCGAGTCGCGATCATCAGCAAAGGCTCGGTGATTCGCGAGTCCACCATCGCCGACCTGCTCCGCCAGGACGAGGGGCTGATCGTCGAAGCCGAGCCGCTCGATACTGCGCAGAGCGCGCTGGAAACGCGCTGGCGCTGCACGCGCAACGGAGCCGCGCTCCACGTCCAGGCGCCGCGCGAGGACGCGCCGGAGATCGTCCGCCGCCTCGTCGGCGCGGGCGTCGAGCTGTTCGGGCTCAGCGCCGAGCAACGCAACCTCGAGGAGGTGTTCCTGTCCATGACCCAGCCGGAGGCGACCGATGCTTGATGCGATTTCGGCAGAGGCGCTCAAGTTCAAGCGCCACCGCGCGACATGGGGGCTGGTGTGGATTTGGCCGATCGGCCTCACCCTCATCTGGCTGATCGCGATCGGCGCCGAATTGTCGGGCGCCGGCGGCGAGGCCGGCGGAGGGCCCCGCAGCGAACCGACCGCGCTCGGCTGGATCGCCGACAATGTCGGCTTCTGGGGCGTGCCGGGCCATCCGTTCGGCCGCTACATCATCGGCGCGTTCGTCGCGGTGGTGTTCGCCGGCGAATATGGCTGGAACACGTGGAAGCTGATCGTCCCGCACCGGGCACGGACGACCCTGGTCGCCGCCAAATATGCGATTTCCTTTGTCCTGCTGGCGATCGGCTTCACGCTCGCCGCCTTGCTGTTCAACCTGTTCGGCTGGCTCGAGGACGTCATCAGCGGCGATTCCATACCGGCGGGCATCACGGCGGGCGCACTGCTCAAGGCCCATGGCCTAGGCGCTCTCGCCGCGTTGCCGGCAGTGCTGCTGACCATGGCCTATGTCAGCCTCGCGGCGATCCTGACCCGCTCGACCGTCGCCGCTCTGGTGATCGGTCTGGTGGTGACGACGGTCGAGCAGCTGTTCTTCAACTTCGCGCCGATGTTCGAGCCCTATGCGCCTTCGCTGGTCGGAGCGCTCTACCAGGTCCTGCCCGGCTATCACGTCGCCAACGCCGGAAGCGTGCTCGCCGGAGGACAGGTGGTGCAAGTCCCCTTCCCCTCGGGTGCATTTTCCACGTCGCTCGCTACGTCGTTGGCGGTTGTCGGGGCGTGGACCGTTGCGATGGTGACGCTGACCTTATGGAGTTTCAGGCGCCAGGACATCAACTAGCGAAGGAAGCGGCGGATCGGCGTGAGGTCGTAGCCCGCCTCCGTCGCCTGTCCGACGAGCGTGTCCCCGTCGGCGCCGCCGAGCGATCGGGCGAGCGCCCACACATAGGTCGAGCGGGTGCCGGACTTGCAGAAGGCGAGCACCGGACCCTTCGCTTCGTCCAGAGCTTCGCGTGTCGCCTCGATCGCCTCGGGTGTGAGCTGTGAGATGGGGATAAAGCGGTAGGCGATTCCGGCCGCCTCGGCCGCGGCCTCGATCTCGGCGCCGCCGGGTTGGCCGGGCTCCTCGCCATCCGGACGGTTGTTGACGATCAATGCGATGCCCTGTGCCGCCAGTCCGGGCACGTCGTCGGGACTGATCTGGCCGTCGACGAACATCCCATTCTCAAGCCGCCGCATCTTCCACCTCCCGGATCACTTCGAGGAAGGCGTCGCCATAGCGTTCGAGCTTGGCCGCGCCCACTCCCGGAACTTCCGCCATCGCACGAAGCGACGACGGGCGAAGCGCCGCCATCTCGCGAAGGGTCGAATCGTGGAAGATGACATAGGGCGGCACGCTCGCCGCCGCCGCGAGCTCGCGCCTTTTCGCGCGCAGCGCCTTGAACAGCGGACTCGAATCCTCCTCGGCCGCGACGCGCGCCTTGCGGCCCTTGCGGCGCGGCGGGAGGACGATCTCGAGCGCCTGCTCGCCCTTGAGGATCGACTTGGCGCCGGGGCCGAAGGAGAGGCCGCCATGCTCGTCGGCACGGAGAGCGTCGCGCGCCATCAGCGCCCGCGACACCGGCCGGACGAGGGCCAGCTCGTCGTCATTGGCGATCCCGAACACGCTCAGACGATGATGGCCGAAGCTGTGGACCTTGTCGGTCTCCTTGCCGGCGAGGACGTCGGTGAGATGGCCGATGCCGAAGCGCATTTCGGTGCGGAACGCCGCCGAGAGCAGTTTCTGGGCGACGACGGTGGCGTCGATCGCGCTCGGCGGCTCGCGGCAATTGTCGCAATTCCCGCAGCGCTCCGGTGGGTCCTCGCCGAAATGGCGGAGGAGCACGGCGCGGCGGCAGCCCGCGGTCTCGACCAGTGATGCCAAGGCGTTCAGCCGCTCGCGCTCACCGGGCTGGCGCGCCGGCTCGACCTCGAAGGTGATGCGCCGCCGCGCCCTTGAGAAATCCTCGGCGCCCCAGAACAGCCAGGCCTCCGAGGGATCGCCGTCGCGGCCGGCGCGGCCGGTCTCCTGGTAATAAGCCTCGATCGACTTGGGCAGGCCGGCATGGGCGACGAAGCGCACGTCCGGCTTGTCGATGCCCATGCCGAAGGCGATGGTCGCCACCATCACCATTCTCTCGGACGACACGAAGGCCGCCTGATTGCGGGCGCGCACCTGCGGGTCGAGCCCGGCATGGTAGGGGAGGACATCGCGGCCGGTGGCGGCGAGCTGGTCGGCGAGCTTCTCCGCTTTGTCGCGGCTCTGGACGTAGACGATGCCCGGCCCCGGCTGCTCGGCCAGCAGGGCGGCGACCTGCCTGGCGACTCCGTCGCGCGGGCGGACATGGTAGCGGATGTTGGGCCGGTCGAAGCCCGCGACGATCATCCCCTCCTCGGGGATTCCGAGCTGGACGGCGATGTCGGCGCGGGTGCGCTGGTCGGCGGTCGCGGTCAGGGCGAGGCGCGGCACCTGCGGAAACGCGTCGAGCAGCGGACGAAGCAGGCGGTAATCCGGGCGGAAGTCGTGGCCCCATTCGCTGACGCAATGGGCCTCGTCGATCGCGATCAGCGCGAGCTTCGTGCGCGACAGCAGGTTTCGGAACGCCTCGCCGGTCGCGCGCTCCGGAGCGACGTAGAGCAGGTCGAGCTCGCCGCGCTTCAGCCGCTCCACCGTCTCGGCGCGGTTGCTGTCGGCTGACGTCATGGCGGCGGCGTGGATGCCGAGCCCCTCGGCGGCGCGGATCTGGTCGTGCATCAGCGCGATCAGCGGAGAAATGACGAGCGCCGTCCCTTCCCGCGCAAGCGCCGGCACCTGGTAGCAGAGCGACTTGCCGGCGCCGGTCGGCATGACCGCGAGCGTGTGGGCGCCGGCCATGACCCGGCCGACGACCTGCTCCTGGACCCCGCGGAAGGCGGGGAAGCCGAAGGTCGTGTGGAGGATGTCGAGGGGAGAAGCCGGCACGCGCCGGTCCTTACCACGTCCCCTCATCCATCCAAGCCGCGACTCGAAAAGCGACAGGCAAACTTCATGAAGTTCACGATGTCCCGCACTTTCCATTCTCCGCGTCCGAGTCCCGCCTGTGTCGAAGTCGGGGGCTGAAATGCAGGCGACCATCGTCAGAACATAACATGAACGACGACTGTAGGAAAGTGCTAGGAAACCAGCCCCGTCATTCCGCCGCTTCCGCCTCGGCTTCGTCGCGTTCGCTTTGCTGGCGGGCCCACATTTCGGCGTAGAGGCCGCCTTTGCGGAGCAATTGGGCATGGGTGCCGCGCTCGGCCACTCGGCCGGAGTCGAGGACGACGATCTGGTCGGCGTCGACGATGGTCGAGAGGCGGTGGGCGATGACGATCGACGTTCGGCCGCGCTCGATGGTTCGGATCGTGTCCTGGATCGCTGCTTCGGTGCGGCTGTCGAGGGCGCTGGTCGCCTCGTCCAGGATCAGGATCGGCGGGTCCTTGAGAAGGGTGCGGGCGATGGCGACGCGCTGCTTCTCGCCGCCCGACAGCTTGAGGCCGCGCTCGCCGACGCGGGTGGCGTAGCCGTCGGGCATCGATGCGATGAAATCGTGGATCGCGGCGCCGCGGGCGGCGGCCTCGACCTCTTCCTGGGTGGCGCCGTCGCGGCCGTAGGCGATGTTGTAGCCTACCGTGTCGTTGAACAGCACGCTGTCCTGCGGGACGATTCCGATGGCGCGGCGAAGGCTGTTCTGGGTGACCTTTGAAATGTCCTGGCCGTCGATGGTGATGCGGCCGCCGGTAGGATCGTAGAAGCGGAAGAGGAGGCGCGACAGGGTCGACTTGCCGGCGCCCGAGGGTCCGACCACCGCCACTGTGCTCCCCGCCGGCACGTCGATGTCGATGCCGTGGAGGATCTCGCGTTCGGGATCGTAGCCGAAGCGGACATTCTCGAAGCGGACATGGCCGGAGGTGACGATCAGCTCCCCCGCGTCGGGCGCATCGGTGATCTCGGCGGGGGTGTCGATGAGGTCGAACATCGCGGCCATGTCGATCAAGCCCTGGCGGATGGTGCGATAGACCATGCCGAGCATGTCGAGCGGCCGGAACAGTTGGGTGAGGAGGGTGCTGACGAGGACCACGTCGCCGGGCGTGAAGCGTCCCGAGGCCCAGCCCCACACGACCAGGCCCATGCCGAAGGCGAGCATAACGTTGGTGATCACCGACTGCCCGATATTGAGCCAGGCGAGGCTGTTCTCGCTCTTCGTCGCGGCGTTTGCGTAGGCGCGGACCGCGGCGTCGTAGCGCGCGCTCTCGCGCTCCTCGGCCGTGAAATATTTGACCGTCTCGAAATTGAGGAGGGAGTCCACGGCGTGGGCGACGGCTCCGGTGTCGGCCTCGTTCATCTGCTCGCGAAGCTTGGCGCGCCAGTCCGTGATGATGCGCGTGAACGTGATGTAGACCGCGACCATCAGGATCGTCGCGATCACCAGCCAGGCGCCGAAGCGAAGGCCGAAGATGATCAGGACGAGGGTGAGCTCGAGGATCGTCGGGGCGATGTTGAACAGGAGGAAGTAGAGCATCGTGTCGATGCTCTTGGTGCCGCGCTCGACGACCTTGGTGACCGCGCCGGTGCGCCGCTCGAGGTGGAAGCGAAGTGAGAGCTTGTGGAGGTGGCCGAAGACGTTCGACGTAAGTCGCCGCGCCGCCTCCTGACCGACCTTCTCGAACACCGTGTTGCGCAAATTGTCGAACAGCACGGTGCCGAAGCGGGCGGCCGCGTAGCCGACGGCGAGCGCGATGACGAGCCAGGCGAGCTCGCGGCTGCCCTCGGCCATCCGGTCGATCGCGCCCTGGAGGGCGAACGGCGCGCCGTAGACCTGGACCAGCTTGGACAGGATGACGAAGCCGAAGGCGGCGACGATTCGGGCGCGCAGGCCGGGTGCGTCGGAAGGCCACAAATAGGGGACGAACCTGCGCAATGTCTGCAGGTCGGCCTGTTTGTCGGATTGGTCGCGGGGCGCGTGAGGAGGCATCCGCCGGGAGATAGGGAGTGACGAGTTGGTTCCCAACCGGCGCACAAATTTCACGGGCGTAACGGCTGGAACGCGAACTTGGTTTGCCGGTTGAGCGGGGCAAGCAAAGGACAAGCAAATGATTGAAGCGCCTGCCACTTTCCTGCTCGCCATCCTCGGCTGCGGCGAGGGCGAGAGCGCGTGCCGGCCCGTGGTGGTGAGCGAGGCGCGTTACGAGAGCGAGGCCCAGTGCCTGGCCGCCTCGGAAGACCAGCTCGCGCGGCAGGATAGCCTCGATTATCCGGTCATCGTCGCCGAATGCCGCCGCGCGGGCGAGATCCGCGTCCCGCTTCGCGCCAACGCCGTCGCCCTGCCCGAGGCGCGGGGCCGGCTGCCGCGGGTGACGATCGCCTCGCGCTAAGCCTTTAAGAAAGAACCACCCCCTACCCCTCCGCGAAGGCGCGGAGGGGTTGCTCTTGTGCGGGTCACTCCCCTCCAGCCCCTGCTGGAGGGGTTGGGGGCGGCCCTTCTTCTTGAGCGGGAACGGCCATCACTTCGAACGGTTAACGCTCCGAACCTTCAGCTCGGAGCTCCACCATGGCCGACGACACCGAAACCCTCGACATGGTCCACGAGGACGACCTTCCGGGCCACGAGAGCCAGCTGGAGCCGAAGCCCGATTGGGAGCCGCGCTATCCGGGCTCCGGGCGGCTCGAGGGAAAGGTCGCTCTGATCACCGGCGCCGACAGCGGCATCGGCCGCGCTGTGGCCGCCCTGTTCGCGCGCGAGGGCGCCGATATCGGCATCTCCTACCTGTGCGAGCATGACGACGCTCAGAAGACGCGCGAGATCGTCGAGAAGGAAGGGCGCCGGGCGCTGCTCCTGCCGGGCGACCTCGGTGAGAAGGACACGTGCGAGAAGATTGTCAGGGAGACGGTCGAGAAGCTCGGCGGCCTCGATGTGCTCGTCAACAATGCCGGCGAACAGCATTGGGACAAGGAAATCACCGACATCAGCGAGGAGCAGCTCAAGCGCACCTTCCAGACCAACATCTTCTCCATGTTCTTCATGGTCCAGGCCGCGCTTCCGCACCTCAAGGAGGGCAGCGCGATCGTGAACTGCACCTCCGTGACGATGTACAAGGGGGCGCCGATCCTGCTCGATTACGCGTCGACCAAGGGCGCGATCACGGCCTTCACTCGCTCGCTGTCGGAGAACCTGGTCGAGAAGGGCATCCGCGTGAACGCGGTCGCTCCGGGGCCGATCTGGACCCCGCTCAACCCGTTCGGCGGGCAGCCGAAGGAGAAGATCCCGGAGTTCGGCGAGGACACGCCGATGGGCCGCCCGGGCCAGCCCAACGAGGTGGCGCCGAGCTTCCTGTTCCTCGCCTGCGAGGATTCGAGCTACATGTCGGGCCAAGTCCTGCACCCAAATGGCGGCACCATCGTCAACGGCTGAGGCGGGGGTGGAAATGCGCGCCCAAAAGTCCGATGGTGTCGGCATTGGTTCTCGGGAGGGCGCTGAGATGAGCCGCTATAGAAGCTTTGCCGAGTTCTGGCCTTATTATCTTCGCGAGCATTCGAAGCCCGGCACGCGTGCTTATCATTATGTCGGAACCAGCCTGGTCGTCGCGCTCGCGATCGGCGCCGTCGTCACCGGGACATGGTGGCTATTGCTCGCTCTTCCGGTGGCCGGCTACGGCTTCGCCTGGGCGGGCCATGCGCTCGCGGAGCATAATCGCCCCGCGACCTTTACCTATCCGTCCTGGTCGCTGCGCGCCGACTTCAAGATGTGGTGGCTGTGGCTGACCGGGCGGATCGAGGCGGAGCTGATCGCCGCCGGGGTGCAGCCGGCGCGCAGGCACGCCTGAAATGAGCAGCCAAGCCCCCGCGCCGACCGGCCTTGCCGAGGATCCGGTCGCCTGCCTGGTCCGCAAGCTTCGGGTCCGCGACAAGGTCACCGACGCCGAGGCGGACATCCTTCGCAATGCCGTCGCGAAGGTCGAGGAGTTCCCGGCCGGCCGCACCCTGGTAGTCCCCGAACAGAAGCTCGACCAGTCGATGCTGATCGTGTCGGGCTTCGCCGCCCGCTACAAGGACCTCCGCAACGGGCAGCGGCAGATCACCGACATCCATGTGTCGGGCGACTTCACCGACCTTCACGGCTTCGTCCTGAAACGGCTGGAGCACCATATCGGCACGTTGACGCCGCTGCGCATGGCGATGGTTCCGCACGACCGGCTGACGCGGATCAGCGAGGAGCATCCGCATCTGCTGCGCATGCTGTGGCTGTCGACGTTGATCGACGCCGCCATCCAGCGCGAGCGGATGCTCTCCATCGGCCGGCGAAGCGCGGTGGCCCGGGTCGCGCACCTGATGTGCGAGCTCTACACGCGGCTCAGTCTCGTCAACGAAGTGGACGGCCTCAGCTTTTCGCTGCCGATCACCCAGATGGACATCGCTGACGTCACCGGACTCACCTCGGTCCACGTCAACCGCATGTTGCGCGAGCTGCGCGACCGCAAGCTGGTGACGTTCCGCAACGCGACGGTGGAGATCCACGACCTGGCCGGGCTCGAGCGAGTCGCCGACTTCGACCGCTCCTACCTTTTCCTGGAATCGCACCCGCGCTGACTGTCCGCTTCCGGACAGTTTGTCCGAAGGCGAACAGAAACGGCGGCAGGCTCTCGCCGCAAATTGGCGCGAATTACCAATCCGTGGGACCGGCTGGGGCAAAATTTTCCGCGTCATTTGAGGGAATGGCGGAAAACTGAGGAAAATTCACTTTGGCATGGCGTCTGCAATGTTCCTGGCATGCCGGCGAATGGTTCGACCGGCAGGTTTAGGGAGACTACAGATGACCGCCAACACCACCCTCACCCAGCGCGCTTTCGCTTCGGTTTCCGCGCTGTTCGTCAGCTTCCTGTTCGTCACTGCCGCCATCGGCCCGGTTCTTCCGATCGCCTAAGCCGCAATCGACGAAGTCCATAAGGAAGACTGATTATGGACACACCTTATGCACGCGATCCCGTCGGCGGGAAGGTTCTCGGGGTCTGCTCAGGCCTTGCCCGCTCGATCGACTACGATCCGACGCTGGTCCGCGGAATCGCGGTGATGGCGCTGATCTTCTTCGGGCCGATCACCCTGATGGCCTATCTGCTCGCCGCCTGGCTGGCCGACTAAGTTCGACCGCCGGCCGGCGGGTAGAGACCCAGCCGGCCCTCAGACGCCCTCAAGCGGCGGCTCCTCCACTTCCATATCCCGCCCGAATTCGGCCTCGCTCCGCCACCGCGTGAGCAGGAACGCGCCGGCCGCGATGCCGCCGGCCACGGCCAGGGTCGCCAAGGGATGCCGCGCCGCCTTCGAATAGAGGCTCGGGCGGATCATATGCTCGTGGTCGCCTCGCACCCGTCCCTCGCCATGGCCGGCATAGAGGTTGTCGGCGGCGGCCGGACGGTCGCTCATCTGGCCCGACACCAGGAACTTCTCGCTGATCCAGTCCATCGTTCGCGGCGCCAGCGCCGACAGGGTGCTAATCATCCGCGCCGAGCCGCCGACGAAGGTCTCCCGCATCGGCCGCTCCGCCGCGGCGAGAATCGAGGCGGCGACCTCCTCCGGCGCATAGACCGGCGGCGGGAAGTGCGGCTCGACGCCCGGCACCGACATGGCGTGCTGCGGAAGCGGAGACCCGATCGTCGCCGGCTTGACCAAAGTTACCGAGATCGGCGCGCCCTCCTCCTCGAGCTCCATGCGCAGGGTCTCGGTAAACGCCTTCAGGGCATGCTTGCTCGACGCGTAGATCCCCTGGAGCGGAAGCGAACGGTCGGACTCGACGCTTCCGACGTTGATCAGTGCGCCGCCGCCGCCCTGGCGGAGGTGACGGATCGCGACCATCGAGCCGTGGACGGTGCCCCAGAAATTGACGTCGAACAGCCGCCGCATGTCGGCCTCGGCGGTCTCCTCGAGATAGCCGAAGATCAGCACGCCGGCATTGTTGACCCAGGTGTCGATTCGGCCGTGGCGCTCGCGGGCATGGGCGGCGATCTTCTCATGGTCATCGATGCGGCTGACGTCGGCCTCGACGAAGCTGGCATGGCCGGGGCCGGTCTGGTTGATCTCGTCGACCGCCTGGGCGAGCGCATCACGGGTGCGCGCCGCAAGCACCACCTTCGCGCCGCGCGCGGCCGCCATCTTGGCCGTGGCGAGGCCAATTCCGCTCGACGCGCCGGTGATGACGATGACCTGCTCGGAAAGCGGCTTCAACTTGGGCATCGGAATCGTCCCTCATGTCGGTATCGATCCCTCAACGAGCCGGCGCGGCTATGGTTCTCGCGAGCGGATGTCCTAGCATCTCGGCCCGGCCTTCCGCTAAGCATCGGCCATGGCGCACGCCCATCACTATGCCGGCCACCACCATCACGGCCATGGCCATGCGCATCATCACGGGCACGGCCACAGCCACGCGCCCAAGGATTTCGGGCGCGCCTTCGCGATTGGGATCGCGCTCAACCTGGGCTTCGTCGTCGTCGAGGCAGCCTATGGCTTCTGGGCCAATTCGATGGCCTTGCTCGCCGACGCCGGCCACAATCTCTCGGATGTTCTCGGCCTCGTCCTTGCCTGGGGCGCGACCGTGCTCGCCAAAAGGCCGCCGAGCCGGCGTTTCAGCTACGGCCTTCGCGGAACGACGATCCTTGCCGCGCTCGCCAACGCAGTCATCCTGCTCGTTGCGGTGGCGTTCATCGTCTACCACGCCGTTATGCGGCTGATCATCCCGGATCTCGTCGAGGGCGAGACCGTGATCATCGTCGCCACGATCGGAATCGTCATCAACGGGATCACCGCCTGGATGTTCGCGCGGGGTCGCGAGCGCGATCTCAACGTGCGCGGCGCCTACCTCCACATGGTCGCCGACGCTTTGGTGTCGGCCGGTGTGGTGATCGCCGGAGTGCTGATTGCGACGACGGGCTGGCTGTGGGTCGACCCGGTCGCCAGCCTCGTCGTCGCCGCGCTCATCTTCCTCGCCACCGTCGATCTCGCGCGGGAATCGGCATCGATGGCGCTGGGCGGGGTGCCGCGAAGCATCGATCCGGAAGCCGTCGAGGCGCATCTCGAGGGCATGGCCGGAGTCGAGCGGGTCCACGACCTTCACATCTGGCCGACGAGCACGACCGACACCGTGCTGACCGCCCACCTCACAATGCCCGGCGGCCATCCCGGCGACGCTTTCCTGGCCGAGGCGCAGCGCCAGCTCCACGACCGGTTCGGGATCGGCCATGTCACCCTCCAGATCGAGCTCGGCGCCGATCCGGATTGCGGCGGCTGCTAGGGTTGGACGACCCGCATCACCTCGCCCGTTTCGTCGCCGCCCAGGCGGACGTCTGGCCCGCGCCGCTCGACGAGCTTCGCCGCGGCCGCAAGCAAAGCCACTGGATGTGGTTCGTCTTTCCGCAACTCGCGGGGCTCGGGATGAGCGCGATGTCGCAGCATTATGCGATCCGATCGCGAGAGGAGGCCGAGGCCTATCTCGGCCATGAGCTGCTCGGGTCTCGTCTCGGCGAGACCACCGACGCGGTAATCGAACATGCCGGACGCCTCACCGCGGAGGCGATCTTCGGCGGCATCGACGCGATCAAGTTCCGCTCGTCGATGACCCTGTTCGATGCGGTCGCTCCCGACGACCGTTACCGTCGCGCGCTCGATGCTTTCTACAGCGGCGCGCCCGACCCGGCGACGCTCAGGCTTCTCGCCTAGAGTTCGACGCCGTTGGCGATCGCTTCGAGGCGGCGCAGGCGTTCCTTGACCGAGGCGAGCTCGATCAGCGTCGCAGGCGACTCCGCGTCGTCGTCATTGGCCGCCGAGGGCGCGCCGCCGAGTTGAAGGCGCTTGAGCTCCAGCCAGCCGCGCCAGGCTTTCAGGCCGGACACGCAGACCATGGCGGTGACCAGGACAAAGGCGGACGCAAGGATGAGGGGCAGCATCATTTCGCTCATCTTTCCGGTTCCTATTCGTAGCGTAGGGCATGGATTGGGTTGGCGCGGGCGACGCGAAGGGCATGCCCGGCGATGGTGCCGATCGCGATTGCCAGCGCGAGAAGGCCGGCGAACAGGAACGGAGTCACTCCGAGGTCGACGCGGGTGTCGAAGGTGTTGAGCCAGTCGCGCATCGCCCACCAGGCGACCGGCCAGGCGATAAGGTTGGCGATGATGACGGGCTTGGAGAATTGCCAGGCGAGCAGCCTGACGATGTCGCTGGTGCGCGCGCCCAGCACCTTCCGGATTCCGATCTCCTTGGTCCGCCGCTCTGCCGTGAAGGCGGCGAGGCCGAACAAGCCGAGGCAGGCAACGATGACAGCGAGCGCCGAGAAGCCGGCGAACACCCGCGCCCGCGATTCCTCGCCCTTGTAGAGCTCCGCGACGATGTCCTCGCTGAACTCGGCCTCGAACGGCACGTCGGGGGCGAGGCGGCGCCACACCTGCGCGATCCGCTCGCGGACCGCATTGGGCTCGGGGTCGTCGTAGCGGACGACGAGCGTGGTGAAGCCGTTGTTGCTGAGCGCGAAGGCGATCGGCTCGATCGGCTGGCGGATCGACCGCAGCCGCGTGTCGCGGACCACCCCGACGATGGCGATCGGAACGAGCCCGTTCTCGGGCCGAACCAGGCCCATGCGCAGGTTGGCGCCGACCGCTTCTGCCGGGTTGGTGAAGCCGAGGTCGCGCGCGGCGCGCTCATTGATCACGACGTTGATCCCGCGGGCGGCGAAGGCGCGTTCCTGTTCGGGCGTGGGGAAGAGCGGCAGCGGAAGGACGTCCATCTCGCGGCTCGCCGACAGCTCCCGCCCGGCGATCATTGGCGCCTGCAGCGTGCGGAAGAAGTTCTCGTCGATCTGGTAAGTGCCGACGCCGACCGGCTGGTCGCGGCCGGGCACCTGGATCACGGTGCCGTTCTGGTTGATGGGATCGATCGCAATGCCAGTGCGTGCGACCGACTGCACGCCGGAAAGCCGGCCGACCTCGCGGGCGATCGTCTCTCCCTTGTCGATGATCTGGCGCCGGTTGAGGCCCTCGATCTGGAGCAGCCCTTCGCGCTGGAAGCCGGGGTCCGAGGTTCGGGCATAGACGGTCTGGCCGTAAACCACCGCGGTGCAGATGATCAGGCCAATCGACACCGCGAACTGGCCGATTACGAGGGCGCTTCGAAGCGCGCCGGAGCCGGCCGCCTCGGCAGTCGACTTGTTGGCCTTGAGCACCTGGGCAGGCTGGAAGCGCGACAGATAGAAGGCGGGATAAAGGCCGCCCGCCGCTCCGACCAGGATGGTCAGAAGCAGGATCGGCAGAAGCATTCCGTCGGACCCCAAATAGGTCATCCTGAGGTCGGCATCGAGGAAGCGGCCGAGCGACGGCAGAAGCAGCTCGACCATGGCGAGCGCGAGAAGCATGGCGAAGCCCGCGACCAGCACTGATTCCATCAGGAACTGGATCATCAGCTGGCCCCGGCTTGCACCGAGCACCTTGCGCAACGCGACCTCGCGGGCACGGGCGCTGGCGCGGGCCGTGGCCAGGTTGGTGAAGTTGATGCAGGCCATACCGAGAATTAGGAAGGCGACGATGGTGAAGGTGAGGATCGTTCGCTCGTCATTGCCGGGCGTGACCGCTCCGGCCTGCGACTCGCCGAGATGGATGTCGCGGACATTGACCAGCCGCCACTCCGCGAAGTCGCCCTGGTTCAGCATCTGGTCGCCGAACTGCTGGTCGGGGATGTTGCGCTCTTCCCAAGGCCCGAGATTGTCGTTGATCGCGGACGGGTCTGTGTCAGGCCGCAGGGTCACGTAGTTCCAGCCCGAATTGGCACCCCACTGGGTGAGGAAGTCGGGAGTCTCGGCGAAATAGGTCTGCGGGTCGAAGCGGACGACGATGTCGAGCCGCTGGTGCGAGTTGCGCGGCAGGTCGCGCATCACGCCAGTGACCCGATGGTCGGTGCTGACTCCGCGCGCGATCAGGGTCAAAGTGCGGCCGACCGGATCGGCTTCGCCGAAGAAACGGCGCGCCTCGGTCTCGCTGAGCACCAGCGATCCCGCCTGGTCGAGGGCGGTACGTGGATCGCCGCGCACCAGCGGAATCTGCATGATGTCGAACAGGTTGCCGTCGACATAGACGACATTCTCGGTCGGAAGCGCCTCGCCGTTGTGCGAAACGACCGGCGACGCGGCCAGCGCATAAACCTTCTTGTCGATCTGCGGGAAGTCGGCCGCCATCGTCTGTCCGGCCACGAAGGACGACATCTGCAGCCGTATTTCCTCGCCGGTGTTGGGATCGCGGTAGGTGTTCTGGATCTGGTAGACATTCTCCGCATTGGGCAGCCAGGCGTCGTAGCTGCGCTCGTAGCGGACGTAGAGGAGCAGCATGAGGCAGGCGGCGAGGCCGATCGCCAGGCCGAAGATGTTGATGAAGGCGTAGGTGCGGTTCTTCGCCAGCGCCCTCAGGCCCACGACCGCATAATTGCGCCACATCAGGCGGCCCTCCGGTGCTCGACCAGGACCCGGCCGTCGAGCATGTTGACGACGCGGCTGGCATAGTCGGCATGGGCCGGCGAGTGGGTGACCATGACGATGGTCGACCCTTCCTGGTTCAAGGCCTGGAGCATGCGCATCACTTCCTCGCCATGCGCGGTGTCCAGGTTTCCGGTCGGCTCGTCGGCGAGGATCAGCTTGGGAGCGCCGACAAGGGCACGGGCGACCGCGACGCGCTGCTGCTGGCCGCCGCTGAGCTGGCTCGGCCGGTGGCGGGCGCGGTGGGCGATCCCGACCTTGTCCATCACCGCATCGACGCGGGCGCGGCGGTCCGCCGCCGGGACGTTGTGATAGAGAAGGGCGAGCTCGATATTCTCGCGGACGGTGAGCTCGTCGACCAGGTTGAAGCTTTGGAAGATGAAGCCGATGTTTCGTTTGCGGAAGTCGGCGAGCTTGCTCTCGCTCATCTTCGACACCTCGGTGCCGTCGAACAGGTAGGAGCCGTCGGTCGGGCTATCGAGCATTCCGATGACGTTGAGCAGGGTCGACTTGCCGCAGCCCGACGGGCCCATGATTGCGACGAACTCGCCCTCGGCGACGTCGAGATAGATGCCGTCGAGAGCGGTCGTCTCGACCGTATCGGTGCGGTAGACTCGCGACAGGCCGCGCATGCTCAGCATCGTGCCCGCGGCGCCGTCGCCATGGGCGGCCGGGACCTCGTCGACCTGGTCGTCAATCTTGCTCGCGCTGAGCATGGCCTTGGCTCCTTCCCCCGTCATCGTGTGAGATCCAGCCGGTCGCGCTCGGCGAAACCGGTATAAGGTGAGGTGATCACGCGCTCGCCGGGATCGAGCCCTTCGAGCACCTCGACATGGTTGGCGTTGCGGCGGCCGAGGCGGACATTGCGGCGCACCGCGCTGCTTCCGTCCGGCGACACGACGAACACCCAATTGCCGCCGGTCTCGTTGTAGAAGGCGCCGTTCGGCAGAAGCAAAGCCGGCGACGGATCGCCGAGCGTCAGCCGAAGCTGCAGGGTCTGCCCGCGCTGGAGTTCGCGCGGCTCGGCGTCGACAAAGGCGAGATCGACGGTGAAGCTGCCGTTCTGGACCTGCGGGTAAATTTTCTGGACTCGAAGCCGGTAGCGGCGCCCGCCTTGTTCGGCGACGGCGGTCTGACCTTCCGCGACTCGACCGAGATAGAATTCGTCGACCTGAGCGACGAGCTTGTTGCGGCCGGCGCTGTCGATCTGGCCGAGCCGCTCGCCGCGCTGGAGCGACTGGCCGACCTGGATCGAGAAGGAGGTGAGCTGGCCCGACACCGGCGCGCGCAAGTTCAATGCGTCCAGGCTGGCGCGGGCGAGGCCGAGGCTGTCGTTCAGGGCGCTGGCCGACGAGCGAAGCTGAGCGAGTTGCTGCGATTGGAGCCGCTCGTCTGTCGCCTGCTGGCGGCGGAGCACCTCGGCGCGGCGCTGGGCGGCCTGGTAGGTGTCGCGGCTGTCGGCAATGACCCGGCCGGGAACGAAGCCGCGCTCGGCGAGCGGCGCCTGCATCTCATATTGGCGGCGGGCGGTCTGGGCGGTGAGCTGGGCGTCGATGAGGGCGCGCTCGTTGGCGAGGCGGGTCTGAGACAGCGCGAGCTCCTGGCTGCGCATCGAATTGATCTGCTGGGTGACCTCGGTCTGGCGCGCGAGCACGTTCAACTGGAGGTCGGAATTGCTGAGGACCGCGAGCAGCTGGCCCTGCTGGACGATGGCGCCGTCCTCGACGAGGATCCGCTCGACCCGGCCGCCCTCGACCGCGTCGAGGTAGACCGTCAGCGAGGGCGTGACCCGGCCGCGAAGCGGAAGGAAGTCCTCGAACGTGCCGCGATCGACCGTCGAGATGGTCAGACGCTCTGCCGTCACCGTCTGACTGTTGCGCGCGGGCGCAGCGAAATATGCCGTCGGGGCGAGCGCCAGCAGAACCGCGCCGCCGATCGCCATCTTCGTGCGCGACGACAGGCCACGGCGCGCGACGACCTTGTCCATCGCGCCGCCGCTGACCGGCTCTTCCACGCGCTTGCCCAGGCGGACGACGCTCATCGCGCGCTCCGATTGTTCGAAAACGGACACTTGCGTTCGGCTTCGGACACTTCGTCGGACACTGGGGCCCGGCTCACGCCAGCGGGATGGTGACGAGGGTGATCAGGCCGGCGGCGACCAGCGCCACGCTGAAGATGAAGCTTTCGAACTTGTCCATGATGGACCTCCCGAACGGCCGGCGTGATTGCCCGCCGCCGGTCTATCCGCATGAACCGTGCCAAGTGCCGGACACTGTGCAGCGGATGATGGCAAGCGGTCGTGGGATCGCCGCGACGTCCGCCCGCGGACACTGGCACGGTCCTTGATTGTCCGATATCGAACGCAAGGGGAGGACAGGGGCAAATGACTGGGCCGGCGCGCTATTCACGCTGCATCGTCATCGACGACGATCCGGACATCCTGCTGTCCGCTCGGCTTCTGCTCCGCGACATGTTCGCCGACGTCGCCACCTTCCAGGCGCCCCAGGAAGCAATGGACTCGATGCGGGCCGAGCGTCCCGACGTCGTGCTGCTCGACGCCAATTTCGGCCGCGGCGCGACCAACGCCGCCGAGGGCTTCCACTGGCTCGCTGAGATATTGAACGCCGATCCCCAGGCGGTGGTGGTGATGATCACCGCCCATGCCGGCGTTGCTGTCGCGGTCGAGGCGATGAAGCGCGGGGCCACGGACTTTGTGTCCAAGCCGTGGTCGAACGAGCGCCTGCTTGCCACCGTCCGCACCGCGGCGGCGCTTCGTAACAGCCGGGTCGAGGCGCAGACCGAGCACCAGAAGGCCGTCGTAGCAGCATCGCCAGTGGGGAGCGGGACCAGCCCGATCCTCGGCCAGTCGCCGGCCATGGCGCGGGTCTATTCGCTAATCGAGCGCGCGGCTCCGACCGACGCCAACGTGCTGATCCTCGGCGAGAACGGCACCGGCAAGGAGCTGGTCGCGCGCGAGATCCACCGCCGCTCGCGCCGCGCCGACAACGTCATGATCTCGGTGGACCTCGGCGCTGTCTCCGAGAGCCTGTTCGATTCCCAGCTGTTCGGCCATGTCAAAGGCGCCTTCACCGACGCGAAGGCGGATCGCGTCGGGCGGCTCCAGGCCGCGGACGGCGGCACCCTGTTCCTCGACGAGATCGGCAACCTGCCGCTCCACCTCCAGCCCAAGCTGCTGACGGCTCTGGAGCAGCGTCAGGTCGTGCCGGTCGGCGCCAACAAGCCGGTCGGAATTGACATCCGCGTGGTCGCCGCGACCAACCTGTCGCCAGCGGCGCTGTCGGACGAGCATCGCTTCCGCCAGGACCTGCTGTTCCGGCTCAACACGGTCGAGATCGAGCTTCCGCCGCTGCGCGAGCGGCGCGAGGACATCCTCCTCCTCGCCCACCACTTCCTCGATCAATATGCCAGGAAGTACGGCAAGGAGGTCCGCGAGCTTCCGCCGCAGGTGGCCCAGGCGCTCGAAGCCTATGACTGGCCCGGCAACGTCCGGGCGCTTCGCCACAGCTGCGAGCGCGCGGTGATCCTCGCCCAGGGCGATGCTTACGAGGCCGACGACTTTTCTCTCGCGCAGCGCGGCAATTCCCATCCGGTGCCGCCGCCCGCAGCTCCGGCTGCCGTTCCCGTGCCCGCGGCCGAGCCCGACAGCCTCAACCTCGAGCGTGCCGAGAAGCAGATGGTCGAGCAGGCGCTCAAGAAGCACCATTACAACATCTCGCTCGCCGCCCAGGAGCTCGGCCTGACCCGCGCCTCCCTCTACCGCCGCATGGACAAGCATGGGCTCTGAGGCGTCTTGCCGGTGATGGCGCAGCGCAACTTCGTCGCCGGAGTGGCGATCCGGCTGGTCGTGCTGGTCGCGACGGTCTTCCTGTTCGTCGCGGCGCTCCAGCGCGAGGATCTCGGCGCCGCCAAGGTTGTCGCGGCGCTACTCGTGCTCGGCGCCTTCTTCTGGCTGCTGCGTTTCGTTCGGCTCACCAATGTCGAGCTTGCCCGGTTCATCGATTCGGTGCGCTTCGCCGATTTCGCGCAGGGGTTCGAGCATCGCGGCCAGGGCACCGGCTTCGGGGAGCTTGGCGAGGCGCTCGACCAGGCGATCCGCAAATTGCGCTCGGAGCGGCACGAACTCAACGAGGCGACCCGCTTCTATGAAGCGGTGCTCGACGACGCGCCGACTGCGCTTCTGACAGTCGATGCCGACGGCAAGGTCGAGCTCACCAACAAGGCCGCGCGCCGGCTTCTCGTCCGTCACCGCGGCGTCCGCGCCGAGGATTTCGCGGTCTATGGCGAGACCTTCGCTCAGGCGCTTGCGGGCGGAGCGGTCGGGCGGCCGCGGCTCGTGCCGCTGGTCACCGAGGGCTTACCACAGACGGTGATGGTCAGCGCGGCGATCGTGCAGCGGTTGGGCGGCCTTGTCCGGGTCGTCGCGGTCCAGCCGATCCAGGGGGAGTTGAATGCGGTCGAGATCGCTGCGCAGAGCGACCTCATCCGGGTACTGACCCACGAGATCATGAACTCGATCACGCCGGTGACCTCGCTCGCCCATACCGCGGTCGACCTGATGAAGAGCGTCGACCAGGGCGACAATCGCGACATCGCCGATGCCCGGATTGCGGTCGAGACGCTGTCGCGGCGGGCGGACGGCGTGATGAGCTTCGTCGAGAGCTACCGCCAGATCAGCCGGGCGCCGGAACTCAAGCTCAGGAGCTTCGCGGTGCTGCCTTGGGCGCAGGAGCTGGAGCGGGTGTTTCGGGCGCTTCCGGCGGCCGAGGGCGTGGCCTTCGATATGACGGTTGACCCGCCGACGCTGCGGATGGAGGCCGACCCGGACCTGCTCTGCCAGGTGCTGATCAACCTGCTCAAGAACGGTGCCGAGGCGGCGCGGGGCCATGGCGATGCGCCGGCGGTGTCGCTGTCGATCCAGCTGCTGGCGAGCGGCGAGGTGCGGATCGACGTCGCCGACAATGGTCCCGGGGTGCCCAAGAGCCTTCGCCAGGACGTGTTCCTGCCCTTCTTCACAACCAAGCAGAAAGGGACCGGGGTTGGCCTCAGCCTCGCCCGTCAGGTCGTCCTCGCCCATCGCGGCTCGATCGCGGTCGCCGAAGCGCCCGGCGGCGGCGGGCTATTCCGGATCGTGCTTTAGCCGTTGGAAGCGGCGGGCTCGGGGATGATCTCCGGCTCGACACCCTGCGGCTCGTCGGCCGGCAGCGGGTCGGCGAGGGTGAGGTGGTCGAGGATCCGTGCGGTCTCGTCGCGCACCATCAGCATCGCGCGGCGAAGGCGACATTGCTCCTCGGTCACGCAATTCTCGCACTTGCGGTAGGCGAGGCGGCTCGCGCAGGGCAGCAGGCCCAATGAGCCGCGGGTCAGACGGACGATCTCGCCATAAGTGATCTGGTCGGGCTCGCGGGCGAGCCAATAGCCGCCCTCGCGGCCGCGCAGCGACTCGACAAGGCCGGCGCGCCGCATGCTCGACAGCATCACGGTAAGGAACTTTGGCGGGATGTTCTGCGCCTCGGCGATCTCAGCGAGCTGCACCGGCCCTTCGCCATAACGGTCGGCGAGGTGGAGCAGCGCCCGGATTGTATAGCGGGTGCGTTGAGAAAGCATTGGCCTTCAAATAGGCGTTGCGACCCCGAGCGCAACTGCCTGTATCAGGCCGCTTCCTGCTCCAGCTGAGCCTGCTTCTCGGCGGCGATGCGGTCGAGCTCGGCGCGGGTCTTCTTCTCGGCGGCGGACTTCAATTGTCCGCACGCGGCCATGATGTCGCGGCCGCGCGGGCGGCGGATCGGCGCGGAGATACCGGCCTCGAAGATGATGTCGCTGAACCGCTCGACGCGCTCGTTGGTCGAGGTGTCGTAGGGTGCGCCGGGCCAAGGGTTGAACGGGATGAGGTTCACCTTGGCCGGAAGCTTGTACTTGCGGATGAGGCGGACGAGCTCGCGGGCGTCCTCGTCGCTGTCATTCTTGTCCTTCAGCATCACATATTCGAAGGTGATGCGGCGGGCATTGTTGGCGCCGGGATAGGCGGCGCAGGCCTCCAGCAGCTCCTCGATGCCGTATTTGCGATTGAGCGGCACGATCTCGTCGCGGATCTCCTTGGTTACCGCGTGGAGCGAGACGGCGAGGTTGACCCCGATCTCCTCGCCGGCGCGCGCCATCATCGGCACCACGCCCGAAGTGGAGAGGGTGATGCGGCGCTTGGAGAGGGCGAGGCCGTCGCCGTCCATGACGATCTTCAGGGCGTCGCGGACATTGTCGAAATTGTAGAGCGGCTCGCCCATGCCCATCATCACAATGTTGGACAGCAGGCGGCCCTCGGGCTGGCTCGGCCACTCGCCGAGGCTGTCGCGGGCGAGCATGACCTGGCCGACGATCTCGGACGGATCGAGATTGCGCACCAGGCGCATCGTCCCGGTGTGGCAGAAGCGGCAGTTGAGGGTGCAGCCGACCTGGCTCGATACGCAGAGCGTGCCGCGGTCCGCGTCGGGGATGAACACCATCTCGAAATCGTGGCCGTCATGGGTCTTGAGGAGCCACTTGCGGGTGCCGTCGGTAGATACCTGCTCGACGACGACCTCCGGACGGCCGACTGTGAAGCGTTCGGCGAGCCAGGCCCGCTGAGGCTTGGCGATGTCGCTCATGACGTCGAACGAGGTCGCGCCGCGATTATAGATCTGGTGCCAGAGCTGCTTGGCGCGAAGCTTCGCCTGCTTGGCGTCCATACCCGCTTGCGCAAGCGCCTCGCGGATCTGGTCCTTGGACTTGCCGACCAGCTCGACGCGCGCGCCGGCCTCCGCTTCAGGGCGCGGAACGGGGACGGGGTCGATCAGACCCGGAATCGGCATCGGTGCGGACATTGCGGCCATGTAGGTGCAAAGGCACGATTTTGCCAGCTATGCCCGAAGGCAAGCGACCGCGGCGGCGTCGATGGCGGTGGCGGCGCCGCGAAGCTGGTAATGATCGCGGATCAGCCGGCCGTCCGTGCCGCGGGTCTCGACCATCATCTCGATACCCGCTCGCATTGCGGCCAGCAGCTCGGCATCGGCGCGCGCATCGGCAGCCCAGGCGTCCCAGCCGCGGCCGATCAGCTGGAAGCTGCGTCCGTCGATTCGCACCAGCACCGCGGATTGCGCGCGTTGCTCGCCGCTGAGGCGGATGTGGAGCTGGCTGCGGATGCCGCGCCCCGGCCAATTACCGACCGAAGCATAAGGCCGCGTGCCGCGCACCGACTGGCGGACCGGCTCGGCGATGGCGTAGCAGCGGCCGCCGTCCTGGAACGCGCCCCACAGGCCGAACACGCCCAGCGACCTCTGCTGCGCCGCAGCAGAAGCAGCAAATCCTGCGACGAAAATGACGAATCCGATTTGTCGAAACATTTGTCGCACTTATCGACGCTGTGCTGCCGCACCACAACACCCCTGGTTAACGCCGCCCCAGGCCCGCCACTCAACGGCGGCGCTGCTGCCGGTCCTCCCGATCGGCGGCTTCCAAAGATCGAGAGCGGAAGGGGAATTTTTCATGCGTAAGACACTGTTTGTCGCGGCGCTGCTTACCGGCGGGATGGCTACTCCGGCGATGGCCCAGGACGATACGAGCCGCGGCGGCTTCCACGTCGGCGCGATCGTCGGCTACGACACCGTGCAGGGCGACGTCGACGGCGCCGACGGGGTCACCTACGGCGTGACCGCCGGCTACGATTTCGAGATCGGCCGCAACTTCTACATCGGCCCCGAGGTCGAGCTGAGCACGTCGAGCGTCGACGAGTGCGAGAGCGGAATCAACCGCGCCGGCGACCTGCTGTGCCTCGATGCCGGCCGCGACATCTATGTCGGCGCCCGCTTCGGCACCCGTGTCGGGCCCAACCGCGACGTGTTCCTCTATGCCGGCGGCGGCTACACCAATGCCGAGTTCCACGCGACCTATGACGCCAATCTGGCCGGCAACACGGGCGACCTCGACATCAGCGAGGAAACCGACGGTTTCCGCCTGAAGGCTGGCGTCGAGTGGGACTTCGTCCGTAACGCCTTCGTCCGCGCCGAATATCGCTATTCCAACTATGACGGCGACATCGACCGTCACCAGGCGGTCGCGGGCGTCGGCCTGCGCTTCTAAACGCCCTTTACGGCTTCCGTTGGGGAGACGGAGGGGGGCCGGGTCCGCGAGGATCCGGCCCTTTTTTTCGTGGCTCGACCTGCGGACTACCGGTGTCGAAACGGCAACGCTCGCGGTCGTTTATCTCCCGTTCATGCAACTTTACGCCGCCCTCGCGCTTTGGGGAGGCCGCGTCCGCAAGGACCAGTTGCATAATAGGAGTGATTTCATGTTGAAGTATGTTGCCGCCGCGCTCGTCGCCGGCACTGCGCTTACCCCCACCATCGCCGCGGCCCAGGACGCGCCGTTCACCGGACCGCGCGTCGAGGCCATCGTCGGCTATGATTCGCTCCGTTCGGGCGAGACCGAAGGCCAGTTCGACGAGACCGTCGACGGCGTCGGCTACGGGATCGGCCTCGGCTATGACTTCAATCTCGGCGGAGTCGTGATCGGCGCCGAGGCGGAGCTCAGCGATTCGAGCGGCGAGCAGGACCTCGACGAGACGATCGACGGCGTTAACTATGTCGGCCGCTTCGAGACTGGCCGCGACATCTATGTCGGCGCCCGCATCGGCGTTCCGGTGACGCCGTCGACCCTTCTCTACGCGAAGGGCGGCTACACCAATGCCGCGGTCGAGACGGGCCTTGAATCCAACAACGACGTGTTCGAGGAGGACACCACGCTCGACGGCTGGCGCGTCGGCGCGGGCGTCGAGCAGGCGATCGGCTCCAACGCCTTCGCCAAACTCGAATACCGCTACTCGAACTACAATTCGCTTCGGATCGACGACGAGGTGACCGGGGGCGATCCGCTCAACCTGGATGTTGATGTCGACCGTCACCAGGTGGTGGCCGGCTTCGGCCTGCGCTTCTAATAAAGCGCGAGAAATAGGCCGGGGCGCTCACGGGCGCCCCGGCCTTCTTTTTGCCCGCATAATCCACTGGCGAGGGCCGCGCCGCCCGCTATAACCCCTGAACAAACCACATAGCGGGTAAGCAGGGGTTACGCATGAAGGCGACGATCGAACGGGCGACTCTTCTGAAGGGGCTCGGCCACGTCCATTCCGTGGTGGAGCGGCGCAACACGATTCCGATCCTGTCCAACGTCCTGCTCGAAGCGTCCGCCGATGGCGGGCTCCGGCTGATGGCCACAGATCTCGATCTCCAGATCAATGAGACGGTCGAGGCGCAGGTCAGCGACGCGGGCGCGACCACGGTCCCGGCCCACACCCTATTCGATATCGTCCGCAAGCTTCCGGAAGGCAGCCAGGTCGAGCTGAGCGCGGCCGAGGGGCGGATGCAGGTCAATGCCGGCCGGGCCCGGTTCACGCTGGCCGCTTTGCCGCGCGACGACTTCCCGATCATCGCCGAGGGCGAGCTTCCGACCCGCTTCGAGCTTCCCGCCGCGACCCTGCGCCAGATCATCGACAAGACTCGCTTCGCCATCTCAACGGAGGAAACGCGCTATTATCTCAACGGCATCTACCTTCACGTCATCGACGGCGAGCTGAAGGCGGCGGCGACCGACGGCCATCGCCTCGCGCGGGTAACGGTCCCGCGGCCGGACGGCGCCGATGCGATGCCGGGCGTGATCATTCCGCGCAAATGCGTCGCGGAGCTCCGCAAGCTGCTCGACGAGGTCGACGGCACGGTCGAGGTGTCGCTGTCGGAATCGAAGGTCCGCTTCGGGCTCGGCAATGCGGTTCTGACCAGCAAGCTGATCGACGGCACCTTCCCGGACTACACGAGGGTCATCCCGACCGCGAACGACAAGCTGCTGAAGCTCGACCCGCGCGCCTTCGAGGAGGGCGTCGACCGAGTCTCGACCATCGCCAGCGAACGCACGCGCGCGGTCAAGATGACGCTCGACCGCGACAGGATCACTCTCTCGGTGACCTCGCCGGAGAACGGCACCGCGGCCGAGGAAGTGCCGGCCGACTATGGCGCGCAGGGCATCGAGATCGGCTTCAACGCCCGCTACCTGCTCGACATCCTCGGCCAGATCGAGGGCGACACGGTCGAGGTCCACCTCGCCGACGCCGCCGCGCCGACCCTCCTGCGCGAGAACGACAACGCCCCGGCGCTCTACGTGCTGATGCCAATGCGGGTGTAGGTGGCATCGAGGAGCGGCTGCGCCGGAAGCAATCGGAAGTTGCGCAACTTGAGGACAAGCTGAAGGCGGCGAAGGTCTATATCAACGCCCTTCAGGACGTTCTTAAGCTGCTCGGCAGCGGCGACAGCGAACCGAGCGATGCCGAAGCCAAGCTGAGGCCAGGCAGCGCCGTCGCGATGGCTAGGGAGACGATCTCAGCTCGTGGGAAACCGGTTCGCCTCGACGATCTCCTGCAATCCACAGGAAGGAAGGACGCGAGCCCCGCTAACCGCGCATCGCGGGGCGGCTCGCTGGCCGCTTACGTACGGCGGAATGAGATTTTCGGCCGAACGGCGCCTAACACGTTCGGCCTAATCGAGCTTGGCCACCAGAACACCAGTGAAGAGGAAGAGAACGACGAACCGCCGGCCGGCTTCGGGCGGGCAGGCCAATGTGCACCCATCCAAAACCGGCGTGTTCGCTCAACTCAGACATACACGCCAGCCTCGATCTGTCCGATCCAGCCCAATACGAGCTCCATGTCCTGCTCTGACCGTTCGGCCCGCTCCAATGGCGTGTCGCCGTTGAGAATTGGGGTGGGACGGTTCATGAACGTGATCGTCATCCGGAGGTCGCCCCCGAAGAGCCTTATAGCCGCTTCAAGGGCTACCTTTGTCGAACGGGGTCCCGCTGCTGCCGCCACCTGGTAGCGCTTTCTGAGCAAAGCTGTCGCATCCTCATCATGTCCAGATTCGACCAACGGCAAGATGTTCGGGTATTCGCTCATCGACCGGCCATCCTGATTCAGACTGACTGTCGTCAGCCCCGCGTCGGCAGAGACATTGCAGTTGCTCGGAGCGTTTCTGCAACCATTTGTGTTGACCAGACTGAGCGGTTTCCAGACCCAGACTCCCGGGCAGGAAGTGCCAATGATATGCAATTGGGCGAGTCGCCCACACTAACGTAAAACGTTGGTTTTGCGAGATAAATCGGGGTATTGCAGATGCTCGCCCAAGGCCTGTTTTCAGTCTCGCACGGCCAGAATATGAGACGGTACAGCGGTCCGCGTAGTTTCGTCCCTACTTACATATCAGAGCGTCAGGCACACTTGTGAAGGCGATCAGCGGCAGCGATATGACTGAAATCCAAGAGAAATCTTCCGACGGCCGGGCTGTCAGTTTACACTTGGGTGCCGTTAACGGGTGTGAGCCCCCGGGCGCCACTGGCGCTTCGGGCTCCCGGTCCTACATTGACGGAAAGGGCGGCGTGGGTTAGACGCCCGCGCTTTCCCGGACATCCCGTTTCTTTCGGAGTCGCTTCATGGCGCGCGTTACTGTCGAAGATTGCGTCGACAAGGTTCCCAACCGGTTCGACCTTGTGCTTTTGTCCGCGCAGCGGGCGCGGCAGATTTCGGGCGGCGCCGAGCTGACCATCGATCGCGACCGCGACAAGAACCCGGTCGTCGCGCTGCGCGAGATTGCGGAGCAGACTGTGAAGCCGCGCGACCTCGAGGAGGCGCTCGTGTCCGGCCTGCAGCGCGTCCAGATGGACGACGACGACGTCGCTGACGAGGTCGGCTCGCTGAGCCAGTCGGCCGAGGCGCTTCGCCTCACCGCCGCTGCCCCGCCCCGCAACAACAATGTCGGCGGCGACTACGAGTAAGCGGCGGGCGGCGCGATGAGCGCGGCCGCTTCCTATACATTGTTCGAAACGGCAATCGGCCGCTGCGGCATCGCATGGCGCAGCGGCCTTGTCGTATCCACGGCCCTTCCAGGCGCGGATGAGGCCGTGACGGCTCGGCATCTCCTGCGCCGGCTTCCGGACGCCCGTGAAGCAGAGCCGGAGGGTGCCGCGGCCGAGGCCATCGACCTCGTCCGGCGGCTGCTCGACGGCGAAGCGGTCGATCTCAGCGTCATTCCCGTCGATCTCGGCGCCTGCCCGGATTTCGAACGCCGGATCTACGCGCTGCTGCGCGATGTGCCGACCGGTAGGACCGTCACCTATGGCGAGTTGGCCGTGCGCGCTGGTTCGCCGGGAGCGGCGCGGGCGGTGGGCATGGCGATGGGCCGCAACCCGGTGCCGATCATCGTCCCCTGCCACCGGGTGCTTGCGAGCAGCGGCCGAAGCGGCGGCTTCTCCGCGCCGGGCGGTGTCACCACCAAGTTCCGAATTCTGCAGATCGAGCAGGCGGGACGAAGCGGGGAGGGTAGCCTGCTATTCGACAACCTGCCGCTGGCGGTGAGAAACCCGAGCCCGTCCTGACAAGGAGGCGCCCGATCCCGGTGGATCGAGCGCCTCCTGTCTGTTTGCCTTAGAAGACGAAGTCGCTGGCCTGAGGCGTGACTCGACCGGCGAGCTCGATCTGGAAATCGGCGAGGCCATCGCCATTGAGATCGCCCTCGATCAATGTCGAATAGCCGTCGCGGACGAAGTGGAGCTCAGCGCCGCGGCCCGAGAAAGCGCGCGACCCGACCCAGCTGAAGTTGGTGTCGAAGACGCTGAGGTCGATCTTGTCCTGGCCCGAGCGGAAATCCATGACCACGTCACGACCCATGCCGACGGGGCTGTCGAACAGGCTTTCGAGCTTGAAGACGTCGTTGCCGCTGCCGCCGATCAGCGTGTCGCGGCCGGCGCCACCGATGAGCAGGTCGCGCCCGCCGCCGCCGTTCAGCGTGTCGTTGCCGCCGAGACCGAGCAACGTGTCGTTGCCCTCCAGACCGGAAATGTTGTCGGCCCGCGACGTGCCGGTCAGGCGGTCGTCACCCGAGGTCGCGGTGCCGAGCAGCTCGACGAAATCGCTGTTGTCGAGCAGGATTCCGCCGCCCAGCTCCAGCTGGAAATCGGCTCGCCCGTCACCGTCGGCGTCAAGCTCGACATAGGTCGCGTCGGCCGCGGAAGCGTAGCGAACCTGGCCGGCGGTGCCGCCGAACTGGGCGGTTCCGATGAAGCTGGTCGCGCCGATTGCGCTGAGGTCGATCCGGTCGGCGCCCTTCTCGAAGTCGGTGATGACGTCGCGGCCGCCGCCGACCGCGCTGTCGGCGAGCGTTTCGAAACGGAAGACGTCGCTTCCGTCGCCGCCGGTCAGCGTGTCGGCCCCGGCCCCGCCGATGAGCAGGTCGTTGCCGCCCTGACCGTCGAGCTTGTCATTGCCGGCGCCGGCGTCGAGGCGATTGGCTGCAGCGTTGCCGGTCAGCGTGTCATTGCCGGAGCCGGAGACCGCATTCTCGATCGTGACCGCGTTGGCGATGGTGTAGCCGCCATGGATGCCCCAAGCGTACGAGACGCGGCCGCCGCCGCCTTCCTCATAGCGCAAGGTGGCCGGCCTGAGGTCGATGTTCGCGTCGCGGGCGCCCTCATAGACGATCTGGTCGACGCCGCCGGCGTCCCAGATCGATTCGTAGAACGTGCCGGGGGCGTTGACGTCGCTCAGCACATAGGTGTCGTCGCCGGTCGCCCACTCTTCGTTGACGCCATATTTGTCCTGGATGACCGCGATATCGAGCGGGCTCAGCGAGGCGACCCAGCCATAATGATCGACTTCGGTGCCGGTGAGGCCGCCGGAGCGCGGCTGGCCGTAGGGCGAAGTCGACCAGCCGTCATTGTAGGACATGATGGTGTGGACCTGCTGGCTGAGGTCGAAGTCGCCATAGCCGCCGCCGATTCCGGCAGTGCCGCCGCCCGCACCGCGCATGATGCTGGAGCGGCCGCCATTGTCGTGCGGGTGGGCCATGCCGAGGCCATGGCCGAACTCGTGGAGAAGCGTCGGAAAGTAGAAGCCGCCGCGCTGCAGCCCGGCCTCGGTCCAGCGGACGTCGCCCGAGTTGAACTCTGCCTGACCTTCATTCTGCTCGTTGGGCGGGCTCATCCGGCCGAGCAGCGACGCGCCGGCGCCGGGAGTGCCGTTATAGGTGATGATCTTGAAGTCGGCTTCGGCGCGGTTGTCGACGGCCACGAAGACGACGTCGGCGACCTGCTCGTAGAGGCTGAACGCCTCCATGAACGCGGCCAGCTCCCAATCCGCCAGGCCCTTCGCGACGATATTCTCGGTGACTCCCGGATTGGTCGGGTCTTCGCTGACGAAGATGTCGCCGGCTTTGGCGAAATAGACGGTAATGACGTTCTTGCCCTCAATCCCGAATGGATTGCTGCCGACGCCGGTGAACTCGTTGCCGGTGATTCGCGGCCCTTCCTGGCCGTCGGGATTGCGCGAAGTGCGGTCGACCTGGCTGCCCCAGTCGATCGAGTGGAGCGGGCTGTCGAGGTCGTAATAGGGGACATAGGTCGGCCGTCCCGTGACGTCGTTCACGAACAGCTCGTAATCGCCGACGAAGTCGCCGGTCGTGCCGTTGACGCCGTCATTATCGAAGGCGCGGGCGTTGATATAATAGGTGCCGCTCGCCTCCGGGATGAAGGTGAGGAGGGCGTCGAGGCCGGAGGGCGTGTTGGGGCCGCCGCCATCCGCGGAGGTCACGAGATTGCCGGCGGCGTCGTACAGCTCGAGATAGGCGTCGGCGAGCGGCGCGCCGCTCGGCCCGCCGACCACGAGATACTGGCCGATGTCATAGATTCGGCCCGCGGTGAGATTGACCGCGAAGAAGTCCTGGTCGCCGATCGTGTTGATGGTGCCAATGAAGGAGGCGCCGTCGACCTCGATGGTGATCGCGCCCTCGATCGTGTCGGGCGCGTCATCTCCGGTGATCGGCGGAAGCAAAGTCGTGGTAGGCACGGTGAGCGGGCTTTCCGTGATAAACGCGTCAGCGGTTTTGTGCGTCATCTGGGACTGCAGCCAGTTGGTGTAGCCCTCCGCAACGAGACGCTTTTGCTCGAGACTGCAGATCCAGCACATGTTCGCTCTCCTTCAACGTTCGTGAAATCCGGACGAGCGCGGCCGCACGCGCAGGACGCTGCGCGGGAAGACGCGATAAAGTTTTGATTTTCGGGGGCTGTGGCGCCTCAGCGGCGCGCGGCTAAACTCTTAAACGGGGGGTCAAGAATATGAATATCGTCGTCATCGCCGCTGCCGGTCCCTCCGTGTGGGTTGGCACATGCAAAATCTACAAGCCGAACGAGTGATCGTTGCGCGTCCATTCCGACGCCGCGCCGAAGCGAAGGTCGAGCGCGACGAAACGAGGAAATCTCTTCTCCAATCGAACTTCGCCGGGATCCGAGTGTTTCTAAATGCGCGTTTAGAAACTAAACCCGGTCGAGAAGGGGAAATCGGCCACAACATGACCGCGCGCCTGCTTCTGGTGGAAGACGATCCCGCCTTGCTGGCGGTGCTCAAGGCGGCGGTCGCCTATGGCGGCTTCGCCAGCCATTCGGTGTCGACCGCGGCCGCCGCGGCGCTCGCGCTTCAGGCCGGCGGGTTCGACGCCTTGCTGCTCGACCTCGGCCTTCCCGATGCGGACGGCGACGAGCTTCTGCCGCGGCTTCGCTCGCTGACCAACATCCCGATTATCGTGGTGTCCGGCCGGGCGGCTGAGCGCGACAAGATCGAAGCGCTCGACCGCGGCGCCGACGACTTCATCGCCAAGCCGTTCCTGCCGGGCGAGCTGCTGGCCCGGGTGCGGGCGGCGTTGCGCCGAAGCGGCCGGCCTGATTCGATGCAGGGCGCCGTCAACGGGATCGTCGCTGTGCCGGTCGAGGAGCCGATCTGGGCCGGAGCGATGAAGCTGGATCCCTCGGGCCTGACGGTCACCATCGACGGGCACAGCGTGAGCCTGGTGCCGAGCGAATATCGTCTGCTTCGGCGGCTGGCACGGGATTGCGGCTCGCCGGTATCACGGGCGGAGCTGCTGGAGGAGCTCTACGGCGAGGAGGCCCCCAGTGAGAGCAACATCGTCGACGTCTATATCTCACGGATCCGAGCCAAGCTCCGGCCCCTGCCCGGAGGCGAGGATTTCGTGGCCAATATCCGCGGCCTCGGCTGGAAGCTCAGGGCGCCCGCGTGACGGGAAATGTCAGGCCGCGCGGTGGGCCGGACGATCGAGCTCGCTTCGATCGATCCATTCCATGTCGCCGAGCTTGAGCACCCGCCCGTCGGCGGAGCGCGGCGCCATCTCGGCGATCGGCTGGCGCGTGGCGCGGTCGACCAGCACCGGGTTGCTCGGGCGGCAGTTGATCCACTTCTCGCCCCACTGCCTGAGCGAGAGCAGCACCGGCAAGAGATCGCGGCCCTTGTCGGTCAGGCGATAGGAGATTCGGCGCCGGTCGGCCGGGTCAGGCTCGCGCTCGAGAATGCCGTGCTCGACGAGCCTGGCGAGGCGGTTCGACAGGATGTTGCGGGCGATGCCCAGCGTCGACTGGAATTCCTCGAAATGCTTGAGGCCGTTGAACGCGCCGCGAAGGATCAGGAAGGACCAGCGCTCGCCGACCGTGTCCAGAGCCGCCGCGATCGAGCATTGCCGCAGCATCTCGCGGTGGCGATCGATATCCAGCATCCCGGCATCCCGTCGTTCTTATGATCTGCGTTGGAACATGCGCTTTTCCGTTCCGATCCGCAACCTAGCGGGCCTGGCGGGGGAATCACGGTAACCCGCGGCTTTGCGACATTTCCATTTGCATCCCGGCCTCTGCGCACCCCATCTAGAGAGCGTGCTGAGGCAATATGAGCTGGTCGAGAAGGTCCGGGGCTACGATCCCGACGCCGATGAGGCGATGCTGAACCGCGCCTATGTCTTCTCGATGAAGGCGCATGGCAGCCAGAAGCGCGCGTCCGGCGATCCTTATTACAGCCACCCGATCGAGGTGGCGGGGATTCTCACCGACCTCCACCTCGACGACGAGACGATCGTCACCGCCATCCTCCACGACACGATCGAGGACACGGTCGCGACCCGCGAGGAGATCGAGAAGCTGTTCGGCGACAATGTCGCGCGGCTAGTCGACGGGGTCACCAAGCTCAGCAAGATCGAGGCCCAGACGGAGAGCCAGCGGGCGGCGGAGAATCTGCGCAAGTTCCTGCTCGCGATGTCGGACGACATCCGAGTGCTCCTGGTCAAGCTCGCCGACCGCCTCCACAACATGCGCACGCTCCATCATATCAAGAATGAGGAGAAGCGCCGGCGAATCGCCCGCGAGACGATGGATATCTACGCGCCGCTCGCCGAGCGGATCGGCATGTACGAGTTCATGACCGAGATGCAGACGCTCGCCTTCCGCGAGCTCGAGCCGGCGGCCTATGAATCGATAACCAAGCGGCTCGAGCAGCTTCGCTCGGGCGGCGGCGGCGACCTCATCACGCGCATCGGCCGAGGCATCAAGGCCCACCTGGAGGCCAACGGCATCGAGGCCGAGGTCAAAGGGCGCGAGAAGCATCCTTACTCGATCTGGCGGAAGATGGCGGAGCGCCACGTCAGTTTCGAGGCGCTTTCTGACGTCATGGCGTTCCGCTGCATCGTCGACAGCGTCGAGGATTGCTACCGGACATTGGGGCTCATCCATCAGCGCTGGCCGGTGGTTCCCGGGCGCTTCAAGGACTTCATCTCGACTCCCAAGCGCAACGGCTACCGATCGCTCCACACCACCGTGATCCATGACGAGCGGATGAGGATCGAGGTGCAGATCCGAACCCGCGAGATGCACGCGCAGGCCGAGTTCGGCCTCGCCGCCCACTGGGCCTATAAGGAAGGCAAGGACGCGGCGCACACCCAGCACCCCTGGATCAGCGACCTCGTCGAGATCCTCGACCATGCGGCGACCGCCGAGGAGCTGCTCGAGCACACCCGAATGGCGATGTACCAGGACCGGATCTTCGCCTTCACTCCGAAGGGCGAGCTGATCCAGCTGCCCAAGGGCGCGACCGCGGTCGACTTCGCTTATGCGGTCCACACCGATCTCGGAGACCAGACGGTCGGGGCCAAGATCAACGGTCGCCTTGTCCCGTTAAGGACGGTTCTGGAAAATGGCGACCAGGTCGAGATCCTCGTCTCAAAGGCGCAGCATCCGCAACCCGCCTGGCTTGGCTTCGTCATTACCGGCAAGGCCCGCGCCAACATCCGCCGCTGGGTGAAGTCGAAGGAGCGCGAGGAGACGATAGCGCTCGGCCGCAAGATTTTCGACGAGATCACCCAGCGCCTGCCCGACGCGCTCGGCTGGGAAGCGATCACCGAGGCGCTGAAACGCCTGCATCTGCCGGACGACAATGCCTTGATGGAGGCCATCGCGACCAAGCGGATCGACGACGTCGCGGTGATGGAGGCTTTGCTTCCGGGCTCAACCCGCACCGGCTCCAAGCCGCCGCCACAGCGCACGGCCATCTCGGTGAAGGGGCTAACTCCCGGCGTGGCGTTCCAGCTCGCCGAATGCTGTCACCCCATCCCCGGCGACCGAATCGTGGGCCTGAGGCGCGAAGGCGTGGGGATCGAGGTCCATACGATCAATTGCGACAGCCTCGCCGACGGGCAGGATGCGGACTGGGTCGACCTTCACTGGGGCGACGAGACCGACGGCGGCACCGCGCGCCTGTGCTTGGTCATCGCCAACCAGCCGGGCTCGCTGGCGACCGTCGCGGGGATCATCGGGCGCGACGCAGCCAACATCATCAGCATGGAGCAGACCGCCCGCGACGGCGCCTTCCACACCTTCATCTTCGACGTCGAGGTTCATGACGTCGAACATCTGATGCGGATCCTCGCGGCGCTTAGGGCGAGCGAGGTGGTGTCGAGCTCTGAGCGGCTCTAGGCCGTAGCGAGGGCTGTCACATCATTGAGCAGGCTGACGAGAGGCCCGGCTCGAGGGGACGCTTTCGTCGAAGCGCCGGATCTGACGACATAATTATCCTGCATTTTTCGATTTTCCGAAACTGCTGGATAATCTTAACTCTGCCAAGGGCTTACCTGGCCTCATCAGGTCGAAAATAGGGGGATTTCACCTTGCGAACTGTCGGCGAGCACGCGTAGCGGCGGTGTGGTGACGGGATCAAACGAGCTGAGCCTCGAGATACTGCCGAACACATCGCAAGTCAGACACCTTCCCCATCATCATCCGGTCTAGGGCGCTGCTGCCGGCGAACAGGGGTGCCGAGTTGGGAGCGCGCAGCCACTGGTCCGCACGGCCCTCGTCCGGCAGCAGGGTGTTGATCGCTTTGAAGATCCCGAGAAGGTACGAGATCCGCTCAAGGGTTTCGTCCGGTAGCTGGGTGGAGGGACTTGCCTTCCACTTTTGCAGTGTGAATGCGTCCGGCAATCCAAGGAGCCTGGCTTGCTCAGCTTCCGAAAGTGCCCATGCGGCCGCAAGTCCGGCGAACGTGCGCAGCGCCGGGCCATCAAGGTCCTGGCGTTGTGGCTCGGGCCCATCCCTCTGGTCGAGCATCACTTCCCTTTCGTCTGAAACATTTCCAACAGCTCCTGTCCTCACCTACGAAGGACTCCGCACCTTTCGTTATCCGAACCTCAGCCGGCGAGGAGCGCAAGCTAACCGCGCTTCGGGCGGTAGAGATGCCTTCCCGAAGCTTACCTCAGGTGCGCCATCCCGCGGCAACAGGACGGCAAGTAGCTTCCAAGGACCCCTGCGGCCCAGATCGAAACCTATACATCCGGCATGGCCCCTGCGGCGCCGTGCCAATGGTTTGTCATGCTCAAGGGAGATGGGGGAGGCCGCAGTTGAGGCTCCGCTCGTAGCGCGCGCGGAAGCGAACACCCGGAAGCCTGCTCTTTGGTAGCATATTCTTCATTTTAAATGACTAGGCGCAACCAATGGATTTTGCACAAGGCGGAGCCTTAAGCTGTCAATAAGAACATGCTTTGGTAGCGAATTGGTCGCACCAATCATGCCCGGTCAAATCCATGACAAAATTGTACTTATTTCGCCTGATCTCGATTTTCCTATGAAGAATCTTATCAATAGATCCACGGCCTATAGTACCTTCGAAATAGCGCCAGATCGATATGGCTGTCTCGCCCCCCAGGGCGCCAATCAGCCCTGATTGGCAATGAGTAGGAAATGTCAAAACAACATTTAATCCCCGATGAGGCCGATGGCCGAGACGCCGACGTCACCATTTGCTACCAGCAGCTCAAACCTGACGGCCGTTTACAATTGCCAGAAGAGATACGCAAGGCAGCCGACCTTTGGCCGGGGGAACTTCTAGAAGTAACCTATGCCGACGGGACCATCTTCATTCAACCCATGCGATTGCTCGTCGCTGCTGTCCGGGACGAGCTTACGGGTCTGAACGAAACGGTGACCAATGAAAAAGTCGATTGAACCCATCGTCATAGATGGCGTGACTGCAGGCGCGATGCTTGTCGGGTCGCCCGCTGGGGTGCTCGAGCTTGATCGCTACGCGGGGCGCATCGCGATGAGCGCCTTAGCAATCCCCACGGCGCTCGCGCGAGTCAAAGAAAGCGGGATAGATCCGGCTCTTGCGAGCAGCGCGATCCACCGTTTGAGATTCGAGGTGGTTCCCTTCGACGCGGCTCAGGCCTCGTGGGCCGGAGAGATCGCGCGCACGTCTAATGATGTGGACCTGGAACTGGCCGTAACCTGGCTGATCGCCGCGGACCGCAAAATGCCATTTGCGACGATCATGAGTGACTTGCCTGAGCCAGCCTTTGAAATCGAAGTCATGCGGCTGAACGGCTGATCCGGGATATTTTTGGCCGCGGAGAGGGGGGAAGACCCCCGACGGAATGCTCGAGCCATTCAGCAGGAGAGCTGTCAGTCGCCATCGCGGCTTCGCAGAGGAGCTCCTTTATGCGGCGGAAGCTGGGGCGGAGGCGGCGCTCTCTTCGCAAGCGGCAGATCTGAGCGGCGGCGGAGGCGTCATAGCCGAGCCAGAGGACATAGTTGGTGAGGTTCTCGTCCGTGAGATCGGAATAGTGGAACAGCGTTTGATCGGATAGCCGGTCGGCAGCGTCCTTGATCGAGGGGAGCCGGCCAGGCCTGCTGAAGCGGCGATCAAGCGATTGGGCCGCATGAAACTTGCTAAGCAGGAGCTCTTGGCTCCCGAGATAGACGACGCCGATGCCGAAACCTGCGCGGGCTTCATCTATCTGCCTGATGAACCCGTCGATCGAGGCCGGCAGCCTTAGAGCGTGCAGGTCATCTACGATCAATAGCAGTTTTTGGCCCTGCGATCGTTGATTCCAGGCCGCGAACGACCATCGCAGGAAGTGCGGCAGGCGCTCCCTCGCAATGCTGAGCGCTCGAGGCATCTCGACAACTTTATCGTCATCGAGAAACGAAGCTTGCACCGGGCAGAGCAGCCTCGGCGCCACGGACTTGATAAGAGCCTCCTGGGCAGAGGCGAGGCCGGGGCCCGGAATCCGGGCCACGGCAACGAGGCCGTCGGACGCGCTCGCATGAATGTTGGAGAAGAAGGTCTTCCCGGTGCCCGAGGGAAGGGACAACGCATCCATCCGCGAATGAGCCCGGCACACTTCGAACGTGGCCTCCATCAACTCGGTCGCCGAGGTGGTCGCATAGGGCGCAGGCTCTTGCGTGCTATTTTGTGGTGCGCCCTTCAACCGAAGCGTAGTTCGACGTTCTTGCATAGGAGGTCCTTTCCACCTATACATAGGACGGCCGCGTAGACTTGGCAAGTCTAAAGAATCTATCGCGCCAAATAGGATATCGCTGTCGATGGCCCGTTGCCCGCCCCAATTCATTTTACCGAGAAGAGGGTTCAGCGCATCGCTTGAACTCGAGAGCGCAACCTTTCGATCTTCGCTCGGCGATCCTGGAGCTCACGCGCAAATAGGAGAAGGAGCGGGATGTACTCCGCGCCCGCGACTACCTCGCCGCGGTGATGAGTCCATAAAGACACGCCCGCCCCCGTGGCGCACTGGCGCAAAGTCGGCATCAGGCCCCGAGGCCAGTAAAATCCGACCAAAGGAAAAGGCGCCTCATGGGCGCCGCCGAAACATCCAGCGTTGCAACTCGAGATGGGAATGCCGCCTGCCGCCGAGATCGAATAGACCGCGGCGATCGTTCCGATATCGAGCCGCAGCCTGGTCTCGACAACCCCGATCCTCCGGCGGATCTGCTCTTGGGCTAGCCCTCCCTGGCCGGTTTCCACCAACTCGAAAATGCCTTGCTCCAGCTGCAGAGCCCGTCTCGCGCTGAGCCAGCTCTTTCCGCGGAGATCGCGAAAATAGTTGTTGCCGTTAAACGGGCCTGACCGAGGAATTGGAGAGCTCGGCCAGCCGAGCTCCGCATCCCTCACCCGGACGCCCTTGCGAAGATCATCGAAGCGCTTGTAGCCCCTTCGAGCAAGGTCCTTCCCAAACTTGTCCATGGGGTTAAGCCGCCGCCTTACGGGCGAGCTGCCGCTTGTGCGTCGTCCTTGCCGAAACCGGGCTCGGGTCCAGGCTCGACAGGTCTTGGAATTGCCCTCCACCTGCGCTGAAAAAGCTGTCGGGTGCAGCCGCCTGCTGACCATTTTGCAAACGCTTCCGGGCGAGGAATGAGTCGCGCAACCGGTCTGCGAGGCCGAGGTCGACCTCGCCGAGACGTCGTTGAACGGCGGCAACCTGGCGGTCGCGTCGCCTCTTCGCCTCCGCCCTTCCGGCTGGATCCAGATAGCGGAAAGGCCTGTCGCGCCGCATCGGCGATACGTTGTTGCGGTCTACATGGATCGGATCGACACCGCGACCAGCGGGGATGATCATCTCCGCTTTGGATTTGCCGGGAGCTTCAATCACACCATCACAAGTGAATTTCTCCCCGCCGAAGGAGACCGCGCCCTTACGAATCGTACGCTGCGTCAACTCGCCATAGAGTGCGTAAAGGTAGCTCGGCGATTGCACTCGGGCCTGGTGACCGTCTTGCACCGCCATGCGGTATGAATCGGCCCGCGTGGGTCCGCCTTTGAACGGGAGCTCATGAAAGAGTTCGGCGGCGCTGCGAAATTCCTCCTGGAAATCCTCCCACGAGCCTGGGAACACGCCCGCGTCAATCTCGGCCAGATTGTCGCACCAGGTTCGACGCTTGTCGAAGCCGGCAAAACCCGCAATTTTCGATTCCGCGCAATGTTGGAAGACCGCAAAGGCCCCCTCGATGGGCTTGGTCTCCGGATGCCAAGGAGCGGCTCGGAGGACTGGCCTCGGAACGCCCTCGCGATGGCGCGAAATAATCCAGTGCAAGTCCGCGAGGAGATTATAATTTGAGCCGTTGTCGATGTACAAGACTTCGGGCACCCCCCACTCGGGGTGGCAGGCCATGTCTGAGTAAGCCTTGATGATGTCTTCGGACGACACATCGTCGTTCTTGAGGCCGGGGCGATTGAGTAGAAGAAGGTCCTGACGCAGACGTGACGTAGCGACGTCGAAAAACGCGATTTTCGCAAGGCGGTACAGGATGCCGTCATCGCCACGGATCCGCCACCGAAGATACTTTACGTCGCTAAACACGATGTCCATCGGCCGGAGGCCATTTTTCGTCCGGCCGATACCAGGAGCCTGGTTGCGAAAACCCCTGGCATCATGAAGGTACACGTTGACCAGCGAGTACTCTGCCCAATGCTCGTCGATTAGCTTGGGCGATATCGCGATCGCCTCAGGCCTGACATGCCACCCGAAAGCTTCGCAATAGGCAAGCAAGGCCTCCTTGACGAGAAACACGCAGTGTTTCTTACCACTATTGCTGGCAGGACTCGCGAACACCGACTTTATCGTCCCGACCAGGTAATTTCGCACGTTCTGCAACTGCGCCTGAGAGCCGCCGGCTTCGCGGAACGCCGTATCGAAGGCACGGGAGATGCAAATCGACTGACCGACAGGACGCCCGCGTCGCCTGGCGAGGCCGGCGACGCCGTAGCGAGCATATTGGTGAATCCAGCGGGAGATGGTGGACTTGTCCACCTTGGTTTCGGCCGCCGCCTTCACGATCGCTTGCGCCCGTTCTGGCGAGTGGCGCCGAGTCGTCGCGCAAATGGGAATGATCGCTTTCAGCTTGGTCGTGACTTCAGACGGGTCTCCCCTCTGGGCGCGGATGGCGGCGAGCTCACAATCTGTCAAAGTCACGCTACCAGCGACTTCTTCCGGGCCCCGTGCCTCCTCGACAGTTTCCTCGTGGGCCCTGCGCCCTCCCAGGAGAAGACGGAGCCCTTCGGGAAAGCTGTCGACCGCAATCAGATAGCGGACGCCTGACCGGCCACCTCGGCCGCGCGTTTCCTTCACCGCGAGGGCGTAGCCAAGATAGTGTTCTTCCTTCAGGACGCGCCTGCAGATGCGGGCCAAGGTGCTCCGGTCAATACCGAGGCAGCGGGCCGCGGCGGGGACCCCGATATAGTCGAGTTCGGATTGGTCCGAGGGGGTCGTGGTCGAGGCGAGCTTCACCGGACGTCCTCCCCAAACGGGATCTGGCCGATGCGATTTCCCTCAACGCCCCAGAGGCGCCGGGCCACGGTGGTGAGGGAGATCGTGATACAGCTGGCACAATGCTCGTCCTTCGCGATCATGCTCGGCTCGCTGCTGTCGCGTTCGAGCAGTTCGTACCCATCGGCCCCGGCGACATAGTCCCACAGCATTCGCGGCGGGTCTTCCTGGCGCAGATAGGCCGGGTTGGTCAGGTGGTAGTAACCATCAAGGTTAGAGGCTTCTTCCATGTCCAAGTCAGATGCGAGGGCGTCGACGAGCGAAGCCTCGTCCGAGGAGATGTCGCCTCCGGTCACCGAATCCGGCCCGTTCGCGCTCAATCCGCCGGGCGTCGGCGCATGGACCAAGTCATTCAAATCGTCCCGCAGGGCCACTGCCCGGCTCAAGACGTGCGGAAGAAGCCGGTGCGGAAGTTGGACGGCGCGGCCCGTCTGGATCATTTCGTAGGCATTGGCAGCGAGCTGAGAGTAGAGCTTGGCCTTGATGCCATAGCCGTGCAGTTCGCGGAAAATGGCACCGAGCATCAAATCTTCGGGGCCGAATGCTCGTGGCTGACCACGTCCCCCGCCTTCCTCTATCGGCCGAACGACACGATTCTGGAGCCAATAACCCAGAACATCATTGGGGACCTCAACGAGGTCGAGAAACTCGGCGCGAGTGAAGGTAAGAGACATGGTCGGTTCCGATTTGGCACGATAAGTCCTCCGCTACTTAGGGTGGGAGATCTGGCGGCGCAAGAGCCGATTCGCTACAGGCCGGCCTCGTTCAGGATCGACCGAAGGCGGCCCAAGCATTCATCGGGCACGCTTCGCATGACGCGAATGAGGCTCGCATCGCCGCTCCGCTTGACCAGGTCGCGGACCTGTCGAGCGTTCGTCTCGGCGTACCGGAGGTCTTCCTCGGACAAGTCGACGCCTCTTGTGATGGCGCCGTCGCGCAGAGCTTCCTGTAGAGTCAGCGTGAAATCGTGGCGGAAGGAGCTGCCGCAACGCTGGCAGTCGTGCGCACCGGTCGTATTCTTCATCCCGCACGCACCGCACGAGAGGAAGTTACGAACGCGGACTGCGAATGCGTGGCCGCACGCGCCGCATTCCTGATCTCCTCGGCTGCATGCCGTACGGCAGATCGGGCAGCGCTTCGTGGTGACCGCGGTATCGGCGCGCAGAGATTCGGGCATCTCGTCCTCGACCCGGCGGGCGAACTCGTCGAGCATTCCGAAGGCGGGCATCACGACGTAGGCGCGGGTATCATCCTCAGGGCCTGCGCTACGGACCACACGGCCCACCGCCTGCCTGAAAGCAAGCTCAGTCAGGGCGGAGGGAAGGTAAACAAGAACCCTCAGTCGGGGGATGTCGACCCCTTCAGAGATCATCGCAACGGAAACGATCCAGCGGGCGTCAGTCTTGCGGAACGCGTTGATCCGGGCTTCGGCATTTTGCATCTGGCTGTGGACCAGCACGGGCCGCTCGCCCTCCTGAAGCTCGATGAGGTCGGCAAAATAATGAGCCATCTCGATACTGGGAGCGATCACGAGACCGCCGGCGCGAGACATGAGGTAGCGAAGATCATCGAGCTTTTGCGACGCCCATTCCATCATCGAGGACTGGTAACCGTCGAGCCGCGGCCGGCCCTGTTCGTCGTACTGCGGCGTGCCGGCGAGCTTGAAGAAGTCGAGGCTGCGCTGAAGCGCACGATTGGCGGCATGCTCTTCGGGGAGGATCGCCCCGGTACGATTGGAGACCTCGAGAAGCAGGTCATCCTTGAGCTTCACCTGGAAGCGCCCTTCGTGGCGATGGAAGGTGACGGGACGGCAATAACCAAGGTCGACCGCCTCACCGTACGTCAGCGTGTACGAGCCGGCCTCGGGCTTCTCGATGCTCCCCAAATCATTGTAAGGAAGCCAGATCGCCTTGGCACCGTCGGAGCGAACCGGAGTGCCGGTAAGAACGAGCACATAGGCCGCGTTTGCGAAGGCGCTGTCCGCGGTTTCGCCCCACGCGGCCGCAACCGCGGCATGGTGATGCTCATCGCAGATTACCAACACACGGGCGCTTTCGCACAGGGCCTGGAAGGCATCCTCAAGCGCGCTGACCGCCGCCCAGGTCGCGCATACATCGAGCCTCATGGAGCGAAGATCGAGGTCCTGGCCCGTCACCTTGCTCATGTGGCGGCCGGTGACCAATGCGAAATCTCTCGCCCACTGGTTCACGACCTCGGTGCGAGGCGCAATCACGACCGCCCGATCGATCATTCCAAGCCGCAGCAGCGTGTCGGCAATCGCGCAGGAAACCATCGTCTTGCCAGAGCCGGGAGCGGCATTGATGAGGAAGTGGCGGTCTTCGCCGGCCTCTACGAGCCAGTTGACCGCCTTGTCGTGAGCCTCGACCTGCCAGGGGCGGAGCTGAACCATCTTGTTACCCTTTTTCATATTGCATTCTGGACACATCGCCTGACCATTGGTGAGTGTCGTCGGCCCGCCTCGGCTGTGCGGGCGGCGGTGATCTGCGTGGAAATTCGTGAGCGGCTCTCCGCATTCGGGGCAGCTGCCTCCGGAGAGGAGAGCGAGGATCGCCCGTTGACGCGGACGGAACCGCCTTCTCACCAGCTCACCCGATATTCGGTGAGCATGATCTCGCGGATCGGAAGGTCGCGAGGCGGGACGACCTCCGCCATGCCGCGCAGGCGTACGATCGCGGCCGCAAACGGAACTGTGCCGCGATGGATCTTGAAGCGCTCGGACCGAAGGTCCGAGATAAGCTTGGTGAGGTCCGGAAGGCCGAACAGAAGAAGGGCCTCGATCCGCGTAAGCGGATGCCCTTCCAGGAGATATTCTCGAGCGGCGGAGACGCCGTGGAACGAGGTCGAAGCCATGTTACTCTTTCCTTTTGGCTGTTAGTGACCTCTCCTCATCTCTCCTCAAATGGACTGTCCCGGCGTCGGCGCATGCGACGCCGAGGGAGAGCCGATACAGCCGGCATGTAATCTCCCTCCCAGCCCCTCCGGGGCCATCTTGAGCAAGCGAGCCCCGCGGTGTTGAGGGGGGCGTAGTCGTTGGCGGTGCCGGCGTCGCCCCCTCGCGCGCGTTCCTAACCGCTACCAGACAGCCTTGCCGTCAGCCGGATGTTGGCGTCAAATCGCCTGGGCGCATCAGTTCGACTCCGTACCCGCCATGGGGGGTGAGTTGTCACCCCGGAAGCCATGACGCGCCCGCCGCTCGGGGCTGTGCAATAGCCGTCCTTCCCTATTGAACCCGAAAAGGAGCAGCCTGAACATCGAGGAACCAAGGGGGAACTGGTGTGGCCGATCATCAAATTGATTTGGGAAAACGCGGGTCGGTTCCATCGTTGCGCAACGCGATTTTCGCATGCCTTTGTGGTGGTGGGCACTCCCCAGGCGCGGCCACGGCCACCCGGATCTGTCCTAGGTCTATGGCGTAGCGCACGAGATCGGAGCCGCACTCGACGCCCCGGCGGTCGTCATCACCAAGTTGACCGTCCCGGTCGGCACCGGCGACTAGGTCGGGCGGAACCCCCGCGAAGTCGCACCCGACGCGCTCGTGTCCGTCTGCTCCATCCCGAATTGCTCCGCGAAGGCGCGGTGATCGAGGACTTCAAACGTCCCGAGCGCATCGTCATCGGGCTCGATGATGCGCGCTCCGAAGAGGTGGTGCGCGATGTTCTGCCGTCGCTCTAGCTCACTCGAACGCCGATCCTGTTCACCTCGCGCCGTACGGCAGAGCTGACCAAGTACGCGGCCAATGCCCGGTGGTGTTCATGCTCTGGTAACCAAGCTTAAACTATTCGAGTTGTTGATGTTTTGTGAAAGGTCGTGCCGAAGCCACATGTGTCCGGTCCGTCTGTGCGACGCGCTGGAAGATCGGCAGAGATGAGCTTCTCCAAGACCGTCAGGACCAAGCGCTACCCGTCATTGATGCCTACCTCCCGCTATGCAATGCGGTGGGTGCGCTCCGCAGGAGAGACCGATGCCCATTATTGTTGGTACGCCCGGTGACGACGATCTTACCGGCACGCCCGGTGATGACCTTCTCCAGGGCCTCGGCGGCAATGACCGCCTCAATGGTGGCACCGGCGCGGACACGATGGAGGGCGGCCCCGGAAACGACATCTATTTCGTCGATCTTCCGAGCGATGTCGTTAGGGAATTGGCCAATGAGGGGCAGGACAACGTCTACACCAGCGTGAGCTACGCGCTCGCCGAAGGCTCCCATGTCGAGTATCTGGCGACGACCGCGACCGGGTCCACGGCCGCGCTTTCGCTCTACGGAAACGAGTTCGCCAACACGATCATCGCCAATGACGGCAATAACTTCGTCTCCGGCGGTGCCGGTGACGACTTTATCATGGCCTTCGGCGGCGACGACATCATCGACGGCGGCACCGGCGCCGACGTTATGGAGGGCGGAACCGGGAAAGACATCTACTACGCCGACAGCGTCTCCGACATCGTCCGCGAGTCGATCGGCGGCGGGTTCGACTACGTCTACACGTCCACGACTCTCGCTCTCCCGAACGGGTCGGAGGTAGAATTTCTCGCCACCCGTGCCACCCTTTCGACGGAAGGGCTGGCGCTGTACGGAAACGAATTCGCCAACACCATCATCGCCAATTACGGCAATAACGGCCTCTATGGCGGCGCCGGCGACGATTTCCTAGCGGGCCTGGATGCCGACGATATCCTCGACGGGGGCACCGGCGCCGACGTCATGGAGGGCGGCGACGGCAACGATATCTATTTCGTGGATAGCGGCGGCGACGTCGTCCGCGAAACTTCCGGCACCGACCTTGTCTTCACGAGCGTCACCTATGCCTTGCCGGCCGGTGCGGCGATCGAATTGCTTGGCACGACCAACGAGTTTTCCACCGAGGGCCTGGCGCTGTTCGGCAACGAGTTCGCCAACACGATCATCGCCAACAACGGGAATAACGGCCTCTACGGAGGCGCTGGCAATGATTTCCTGTCCGCCCTTGGAGGCGACGATATCCTGGACGGCGGCACCGGCGCCGACGTCATGGAGGGAGGCCACGGCAACGACATCTACTTCGTCGACAATGCCGGCGACGTCATCCGGGAAGCCTCGGGCTACGATCTGGTCTTTACCAGTGTAAGCTACGCGCTTGCGGCAGGGGCGGCGATCGAACTGCTGGGCACGACGAACGAATTCTCGCTCGATGCACTGACGCTCTACGGTAACGAATTCGCCAATACGATCACCGGCAACAACGGCAATAACGGCCTTTATGGCGGCGACGGCAACGACTTCCTCTCCGGGCTGCTTGGCAACGATATTCTCGACGGAGGGGCGGGCGCCGATGTGCTCGAGGGCGGCCATGGCGACGACATCTACTATGTGGACCAGCAGGGCGACGTGGTTCGCGACTCCAGCGGTTTCGACATCGTTTATACGAGCGCCAGCTACGGGCTCGCCAACGGTGCGACGATCGAGGTTCTGCAGGCTTCCGATCTGTTCTCGACGACTGCCCTGAACCTGTACGGCAACGAGTTCGCGAACACGGTCGTCGGCAACAACGGCGCAAATCTCCTCGTGGGTGGTGCGGGCGCGGACCGGCTTGAGGGCAATGGCGGCAACGACACGCTCGATGGCGGAGCCGATCAGGACGTGCTGGTCGGAGGGACCGGTGCGGACATCTTCCGGTTCAGCGCTGCGTCGGATTCGGCGGTCGGTTTCGCCGACACGATCGCCGATTTTCAAACCGGCATCGACCGCATCGATCTCAGCCTGATCGACGCCAACAGCCAGACCATCAATCGTGACAGCGTCCTGTTCATCGGAGCCCAGGGCTTCACCGGACGGGCCGGCGAGCTGCGCTACGTCCAGAGCGGCAGCACCTTCGATCTTTATGGGGACTTGAACGGCGACAGCGTCGCTGACCTGCACATCCGGGTTGTCGGCAACGGCCTGGTCGTCGGCGACATCATTGGCGCGGTCCCGGCGCCGGCGGCCAACCGGCCTCCGGCGATCAGCTCCGGCACGGCCGCCAGCGTCGCCGAGAACAGCGCGGCCTCAACCATCGTCTATCAGACCGTGGCAAGCGATCCGGACGGCGACCCCGTCACTTACCGTCTCAGCGGTCCCGACGCAGGCCTGTTCAGCATCGACTCGTCGGGAGCGGTGCGGCTGCTGTCGCCTGCCGATTATGAGGCACGTAACAGCTACGCCTTTACGGTTGTTGCCGAGGACGGCCGCGGTGGAGCTGCCTCCCAGCCGGTGACGCTCAGCATCCAGAACGTCAACGAGGCGCCGGTGATCAGCTCCGGAACCACCGCGACGATTGCGGAAAACAGCCCGAGGTCGACCGTCGTCTACCAGGTCGTGGCAAGCGATCCCGACGGCAATCCGCTGAGCTATTCGCTGAACGGGACCGACGCCGCCTTCTTCACGATCGACGCTAACGGGGCGGTCCGCTTCATCCAGTCGCCCGATTACGAGGCGCGCAGCAGCTATTCCTTCTCGGTCAACGCAAGCGACGGCAGCCTCGCCGCGTCCCGCGGCGTCACCGTTACCGTCACGGACGTCAACGAGAATATCGGCTCCACTCCGATCATCAACGAGACTAGCGCGGCCAACGACAGCATCGCGCAGGCGCAGGTCATTCTGCGCTCGCAGCTGGCGGTCGCGCCCAACCCGAACCTCGGCGACCAGACGCTGCCGTCGGTGCAGATCAACGGCAGCATCTCACCGCTCGGCGACAGCGACTATTTCAGCATCACGCTCCAGGCCGGCGAGCTTCTGATCCTCGACGTCGACGGCACGGTCTCGCTGGACTCGTTCCTGAAGGTGTTCGGCCCCGATGGCACGCTGATCGCGCAGAATGATGACGCCGTCTCGTTCGACCCCGGCTCGACGGCTCATTCCGGCGTCAGCCACAATATGGATTCGCTGGTCCGCTTCCGGGCGCCGACCAGCGGCACCTACACCTTCCAGATCCGCTCCTACGAGGACGCGGGCACGGCGACGTCGAGCGGCGCCTATACGATCAACCTCAGCATCGGGCCGCAGGCGAGCCAGGCCGCCATCGACCAGGAGAATATCGACGCGCTGATCTCGGGCTCGCGCTGGAACACGTCGACGATCACCTACGGATTCACCACCGACCCGACTCAATATGCGGGCAGCGAGGGGTCGCCGGAGAAGACCAACAATTTCGAGACTTTGAACCCGGTTCAGCGCGCCGCCTCGGTCACCGCCGTCGCTCTGATTACCCAATATACCGGGCTCGCCTTCACTGAGAACGTGGCATCGCCGGGCCTGGCGCAGATCCGAATGGCGCAGAGCGACGAGCCGGACACCGCCTACGCTTATTATCCGGGTGTCGGTGATGGCGGCGATGCGTGGTTCCGCAACAGCGCTCCAGTGAATTCGCCGCAGTCGCCGCCTCGCTACGACAATCCCGTCGCAGGCAATTACGGCTACCTGACGTTCCTTCACGAGCTCGGCCACGCCATGGGCCTCAAGCACGGTCACGAATCGCCGGCGCTGAGCCCCGATCGGGATTCGATGGAATTTTCCATCATGACCTATCGAGGCTATATCGGCGCCGACTACGAAGGCACCGGCTACAAGAACGAGACCTGGGGTTTCGCGCAGAGCTTCATGATGTACGACATCGCGGCTCTGCAGAAAATCTATGGCGCCAATTACGCGACCCAGGCCGGCGACAGCACCTACAGCTGGAATCCGACCACTGGTGCCTTCTCGATCAACGGCGTGGTTCAGTGGACGCCGGGCGGCAACCGCGTGTTCCAGACCGTCTGGGACGGCGGCGGCACCGACACTTACAACCTGTCCGGCTACTCCAGCCCGGTGACGATCGACCTTCGGCCGGGAGAATGGACGACCACTTCATCGGTCCAGCTCGCCAATTTGGGCGGTAACGCCAGTCCGCTCTATGCGCGGGGCAACGTGGCCAACGCGTTGCTGTTCAACGGCGACACCCGTTCTCTGATCGAGAATGCGGTCGGCGGCAGCGGCAACGACACGATCATTGCCAACCAGGCTTCCAACAGGCTGACGGGGGGCGCCGGCTCCGATACCTTCGCATGGCGATCGATCGGGGATGCGCAGATGTCGAACCCCGACCGGATCCTCGATTTCGTGCGGGGCGCGGACAAGATCGATCTTTCGGGAATCGACGCGTTCATCGGCTCGCCAGCGGACGACGCCTTCACGTTCATCGGCTCCAACGCCTTCACCGGAGTCGCCGGGCAGCTGCGCTTCGACGTCGATGCCAATGGGGTGAACATTTATGGCGACGTCGACGGCAACGGCATCGCCGACCTGCACATCATCGTGAATGGAACCAGCATCGGGACTGCGGACTTCATCTTCTAGGAGTTAGCGCGGTCCGGAGAGACCATGATGAAGCTAGTGATTGGACTGGCCGCGGCGACCGCGGCAGCGATGAGCATGGAGGCTACGACGCCCGACACCCAGCCTTCCGGAAAGCAGATCGCCCCCGCCCGGGATGGCAACGTCGCCATCCAGGAGGAGCTCGACGCGGCGCGCAGGGCGTGCACGATCGCGGCCTACGACCTGTTCATCGCCCGTCATCCCGGCCACCCGCTGGAGGCAGTCGCGCGGGAGGAACGGGCGCGGTTGCAGCGCCACCAACGCTAGCCCGCTCCACGATCTAGGCACTGAAAGAGCCGCTGAAGCGCCGGATCAGGCCGCCTCGTCGCCTTCTGGGTCTCGCGGGAGCGCTGCATCATCTTGGGACGCGGCCTGCCGACGCCCGACCAGCAGGGTCGGGGCGAAGCGCCCCAGGAGAATGAGAAGGGTGGGCAAGGACAGGGTGGTGATCATGTCCTTCAGGCTTTCCCGCCACTGCCCGGGCCATGTCTCGTGGAGGTAGTCCGCCCATTCGTTGGCGAGACCCGCGACCAGGATCAGGAACCAGGGCAGGATGGGCCATGACCGCCGCGGGAGCACAGCGGTTAAGAGAAGATAAAGGCCGAGACCCGTCAGCAGATGAAGCGCGTCCCTGCTGAGGCCGGTATCTTCCGTGATCACTGTCTTGATCGCCGCCCAGTCCACTGCGGTTCCTTTCGCAGCGCGTGGTATCGCCCGTCCAGCTTCACGCACAGCCCTTGCGTGCTGCGGGACCGCCGATACACCGGACGCCATGAAATCCCCCGACGAGATGACCTATGGCGACTATCTGGGGCTCGACCAGCTGCTCGCCGCCCAGCACCCGCAGTCCGAGCATCATGACGAGCTGCTGTTCATCATCATCCACCAGACCAAGGAGCTGTGGCTCAAGCAGATGGTGGCTGAGCTGAAGGCGGCGGCGGAGATGATTCGCGGCGACCGGCTGATCGAGGTCCACAAGATCCTGTCGCGCGTATCCCGGATTCAAGCGGTGCTGACGCTGAGCTGGGACATATTGTCGACCATGACCCCGGCCGATTACCTCAAGTTCCGGGGCGGGCTCGGCACGTCGAGCGGCTTCCAATCCGCGCAGTTCCGACAGATCGAGTTCCTGTTCGGGTTCAAGGATGCCGGCCACCTGCGCTTCCAGCGCGAAGGAACGGCGGCCCGCGCGGCGCTCGAGGAGGCCTACAACGCGCCGAGTCTGTGGGACGAAGCCAATCGCGCCCTTGCGCGCGCCGGGTTCCCGCTGCCGCCTGAGGCGATCGAGCGCGACTGGACCCGGCCCTACGAGCCGAACGAAGGGGTCGAGGAGGCCTGGGCGACCATCTACCGCGATCCCGAGCGCTGGTGGGTCTTCTATCAGCTCGCCGAGAAGCTGGTCGACATCGACGATGCCACCGCGACATGGCGTCACAAGCACGCGATCACGGTTGAGCGGGTGATCGGTTTCAAGCGGGGCACCGGCGGCACCGCCGGGGTGTCCTACCTTCAGTCCACGATCGGCAAACGCGCCTTCCCAGAACTGTGGACGCTTAGGACCAAGCTCTAGCGCAGCAGGTCGGGCTTAAGGTCAGAGCCGGTGTAGGCGACTAGAAGGTCGGCACCTTCGCCAGGCTCAAGCGACGACACCGCGGGCACGCGCCAGACCTCCCCAGAGCCCAGCGGCGCTCCGTCGAGGCGACCGGCCGTCGCCAGTGGGATCAGAAGCAGCTCGGTGGCGGAGCCGTCGATCGCGGCCGGCGCCGAGAGCCGCCAACGCTCCAGAACGAAACTGCCGCCTTCGAGCAGCAGCTCCCGCCCCTCGCCGACGCAGCGCGGGCTCGGTGAGATCGGAGCGGGTCCGCGGATCGCGACATCGACGGCATCGTCGAGATGAAGCTCCCGCGGCCGTCCGTAATCGTAGAGCCGGTAGGTGAGGTCGAGATTCTGCTGGACCTCGATGAGGCTGATGCCGCCGCCGATGGCATGAATGGTGCCGCCCGGGCAGGCGAGGACGTCGCCGGCCGCGACCGGGCGCCAGTCTATCAATTGCTCGATCGACCCGTCGAGAGCCGCGTCGCGCAATTTGCCGGCTTCGATACCCTGCCGAAGCCCGAGCCCGATGACCGCGCCAGGCTCGGCGTTGAGGACAAACCATGCCTCGTCCTTGCCGCAGGGCAGCCCGCGGACCGCCGCCTGGCGCGAGTCCGGGTGGACCTGGATAGACAGGAGATCGGCCGTGAACAGGTGCTTGACCAGCAATCGGCAGGCCGAGGCGTCTTGCTCCTCGTGCCAGACCTCGCCGATCCTCTCGCCGGCGTGAGCGAAGTCGGCGAAGACGTGTGGGAGCACGGCCCGGCCCCAAGGACGCGCGACCGCGCGCGGCGAGAGCCGCGTTGCCAGATCCGGCCGATCTTCCCACCTCAGCGGCGAGAGCATGCGCCTCATGCCGGCACGCCTTTTTCTGGAGCAACGGCGCACGGCGCGCCGCCAACCTCTCGCCGCCCATTGTCATGCTAAGTGCTTGACATTTAGTTGCCGGTGCGATGGAGGCGGCGGCCGGGGGGGGGCGGCTGATCGACCGCGGCTTGTGGGAGCAGGGTCGATCCAGACAGAAGGCAGGACAGGTGGCGAAGCCGGCGCGGCCGGCTCGTCGCGTAGAGATTATGGTTTTTCGCAAGCTCTTCAGCAGCCTCGGCGGCGACTCCGGCCCCAAGGTGCCTCACGGGAAGTCGGGCGCCCGCGCCTATGCGATCGGCGATGTCCATGGCTGCCTTGCTCAGCTCGACCGGCTGATCGGACGAATCGAGGCCGATCTCGACGCTCGCCCGGTGAAGGAAGCGTTTCTGATCTTCGTCGGCGATCTCATCGACCGCGGACCCGACTCGGCAGGGGTGATCGAGCGCCTGCGCACCTATTCGCGGCCCGGTCTTAAGCCGATTTTCCTCACCGGAAATCATGAGGAATATTTCCTTCGAGTGCTCGCGGGCGAACGCGGAGTGCTCGACAACTGGCTCGATTATGGCGGCAAGCGGTGCGCCGAAAGCTATGGAGTGTCGGCCGACCAGCTCGTCGCGCTGCCCGAGGACCAGGCGCTTGCGCTGCTTCGGCGTCAGGTCCCGGACGGGCATCGCCGCTTTCTCAAGAGCTTCGGGGACACCTTCCGCTTCGGAGACTATCTCTTTGTCCACGCCGGTATCCGTCCGGGGCTTCCGCTCGAGCAGCAGAGCCGCGCGGATTTGCGCTGGATCCGCGAGCCGTTTCTCCAAGACAGCGGCGATCACGGTTTCGTCGTGGTCCACGGCCACACCATCGTCGAAAGCGTCGAAGAGCTTCCCAATCGCATCGGGATCGACACGGGCGCCTATCGAAGCGGCGTACTTACGGCGCTGGTGATCGACGGGCCGGAACGGTGCTTCCTGTCGGCGGGCGCCACTGAGGAGCAAAGCTCCGATCGCCTCCCGCGCGGGGTTGCCAGGGTCGGGAGCTAGCTCCTAATGAGAAAAGCCAAGAGGGAGCAGCGCTGAGACGTATGTCAGGGCCGAAGAACATGAGTGAAGCATTTCGGCTATTCGCCAGTGCCATGGCGAAGCTGTCGCTATGTCTGTGTGCAATGGTGCTGGTCACCGCGTGTCAGTCGACGCGCGGCGGGTCCATTCCTTACGCGACGCAGGAGCTCGCGCCGCCCGATCGTCCGACCGCGGCTCCGATCGGCGACGATTACCGGATTACGACGGGCGACAAGCTCCAGGTTACGGTTTTCCGGGTCGAGGACCTGTCCCGTGAATATCGCGTAGATCTTGCCGGCAACCTGTCGATGCCGCTGATCGGCAATGTGCAGGTGATGGGCCGAACGACCGGCGAAGTCCGTGACGAGATCGCGCGCCGGTTGGGCGAGCGTTATCTTCGCAACCCCGATGTGACGGTGTCCGTCGCCGAATCGACGAACAACCGAGTCACCGTGGAGGGCGGCGTCCGCAATCCCGGCCTGTTCCCGCTGACTGGCCAGACCTCCCTGCTTCAGGCGGTGGCATTGGCGAACGGCGTTGATCCGCAGAACGGGAACCCGCGCAGGATCGCCATCTTCCGCCACGTCGGCGGACAGCGGATGGCGGCCGCCTTCGATCTCGAGAGCATTAGGGCGGGTGCGATGATGGATCCGGAAATCTACCCGGGCGACATCGTGGTCGTTCAGACGAACTCGCGCCGAGGGCTGTTCCAGGACCTCCTACAGGCGCTTCCGCTGGTCGCCCTCTTCCGTCCGTTCTGATGCGCCCAGCGCGCTTTTGACAGGTAAATAGTTCGCAATGGGCAAGAACGAGATTGAACCCAGGGGCATCGGCGGCGTGTGGCCGGTTGCCGAAGAGGGACGGGTTGGCACTCCGCTGCATATGCAGGAGCGGGCGGATTATGGCGCCGCGCGCGGACCCGAGCTCAGCCTCCACATGGTGTGGAACGTCATCTGGTCGTGGCGCTGGCTGATCCTTGCGGCGATCGCTGCGGGTTTGGCGGGGGGCATCATCGCCACCTTGCTGATGACGCCGCGCTATCAGGCGACGGCAACGCTGGAGCTCAACCCGCCCGTCGTCGAGGTCATGCAGGACCAGCAACGGCTGCAGTCGGTCCAAAACGACCGGCAGTATCTCGAGACCCAATATGGCCTCCTTCAGAGCCGCGCCCTTGCGGAGCGCGTCGCCCAGGAGCTGAATCTCGCGTCCAACCCGGCTATCGTCTCGGAAGAGATGAGCCGCGAGGCCCGCCAGCGTGCCGCGGTCGGCATGCTAACCCAGAATCTCACCGTTGATCCAGCTCCGCAGAGCCGGCTGGTGAGGATCACGTTCGAATCCGAGGACCCACAGCTTTCCGCCCGGGTCGCCAATGGGTTCGCGGAGAGCTTCATCGGCTCAAGCCTAGAGCGGCGTTATCAGGCGTCCTCTTACGCCCGCGACTTCCTCCAAAGGCAGATCGGCATCGTCCGTCAGGAGCTGGAAAATTCCGAGCGCCAGCTCGTCGCCTACGCGCAGCAGCAGGGCATCATCAATGTCGGAGGCGGCGGCGGCGAAGGAAGTGCGCCGGGCGCCGATGCCGGATCGCCAACGGCGGCAACCCTAGTTGCATTGAACAACGAGCTTTCCCAAGCGACGGCCCGGCGGATCGCCGCCGAGCAGCGCTACCGCCAGGCGCAAAATGCCGGCCCGACCTCCGAGGTCACCGAGCGCACTAGCGACCTGCGCAACCAGCTCGCCACCCTTCGGGCGGACTATCAGCAAAAGCTCGAGATCTTTCAGCCGGACTATCCGGAGATGGTCCAGCTTCGCTCGCGGATCACCGCGCTCGAGCGGGCGATCCAGGGCGAGGCCGGTAACGTTCGCGCCGGTCGTCTGGGCACTCTGCGTGCCGACTATCAGGCCGCGATGAACGAGGAGCGCCAGCTCCAGGCGCAGGTCAACCAGCTGCAAGGCGCCGTTCTGAACCTGCGCGGCCGCTCGATCCAGTACAATATCATCCAGCGCAACGTGGATCAGAACCGGGCGCTCTATGATGCCCTGCTCCAGCGCTACAAGGAGATCGGGGTTGCCGGCGGAATCGGCACCAGCCAGGCCTCGATCGTCGACCGCGCGGAAGTTCCCGCAGGGCCGTCGCAGCCGAACCTGATGATGAACATCCTCATCGGCCTGCTGCTCGGCCTGTTCTCCGGACTCGGTCTGGCCCTGCTCCTCGAGTTCATCAACGACACCATCAAGACACCGGACGATGTCCGCGACAAGCTCCGGCTCGCATTCCTCGGCGGAATCCCGGCGTCGAAAGCGAAGGCGATCGAGGAGCTCCAGGAGGCCAGCACTCCGATCAGTGAGGCCTATTTCTCGGCAATCACGTCGCTCCAGTTCACCACGGAGAGCGGCGCGCCGAAGGTGCTTCTCGTCACCAGCACCCGGCCCGCCGAAGGCAAGTCGACCAGCTCCTGGGCAATCGCCTCGTCCTTCGGACGTCTCGGCCGCCGGGTCCTTCTGATCGACGCCGACATGCGCAAGCCGGCCTTCGTGACCGGCGGCGAGAAGTCGGACGGCCTCGCAAACCTGCTGACCAATCGCGACCCGCTGTCGGCCCATGTCGTCAAGCCGGACGTGGAAGGCGTGTGGCTGCTGCCCTGCGGTCCACTCCCGCCCAACCCGGCGGAGTTGCTGTCCTCGCCGCGCCTCAAGGCCATCCTTGCCGAGGCGTCGTCGCAATATGACCTGGTCATCGTCGACAGCCCGCCGATCCTCGGCCTTGCCGACACGCCGTTGCTGTCGTCGATCGCCAGTGGAACGTTGCTGGTGATCGAGGCCGGCAAGACCCGCACCCGGGCCGCCTCGGAAGCGCTCGACCGCCTGCGCCAGGCCGGAGCCAATGTCGTCGGTGCGCTACTCACGCGCTACAAGCATGACGCGGTCGGCTACGGCTATTCCTACGATGCCTACAAATACAGTCCGGTCGAGGGCCGCGAGCGCGAGATCCGGCTGATCGTGGCCAAGAATGGCTGAATCGGGTCGGCGCGCCCGAGGCGCGCTGTGGTGGCTCAAGCTGCTGGTCCTGGCCGCCGTCGCTCTGGCGGTGGCATGGCTGGCAGTGCAAACCAGCACGGTGCGGGCGTTCCGCAACCAGCCGGCGCGCGTTCTGCTCATCGACCCGGGCAACCCGGACACCGTTTTTCGCGTCGCTTCCGAGCAGCTGCTTCGCAACCGAGGGCAATTGCCGGCGGCCGTCGAACCGCAGATCGCCGAAGCGGCGCGGCGTGAACCGCTCGCCGCCGAGCCGTTCCTGTTCTTCGCGATGCGCGCGCTTGAGCAGGGTGACATCAGCCGCGCCGAGCAACTGCTGACCGAGGCTCGGCGTCGCAATCCGAGGCTTCGGCTGGCGCGCCTCGCCCTGCTTGGCACCTATTTGCAGACCAGCCGGATCCCCGAGGCGAGCAACGAGATCGCGGTTCTCGTCCGCCTGGTCCCCCGCAGCAGCGAATTGCTGGTGCCCGAGCTCTCTCGCCTCGCCGCGCAGCCGCAATCGGCCGACGCAGTTGTCGCCGCCGTGGGCAGCGACCCACTCATGGCCCATGTGCTTGCGCAGCTCGCCCGCCAGAATGTCGATCCCGATCACCTGCTCCGCCTCGCGAGACGCCAGCCGCGCGGCTCCGCGGATGCCTCCGGTTGGCAGGGGATCATGCTCGATGGACTGGTTCGTCAGGGCCAGGTGCGGCGCGCGCAGCAGCTCTGGCAGCGTCTGGTCGGCGTGAGCGCCGAGTCAGCCTTGCTCTACGACCCCCGTTTCGAAGGCCGCCCCGGCCCGATGCCATTCAACTGGACCCTCAGCAGTTCAGGCCCCGGCGTCGCCGAACCGGCGCCCGGCGGGGCGCTGGACGTCGAATATTTCGGCCGCGACAGCGCGCCGCTCGCGTCACAGCTTCTCGCCCTCCGACCCGGGCGCTACCGGCTCGCGATGCGCGTCGAAGGCGACGCGAAGGGCGACGGCAGCCGCATCGAATGGCAGGTTTCCTGCGCTCCGAGCGGTCCGCCGCTGGCGTCGGTGCCGCTTCGCGACGTCAGCTACAATCCGCGTGATCTCCATATGGACTTCACGGTCCCGGCAAGCGGCTGCGAGGGCCAATGGCTTCGGCTACAGGGCGTCGCGGCGGAATTCCCAGCCACCCAATCCTCCCGGATCAGCGAGCTCAGCTTGCGCCGGGCCGGGGAATAGAGATGTCGATCCGCCATTTCCTGGTCCCCGCCTATCTGGTCCTGTGCATCCTGCTTGGCGGAGCGAGCGCCGCTGGCTTCCTCCAGAACCTGCTCCTGCAGTTGCTTGCGCTCCCGATGATCGTGCTTGGGTTGGCAAGTTCAGGTCAGGGGGTGCCGAGAGCGGGTCGAGCGTTGATCTGGCTCACCCTCGCCATGGTCGTTCTGGTCCTGCTTCAGCTCGTCCCGCTTCCGCCGAGCATGTGGACTGCCCTTCCGGGTCGCGACCTCGTGGCGGCCGGCTACGAGATGCTTGGGCAGCCGCTGCCCTGGCTGCCGATCTCGCTGTCTCCCGATGCCACGCTTGCAGCCCTGCTGTGGCTTCTCCCCGCATTTGCCGTCATGCTCGGCATCCTCAGACTGGGAGCCTATCGTCCAAGCTACATCGTGTGGGCGCTGATCGGGGCCATCGTGATCTCGGTCATGATCGCTTCGCTTCAGCTGACCGGCGGGCGCGATAGCCCCTTCTACTTCTACCGGGTCACGAATTTCGGTCTGGGCGTGGGCTTCTTCGCCAACAGCAACCACCAGGCGACTCTGCTGCTGAGCACCATCCCCTTCGTCGCCGCGCTCTACGCCGCCCGGGGCAAATCGCGGTCGCTGAAGACTTCGTCGGGCCTGCTCGTGGCCTTGTCGGGAGTGGCCATGATCCTGGCAGTCGGCCTGGCGATCGGCGGCTCGCTCGCCGGGTTCGGCCTCGGTATCGCCTCGGCGGCGGCCAGCTACCTCCTGTACCGCTATCGCCGCGGCCGGGCGCCGTGGTGGACCCTCACCGCCGCGGGACTTGTCCTGTTCGGGGCGGCGGCCCTGGTGTTCGCCGGACCGATCAGCGGCGGCGCCCTGCTCAGCGACATCGAGCGGAGCACGACGTCTCGGCAGACGATGGTTTCCACCGCCGTGGAGGCGATCGGAGACTATTTCCCGACCGGTGCCGGCGTCGGGGTGTTTCCAATGGTCTATCGCACCTATGAGGCCCCTTCGGAGGTGACGACGACCTGGGTCAACCACGCCCACAGCGACTTGGTCGAGATCGGTCTCGAGACCGGATTGCCGGGATATTTGCTGCTCCTCGTCTTCCTGTTGTGGTGGGGTCGCCACGCCTACCGCGTCTGGATCGCGGACGAGAAGCCTGACCATTATGCCCGCGCCGCGGTGATCGCCTCGGCAGCGATCATGGCGCACAGTTTCGTCGATTATCCACTCCGAACCGCCGCCATCTCCGCGCTGTTCGCGATATGCCTCGCTCTTATGGCCCAGCCGCGCCCCTGGACGCGCCGACGCCGATCCGAGCAGGACGGCGGGGAATCGCCGCTTCGCCACCTGAGCGCATGACCCGGTGACCTCGACATGCGTCTCCGACCTCCATATGGATTTGCCGCTCCGCGCGGGAGCCCGCCGCCTCGCGCAAACGCGAAAGAAAGATCGCTAGAATGGTGAATTTCGCGCTGATCGGCGCCGCCGGCTACATCGCGCCCCGTCACATGCGCGCTATCAACGCGACCGGCAACCAGCTCATCGTCGCTCTCGACCCGAGCGACTCTGTCGGTGTGATCGACAGCTATTCGCCGGAAAGCAGCTTCTTCACCGAATTCGAGCGCTTCGACCGCCATATCGACAAGCTTCAGCGTGGTCCGCTCGAGGACCGTGTCGATTATGTCTCGATCTGCTCGCCCAATTATCTCCATGACGCGCACATGCGTTTCGCACTTCGCTCCGACGCAAACGCGATCTGCGAGAAGCCGCTGGTCCTCAATCCGTGGAACATCGACGGCCTTCTCCAGATCGAGGAGACGACCGGGCGCAGGGTGAGCACGATCCTTCAGCTGCGCGTGCACCCAGCGATCGTCGCGCTGAGGGACAAGGTTCGCAGCGATAAGGGCAACCGCAAATATGAGGTGGACCTCACCTACATCACCTCGCGCGGCCGCTGGTACCTGCACAGCTGGAAGGGCGACGAGAAGAAGTCGGGGGGCATCGCCACCAATATCGGCGTTCACTTCTTCGACATGCTCCACTTCATCTTCGGCGACCTGCAGCACAATGTCGTGCATCTGAGCGAGGACGTCCGCGCCGGTGGCTATCTCGAATATGAGCATGCGCGGGTCCGCTGGTTTCTCTCGGTAGACGCCAACGACCTGCCCCAGCCGCAGAAGGAGTCGGGCCAGCGGACCTTCCGGTCGATCACCGTCGACGGCGAGGAGATCGAGTTTTCGGACGGTTTCGCCGACCTCCACACGGTGAGCTACGAGAAGATCCTTGCCGGCGAGGGCTTCGGGCTCGAGGCCAATCGCTGCGCGATCAAGACGGTGGCGGACATCCGTTCGGCCAATCCGGCGCCGCTCGTCGGCGACTATCACCCCCAGCTTCTGAAGCACCGCTCATGAGCCATTATCAGCACGAATCGGCGATCGTGGACGACGGCGCGGTGATCGGTGAGGCATCGCGGGTCTGGCACTTCGTCCACGTCTGCGCCGGAGCGCACATCGGCAGCGGAGTATCGCTCGGCCAGAATGTGTTCGTCGGCAACCGGGTGACGATCGGCGATCGCTGCAAGATTCAGAACAACGTGTCGGTCTATGACGGCGTGACCCTGGAGGAAGGCGTGTTCTGCGGCCCCTCAATGGTGTTCACCAACGTCTACAATCCTCGCTCGCTGGTTGAGCGGAAGGACGAGTATCGCGACACGCTGGTGAAGAGGGGCGCGACTCTTGGCGCCAACTGCACCGTGGTGTGCGGGACGACGATCGGCGAATATGCCTTCGTCGCCGCGGGAGCGGTCGTGAACCGCGACGTGAAGCCCTATGCACTGATGGCCGGAGTGCCAGCGCGCCAGATCGGCTGGATGAGCCGCCACGGGGAGCGTATCGAACTCCCCCTCACCGGCGACGGCGAGGCGACCTGCGCCGCGACCGGGACCCGCTACCGTCTCGAGGACGGCCAGCTCACCTGCCTCGACTGACCCGGCATGGCTCGGAACGCCGACTTTCTGATCATGGGCGCCGGCATTGTCGGCCTGACCATCGCTCTCGAGCTCAAGCGTCGTCACCCGGGCGCGTCGGTCCTCGTGCTCGAAAAGGAGCCCGAACCGGGCCGCCACTCAAGCGGGCGCAATAGCGGCGTTCTCCACAGCGGCATTTATTATCCGCCGTCCTCTCTGAAGGCGCAGGTGTGCCGCTCCGGCTGTCTGGAGATGATCGCTTACTGCGAGCAGCGCGGCCTGCCCCTCAACCGGATCGGGAAGGTGCTGGTGCCGGTGCGCGAGGAGGACGGACCGCAGCTCGACCTGCTCGAGGAGCGGGGCGCGCTCAACGGCGTCGCGGTGAGGCGGCTCGGTGCCGCCGACCTCAAGGCGATAGAGCCGGAGGCGCGATCGGCGACCGGCGAAGCGCTGTTCGTTCCGATCACGTCGGTGGTGAGTTCCGCCGCCGTCTTCGCCTCGGTGCTAGCCGACGTTAAAGCGGCGGGAATCGAGATCATCTGTGGCGGTGACCTGGCCGCCGTTGATGCGGAGGCGCGAAGCCTCACCTTCGGCGGGGAGCGGATCGGTTACGGCCACGCGGTCAACACCGCCGGGCTTCACGCCGACAGCGTCGCCCAGCGTTTCGGAGTCGGCGACAAGTACACGCTGCTTCCGTTCAAGGGTATTTACTGGAAACTCGACCCGGCCGCCGGGTTGAAGATCAACCACCTGATCTACCCCGTGCCGGACCTTCGAGTTCCGTTCCTCGGGGTCCACACGACGACCGCGATCGATGGGACCGTCTATGTCGGTCCGACCGCGGTTCCAGCGTTCGGGCGCGAGAATTACCGCGGCCTCAAGGGCGTCGCGCCACGCGAGCTCGCCCGAATCCTCGGTCTCATCGCCGGCCAATATGTCTCTGGCCGCGACGGCTTCAGGCGCCTGGCCTGGCAGGAGGGGCGGCGTTATTTCCGCCGCTGGTTCGCCGAGGCCGGCCGCGCGTTGCTTCCGCGCCTCCGCCCGGAACACCTCCTTGCTTCCGACAAGGTCGGCATTCGCGCGCAGATGCTGGACCGAAGCACCGGTCGCCTGGTCAACGACTTCGTCGTCGAGCAGGGCCTCTCCTCGACCCATGTGATCAACGCCATCTCACCCGCCTTCACCAGCGCGTTCCCGTTGGCTCGGCACGTTTGCGACGCCTTCATCGAGAAGGCCGCCGGTTAGGTGCCCGAATAGGGCAGGCGGGTGTCGTGAGCCTCCGAGCTGAACGGCCGGAAGGTGTCGCGCGTGCCGGGGAAGGCGCCTCTGAACCGTTCGTTACGAGCGCTGCAGGTCTCCGGATTGTAGACCCTGACGAACGCCTCCCCTTCGATGGCGAGGTCGGTCCGATACTCGTTGCCGATGAGATCGGTGTGATGGAAGTTCGGCTCCATGTCGAACGGCTGGCTTCGGTCCTTGTGCGCCGCCGGAATGAACACCTCGGTGTTGGCGAACAGGTTGCGCCGTCCGCCTCCGGGATCGGCGGCGAAGAATGGAAAATGGCCGGAACTCGCGTCAGTGTGAGTGCCGATCAGCCTGGAATTCTCGACCCGGACGAGATTTTCCGGAAACGCATGGAGCATTCCGAAATAGTGGGACGAGCGAATGGTGAGGTCGCGCAGGATGGTGGTTCCGCCCGTCTGCCCCTGCCATGACAGCCAGAAGCAGCCGGGTCCGCAGTCATGCTCCCCGCCCTGGAACAGGATGCCTTCTCCCGGCCAGGTCGCGATGATGTGGTTGGCATCCTCGCGGTTGCGGGTGTTGCAGTCGATGAAGCGGCAATAGCCCTTGAAGTTGTGGACGTAGGCGGCGAGCACCGCGCTCCTGTTGTCGAACATGTTGCAGCGCCGGAATTCGAGGTTGCCGGTCTTGGTGTCGACGTCGACGCCCTCATTGCCGCGGTCTGGCTCGATATCCACGCCGAAGCCCGGCATGTGATAGTCGTAGCGGCCGCCGGGGAAACCGTTGCCGCTGAACTCGCAATCTTCGGCAAGCAATCCGAACACCTGGAGCGGCGCGAGGCCACCGCGCGCATTGTTGAGGCAGCGGACTCGGCGCAGGTGGACGTTCCGGCATGCGCGGGTGGGCCGCGCGTTGCTCATCATGCCTTCGTCCGAAAGCAGGATGCCGTCGACCTGCCCGTGATGGAGATGAAGGTCCTCGAGCAGCACGTCGCTGCACGAGTTCAGAGCGATCAGGTGAGCATAGCCTTCGTTCACTCCGGCATCGCGCGTCATCTGGGCGTTGCCGCCGTCGATCTCGAACCCGGCGATGGTGACGTTGCGGCACCGGCGGATCTCGAAAGGCATGAAGGTAGCCATGTGGACTCCGACGGTGAGCCCGTCCGGTCCCGGCGTCGCCGGACGATGAAAGCGGCCGTTGAGCCGGATCGTCGCGCCATGGCCCATGAGGGCGAGCCCGTCGCAGTCGAGATATTCGGCGTTGATGACCTGCCGCCGGTCGACCGTTCCATGCGGCGCGGTCCTGAACCGCTCGACGAAATAGACTCCCCGTGGGAAGACGTAGTGGCCGCCCCGGTTCTGGGTCGCATGGTCGGCGAGGCGATGAAACGCCTCGTAATTGTCAGTTCGTCCGTCACCGACGAAGCCGAACCGCTCCACCACGTCGATTATCTCGGCGGTGCGGCGCGATTGGGCTTTCGCGCCTCCGCCGAGGCCAGCCAGCGGCGCCAGCGCCGCGCCGGAGAGGATGCCGGCCAACAATTCGCGTCTTCTCATCTTTTCTCACTCTGCTCGGGCAGTTTGACTTGCCCTGAACGGATCGCATCGCAAGCCCGGTCCGCCGGCGGCCGCCCGCTCTGGACCGGAGTTGCGCCCTGTGCTTAAAGCCCGCCAGTTCAATGGGAATCCGATCCCAGGCGGCTTCGGACACAATCTCATACAATCGGGTGGACGGAATGGACCTTAAGGGAAGCAAGCTCGTGCTGGTCGGCGGCGCCGGGCTGATTGGCTCTCATACCGCGGACCGACTCCTCAAGGAGGATGTGCGCGAAATCGTCATCTACGACAATTTCGTTCGCGGCCGGATGGAGAATTTGGCCGAGGCCCTGAGCGATCCTCGAGTTCGGGTGTTCGACATCGGCGGAGACATTCTCCAGACGGACATCATGGAGGCCGCGTTCGATGGCGCGGACGGCGTTTTCCATTTCGCCGCTTTGTGGCTGCTCCAGTGTCACGAATTCCCGCAGAGCGCCTTCGACGTCAACGTGCGCGGCACGTTCAACGTGATGGACGCTTGCGTCCGCAAGGGCGTGAAGCGGCTGGTCTATTCCTCGTCAGCCTCGGTCTATGGCGACGCCGTCATGGAGCCGATGACGGAGGACCACCCCTTCAACAACCAGAATTTCTACGGCGCCACGAAGATCTGCGGCGAGGCGATGATGCGCGCTTACCATCATCGCTACGGCCTAGATTATGTCGGGCTCCGCTACATGAACGTCTACGGCCCTCGGCAGGACTATAAGGGCGCCTACATCGCGGTGATCATGAAGATGCTCGACGCGATCGACCTCGGCGAGAGCCCCACGGTCATGGGCGACGGGTCCGAGGCATTCGACTTCGTCGCCGTCGAGGATTGTGGCCTGGCCAACGTCCGGGCGATGCAGGCGAGCGCGACCGACAGCTTCTACAATGTCGGCACCGGCAACCGCACGTCGCTTCGGGAGCTCGCCGAGATGCTGATCGACCTGACCGGCTCCGAGCGGGAGGTCCAATATGCCCCGCGCAGCGCGGCGACTCTCGTTCGCAATCGCATCGGTTGCCCGAAAAAGGCCGCCGAGGAGATCGGTTTCACGGCGGAGATTGATTTGCGTGAGGGGCTGGACCGCCTTATCGCGTGGCGGGCGGCGCATAAAGGCGAGGTTGCCGCGCGCCGGGTCAAGGCCGGCATGGCCGCCTGAGGGAGGTCGCGCCGCAGCAGCGGGTGAAAGTGCATGTGTGGAATCGCAGGGCTGCTAAACCTGGATGGCGCGCCGGTCTCGCCGGCGGTGCTGACCAGGATGACGGATGCGATCGCGCACCGGGGTCCTGACGGCCAGGGGCACTGGATCGAGGGCAATGTCGGGATCGGCCACCGCCGGCTGGCGATCATCGACCTGTCGCCGGCGGGCCATCAGCCGATGGTCAGCGCCGACCACCGTTACGTCCTCAGCTACAATGGCGAGATCTACAACTTCCGCGAATTGCGGGCCGAGCTCGAGGCGGAGGGCTATTGGTTTCGCTCGCAATGCGACAGCGAGGTCGTGCTCAATGCGGTAGCGGCCTGGGGGACGAAGGCGCTCCTTCGCTTCAACGGAATGTTCGCCTTCGCGCTCTACGACCGCAAGGAGCGTAAGCTCCTGCTCGCGCGCGACCGCTACGGCATCAAGCCGCTCTACATCTGGCAGGGCAACGGCCAGCTTGCCTTCGGATCGGAGCAGAAGGCGATCACCGCCATGCCGAATTTCAGCGGCCGCCTCGATCGCCGGGCGATGCTGGAATATTTCACCTTCCAGAACATCTTCACCGACCGCACCTTCATCGAGGACGTCCATCTCCTGCCGGCCGGCCACTATGCGACGATCGACCTCGGCCGCGAACGCCCCCAGCTGACGCGGACCCAATATTGGGATTTCCATTTCGTCGAGCCGGAGAATCCCGCGTCCGATCAGGAATATCGGGAAGAGCTGGATCGGCTGTTCCGCCAGGCGGTCAATCGCCAGCTGATCACCGACGTCGAGCTCGGCAGCTATCTCAGCGGCGGGATGGACTCGGGATCGATCAGCGCGATCGCGGCGCAGTCCTTTCCGTATCTCAAGACCTTCACCTGCGGCTTCGATCTCAGCTCGGCCTCCGGAATCGAGCTCGCCTTCGACGAGCGGTCGAAGGCGGAGGCGATGTCCTACCACTTCAAGACCGAACATTATGAGATGGTCCTGAAGGCGGGCGACATGGAGCGGGTCATGCCGCGCCTTGCTGCCCATCTCGAGGAACCACGGGTCGGGCAGAGCTACCCCAATTTCTACGCCGCCCAGCTTGCCAGCAAGTTCGTCAAGGTGGTGCTCAGCGGCGCTGGTGGGGACGAGCTCTTCGGAGGCTATCCATGGCGCTACTATCGCGCCGTGAACAACGCGAGCTTCGAGGACTATGTCGACAAATATTACGTTTTCTGGCAGCGCCTGGTTAGCAATTCCGAGCTGAAGCAGCTTTTCTCGCCGATCTGGGCAGACGTCGACGACGTGTGGACCCGCGACATCTTCCGCGACGTGTTCCGCCAGCACGACGACAAGCTCAACCGGCCGGAAGACTATATCAACCACTCGCTCTATTTCGAGTGCAAGACCTTCATGCACGGCCTGCTCGTCGTCGAGGACAAGCTGTCGATGGCCCACAGCCTTGAGAGCCGGGTTCCCTTCCTCGACAACGACCTGGTCGATTTCGCCATGAGCTGCCCGGTGCATCTCAAGCTGAACAACCTCAAGGAGGTCGTTCGCATCGATGAGAATGAGGCGGGCCGCAATCAGACCTTCTTCCGCAAGACGCGGGACGGCAAGCAGATCCTTCGGGACGTGATGGCGAACATCATTCCCGAGGAGGTGACCAAGGCGGAGAAGCAGGGCTTCTCCGCGCCGGACGAGAGCTGGTTCAAGGGCGACAGCATCGACTTCGTTCGGCGCACCCTGTTTGCGCCGGACGCGCGCATCTACCAGCTTCTCGATCGCGACTCGGTCCAGAAGCTGGTCAATCAGCATCTCGCCGGGGAGCAGAACAGGCGGCTGCTCATCTGGTCTCTGCTCAACGTGGAGGAGTGGCTTCAGCAGATGAGCGAATTGGATACCGGCAGCGCCCCGTCGACCACCGAAGCGGAGCCTTCGCGTACCTTCGCCTCAGCGGGCGCAGGAGCATCTTGATGCAAGCGACCGAAACCCTGGATCGGCCGACCTCGGCGCAGGCGCAGTTCCAGTGCATCCGCTGCGCGGCGCCGCTGTCTGCGCAGGAGGGCGATTTCGCCTGCGCGGGATGCAGCTTCCCCTATTCCGCGGTCCCCAACGGCATCAAATACAATGCCGACCCGCTCCTGTTCGAGAATTATAAGAAGAAGTTCCTCCTCTACAAAGTTCTCAACAATAACGGTTATATAAGCTACCAGTATCTCCACGAAGGTTCTGTTTCGCTTCCCGGCCGATCCGACGTGGCGGCTTTCCGGGCATTCATCGAGTCCGCGGTTCCGGCTGGCCGCATCCTCGACATCGGCTGCGGGATCCTGCCTCTTCCAGGCTATTTGGATTTTGCCAACAAGGGCGGTTACGAGCTTTTCGGCCTCGACCCGATCGAGGAGACCCAGTTCCAGGGCGTGCGCATCATCGGCTGCAGCGAATATCTCCCGCTCGCCGACGAATTCTTCGACGCGGTCATCTTCGCGACGAGCCTCGACCATGTCTGCTCGATGGAAAAGACCGCGAGCGAAGCGCTTCGGGTCCTAAAACCGGGCGGCAACCTGCTGATCTGGATGAGCGATCGAAGCCAGACTCTGGTCCAGCGGGCGAAGGGCGTTGCCCGGCGGCTCGCGCTCAACGTCATGCGCGGCTACCGCACGGACAAATTCTACGTCTATCCCAACCTCACCGTCCTTTACGCACCGAAGGGCGCCGTCGACGCGTTCCACTCGTTCGCGGAGACTCCGGCCAAGGTGAAGAAGTTGATGTGCGGAGCGGGCTTCGTTCATGCCGGCATGCAGTATGACAATCGCGAGCAGGTGTTCCTGCGCTTCGTGAAGCCGGAGGCGGCAGCTGCTTCGCCCGCGTCGGGCGAGGTCGGGAGCGCCGGACGTTCAGGCTCTCAGAGCAGGTAACCGCTTTACCGCGCGGCCATGCAGCTCCAACTGCCCCTCTGGAAAAGGCTTCTCTGGAATGTCTTCGTGGCGTGCTTCCTGCCCGCCTTCCTGCTGTGCGCGCTGATCCCGGGCAGGCGCCAGCGCACCTATTTCATCTGGGGAAGCGTCCCCCTCATCAACAACAAATACTTCTCCGAGGCGATTCGGCAGGCGGGCCATCTGAGCATGACGCTCATGGCCGGCCACTATGCCATCAATGCGCGGTCTGACTTCGACAGATATTTCGAGGATTTCGCGCCCCGATTTCTGCCCCAGGCGCTGCGCGTGGCGCTGGGTGGATGCATTGCGTTTATGTTCGCGCTCCGACGTGCAGCGGTGATGCACATGTCGTTCAACGGCTTCACGCTCGGCAGCACGATGTTCTGGCGGCTCGAAGGCGCGCTGTTCCGCCTCGCCGGAGCGAAAATCGTCATCCTGCCCTTCGGCAGCGACTTCTACATGTACTCGCGGCTCCTCGACACGTCGCTTCAGCACGGCCTGCTCGCCTCCTATCCGGGAAAGGCTCTGGAAGAAGGGCGTGTCGAGCGCGGCGTTCGCTATTGGAGCCGGCGGGCGGACGCGCTCGTCTCCGGAATGATGGTGGACGGCATCGGACGCTGGGACGTCACTCTGAACCAGTTCTTCTGCATCGACACCGATGCGTGGGTGGGAAAGACCCAATATTCCGACCATGACGGCAAGAACGGGCCGGTCAGGATCCTTCACACCCCGAACCACCGCGGGTTCAAGGGCACCGAGTTCCTCGTCGATGCCGCGGAACGGTTGAAGCAGGAAGGGCTCCAGCTCGAGCTGGTGCTCCTAGAAGGCGTGCCCAATTCGCAGGTGAAGCAGGCGATGGCGGAGGTGGACGTCCTCGCCGAGCAGTTTATCGCGACCGGTTACGCGATCAGCGGGATCGAAGGGATGGCGTCGGGGCTACCGGTGATGGCCAACCTCGAGCACCCGGCATACACGCGGGTGTTCCGCCGCTTCGGCTTTCTCGATGAATGTCCCATCTTCTCCACGACTCCGGAAACGGTCCTGGCGAACCTTCGCACCCTCGTCACCAATCCGCAGCTGCGCCGGGCATTGGGTGAGGCGGGACGCCAGTTCGCGGAGAAATACCACTCCTATGAAATGGCCCGGTACCTGTTCGGGTCGATCTACGACAAGATCCTGCACGGCAAGGACGTCGATCTCATCAATCTCTTCCATCCGCTGAAGTCCGACTACAATCGCAGGACGCCCCGAGTGAGCCACCCGCTGGTGGAGAATCAGCTGCCCCCCAATTGGAGGCCTGACGGTGCTGAATCGGCTCGGTAGGGACATTGCGACCTACGGGCTCGCCGACCTCGTCTTCAAGCTCCTGCAATTCGCCGTCATTCCGCTCTACTCGCAGCGGCTGAGCGTCGCGGAGTTCGGTGTCCTTGCCCTTCTCCAGGTGTCGGGGCTGCTCGCTGGAATCGTTATCAATTTCGGAGTGAGCTATTCGGTCCAGCGCTTTTACTTCGACGCCGAAATTCCGGAGGAACGGCGCTCGACGCTCGTCACCACCGGGTTGGCCCAGCTTCTCGTCTCGGGCACGCTCATCCTCTCCGTCCTCGGGCTCCTGCTCCACCAAGGTCAGGAGCGGCTAGCGAGCGAATATCTGCTTCCGTGGAGCTTCGTCCTGGTGGCACTGCTCACGGTCCTGCCCGATCAGGTGGCGCAATATTCCCTGGACACCTCGCGCCTCCAGTTTTCGCCGTTGCGCTTCTGCCTCATCGCGCTGGTGAAGAACGCGATCGGGCTTCTCCTCGGTCTGTGGCTATTGCTGGAGTACGACATGAGCGTGCTCGGCCTGCTCACCGGCAATCTAGCGGCAGCGCTTCTCGCCGCCCCGCTGGGCTTGTGGCTGATCCGTCAGGACCTCACCTTGCGCATTGACTCCTCCTACGCTGTCATGATGCTGCGCTTCGGCGGCCCCTTCGTCTTCACCGCCGCCGCGTATTGGGTGTTTGCATCGATGGACCGTTGGCTGCTCGCGGAACTCGGCAATGCGGTCGAGGTCGGCTTGTTCAGCATCGCCTTCAAGTTCGCGTCGGTACTGACGCTCATTGTCACCGCCTTCCACCAGGCGTGGATTCCGATCGCCATGCGCATGGCGCGCGACGACCCCCATTACCGGCAGCGCTTCGCTGCCATCTTCGACACCTGGTTCTTTCTGCTCGCGCTCATGGCCCTCGCACTCGCGCTCTTCGCCGACGAGGTGATGATGGTGCTGACCCCGCAGCCTTATTGGCCTGCGGCGCCAATCATGGCGATCGGGGCCGCCGCCATCGCCATTTCGGGCACGACCCAGATCACCAGCCTGGGGCTGACGCTTGAGAAGCGAACCTTCTCAATTGCGGTCGGGGCCTGGCTTGCCGCTGGCGCCAACGTCCTGCTCAACATCCTGCTGATCCCTCACCTGGGCGCGACTGGTTCGGCGATCGCCACATTGCTGGCATACAGCGTGCTCACGCTCTTCTTCCTGTGGGGCAGCCAGCGCCACCACCCGCTCCCGCTTCACTATGGCCGGCTTTCCTATGGGCTGCTCATCGTTGTTGGAGCGCTGGCGGCGCCGCTGATACCGGACGGACCGCTCCTGGGCCCCGCGTCCACGGCTCTCAAGTTGAGCATTTTGCTGGCGGCGCTACTAGCCGCCTACCCGCTGGGCGTGATCACGCCTGCCTTCCTTCAACAACTGCGACTGCTCAGAAAGCCGGTATCGTGAAAAAGACCATCGTGACCGGCGCCGCCGGGCTGCTCGGAAGTCATCTAGTCCCGCTGCTCTCGAAGGATTCCGACGTGGTGGCCTGCGGGCGTGAAACGCTCGATCTGTCGCGCCCGCTCGATACGGCCGGTCTCCCCGACAAGGTCGATTCCGTGTTCTACCTCGCCCAGTCGAGCCGCTTCCGCGAGTTTCCCGATACCGCCCCGGACGTCTTCCAGGTCAACACGGCGCAGCCGCTGGCCATGCTCGATTATGCGCGCCGGGCAGGGGCGAGCCACTTCATCTACGCATCGACCGGGGGCGTGTACGCGCCATCCGACGAGGTGATCGGCGAGGATGCTCCACTTGCCTCGGGGATGGGTTTCTATCCGGCCTCTAAGCGGGCTGCCGAGATACTCGCCAAGGCTTATGCCCCATTCATGACGGTGGTCGTCCTTCGCTTCTTCTTCATCTACGGTCCGGGCCAGAAAAGCGGCATGCTCGTGCCGCGCCTCATTGCCAGCGTCCGTGACGGGCAGGCGATCACCCTGCAAGGCGAGCAGGGGTTGCGCATAAACCCGGTCCACGCCTCGGACGCTGCGCGCGCGACCGCCGCCGCCGCGCGTCTCGACAATTCCGCCATTGTCAATGTCGCCGGCCCTGAAGAGCTTTCTCTTCGGCAGATGTGCGACCTCATCGGCTCGAGCGTGGGCAAGGAGCCGATCTATAACGTGGAGCCGGGTACTTCGCCGAGAATGGTGGCGGCGACCGAGCGGATGAGCAGCTTGTTGGAGCGGCCGACGATCCGGTTTGAAGAAGCGGTACGCGAGCTCGCCCGCTAGCCACTGGCGGAGCTGGCGCTTAGCCTAGAAGTCATGGAGCGATCCCGATCAATGCCGCGCGACCAGGGCCTGAAGATGCTGGTATTCGATTCGAGCCACACCTCCGACATCGTGTTCGAGCGTCAGCTGACCAACTGGATCGTCGGACGGGACCTAAAGGGCTTTTTCTCGCACATCTGGAACGTGCATCCCCTCGACACCATCCTGCTCCCGCCGGATACTCCGCGGCGCTTCGGCCCGCCGGAGTCGTTCGAGCTCGCTCCTGGCCATACCTTCATCGCCGGTCGGATGGAGCGCTTTCCCGCGCTGCGCCGGTTGATGCCGCTCAACTTCCTCGTGGCCCAGTTCAGCTTGATGCGCCGGCTCCGAAAGCTCGTGCGGAGCGAGAACATCCAGGTCATCCGCGCCGACGACAGCTGGTATTGCGGACTGCTCGCGCTCTACCTCGCTCGGCGCACCCGCCGGCCGCTGGTGATCGGTGTGTGGGGCAATCCAGGAGCGATCCGCGCGGCGACCGGCCGACCGCTCGTTCCCCGGCTGTTCCGCTACGTCTGGGTCGAAGAGCTTGTGGAACGCATCGTCCTGCGCAGTGCGGACCGAGTGATCGTCCAGAATGAGGATAATCGCGGTTTCGTCCTGTCGATGGGGGTGCCGGCTGAGAAGACCCGAATCTTTCGCCTCGGCAACACTGTTCACGAAATGCATTTCGTGGACCCGGCCGTGCGCGAGGACGGTCGCGGCGATCTGGCGGAGCTCGGACTGGAAGGACCGGAGACGTTCCTGGTCATCTCGAGGCTCGAGCCGCTCAAGCTTGTCGACGACGTGATCAGGATGCTGGCGGTCATGAAGGACAGCAGCCCGAGCGCGAAAGTCCTGCTCGCGGGCGATGGCACCCAGCGTGCCGAGCTTGAGGCGCTCGCCGAGAGCCTCGGAATCGCGGATCGGGTTATCTTCGCGGGCAATCGTGACCAGAGCTGGCTCGCCCGGGTTGTCCCGCATGTCACCGCGGTGGTCTCGCCACTCACCGGTCGAGCGCTCGTCGAGGCCGGCCTAGGGGGCGTTCCGCTGATCGCCTACGATGTCGAATGGCACAGCGAGGTGGTTCAAACCGGGGTCACCGGCGAGCTCGTCCCGCATCGCGATCACCATGCCCTTGCCGAAGCCGCGGAACGCATCCTGAAGGACGGCGACTATCGCCAGCGGCTGGGAGCAGGGGTGAGGAGGCTCTTGTTGGAGATGATGGATCCTGCCGCTAATAACCGCGATCAGAGGGCTGTTTATGCCGAACTGCTCGCGGAAAAAGGGCGGTCCTTGCGAGTGGCTCAGGCCTACGGGCCTGGCGACGGGCGAGACCTTGCGGAGAATGGTGGATGAGCGCCCGGAGCGGCAACAATATCGATCCGGCGACCGTCGAAGGCTTCGGCGAGGAGTGGAGCGCGTTCGACCAGACCGCGATGTCCGCCGACGAGCATCACCGGATGGCGTCCGAATATTTCTCGGTCTTCCCGTTCGACAAGCTGCCGCCCAACCCGGAAGGGTTCGACCTCGGCTGCGGGTCCGGCCGATGGGCGGCCTGGGTGCTGCCCAAGGTTGGGCTGCTTCACTGCATCGACCCGGCCAAGGCGGCGCTCGACGTCGCTCGCCGGCGGATCGGCGACAATCCGCGCGCCCGCTTCCACAATGAAGGCGTCGACACCATCCCGCTCGCCGAGGGCAGCCAAGATTTCGGCTATTCGCTGGGCGTGCTCCACCACATTCCCGACACGGTCGCGGGCCTCAAGGAGTGCGTTAAGCGGCTCAAGCCCGGCGCCCCATTCCTCGTTTATCTCTACTACCGGTTCGACAACCGGCCGGCCTGGTTCCGAGGTGTATGGCGAGCCTCTGACCTGCTTCGGCGCGGCATCTGCCGACTGCCCTTCCCCGTCCGAAAGGGCGTCACCAACGTGCTCGCGGGGGCGGTCTACTGGCCGCTCGCGCGCACGGCGGCGCTCGGCGAGAAGATGGGCGCGAAGGTGTCGGTGATTCCGCTCAGCCATTACCGCGACAAGAGCTTCTACACGATGCGCACCGACGCTCTCGACCGCTTCGGGACTCGGCTGGAGCATCGCTACACTCGCGCCGAAATCGAGCGGATGATGCTCGATGCCGGCCTCGTCGACATCCGCTTCCGCGAGGCCGAGCCGTTCTGGGTCGCCTGCGGATTTCGACGGGCCGACGACTGAGCCTGTGGAAGCCCCGCAAGGCCTCTGCAGGAACATGCGTATCGCGCACATTCTTCCCGCGCTTACAAAGGGGGGTGCCGAACGTGTAGCGGTCGAATTGGCCAACCACTTTGCGGAGGGCGGCGACTCGGTCACGATCTTGGCCGGCTGGCCGGCGGACCGAGTGTTGCTGACAGACCGTATCAGTCCCAACGTTTCACTTCGCTACATTGCGAAGGCGAAACGATTCCGTTCCGCCCACTATCTCGCGGCATTGCGCTGGGTGGACCGGGAGTGGGAGTGGCTCAGGCAGCAAGACGTAATCCACTGTCACCTGACCTTCGGTGCCGTCGTGGGTACCATCATACGAGAGAAGCGTCTTCGGGCAAAAGAGGTACGGCCGGCGGTTGTCGAAACCTATCACGGGGTGGGCATGGCGGTGCCGCGGGCGTCACGTTGGCTGGCGGCCCGGTTGGCGAGCCGCCGCGATGGCTTGGCTGTCATGGCTGTGGACGATTTCTGGGGGCGCTTTCTAGCGAGCCATCGCAGCAATGCTCGACTCATATTGAATGGTGTAAGCTTTCCCCGCCCCGTCACGACAGCGGAAAGCATGCGCTTTCGAAGGGACATCGGACTGCCTGCACACGCCCCGGTGGTTGGAACGATCGGTGTCCTACGAGCGGATCGCCGAATGGATCGCTACATCCCCGCTTTCGCCGAAATTGCCCGACGTACCGGGCCGGAGACGCACTTTTTCATTGGTGGTGATGGTCCCGAAATGCCCCGGATACGCCGTGCTGCCGCTGCGGCGGGCATCGCGGACCGTCTCCATCTGCCGGGTGTCGTGCATGACCCCGCCCTCGCCCTCTCCGCCATCACCCTGTACCTTACCACCAATGTCGGCGCGGTGACTGGAATAGCCGCACTGGAAGCCGTGGCGACAGGGCTCCCTGTGATCGCGCTTCAGTTCCGGCCGAATTATGAGGTGCGGGATCAGGACTGGATTTGGTCGACACTCAGCCCCGTAAGCCTCGGCAGAGAAGCGGCAGCCCTACTATCCGATCCCGAGGCACGGCAGCAACTCGCAATTCGGCAGATGCAGTATTTGCGTGAGCATCACAGCGTTGAGGATATGTCGAATGCTTACCGCCACTTTTATCAAGCTGCCATCGCGGTAACAGCGGGAGGTTGACGAGCACCCGAACCTTTGTCGATGAAGCACGCCGGTCGCCAATGCGGAGTTGGGCGGGATGCCCATTTTCGCATTCCAACACGCACTCCGCCCCACTGAAAAGGAACTGTTCGGAATGATCGGTGTCGGGGTGATCGGCTATGGCTATTGGGGACCGAACTTGGTCCGAAACTTTATGGCCTGTGCGGACGCCCGGGTCACCTACATCGCCGATCGGGATTCAACGCGCCTGCGAAAAGTAGGTGCCCTTTATCGAGGTGTTGAAGTTACAACCTGCGCGGACGAGCTGATCGGCAGCTCGGCCGTCGATGCCGTCGTTGTCGCCACGCCGGTGGAAACCCACTTCGATCTTGCCATGGCGGCGCTCAGAGCGGGCAAGCACGTACTTGTGGAGAAGCCGATCGCCTCAACTTCTGACCAAGCTCGTCAAATGATCGATGAAGCCCATCGGCGCAACCTCGTCCTGATGGTGGATCACACCTTCATTTACACAGGGGCTGTGGGGAAGATGTATGAGTTGATACATACCGAGGACTTCGGAAAGGTGCGCTACTACGATTCTACCAGAGTCAACCTTGGTATATTTCAGAACGATGTAAATGTTTTGTGGGACCTCGCTGTCCATGACCTCTCGATTATGTCCTATGTTTTGGACTGCGAGCCACTGGAAGTTTCCGCGACCGGCAACAGTCATTTGCCTGGACAGCCGGAATATGCCGCCTTTCTTACCTTGTTCTTTGGTGGTGAAACAATCGCGCACATCAACGTCAACTGGCTATCACCATTGAAGATCCGTCGCACGCTGATTGGCGGCGACCGGCAAATGATTGTTTACGACGACCTTGAGACCAGCGAGAAGATTAAGCTGTACGACAAGGGTATAACGGTAACCGAAACTCCCGAGGATATCCGCAAACTGCTTATCAGCTATCGCACCGGCGACCTTTGGTCACCGAAGGTGCCGGACAGCGAAGCCCTTGCGGTGGAAGCTGCGCACTTTCTCAACTGCATCAACGGCAGCGAAACACCACTTTCGGGCGGCGAGGCCGGCCTTCAGCTGGTTCGCATCCTTGAGGCGGCGAACAAGTCCCTTCGTCGAAACGGAACTCCTGTCCCACTGTGACTCTCTGGTTAACTGAGCGTCGATGGAAGAGAAAAGCCCACTTATGCACGACAAAGTAAAGTTCCTTGATTTGCGGACGCAGTATCAGACTATCAAGCGTGAAGTCGACGAAGCAGTGTCTCGTGTGTTCGAAGCTTCAATCTTCGTGCTCGGCCCTGAAGTGGACGCGTTTGAGCGCGAGTTCGTCGCGTGCCACGACGTCGCGCAGGGTGTCGCTATGCACAGCGGCACCGCCGCGCTCCACTTGGCCATGCTCGCGCTCGGTGTCGGACCCGGCGACGAGGTGATCGTCCCGGCGATGACTTTCACCGCGACTGCGGCGGCGGTCTGCTATTGCGGCGCGACGCCGGTCTTCGCGGATGTCGACCCCAAGTCGCACACGCTTGATCCGGCGTCCTTCGAGGCGCGGATCACGCCGCGTACCAAGGCGGTGATCCCGGTGCATCTTTACGGCCAGCCCGCCGATCTCGACCCGATCGTGGCGATCGCGGACAAGCATGGAATCGCCGTCATCGAGGACGCGGCTCAAGCCCATCTCGCCCGCTACAACGGCCGTCCCGTCGGCGGCATCGGTCGGATCAGCTGCTTCAGCTTCTATCCGGGCAAGAATCTCGGCGCCTATGGCGAGGGCGGTCTTGCCGCGACGGACGACCCGGAGCTCGCCCACAAGATGCGGCTGCTCCGCGACTGGGGCCAGGCGCGCAAATACGACCATGAGATGCTCGCTTACAATTACCGGATGGACTCCATCCAGGGCGCGATCCTTCGGGTGAAGCTTCGCCATCTCGAAGGGTGGACGGAGGCTCGCCGGCAGCGGGCCGCGCTTTACCAGTCGCTGCTCCAGGCCGAGGGCGTGGAAGTGGCTCAGGAGATGCCCGGGCGGCACCACGTCTATCACATCTTCAGCATCTTCCACCCCGAGCGCGACCGGCTTCGCCAGCATCTCGCGGACCAGGGCATCGAGACGAGTCTCCATTATCCCGTGCCGCTTCACCTGCAGAAGCCCTACGCTCATCTCGGCTACCGCGAGGGCGAGTTCGCGGCGAGCGAGCGGGTCGGCAAGGAGCAGCTGTCGCTGCCGCTCTATCCGGAGCTTGGCGAGGCGGAGATCGAGCGCGTCGCCGCGGCCGTGCGCGCTTTCACCTAGGCAGCCACGGGCTGTGGCGCCGGGGCGGCCCCATTCAGTTCGGCCGAGTAAGCGTCGACCCAGGCGTTGAGCATGAGCACTCCCCAGATCTGATATTGGGCGTTGACCCGGCCAGACAGGTGCTGGCGCCACAGCTCGCGCACCGGCTCGGGGCGGAGGAGGCCCTGGTCGCGAAGCCGGCGCTCGCTGAGCAGGTCCTCGGCCCAGTCGCGCAGCGGTCCGCGCAGCCAGGAATCGATCGGCACTCCGAAGCCCATTTTCGGCCGGTCGTAGAGCGACCGAGGCACATGGCGCTCGAGGATCTGGCGAAGCACCCACTTGGTCTGCCCGCCGCGGAGGTGGATCGAGGACGGCAGCCGGAAACTGAACTCGACGAGCCGATGGTCGAGCAGGGGGGCGCGCGTTTCCAGGCTGACGGCCATCGATGCCCGATCGACCTTGGTGAGGATGTCGCCGGGCAGATAGGTGACGAGGTCGAGATAGCGCATTTCCGCCACCCGGTCGGGAAGCAGGGCGTCGAGCGCCTCGTCGTCGATCGGGCCGGGCCGCTCGGCGCCGCCGAGCGTGATCGCCGCGGGATCGGGCCACTGGCTGATCAGCCGGCGGTACTGGTCGCGGCCTTGGAGCTTGAGCAACGGCGCCAGCTTGTGGAGCTTCTCGCCGACGGCGCGCGGGCGCACCCGTCCCGGCACCACCCGAAGCAAGGCCTGCCACTGGTTGGGCGAGAGCGACGTCATCGTCCCGGCCATGGCGGAGCGGACGGGGCCGGGGAGGCGGCCGAGGCGGCCCAGCAGGCCTCCCGCCGCGGCGTGGCGGTTGTAGCCGGCGAATACCTCGTCGCCGCCGTCTCCGGTCAGTGCGACGGTGACATACTCGCGGGCGAGCTTGGAGACCATGTAGGTCGGGATCTGCGAGGCGTCTGCGAAGGGCTCGTCGAAGATTCGCGGAAGCTCCGGAACCACGGCGAGCGCATCGTCGGGCTCAAGGTAGAAGGTGGTGTGATCGGTGCCGAGATGGCTCGCGATCTGCTCGGCGTGGCGTGCCTCGTCATATTCGGCGTCGCGATAGCCGATCGAGAAGGTGCGGGTGGCGCCGCCGCCCTGCTGCTGCATGAGCGCGACGACCGCCGAGGAATCGATGCCGCCCGACAAGAAGGCGCCCAATGGGACGTCGGACAGCATTCGAATGCGGGTCGCGTCGGCAAGCAGGCGCTCGGCCTCCCCCACCGCCTCGTCCGGCGATCCGCGGAACGGGTCGGCCTGCGCCCGGGCGACTTCCCGGTCCAGGCTCCAATAGCGCTCGGTCTCGACCTGGCCAGTGGCCGGCTCGAAGGTCAGGATGCCGCCGGGCTCCAGCTTGTTGACCCCCTCGACGATCGAATGGGGAGCGGCGATGTAGAGGGTGCGCAGATATTCGGCGATCGAGGAGCGGTCGATGCTGCGCGGCGCTTCGGGATGGAGGAGCAGGGGCCGAAGCTCGCTTGCGAAGGCGAAGCTGCCGCCTTGGTTCATCCAGTAAATGGGCTTCTTTCCGAGCCGGTCGCGGACCAGCCACAGCTTACGCTCCTTCGAGTCCCAATAGGCGAAGGCAAACATTCCGGTGAGGCGGCGCGCGGTTTCGGCGACTCCCCAATGGTGGCAGCCGTAGAGGATCACCTCGGTGTCGGAATGGCCGCGGAAGATGTAGCCCGCCTCGAGCTCCGGCTTCAGATCGGGGGCGTTGTAGGCCTCGCCATTGTAAGTCAGGTGGCCGCGGCCGTCCGGGGTCGCCATCGGCTGCGCGCCCGCCTCGGTAAGGTCGATGATCGCCAAGCGGCGGTGCGACAGCCAAACCCCCGAGTCGGGCTCGCCCCACACGCCGGAGCCGTCCGGGCCGCGGTGGCGTAGGGAGTCGGCCATCGCCTGGGCGAGGCGGCGGTTGGCGTCGGGCGCGCGGCGTCCCTTAGCGTCGATCAGGCCGGCAATGCCGCACATAGAAAATCCTCCGGAGCAGGCGACATTTAGCCGTGCACGGGCGGCATATCCAGTAAGGCGCTGCGCCGCTCGTGCCTTGCTCCTGCCCGTGAAAGCCGTAATGACCCTCTCACGAAGCGCGGCGGGGCGAGCGAAGGGACTGTCGGTGAAGGGAATAATTCTCGCAGGGGGAAGCGGCACGCGCCTCTACCCGGTGACGTTGTCGGTCTCGAAACAACTCCTGCCCATCTACGACAAGCCGATGATCTATTATCCGCTGTCGACGCTGATGCTCGCCGGGATCCGAGAGATTTTGATCATCTCGACTCCGCGCGATTTGCCGATGTTCCGCGACCTGCTCGGAGACGGACACCGGTTCGGAATCGAGCTGACCTATGCCGAGCAGCCGAGCCCGGACGGCCTCGCCCAGGCCTTCATCATCGGGCGCGACTTCGTCGGCGGCGACGCCGTGTCGCTGATCCTCGGCGACAACATCTTCTACGGCGCCGGCCTCGGTACCTTCTGCCGCGAGGCTGCTGCTCAGCAAGAAGGGGCGACGGCATTCGCCTATCGGGTCGACGATCCCGAGCGCTACGGAGTCGTTACCTTCGACGAGGCCGGGCGGCCGGACGATCTCGTCGAGAAGCCGGCGGAGCCCAAGTCGAACTGGGCCGTCACCGGGCTCTATTTCTACGACAATGACGTGCTCGACATCGCCGCGAACATCCGGCCGTCGGCGCGCGGCGAGCTCGAGATCACCGATGTCAACCGCGCCTACCTGGAGCGCGGCGATCTGCGCGTGACTCGGCTCGGGCGCGGCTTCGCGTGGCTCGACACCGGCACTCACGAGAGCCTCCACGACGCCTCCGCCTTCGTCCGAACCATCGAGCATCGGCAGGGGATCAAGGTGATGTCGCCGGAGGAGATCGCATTCGACCTCGGCTATATCGACGACGGCCAGCTCGTCGCCGCGGCCGATCGCTTGGGGAAGTCGGACTACGCCGCTTTCCTACGCCGCCGAGCCGCCGAGGGCCGTAACCCGCCGCAGCCGTTCAGGGCGTGACGATGAAGCGGTTCAGCAACATCCTCGTCACCGGCGGTGCCGGCTTCATCGGCTCGGCGGTATGCCGCCACCTCGTCGCCACCGGCGTCCGAGTGGTCAATCTCGACAAGCTGACCTACGCCGGCAACCTCGCCTCGCTCGCATCGGTCGAGGATTCAGCGAACTACCGCTTCGTGAAGGGCGACATCCGCGACGGCGGGCTGGTCGCTCGGCTGCTTGAGGAAGAGCGGATCGACACGATCATGCACCTCGCTGCCGAGAGCCATGTCGACCGGTCGATCGATGGGCCCGCCGACTTCATCGAGACCAACATCGTCGGCACCTTCACCCTGCTCGAGGTGGCGCTTGGCTACTGGCGCGGGCTCGACGAGTCCGCCCGGCAGGCGTTCCGATTCCACCATGTCTCGACCGACGAAGTGTTCGGTGACCTGCCGTTCGACGACAGCAAATTCTGCGAGACGACGCCCTACAACCCCTCCTCGCCTTATTCGGCGTCCAAGGCCGCGTCGGACCATCTCGCGCTCGCCTGGCATCATACCTACGGGCTGCCCGTGGTGCTCTCCAACTGCTCGAACAATTACGGGCCCTATCACTTTCCCGAGAAGCTGATCCCGCTCGCCATCCTCAACGCGCTGCACGAGCAGCCTCTGCCCGTCTATGGCGCGGGGGCGAACGTTCGCGACTGGCTCTATGTCGAGGATCATGCGCGCGCGCTGGAGCAGGTCGCGCGGGGCGGCACTCCGGGCGAGACATACCTCATCGGCGGGCGTGCGGAGCGGACCAACCTCGACGTGGTCAGGGCGATCTGCGCCTTGCTTGACGAAAAGCGGCCGCGGCCGGGTGGCCAAAGCCACGAAGACCTGATCAGCTTCGTCACCGACCGTCCAGGTCATGACCGCCGGTACGCGATCGACCCCACTAAGACCGAGCGCGAGCTCGGGTGGGCGCCGCTGGAGAGGTTCGAGACCGGTCTCGCCAAGACGATCGACTGGTATCTCGCCAACGAGGCCTGGTGGCAGCCGCTGCGCGAACGCTATTCCGGCGAGCGCCTCGGGTCGACCCGCAAGGCCGGTTAGTCGGGAACCTTGCCGATCATCCGGGCCGGGTTGCCGGCCCAGACTTCGCCGGCAGGAACGTCCTTCGTCACCACCGCGCCCGCGCCGATCATTGCGCCTTCGCCGATGGTGAGGCCGGGAAGGATCACCGCTCCAGCGCCGATGCTGGCGCCGCGCTTCACCAGAGTCGCGGGATAATCGACGGCGACCCGCGAGCGCGGGAAGGGATCGTTGGTGAAGGTCGCGTTGGGTCCGACGAAGACGTCGTCCTCGAGCGTGATGCCATCCCAAACGAACACGCCGCTCTTCAGGGTCACCCGGTCGCCGATCACCGCGCCGCCCTCGATGAAGGTGTGGGCGCAGATGTTGCAATCGGCACCGACCCGTGCGCCGCCGACGATTACTGCATATTGCCAGACCCGGGTGCTGGCGCCGACCGCGGAGTCGCCGACGTCGGCGAGGGGGTGGATGAAGGCTTCGCTCACTTGCGCGCCTCCCTCAGGAAGTCGTCGTAATCGCGGATATAGTCGGCCTCGTCATAAGGCATCGAGGCGAGCACCATTAGCACCGCGCCGGGCGTGAAGTCGCGCATCTCCCGCCACAGCATATTGCCGATCAGCAGGCCCTTGTCCGGACCGTCCATGCGCACCTCGCGCCGGTCGCGGCCGTCGTCGACGAGGATCGTGCAGGCGCCGGCCACGCACACCGCCCATTGTTGGAGCGCGCGGTGGGCGTGGAAGCCGCGCTCCGCACCGGCCGCGCCGCCGAACAGATAATAGACCCTCGCGATCGCGAACGGCAGGTTGCGGTCCCCCTCCAGCGCCACGAGGCTGCCGCGCTCGTCGGCAATCACCGGATGGCGGTAGAGGGCGCAATTGTCGAACAGGCGTTCCAGTAACTGCAAGGAAATCCCCGGTCTTTGTCTGCGCACCGGCATATCGGCGCCCGGCGCTAGGGCAAGCCCCCGTGCGCCCGCCTTGGCGGTTGGCAGTGAAAGAGGCAGGCGCTAACCCCCTCCCTCGTCGTGCATTTCGAAAGCTCCCGATGAAGATCGTTCATGTCGTTCCAAGCTTCGCCCGCGGGGGCGGGGAGCGGCTCATGATCGAGCTCGCCAATCGCGAGGCGGCGGCGGGACATCAGGTCAGCGTGGTGTCCGGCTTTCGGCTGCCTGAGGAGCGGTCGCACCAGGGGCTGAGCGACGCGGTCGACCTTCGCTTCATCACCCAGCGGCCGAGCGGCGGCATCCCGGTCTATGCGTCTCTAGTTCACTGGATCTGGCGCAACCGGCGCTGGCTGGGCGAGCAGGACGTGGTCCATTGCCATCTCACTTTCGGGGCGATGTTCGGCACTTTGCTGAAGCCGCTCCTGGCGCTGTCGCGGCGCGGCGGACCGGCGATCGTGGAGACCTATCACGCTGTCGGCATGCCGATCCCGAACTGGCAGCGCTGGCTCCACGCACGGATGGCGGCGCGCCGTCACGGCCTCTCCTTCATGGTCGCCGATCCTTATTGGGAGAAGTTTCGCGACCGACGCCGCGGGATCGCCTCGCGAGTGATCCCGGTTGGGGTCACCGAACCTGATCTCGGCGCCATCTCCCCGGAGGAGCGCTCAGAGTACCTACAGCATGTGGGAATCCCCCCACAGGCGCGGTTCGTCGTCGGCACGATCGGCCGGATTTCCCCGGACCGGCAGTCGCATCGCTACATCGCGATCTTCGCGGACATCGCCCGCGCGCTCGGCCCGAACGTCCATTTCCTAATGGGCGGTGACGGTCCGGACATGGCGCGGGTTCGCGAGGAGATCACCAGACAGGGACTCGAAGGACGGGTCCATTTGCCGGGCCTCGTCCGTGACCTGGCGCCGCCGATGGCGGTGATGGACCTCTACGTCACCTCCAATGTCGGCCCGGTGCCCGGAGTGGCGGGCCTCCAGGCGATCGCTGCGGGACTGCCGGCGGTCGCGCTGCAGCTGGTCGATGGCTATTCGCCGGGAGAGAAGGACTGGCTGTGGTCGAGCGCAAGCGAGGCCGAGGTCGCGGCGCGGGGCGTCGACTTGCTGCGCTCGCCGGACCAAGCGCATGCGATGGCGGCGGCGCAAAGGGCCTATGTCGAGGCGCATCATTCGCCGAAGGCAATGGCCGCGGCCTATGAAGAACTGTACCGGGAGGCGGGCGCCAGACGGCGCCGCGGCCCCCTCGGCAGGGCGCACGCCTGAAAGGTTCAGTGGGAGGAACAATGGAATTCATCGACCTGAAGGCGCAGTACGCCGAGCTCCAGGAGCGCATCGACCTCCGGGTGAGAGCTGTGCTCGACCACGGCGGCTACATCATGGGGCCCGAGGTTGCCGAGCTGGAGCGCGGGCTCGCGGACTATTGCGGAGTCCGCCACGCGATCGGCTGCGCCAACGGGACCGACGCGCTGGTGCTCGCTCTGAAGGCGCTTGGCATTGGCGCGGGCGATGCAGTGTTCACGACGCCATTCACCTTCTTCGCGACGGCCGAGGCGATTGTACTGGCCGGGGCAAGGCCGGTCTTCGCCGACATCGACCCGGTGACCTTCAACATCGACCCGGCGGCGCTGGAAGCGGCGATCGAGCGCACCTCGCATGAGGGCGAGTGGAAGCCGCGCGCGGTGATGACCGTCGACCTGTTCGGTCTTCCCGCCAATTACGAGGCGATCGAGCCGATCTGCGCCCGCCACGGTCTCGACCTGATCGAGGACGCCGCGCAGGGCTTTGGCGGCGCACTCCACGGCCGCCGCGCATGCGCCTTCGGCCGGGTGGCGACGACCAGCTTCTTCCCCGCCAAGCCGCTCGGTTGCTACGGCGACGGCGGTGCGATCTTCACCGACGACGACGAGCTCGCCGACCGGCTCCGCTCGCTTTGCGTGCACGGCAAGGGCGAGGACAAATATGACAATGTCCGGATCGGCACCAACAGCCGGCTCGACACGATCCAGGCGGCGATCCTGATCGAGAAGCTGGCGGCCTTCCCGGCCGAGCTCGAGCAGCGCCAGAAGGTCGCCGAACGCTATCGTCAGGGTCTTCCCAACTGGCTTCAGGCGCCGCACGTGCCGGACGGCTATGTGAGCAGTTGGGCGCAATATTCGGTGCTCGCGCGAAGCGGCGAGGAACGGACCAGGGTGATGGCCGAGATGAAGAAGGCCGGGGTCCCGACGACGATCTATTATGCCCGTCCCCTGCACCTGCAGACTGCGCTTGCCGACCTCGGCCACAAGGAAGGCGACTTCCCGGTTTCCGAAGACGCCAGCAGCCGGGTCTTCAGCCTGCCGATGAGCCCCTATCTCACGCCGGCCGATCAGGGCCGTGTGCTGGAGGCTCTTCAAGCGCTAGGGGCGGAGGCCGCTTAGCTTCTCAAGCGGGCGGCGAGGCGGCGGAAGCTCGCCAGCGGCGAGACGCGGTCGACATACCAGTCGAACACCATCTCGCCGCCACGCACATTGAGCGTGTGTGGGCCGCGACGGTCGCTGAATCGCAGGCTGCCGAGCCGCCGCTCACGATAGCTGTCGCGGGTCAGCGCCTCGATTTCGAAGCCGATGATGCCGTCGCCATAGCCCGAAGTGAAATCCTGGCCGAGCCGGATCAGCCGGTCGCCGGCGCGAATGATATTGCCGGCCATGCGCGCACCTTCCGGGGACACGCGGATGGGGCTGGCTGGATGCGGTTGGAATTCGTCCTCCAGGCTTTCGGCGAACCATAGGAGCAACGCGTTGGCGCCGAGCGCGAGGTCGTTGGCGAACAGGTAAAGGCGGCCGTCATGGGCCACCAGGGTCGGGTCGAGGAGCCTCGGGTCGCCGGCGACGCGGAGCGGGCCAACGTCGCTCAGCACGCCATCTTCGAATGCGAAGATGCGCGGGCTTGAGCAAGCGACCATCTCCGGAATGACATATTGGCGGCCGGCATGCTCGAACGTGGCGGGGTAGGAGACGTGGTTGGGTGCATCGGACACACGGCGATGCTCGTCGTCGACCAGCACGATCTCGCCGATCCCGCTGCCCGCGCGCAGCGCCTCGACGAGGATTCCGGGAGGATCGCTGCTGAAGAAGGGGTCGGCGTAGAAGGTATAGGCGGAGGGCACGTCGAGAGTCCGCCAGCTCGCGGTATCGGGAAAGCTTCCGCCGGCAAGGAGAGCGGGCACGTCGCCGCCGCCGGTTCGGGCGAGCGAAACCTGCCAGCGCTTCTCGACGAACGCGCCGTAGAGCACTCGCCTTGCAAGCTGCCCTGCCGAGGCCAGCGCGAAGCGCGCAACCGTCGAATTGCTTGGAAGTCGATAGTTGCGCCCGGTGCAGGGCTTGTCGAGCCAACGGCCCGCGACTGCGTTGCGGACCGCCTCGTCCATGATCAGCGGCGAATGACGGTAGCTTTCGATCAAGGTCGCGCGCCAGGACCAGGGAAAGACCTTTGTCTCGGCGAAGGCCGCGACCCGTCCGGCATCGAGCTTGTTGCCGATCGCCTGGACGATCTGACCCATCATCTTCTCGCCCTGACTCATCTCCCAGAACCCGGCGGGCCGTCCCCGGAACTTGTCCGGGTCGCCGTGGTGATAGGACAGGATCGGTGCCGGGAGGCGCTCGGACGGCGGCACCCGGAGAAGGCCCATCCCGAACTTCAGGATGACGTCGAAGCCGCGCAGCTCGTCGATGATCGCGTCGGGAAGAGTCTGCCACGCGCCTTCATAGCCGGACTCGAAAGAGGCGCGCCGGGCGATCCGCTTTGTGAGCTCATCGACAGGCACCAGGCGCGTGTACGGGTTGCGCACTGCGCGCAGGTTGAGCGCGTAATAAGCGCCGTGGCGAAGGGCCTTCCGCTTGAGGCTGGTATTGGTGCACGAGAAGACGGTGACCTCGTCGCAGCCGCGGACCGAATCCACCGCCTCGCGCGCGAACCTGGGCAGCGCGTCGTTATCGACGATGACTGCGAGCTTCACTGGCCCGAGGCGCTCCTGGCGTCGAGGCGGACGACGTTCGACTCCTCGGCCGAGTCGGCGGAGCTGAGCCGACCGCGATCCGGCGCGATGAGCTCGTTCAGCTTGTCGCGGACCGCGGCGCAGTCGAGACCCAGCACCGCCTTTTGCAGTGTCTCGAGGTGGCCCTCGAGCTCGGCGAAGGGCAGCGAACCTTCGCGCGCCATCTGGATCCCGGGATGCGCCGTCGGGAGCGTTTCCTCGCCGACGAACAGTTCCTCGTAGAGCTTCTCGCCAGGCCGAAGGCCGACATATTCAATGGCGATGTCGCCGGTGGGATTGCGCTCGTCGCGGACCGTCATTCCCGACAAGGCGATCATGTTGCGGGCGAGGTCGGCGATCTTCACCGGCTCGCCCATGTCGAGGACGAACACCTCGCCCTTCTCCGCCATGGCGCTGGCCTGGAGGACGAGCTGGGTCGCCTCCGGGATCGACATGAAGAAGCGCGTGATCTCCGGATGGGTGACCGTGACTGGTCCGCCGGCCTTGATCTGCTCGCGGAAGCGCTGGACCACCGAACCGGACGAATCGAGGACGTTTCCAAAGCGAACGATTCCGAAGCGGGTGGCGCAGCCGTCCTGCTCGGCAAGGCCTTGGATGATCAGCTCGGCGACCCGCTTGCTCGCGCCCATCACGCTCTTGGGGCGAACCGCCTTGTCAGTCGAGATCATGGTGAAGCGGGTGAGCTTCGCGTCGAACGCGGCCTTGGCGAGGACGAGGGTGCCGAACACATTGTTGTCCACGCCGACCGGCTCGTTCATCTCGAGCAGCGGCACATGCTTGTAGGCGGCGGCATGGTAGATGGTGTCGATGCCGTGGGCGGCGATGACCCGGCGGACGAGCTGGCCGTTGAGCATCGAGCCCATCTCAGCGGCGAGCTCGGGTCGTTCGCTGGCGGGCAACTGCTCCAGCGCCTCGAGCAGTTCCTGCTCGATGGTGTAGAGCGCGAACTCGCTATGATCGAACAGGACCAGCTTCTTGGGCTGGACCCGCAGCACCTGGCGGCAGATCTCCGATCCGATCGAGCCGCCCGCGCCGGTCACGAGGATGGTTCGGCCCGCGACGGCCTCGCGGATGAGGCCGCTCAGCGGCTCGACCGTGCTTCGACGGAGCAGGTCTCCGACGTCGATCGGCCGCAAGTCGCTGATCGTGTAGCGGCCCGACATGATCTCCTCGGGCGCCGGGATCGTCTTCACCGCGAGGTTGAGCTCGGTCAGCCGCGAGATGGCCGCCAGCCGCTGGGAGCGTGACGCCTTGGGCATGGCGAGCAGCACTTCCTCGACCCGCCGGCTCCGGGCGAGCTCGGGCAATGCCTTTGGCGAATAGACCGGCACTCCGGCGATGATCTGACCGTGAAGCGCGGAATCGTCCTCGACGAAGGCGGCGAGGTGGAGGTCGCCCTTGAGACGGAGCGACTGGGCAAGGCTGATGCCCGCCGGATTGACCCCGTAGATGGCGATCCCGCGCCCACCCTTCTCCCCCGTACCGTCAGTCCAGGCGGCCGCGAGGCCGAGGTGCATGGCGTAGCGGCCGAGGAAGAGGATCAGGAAGAGGAAGCCGCAGTAGATGATGCCGACCGAGCGCGGCACCATCATCTCGATTCCCGAGAAGGTGATTTGCTCCTGGGTGAGATAGATCAGCACCACCCAGGCGACCGCGGCGAGCGCTGCGGCGGCGAAGATCCTCCCCGTCGCACGCATGTCGAAATAGCGGATGACGAGGTGATAGACCTGTAGCCGCCACAGGGCGAAAATGCCCACGACGAAGGACAGGATGGCCGCCGCGGCGACAACCGGTTCGTTCGGGAAATAGAGAATTCCGAGACGGGCACTGAACGCGCCCCACAAGGCGAGCGCCATCGCGATCAGATCGAAGGCCATCAGGATCATGCGCTTTTGCGCACGGCTCCTCAGCGAGATGTTGCGGACCGTCTTCATGGTCAGGCCAGAACCTCCCCGATGATTTTGGCGAGAGTCTCGGCGCGCTGCTCGGTCAAGTCGGACCGGAGGGTCGGGTGCACCTCGACGGCGAGGCTGCTTCCGGTCAGCGCCCGCGCGACCGGGCAATCGGGCGCGGGCAGCGAAGCGAACGCGGCCTCGCGATAAACCTCACTGCACGAGCCCGAGAACAGCCGAAGCTTCGACTCCGCGGCCCGGCGCAGGATTTCGGACCGAAGCCGCTCGGCCTCGCCCTCAGGCGCGTCGATGTAGAAATAGTGACGATAATAAGCGTGGGTCACGCCGTCGCCGGGAGTGGGAACCCGGAGCCCGCGGATGTCCTTCAGCGCCTGGGTGAAGATCGCCGCGTTGCGGGTGCGCTCGTCGGTCCAGGAGTCGAGCTTGGCGAGCTGGGCGAGGCCGATCGCCGCCTGCGGGCCGCTCAGCCGCCAGTTGGTGCCGACACTGTCGTGAAGCCAGCGGAACATGCCCGGATTGACGGCCGGCGTGTTCACCTTCTCCCAGCTCTTGCCGTGATCCTTGAACGACCAGGCCCATTCCCACGCCTGACGGTCCTGGAAGCTGAGGAAGCCGCCTTCGCCGCCGGTGGTGATGATCTTGTCCTGGCAGAAGGAGAAAGCCGCCGCGTCGCCGAAGCTTCCGGCGCTGCGGCCGCCGATGGCGGCGCCCTGCGACTGGGCGCAGTCCTCGATCACCTTGATCCCGCGCGGGGCGGCAAGCGCCATGATCTCGGGCATGTCGGCCGGCCAGCCGCCGAGATGGACGGGGATGATCGCCCTGGTGCGGTCGGTCAGGACTTTGGAGATCGTCTCGGGCGTGATGTTGCCGCTGTCGGGATCCACGTCGGCGAACACCGGGGTCGCTCCGACGAGCATCGCGCAGAAGGCGGAGGCGACGAAGGTGCGCGGGGTCACGACGACCTCGTCGCCGGGGCCGATTCCGAACGCCTTCAGCGCAAGCTCGAGCGCGAGCGAGCCGTTGGCGAGCGCGATCCCGTTGCCGCCGCCGAAGCGCTTCGTGCAGGCGTCCTGGAAAGCGAAGACGTCGGGCCCGGTCCACTGGTTGACCTTGCCCGACCGAAGCACGTTCGCCGCAGCCTCGACCTCGTCCTCGGCATAGAAAGGCCAGGCTTCGTCGGGACGGGGCGCGAGGTCCTGAGACGGCGCCGCGATGTCACGGTTCCCCTTGTTCGCGACCGACATTGAAATTCCCTGAAAATCTTTGCGCCGCTCTACCGCGATCCGCCCCTCAAGGGAAGCGGCGGGCGGGCTCCGGCGGGTTGGCCTGCGGGGTCGAGCCCATGAATTCCGGCATCGTCGCAGAACCTTCGGCGCTGATTCCGTGGGGCCGGACCAGGCTCGCGGCCGTCATCAGGATGATCTTGAGGTCGAGCCAGAAGGACCGGTTGTCGACATACCAGGTGTCGAGCGCGAACTTCTCCTCCCACGACAGCGCATTGCGTCCGTTGACCTGGGCCCAGCCGGTAAGGCCAGGGCGCACGTCGTGGCGGCGTGCCTGCTCGGGGGTGTAGCGGCCGAGATATTGCATCAGCAACGGCCGCGGTCCGACCAGGCTCATGTCGCCGCGAAGCACGTTCCACAGCTCCGGCAGCTCGTCGAGGCTGGTCGCCCGAAGGAAGCGGCCGGTTCGAGTGAGCCGCCGAGCATCGGAGGCGACGTCGGTTCCAAGCTTCGCGTCGCTCAGCATGGTGCGGAACTTGAGAAGCTGGAACGGCCTGCCGTGAAGACCCGGGCGCTGCTGGCGGAACAGCACCGGGCGACCCATCGTCGCAAGCACCACAAGGGCGATGATGAGGAGAAAGGGCGCTCCGATCACCAGAGCGAGGCCGGCCACGACAATGTCGAGCAAGCGCTTTGCCATGCTCAGAGTCCGGCCGCCGCGAGGATGGAGTCGTTGACGCGGTGAACGTCGAACTTTCGCTCGGCGAGCTCGCGCGACTTGGCGCCCATCGGCGCGATCAGCGAGGGGTCGCGGATGAACTTCTCCATGCCCGCGGCGAGGCTTTCCGCGCTACGCACGTCGACCAGGAAGCCGTTGACCCCGTCCTCGACGGTCTCGCGGCAGCCGACGGCGTCGGTGGTGACGATCGGCCGCCCCATTGCCATCGCCTCGAGCGACGAGCGCGGCGTCCCCTCGCGATAGGAAGGAAGGACGTACACGCTGGCATCGGCGATCGCCGGCCGGACGTCGTCGAGCTTGCCCATGAAGTCGATGGCGCCGTTCCAGCTTTCGAACTCTTCGCGGGTGATGCCGTCAGGCGACGGGTCGAAATAGCCGACCAGTCCGAATTTCACCCGCGGGTGCCTGGCCTTGAGCCCCGTCGCGGCCTCCGCATATTCGCGAACGCCCTTGTCGCCCAGGAGGCGCGAGATCATCAGGAATCGCGGCTCGGTCGGAAGCGGCGCGGGAGTGAACTGGGTAAGGTCGATCCCGGAGCCATTGACCACGGTGGCGTCTTTGCGGCCGAGCAGTCCCTTATCGGCGAAGAACTGACGGTCGTCCGGGTTCTGGAAGATGACGACATGCGCCTTCTTCAGCGCCTGCCGGTAGAGGATCGTCGCGACGGCACGGCCGATGCGCCGCTTGGCGCCCGCTCCGGGAATGAAGGCGAAGCCTAGGCCGGTGATCAGCGCGATGATCTTGGGCACCCCGGCCGAGGCGGCGGCAATGCTCCCGAGGGTCACCGGCTTGATGGTGTAGGAAAGAACCGCGTCCGGTCTGATCTCCCTGAAGACGCGGCGGAGAGCGGCCAGCGTCTTCAAGGTCGAGAGGGGGCCGAGGCTCGAATTGACGAGATCGACCTGGCGCGGCTCCGCGCCGATTGCCGTCAGCCGCTCGGCGACGTCGCCGCCGATGTCCGGAGCCATCGCCACGACCCGGTGCCCGCGGCGGACGAGCTCGGCGATCAGCGGCCCCCTGAACAATATCAGCGACCGTGCATAGGACCCCAGCACCACCACCGTCTTGGCCTGGCTCATGCGATCTGCGGGCGCCTGACTGAAGTCGCCGAACGCTGGCGGCGCGCGGTGGCGACGATCGCTGCGAAGACTACGTAATAGGCCGGCATCATCATCAGCTTCTGCCGAAGGCCCAGGCCGACATTGTAGTACATCAGCGACAGGAGGAGGGTGAGCGCGACCGCGAACAGGACTGCGAAGCGGATGACGAACAACCCCTTGTACAGGGCCACCACCCAGCGGAAGTTCGATACGATCCGGTAGACGACGTAGACGATCACCAGGTTTTCGAACGAAGCGACCAGGCCAAGAATCCCGGACGCGTCGAAGAAGAGCGGTCGGAACAGCAAACTGACGACGCGGAGCAGGAACGAATCATAGGCGACCGTCGTGGTCCCAGCGACCCCCTGCGTGGTCTGCGAATAGGCGGACAGGAAGTCGGTCACCGATTCGGCGCTGGTGACGTCGATCTCGAACGCGCTTCTGATCGTGCCCGCCACAGCCGCGAGGCCCGCAACGGAAACCAGCGCCAGCGCCACCTTCACCAGCGGGGGCGTCCGCTTGTCGAAAGCGATTGCAATGGCGCCGGCAGCGACCGCCAGCAACGCGATGTGCGGGCGAACCAGGACCATGATGACCACAGCGATGGCGAATCCGACCCAGCGATCGCGGATGCTGATTGCTGCCCACACGGTCATCACCGCCGCTAGGAAGAGCAAGCCGTCCTTGCCGATGTAAGCCGTCCAGAAGTGGAACCCCGGCAGGAAGAGCGTGAGGTAAAGCGGCCACGGTATTTCCGTGCCGGCGAGCTTGAAGATGTCCTCGTACGTCTTGAGCAGGAACACCAATCCCCATGTTCCTGAGGCCTGAAACAAAAGGAAGTAGTCGAGATATGTTCCTCCGAAGCTTCCTTTCAGAGACTGCACGATCCAGATGATGAAGCCCGTATTGAACTGAAAGCCGTTCAGGTAGAAGTCGTAGGGATCATAATAATAGGTCGCGGCATCGGTCGTATTGGTCAGCGCCCAGTTATAGAAGAATATTGCAGTGAGGACCTGAACCACCGCCAGGATGAAAACCAAGCCGACGCGATTGACGCCTCCGGTTTGGCTCTGGCCGAGAACCAGAACGATGGAGAGAAAACCCAACAAGACACCTACGATGCCGACTGCTGATACATCCACGGCACTTCTACCTTCGAATCGAGGGCGGCATCATCAGAGCGATCGGGTTACACGACCGAGGGCAGATCACCGCGGCGATCCATTCTTTCGCACTCCGATGGGGCATGAGTTCCCATTCAGGAATGACACGACCTCTTGTCGGCGATCTTAGCGTCCGCACCCCGCCTTGCGCAACCGTGGAGCGTCGCCCTTAGCGGCCCCCGCCCTTGGCATGCGTAGGGAAGCCGGATAAGCCGCGGCGCTGACGATCCTGGGGATATTCAATCGCATGAAGGTTCTGGTGACTGGGGCTGCAGGCTTCATCGGGTTCAGCCTCGCCCGGCGCCTGCTCGAACGCGGCGACGAAGTCGTCGGAATCGACAACCTCAACGACTATTACGATCCGAAACTGAAGCGAGATCGTGTCGCGTTGCTCACGGGCTATTCGGGCTTCCGCTTCCTCGAGATCGACTTCGCCGACTGGAACGCGTTGACGCAGGCGCTTCGCGGCGTCGACTTCGATCGCATCGTCCATCTCGGGGCGCAGGCGGGAGTGCGCTATTCGATCGAGAACCCGCATGTTTACGTACACTCGAACCTCGCGGGTCATCTCAACATGGTCGAGGTGGCGCGGCAGCGGCGCTTGAGCCACTTCGTCTATGCCTCCTCGTCCTCGGTCTATGGGGGCAACACCAACCTTCCATTCCGGGTCGAGGACCGGGTCGACCACCCGCTGTCCCTCTACGCCGCGACGAAGAAAGCGGACGAACTGATCAGCGAGACCTACGCCAATCTCTACCGGATTCCCCAAACGGGGCTTCGCTTCTTCACGGTGTACGGTCCGTGGGGACGTCCGGACATGGCGATGTGGATCTTCACCAAGGCGATCCTCGAACGGCGGCCGATCGAGGTGTTCGGCGAAGGCAATATGCGCCGTGACTTCACGTATATCGACGACATCGTCAGCGGGGTGGTCGCTGTGCTTGACAACCCCCCTCCGGACGATGGCGAGGAGAAAGCTGGCGGAAGCCGCAATCCGCACCGGCTCTACAATATCGGCAATCACCGGTCGGAGGAGCTCACCCGGATGATCGCCCTGATCGAGGAGGCGTGCGGTCGCGAAGCCGAGAAGCTCCTCATGCCGATGCAGGCAGGAGACGTCCGCGACACCTTCGCGGACATCAGCGCAATCCAGCGGGACCTCGGTTTCGAGCCGACCACTCCGATCGACGCCGGCATTCCCAAATTCGTCGATTGGTACCGCGAATATCACGGTCTCTAGCGCGTCTGCTCGCCTCTGACTTTGCTTGTTTCCCAATAACCTATGGGTCATGCTTGCCCCGCGGGGATAGGTGAAGCGAGTAAAGAGGGAGTGCCAGTATGACCACTGGGACCGAAGGCAATGACAACCTCCAGAACAATCCGACGATCGTCAACGAGACCGTCGATGCGCTCGGAGGCGACGACTCGATCCGAACTGTCCCAACCGTTTTCGGAGGTTCCACGATCAGCATCCTTGGCGGTGCGGGTAATGACATTCTGACCGTCGGGAATGACGGCAACGATCACTTTCCGAAGTTTCGGTCGGTAACCGGCAGCGGAACCAGCGGCTCAATGAACGTCGTGTGGGGTGCAGGCAGTCTACAGGCCGTGATCATCTATGAATCAATCGAGGGCCTGTTCCTTGACGGCGATTATCAGCTGAATCCCGGCGACGTCCTGACCACCGGCGACAGCGCAGATTTCATCCGCCTGCGCTCGACTAGCAGCGGTGCCTACCGAGTCAGCAGCGGTGAAGGTGACGACCGGATATTCCTCAACGGCGCGTCCGTCGCGGTGGTGTCGATTAATGCCGGCGGGGGGAACGACCTTATCGACACCTCCGGAATCTCCGGAATCCCAGGCGGCAGCTACACCGTGGCGGGGGGTGCCGGTGACGACGTCTATGTGATCGGCAACGTCAGCCCGATCATCATCGAGCATGCCGGCGAGGGTGTTGATGAAGTGAGGACGACGTTGGGTGCCTACACGCTCCAAGCCAATGTCGAGAACCTGACCGGACTTGTCGACTTGGGTCAGATGCTCACCGGCAATAGCGCGAACAACGTCATTATCGGTGGGAGCGGTAATGATCGTCTGGACGGTGGAGCGGGCGCCGACCGGCTAGAGGGCGGCCTTGGGAACGACCAATATTTCGTCGATCAGGCGTTCGATATCGTCATCGACACCGGCGGAGCCCTGGACCAGATCTATGTGAGCGTCAGTTACTCGCTTGCGGCAGGGCTGGAGGTGGAGCTCCTCGCGACCACGAACAGTTCCGGCACCAGCGGCTTTCGGCTCTACGGCAACGAGTGGGCTCAGTCGATCATCGGTACCAACGGCGCCGACGAACTGGTCGGCCTCGGCGGCGATGACGGCCTCTACGGCCATGATGGGGTAGACATCATCGACGGCGGCCGCGGCGCCGATGTTATGGAGGGCGGCACCGGCGGTGACATCTATTTCGTCGACGATGCCGGCGACGTGGTGATCGAGCGTGAGGGCGAGGGCGCGGATTATATCTACACCAGCACCAGCTATTCCCTCGGTGTCGGTTCCTATGTCGAATACCTCGCGACCACGAACAGCGGCGGCACGGGCGTCATCAACCTGACCGGAAGCGACCGCGACAACACGATCACCGGAAATGACGGCGCCAACATCCTCCTCGGCGGCGGCGGAAGCGACAATCTGCGCGGTCTCGGCGGCGACGATCTCATCGACGGCGGCGCTGGGCAAGACTTCCTCGAGGGCGGCGCCGGCGCCGACACTTTCCGCTTCGAATTCGCGAGCCACAGCGCGCTGGGTTCGGTCGACGCAATCTACGACTTCGTCTCTGGCAACGACAGGATCGACCTGTCGTTCATCGACGCCAGGAACGGGACAGGCGACCAGACCTTCACCTACATCGGAAGCGCCGCCTTCTCCAGGCGTGCCGGCGAACTCAGGACCGAGACGATCGGCAACACCACCCATGTGGTCGGCGACGTCAACGGCGACGGAATCGCCGATCTTCACATCATCCTCTACAACTGCCCATCCGTGACAGCGGGGGATTTCGTGCTCTGACGGGGTAGTCGCAGCCTGCTATAGCGGTCAGCGGGCGAATGCCTGCGAGCCGACGCGACCCGTAGAGGTTGGCCTGCGCGCGCTTGCGCCGCTCCAGCCCGCCCGACCGGCGATGCCACTTCCTCGCGACCGGCATCGCGGCGCTCAACAAGCCGCCGCAAGACAAGAGACGAGAAAGCCGGCGCGCAGCCGGAGTCCACACTGTCTCTACCGTATGGTCATCACCGCTCGGAGGAGCTCACCAATGATTGGGCTGATCAAGCGGACGCGGAACGGAACCGAGGAGCGGCTGCTGCCGCTTCAGGCTGGAGATATGAGCGACACCTTCACTGAAATATCCGCGATCGAGCGCGAGCAGGACTTGTAGCCAACCACAACGACGACGTTCCACATTTCGCATGTTGGCACCGCCACAGGAGGAGAGGGCCTCAGTTGGCCACCGCCCGAGGGTCGTCTGCTTCTCGCGCCGGCACTCCAAACACCGTCGCCCCCGGTGGTACGTCCCCCGTAACGACGGCGCCCATTCCGATCGTCGCCCCCTCACCGATGCTCAGCGGTCTACCCGGAGATCCATTGCGGATGATCGCGCCAGCTCCGACGAAGACGCCGTCTCCGATGTGCACGGTGCCGTTGCACGTCGCCCTAGGAGAGAAGGTGACGTAGTCGCCGATCACGCAATCGTGCGACACTTGAGCGAACAGGTTGGCTTGGAAGTGGCGCCCGATTCTGACGAGATTATTGATCGCTACGAAGTCGCAGATTTGAGCCCCTTCCCCTAGCGAGGCGGAAGGGGCGACGATCGCACTGCTCGCGACGAGCGATCCGAACCGGCGGTCGGAAAATCGCTCGGCAACAGTCTTCCGCGCACCGGATGAGCCGAGCGCGATGACTAATAAGTCGTCGGGCTCGAGATCATGCGGGGCGATGAGCGGGACGCCCTGCACCTCGAGGTGGTCAGGTTCATCGACCACGAAAACTAGCGGCATTTGCGTGCTACGCTTGGCGATATCGGCCAGCTCGCGACCCATTCCTCCGGCGCCAAAAATCGCGAGCCTCAAGGTTGGTCACCCCCGTTACCCCGGCGGATATTAGACCTCCCCCCGCTCCCGACAAGCCTCGGCTGCGGCATGCGGCTCGCCAACATCATAAGGTCCAGCGCCTCACGTTGAGCATGCGACCACCATAAACGTTCTTCAGGTCGGCGAGCAGTCCATGGTCGTGGACGAGACCAGTTAAGGTCGAGTCATCGAGCTCGGCATATTCTTGGTGAGGGACGGCGACGAGGACGATGTCGTAGCGGCCTTCGAGAGCGCCGGTCGACACGTCGAGATCATATTCGTGGCGCGCCTCGGCCGGATCGACGAGCGGATCGTGCACGGTGACGACGTGGCCGAGCTGCTTGAGCCGGGCGATGACGTCGACCACTCGGGTGTTCCTGAGGTCGGGCACGTTCTCCTTGAAGGCGAGGCCCATCACCAGGACGGAACCCTTGCGCCCCGCCAGATCGTGGAGCCGGTCGGCGACCCACTCGCCCATGCCGTCGTTGATGGAGCGGCCGGCGAGGATAACGTGCGGCTCGAGCCCGAGCTCCTGGGCGCGGTGGCTGAGATAATAAGGATCGACGCCGATGCAGTGGCCGCCGACCAGGCCGGGCTGGAAGGGGAGGAAGTTCCACTTGGTGCCTGCCGCGGCGAGGACGTCCCAGATCGACAGGCCGAGGCGGGCGAAGATCTGGGTGATCTCGTTCATGAAAGCGATGTTGATGTCGCGCTGGGCGTTCTCGATCACCTTGGCGGCCTCGGCGGTTTTGATCGTCGCCGCCTTGAAAATGCCGCCGCTGGTGACGACTCCGTAGACGGCGGCTAGACGCTCGGTGATCTCCTCATTCTCGCCGGCTACCACCTTGGTAATCCGGTCGACGGTATGCTCGCGATCGCCCGGATTGATCCGTTCGGGCGAGTAGCCAAGATAGAAATCCTGGCCGCGCTTGAGGCCGGTCAGCTCCTCGATCAGCGGCCCGCAGATATCTTCGGTGACTCCGGGATAGACGGTGCTCTCATAGACGATGACGGGCTTGCGCGCGGCATCGAGCAGGGCCGCGACCGTGCGGGTCGCCGACAGAACAGGGCCGAGGTCGGGACGGTTGCTTGAATCCACCGGGGTGGGGACGGTGACGATGTAGATGTCGGCGCCATGGCAGTCGTCGGCGGAAGACGTGAGAGTAATGGACGAGGCGGCGAGTGCGTCGGGCTCGACCTCGCGGGTGCGGTCGTGCCCGTCCTTCAGCTCAGCGATTCGTCCGCCGTCGATGTCGAGCCCGGTAACGGGGAAGCGCTTCGCCAACGCCAAAGCCAGGGGCAAACCGACGTACCCGAGCCCCACCACGACGATGCGATCGTCGTTCCTGCTGTCCATCTCGCGCACCCTGTTGTGATTGCGGCGATTCAGCCGCTATTGATGATTTCGACGGCTGATCGAAGGGCGTGGCGCGGCAGCGATGTCAAGACCTAACGACCGCAGGGCAGGCTGCGCATGACGGACTTCTACGTCATGCTGGGCCTTACCCGGACCGCGACGCCCGAGGAAATCCGCGCCGCCTATCTCGAGCGGATGAAGGTGCTTCACCCCGACCGCCACGCGCCGACGCCGCCGGGGGCACCGAGCGCCGCCGATCTCAATTATGCCTATTGGATTCTGCGGGATGCCCAGCGCCGCGCGGCTTATGATCGGACGCTTGCGCCGCTCGACCCGAGGCCGCGGCGTCGCTCGCGCCATTCCGGGCGCGCCGTCCCGAAGCCAGCGCCGCGCCGGCCGTTCCGCAAACAATCCTATTACCCCCGCCGATCTGCGGTCTCACGGCGTACTCGCGCGACCGCTGCGATCTTGTTCGTGCTGATCGCAGCTGCCGCCGGCGCGGGCACTCTGACGATGCTTCGGCCGGAGCGCGGGCAGGCCGCCTGGGCGCGGGGCGGAACGGACGACCACAAAAGACTGGACCGCAGGATCCTCGACGAGTCGCTCGCCAGCGCGGCCGCTTTGGAGTTTGAGACGATCCTGCGCAGCGCGGGCTTCCCGGGCGCCTCGCTCTACGGCCGGCAATGTTTCGACGAACTCGCCGCACAGCCCAGCGCAGCGATGGTCGACTATTGCCTCGCCTTCGATCGCACCGCCGCGGAGTGGGAAACCACTCTCGTCACGTCCGGCGGTTCACGGCGCTATTTCGACGCCGGAAGCCGGGTCGGACGCTACCGGAGCCTCGCGGACTCGCTTGATGAAGGGCCGGTTCGCGAAGCGATCGTCGCCGAAGCCGCTTTCCTCACCGGGTCCTGACCGTCAAGCGGCGTCGGCCGCCGGCGCGACCGGTCCGGCCATGCCCGCCCGGCGCAGCAAGTCGGCGACGCAGCGCTCGGCGGCGCGGCCGTCCCAATATTGCGGGCGGCAGGGCCGGGTCTCCGCCGAAAGCGCGGCGCGGAGCTCGGCAAGCAGGGTGCCCGGGGTGACCAGCCTGTTGGTGCCTTGCTCGACCGTGATCGGCCGCTCGGTATTCTCACGCAGGGTCAGGCACGGGATGCCGAGATAGGTGGTCTCTTCCTGGACTCCGCCGCTGTCGGTGATCGCGGCGGCGGCTCCGGTCAGCAAGCGCATGAACTGGATGTAGGGTACCGGCGCGATGCAGCGCACGCCGGCGCGGTTGAGCCGGCGGTCGAGCCCCGCCACTTCGAGGCGTGCCGCCGTGCGAGGATGAACCGGGAAAAGCAGCGGCAGCTCGCTCTGGATTTCGGCGAGGGCGTCGACGAGCCGGCGAAGGCGTTCCGGCGAATCGACGTTGGATGGGCGGTGCAGAGTCACCAGCCCATAGCGACCAGCGACTCCAAAGTTTTCCGGCGACGGCGCGGAGTCGATGCGCCCGCGAATCATCTCGAAGCTGTCGAGCATGATGTTGCCGACGCGGGTTATGCGCTCGGCGGGAATCCCTCCCGCCAGGAGATTGGCGTCGCCATCTGACGACGGCGTCCACAGCACGTCCGCCACGGCGTCGGTGGCGACGCGGTTGATCTCCTCCGGCATCGCCCGGTCGCCGCTTCGCAGGCCTGCTTCCAGGTGGATGGTGGGAATGCGCAGCTTGGCGCCGACCAGCGCGCAGGCGAGCGTGGAGTTGACGTCGCCGACCACGACCAGCCAGTCGGGCCGCTCGGCCATGGCGACTTGCTCATAGGCGATCATCACTCGCCCGGTCTGCTCGCCATGGAGCCCGGAGCCGATTCCGAGATGATGGTCGGGCGCCGGCACCTTGAGGTCGGCGAGAATTGAGTCCGACATGGCCGCGTCATAATGCTGGCCGGTATGGATCAGGACGGGCGTGAAGGCGCGCGAGCGTGTGAGGGCGTGCCATAGCGGCGCCACCTTCATGAAATTGGGTCGCGCCGCGGCGATCAGATGGACTCGTTGCACTTGGCTGCGCCCGCTTCCGTGAAGAAGCGATCTGTCTAAGGCCGTGCTGCCCTAGAAAGCGTTAATCGGGAGAGCTCTTCGGCAGGCGCAAAAAAAGTGGCGGCCGAAGCCGCCACTCTCAATTCGGAACTTCCGGGGTCGCTTACGGGCTGACCGGAGCATCCTCGTCGTCATCGACGAAAGCGAAATAGAGGCCGAGGCCGATCGCGACGAGCGCGAAGAAGGCGACGACATAGGTCTCGGTCGAAGCACCCTCCCACTGGCCATTGGCCTGGTCGAGCGTCGCGGCAGCGCGGGCCGGCTGGCTCGGAAGTGCCGAAGTCTGAGCGACAACGGGGGCGCTCGCCAGGGACGTGCCCAGCGCGGCGACCAACGCGATCTTACGAATACTCATCAAGGATCTCCCCTTTAGGCGACCTAGCGGCTCGGCCGATCACCCGGACCGCTGGTTGCCTTGTCCCTGCCCCAGCCGGCACTCCCAAGTCAAGGGCGGGGCGTAAAAAAGTGGCGCAAACACACAGTCTGGCGCCGGACTGTTGCCTCTGCGAAACAGCGTAAGCATGTTGAAGCTCATTGGAACAATCTTGACCGGCGGGAGTGCGGCGCTGCTCGCATTGACGAGCGCTCCAGTAGCGGCAAGCATCACCGAGCCGCCGACTCATTCACTAAGACGGTTGGACGAGCGCCTCCTGACAATTGGTCACAGGCTCGCGGTTGCCGGGCGCGAGCTTTGTGCGAATCGACAATATCACGCGGGATTCGCGATCCACGATCTCTCTCAATATGGTGGCGCCGATCGTCGAAACTTAGCCCTGACCGCCCTTAGGGAAGGGCCGGCCGTGCTGGCGCTGGTGCCGGACGGACCCGCGGCAGTGGCCGGGCTGCGACACGACGACGTCGTCGTAGCCGCTGACGGGGCCCCGCTGCCCCGCGCTCCTGACAGCGCCGCGAACAGTTTCGCGCCGGCGGAGCGAATCATTAGCGCGCTGGAGGATGCGTTCAGCGACGGCCGGGCGCTGCTAGAGATCCGACGAGGCGGACACGTTCTGCCGATCGAGGTGTCGGCGGCGCTCGGCTGTGCAAGCCGTTTCCAGGTGGCGCCGTCGACGCGGCTCAACGCCCTCGCGGACGGACGCTACGTCCAGCTGACATCGGCGCTAGTCGCCGCCGTTCCCGATGAGGCGGAGCTGGCCGGGCTGATCGCCCATGAAATGGCGCACAATATCTTGAGTCACCGCGCGCGCCTCAACGCCGCCGGGATCGACCGGGGGCTGCTCCAGCATTTCGGCCGCAACGCCCGCCTCACCCGCGACACCGAGCGGGAGGCAGATCGCTTTGCTGTCTATCTTCTCGTCCGGGCCGGCTACGATCCTGCCGCTTTGATTCGGGTGTGGAGACGCGTCGCGCCGCGAGAGGGAGCTATGTTCGGCGGGACGCACCCGAGTTGGAGCGAGCGGATTGCGATCGTGCGCGCCGAAATCGCCGAGGTCGAGCGGCTGCGCGCGGAGGGGCAGGAAATCAGGCCAGCTTGGACTCCCGCGGTCCTCGACTAAGCTTTCGCCGAATCACTGCGCCGCTGTGGGACAGGTCGCGCGCGCCGCTTGTGTCGCAGGACGGCATCGCATCTTGCTCTGGACGAGATGCCGTCCGCCCGATTCCATCTCCTGCCCCGCCGCGTCGCCGCGATTGCGCTCCTGGCGCTGCTCGGAGCGTGCACGGGCGAACCGGTGGGCTGGACCGCGGATCAGCAGCAGATCTGCTCGCCGCCGCCGCCTTTCCGTGAAGTCGCGCCGGCCGACGCCTATCAGCAGGCGGTGGCGCGCGACGAGTGCATCCACAATTGGTCCTACCGGCTCGCCCGCTCCGAAGACGATGCCGAGGCAGTGGTAGGAGCGGTGATCGGTGCTTGCCGCACGTCGATCGATCGCTCTGCGACGATGGTCGCCGCCGGCGACCCCGAGGCGGAGCGTTTCTACCTTGCCGAGTTTGAGCGGGCATCTCGCGAGCGCGCGCTGTTCCGCGTCGTCCAGGCCCGCGCCGGACGCTGCTCGCTCGAGCCCCGCGCAATCGAGGCGGGAGCGCTCGCGACGCCCCCCAATCAGGCTAATGAAGCAGGCTAGAACCTCATGTTCATACGTACGGCCAGACCGAGATCGTCGGGGGCATCGCGGAAATGGCCGGGGTCGCGGCGAAGAAATGCATTTGCCGAGAGGCTTCCGATGCCGCGGAACAGTGGCAAGGCGTAGGACGCTTCAAAATCAATTTCGCGACCCCGAGGCGCAAGAGAGAACCGGGTCAACTGATATATCGGCTGCATCAGCGAATAATCGTAGGCCACGGGCAGATCGAGCAGATAGCCTCCCGAGCGAACACGCAGCGGCTGTGCAATCCGGAACGCCACCTGATCCCCACTGCTGAGAATATTGTGGCGCCAAAGATCAAGCGACCAGGAATCTGACTTGAGACTACCGCCTCGCACGAGATCAGTGCCTCCAGGAAGGACCGTCCACCCGTTGCGAAGACGCGCCTGAGCGCCCCAATCACCAGCGTGGTAACTGAGACCCGCGTCGAGAAAATAGCTCGTGGCGCCAGCAGGTGCGAAACCGAAGCGGCCGCCAAGAACCGTCCCTTCTTCGTGCAGGGTCGTCAGCCCCAAAGAGGCCGTAGCGGGGCCGAGCCCCGTAGCGGCCCGGACAGAAGCTTGGCTATATCCCCGATCGGTCGAGAATGCGGAACGAAGGTCCGCGGCCACTTCACCCCGTTCCGCAGTCGCAATCATCGTGATGCCGCCAACATCATGTCGAACTCCGACACTGGTCGGTTCGCGGCGATCGAAGCCGGTTTCCCTGGCAGCTTCACGTGCGATCAGGAATGAATGTTCACGAGCATCGTCGAGCCGGCTCGACAGTATATCGCTGCTCTCCGAGAGCCCGATGGCGATCGCTGTACGGGGGGCCAACCGGGTGATGGCAGTTCCAGCGAGGACCCGAGCGCGCTGAGCCTCGTTTCGGTCAAGCAGCGCCTCCTCCGCGCCGACGCTGTAATTGCCGGCGACATCCCGCCGGACGGTCAATGAGAAGGCAACCGGACCGACAGTGCTGACGTGACTGGAAATGCCCTGTTGCAAACCACCGACTAGTCGCCGTTGGTCGCGCGCCCGCTCAACGGTCTGGCCCATGTCGAGTGAATATGCGCGATCATACCCGTCCAGAACGATAACGCCATCGGTGAGCGGCTCGGCATCGCCCATGGTCCCGGAATACTGACCGTTGCTTGAGGTCGAGACGACCCCCGCCGCGTGTCCGGCCGCTTGGACTTGGCCTTGCGGCTCGAACGCGCGCGTGATGTTCAACCGACCGCGGCCATAGACCGAATCAATCCCAGCCTGGCCGAGGTCGTCGGCGCTGCCCATCAGGATCTCTACGATCTGGGCGCCCGTGAGATGCGGGAATGCGCTTGCCAGCAGCGCCGCGGCACCGCTGATCACCGGCGCCGAGAAGGACGTCCCGTTCCAGCTCATGAGGCGACCATTATGGTCAGGAGCGGTGACCCGGAATCCCAGCGCCGCCAGATAGTTCTGGCCGCTGCCGCCCGCCAAGTTCGAAAAGGTCGACATCTGCGTGACGTCGGTTCCATCTGCTCCGGACACGCCGACCGACCCCGCGATGATAACGTTTGCGCCGGCTGCCGCCGCGATTTGGCTCGCGAACGCGCTGGGATTGGTATGGCCGTCGTTGCCCGCCGATACGACGATGACGATGCCAGATGCGGCGGCACGTTGTATTGCAGAGATGACTCTCGACGAAACTCCGTCGCCACCGAGCGACAGATTTATCACCCTCGCCCCGTTCGCCCGCGCGGAGTCGATGCCGTTGGCGATTGCCGAGTCGGGAAAGAGGCAGCCGTCCTCGTCATTGCAGTTGTTCGGGTCTTGCGCGTTCAGCGAAAGTATCTGGGAGCCGAACGCGACCCCCATCACGCCATCGCCATTGCGGGCCGCTGCAGCAACGGCTGACACCGCCGTACCATGACCGTCTGAGTCCGTTACGCCCCGGCTCCCAACCAGATCACGGCTGCCGGAATGGACCTTCCCGGCGAAGTCGGCCAGGTTCGGATTGATCCCACTGTCGACGACACCGATGGTGACGTTGCCGCCTGTCGCACCCCGGTCCCAGGCCGAAATGGCGCCGGAGCTCGTCGCGCCATTTGACCGACGATACTCAGCGTCATTGAAGTTCGTCGCCGTAGTAGTAGGCGGCGGCGGAGGAGGAGGGGTCGGAGTTGCCGTCGGCGCTGGAGCCGGAGCAGCCACTGGCGGAGGTGGCGGGGCCGGCTGCGGCCGGCTGCCGCCGCCGCCGCATCCGGCGAGCGCAAGCGCGGACCAGCCTACAGAAAGCCCGAGCGTCGCTCGTCGGAAGTCTCTCATCCCACCGTTCCAATGAAATTTCTTTGCTAAGCAACGGCTTGTAGTCGACGAATCATTTCAATTGGCTGAAGATCGATCAACGGCTTCCCGAGGACACAGGCGGCTGCCGGCATAGCATTGACACTGGAGTGCCGGGCGTTGCTGTGCCATTCGCGCCCACTCTAACAAAACGGGGTCCTCGCGTCCGTGAAAACCTGCTGTCTCGTCACCGGTGGCGCCGGATATATCGGCAGCCATGCGGTCCTGGCCTTGCTCGATGCCGGCTGGCCCGTGGTCGTGATCGACAACCTCACTACCGGTTTCGATTGGGCGGTGGATAAGCGCGCGACGCTCGTAAGGGGCGATGTCGGCGACCAGGCGCTGGTGGAGCAGGTGATGCGCGACCATGCCGCCAGCGCGGTCATGCATTTCGCAGGCTCGATCATCGTTCCCGAATCGGTCGAGAACCCGCTCAAATATTATCACAACAACACCGCCAACAGCCGCGCGCTGATCGAGAGCGCGGTGCGCTGCGGGGTGAGGCACTTCATCTTCTCGTCGACCGCGGCGACCTACGGGATTCCGGACCAGGTGCCGATCACCGAGGACGCCCGCCAAGAGCCGATCAATCCCTATGGCTGGTCCAAGCTAATGACCGAGCGCATGCTGAGGGACGTCGCCTTCGCCCATCCGCTCAACTTCTGCGCGCTTCGCTATTTCAACGTCGCCGGCGCCGATCCGACGGGCCGCTCGGGCCAGTCGACCGCCGGAGCGACGCACCTCATCAAGGTCGCGGTCGAGGCGGCGACCGGCAAGCGCAGCCATGTCTCGGTGTTCGGCACCGATTACGACACGCCCGACGGCACCGGCATCCGCGACTATATCCATGTCAGCGACCTCGCGGCGGCCCATGTCGACGCGCTCGAGAAGCTGATCGCAACGCCGGACGAGAGTTATCTCATGAATTGCGGCTACAGCCGCGGCTTCTCGGTGCTCGAAGTGCTCGACGCCGTCGACCGGGTGACGAACATGAAGATCGAGCGCCGGTTCGAGCCGCGCCGGCCGGGCGACCCGGATTCGCTGGTCGCCGATAACAGCCGAATCCTGGCCACGCTGCCGTGGCGACCGAAGCGCGACGACCTCGACACGATCATCGCCGACGCGCTCGCCTGGGAGCGCAAGCTCGCCGAGCGGCGCTGACGTCCCGCTCCGGCACGCGGCGCGCTTGCGGGTCGCGCCGAGATATGGTTCTCTCGCAAGGCGTTGCCGTGGGCAGACGGTGACCTGAGCAGGCCATGACGGAGGGGAGCCGGGCCGATGCGCAACGCTGGGGAGGAGTTTGTGCGATCGCCACGACTCCGCATCAAACGCCTGTCGCTGGTGTCCGCATCGGCGCTTGTGACGGCGTTCGGAGCGACCGCCGCATCTGCCCAGCCGCAACCCCCGACTCCGCCGACGCGCGGGGAGCTTGAGGGCACCCTCCGGCCGCAGCCGCGCGACGAGCGGGCGCGGCTCGACGTCGAGGGCGAGCTCGAGCGGCGGCCCTGCGCTTTGGAGCGGCCCGAATATGCCGCGATCCGATTCACCCTGACGGGCGCCGAGTTCGCCGACCTTCGTGGCCTCGGCCAGGCCGATCTCCGCCCGGCTTACGCGGACTATGTCGGGCGGGAACAGCCGCTGTCGGTGATCTGCCGGATCCGCGACCGCGCCGCCGCGATCCTCCGCGATGCCGGCTATATCGCCGCCGTCGAGGTGCCGGAGCAGCGAATCGAGAACGGCGTCGTCCAGTTCCGAGTGCTGATGGCCAAGCTGGTCGGGCTTCGCGTGCGCGGCGATGCCGGGCGCAATGAGCGGCTGATCGCGCGCTACCTCGAGCCGCTGACGACCCAGGAGGTGTTCAACACGAGGGTCGCCGAACGCTATTTGCTGCTCGCCGGCGACCTTCCCGGGACGAACGTTCGCCTCGCGCTCCGCCCCGCTGGGACGGTCCCGGGCGAAGTGGTCGGCGAAGTGACGATCGTTCGGCTGCCGGGTATCATCGATCTCAACCTGCAGAATTATGGGTCCGAGTCGGTCGGGCGCGGCGGCGCGCTTCTGCGCGCGCAGGTCTACGGCCTCACCGGGCTCGGCGACCGCACCACGTTGGCCTTTTACAGCACCGCCGACTTCGTGGAGCAGCGGACGCTGCAGCTTGCCCATGATTTCCGAGTCGGTGGCGAGGGGCTGCAGATCGGCGGCCAGTTCACCTACAGCTGGGCCGAGCCGCAGCTGTTCGACCCTGCGCTCAACATCGAATCGCGAACGCTCTACGCCACTCTGGAGGCGAGCTATCCGTTCGTTCGCACGCTTCGCTCGACAGTGCGGGGAACTGTCGGCGTGGACCTCGTCGATCAGGAGGTAGACTTCGCCGACCTCCCGTTCAGCGAGGATAAGCTTAGAATCCTATTCGCGCGCCTCGGCTTCGAGACAGTCGCGCCACGCCGCGCGCGGGAGCCGATCGATCCGCTGGGACCGCGCTGGCGGCTCGAGGCCGGCCTGGAGGTGAGGCAAGGTCTTCCCGGCCTCGGTGCAAGCGACGGCTGCAACGCTGATTTCTCGGACTGCACCGCGCCCGGCACGGTGCCGCCGAGCCGCCTCGAGGGCCGACCCGACGCCACCGTGCTTCGGGCCGAGGCAAATGGCGAGCTTCGCTTCCTGCCCAATGTGAGCTTCTATCTGGGCGGCATGGCGCAAATGGCCACCGCCCCTCTGTTCGCCTTCGAGGAATTCTCGGCCGGCAATTATACCGTCGGGCGCGGCTACGATCCCGCGACCATCGCCGGCGACCATGGCGCCGGAGTCCAGGCGGAGCTGCGCTTCGGCCGCCTCGCGCCGCAATCTGAGGACGATCTCGCCCTCCAGCCCTATCTCTTTTTCGACGCCGCCTGGGTCGACAACGAGGACCAGTCCGCTCTGGTCGGCTTCGGTGACGAGCTCCATTCGGCCGGCGGCGGAATACGCGCGATCTGGGGCAATCGCGCGCAGGCCGACCTCACCTTCGCGGTGCCGCTGACCCGCGCCGGCTTCCTCGCCGAGACGCCGGACCCGCGCCTGCTCGTCTCGTTCACCACAAGGCTGTGGCCATGGAGGTCACGATGATCCTCGCTCCCGCTTCCGAATTGCCCCGCCGCGCTCGCTCGGCCCGGCGTCTTCTGATGATCGGATGCGCGGTGGGGGCGGTACTGGTGTCGGGCGAGGCCGCAGCCCAGTCGTTCGATGCGACGCCGACCGTGACCCACGGCTCCGCCACCATCACCACGCCGCCGGGCCAGACCAACGTTAACGTCGCGTCGCCAAGCGCAGTGATCGTGTGGCGGCCGCTGACGTTTGGCGACCCGACTATCTTCCAGCCGGCGGGGACCACCGCCACCTTCACCGGCGGACCCGGCTTCGCGGTGCTGAACCGGATTTTGGCTCAAGGACGCGTGCAATTCGACGGCACCGTGCTGAGCCGGGTCGGCTCAGTTCCTGGAGGGACGGTCGCTTTCTCGGCGCCCAACGGAATCATCATCGGCGGCACTGCTGTGTTCGATGTCGGCCGGCTCATCCTTACCACGCTGGATCCGGTGGTGTCGCCCGCGGGCCAGTTCATCGATGCGACGGGCGCGATTGATTTCCAGCCCGGCGTGCCCGGCGCCTCGGTGGTGACTCTCGCCGGCTCGCGGATCACTGCGCTGGAAGAAGGCAGCTATGTGCTGATGGCCGCGCCGCGGGTCGAGCATGGCGGTAGCGTGCTGACCAACGGCTCGACCGCGTATGTCGCGGCGAACAGCGCCGTCGTGCGCCACACCAGCGGACTGTTCGACATCTTCGTGACGAGCGGGACAACGGTCGCGACTCCGCTCGTCCACACCGGGCGCACCGGCGGCCCGGCAAGCACCGGCGGAGCCGACCGGCACAACATCTACATGGCGGCGGTGTCGGAGGATCTCGCCATCACCGCCCTGGTCGGCGGCACCGTCGGCTACGACTCCGCCCTCAGTGCCACCGTCGAAAACGGCGCGATCATCCTGTCGGCTTTCTCGCTCGGCGGCGGCGCCGGGAGCCCGGCGACGCTGTCGCTCGGCGACGGGACGTACACGTCCGACTTGGTCGGCTTTTCCAGCCACAATGCGGCCGCCACCGGAACGGCGACCTACAGCCAAGATCTCTCGCTCATCGCCGGAGGGGCCGCATCGGTCACCGCTGACGGCTCTGTCATCCAGATCGGCGGCAACCTCGCGCTGGTGGCGCGCGATCCGTCGGATCCGCTCGACCCCATCGGCGGTACCGCGACGCTCGAGGCGCTCAACGGCGGCCGGGTCGAGGTCACGGGCAGCGCGACCGTGGACGCCGCAGGCATCACCACCATCCCGTTCCTCGGCGACATCTTCACCGACGCCATCGGCGGCACCGCGCAAGTGCTCGCCACCGGAGGCACGGTCACGGTCGGCGGCAACTTGCGCGTCAATGCCGACGGCCGCGCCGTCACGACCGAGGCGATACCGGACGATGCCGGCTCCGGATTCGGCGGCAGCGTCCACATTGCTGCCAGCGAGAGCGGGTCGATCACGGTCGCCGGCAATCTCGAAGGCACCGCCCGCGCATCGTCACAGCAGAGCCGCGGCACGACTCCCACCACGGCGACCGGCGGCAGCGTCACTGTCGAAACCCGGACAGGCGGCCGGATCGACATCACGGGCACGACGCGCCTCGCGACCGATGCGCGGGTCGGCACCCATTTCGGCGACCCCGGACCCACGCCGGGGCTGGCGCGCGGAGGCATTGTCCGCGTGGACGTCCTCAGCGGGCAGATCAATCTCGGCGGGGCCACCAGCATCGACACCCGCGCACTCGGCGGGGACGGCGCCGGAGGCGGCGACGCGATCGGCGGCGCGGTGACCATCCAGGCGCAGGACGGAAGCATCCAGCTTGCCGACGGAAGCAGCGTCGATACGAGCGCGGAGGGAGGCTCGACCTTCGCCCGTCCCGGCGGCAACGGCGGCAACGGCACCGCCGGGGACATCTCCATCATTGCCGCCTCGGGAACGACAGGATCGTCGATCGCCGGGGCCGGGCTGACGCTGACCGCTCAGGGACGGGGCGGCACCGGCGGCGGCGGCCAGGGCGCGGTCCAACCCGGAGTCGGCGGCACCGGATCGGGCGGCGTCGTCGTCCTCCAGGCCGGGCGGCGGGGCGGCCAGATCCAGTTCGGCGAAGTCCGGATCGACGGGCGCGGGATCGGCGGCGACGGCGGCGGCGGCGACGCCGGCCAGAACGGCGCGAATGGCGGGGACGGCTTCGGCAGCGCCTTCGTATCGGTCGGAACCCGTCGCGAGAGCCCCGCGACGGGGGGCGCCAGCGACGGTGAGCTGACTGTCGCCTCGCTAGACGTCGATGCGATCGGCGAAGGGGGGCGCGGCGGCGTCGCTGGGGGAGCGGGCGCCACCGGCGGCACCGGCGGGCGCGGGCAGGGAGGCGCAATCAGCCTGGCCTCGGAAGGCGCGCCGACGACGGTCACCGGTCTTGCCCGGCTGGCCGCCGAGGGAATCGGCGGCGCCGGCGGCCTCGACAATGGCGGAACGGCAGGCGTGACCGGGACGGCGCGCGGCGGCGAGCTCGTGATCGTCGCGACGACGTCGGAAGGCAATGCGGGCTCGCTGAGCGTCGGCGCGCTGGAAGGGTCGCTGGACGCGCGCGGCGACGACGGCACCGCCAACCAGGGCGGCTATTTCCGGGTCATTGCTGACAACAGCCCGATCGTCATCGAGTCCGCCACGATCCTCAACAGCGTCACCGGCAATCCCGCCGCACGGCAGCCCTCGGACATCATCACGAACGGCGGGCTCCTCGCCGTGAGTACGTCCGGCCTCTTCCAGAGCGACGGCGACCTGCGCATCTCTGCGGCCGGGGCCGGGGGGATCGAAGTCGGCTCGCTTAGCTTCCAGTCCAACGGCAACATCAGCGTCGAACACAGCGCGCGCCCGACGAGCCAGACAACCGTGGGCGGCACGCAGCTCAGCTTCGATGCCGCACAAAACTTCACCGCTTCGTCCGGCACCCTGATCCGGGGCGCGACCGGCATCTCCGTCTTCGCCGAGGGAGTGGCCTCGTTCGGCGATCTCGTTGCCGGCGAGGAGATCTCGGTCACCTCGTCGGGGATCGAGATCCTCGACACTGGCCGGATCGGGGAAGGCCTCACCCAGTTCGTGCGGCTGGCCGCGCTCAACCCGGGGGCCCGGATCGGCGGCGAGAATGTCGGCTCCGGCTATGTGCTGAGCGCGGCCGAGGCCGGACGGATCACCGGGACCGAGCTTCGCATCAGCGTGCCGGCCGCGAGCGGCCCGGCTAACCGGCCGGCGGACATCGTCGTCCGCGACCTCACCCTCGACGCCAACCGGGTCCGCCAGTTCGGGATCAACACGCAGGGCATCGTCCAAGTCGAGGGCGCGCTTCTGCTCAGCAATGCGCAGCCCTCAAGCTTCATCGAGATCGGCGGCGACCCGCGTTCGGAGCGCATCCAGGTGATCACCCCGAGCGGAAGCATCCGGGTGCGCAACGGCTCGGGCGCGCCGGCGGGAACAGTGCGGCTCGATGCGACCGACATCTGGGTCACGGACCAGGCCCTGTTCAACCAGCTGATCGTCGACCCGAACTTCGCCGGACGCAACGCGGCCCTGCTCGCCAATAGCGGCGCGGTGAACCCGCGCGGTTATATCGAGGCGTTCGACGTGGTGCTGTCGCCGCTGCGTAGCCTCTATGTCCAGAACAGCGGCACGGCGACCGACTTCGGCGGGATCACCGTGGGCAGCAGCACCCTGACGATCAATGCCGGCGCCCCGGGTGCGCCCGCCGACGTCGCCGTCTTCGCGCGCGGAATCCGCGCCGATGGCACGATGAGCACCGGCAGCGCCTTCTTCCTCGAGGCGGTCTATAACGGCACCTATACGGCCGGGTCAGAGCTCAACCTGTGCAATATCCCGACCCGCACCTGCCCGGCGCCGCCTCCGCCGCCCGAACCTGAGCAGCCGGATTTCGGCAACCCAGCGCCCACGTCCGAGGAAGTCGAGGAGCCCGTCGGCGGCGGCGATCGTAACACGCCGCTGCAGCCGTTCCAGGACGAGGAGGAGCTGATCGACACCGCCGCCGCCGAGCCGTTGATCGAGGAGCCGGTGACCAGCGGCGGTGATAGCAGCGCCTGGACCGAGGGCGTCGAGGAGCAATGCCAGGCTGGCGATCAGGAGCGTGCCTTGGCCGAAGGCAGGGAAGTGCCGCGATGCACGCCTCCGTCTCGGGAGCCGGCCGATGAATAGGATGTCCCTTCTTGCCGCAGTGAGCCTCGGCGCGTTGGCAGCCCAGCCCGCCTCGGCTCAGCCGATCAGCCTTCGCGACAGTTTCAACATCGGGTCGGGGAGCGGCCTCCTGTGCACCGCCCAGGCGAGCGCGCTCGACGAGGCGTTCGGCGACATGTTCGATCGGGGCTATGCAATAACCTGCCGCGACGCTGCCGCGCCGGTCGGCCGGCTCTATGCGCTTCGAGTGCGCGGCGGCCCGGAGGCGCGGCTCGCGCGGCTGCGGGCCGAGCAGGTCCAGTGTCCGGCTTCGGAGCGGGTCGAGCTCGAAGGGGCGGGGACAGCGACGGTGCTCAACTGCCGCTGGCGAAGCGCCGATGTCGGCCACCGCGCCTATCTCGTCCGCCGCGGCAACACGCTCTACGTCGCCGAAGGACTTGCCGGCTATGACAGCGCGCTCCGGCTCGGGCTGAGGTCGATCATCGCGGACGAGCCGGTCCCGGGCGAGGTCGTGGTCGCGACCACCGGCGCGGGCGATCCCGCCGCCTTCGCCCGGGCCCAGGCCGGAACGCTCGACCCGCGCCGGGCGCTGCTCGAAGCCTATCGCCGCAACAATGCGGGAGCGTATGCCGAAGCGGCCGAGTTCTTCGGAAGCCTCGACGACATCGAGGAGAATGCGACCCGCGCCGAGGCCTTGGTCAACCAGGGGCTGCAGAGCTCCAACCTCGGCCGCTACGCCGAGGCGGAGGCCGATTTCGCCCGCGCCGCCGACCTCGCGGGCGACGATCCGGTGCTTCGCCGGCGGCTGCGCAATTATGTCGCTCTCCATCTTCTCAACCAGGGCGAGGTGGCGGGCGCGCTCGCGGAGCTCGACCGGCCGATGCCGGACGCGCGTCGCGGAGCGGCGGCCGACGCGCCGGTGATCGATCGGCTCGCCTCGGAACGGCTTAACGCCGAGGCGTCCGGGCGTACGTCGATGGACGCGGCGAGCGGCACGCTTCGGCCGGCCGAGAAGATTCAGATTCTGGATGCACAGGCACAGCAGCTTCGCGGCACAATCCTGCGGCTCCAGAACCGGGACGAGGAGGCCGTGCCGATCCTTCGCCAGGCCTTCACCGACCTTCAGGGCGTGCGGGGCGGGGTCGTCGCCTCGACCGTGTGGATGCGCGCGCAGATCCTCCAGGAGCTGGCGGCGATCGCCGAGGACCGCCAGCAGCCGGCCGAGGCCGAACGGCTTCTGCGCGAATCGGTCGCCTTGCTCGAGATCGACTATCCCGGCTCGGCGGCCCTGCTCAGCGCTCAGGCGCGGCTTGCTCATTATCTCGCCCGCTCTGGGCAGACCCAGGCCGCCCGCGACCTCTACCGCACCATCATCGCCGCCAATGTCGAGGCGGGGACCGGCTCCTCGGTCGTTCGGCGCTCGCTGGAGCCCTATTTTGAGCTGCTCACTGCCGCCGCTGCGGGGCCGGACGCGGCCGCCGACCTGTTCCTCGCCTCCCAGGTCGCGATGCGGCCCGGCGTCGCCCAGACCCAGGCCGTTCTGGCGCGCGAGCTCAGCGCCGGCAGCGACGAGGCATCGCGCCTCTTCCGCCAGGCGGTGGCGCTGACCCGGGACGTCGAGCGGACCCGGGTTGAGATTTCTCGGCTCCAGGCCGGCGAGCAGAATGCCGAGACGGTCGCGGCCATCGCCTCCGCCGAGGCGCGGCTGCGGGAATATCAGCAAAGCCAGGTCGCGACCCAGGCGCGGCTCGCGGATTTTCCGCGCTATCGTGCGGTCACGACCAATGCGCTGCCGCTTGCCGAGCTTCAGCAGCTGCTCCGCCCCGGCGAGGCCTATTACAAGATGGTCGTGCTCGGCGGCTCGGCCTATGCGGTGCTGGCGACTCCGACGTCTGCCCGAACCTTCCGCCTGAGTGCCACGCCGGTCGAGCTCGAAGAGTCAGTCGACGCCCTGCGCGCGACCATCTCGCTGGTCGAGGATGGCGACATCCTCACTTATCCGTTCGACCTCGAGACCGCCCACGGCCTCTACCGCACCCTGTTCGGCCCGGTCGCGAGCGAGCTCGCCGGCGTCCGCCACCTGGTCTTCGAGGGGGATGGCGCAATGTTGCGCCTGCCGCCCAATCTGCTGGTCGAGGAGTCGGCCGGGGTCGAGGCCTATCGCCGGCGCGCCGCCCAGCCGAACGCCGACGCCTTCGACTTCACGGGAATTGCCTGGTTCGGCCGCGATCGCGACATCAGCACGTCGGTCGCGCCTCTCGCCTTCCGCGATGTCCGCCAGCTGGCGCCGTCGCGCGCCGCGAACCAATATCTCGGCTTCGGAGAGAATGCGCCGGCCTCGGGTGTTACGTTGGCCAGCCTCAACGTCCGCGGCGGTGAGGGCGGGCCGGAATGCTCCTGGGCCATCACCGCCTGGAATCGCCCGATCCCCGACGACGAGCTGCTCGTCGCCAGCCGCGCCCTGTCGGGCCGCACCGGCGGCGAAGCGGACATCGTCACCGGCGCAGCGTTCACCGACAGCGCGATCAAGCAGCGCCCCGACCTCGACCAGTTCCGGGTGATGCACTTCGCCACCCACGGCCTGGTGACTCCGCCGCGGCCCGAATGTCCCGCGCGGCCGTCGCTTGTGACCAGCTTCGGCGGACCGGACTCGGACGGGCTCCTGAGCTTCCGCGAGATTTTCGATCTCAGGCTCGACGCCGACCTCGTCATTCTGTCGGCGTGCGACACCGCCGGCCGCGCCGACTTCACCGCGACCCAGGAGGCGGGGCTGACCAGCGGCGGCGACTTCGCCCTCGACGGCCTGGTGCGCGCCTTCGTCGGCGCTGGCGGCCGCCTGGTGGTGGCAAGCCACTGGCCGGTGCCGGACGCCTACGAGGCGACCGAGCGGCTGATCTCGGGCCTGTTCACCGCAGCGCCGGGGACCGGCACCGCTTCCGCCTTGCGCCAGTCGCAGCACCGGCTCATGGATGATCCCGCGACGTCACATCCTTATTACTGGGCGGGCTTCGCGGTGATCGGTGACGGCACCAATCCCGTCGTCCGCGCAGCACAGGTGCAAACCGCCGCAAGAGATTGAACTTTCTGCTAACATACTGGTTGAAAGCGAGTCGCCCCAGGCGTGCGGGCGGCTGAGCGGGGGCGGTTGAGTAAGAAATCCTTGTTCCTCTTGACGGCGCTGGCGAGCGGCATCCTCGCAGCGCCGCCGGTTGCCCGTGCCCAGCCGACACCCACGCCGACCCCCGCTCCCAGTCCCCCGCCGACCGGTCCGATCATTCCAGACAGCCAGTTCGAGCAGGAAGTGCCGTCGCTCGATCCGGAGCTGAGCACGCCGCTTGAGCCGCTGGAGCCGGTTGTCCCGCCGGGCACGCCGGAGCGGCCGTTCCCGCCGGTGCCCGGCCCTGTCGAGGATGCGCCTCTCGGCGATCCTGCGCTCGCCGAGCCGCTGCCGCCACTCGAGACCTTCGTCACCCAGCCCTTGCTCGAGGTGCCCGCCGGCGAAGAAGAGGCGCTGCCGCGGGTGCGCTACGTGGTGAATGTGCGGGGCCTCGAAGCTCCGGAGCTGGTCGAGCTCGGCATGGAAGGGCGCTTCCGCGACCTGTCCGCGCTCGAGGACGCGCGAGGCGAAGCGGTCAACGGCGCGATGCTCGAAGCGCGCGCCCGGGAGGACGTGACGCTCGCCGAGCGGCTGCTCCGCTCGGATGGCTATTATGACGTGGTCGCCACCTATGCGATCACCACCAGGGCGGGTGAGGACGGCCGGCTGCCCGTCACCATCACCATCGTCCCGGGCCAGCGTTACGCCTTCGGCGCGATCACGCTTGCCGGGGTCGAAGGCGACGCCGAGCGAATCGCCCGCGAGGCCCTGGCGCTCGACAGCGGCGACCCGATCGTGGCGGCTCAGGTTGAGGCGGCCGAAGCGAACGTCCTCCTGCGACTGCCGCAGAACGGCTACCCGTTCGCGACCGTCGGCGTCGAGGGCTCCGACCAGCCGCCGCGCGATATCCTCCTCGATCCCGACACCGGTCAGGGCGACTATACGCTTCAGGTCGTGCCCGGGCCGCGCGCGCGCTTCCGCCGGATCCTCACTGAAGGCGACGCCGCCTTCGAGAGCGATCATATCGAACTGCTGTCGCGCTTCGACGAAGGCGACCTGTTCGACCGGCGGATGATGGACGACTTGAGGGAGGCGATGGTCGCCACCCGGCTGTTCAGCACCGTCGCCGCCGAGCCGGTGCGGACCGGGATTCCGGCCGGCGACGGCACCGAATATGTCGACATCCTGGTGCGCCAGGATGCGGGCCGGGCGCGGTCGCTCGACGCCAATGTCGGCTATTCGACCGGGGAGGGCTTCCGCGTCGAAGGCGCTTGGGAGCATCGCAACCTGTTCCGCCCCGAGGGTGCGCTGCGCGTCGCGGCGGTGCTCGGCACCAACGAGCAATCGGCAGGCGCGCGCCTCCGCTTCAACAACTGGAACCTGCGCGATCAGGCGCTGCTCTTCCAGCTCGACGCCGGCCGTCGCGACTTCGCCGCGTTCGAGGGCTATACGGTACGCCTGCTCGGCCTCGTTACCCGCGAGTCGACGCCGATCTGGCAGAAGGTGTGGACCTATTCCTACGGCGCCGAGATCCTCGCGACCAACGAGAGCCAGGTCGGAGCGCCGCGGATCTCGATCGGCGACGCCTTCTTCATCGGCGGCCTGATCGGCTCGGTCGGTTATGACCGGTCGAACAGCCTGCTCGACCCAACCAAGGGCTTCCGCCTTTCCGCCCGTGTCAATCCGGAGGCCTCGCTTCGCGACGGCAGCGAATTCTACCTGCGCACCCAGCTCGACGGCAGCTACTATCAGCCGATCGGCGAGGATTTCGTGATCGCCGCCCGCGCCCGCTTCGGCTCAATCGTCGGCATCGAGCGGGACCGCCTCGCCCCGTCGCGCCGCTTTTACGCGGGCGGCGGCGGCTCGGTGCGCGGCTTCGCCTTTCAGGAGCTGGGTCCACACATCACCGTGCCCAATCCGGACTTCGATCCCGTCGAGGACGATCCCGAGGAAGTGCCGCCGACCCTGTCGCTGCCGGTCGGCGGCCGCGGCCTCACCGAGTTCGCTGTCGAGGGCCGCTACCGCTTCGGCAATTACGGCGTGGTCGCCTTCATCGACGCGGGCAGCGTGACCGAGAATGAATACCCAAGCTTCGACGACATGCGCTTCGGCATCGGCGTCGGCGGCCGCCTCTACACCAATTTCGGCCCGCTTCGCCTCGACATCGCGACGCCGATCGGCCGGCGTGAGGGCGAGGGGCTGATCTCCGTCTATGTCTCGATCGGGCAGGCCTTCTGATGGCCAGCGTCGCGGACAGCGGCGGCACACCGCCTCCGATCGAGCCGACCGAGACGGTCGTCGTCCGCCGCCGCCGTCCGGCGCTCACCTTCGCCAAGTGGCTCGCAATCATCCTCGGCGTGATCGTCGCTGCGGCGGCAGCCTTCCTCATCTGGCTGAACAGCGATTCGGGCCGGCGCTTCGTCGTCGACCAGATCAACGGCATCGAGATGGCGTCCGGCCTCAAGATCCACGTCGATTCGATTGAGGGATCGATCTGGGGCCGGATGACTTTGCGCGGCCTCGTCCTCTCCGACCCCAAGGGCGCATTCTTCGCGGCGCCGGTGGCGGAAGTGGATTACCGGCCGCTCGCCTATATCCGCCGAAGCCATGTCGACATCCGGTCGCTCGTCATTCCGGAGGCGCGGCTGTCGCGGCTTCCGGAGCTGAGAAGCACTGATCCCAACGCGCCGCTTATCCCGAACATCGATCTCGACATCGCCAACCTTCGCATCGGCCGGCTGATCATCGATCCGCCGGTGACCGGGCAGCGCCACTTGCTGTCGATCGGCGGCGACCTCCACCTCGCCAACAGTGCGGCGCGCGCCAATCTCGACGTCAACGCGCTTCGGGGGCCGGGGATCGCCGGGGGCGACCGCCTCGCGCTGCGCTTCGAGGCGGCGCCCGAGCAGGATCGGCTCAACATCGAGATGCGCGTGTCTGCGCCCGCCGACGGCTTCGTGGCGAGCATGACCAGCATCGCCAAGCCGCTCGAGATCGCGGTCGCCGGTCGCGGCACCTGGGCCAATTGGCGCGGCCGGCTCCAGGCGGCGATGGAAGGCCAGCCTTTCGCCAATCTCGACATCCGCGCCGAGAACGGCACTTTCCGGGTCACCGGGCCGATGCGGCCGGACATCTTCGTTACGGGCCCGGCCAACCGCCTCACCGAGCCGCTCACTTATTTCAACCTGACCACGACTTGGGCGAACCGGCGCGCCGACATCAATCTGCGCATGAACAGCCGGGCGCTGGCCATCGCCGCCGAAGGCATCGTCGATTTCCGCGCCAGCCAGTTCGAAACGATGCGGGTGGCCGCGCGGCTGATGCGCCCGGGAGCGATCGCGCCCAATCTCGACGGCCGCGACGTCCGCCTCGCTTTGGTGCTCGACGGCGCCATCCGCCGCCCGCGCATCGTCTACGACCTCAGCGCCGCCCGGCTCGACCTCGGCAGCCGGACGCTCGAGAATTTTCGCGCCACCGGCAGCGCGCGGGTCGACCCCGACCGGATCGTGGTCCCGGTCAGTGGACGCATCGGCCGGATCACGGGGTTGCCCCCGACACTGGGCGGCCTCCTCACCAACGTGCGCATCAACGGCGACATCCTCGTCGACTGGCCAAATATCCTGTCCGACAACCTCCGACTGCGCTCCGATCGCGCCGATGCGGTGCTGACGCTCGCCTTCGATGTCGGTCGCGGCCGCTACAATGTCGGCGTCCAGGGCACGGTGAACAATTATCTCGTCGAGAGCATCGGCGTCTTCGACATCACCAGCAATTTCGACCTGGTGAACCAAGCCGGCGGCTTCGGCATCGACGGCCGCGTTTCCGTGCGCAGCCGGCGGATCTTCAACGCGACCGCGGCCGACCTTCTCGGCGGCAACGCCGTCGCCACCGCAAGCGTCAACGTCGCTCCCAACGGAATCATCCGGATCGGTGACGTCCGCGTCAGCGCCCCCGCCCTGCGCATCACCGAAGGTGGCGGCGTCTATTATCCCGACGGCCGGATCGCGCTTCGGCTCGTCGGCACCAGTCGGCGCTACGGCCCGGTGGGGGTCGAGATCGGCGGCACGGTCTCTGCGCCGCAGATCCAGCTGAATGTCGCCAATCCCGGCTTCGGGGTCGGGCTTCGCAACGTCCGCGCGACCGTTCGCTCGACCGGCCAGGGCTATGCGATCCAGGCCACTGGCGAATCCGATTACGGGCCCTTCTCCGCCGACGTCGTTGTTCTCGCCCGGGCCGGGCCGATGACCATCCAGGTCAACCGCCTGCTCTTCGCGGGTCTCACCTTCGCGGGCCGGGTGACGCAGACAGCCGCAGGACCGTTCGCGGGGTCGCTCAGCGTCAGCGGCCAAGGCATCGACGGCAATGTAGCGCTCGCCGCCGCCGGCCGGCGCCAGCGGATCGATGTGGCAGCGACGGCGAATGACGCTGTCATCCCGAGCAGCATTGCCGGCCAGAACGCGATCACCATCGCTCGGGCGATTGTCGACGTCGGCCTGACCCTGCCAATCGCGGGCGATCCGTTCGCGGTCTACGAGGCTGAGGGCGATGTCCAGGTCGCCGGCCTCACCAGCGGCTCGCTGCAGATCGACCGCGGCCGGACGAAGTTCACCTACCAGGGCAATGCCGGCAACGCCCGCTTCGTCGCCACGGGTGCGAGCGGCGTGCCGTTCGACATCGCCGGCAATGCCGATCTCAGCCCCGAGCGGATCCGAATGGCGCTTCAGGGCAGCGCCAACAACATCCCGTTCCGCTTCGCCCAGCCGGCGCTCATCGAGCGGGTCGACAATGCCTGGCTGCTTCGCCCCACGACCGTCCTGTTCCGCGAGGGCCAGGGCCGCCTGCGCCTCGCGGGCCGCTATGGCGACGGCCTGATCATCCAGTCGCGCCTCGACAGCTTCGACCTGTCCGTCGTCAACACGCTCGGGCCCTCTCTCGGCCTCGGCGGCCAAGCGACCGGAAGCCTCGATTTCTTCCTGCCCCCGGGCGGCGCTTTCCCGCGGGCGGAGGCTCGACTCAACATCGCCAACTTCACCCGCACCGGTATCGCCGTCCGCTCGGTGCCGGTCGACGTCGCGCTCGCGGGTAACCTCGTACCGGAAGGCGGCGCACTCAGCGCGGTGATTCGCGAGGAAGGCGCCATCGTCGGCCGGATCCAGGCGCGCCTCCAGCCGCTGCCGCCGGGCGCCGGCACCTGGACCCAGCGCCTCGCGTCGGCGCCCTTGTCGGGGGGCATCCGCTATAACGGGCCCGCTGGCGTTCTCAGTTCTCTGGTCAGCATGGCCGGGCACCAGCTCAACGGGCCAGTGGGAATTGGGGCCGACTTCACCGGACGCCTCGACAATCCGCAGCTCCGCGGCGTCGTTCGCTCGACGAACCTCAATTACATCAACGAGCAATATGGCACGCACATCACCAATCTGGCGATCGACGGCAATTTCAACGGGTCGCAGCTGGACATCGTCCGGCTGACCGGTCGCGCCGGCGAAGGAACGATTCAGGCCGAAGGCGAGATCGGCTTGTCGAGCGCGGCCGGCTACCCAGTTCGGATCGACGCCCAACTCGCCAATGCGCGGCTTGCGCGCAGCGACGACATCACGGCAACGGCGACTGGTACCCTTCAGATCCGCAACAGCGCCGCGGAGCCCGCGATGATCCGCGGCCGGCTCGAGCTTGGCGAGACCCGCTACCAGATCGTCACACAGGGCGCGGCGCGGGTGCCCCAGCTGGCTGGCGTTCGGCGTCGCGGCGAGCCGTTGCCCGCCCCCGGCCAGGCGGTGGCGCGCAGGGATACCGTCCCGAGCATTTGGAACCTCGACCTTCGCCTAGTTTCGGACAACCAGCTCTACGTCACCGGAATGGGCCTCGATTCGGAATGGGCGGCGAACCTTCGGGTCACGGGCCGGACCAACGCGCCGCAGCTCACCGGCCGGGTCGACCTGGTGCGCGGAGTCCTCGGCCTCGCAGGGCGCCGCTTCATCCTCGATCAACAGAGCCACATCGACTTCGTCGAGACCGGCAGCGCGCGAATCAATCCGCAACTCGACATCCGTGCCGCCGCCGACATCGAGGATGTCGAGGTTCAGGTTCTGATCGGAGGCAACGCCACCAACCCGCGCATCGAGTTCGCCTCGAGCCCCGGCCTGCCGCAGGACGAGATCGTCAGCCGGATCCTGTTCGGAAGCTCGGTGACCGAAATCTCGGCGATCCAGGCGATCCAGCTCGCCGCATCCTTGAATTCGCTGCGCGGTGGCAGCGGCGGCCTCAACCCGTTGGGCGAGCTCCAGCAGGCCACCGGGATCGACCGGATCAGGATCCTCGGCGAGGACGATACGGTCGGCCGCGGCACCGCAATCGCCGCCGGCTTCTATCTCAGCGACGACATCTACATCGAGATCATCACCGACGCCGAAGGCTTCACGGCAACCCAGATCGAGATCGCGCTGTCGCGCTCGCTGAGCCTGCTCTCGCAGTTCGGAACGATGAGCGGCACGAACGTCAACCTGCGCTATTCCCGCGATTATTGAGGTGGCGGAGCGGCCATGATGAAACCAGGCCGCCGCGTCGACGGTTCTGGCCAGGAGGCGTCCGCCTCAGGGGCCGGTTCGGAGTAGGAATCCTTCATTGCAAGCAGTCAATCGAGCGCCCTTGGTGACGGCGGATGTGGAGCCGACGGTCACGCACCAGCGCGGCGCCTACGCGATCATTCTCGACGATCTGGGCCGCGTCTTGGTGGTGAAGGCGGCGAACGGCCGCTGCTACCTCCCCGGCGGACGGATCGAGCCGGGCGAGAATGCGCGCCAGGCTCTTATTCGCGAGATCGCCGAGGAATGCGCCTGGTCGGCCGAAGTGGGCGTCCCACTGCGCCGATGCAGCCAGCCGATCTTCGGCGGCCGGATCGCGCTGGACGCCGGCTATTGGCAGGCGTCGCTGACCGCGCCGCTTGGCGAGGCGGCCGAGCATGAGCTGCTGTGGCTGGAACCTGCGGACGCCAAAGGGTGTCTGCACCGGGAAGCCGACCGGGCTGCTCTGAACGCGCTGACCCCGATTCAGTCGCTCTGACCGGCGCGGTCGCCCGTCTCACATGGCGCGCATGAAGAAGACAGGTCGCCTCGATTTCTCGGAACGAGCGCGGGAGAAGCAGGCCGCTCGCGATGCCGACGCAGAAGATCTAGCCTCGGGCCGGCGTTCTGCCGCCGAGATCAGCCGCTCCAACAACATGTTTACCGGGTTGCGTCCTGGCGTGCTGAGAAATGCGCGAGTGATCTTTCCAGAGAAGAAATAGGCTGGGCCGGATTCGGATCGCGGGCAAGTTTGGCCGTAAGCGAGCGATCGGTGGCCGATCGACGGCGGATAGCGAACCCACATCCACCAGAAAGAGGCGATCGAGCACTCGCGACAATCACCTCCGCGGCCCGCCGCTATTGACGGTTAGGCGGCCTTCACCTGAGCTTCCAGCATGGCGATCCGGTCCAAACAGACCGTGTGAACGACCTGCCCGAGCTCTTCCACACGCTCGCCGAGCCAAGCCAGCTCGTCCTCGCTGATGCGGTAATGCTTCGAATATCGAGCCTTCACGTAAGCGGCCTTGAGCTTCTCGAACATGGCACGCTCACGCCGCGTATCCTGCGGCCAGATCTGGACGAGGCGGCTATCGATCCGCTCGGCCTGGGTCCTCAGAAACGCCAAGTTGTGCACGTGCGGAGTGTAGAAAGTGCACACCAAAAGGACGCAGTGATAGAGGCGTTCTGTCGCTTGATGGAGTGAGAAGGCAGCTTCTTTGAGCCGACCCTTGCCGACGTAAAACGCCGTTCCTTCAATCAGTGCTTCCGCGCTCGGGTACCACTCCTCGAAATACTCGTTGGCCATCGCAAGCGCCTGCTCGGGCGTCTTCGGTTTGGGCTCCGGAAGGTCGGTATCGTCGCTCTGGTAGAGGGCGATACCCTCCTTCGCGACGTCAATGAAGAAGTAGCGCCCGTGGGCGAGGCCGTCGTTCACCTCCTGAAGGCTGTGGACGATGAAGTTGACCGGCGTTCGGAGTGTCTTGGTAATCGACAGCTCGCGGATCAGCCGTTCCTCAGCCTTTGCCCAATATTCGACGCGGTCGGTCAGCCGCTCATCGTTGACGATGATCAGCAGGTCGAAATCCGACTGATAGCCTTTGGCCGTATGTGGTTCGTCCACCCAGTTGCCGCGCGCGTAGGAGCCGTAGAGGATGATCTTGAGGATGCGTCCCTTGCGCTTCCAGTCCTGCGTCGCGAGCGCGATCCTCTCGTCAAACTCCTCAAACAGGATCTGCACCACGCGTTCCAGCTCGCGCTGCTTAGCGGGCGGAAGATGGTCGAGATCTGTGCGCATCGGGGGTCGATCCTAAGAGGTCGCGGCGGGTCTGGCGAGAGCGGCAACGGTCCGGCGCTCAGAACCAGCGCTCCCACCACCTGAGCCTGCTGCCGTCCATCTGCTTGGCGAGCTTGTAGATCGCCTTGGCCATGTGGCGCTCGACCTGGGGCACTGAGATGCCGGTGCGTCGGGCGATCTCTTCATAGGATTGGCCATTTAGGCGGTGCGCCAGGAATATCTCCCGCTGGAGTTTTGGCAATTTGAGCATGGCCTCTTCCATGCGGCGCAGTAGATCGTCATCGGGTGTATCGGTCATGACGGCTTTCCTCCTCTTCACGGGGACCGCCCACTTCCACTGACTGCCACTCACCCGCTCCTATTGCCGCCGACGCGCCCGAAGCGCCGTCCGGTCAGAAATGTGAGATCCTGTTTTTTGAGGCATGTGCAGGTGCGACGGAGCGCCGCGGCCGGACCCAGTCGACGCAGGGAAGCTAATTCGGACCGAGGACAACTCTTCTGAGGGACCTGCGCTGCATCGCGTGAGCGCCGACTCCCGGACATGCAGCGACGCGCCGGGCCAGGGCGAACGCTCCGCGATGAAACATGGGCGCGGATCTGTGGCGGATGTTTCAACGAGACGATGGGCGCGCGGGGCGCCCAAAACGCTTGCGAGATCTTTGTGTTCCAGACAAATTCCTCTTGTTTTACGGGAATTTGCAGTCAAGATGATTGGATTGAGTTCGCGTCGTGCGTAGGCTCGACCGCGTTAGGGGGCGTGTCGGGGCCGTTGAATAATCACAGATTAGTATTCACCCGCTGGGCGGCCACAGCGATGCTGCTGGTCGGCATGCTGTTCGGCGCGGCACCGGCAGCGGCGCAAGTTCCCTCGGTTCTCGAGGAGATGACCCTTGTTACCCAAGACGCCAATCAGGCGTCCTTCATCCTCCGATTCTCTCCCGCCGAGCCGCAACATGCTCCGGTGAACACTGATCCGCGCAGGCCCGAGCTAGTGATGCGTTCGACCGTACGGGCGCCGCGCGTTCCGCCGCGCGCCCCGTACAATTCTCTTTTGCGCCAGACGAGCTTCTCGGCCTCTGAAGGCAGCCTAATCTTACGCTTCGAAACCTCGCAGCCGTCGCGCGTCGCCGTACAGCCAACCGGGGACAGGACGCTTCAGGTTACCGTCGAACGGATCACCGAGGAAGAGACGACTGGAAGCCGACCCATCGGATCGGCCGGCGAGGTCGTCGTACCGGCAACCGATCTTCCGGCTTATGCTGACGGGGCCGCGCTCGACTCGTACAATCCAGGCGATGCCTACGAACTCGTGCCTCTCCGGTACGCGGATGTTAGCGAAGTCATTGGCCTCCTCATCGAGGGCGAAACCATCCAGCCCAACAACGTCTTCATTCGACGCGAACCTGGTTTTGGCTCTCTCGCGTCGAACACACAGCCCAACTATGTCAGCGCCCAGAACCAGGCGCAGCGCGAAAGTGTGCCGCTTGGTGAATCCTTCCCTGGGCGAGGGTTGGGCGTCGACCGGCGCCTCAATGCGATCTGGATTACCGGAACGCCCGAGCGGATCGCGCGGGTGAAGGCGCAAATCGCGCTGATCGACATCCCAGTCGACTCCGTCATCCTCGAGACTCAATTCGTCGAATTGACCGAACAGGGCGTGCGAAACCTCGGCATCGACTTCAACAATGCGGCCGGCCAAATCGCGGTCGGCTCCCTCGGCACCGGCGCGAACCTCCCTTTCGGGACCGATCTCAGCACGATCCTACCCTCGGGGTCGCTCCAGGCGGCGATCTACGCCCAGGTGCTGCGAGGGGAAGGACGAATCGTCTCGCGGCCGCGAATTGCAGCCCAGAGCGGCTCGACAGCAAAGATCATCACCGGCGACGCTTTGCCGATCCTGACCAACATTACTTTGTCCGGGGTCAACGGCGTCTCGCAGCAGGTTCAATATGTGAACGTTGGCGTGACCCTTCAGATCGCGCCCCGAGTGAGTCCGGACGGGTTTGTGACCTCGCAAATCTACGGCGTCGTCTCCTCGGTAACGGGCTATTCGCAAGGCTACCCGACCATCAGCCAGCGAGAAGCGGAAACCTCAGCTTCCGTTCGCGACGGTGAGACCTTCGTGATCGGGGGGCTGACCCAGGAGAATTCGATCTCGTCGCGCTCCAGAGTGCCGGTATTGGGCGACGTCCCGATTGTCGGAAACCTGTTCCGCGTGCGCCGCTCGACGCGGGCGAGGACCGAGCTCTACATCGTGATTACGCCGCATATCGTCCGGCACCGCCGGTCCGAGCAGCCCCCGGCCGCCCCTGCAGCCCCGCAGCCCTCACCGGTGCCGATGCCTGCAGTTGCCCCCGTTAGCGGAGGCGCCCTCCCGCAACGCTGAAGAACGCGCAGCCGTTCGCATTGATCTGGGGCGCCATCGAAGGCGCATCGGACAAGTTTTGCCTTCTAAGATCTTGGCCGCCTATTAACCTATTCTTTCTAGATACTTTTTTATCGACAAGTAACACTTCTTCTCTACTATCGAAATGTTGCGGATGGCGGCTCGCCTGGACCGCAACCAACAGGGAGAAGATGTGTGAAGAAAAAAATATTTCTTGCAGTTGCAACCCTGCCGCTCGCGGCTCTCGCCCAGCCTGCGCAGGCCCAGAATGCCGGTGACCGGATCCCAGGAAGTTATGTTTGCGTGTTCGCGCCGGGCACGGTGTCTCGCGCCAACGCCCAAGCGGAAGCCAATCGGGCTGCCCAGGCTGGCGCAGCCCAGCTGAAGCACGTCTACCGGGTCGCGATCCAAGGCTTCGCGGTCAACGCGTCGCCCGAGGGAATCGAGCGGATGCGTGCCGCCAATCCGAACATCGCCTATTGCGAGCAGGATCAGGTGTTCACGACCGGTCCAATTCGCGCGGCGGCAGCGCCCAGTGGCGGCGGCTCCGTCCAGCCTCCGCAGGAGACTCCGTGGGGCATCGCACGTGTCAACGGCGGCGCGCCGGGCACTTTTGCGACCGCCTGGGTAATCGACTCCGGCATCGATCTGGACCACCCCGACCTTCGGGTCGACCTTCAGCGCAGCCGCAATTTCGTGGAACGTGAGTCTTCGCCGAACGACCTTAACGGCCATGGAACGCACGTTGCCGGCACCATCGCCGCGCTGGATAATACCATCGGCGTCATTGGTGTGGCGCCGGGTGCGTTGGTCGTCGCCGTTCGTGTGCTCAATCGTCGCGGCAGCGGCACGACATCCGGCGTAATCGCCGGCGTCGATTACGTGGCGCAATATGGTCAGCCTGGCGACGTTGCGAACATGAGCCTCGGCGGCGGCGCCAGCTCGGCGCTCGACACGGCCGTGCTCAATGCGTCAGCGGGTGGTGTCCGGTTCGCGCTCGCGGCGGGCAACGACAGCGCCAACGCCAATAACACTTCGCCGGCGCGGGTGAATGGGACGAACATCTTCACGGTGTCGGCCTTTGCCGTCGGCGATAAATGGGCGAGCTATTCGAACTTCGGCAACCCGCCCATCGATTATTCGGAGCCCGGCTCCTCTATCAAGTCAACCTGGCTCGATGGCGGCTACAACACCATCAGCGGCACGTCGATGGCCACTCCGCACCTCGCAGGCCTGCTGCTGACGGGGTCAGTCCGCAACGGCGGCGTGGTCTCCGGGGATCCCGACGGCAACCCGGACGTCATCGGGGTGAAGTAATTCCACGTCTCCCCAAGAACATAATTCTAGGCGAAGGGGCGGCCCGCATGGGCTGCCCCTTTTTCCATGCGACCTGAGGTCCGAAACGCGCGGCACCTCTCCCATCCTCAGGTAAGCAAACATCTCGCCATGCCGGGCGATTAAGCCGCGTAACCTTGAGCGTACGAGGCATTGCGGAACTTCGTCAGCGAATGTTATGTTATCACGCGATGCCGCGTCCGATCCTTTTGTTGATCATGTTGATGATGGTTGCTGCCAATGTGCTGGCCGGCCCATTAATCCTCTGCGGGCATCCCGACGCGATGGCTCACGCGGCAGCGGCTAAGAGCACCGATGCACGCACAGCTACGGTGGCGAAGGCCGAAGAGGCGGCCGCATCTATGGCGGAGAAGCGGACGCCAGCCGACGCCGCCTCCGCGTTTTTGATCGGTGCGCTGTTGCCAACGGAATCCGAACTACCTGTTCGCATTGAGACGGCTGCTTCGGCCGAGCGCGTCGTAAACGATGACGAGCTATCCACTAGGAGACTACCTCCTCTCCTGAGGCCTCCACTATCCTGAGGCGCTAGTCGGACCTCGCTCGTCCGACCCTACCTTCTCGGCAACACGGACCGAGTGGTGTCAGCTTGATTTTTGGCACGATTGTCAGCGCGCAAGCGCGAATGGCTGTTGAAGCAGCCGCACGGAGGGATCTCTCATGAATTTCCGCCAGCAGCGGACGCCTTACAGTGAGCCGACGACCTCAGTTTCGTGGCCCGACAGGCTTGCGATCGGCGCCTCGACAGCATGTGTAGCGCATTGCCTTTTAGTCCCCATCCTCATCGTCATCGTGCCCGCAACGTCTCGGTGGCTCGCTCTCCCAGAAGAAGTCCACATGTGGGCTTTTGCGACCGCAGTTCCAGTAAGCGCATATGCAATGAGGAGAGGCTATGAGCATCATGGCCTACTCCTCCCAGCCGCCCTCGGCGTGATCGGACTGGTGTTGCTTGGGATCGGAGCCCTGTTCGGTCTAGCGCGTGCGCTTGAAACCGGGTTCACGCTTGGCGGTAGTGTGGCCTTGATAGTTGCCCACATCCAGAATTGGCAGTTACGAGGGCGTCGCTCGGCGGGGGCGGTCGGGAACAGGCCTTTAGTCGCGCGGTCCGGCGCCGGAGGTGCGCATGCCTAGACCCCCCAGCTCGATCGAACGTGAGAAGCTGGAGCGGCTTTACGTCCGCGAGGGCCTCTCGACAGTGGAAATCGCGAGCAGGCTCGGCTCTAATCGCGAAACCGTCCGAAAGCTGATCCACCGCTACGGCATTCCGATGCGCAGCAAAGGCTCTGGCATGGCTGCCAAGTGGGCACGAAGCGCGAGTGCCGTTCGACGAGTTTGACCTCAACGGATGCTTGCTCTGCGCGGGACTGCGCGATCGCGAAGTGGGGCGCTCAACTCTTCACGTGCTCATTGGCCATGTCCCGCAAGGTTGCCGCCAATCGAGGATCCGCCGAGCTACGCGCGAGATCCCGGCACCCGTGAGGTTGGCTTTTAAGCCATTGAGTATCGTCCGCGCGCATCCCGTCCTCAAGCTCGCGCAACGCCCAACCGTAGCAGGCGCCCGTCACTCATGCCAAAGTCACCGCTGTGGCGTGAGCGGATTGCGATAAAGCGTCGCGGGCTAAATCATCCAAATCGATACCTAGCAGGGAGGCTTCCTTGTGAAGGGCCGGCCATGTCTCGGTCAGAAACCGAATCCTCTCGTGCTGCCGAAGCTTCGCGACACCGCCGGGCGCAACAAACAACCCTATCCCTGCAGCCGGTCGGATGATGCCGCGCGCGATGAGAGGCTGATAGGCCTTCGCGACCGTGAGGGGGTTTGCTCCATGCTTTTCGGCGAGGACCCGCATCGAGGGGAGGGGATCGCCGTCCGCGCACTCGTCGAGGATCAGATTCACGATTATCGTGTGAAGTTTCGAGTAGAAATGGCGGCCGGGCATTCCGTTATTTTGACCGACTTAGTTTCAGACGCAAGCGCGCTCGCATTGAACCGGAGCCTTGCCCGACGTCCGTCGGCGGTGCAGCGCCACCGGCCCGACCGCCACGGAGCCCGTGCGCCATGCCGGCGACGCTGACGAGCACCTTCTAGGTAGCGTCCACAAGGGTCCTTAACGCTCGAGCGTCTCCGCCATAGAAACCACGGGCATGACAATGGCGGGCGTCAAATCTCCCTCTCGATCCCGGCGAGCCTGGGCGTCCATCCCATCACTAACATAGACATCAGGCCGGCGGGGCCGAGCACGCCCGCCGCGCGTCCGCATTCGCTGAATCGCGGCGAGGAGCGGACCGTCCGCTCGCGGCCAATGGCGACTTGGCCTCAGCGACAAGCCGCTCGCCACCGGCAACAAGGTCGAAAAGGTTATCAGCAAACCCCGAGGTTCCCACAGCTTTTCGCATTGGTGCCAGCCGACTAATCGAGGCTAAATGCGCGTCACTGACGCGCGACGGAAACACGCCCGACGTGTCGGTACTGGGAGGTTTGTATGCGTAATTTGAAGATCGTATTTGCGGCGCTGACGGTGAGTGCAAGCGGCCTTGCGCTGGCGCAAGATCGGCCGGCTCGTTCTGCCGACGGCACTTTCGGCGCCGAAGTCAGCGCGAAGGCGCGGGCGCAGCGCGAAGGTGACAGCCGCGGCCTCGGCGCTGAGGTTAGCGTCCTTGCACGCGAGCAGGGCGAAGCCCGCCGGGCGGCGCGCCAGCCGACCGACGAAGAAGGCGAGACCGTCGACGTTGCTGACGGCGATGAGGCGGAGGGCGACGCCGGCTCAAGCCAGGGCATCGGCAGCCAGGTGAAAGTGCTGGCGCACGGCCAGCGCGAACCCGAGGAGCGCGGCATCGGCGAGCAGGTGCGTGCCCTGACCCCGGCCGCCGAGCGCTCCAACCGCCGCTCCCGCGACGAGGTCACTCAAACCGAGAGGCGATCCCAGTCGCAGGGCGCCCGCACTGACGCCGAGGCCGTGGCCGCAGCGCGCGGATCGAACCGTGAGATCCGGGGCGGCGGCGGCGGCGTTGCGGACTTGAGGTCGTCGGTGGCCAACTCCCGCTCGGCGGTCGCGGGGACCCGTGCCGACGTGGCGGCGACCCGCGCACAGGCCAATGCCGCCCGCCAGGACGCTCGCGCGGCAGCACAGCAAGCCCGTCAGGTGCGTGAGACTGTCCGCGCTGCGCGCCGCGGCCGTCGGCCCTAAGTTCGACCTCAAGAATAATCTGACTGGAGGGGCCGCTAAGCGGTCCCTCCTTTTGCAAGGAATGTGCATGCGTGTCCTTATGGGTGCCGCAGTCGCGGCAATGCTGTTTTCGTCCGTCTCCATCGCCCGGGCACAGGAAGCGCAGGCTGAGCCCGCGCAGCCGGAGGGTTTCGGCCTCTCCTTCTCGACCGGAATCGACTATTCGAGCGGGCGCTACGGCCAGGCTGAGAAGACCGACATCCTCGTCGTCCCGATGAGCGCCAGGGCGACGGCGGGGCGCCTCTCACTCACCGCAACGCTGCCTTATCTGCGCATCGACGGCCCCGGCGGCGTGGTTGTCGGGCCGGGCGGCGACCCCCTTCCCGGAGTCCCCACTGCCGGCGGAGTCCGCCAAGGCCTCGGCGACCTCAGCCTCGGCGCGACCTACACGATCCCGGCGGAGGCTCTCAGCGGCTTCGAGCTTGGGATCGGCGGGCGAGTCAAGCTGCCGACGTCGGACGAGGCGCTGCAGCTGAGCACCGGCGAGACCGACCTCGCCGCCTCGGCCGACATTTCCTATCCGATCGGCAACGTGATCCCGTTCGTGAACATCGGCTACCGGGTTCTCGGCGACGCGGCGGGCACAGACCTTCGCGACGGTCCTACAGCGTCGGTCGGCTCCAGCTTCGTCATCGGCCAAAGCGTTCTCATCGCCTCCTACGATTATGCGCAGTCGGTCAATCCGGCGGTGGCGGATTCGCACGAGTTGTTCGCCGGTATCAGCGGTCCGATCACATCACGGCTGAACGTGACCGGCTATGGCGTCGCCGGACTTAGCGATGGCAGCCCGGACTTCGGTATCGGTGTGCTGATCAGCGCCCGGCTGTTCTGATCTCGCAGAAGCGGGGCCAGTTTGGCTTGCGGCCTGTCGCAACGGGACGGTGGTCCGCTGCCCGATAGTATGATCGAAACCCCACGGACCGCTACCGGCCGATTGTGTTGAAAAAGTCCCGCTGGAGGCCGCGCACGGATTGCGCGGCTGAGTCCGAGCAAGAATTGACTCACAAATGGACCAATCGGCGCCGCACGATGGCGATTTTGCCGGCAACGGAGAAGGATTGTCTCCAATTTCGCAGGCTGTCCTGCGGGTCGGTTGGACCGGGGAGTTTTTCAACACAATCGGCCAGGTTCTGCCGTTCCGCTAGGCGCCCAGGGCGGTCGCTCACGGACTGCTGAAGCGCAGCTGATAGCGGACGCTCGAGCTCTCGCCGGGAAAGGTCGGCTTGACGTGCCGCGCAACATCACGCCTCCGCTCCTGAGATCATGCGTCCCCCGAAATGCCGGTTTTCATCAGCGGTGCTAGCGGCCACAAGCCTCCGCGTTCGTCTCGGTAGAGCCTGATGCCCTGCTGACACCTTGAAGTACTTCCTCGAAGGCCGGGTCCGCAGTGCTAGTGACTTCAATCGGCGTCCAATGAGAGCACGGCGTTCGGGCAGACCGCCGGCTATCTGGAGGTGCACGGTGAAGACGCAGGGGGACTGCGATGTGACGGGGGTACGGCTGTGGTTCTGATCAGAATTTTGTTGATTGGCGTCCTGTTTTCGCTGTCAGCTATCGGAACGCCAACGCTGGCGCACAAGGATCACGAGAAATCGCGACAATCGGCGGCGGCTCGACCGGCAGCAGCGCAACCCGCGGCTTCTCCTGAAAGCCGTCGGGTCCCTCCGTCCGAGATGCAGCAGCAGATGGAGGCTCATATGGAAGAGATGGAGGCACAGGCCCCCAACACCTTCCTCGGCCGCCTCACTGACTGGGTGGGGCGGATGCACCCCTTTGCCGTCCACTTTCCTATCGCACTGTTCCCCGTCGCCTTCATCGCGCTGGTTTTTGCCCGCAGGCGTGGGGAGACCGTCGAGTTGATCCGCGCGCTGATCGTGGTGGCCGGCGCGGCCAGCGTAGTGGCAGGCATACTGGGCTGGCTAAACGGCGGTCTAACTCTCACGGACACCGATCCCATCCTGCAATGGCACCGTTGGCTTGGAACCGTGCTCTCGCTCGGCGGCGGCGCCATCGCCTGGTGGGCGTGGCGGCGGCGTGAGTCTGTGAAGAGTGGGCCGATGGTCTATTCCCTGGGGATGATCGTTGTCGTGCTGCTCGTTCAGAGTTTTCTCGGTGCATCTGTCACGCACGGCATGGAGCACATGGTCTTCTGAACAAAAGATTCGCGCGGGGGCCTCTAGGATGATCAAAAAGTTTTGGCGGTCTCGCATCTATAGCGCTTTTCTCATGAGTGGCTGGCAGACGCCCGGAAGCTAAGGTTCAGTTCGCGCTTCCGGCGGCCCGCCGAGCGATCCACCTCTTGAGACTAAGCGTCCGCTGCCGGCCGATCGAGCGATGGGTAAGTGGTCCAAGGGTAACGATGCCCTTGGAAGCCGACGATCGCTGACCTGGACACTGAATTCGCCACGCACCCAGGATTTCCGGTGCCAACCATTTCGCTGCGCACCATCATCGGCGACTTTCCAGAGAGACGTGCAGCCTCCTCGGGTTAACCTCTCCACCACGCTTTTTTTATACGCATTTCAAGTAGGTGCCATGCGCCGAAGGCTTTTGCAGCAGGCGGAATAGATTCATGATTGGTGTGACCCCTCGTCATGACAGCGCTAGGCGAGAGCCAACGTTCGCTCATCCAATGGAGCGGCTCAGTCTGGTCGCCGCTTTTTTCTGCGTGGGTGTGGGCTGTCTGGTGCTCCTCGGCTGGAGCGGCGACATCGAGGCCTTGAAGCGCATCATCCCTGGGTTCGTCGCAATGAACCCGACGACGGCTTCGTGCTTGATCCTGGCTGGAGTCGGACTCGTTCTTCAACAAATCCGCTTTTCTCGCGGCGCGCGCGTCGCCGGGTCGGCAATTGCTTTGATGGCTGCCGCCAAACTGGCTGATCTGGTGTCGGGGCACATGCCGATTGATCAGATACTGTTTTCGGGCTCCCTCGGCGAAGGCAGCGCGGGGCAGGCCAACAGAATGGCTCCCAACACCGCCGTGGCACTTTTCCTCAGCGGCTTAGCGATCGCATTTCTACCCAGTGAGCGGCACCGGTTGCGACTGTTTTCGCAGTCGCTTGGACTTGCGGTGCTGCTGATCTCGATGTTCGCGCTCGTCGGTTATGCTTTCGGTATCCATCATCTGCGCGGCATCGGCCCTTTCATCCCAATGGCGGTTCATACCGCGATTTCCTTACTCCTCCTCGGCATGGGCATTGTTTGCACCACCCGCACGGTGGGCGTGATGCTTGTCCTTCACGACGGTGGTCCTGCTGGATCAATAGCTCGCACCGTTCTACCGCTTGCCGTCGCCATACCGGGTCGCAGTGGGAGCGGTGCGTCTATGGGGCCAGCAGCACGGCTATTACGGCACAGAGGCCGGCGTGGCGCTACAGGTCAGCGTCAACGTTCTAGTGACAACCGCCCTGCTGATCGCGAGCATTGTCGCGCTTCATCGCAATGACGCCATCCGGAAGGATCGGGAGCGAGCTCTCAGGGAGAGCGAGCATTTTAACCGCACCATCGCTCAAGCGAGTCCCGACTGCGTCTCGCTGCTGGATGAAGATGGCAACGTTCTTTTTTCGAATGACGCGGCTTGGCGGGCTTATGGGCTCAGAGATGATGCCGAGTTGGTCGGCCGCCCGTGGGGCTATCTCCTCCACGACAGTGCGACATCGGACCGAAACGCCGCCCTCGCCGCCGCGCGCGCAGGGGGCATTGGCCGCATTACCATCAAATTTCCTGACGGCGGAGACAGTTTCCACTGGTTCGAGTCGCTAGTGTCGAAACTCGCCAGTCACGAAGACCAGCCGTATCGGTTCATCGTCATGTCCCGAGACATCACTCGACAAAAACGCGTTGAGGAGCAAGTGCGCTGGACGGCGACTCACGACGCCTTGACGCAGCTGCCGAACCGGTCGTTGTTCCAGGCTCGACTAGACCAACTGGTGGAAGGAGGCCGCCACTTTGCCATACTCCTGCTGGACATAGACGATTTCAAACAGGTCAACGATACGTTGGGACACGATGCAGGAGATGCTTTGCTCTCCACGGTCGCCTCTCGGCTCCTGAGCGTCGTTCGACCAGAAGACTTTGTCGCCCGGCTAGGGGGCGATGAATTTGCGATCATTTTGTACGGAGTTGGATCGGAAACGGAGGTGTCAGCCGCCGGTCAGAAGCTGTTCGAGAGCCTTAAAGAGCCATGGATCTATTCTGGGCGCGTGAGCGATTGCCGAACCAGTATAGGCGCTAGCATCGCCTTCCGACACGGCCAAGACTCCTCGGAGTTACTTAAGAACGCGGACATCGCGCTCTACGCGGCGAAAATGCAGGAAAGAGGGGGACTGGCCATCTTCCAATCTGAAATGCGGGCGGCGTTGCAGAAGCGGGCGTCAAAGATATCGCTGGCGCGATACGCGCTTAAGGAGAATCTCATTGTCCCATTTTATCAGCCTAAGGTTGAACTCCAGTCCGGCAACCTGATTGGGTTTGAGGCCCTACTGCGATGGCGGCACCCGACCGAGGGGATTCAGGCACCTGCGTCGATTGATGCGGCTTTTGACGACCTCGAACTCGCCCAGAAGCTGACAGAATCCATTTTGAACCATACGCTAGCTGACATGCGGCGGTGGCTGGATAACGGGGTCGATTTTCGACATGTGGCGATCAACGCGGCCGCGGCGGACTTCAAGCAGAAGAACTTTGCAGAGCGCCTGTTGGAGCGACTGGCGTCATGCTCAATACCCACGACTTGCTTACAGGTTGAGGTGACGGAAACGGTATTCCTCGGCCGTGGCGCTGAATATGTGGAGCATGCATTAAAAACTCTTAGCGCCAACGGCATTCGGATCGCCCTCGATGATTTCGGAACCGGTTATGCCTCCTTGTCTCATCTCAAACAGTTTCCCGTCGATGTCGTCAAGATTGACCGCTCATTCTTGCGTGATATTCATCAAGACGTTCACAATGCAGCGATAATTCGGACTGTCGTGAGTCTTGGACGCAGCCTCGGCTTGGATGTCATCGCGGAAGGCGTAGAGACCCCGGGTCAGGCAGCCTACCTACTCGGTCAGGGGTGCCGCTTTGGCCAAGGGTATCTCTATGGAAAGGCAATGTCGGCGAATGACGTCCCAGCTATGATCACATCTGCTGCCCAGAACATGCCGAAAGCCGCGCAGGCGGTAGCCTAAAGTGACTTAGGCCTTTCGGCTGCCTGGCAATACCGAACCAAAGGTCCTAACGCCCAAAACCCGCCCCGAAGCAGACATCAGGCCCACCGACTTGAAGGAAGTCGCCAAAGAAATTCCGAACCCACAGCACTGATGCGGCGTTTGGGACAGGGCCAAGGCGGCGACGCGGGTATCGCTGCTGCCGAAATCTTGATCGATCATTGTTGAGCGGTCTACTCAACCATCATCATCTGAGCCACGGTTTCGAGTAACTTTGCCGGCGCCACCGGTTTGCTCAGGAATGCCGCACCGTTTGGAAGGTCGAAACCCTCGGTGTGCTCCCGGCCAGAGACCATCAATATTCGCGTTTCGGGCCAGTGCTCACGAACGACCTTCGCCAGCATGGGACCGTCCGTTTCTCCAAGTACACCTAAGTCTGCGATGAGGAGTTGGATCGGACCTATGCCCACCAGCAGGCGACCCGATCAAGGTTCGGTGGTTGCAACGGTTCGTCGCAAAGCGCGTTATCGTCGATCATAGATTAACCTGACCCAGCCGATAAGGAGCTTTGGGCCTGCCCTCGTCTCCCACCGGGCGCGCCTCAGGGGCGAGGCAGGAACCGATCAACGATGCGCCTGCCTCGCCTCGCGTATCGCCCTTGCGAGAACAGGCCTCTAACCTGATCGTTTAGGCAGCAACCGCTCGCTAACGAAACACAGCGGTCCCTCACATAGGCGTAGCGAGGGCCTTGGCTCCGAAGTGCGGAGATCCGGAGCATCCTTGAACGTTGCACAAGGCTAGTTCCTCGTGCTAGTGATTTGAAAATATAGGAATTGTGGAAGAGATGGATCGCGAAGCGGTTGCAGATCTGCGCCGGCGGGCGGAGCGAGAGCGCGATGCTGCAGCACGCGCAGCCTCAGTCGCGCTGGAAGAAACTTACCTTACCCTCGCGGAAAGTTATGAGCGCCTGGCAGACGCCCAGGAGCGGCTACTCGATCTGCGGGGCTACACGGGCTAACGATCGGCGCTGATCGTCTACACGCGAACTTTGTGGGACTGCAATGGAACCTGCTTCTCGTTGCCTCCTCCATTAGGAGTTGCTCGTCGGCTTCCGCCAGTTACGAAAGTTCGCCTGGATCTCGCGTGCTCCCGCCGCGAGTGCCTCGCGGGCGTCGTCTCCGGTCATAGCCGCCATGCAGGGCTAAGCGTCCGCTTCTTTCCACCAATGGCTGCTGAGAGCCGACTGTCCGCTTCCGGCCAGACCCGGCGCTTCGTTTTTGCGCCCATTATCGCCGTTCACGAGCCGCCGGCGTGTCCTCGAAAGCCGACGTTGGCGCGGCTGAATTCAGGTAATAGCTGCGAAGCTCTCGACCTGTTCGGTCTTGCCCGCTACGATGAGGATGTCGCCGTTTTCAACGATCGTGTCGGCGGTCGCATAAGTGAAGTCAGAGCCAGGCCGCTTCACACCGACGATGGTGACGCCGTATTTGCTGCGTAGGCCGCTGTCGCCGAGTCGCTTGTGGAATGCCTCGGCAGGGGCGCAGGTCTTCACGATAGCATAGCCGTCCTCAAACTCGATGAAGTCGCTGATCTTGCCGGTGACCATGTGCGCCACCCGCTCCCCCATCGACATCTCGGGATAGATTACGTGGTGCGCGCCGGTTCGCTCGAGGATGCGGCCGTGTCGCTCCTGGAGCGCCTTCGCCCAGATGTCAGGCACGCCGATTTCGCTCAGGGCGAGCACGGTCAGAACACTTGCTTCGATGTCCGTGCCGATCGCCACGATGGCGTGATTGAAGCGCTCCACTCCGAGCCGGCGCAGAGCATCAGGATTGGTGGCGTCCACCTGCACGACATGCGTCAGGTTTTGCGACCAGTCCTGCACCAGATCCGCATTCTCGTCGATCGCGAGTACTTCATGCCCGAGGCGTGACAACGACATTGCCACCGCGCTGCCGAACCGGCCTAGCCCGATGACGACAATGTCAGTTGCGGGAATGATCGGCTTAGCCAATGATTGGGCGCTCCTCTGGATAGCGATACGGCCGAGGTTTCGACCGCAGCACAAGTGCGGCCGCCGCAGTGAGAGTGCCGACGCGGCCAATGAACATAAGGAAGATCAGGGTCACCTGTCCTCCGGGAGGCAGCTGCGCGGTGATGCCGGTCGAGAGCCCCACGGTGGCGAAGGCTGAAATCGCTTCGAACAAGACCGGCCCGAGCTCGAAGCTGGAGACACTGAGAAGGATCAGCGTGCCCGCCCCGACCGCCATGAGTGCAAGCAGCACGACGCTGAGCGCCAGCCGCGCAATCTCGGAGGGGATTCGGCGGTGGAAGGCGTGGGTTTCCTTCTCCCCGAGGAGCTCCGTCCAGACGATCAGCCCCAGGACAATGAAAGTCGTCACCTTGATGCCGCCGGCGGTGCCGCCGCTGCCGCCGCCGATCAGCATGAGAACATCCGTGACGAGCAGGGTCTCTGGGCGCATCGCCCCGACTTCAACGCTGTTGAAGCCCGCTGTGCGGGTCACCACCGAATGGAACAGCGCGTTGAGCAGCTGGCCGGCGAAGCTCATGTCACCGATCGTTCGGTCGTTGCCCCATTCGAAGGCGAGCACCGCGACCGTTCAGACGAAAAGCAGCCCGGCCGTGCCGACCAGCGTCAACTTTGTGTGCAGCGACCAGGTCCGGGGCGTCCACGGCTCGCGCTTCAGCTCGTAGAGAACCGGAAAGCCGATCGCCCCCAGCACGACCGCGATCATCAACGGCCCGAGCATGAGCGGATCGGAAGCAAAGCCCATCACACTGTCCGACCAGCGCGCAAAGCCTGCGTTGTTGAAGCTCGACACAGCGTGGAACAGCCCGTTCCAGGCGGCGGTGCCGATGGGCTCGTCATAGCCGAAGTGGAGTCGCAGAAAGAGCGCCACCCCGATCACAGCTTGCACGCTCAGCACCACCATGAGGATCAGTCGCAATGCTTCGCTTACATCGCCAAGCGCCATTGTTCGCGTTTCCGCCTGCGCGAGCAGGCGTCTTCCGAGCCGAAGCCGATTGCTGACGATGAGGCCGAGCAACGTCGCCGCAGTCATAATGCCGAGGCCGCCGATCTGAATCAGGAGCAGGATGATCAGCTGCCCTAGAGGGGACCAGTAAGTGCCGGTGTCGACCACGGCGAGCCCAGTGACGCAGATCGCGGACGTGGCCGTGAATAGGGCGACGAGAAGCGGAGCCCCGCCTGGACCAGCGCGAGCAATGGGCAGAAGCAAGAGCAGAGTGCCGACTGCGATCCCCGCGAGGAATCCCAACGGTATCAGTCGGACAGGATGGCGGAGCGCCTTAGAAGTCATCGGGCAGGCAAGCATCCGCGAGCAACATACCGGTGAGCGCCGGGAGATAGATCAAATCGGTCGGACACGACGCTGCAATCTCGGAAAGGCATTCGGGACGCCGAACGACCACTCTCACCGGAGCAGAATCATTGATGGTTCGGACTGCGTCAATCACTGCGCGGCTCTCGGGGTCACCAGTGCAGATCATGATTTGAGCCGCCGTTCCAACCTTTGCGACCCGCAGGGCGTGAAGATGCCGGGCGTCGCCGTCGATTACCTGAAAGCCAACCATGCGCGCGAGCCGAGCTCGCTCGGAAGCGCGCTCTACGATGGAGACGGCCTTGGGACGCACTGCGTTGGCGAGGGCCTCACCGACCCTTCCAAATCCGCAGATCACGATCCGGCCGCTGCTCACGTCGTAACCCCATAGCGCCTCTGCCTTCCGCGACAGAAGGGTTATTTGCGGTCAACGACCCGGTACCCGCCGCGCTGCCATGATCTATCTTTCCGGTTCGCCAGTGCGCTAGGGCGCTCGCATGGGGGCGTATGCTGGACAAGCGCTGTGGCTCACGCTGAGCCGCGCGAAACTCTTCCCGACTTTCGGCGGCGCTAAGCCAGAGCCACGACTTTCGGGAGGATATCAGTAGACGGCGGAGATCCGTAGCCGCTCCTGCACCTTAGTTCAGAAAGCGGGCAGCACAGCTCCCTGATAACGTCGTTGGATGAAGTCGCGCACGCGCGGGGAGCGCAGCGCTTCCACCAGTTTGCGTACGCGTGGATCCTGTTCGCTCCCGCGACGGCCGACGACGAGGTTTACGTAAGGCGAGTTGCCGTCCTCAATCACCAGCGCGTCCCGGACCGGGCTCAGTTGGGCGTCCAGCGCATAATTGGTGTTAATAAGGGCAAGATCGACCTCGCCGAGCACGCGCGGCAGGGTCGCAGCTTCTAGCTCTCGGATGTGGAGCTGCTTTGGGTTGGCCGCGATGTCGTTCAGGGTCGAGAGCGGATTGCGCGGATCGCGCAGCTGGATGAGGCCGGCCTTCTGCAGCAGGAGCAGCGCGCGGCCCCCGTTGCTCGGCTCGTTCGGGATGGCGACGGTCGCGCCACTCGGGATGTCGGCGATCGCCCGCAAGCGCCGCGAGTAGGCGCCCAGGGGCTCGACATGGACGCCGGTGATCGGCACGAGCCGCGTTCCGCGCGCGGCGTTGAACTCGTCGAGATAGGGGCGCGTCTGGAAATAGTTCACGTCGATCTGGCCCTGATCGACCTGCAGGTTCGGCTGCACGTAGTCGTTGAACACCCGGATATCGAGCTGAAGCCCTTGGGCCGCGAGTTCGGGCCGGACGAAATCGAGGATCTCCGCATGCGGCACGGCGGTCGCGGCGACGCTGAGGCGGTTGGCGTCCGGCGGAGTGTCGCCCCCCTGGCCGCAGGCCGCGAGTAGGAGAGCCGGAGCAAGAGCGAGCAGAAAGCGGCGGGGCAGCATGATGGGTCCTCAACGATGGTCAAAGCGGCGGGCGAGCAGGTCGCCGGCGAACTGGATGAGCTGGACGAGCACGACCATCAGCGCGACCGTGACCAGCATGACGTCGGTCTGGAAGCGCTGATAGCCGTAGCGGATGGCGAGGTCGCCGAGGCCCCCGGCGCCGACGACGCCGGCCATGGCGGTGAACGAAACCAGCGCGATGGCGGTGACGGTCGCGCCCGAGATGAGGCCGGGCAGCGCCTCGGGCACCAGCGCCCTGGTGACGATCTGTAGCCGTGTGGCACCCATCGCCTGCACCGCCTCGATCGTCGCACGCGGCACCTCGCGCAGCGCACCCTCGACCAGGCGGGCGTAGAAGGGCGCGGCGCCCACCACGAGCGGCGGGATCGCACCCGCGACACCAAGTGAGGTGCCCACCACCAGCACGGTCAGCGGGATCATCACGATCAGCAGGATGACGAATGGAATCGAGCGGAGGATATTGACGATCAATCCGCCGACGCGGTTTGCCAGGCGGCTCTCGGCCAGTTGGCCGCGATCCGTCAGGAAGAGCAAGACCCCGAGCGGGATGCCGATCAGCACGGTCAGCACGAGCGAGGCGCCCAGCATGATCAGGGTATCGAACGTCGCCTGCCCGATGTCGCTCCAGACGATGTTGGCAAAGAAGCCGGTCACGTGGCCGGCTCCCCGAGCAACCGGAGCGTCGCTTCGTGGCTGGCGGCATCGAACACGGCTTCAACCGGACCCGTCTCGACCAGACGACCATGGTCGAGGACGGCCACCCGGTCGCACACGGCCCGGACCACCGACATTTCATGGGTGATGAGGACGATGGTGAGGCCGAGCTCGCGATTGAGTTCGCCCAGCAGCGTCAGCACCGAGCGGGTCGTCTCGGGATCGAGGGCGCTGGTCGCCTCATCGCACAGCAGGATGTCCGGCCGTGTGGCGAGTGCGCGGGCGATGCCGACCCGCTGGCGCTGGCCGCCGGAGAGCCGGCTCGGATGCGCGCCGGCCTTGTCGGACAGGCCGACCCGCTCCAGCAGCTCGGTCACGCGATCTTCGCGCGCCGCCTGCGCCACGCCGGCGAGCTCGAGCGGAAGCGCCACATTGTCGGCGACGGTCCGCGCGGTCAGCAGGCCGAAAGACTGGAAGATCATGCCGACGCGCCGTCTCAGTGTTTGGAAACCCGCCTCGTCTAGGCCGGACAGGGCGGTGCCGCCGACGCGCACTTCGCCATCACTCGGCCGCTCCAAGCCGTTGATCAGCCGAAGCAGGGTCGATTTGCCCGCGCCAGAGCGGCCGATCACGCCGAAGGCTGATCCGCTTGGCACCGAGAGCGACACGTCATCCAGCGCGCGCGTCCCGTCCGGGAAGCGTTTTGAGACGGACTCGAATTCAATCAGGGTCGAAATATCTGTCACAAGAAGTCCGCCGGCATAGTGTCCGAGATGCACTGATCGATGATGCTCAGCTTCGCCTCACGTGCCGCGACATAGGGATCGGCGGCGTAGGGACCAATAATCGCCGACGCCTGGCGGTGAGAAAGCGGGGTGTCGATTGCCTTCCCAGCGCTCGGAGGAGGATAGGTGCGTTGGGAAAGAAGGTGGGAGACGAAACTACCCCGGCGTTTGGCAAGTGACCTAGGCCTCCGGCCAAGCTCGGCGGCGATCCCTGAGCAGGACGCGACGAAGCGACAAGCTGTGGCCGACTCACAAGTTAATTGATCACCTGAGCGGCGAAGCGCTCCATCTCCTCGCGCTGAGGACTCATCTGGAGGAGGAGCAAGTTGAGGCCGGCGGCTTCATATTCGGCGATCCGCTCCTTCAGCTGCTCCGGCGTGCCGACCAGGTTCGGACGTAGCCCGCGATTCGACACGGCATATTCGCGCAGCTTCAGCTCCCGCTCGAGTTGGGTACCCGACAGCCACTGGTCGAAATTGGCGTAGCCCGCGGGAAGCTCCTTCACTTCCGTGATCCGCACCAACTCGCGCTGCGCTTCGGCCTCGCTGTCGCGAACGATCGCATAGGCCGCCATCCCGAATTGCAACTGCGCTCCGCCGAAGCTTTCACGCCGCGCCTTCATGTCGGCGATTTTCGGAGCGATCACATCCGGCAAGTCCCCGTGCATCACATAGGCGTCGCACTGGCGTGCGATCATCGTCTTGGCCGCCTCGCTCTCGCCGCCCGCGTAGAGGACCGGCTGGCGCAGCGGCTTCGGCGAACAGATCGCCTCGTCGGCGCGGTAGAACTTCCCCTCGAACGAGAAGCGCTCCTGCGTCCATAGCCCGCGCACCACCTCGATCCATTCGGAGGTGCGGGCATAGCGGTCATCATGCTGGTCGAACTGAAGCCCGTACTGGCGCGCCTCGTCGGCCCACCAGGAGGAGACTACGTTGAGCGCCAACCGGCCGCCGGAGATCCGGTCGATATTGGCCGCCGCCTTGGCGAACAGCGCCGGCTGGTGGAAGTTCGGCCGAACCGCGACCATCAGCTCCTGCTTCGCGGTCACCGCAGCCATCGCCGCCGCGGTCGACCAGGCGTCCAGCGCCGGTTCCTCGACGCCCTTGATGTCGTTGAGGTTGAGCTCGGCGAGCAGGGTCAGGTCGTAGCCGATCTGTTCCGCCCTCACCGCGAGGCCGCGGACATAGTCCCAGCTCGCTTCCATGCCCTCGTCGCGGACATTGCGAAGCCAGCCGCCGAACATCGGCATCCAGTAGCCGTACCTCATGCCGCCTCCGTCAGCGGCGTCTTGGCGAGCTGCGCTTCGAGCCAGTCGACGAGGCGCTCGTGCGGGTCCCAGCCAAGCACGTCGAGCGGGTTGGCGACGAAGTTGGACAGGGCGTTAATATCGTAGAAGAGCGGGCTGCCGTCGCGATCGTCGATCAGCAGCTCAACCCCGCCCATCTCGATCCCCGCCGCGGCTACGATCCGCTCGGCGGCTTCCAGCCAGGCCGGCTCCGGAGTCACCTGACGCATCGTTACCGGCGAGCCGGCCTGGCAGGCGTCGGCGGGGCAGAGATCGAAGGCACCCCCGCCGCTCACCGCAATCGCGTAGAGAAAACGGCCGCCGATCGTCTCTATGCGGATGATCTCGCCGTCGCGGGCGGGAGCCAACTCCTGGACCAGAAGCACCGAGTCGATGCTCTGCTGCACCGTCCCAGCTGCCACGGCAGCCCTCAGCTCGTTTTCGCTGTCGTAGCGGGCGATGCCTGCGCCTGCGCCGCCGACATTGGCCTTCACGAGCAAGGGCCAGCGCAGGCCCTCGCTCGCCGCCACCAGGTCGGCAACGCGGTGGACGACGCGGGAGCGCGGCGCCGGCAGACCGAGCCGTGCGAGCAATGCCAGCTGGCGCGCCTTCGAGGCGTCGAGCGATAGAGTTTCGACGCCGTTGATGACTCGGGCGCCGACAGCCTCCCACTGGTTGAGCAGTGCCTGCGCAAACGCGATCGGATGCTCCGTCTCGCGCAGGAAGCTCGACATGGCGATTCGGTTTAGGATCACCGGCGCTGGGGACGCGGCGGAAGCCGGATCGAAGCTAAGGTCCGTGGCGTCGATCGCCGTGTAGGTGATGCCGCGCCGGTCCAGCGCCGCAAACAGGGGGCGGAACCATGAAGGATGTTCGTAGAGGATCGCAAGGTCAGTCATGGGCAGCCACGTAGCCCTCGCACCACCGTCGCGGAAGGTGAGAGGCGATAATGAAAATAAGCATCTAACGGAGGGCGGGCGGTTAGATCAGCCTTCTCCTTCGGCCCGCGCCGAGAGCAGGAACTTCCCGTGCAACCGGGATCCATTTCGAAAATCCGGAACGATCAGACGCCGACCGAGCGCAAAAGCTCCGCTTCCACAGCCCTGAGATTTAGAAACGAGCGCTAAGCCCACGACCGGCTTCCTCGGACGGCTGCCGTCGACTCGGCTCATTCCGCCCACCGCCAACGCCGGGACAATGACGGGCGACGAGCACGGTCCAAAAGTGGACGCGTAATCGGGCGGAATGGCAAACGGCCGATTGCAAACTGATGAGCTGCGGTGCGGGGAATGGCTTTAGAACCTAGTCTAATTTAAGAAGAGTAATGCGACTCGAAGACCCAGTTTGGCTTCGTGAGCAGGCTAGACGGTGCCGCTGGCTCGCAGCGACGGCGAGTGATCAGCGCGAGGCCGAAACCCTTCGTCTCATGGCTCGCGATTATGAGCGGAAGGCCACCGACATCTCGCCCGGTGGCCGGATGGGAAACAAGCCTCAATCGGATAACTGATCAGCACCTGGGTCATCCCTCTGGCGCTGATGCGCCATACCGTTCCGTCCGCTGATCGGAGAGCTGGGCATGCGCAAAGCCCGGCCCGCAAGGACGGCTTCCGACATGCGATGCTGCCTCGAGGTAGGTGCCGATAGAGTTCCGCAATATTCGCACCGGACGACGGCATCGACCGCCTCTGGGTAGACGAACCGGTTCCCGCTCCGAAGGCGGCTGCCTGTACCCCAGGGCTGCCGCGCACAGACAACTCGGCAGATCGGAACCAATGTGATGGCGGACGACTAGCCTTTGATGGTGATCACGTCGCCGAACTTGACGCTCTGGACCACTTCGCCCGCTTCGTTCGCAACTTCTATGAAATGCCGCAGGTCCGACCGGCGCCACCACCCCGAACTCCGCCATATGTGCGCGGATCGCATTGGAGAGCATGATCAGCTGCCGGTTGAGCATCAGTCGGACCTTGTGCAGCATCATGGCGCTCTGCTGGTCGGGCGACTTCTGCCCTACGAAGCGCATGGTCGGTCCGGTCACGGCCTCGCAGATCGCCTCCGCATAAGAGATGTCGTTCTTCTGCCGCTTCACATAGGGTTTTACGTACTGCGCCGGCATCAGCTTCACTTCGTGACCCAGCTTCGTCAGCTCACGCGCCCAAAAGTGGGAAGTGGCGCATGCCTCGATTCCGATGAGACAGGCGGGCAGTTTCTCAAAGAACGGCAGCAGGCGAGAACGCGTGAGCCGCTTCTGCAGCACGGTCGCCCCGACTGCATCAATGCCATGCATCTGGAAAACCGACTTCGCGATAGCCAACCCTATGACCCGCACATCTGCCATCGCTCTTCTCCTCCACTCGATGCGGAGCAGACTAGAACTTGCTCCGCGGCTGGTGGAGAGCCGTCCACAGCATCAATTGCCGACGTTACGCGCCGCAAAGGGGCTTCAGAAAGGGGACGAAAAGCCCCGGGATGAAAGAGTTCGGACGCGGTGGTGGCAACCGGCGACGATAGTGGCGGCGCCGTCACGCCACTCCTAGGCAAATCTGCTAATGCGAAGCGTTCGCATTGCATCGCCGGTCGAGCGATGCTAGCCGGCCTCAACAACATCAAGGGGCTCTCTCGTATGCGTAGGTTCCGTGTCGCGGCGACTGCCGCGGTTTCCTTTCTCGCGCTCGCCGCCGGCCCGGCAATCGCCCAGGAGACCTCGACTCCTCCGCACGATGGGGCCGAGGGAGCGGACGGCTACGATCGGACGATCACCGTTACCGCCACGCGCACGCCCACGCCGATCACCACCATTCCGAATACGGTGCGTATCGTCGACCGCGATGAGTTGGACAGCCAGGTGGCCATCGCACCGAGCCTGATTGACAGCCTCAGCTTCTCGATCCCGAGCCTCGCGCCGGGGAGACAGAAGCTGACCAGCACCGGCGAGTCCCTGCGCGGCCGGACGCCGCTCTACCTGGTCGACGGCATTCCCCAGTCGACTCCTTTGCGCGACGGCAAGCGCAGCGGCTTTACGGTCGACGAAGCCTTCGTCGACCGGGTTGAGGTCGTGTTCGGCGCCAACGCCATCCAGGGCGTCGGCGCCACCGGCGGCATCATCAATTATGTGACGGTAAGCGCGCCCAGGAACGGCGATTGGCTCAACCGCATCACGGCGGAGCTGAGCACCGACGATTTCGAGGAAAACGGCTTCCATTATCGCGGATCGGCGCTAACCGCCCGCCGGCTGGGCGCTTTAGATTTCGTTGTCGGAGCCTCCTACGAGGCTTATGACCTCTTCTACGACGGAAACGACCGGCCAATCGGCGTCGAAAACATCCAGGGCGAGCTGATGGACAGCCGCAGCTGGAGCCTGTTCGGCAAGTTGGGAATCGAGCCAACGGCCGACCAGCGGCTCGAGGCGACGGTCAACCTGTTCAACGTGAGCGGCGACTTCGACTATGTGACTGTCCCCGGCAACGCCATCCTGGGCGTTCCCGCGACCTCCGTCGAGGGCACACCGGCGGGCGACGCGCCCCGTAACGACGCGCTGAACCTCGCCCTCAGCTATACGCATCACGACCTTCTCGGCGGCAGCCTGTCGCTGCAGGGCTTCTATTACGACTTCTACGGCCTGTACGGCGCCGACATCCTGCCGGTGTTCCAGGACCCGGCAATCGCCCCTGTCGGCACCCTGCTCGAGCAGTCGGCGCTGATCTCCGAGAAATATGGCGCCAAGCTCACTTACACCCGGCAGGACCTGCTGTGGGACGGACTGCAGATGGTGACAGGCCTCGACTATCTGCGCGATCGCACCTCACAGGCGCTGGCCCGAACCGCCCGGGCCTGGGTGCCGGAACTGACCTATCGCGGCTGGGCTCCGTTCCTGCAGCTCGAGCAGGGCCTGTTCGGCGACCTGCTGCGGCTCTCGGGTGGCATCCGCTGGGAGAATGCGGCGCTGGAAGTGCCCGACTTCACCACCATCTTCACCTCCAACCGGACGTTCGTTGAAGGCGGCTCTCCCGAATTCGACGAGCTGCTGTTCAACGCCGGCGCGGTGGTGGAGCCGGTGCAGGGGCTGACCTTCTTCGGCTCCTACGCGCAGGGCTTTACCATGCCCGACGCGGGCCTGATCCTGCGCGCGGTACGCACGCCGGGCCAGAGCGTCGAGCAGCTTGTCGACCTGCAGCCGGTCGTCGCCGACAATGTCGAGATCGGGACTGCGTGGCGGCGGGAGGGCATGGAGCTGCAGGCGAGCTACTTCTGGTCGAACTCCAACCTCGGTTCGCGCATTCAGGTCATCAACGGCGCCGGCGTCGTGCAGCGCGAGCGGACCGAGATCCAGGGCTTCGAGGCCTCCGCCAGCTACCGCTTCGGCGGCGGCTATCGCGTGGGCGCTAACCTGGCGCTCCTCGAAGGTCGGTTTGACAGCAACGGCGACGGCGCGGTCGACCGCGACCTCGACGGCCGTAACATCGCTCCGAACCGCGCCAACCTGTTTTTCGAGGGGCCGATCACCGGTCCGATCAGCGGCCGCGTCCAGCTGTCGCACCTGTTCGATCGGGAATTCAAAGGGGGCCAGCCGCGCTTTAACTTCGACGGCTATACGCTGGCGGACGCGCTGGTCAGCTACAACGCCGGCGACGCGGGCCGCTTCACCCTGGCGGTCAGCAATATCTTCGACGAGCAGTACATCAGCTACTTCTCGCAGACGGCGACCTTCGTCACCAACCGTGACTATGTCTCAGGCCGCGGCCGCGCCTTTACCCTGCGCTGGCAGGGCACCTTCTGATGGCGTCCAAAAGCAGCCGGCGCGGCGTGCTGCGCCGGCTGCACCGAGTTCTCGGCCTGTTCGTGGCGCTCTACGTGCTGATGGCCTCCGCCACCGGCGCAATGCTGATGTTCCGGCACGAGCTGATCGGGCTCGCCTCCCCCGAAGCTCGGACAGGCCCCGGTGGATCTCATTACGCGTGCCGACCAGCTCGCGGCGAGACGCGCCGTTGGGTCACTGGACCACACCACGCCCCGGTATCCGGTTGCCGATCATGGGACGCGGTGAGGAACTCCTAGCCGCAGCACCCGGCGGACGAGCCGTTCTGCCGCGCTTGCTGGATCGGCGGACAAGGCACGTCGCCGAACGAGCAGAAGACGCAGCAGTCGCCCGCCTCCGGCTTCAGCTTCACGCCGCAACCGCCGCAATTGTAGAAGAACTGGCAGGCGTTTGTCGGCATCTCTTCCGTGACGGAATGCCCGCACCTCGGGCAGGTTATCGTGGCGCGCAGCTGGATCATTGAAGCACCGAAACAAGGGAGGCCTCGAAGAGCGGCCACGACAGGGAAAGCAGCACGAAGAGAGTCGCAGCTACCAGCAGCACCGGTGTGCTGCGGGAGGGTCGCGCGCAGGCCGAATCGACAACGCAGCTGCGTGTCCTCCTGTAGAGGAAGAACCAGCCCGCTAGAACGGCGAGCAGCGCGATCAGCGAGAGGGGTAAGCGCAGAGGCACAAGCGAGGCGAAGGCGCTGGCGCTGACGCCGGCGCCCGCCAATGCGAGGGGCAGTACGCAGCACGAGGCGGCCGCAGTGAGCGCGCCCAAACTGCCCACGGCTGCTGCCGTCGCTAGTCCACTGTCCGTCTTGATCAAGTCGAGTAGCTCCTCGCGAGTGCACCTAGTTCACAAAGTGGGAGCCGCCAAGTGACCGAAAGGGATGCGAACACGGCGCGGCGCCGGTGCCACTCCACCCCCCAGTTTCTTTGGTATCTGAACGAGTACGGCAAAGAGCCTGATCTCCGGCGGGCTGCGTTCGTGAGCCGACGGTCCGCTTCCGGCCGATTGTGTTGAAAAAGTCCCGCTGGAGGCCGCGCACGGATTGCGCGGCTGAGTCCGAGCAAGAATTGACTCACAAATGGACCAATCGGCGCCGCACGATGGCGATTTTGCCGGCAACGGAGAAGGATTGTCTCCAATTTCGCAGGCTGTCCTGCGGGTCGGTTGGACCGGGGAGTTTTTCAACACAATCGGCCACTCACGGAGGTGTTCGCTGCTAGCGATCGAGGATCTGGCGCACCTTCGTCGCGAGGGCGGCGAAGGTGAATGGCTTACTGATGAGATCCACGCCCTGGTCCAGCTGTCCATTGTGAACGATGGCGTTGCGCGTGTAGCCGGTCGTGAACAGCACCTTGAGGTCGGGGCAGACCCGCAACGCCTGATCAGCGAGTTGCCGTCCATTCAGCCCCGGCAGGACGACGTCGGTGAACAGCAATTGCACATCCTGTCGCGTCTTCAGCAGTTCCAACGCTTGGCCGCCCTCAGGAGCTTCCAGAACTTGGTAGCCGAGCTCGCGCAAAACCGAGGTGGAATATTCGCGCAGTCCATCATGGTCCTCGACAACCAAAATGGTCTCGGACCCGCCGTCTGCGGCGATATCGATCTGCGGCTGCGATACCTTGGTCTTCGGATCAGCTTCTCGAGGAAGATACATCTTGATAGCGGTTCCCGCTCCCGGCTCGCTGTAGATTCGGATATGCCCTTCAGACTGCCTCACGAATCCGTAAACCTGGCTCAGTCCAAGCCCGGTGCCCTTGCCGACCTCCTTGGTTGTGAAGAACGGCTCGAAGACACGATCCAGTGTCTGCCGGTCCATGCCGTGACCGGTGTCTGCAGCCGCAAGCATCACATATTGACCGGGCGGCACCGGCTCGGTGAGCGTGCTGACATACTCCTCGTCCAGCCACACGTTGGCGGTTTCGATCGTCAACTTGCCGCCGTCGGGCATGGCGTCGCGCGCATTAATCGCGACGTTCACCAGTGCGGTTTCGAGTTCAGCGGGGTCAGCCCTCGCCAGCCATAGCCCGGGCGTGACGACCGTCTCCAGCGCGATTCTCTCGCCCAATGTTCTCTGCAGCAGGTCGGTGAGTCCGATTGCAAGCTTGTTGATGTCGATCGCCTCCGGCTTCAGCGGTTGACGACGGGCGAAGGCTAGCAATCTTGAGGTGAGCGTCGCGGCCCGCTCGGCACCCTGAAACGCCATGCTCTGCAGACGACGAAGGCGGACGACGTCCAGCTCTTTTGACGGATCGTCCAGCTGACGCCGGATGCTGTCGAGACCGCCCATGATCACCGTGAGCAGGTTGTTAAAATCATGGGCCACTCCACCGGTCAACTGGCCAATCGCTTCCATTTTCTGGGCTTGGCGGAGCGCCTCCTCGACCTCCATTCTCTCTCGAATTTCCTCGGCGACCCGCTGCTCCAGCGTCTCGTTGAGTCGGGCGAGTTCGCAATTCAGGTGGTCGGCTCGCGAGAGGGCGACGGACAGCTCGAGCGCCTTGCTGCCGATCTCCGCTCGCGCGCGATCGAGGGCGCGGGCCAAGGTCGTGGCACGCTCCGTCGCCTCGCGCGCGGCGCGGACGAGACCGCTGCTCGCCAGCTGCGCCGCCTCTGCCTCCAGGAGCGCTGGTAGCAGAGGGGCATCCGCGAAATGCTCGATCGGCAGCCGAGACGCACCGCCAATCAGCAGATACACTACTGGGCCATAGGCGAAACACTGCGCCGGCTTGGGCGTGTCCTGATCGGGAAATGGGAGCTGCAACGTGCATGGAGTGCCGGGAGCAGGGCGCTCCTTCAGAAAGGAGCGCCATAACGGTCCACCGGGTAGCGTCTGTGGGAATCCCGGCGCAACCCTCAGTGCGCCGATCTCCGGATCGTGCAGGAAGACGAGGAAGGCTTCGGCACCATGCTCGAACGCAATGCTCGCCGCCTCCTGGGCACGGGTCTCGGGTCGTGCGAGCCGATTGGCGATCTCATGGATATTGTGGGGCACCGATCAGTCCGGGAACACGCACACGACCGCCGTGCAATTGTGGAATCCTTCGAACTGCCCTTCAGCCCTGGCTATCTGGCCGTGGGTGTTGCAGCCCGCGAGCGCAGCATCGCCGATCCGGCTCGTGACCGCATCCACTTCAGTCTGGAAATGGTCGCCACATCTCAGCCGCGTGGCGACGCAGTCGAAGAACAAGGCGGCTTTCGGTTGATTGGGACCGATGCCAGCGATTGCTGCATCCGTCGCACGCTCGGCTGCTTCGGCAGCCGAGGCATGCGAGCTCTTCATGATGCGGACGATGCTGCCGGCGGGAATCTCCGCTGCGCAATGGATGGAACCGTCATCGTTGACGGCAAGGGGAACTCGCAGTCTGTAGCCGCTGCCGGTGTCGATTCCGATGATATTCTGGAGGAAGAATGGTATCGGCGCAGCGCGGTCGATATGTTCGCCCTTGGCCTGTGCATGCTCCTCGAATGCTTCCACCGCCGGTAGGTTATTCAAGCTGATGAGCTTCAGCCCAGTCGCTTCCGTGACTCGGAACGGTTCGGATGCCGGTTCCCAACCATGGCTGACGCCAATTCCCAAGGGCTTTCGTGACAGGATTTCGAGGGCGACGGCAGCGTCCGTGAATTCTTGAGTTCCACAAAAGACCGTCGTGCGCTCGAAGCTCGCATTGTCGCCGGCGCCGCCGCCGAAAAATTGATACTCGCCTGCGGTTTCGAGGGTCAGAGCGTCGGCTAGAGCGTCAGCATAGCCCGCCAAGGCGTCCGTGAGGATCAAAGCCGATCGATGAGGGAACGAATGCTCCGAACGGCCCGCGAAGCCGCGGGCAATCTCGTTCGCCGCTGCGGCCGGGTTATCCTTCAGGCGATGCCCCACCCGCGCGGTAAACTTCGATTCCTCGTCGCGGATCGCGAGCGCTGTTGCGAGCCCCACGCCCACCGTGTCCTTGGTGAATTCGCCCGCTGATGAGGCGCCGACGATGAGTGCCGACGGCACCCCGTCCTGCAGCGCCCGCAGTAAAAGCGGATGATCATAAGTCGGCGCGGCGAACAGGATGATGACGTGAGGGGCCCGAGACAGAGCGGCTTTTATCTGCGCTGCAAGAGCCGCTCCTGCTGCCGCGCTGTCCGCCTGCGTCGTTGAGACTGCAACTGTGTCCATGGCTTCACCTTATGAAGCACCCCGCGTTGGAGCCTTAACCGAAGGCTGCCGTCGGTCAACCTGCGCGCGCGTCGGTGATCAGGGCCTTTCGAGCGGAACGGAGACGACGTTTCGATCAGCATCGCGGCTGAATGATGCGCGGGCGGCCGAACGTCCACTATCTCCTCCGCTCTTCCTAAGAGCGGACGGTGTACCTCCGGCTAGGTTCAGACGTTCCGCGAGGCGCCCATTGCAGATGGGGTGGATGGCTCCCGCTCCCGGCATCTAGGTGCCAAAGTGTGGTTGCTGTCAGAGCGTCCACGAGCAGGGAGCCACCCGAGATGGAGATTAGCACGATCGGCCTCGATTTGGCCAAGAGCGTTTTTCAGGTTCATGCTGTCGATAAGGACGGCAAGGTTGTTTTGAGGAAGAGCCTGCGCCGTTCGCAGGTTCTGCCGTTCTTCAGGAAGCTGGCGCTGTGTCAGGTTGGCATGGAGGCGTGCGGCACTTCGCATTCATTGGGCGAGGGAGCTCGCGGCGCTTGGGCACGAGGTGAAGCTGATGCCACCAGCTTACGTGAAGCCCTAGGTGAGGCGCGGCAAGACCGACGCCAATGATGCTGAAGCAATCTGCGAAGCAGTGACGGCCGACGATGCGGTTCGTTGCCGTGAAGTCACCTGAGCAGGCGGCGCTTGCGCTGCACCGGACACGGGATCTTCTGGTCAAGCAGAGGACACAGCTGGTGAACATGATGCGTGGCGTTCTGGCCGAGCAGGGAGTGGGGATGCGCGTGGGCTGCATCATGCACCGGCGTTCTCTGCCAGGCTCGTTGATGGAGATGTGCAGCAAGTGCCGGTGCTGACGCAACGCGTGGTTGAAGGGCTGGCACGGCAGATCGCGGCGCTGCAGGCAGAGCTGACTGTGATCGAGAAGGAGATCCTTGTCTGGCACCGGTCGACCGAGGTGTCGCAAAGGATGGCGACGATCCCGGGCATCGGCGTCATCTCGGCGACGGCTCTTGCGGCCTCAGTCACGGATCCGCACCAGTTCCGGTCAGGCCGGGAGTTTGCGGCCTGGCTGGGGCTCACGCCGCTTCAGAACTCGAGCGGCGGCAAGGAGCGCATGGGCCGGATTTCGAAGACGGGCGACAAGTACCTGCGTCGCCTCCTCGTGGTCGGCATGACCTCGCTGGTCTGGCGGGCCCGGGTCACCCCTGAGGCCGTCGATCCGCGCATCAATGACTGCTCGCACGAAAGCCGGTGCGGCTGGCAACCGTCGCGATGGCTAACCACACGGCGCGGATCGTCTGGGCCATCATGATCCGGGGCGAGACCCATCGGCGGCCAGCAACTCTGACGCTGGCAGCATGATCAACTGAGGAGAACCAGCTTACTGAGGTTGTGAGGACGATGCGATGTGATGGAAAACCGGTCAGACCGGGAGCTGGGTCAACCCGCCGAGTGTCAGTGGCATCAAGCCAGCATTGCAGAATGGAACCCAGCTCGCGGATACCATCAGGGCCAGCGGTCAGTGACCGCATCAACAGGCCGGACACAAGCCTGCACCCGACCAATGGCAAAACGTCAAATCGCCACTTGCAATGCGGGAGCCATCCACAAAAGACGCTCAGTGTAGGTCAGCACGAGCAAAAAAGTGGTGCATCGTTGACTGGTTTTACCGCCAGAACCTCTTCATATCGACAAGGTCCTCATGCGCATGCTCGGCGCGTTCGAGCAGCGTCTCACGCTTGTCAGCGGCCAGGAGCGCGGCAGCTTGAGGATCGCTGGCCCCGCCAATTCTGTCCAGCATCGGCGGAACGGTCGCCAGGTCGTTGAGGGCCCCAAGCTGGTCCTGCAGCTGCTCCAGCGCGGCGACGAATTTCCGGTGCCGCCGCTGCTCGCGCTTGCTCGCGAACAGGCGGGCGAAGAACTCCGATGCATAGCGTAGCTTCTTGGCGTCCTTGCGGACCTCGTGACGCAGTTCGTCGTCGACGCGGGCGAGGCCCCGCCCGCCCTTTTTCACCTTGCGGCGAAACCGATCGAGGGCGGCAGCAGCGAAGTCGCGCGCAAGCATGTCCCGATCGCGAGCCGTACCCGGCCCGCTCAGCCAGTCGCCGCTCAAGGTCCATTCCGTCAGATCGAGCATCAGCACGCGCACCCTCGTCGATGCCAGCACCTCCGCCACTCGACCATAAGCGGCGTCATGCGCCGCTGAGATCTTGGCGCGAAGGTCGCCGGGGGGAGCTCGCTCGAGGAGCACGTCGAGGTCGCGGGCTTCGCCGAGCTCCGAGGCGAGCCACCGCAACTCCGCGCGCAGCGCCGCGCTGCCGCTCTCGTCGATCATCTGCTTGAAGATCGAAAATGCGGAGCGGAGACGACGCAGAGCCACCCGCGCCTGGTGCAGTGATCCGGCGTCCGGCGACACCAGCAACAGCCCTTCGTTCAGTCGGAACTGCCGGAGGCAGCTCTGCACGATCTGCCGGAATGCCTCGGCCGCTGTCATATCGCTGGCCAGAGCGACCGGCTCGGCCTTGAACAGCCGCGCGGCGGGCCCGAGAAGTCGATAACCACGTTCGGCCTTCGTCTGCACTCCGAGACGCACGGGTGCGATAGCATCGATCCGGCGGGCGAATGCGAACAGGGCGGAGGGATCGCCCTGCTGCAGCTCCAGCTCGATTTCGCAGATCCGGGTCGACCGCTCGCCCGCCACCGCTTCTCCGCGGTCGAGCACCAGCTCGATTACGGCATCGTCCTGGTGGACCATCCAGCTGCGGCGTTCGACCCGCACCTCGAATGTCGGACCGATGCCGTTGACCGCGTCGCCGAGCAGCGCCCGGACCGGTGTGGTGTCGTCGAGGACCGGCACGTCATCCGTGACGGGCCGTTCCCATTCTGAGCGCACGAACAGGCCGGCTGCTCCGGCGCCATCCGCTTTGACAGTCTGGATGCGTTTCCCGCCGGATCGGCGGATACGGAGCGAGATCCCCGCCTTCGACAAGGCCAGATCAGGCGTATCGAAGTAGATCGAGATTTGCTTCGCGACCTTGGCATCACCCGCCCATGGCGTCGCTTCGAGCGCAGCGGCAGCCTCAGCCATGAGGTCCAGCTTCAATTCGACTTCGTTACCCATGGCTTCGCTCAAACGCGGTGTTAACCTGTGAAACGTGCGCGACCGCCATCCGCCGCCGCACCCGGTGCCGCGCCTAACAGAACTGCTTAGCATATTTCGGGTCTTGCTCACGCTACTTCCAGGCGCTGGGCCGCACCTGGTTGCACCGGCACCCGGTGGGAATCGGGGGGATCCAGCGCGACGATCAAGGATAGCTCAAGCCGTTCGAACAAGCTCCAGAAACTCGAGGACTCGGCATTGAACCGTATGCCCCTGATCCGAGACACCTGACGCCATCCCCAGCAGTTCGCCTGCCGCCTCTGCCGCTTGGGAGGCTGTCCCGCTGATGCGCGCCGCGTTGGCGTCAATATGTTGAGTAGCGGTGCCGGCTTCCTCGACGTTGCGAGCGATGAACTCCATCGCCGTGCGCAGATCCTGCATCGCCTCGAATGTCGATGCCGACATCTCTTCCACCGAATGGACGATCTCGTTCATTCCTCCGTGGCCTTCGGACACATGCGATATCGCCGCACGGATATTCAGAATCCGCTGGGAGATCTTGGCTGCGGCAGTGCGGGTCTGAGCGGCCAGAGATTTCACCTCGGTCGCCACTACCGAAAAGCCTTTTCCAGCATCGCCGGCACGGGCGGCTTCAATGGTTGCGTTGATCGAAAGCATCGAGCTCTTGCGGGCGATCGTGTCGATGAGCTCCGTCACCTCCCCGATCTCCTCCGCCGCGAGCGAGAGCGTCTGCACCTGCCTTCCGCCTTCGCCGACCAGCCCGACAGCGCGGGTAGCGACCTGCTTGGCCTCTGCCGTTCTCTCCTCCACCTGTTGGAAAGTGCCCGCCAGAATGCGAGAACGACCCGCAATTTCCTTCATGCTGCAAGCGACCTGAGACGCCGCGTTTGCGACCATCGCGGAGTGGTCTCCATTGCTTCGCGCCCGCTCGCCCATCGATGCTGCCGCGCCCGAAACCTTATCCGCCATCGCGGTAAGTTCGGCAGCAAGGCGCGACACCTCGCCGCGAAAGGAGGCGCTTGCCTGCTCTATGCGGTCGTATCGAGCCGACCGTTCCCGCGCGATCTCCGCGTCACGTTCAGCAGCGAGGTGCAGAAGGACTTTATCTCCGATGACTCCGGCAAACTTGCCGTGGCGGGTGACGATCAGCCCCTCGCAATTTCCCTGCTGGCGGGCGTAAACGTCGAGCATCAGCTCCGTGGAGGAGCCAGCCTCCACGATCGGGCAGGGGCGGATGTGCCGGCGAAGATTGTCGCCATAGCTTGGGTTCTTGAGAAGCGCATGGCCGAACGGGTTGAAAAGAATACCGCGCATCTGTTGTTCGAACACTGCGCCGATAGGACGCTGATGGTCGTCCACCACAGGGAGAAGGCGGAGCTCCGGCGCGTTCTGAAACATCTCCACCGCATCCACGAGCCGTGCCGTGCTCCGGATGCAGACTCGTTCGCTGATATAGGTCTCAGATCGAGGAATCGGCTGCACGAGCCACTCTACCGCGATGTCCGAAGTGGCAAACCTGCCGAGCATTGCCGTTCCTTTCGATCGCCCGGCTAGCGGTCACCGGTAAACCGCGCGTTAGGTTTTGAAGGCGGTTTGATGACATCGCCAACTGTGCGGACACGGCGGGCGCTGCGAGGCCGATGTTAGCGCGCGCCCAATGTCCGGCATCTGCTCGAGTCGACGAGAACCCTGAGTCTGGCTTCGGCCCACATCCAGACGGTCGGAGAAGCCGCCCGAAGCGGACGCTGGATGTGCCCGGACGCTAGTCCTGCCCGAGAGCTTTGGACCGCCGACTTGCAGGTGACTGTAATTTCTGTTCAATTCCCGTCATCAGCCAGGCTCACGGGAGCGGCCAAAATGACGCATTGCTGCAGAACAATGCGGGAGCAGGTCGAGGAGACCCGCGACGCTCACCAAGCCTATCCCGAGCGGCTCGTCCATTACGAGGAACGGTGGCGGACTTACGCTCTCACCATTCCCAATGACCCGACAGAGCGTACGTTTCCGATATACTATTGCCCTTGGTGCTCGACTAAGCTCCGCCGGATTTGGGCGCGGGGCCTCGACACGATGTCGCCTGCAACGTGCCGGGCGGCCCGCACAGCGGTCGGCAACACGCATCGTCAGGTCGCCGACGCGATCGGCGAGTCTCTCAAAACGGTGTTCCACTACGAGATGGGCAAGCCGACTGACCCGATTGTTGCAGAAAAGCTGCTCTTCTACTTTCAGGGGTTCGCGATAGCGCCGAACAGCTACGGCGGATTCAGCTACATCGTGACGTAGCCTACTGCGCGTCTTGTGGAATTGAGGGAGCCGGTCAACTGCGTGCTCCCCAGTCCAGCCAGAAGCTCGTCGCCGCGACCTTCGGAAAGTGCAAGTCGTCCCACCAGTCTTGATCGCTTGCCACGGGCTCTAACCCCCGGGGGTTCTACGTGCTGGAAGTCCAGCACCAGCTCGCTCGGCTCCTTCCCCCGCCTGGAACATCGAGAGCAGCTGGCGAATGCGGCGGGCTTCAATCGGATGGTGACGCTGTATCGGGGAAGGTGTCCCTCGCACGAGTTGCTCTTCTGATCCGCGAGGCGCGTGATGGCGGGGCTCCAGTCCGGTCGTAGCTCGGGGTTCTCGAGGTTTGCGAGATCGCCTTGCCGGAAGCTGACAGTCCGCTTGTGGTCAGAACGGCTTGCGGGCGTAGGAGGCTTAGGAGTGGATGCCAGCGCCGACTGCCGCGACGAAGTGCCGAACTTCCGCCGTTCGCCCTGCTTCAACCAATTGCGCGGCCGTCTGCCCGCTGAAGCCTGACAACGGCTCCTTCTCGAACCAATGTTGAGCGAACTCGGCCGAGCCGAAGCGGGGCTCGACTGAGGCTAGAATGACCGCTGCGTCAGACGTCCTTTTTTCCATCATTCCTTATCGCTGAAGCTGGGGTGGAAGGAAAGCAGAACAAACGTCCGCAGCAGCGTGCATTTGACGGAGAGCCGAACGTCGCCTTGCAGCCAGATCCGGCCGGGTCGGCTCCGCGCCCAATGCGAAAGCTGGCACCGGTCCTTGCCGGCCCAGAAGCAGACTCTTACGCGCCCATTTTCCTCCGTTGGCGAGCTGTCCAAGGCCGCCTGAAAGCGGAGGTGGGCAGGCCGAACGTAGTGAAGTGAAACTGCGAATCGTGACGTTGCTGCAACAAGAGGAGGAAAAAGTCGTGGGCCAGTAGAATTGGCTTTTCGATTTCATGCTTATCTGGCTCTCTTGTTCGCGTCGAACTGGAGCCAATGGAGGCGGACATGGCTAGCGTAAGCGTCAACGTGCGTTCGGGTTGTGCGGCGGTAGCTCTGGTCGCCGCGTTCCTAGCCACCCCGGCGGCCGCGCAGGGCACTCAGCCCGACCAGCCGGTCCGAACCGACGCTCAGGGCAACCCGATCGAGGCTGAAGACGTGGTCACCGTGACCGGCTCCCGAATCCGCCGCAATCCGCTCGACCTCGACGCGCCAGTGGTCTTCGTCGACCAGGACGACATCTCGCGCACCGGCCTCAACTCGATCAACGATGTGCTCCAGCGGCTGCCGAGTTCGGGAGGCGGGCTCAATTCCAGATTCAACAACAGCGGCAATCTCGGCAACCCGCCCGACGGCGGCGGAGTCGGCGCCGGCGCGGCGGAGATCGACCTTCGTTACCTCGGCTCGCGCCGCGTCCTCGTGCTTGTCGACGGCATGCGCTACGTGCTCGGCGCCTCGGCCAGCGGCGTGCCGGGCTCGACCGACCTCAATTCCATCCCCGAGAGCGCGATCGAGCGCGTCGAGGTGCTTCAGGACGGCGCGTCGGCCATTTACGGCTCCGACGCGATCGCCGGCGTGGTCAACATCATCACCAAGAGCCGCCAGGAGGGTTTCCTCGCCCAGGCCCAGATCGGCGGCTATGACGAAGGCGACGGCTTCACACAGAACTACCAGCTCAGCTGGGGCAATGGCGGCGACGGTCCGCTGCGGGTCGTGGTCGGCGGCAATTATGTCCGGCAGGACCCGGTCTTCTCCGGGGAGCGCGCGCTGTCGGCCTTTCCCGAGCCGTACACCAGCGCCTGCCAGGCGACCTGTTCCAGCTTTACGCCCAACGGGCGCTACACCGGCAGCATCTTCGTCGGCGGCAATGCGACCCTGATCGCGCCGGTGATCGGGCGTCGCCCGACGCCCGCGGACTTCCGGGGCTTCGTCAGCCCGGCCGACCGGTTCAACTTCCAGCCGTTCAACTTCCTCCAGATCCCGCTGGAGCGGATCGGCCTGTTCGGCAACCTCCGCTACGAGCTGTCCGACAGCGTCAACGTCTCGCTGCGGGCGCTCTGGAACCAGCGCGAGTCGCGCAATCAGGCAGCGCCCCTGCCGTTCGGAATTGGACCGACATCCGGCCTGACCCCCGTCCTCAGCAACATCGTGGTCAGCGCCACCAACCCGTTCAATCCGTTCGGAGTCGACCTCGGCGGCAGCAACAACAATGTCGGCGCCATCTTCCGGCGCTTCCTCGAAGGCGGGCCGCGCCGGTTCAACCAGACGGTCGACACCATCTACGGCGTCGCCAGCGTCGACGGCGAATTCCAGATCGGGGGCCGCAACTGGTTCTGGGACGTCAGCGCTTCCTACGGCCGCAACCAGGCCGATCAGACGATGTTCGGCAACATCAACTCGTCGCTGCTGCGCCAGGCGCTCGGCCCCATCTCCGGCTGCACCGCGCCCTGCGTCCCGTTCAACCTGTTCGGCGGCTTCGGCTCGATCACGCCCGAGATGATCAACTTCGTGACGTTCGAGCAGAATGACAGCAGCGAGCAGAGCCAGTTCGACTCGACCGCGAACCTTTCGGGAAGCCTGTTCGACCTTCCCGGCGGCCCGGTAGGCCTTGCGGTAGGCGTCGAATATCGCGACCTGGAGGGGCGGTTCGACCCCGACCCTGTGGTGTCCGCCGGGTTCAGCTCCGACATCCCGGCGCAGCCGACCAGCGGCGGCTACGACGTCCGCGAGGCCTATGCCGAGCTTCGCCTGCCCCTGCTCCGCGACACGGCCTTCTTCCACCGGCTCGAGCTGACCGGGGCCGCCCGCTACTCCGATTATTCGACCTCGGGTGCGACGACGACGTTCAAGGCCCAGATCAACTGGCAGCCGATCGAGGACCTGTTGTTCCGCGGCAGCTGGGCCGAAGGCTTCCGCGCCCCGTCGATCGGCGAGTTGTTCGGGACCCAGTCGCGCTTCGACGAGGTGCTCGACGATCCGTGCTCGTCCCATCCGGGCAACCTGGCGCCACGGCGCTTCGCCAACGATGCCCAGGTCAGGAGCGCATGCATCGCGGCCGGGGTGCCCGCCAACGGCAGCTACCAGCAAGCCAACGCCCAGATTTCGGTGACCACCGGCGGCAATCAGGCCCTCGCCCCCGAAACGTCCGAAAGCTACGTCTTCGGCGGCGTCTACAGCCCCTCGTGGCTGCCGGGCCTGTCGCTCGAGGTCAATTATTACGACATCGAGGTGCTCGGCGCGATCCAGGCCATTCCCCGCGCGACCACAGTGCTCAACTGCCTGTTGACCAATGACCCGGCGACCTGCGGCCTGGTGACCCGGGTCAATGGCGAGCTGATCGAGGTCGAGGGGTTCCTCCAGAACATCGCGGCGATCAGGACGGACGGGATCGACGTCAACATCGCCTATCGCGGACTGGAGACCGGCATCGGCACGCTCGGCTTCACCTGGAACAGCACCTTCCTGCAGAATTTCGACGTCGTCGTTCCGGGCCCCACGGGGCCGGATCTGCTGAGCAGGGAGGGCACCCAGGTCGGCGCCCCCGCCCAGGCCTTTCCCGAATTCAAGTCGGTCGGCGTGGTCGATCTCGACTCCGGCGATTTCGGCCTGACGCTCATCGGCCGCTATATCTCGGAACTGGAGGAAGTGGGCGGCAACGTGATGGACTCGGTGTTCTACACCGATCTCCAGGTGCGGTTCGACGTGGGTCCGGACGACCAGTTTGGTTTCGCCTTCGGGGTCAACAACCTGTTCGACGTCGAAACGCCCGGCTGCGTCACCTGCGAAGCGAACAACTTCTCGCAGACGGCACACGACATCCCCGGGCGCTATTTCTACGCCCGCGCGCGCGTCCGCATGTAGGAGGCGACACTACGGCCGCCATGCTCCGGCACGGGAGTTCGTGGCTGGAGAATGGTCGCCTTCCGTCGCACCTGACGATCTCGATATGCTCCTCGCCGGTTTTGCTGAGGCGGAGACGGGTTGTTCCTGCCAAACGACCCCTAGCCCTGCCGGTGTCGGGACAATCGAAGCGAGGGCCACCGGTGCCAACTGAGCGGACCGGGCAAAGTCGGTTGAGAGCGTATCCCTAGAGCCTCCAAATGGACGCAGGCGGTGTCAGCATATGCCGACACGAACGGCGGCTTTTCCACTTCGGTGTATGAAACCCCGCCTGTTCGCTTCCGGCCAGACTGCTCCAACGCGAACCCTCGTTCTCATCGCGGCCGAATTCTCGGCCGTTGAGAAGAAGCAGCATGGGACACTCGGTCTACGATCCGGCACAGAATCATCGACCCGCATGGAATACGGGACACAAGCTCGGAGCAAAGAGGCCGCTGAAGCCGAAGCAGGTCTGGGCGATCCGCTTCTGGTTGGAACGGGAGCGGAGGCTCAGGGATCGCGCTCTCTTCGATTTAGCGATCGACAGCAAGCTCCGTGGCTGCGATCTGGTGAAGGTGCGCATCGGTGATCTGGTGACCGGCGGGCGCGTTCGCGCGCGAGCTATGGGCGATCGATATCTGCGCCGGCTGCTCGTCGTAGGGATGACGTCGCTGGTGCGGCGCGCAAGATCAGCGCCTGCCTCGGTCGATCCGCGGATCCCTGCGATGTTGCAACGCCGGCCCG